>NZ_JAHKQO010000007.1:0-101073 GCF_018861065.1 Paraglaciecola arctica
CCTCGGTGGCCTTTTTTTAATGGCGCCAGTTCCTATTGTGCGGCCCCAAGGGGATACTTCCGTGACTATTTTGCCGGGAGCAAAATAGAACATCGTCGCTTTTGACGATGGCCCGAAGGGCGAAGGGCAGGAAGCCCGGAGTAACGTGGCCAGTAGGTGCTGGCGTAGTAGCTAAAATCCTATAATTAGCCCAATAAGCTAATACAAGAAAGGTCACCTCGGTGACCTTTTTTATGTCTAAAATATCTTAATAATTAGTCTGGTTCACATTGATCCTTATTGGTTTCTTCTGCTGTAACTGTAAATGCGAATAACAATTGCCCGGCTAATTCCAATACCGCCTCGCTGGGTACGTGCCTAGCACCAATCACTTCAATACTATAATCCCCATAGGTAAATATATTTAGGAATAAATACATTAGGCCTTGTGCATTTAATACGATTTCTTCTTCCACTACAGAACCGTCTGGGGTGGTAATGGCAATAGTTAACGCAATATCAATAAATTCTGATTTATCTAAGATGTTTGCCGCTAACAACCATTCCATAATACTGGGTGAGTTTTTACCGTGGTCTGTGTGGTTGACACAGACTTTGGTTTCTTCAGGAGCAAAACTAATTTGTTCAGCTAGCGTTTCAAATGAGCCTGATTCTGCCACGGTATAACCTAAGCGTTTATGTTCAGCATCTGTATACTCAATACGAATATGTGATTCAGGGTTAATGCCTTGGGGGGCAATTGTGAATATCAGTTCATCTTTAATTGGATTGTCACTAAATACCCGAACACCGCCTGGTATATCTTCAATTTGTAAGCCTTCAGGTAAGCCCTCAGGAAATGTAAAATCGATCCAGCGTGGTTTTTGTAAGCCTAATATAAATTCAAAATCATATATTTGCCCCACCAAATCATCGGGTAAATCTAACAAAATTTGATACTGACCGTCGCCTTTTAGTTGATACAAGCTATTGGTAGCAAAGCGTGTAGTTTGTTCGTGAACATGAATATTTTTTGTGGCTTCTTGTTCTTCAGCTAGTTTGTCGTCAGCGGCAGTAGCGGCCTCAGCAGCGGCGTTCCAACTATCGGTATCTATACCGACTAGATTGTCTAAGAATGTCATTTCATCAGTAGCGAAATATTTTCCATCTGCACCGAGTCGGTTAAAGTGTTTGGTATCTTCGCTTGAGCCGGTGTAGATGTTTTCTACCAAGTCTTTCACATTGGGTACAAACCCACCACTGAAGCACGAGACCATTTCCATCATGATGTGTACACCACCATCAGATAAAGGTTTCAGCAAATCTCTAAAAGCATCGTCCCACAGCACTTCTTTGCCCCAAAGATTGATACCTTCGTGGAAAGCTATTTGATCGGTTTTATCGCCATCCAAATTCCAGTCGACACCGCCGTCAATGATATCGATAAAATAATCGCCGTTAATATCGCGGCCCATTTCTTGCCATGCTTCGCCAACTAAGCGCTCTGCTACATAACGCTCACCGTCCCAGCGGAGTAGCACATCGTTTTTGCCATCACCATCGGTATCCCAACTGTTGCTATAATAGACTCTATCGCCAAGCGAGCGGTCGATTAACCAAGAGACCGGAATACCCCAATCGCTATCTGTGGTATCACCGTCACCGTTAATATCTAAACCGCCTAACTCGGTTTCACTTACTATATTGTCGCCATTAGAGTTTTCACCGCGGTATATCCACTGCTCTCCATTCCATTTATAGACAAAGACATTGCCTGTTTCATCTTTCTTAATGAGCCAAGTTTGTTCTTGAAACACAAAGGAGTCAGAGATAACTCGGGTTTTAGTCCTTGCATCAAACGTAAAAGTATTTTCATCATGCAATTTACCATTGTTGGCTTCGTCCCCTGAAAAAGCAGGACGCGCACCTACATATCCTTGTTGTTGGTTATTTCCTATGCCATGGTCGGTGACAAATATGGTTAAGGTGCAACTACCAGGCATGTCATTGGCAAGCTTTTCAAAATGCGCTTTGATTTCTTCGTTTGTGGTTTTTTGGTCAACTATATTGCTACCGTTAACTGATATCTCGCCACCGTCGTTATAAAATACTTCTATTTGCTCATCTGTAAACCCTAAGTCTTTCATTTTATTGAACTTGGCGACCACATTGTTTTCATAACGTTTGTGATTGTTGGACTTATCTACCCCCCCACTGATGATCACAGCACGATCACAATCCTGCGCTTGTGTGCCGGTTAATTGGGTTTTAAATTGAGGTGTCGGTAATGTGGCAAATAAGTCACTTTCCGGGTAATTGTGCTGTAAGTCGGATGTTTTTGGTGAATTTTCAGGGGATAAGTTAAACTTTAAGAAGATATTGTCCCATGAATTATTTTGCTCAAAGGGTTTAAGTAATGAATACTTTTCAACTGTAATTAAAGGTGTTGGTTGTATAGACATTTCGCCCGATTCTGTGGCGTAATCTTTAATTTCTCCGTAAACCATAATCATATCACCTTGCCAAGAATCAGGCGGCAACACCCCATCAAGACGTAAAAAAGTGTGATGAGGAAAGGCTTCATCGACTTCTAAGCGCAGCACGTTATCCACTAAAAATGCGTCACCATCTTCATTGATATCGGTGTTGCCGAAGTAACCCATCACCCAGACTTTGTCGCCTAAACGCTGCTGATATTCAAAATACAATTCATTGATCAAAAGTGAATCTTCTAGCAATGCCGTGGCTACTTCGTTGCCCTTCACTGGGTTAACTACGACTTCTGTTGTGGCAGTAGCTGTTGCACCATCATTGTCGCTAATGGTGACTTGAAACATGAGGGTTTCTAACGCGTTTAAGGTTGGTGAGGTAAAGGTTGGTGAAACTACAGAGTTATCAGATAGGGCTACTGCAGTACCAGCACTTTGGCTCCATTGATAACTCACAATAGTGCCATCAGAATCGTTACTTGCGCTGGCATCTAGAGTGACTAACACCGCTTTATCGACACTTTGATTACTACCTGCATTGGCAATAGGGGGAATATTGCTGTTTTCAGAGAGCGAGCTGTCGTTATCACTGCTCCCACAGGCTAATAAAGAAATAAAAAAGGCGATAACGACTAGCCTAATGAGTAGATGTTTTTTAGCTTTCATGAAATCCTTCCAAACAAGCCTTAACTTGAAATTAATTAAACGCCAAATGGCCATTCCAGATGGCACTTAAAGATATAAGTCAGCTTGATAGATTTGTTTTTGAAAGCTTTTGAAAAGTTGTGAAAGTAAGTTAAATCAACCGCTTATATTGAAAGTGGCAGCGGTTTTTGGCTCGTTTTCAAAAAACGGCAAAACTAATTGGTAAAGTTTCTGGGCTTCGACTGCGACCCCCTGACCTTGGTATTGCTCAATAATGTTCTGCTGAGTTTGGGTAAGCACTATGGTGTAAAACAAAAAAGGGGTGTGGTTATTTTTCTCCCGTAGAGATTTAAGCAAGTTGAGCCCGGCTAATACTTCGCCATCGCGACCCATATCAGAAATAATGACATCAAATTCATACAGCTCAAGGCTGGTGAGTGCTTCCTCAGTGCTATTAACTTGATAAACAGTGATGTTTTGCTTTTCTAGATAACGTTTCTCAGTAAGATTGTTATGAGGGTTATCGTCTACCCATAGAAGACGTCCAATCGAATCTACTGGTTCACTTTTTTGTAATGGTTGCGGCTGATTGCTAACTAAAAGCCAAGCTACGCCACATATCAACATTAAACCTGCAAATAATGTCCATTTTCCTTGTGTACTCATCATAAATGGTAGGGCTGGTGTATGTTTAATTTTAGTTTGCACAGGTTGCGCTTCTATTTTTACAATTTGGTCTCCTAGGTCGCTAGCTAAACGATATCCTCGACCATGTAAGGTTTGAATCACTTCTTGCTGATAACCATATTGTTTAAAAAGTTGTCGAGCTTCTGACACTAATTTAGAAATAGACCAATCAGACACTACAGTATCAGGCCAGAGTGTTTCAATAAGTGCACTTTTGCTGCAATGATTGGGGTAATGATTAACTAGTTCAATGAACAAGTCAGGCAAGCGTTGGTCTGCCTTCACTACTTTGTTGTGAATGCTTAACTGTTTACTCAGAGTATTGATTTCAAAACAAGCAATTTGATATATCATATTAATTAACGCTTAAGGGGTAATACCATCATAGCCCTAAACTTTAATCAGATCTAATGCACTACAAAGCATATGAATTGATGTCGAGTTGTTGACCAATAGTTAGTTTTTTCAAAGCGGCAGACTGATTTTCGTGTGTTGTTTAATGTTATTGGCAAAGACTAACGGGTCAAGCAAAATAATGGCGCAAGGTTGCTAGCCATATTTTTAATAAAAGGCTTAAATAAAATTTTAGACTCAGAAGAGATGCAACGCTTCTAAGTGTCAATTAATCATCTTATTAGGAAGGTAAACATGCAATATAGCGTGCTAGGTAGTAGTGGGGTAAAAGTCTCGAGAGTGTGCTTAGGTAGTATGACTTGGGGATTACAAAATTCGCAAGTAGAAGCAAATGAACAAATCGAATACGCCTTAAACCAAGGCGTAAATTTTATTGATACAGCTGAGCTATACCCAGTTCCACCTTCCGAGGATAAATATGGTGGAACTGAAACCATAATTGGAAACTGGCTCGCTCAGAATCCGACTCGACGAAAGGATTTAATACTCGCCAGTAAAATAGTGGGTCCTGGATTGCCTTACATTCGAGGTGGCTCAAAAATTACAGGTGAAAGTGTTATCGAAGCGGTTGATGCTTCACTAAAGCGCTTACAAACTAGTTATATTGACCTATTCCAATTGCATTGGCCAAACCGTCTTTCTCCGCATTTTTCCAAACATTGGCCGGGAAAAGTCAAGTTTTCTAGCGTTGAGACTGAGCAAGAAACCAACGGCATGTTGGAGATCTTACAAGCCCTTGATAGTTGTGTGAAAGCAGGAAAAATTCGTTTTTGTGGCTTATCAAATGAAACGCCTTGGGGCATCAATGCTTATCTGAAGTTAAGTCAACAATATGCCTTACCAAGAATGGTATCGGTTCAAAACGAATTCAGTTTATTACATGCCAAAGATTGGCCGTATTTAATCGAGAATTGTGTCCGTGAAGACTTAGCCTACTTGCCTTGGTCCCCATTAGCGGGTGGGGTATTAAGTGGCAAGTATTTACAAGGTAACTTGCCCAAAGGTAGCCGTTGGACCTTTGAACAAAGAAATGGCATTTTCCGTGATACGCCCGCTACTCATGGGGCTACTGCAAGGTATGTAGATCTAGCGAAAACTTATAAACTCACGCCTTCGCAACTTGCTTTAGCTTGGTGTGATCAAGTGGATGGCGTCACTTCAACAATAATTGGTGCCACCAATATGGTGCAATTAAAAGAAAACATTGCCGCTTTTAGCAACCCACTATCACAGGAACTTGTATCTGCTGTTGGGCAAGTGTTTAGGGAATATCCAGTTCCATTTTAAGCTTTAGACCTATAACACCCCGTTGTTTTGATATTCGAATTCTGAGGTGTTATAGGTAGCTATCCATGGTTAAGCGGTCGCAGTGCGCAATTACAAATTGATGCAAGTGATAGCTTTGTAATGCCGTAGATCTATTTTATTCTAATGCTACGAACAGTAACAAAAGAAGACATCTCTAATTATGATTTTTAAAAACAACCCCTTTGTTTTTGCTACCGCTTTATTTGCTCTGTTGTCGTTTAATGTACACAGCACAATAGTAGAAATACGTACCTCACTTGGTGTGGTTGAAGTGAATTTGTTTGATAATACAACCCCTGCCACAGTCGATAATTTTTTAAGTTACGTTAATTCTGGCGCCTACTTTAATAACGTAGTGCATAGATCTGTAGGTGGATTTATCGTGCAAGCAGGTGGATACCAATACAATGGGCCAATAACCGGTAGTTTCGCCCTCGACGAAATCGAAAAAGGTAGTTCGGTTGTCAACGAACCCAAGTTGTCTAACGTTCGTGGCACGATCGCTATGGCGAAATTAAGCAATCAAGCGAACAGTGCGACTTCAGAATGGTTCATTAACTTGTCAGATAATAGCGCAAATTTAGATTTGCAAAATAGCGGTTTTACGGTGTTTGGGCAAGTAACAGACGAGGGAATGCAAGTAATCGATGCTATTGCTGAATTAAGTTTGATGAATGCTGGCGGCGCTTTTAGTGATCTACCGATCCGAAACTATACGCAAGCAGACGTTGATAATGATGAAGCCATTACCGATGAAAATTTGGTGATCATTTCCGACATAGTTGTCATTGATGCACAAGCCGCTACGGCTGCCAACCTCAACCCAGCGGCTAATACTCTAATTACAGCGACCAATGGTAGTGGTGATTCAGGTTCCGGTGGTGGCGCTTTTGGCTGGTTATTGTTGCTAGGTCTCGCAATGGTTTATAGAAATAGACGACTGAAGTTGTAATTAACGCGGTTACTCTTCACGCTTAATATGTTGCAGCGACAAGAGTGCGGCATGTATCGTTCGCGGGCAGTGTAGCTGCCCTTTTACGGCCTCTAGCGACGTCATAAAAAGGTAGTAATAGAATGTTTAATGGTGTGCTTACAAGTCGTTAGAGCGCGCTATCACGTCAAAACGATTCGTTAATAGCCAACACCGCTTTGTGATTCAGAGCGGCTAATAAAATGCTTCAAAACCCTTATAGTCGCTTGGCCTGTTTAGTCGAGCTACGACATCATTCCTGATAAATTTAAGAAAACAAAGATTGCTAACTAACCTGATGTGATGGTCTCCTCCCACCTTAACGGCATCTTCTATTAACGGGTTGGGTGTGTCTAAGGTATTTTTGAAGAACTCAGGGTAGGGATTTACATGTTGATATCGCAGTTTTATCAAACTGCAAGCCTCACACAAATACAGGCAAGGCTTGCAGTTAATATGTTATTTTATTTCGATTAGCTCAACTTCAAATAACAAAGTAGCATCAGGACCTATAGTTGGACCGCTACCTTTTGCTCCATAAGCTAGATCAGATGGAATAGCTAGTTCAAACTTGTCACCTACATTCATTAATTGTAGGGCTTCTACCCAACCTTTAATTACGCCTGTCACTGGGAATTCAGCGGGTTGGCCTCTTTTGTAAGAGCTGTCAAATTCAGTGCCGTCAGTCAACGTACCAGAATAATGCACCACAACAGTTTTATCTGAAGTTGGCATTTCACCATCACCGGCTACGATTTCTTTATATTGTAAACCACTTTCTGTTACCACTACGCCTTCTTTTTTAGCGTTTGCTTCAAGATAGGCCTGCCCATCCGCTTTATTTTTAGCGCTGGCTTCTTGTTGTGCAAGTAGTTGTTTCTCTTGGGCTTGTTTCTGTACCGTTGCTACTGCTTCTTGAATTTGTTCTTGAGTTAAGCGTGGATCTGCACCTGACATTACATCATTAACTGCCAAAACGAAGGCATCCACATCCAAAGAAAGTTCATCATTCTTAAATTGACCGGCTAAGTTTGTTCCTACTATATAACTCAGTTTCTGCTCAAGAGTAGTTAAAGCGCTATCAGTTGCAGCATCGCCTGCAACCTCTGGAGCTTCTGCTGTTTTAGATTCTGGTGTTGTTTTGTCATTGCCACATGCAGCTAAAAATAAAGAAGATGCCGTCAAAAAAGCAAGAGTGTTTAATTTCATGTATTTTTCCTATTTTGGGATGGGATTAATGGGTGTAGATAAACTGACCTATTAATTTAAAATCATAAAGAGCAGAATTATTTATGTCATAGCTACCATATGGTGCCGAGTCACAGTATTCAAGCCTAAAGGGAAGATAAGATCAAAAAAGCCCCATTAATTCATATTAATAGGGCTTTTTAAATCAATTAAATAATTTACTTCTTAGCAGCTTCACGTTCTTTGGTTTCTGCAATTACTTTCTCTGACACATTTTGTGGACAAGGATTGTAATGAGAGAATTCCATTGAGAACTGACCACGACCAGAAGTCATAGTACGTAAGCTTCCGATATAACCAAACATTTCTGCAAGTGGGATATCAGCTTTAACACGCACACCTGTAGCGGCAGCTTCTTGATCTTTTATCATGCCACGACGACGGTTTAAGTCACCAATAACGTCACCAACGTGATCGTCTGGCGTAAATACGTCAACTTTCATGATTGGTTCAATTAACTGAGGACCAGCCTTAGGAATTGATTGACGGAACGCGCCTTTAGCAGCAATTTCAAAGGCAACGGCTGATGAATCAACTGCGTGGAATCCACCGTCGAATAACTCAACTTCAACGTCTAATACTGGGAAGCCAGCTAGAACACCTGTATCCATCATGCCAGCAAAACCTTTTTCGATAGCTGGGAAGAATTCTTTAGGTACGTTACCACCAACTACTGTTGAGGTGAAAGTAAAACCAGAATTTGGCTCTCCAGGCTTGATACGGTAGTCGATTTTACCGAATTGACCAGAACCACCAGACTGTTTCTTATGGGTATAAGAATCTTCAACTTCTTGCGTGATAGTTTCACGGTAAGCCACTTGAGGTTCACCTACAACTAAGTCAACACCGTAAGTACGCTTAAGGATGTCTACTTTGATATCTAAGTGAAGCTCACCCATTCCTGAAAGGATGGTTTCACCTGAATCTTGGTCAGTTTCAACGCGGAAAGTAGGATCTTCAGCTACCATTTTACCAATAGCGATACCCATTTTTTCAGTTGAACCTTTATCTTTCGGTGTTACCGATATAGAGATTACTGGCTCTGGGAATACCATAGCTTCAAGGATGATTGGATCTTTAGGATCACACAAAGTGTGGCCCGTTTGAACGTTACTCTTCATACCTACGATCGCGATAATGTCACCGGCTTGAGCCGAAGAAAGTTCATTACGGTCGTCAGCTTGCATTTCACACATACGTCCAATACGCTCTGTTTTACCAGTCGCAGCGTTCAATATTGTGTCACCTTTCTTAAGTGTACCTGAGTAGATACGCACGAAAGTTAGTGCACCAAAACGGTCATCGGTGATTTTAAAGGCCAAGGCTTTAAAGGTTTCTTTAGGATCAACAAGTGCGAATTTGCCAGTTGGTTCACCTTCTTCATCGGTAAGAGGTTGAGGATCAACTTCTGTTGGTGAAGGTAAGTAGTCAACCACTGCATCTAAGATAAGTTGTATACCTTTGTTTTTGAACGCCGAACCGCAATAGGTTGGGAAGAAGTCCATAGTACGCGTACCTTTACGGATACAACGTTTAATTTCTTCAATAGACGGCTCTTCGCCTTCCATGTAAGCCATCATTAGGTCATCGTCTTGCTCTACAGCAGTTTCGACTAACATTTCACGATACTCTTCTACTTTATCGACCATGTCCGCAGGCACATCTTCAATTTTGTAGTTTTCTGGAAGACCAGTGTCATCCCAGATATATGCTTTGCGAGTTAGCAAGTCAACTACACCTACGAAATCATCTTCGATTCCGATAGGTAGAACCATTACTAGTGGGTTAGCAGCTAGTACGTCTTTAGTTTGTTTAACTACGCGGTAAAAATCAGCACCCATACGGTCTAATTTGTTTACGAAGATAATACGTGCGACTTCTGAGTCATTCGCATAACGCCAGTTAGTTTCTGATTGTGGTTCAACACCACCAGAACCACAGAATACACCGATACCGCCATCTAGTACTTTAAGTGAGCGATAAACTTCAACTGTGAAGTCAACGTGCCCAGGAGTATCGATAACGTTAAAGCGGTGGTCGTCCCAAAAACAGCTAACGGCTGCTGATTGGATAGTAATTCCGCGCTCGGCTTCTTGTTCCATGAAATCGGTAGTAGATTCACCGTCATGTACTTCACCAGTCTTATGAATTTGACCAGTAAGTTTAAGGATTCGTTCTGTAGTAGTTGTTTTACCCGCGTCAACGTGGGCAAAAATACCTATATTTCTGTACTTTGCTAAATCTGTCATTGTTCCAACTTCAGTCTGAGTAAAATTTGCGCGGGATTATACAAGATATTTTGACTAGATGCCGAATTTCTTTTGTATAAAAATCAGCTAATTGGAATAACTCACTTGTAATAGGGTTTATTAGGGCGAAAATATGCAGAAATTACGGTCTTTTCTGCAATTGAAAACTGGCAAGAATCTTTACGTCATTGGCATAACGCGATTACGCCCCAATCGTTTGGCTTCATAAAGTTGTTTGTCGGCTTTTTCTATAAGTGCCAGAGGATTCATTCCTGTTGTCAGTTCAGCTACGCCAATTGAGGCTGCGATGTCGCCTAATACCTCGCCACTACGCTTGTCTTTCACCCCTATTTTTTCAATGGCTTTACGCATTGATTCGGCTAAACGTCTTGCTTTCGCTAGATCTGAATTTGGGACAATAATAGCAAACTCTTCACCACCAAAACGAAACGCTTGAGCACCGTCTCTACAAGTGGCTTGTAGTTTTTTTGCCGTCGCTTTTAATACTAAGTCACCCATAACATGGCCGTAGTTGTCATTGATTTTTTTGAAGTGGTCGAGATCAACTAATAATAAACATAAATTGGGCTGTAAAGATTGAGTCGCGAGCTCTTCATCAAAATAACGGCGATTGCATAGTCCCGTGAGTGCGTCGTATAAAGCCTCTTGTTTACTTTGCTCAAGTTGACCTCGTAATGCTGTAATTTCTTTTTGTGCCTCGGTTAAGGCTTTATTAAATCCGATGGTACTGCGCCTGATGTTTTGTGTATCTCTTACTAAATTACGTACTAAGGCCATAACTTCTTTAACCGACAATCCCTCTCTTTCTACTTTCGCAAGGCCATCAACACAAGTGTCCATCGATTCCTTAAAACTAATGGTTTCCGAGCGTGTATCTTGTAACGATTGAGATAACTCAATAAGCATAGCTTCCACCGATTGTCGTAACTCCCAAGCTGTCACTTCTTCAGTTTCTGCTAAATAACTACGATACAGCTCCTTGGTTTTAGTTTCTGAGAGCTGTAATTTGTTATCTATTACATAATCGATTGCTGTTTTTAACTCGGGCGATTCATTAGCAACATAGGTATACCAAAGTGCATAATTGGTGGGGATGGCAGAAATTTTATGTTTCAGCAAAAGTGGAATAGTTTGTTTTAGAGTAGCGAAAGATTTTTCTAAATTGTTGTCTGCCATTAAATAAGTCCTTTATCTCTAGTATTTTTAGAACCATTAATATATCTCAGGATATAGGTTTACGCGCTCAATATTAAGTGTTGTCCTAGTCACGCTTAGATGTTGATTAACAATCGCTTAACTTGACATGATACTAACTCATCTTTAATTTAAAAGTCATCTATTCTGCTACTGGTATGATTGTTTTATGCGCCATTATATAGTTGTATTTATTTACTTTTTTATTGCCACTAGCAGCTATGCACAGGACAAAAAAGATAGCGAAGAAGTTGTACAATCAACAACATTGCAGCCTCTGCCATCTCATTGGCAACAGTCGCGAATCAATGAGCCCGTTTTTGACGGTGAAGTTCATGTAGTCGAAACGGGGAAAAAACATAAAGAAACCATTATCCTAGTGCACGGTCTAGGATACAGTGGTTTACGTGATTGGTCGGATGTCATTCCACAACTTGAGTCTGAGTATCATGTCATCGCCTTGGACTTGCCCGGATTTGGGGAGTCAGATCCTACCTCGTTGCAGCTTGCCCCGCGACGTTATGCACAGTTGCTTAAGTGGCTGATTCCGCAGTTTTCCTCTCAAAAAGCAATACTCATTGGTCATTCTATGGGCGCGGCAATCAGTTTACGCTTTGCGTCACAGTTTCCCGAAATGGTCGAGCGCTTAGTCATGGTAGATACTGCTGGGGTGCTACATCGCTCAGTATTTGTGCGGCACATGACTCAAATGCCAGATCGTTATGAATGGTTAGCAAGATATCAACAGCAGTTTGATTTTGTCGATACAGCAGTCAGCAGGTTTAATCGCTTTATTGATAGAGTTAGCGGTTCTGTGCTAAATCGCTTAGACCGATTACCCGACCCTACGCAAGTATTGCTACAAAATGAATATGCGCAGCAATATGTATATAAGGATCGCCCTACTTTGAATGCGGCCCTTGGACTTATAAACGAGGATTTTTCTGAGGCCATAGATAGTCTTGTGGTGCCTACGCATATTATTTGGGGTGAATTTGATCGAGTTGCACCTCTTAGAACGGGAGAAATACTCCAGTCTCAAATAATCCATGCTGAGTTAAATGTTATTCACGAGGCTGGGCATGTGCCAATGAAGGATAAGCCTGCGGAATTTATGCGCAAACTAAATTACGCATTAAATAATCCTCCTTTCAAGACACCACACTCAAATACTCTAGAAACTGAGAAATTACCTACTCTTACATGTAATAACCAAAATGAACGGTCATACAGTGGACATTATGCCTTTGTTTATATCAGTGGCTGTAGATATATTAACTTAACAGACCTCTATGCCGAGCAAATTTATATTGAGAACTCAGACGTCACTATGCAGCAGGTTGTTGCTAAGTCAGACAGTTTAACTATGGAAGTGATTGACTCTTTTGTCACTATGACTAACGTGCAATTACAAGGAGAAACAGCATTGAGAGTGGCCGGCAGTACCCTTGATGCGGCAGGCTCCGAATTCACAGGTGTAACTCGCCCGATTCAGGTGGTGTCTGATTCACTTATTTATCTGTCAGTGAGCCGCCAATACCACAATGATAAATTTCAGTATCTACACGGAATGTCACAGGGAAATAGTTACAATCTGAGGTAAATAATATCGGCAATTATCAATCTACAAGGTTGTTGTTCGTAAATAATAGGAATGCAAAACAAAAAACAGTTATCATCGTTCTATATACAATTACCCCTAACTTTTGGAGAAAGCAATATGATGAAAAAAGCGTTAGCGATAATAATAGGTTCAGCTATGTTAAGTACATTTTCTGTCGTTGCAGAGCCGGCCAAATCGGCTAAACACGCCAAAGATGTCACCGAGTTTAGACAAGCCATTTTTACACTTGTTAAAAGCAATGTTGGTATTTTAGGTGCCATGAACAAAGGGGCTATCCCATTTGACGCGGAAGCTATGCAAACAAATGCAATGCGTATCGAACAGTTGTCTTTGATGTTGCAAGACTATTTTGCAACTGATACCTCTGGTTTTGATGTTGAAACCGCAGCCTTGGATAAAGTTTGGAAAAACCAAGCCGACTTTAACGACAAAATAAATGCGTTGACTCTGGCCGCAAGCAACCTAAACAAAGTAGCTAAAGCTGGTGATGCCAGTAAATATAAGCCTGCTATTGGGCAGATTTTTAAAAGCTGTAAAGGTTGTCACGATAACTACAAAGCAGACTAAGCTTGACTATTGGGTTTGTAGCACAACTGCAAACCCATTGATTAATAGTAATATCCGTCATCTATTGGAGGCGGATTTATTTCAACTAACCAATATATAAATACCGCCACTAAACACATGATCACTATCGCTTTAATAAGTTGAGAGTGTGAAATGCTGTCTTTTGTTGAGACTGCTTTTTTACCGTCTAACATGGGTTTTATAAGGTTATGTTTGAGAAAAAACAAATACCATCCAATCGCAACCAAATGTAATCCAATGATAGCCAACAACAGATCGAAAATATTGTGATGTAACCACTGCATCCATTGCTGCAAGTCGTCGCTAGCACTGTCGTAATAAGGTCCTGTATATAAAATGTCGTCTGACGTAAATAATCCACTAATGGCTTGTAAACCCACTAAAATGATCACCGCAGGTAATATCAGTCCACCCACAGAGTTGTGACCGATACTGAAGGTATGTTGTTTTGAGCCGATGCTTTTTAAATACGCCAACATAGTTTTAGGACCTGCAATAAAACTACTAAACTTAGCGTACTTAGTCCCCAAAAATCCCCAGATAAGCCGAAATATAATGAGCCCTAACGTAAAATATCCAATATAGAAATGGATATCCATGGCATCTTCCAAAACTTCAGCTGTTAGCCATTGCCCACATAGGCACAACACTAATAACCAGTGAAATAATCTTACGGGAATATCCCAAACTAAGTTTCTTTTCATATTTAGAGATTCTCATTGTCTATTCAATTTATTAATTCAACATGCCTTAACTAGAATGAGCCAAGGCATGTTGAAAACAACCTAATGTACCCAGTGGTGTTTTTGCGCCTTAGCATCTATGGCTTGTTGTGTTGCTTTGGGCATAAACAGTCGATTGTTGTTTTCAAAGAAAAACGCTTTTCGTTGCTCTTTCTTACCCACTTCATTCATGGTTGCAGTCTCATAAACGCGGCCATTTAAAACCGTGTATTCAACAAATTCACTACGAGTGATATCTTTGAGAACATCTCCGTCGATAACCATCAAATCGGCGATTTTTCCCACTTCGATACTGCCTATTTGTTTGTCCATTCCTAAATGAGTGGCGCCGTCTATTGTGCCACCTCTAAGCGCTTCCCAAGGTGTAAAACCACCTTGATTCATTATCCATAACTCCCAGTGAGAAGCTAATCCTTCGCGCTGACCATGTGCGCCTATATGCACACTTACGCCATTATCACGTAAGGTTTTCGCATATTCGGCCACAGTGACATGGTTATATTGGTTTTCTGGTGCGGTAGGACGTCGTATTGAACGTTTGTCTACTAAAAAGCTAGGTGTATAGCGCATTAAGCGTGGATTTTTCCAGACTTCGGTTTTATCGTAAAAGTACTCTTCACCCATCATGCCACCATAAGACACCACAAACGTTGGGGTGTAACCAAATTTAGTTGCTGACCATAAAGCCGTTAAATCATCATAACCTTTGGCAATAGGTAATGAATGTTCTAACCCAGTGTGTCCGTCGACTAACATTGTTATATTTTGTTGCAGTTTACCGCCGCCTTCTGGCACTACCATCATGCCGAGAGCTTTTGCGGCAGCTAAAACCTGTTGGCGAGTATCCCGTCTTGGTTGATTGTAACTTTTAACAGAAATAGCACCCGTGTCTTTTAATCGTTGCATATGAAATAAAGCATCATCGTAACTATTGATAATTGCTTTGTACCCTAAGCCTTCAGCACCGTATAAAATAGTACCGGTTGAATAAATGCGAGGCGCCAAGATTTCTCCGGCTTTTTGTAACTCTGCCGCAGAGAAAATTTCTGTGGTGTCATTAGACGGATCGTGAATAGTGGTTACCCCAAATGCTAGATTTGAATACATGCTCCAGTTTTGCTGAGGTATAATTTCATAACTGCCCTGTGAACCATGAGCATGGGCATCGATAAGCCCCGGTAGTATGGTTTTTCCTTTAGTATCAATCAGTAATGTTTCATCGGGGATTGATACTTCTCCTGATTTACCTACTTCGATTATTTTATTGTCTCGGATTAACACTACGCCATTTTCAATCACTTCACGTTGTCTATTGGCGTCTCTCATAGTAACGACAGTGCCACCTACTAATGCTTTATAACCTGATGGTTTGTCGGATTTATGTTGGAACGATAAATCAATTCCTTCGGTGACTGGCTCTGGTAATTTATCTGGCGCGCCTTCTAAAAACGCAAAGGCATCTTGTAATTTGCGTTCATAGAAAGTTGCACCGTGGTACCAACTCACCGCTTGGTTATCGGCGCTCCAAGTCAGAAATTCTCCAGCGCGGCTCGATATTTGTTTAACAGGCAATGAAGACATATTCGGGCCAATTTTGACGCGTTTACCTGTATCTACAAACGGCGCAATATAGGCATTGTATTGATAGACAAACGCGACCCATTTTTTGTCGTGTGAGAGGCGATACTCCGTGACTTCATTGGCTCCATACAAATGTTCACGTTTATCTTCGCCGTTTAAGTCGACGCTCACAAGTTGGCTTTCCGCATAACTACTTCCCGGGACTGAGGTGGTTAAATACACGCGTTTATTGTCGCCAGAAAAATGAGGGGCGGAGCCAGATTTGGCAATACGTTTAGTGATTTTACTTTTTAGATCGAGTACGTAAACTCCTGGGTCGACAGAATATTCAGGGCTAAGTAAGTAACCGCCCGTCACTTTTTTGTAAGTGACTAATTTACCATCGGTGGAAAAGGAAGGTGAAATGTAATGACCTGGCGTGGTGGTTAATGTTTTACCTTTTCCGCCGCGGGCTCGCACCATTTTTATACTGCCTAATTCCTGGTCGTGCCACGTGGTGTAGAGGATAGACTTACCATCATTGGAATAGCGGGGGTAAAGCTCTTCATGATCATTTTGTTTAGTCAAACGTTTAGTTTTACCTGACTTAATATCTTTAACATAAAGTTTACCCAAAGCTTGAAAAAGTATGCTTTTTCCATCGGGAGATTTTTGGGCCCAGCGTGTCATTTTTATAGGGAAATTATCGGGAGCAACATCTACATCAAAACGCACTGCATCGGCGTATCGTAGTTCAGTTTGAACATTCACCTCTATTGTGGCCACAGATAAGTCTTTAACGTTTAATTTATGGAAAGTACCCGCTGTCCAGAAAACGATATGTTTAGAGTCGGGTGTCCAGTCAAAATATGCAAAATAACCCTCAGAGCCAAAACCCTCTTGCATGTCACGTTCGAGATCCATGTATAAAGGTGTTTCCATACCTGTGGTTAAATCCTTAACAAAAAGTACGGTTTTCTGTTTTACTCTGCGGATAAATGCAAGGTGTTTACCATCTGGAGAGGGAGTGGGAACTACCGCCCCACCTGTACCACTTACAAAACGCTCTTCTTCACCCGTTGCTAATTCGTAGCGGGTAATGGCAAAAATGCCTTTTAAGGGGTCACGATTGTAACTAAAGGTGCTTCCAGCAGTTATGTCTTGGGTGAAATACAAATATTTTCCGTCAGGTGAGAAAGCGGGGTCGGCAATATTTTTTTGATCTTTTTTACCATTTACTCGCTTTTTAATCGGTAAACCGTCGCCGCCACTATGATGATAAAGCCAAATTTCTCCAGCTGGGATGCTTCGACTCGACATTATTCCTTTGCTTACTGCTATGTATTGTCCGTCTGGGCTCCACTTGGGGGAATGGATAAGGTTATGCTTTTCGGTACTGAGTTGTTTCAAGTTGGTACCGTCTTGGTTCATGACCCAAAGGTTAGATAATCCGCCACGGTCTGAGATAAAAGCGATTTTTTCTCCATTGGGGCTAACGGCAGGGTGTATATTCCATGCAAAATCTTGAGTAAGGGCCTTGGATTTTCCACCATTTATATCAGTGATATAAATATCTCCAAGCATATCAAACACTATACTTTTACCATCAGGGGCGACGTCTAGGCTAGACCAAGTGGTTTTGTTTGTATCGATAGATACCGTTGCTAAATCAAGAGGTGGGTTCAGAACATCCCAGTCTTGATTTTGTTGCGCTGGTTCTGCAGATAATGATTCTTCATCTTGTTCGGTTTGGCTAAATGTCAAAAATGAAAAGCATAATGCAGAGGTTATTCCGGCCGCACGCAGCAGGTTTTTGTTGAAGGATGACATATTGAATTCCCTAGTTTTTTAGATTCTTTCGTGGGTTTATATTGACGTTAATTAAATGTCGTGGAATCAAAATACAATATCACTATGGCTTTTATCTACAAGTGATGCGTTTGAAAATGCCCTAAACTGATTTAAGCGCGCTGTATAGGATTCAGCACAGCCCATTTTGTTCTGATTTACCAGCTTAAATATTGATAAAAAACACCATTTTATAGGGCGGTAACAGTGCATTTATAGTGAGGTAAATAATTACCCGGTGCCGCTAATAATTTGAATTTGCGGAATATCTGTATCACCTTTTATTACTTTTAGAATCCCGTCTTGGGTAAGTGTTCGCATGCCGTCTGCCATGGCTTGATCTTGCATGTCATGTACAGAGGCCTCTTTATATACTAAAGAACGTAACTCCCCAGTCATTGACAATAATTCGTGCACACCTGTTCTGCCTCTATAACCTGTATCTCCACATTCATCGCAACCTTTGCCTCTGTATAGCATGAGTGGCTCAGGTAAATTAAGCTCTGAGATATATTCTTCGCCATATTGGCGTTTAATAAAGGCTAAGTCCGTTTCGCTTGCAGGGTATTTCTCTTTGCAATTTGGACAAATGGTTCTAATCAAACGTTGCGCTAAAATACCCACACAAGCATCTGAAAAGTTGACTGGATCAAGCCCCAAGTCTAACAGTCGAGAAATTGTTTCTGGAGCCGAGTTGGTATGCAGTGTAGAAAATACTAAGTGCCCTGTAAGTGAAGCTTCGATACCTGCATGGGCGGTTTCTTTATCACGCATTTCACCAATTAAAATAATGTCAGGGTCGGCACGTAAAAAAGCGCGTAAAGCATTGGCAAAAGTAAAGCCTATTTTGGCGCTGACTTGGACTTGCTGTAAGCCCGGTTGGGTTATTTCAACTGGGTCTTCTGCAGTCCAAATTTTCTTTTCCGGTGTATTTATGTGTCCTAAAACAGCATGCAATGTTGTGGTTTTACCCGAACCAGTCGGTCCTACTACTAACATGATCCCATGAGGTTTTTGTACTAGTTCAAGAATTTTTTCATGATTGCGGGGGGACAAGTTTAGTTTGCTTAGTGGCATAGCACCACCGGCAGCTAATATCCGCATTACCACGCCTTCGCCGGCAATGGTCGGGATAGTTGCGACCCGCACTTCAATGAGTTGCCCTGACATTCTGAACGACAATTTACCATCTTGAGGTACGCGCTTTTCAGCGATGTTCAGATTTGACATGATTTTAATACGGGCGATGACAGCACTGTGGTGAGATGCTGGCACTTGAGTGACATCCCTACAAACCCCATCTATACGCATACGTACTCGAGTGGGTGCGTTTTTTTCGGGGTCAACGTGAATATCCGATGCGTTAAGACGTTTGGCATCATGTAGCACTCTGCTAACTAGTCTCACAACAGCAGGCGCATCGTCTGACATTTCATCAGTTTGTTCGTCTAATTCATCAGCACTAGTACCAATTTCATCGAGGATCTCGTCCATTGCCCCAGGACCCGCTCCACCGCCTGCGGCTTCTCCTAAATACTGCAGTATAATGTTAGGCAAACTAACTGATATTTCGTAACTATCTATCCCTAAAGCACTTTCAATTTCCATTAATAAAGTGGCGTTATTAGGCTCTGACATCAATACAATGGGATTTTCGTTTACATCAGCTAATACCGCTACAAAATTGCGCTTTAAGTAAGATAAATTAAGTTTACTGTCGCTTTGATACAGGTGATATTTGTCGGGTAAGTAGGCTAAATAAGGTACTTGGAAGTGAACTGATAAAGCGTTACCTAAGTCATCTTCCGGCACTCTGTGTTCAGATGTTAAGCGTTGTACTAACTGACGGCTGTCATGACTGGTTTCTTGTAGCTTTTTTAATTCCTTTTCAGCAATAAGATTGCGGTGCACTAAATAATCAAAGGGTTGACTGGTTCCACCTAATTCGTAACGAAACTTTCTTCCCATGATTTCTGCAATAGCGTTGGCAAGGGCAAGATCATCTTCAGTAAAGGACGAATCTTTTTTATTGATGATTTGCATTACGCCCATCAGAACACCAGAATCAAGGATAGGAATACAAATAATATTGCGTGTCTTAAAGGTTGAGCCTTTGTCGAATTTATCTGCAAAATTAAGGCGCTTATGAATACTTGCTAGTTCTTCTTTATTGTAGGGGTCGTTAATAATCAGAGGTAATTGACTCAACGCAACATAGCCTGCAATTGACATAGGGCTAATAGGTACTTTGATTTCCCGTGTTTCTTTTCCCGTTTTAAAGCGCGCTACTAAGTCTTGATGCTGGCGGCGACGCTGAAAAATACTCATACGTTCAGCATCAAATAAACCCAAAACAAAGGGTTCTAACTTATGATAGGCATCCATAAGAGAGGGATACGTCTTAAGTAGCTGGTTGATGCGATCGAGATGATTTTGATTAACGTCTGCGTTCATAAATTTTTTCAGTGTGCGTCTTTGCTGTTTTTCTTCTAGGTATTTAAGCACTTACTATAACCGAGCATTCACTTACAGCAAACTACTTCTACTTTATTCTCAATGATCCGATACTATTGCTTTGCACTAGTTCACTTATTAATGATTATTTCAAAAGCGTTGAACACTCCAACTTAGTGCAATAAGCGCTATCATCGCCGAACCAATTTTGACTCCATACTGTTGATACCAGTTTCGCTTACTAGCCAAAATTAGTAGTGGCAACACTATTATCAGAATCATAAGTTGCCCCACCTCTACGCCTAAATTAAAAGAGAGTATCGACAATAATTTTTGATCTCGGGCTAACCCTAACTCACCTAATACTCCGGCAAACCCCATGCCATGCAATAGACCAAATGCGAAAGTAATCCAGCCAAGCCTAATAATAACCGGCCAAATATTATTCAGGGCCGTCAGCAAAACTGAAATTGCAATGCCTAGTTCAACCCATCTACTGTTTGGCACAATTAATTCCATTGCCGTCGCGGTGAGTGTAAGTGAGTGGGCTAATGTAAATGCAGTCACAATCCAAGCAGCGTTTTTGTATACGCTCTTGTTATTGGTTGCTTGTTTCCAGTGTTGTTCTTCTCGACTTAAAGCACAAGTTAGTAATAAGGCTATGAGAAATAAAATATGATCTATTCCCATAAAAATATGCAATACACCTTGATAAACATAAAGTGTAAAGGTTTCCCATTGCGAGGCTTGGGTAAAATCAACTACAAAACTCTCGTCTTCTTTTTTAATAACACCACTTACAGAACTGTTGTTATCTTCGACGTAGATTAGAAGGCTATGGGCGTTATCTTGTTGAAAAATGGCACTGTAGTTTATTGTCAGTTGCTCTGACTCAATTGGGCATGACCAATTAAAGTTAGCAACCATATAGTGTTCATCAAAGTGTTCGCTGACTTGCAGTGGCGGTGTGAAAGTGATGATACAGGGACTTTGTTCAACCATAAAATGCATATGTTTCTTTAAGTAACTTACGACTGCAGTTTGTTGACTTTGGATTTCCGCTAATAATAGTTGCTTAACAGTATTGTCGCCCAAAGCAAGACTCGTTTCTAAATCAGACCATCGAAGCTGGATTTGTCCTTTGTTAATCTGCATATCCTTAGTATCCAGATTGAGGTAGCCCGTACTTGTTTGATGGGCATTGGCATAACCAGCTAAAAGTATCCACATAGTAGCGATGATATAACGAAAAACAGCACTAACTGACAACGTGGTGTGTGGATGCTTCATTGGTATTGATTCCTTTAAAAACAATCTGACTACTTGGTTAATCTAGCTTAACTTCATTTGCTACCATTTCAGAGCAGTATGTAATAGAGCTGAATAAGGCGAGGCGGCAAAACGAATATGATATCTGACCTAATATCACAACACATAATAAATAATTAGGTGTCATTCGAAAACTCAGGCTGGGCAACAGATATTGACGTAAATAGGATCAACAAATAAGGCGCGTCAGGTATTTTCATTGCTTAAGCGGTTGCATTCTATTTATTGGTATGTATAATGCGCGCCCACTGTCCCACTAACTTGTTAGTAGCGACGTGATTAACGGGCGGTTATCTAGGTCAATTAGTGCTTGTCACTACTTTAGATAATCTCTAGCAACAAATGTTTACATAGGTTGCACGTTGATACTAAAACAGGACCCCAATTGGGGGTTAGCAGTTTACACACATCCTCCTATCAATATTAATTGATGGCGTGGGTGATTTTTTTTGTTCTTTCGGTTGGAGCTTAATCGATGCCAAATCAAAGAATTCGTATTCGTTTGAAAGCGTTTGATCACAAGTTGATCGATCAGTCTACGGCTGAAATCGTTGAAACTGCGAAACGTACAGGTGCTCAGGTTAGCGGTCCCATTCCTCTACCTACACGTAAAGAGCGTTACACAGTACTTACTTCACCTCACGTAAATAAAGATGCGCGTGATCAGTATGAAATTCGTACACATAAACGTTTGGTGGATATCATTGAACCTACTGATAAAACAGTAGATGCGTTGATGAGATTGGACTTGGCTGCCGGTGTTGATGTTCAAATCAGCCTGGGCTAACAAGAGAGGGTTTTAACATGGCGATTGGTCTTATCGGTCGTAAAGTAGGTATGACTCGCATCTTCACTGAAGATGGTGTGTCTATTCCTGTGACTGTGATAGAAGCCACCCCGAATCGTGTTACTCAGTTACGTACTGAAGAAACCGACGGGTACAAAGCGCTTCAAGTAACAGCTGGCGATAAAAAAGCTAACCGCGTAAATAAAGCTTCAGCAGGTCATTTTGCTAAAGCTGGCGTGGAAGCAGGTCGTGGGTTGTGGGAGTTTCGTTTAGACAACAATGAAGGTGAAGGCATAGAAGTTGGCAGTGAAATCACTGTTGAAATTTTTGCTGAAACTAAATTGGTTGACGTTGTCGGAACTTCTAAAGGTAAAGGTTTCCAAGGTGCGATTAAGCGCTGGAACTTTAGCCACCAACGTAACACACATGGTAACTCATTGTCGCACCGTGCACCGGGTTCGATTGGTCAAAACCAATCACCAGGTAAAGTTTTCAAAGGTAAGAAAATGGCCGGTCAGATGGGTAACAAACGCGTAACTATGCAGTCTTTGGACGTAGTGCGAGTAGATGCTGAGAACAACCTTTTATTAGTTAAAGGTACAGTTCCTGGTGCTCCTGGCGGCGATGTCATTATCAAAGCTGCTATCAAAGCGTAACGTCTGGGGAGTTAAGTGATGGAATTAGTATTGAAAGACGCTAAAGGCGGTCTTGAAGTATCCGAAGCAACTTTTGGACGTGATTTTAACGAAGCTCTAGTACATCAAGTAGTAGTAGCATTCGGTGCTGGAGCTCGTCAGGGTTCTAAAGCGCAAAAAACACGCTCTGAAGTACGCGGTGGTGGTGCCAAACCTTGGCGTCAAAAAGGAACAGGTCGTGCCCGTGCTGGTACAATCCGTAGTCCTATCTGGCGTTCTGGTGGTGTAACTTTTGCAGCGAAGCCTCAGGATCACAGTCAAAAGGTTAACAAGAAGATGTACCGTGGTGCGATACAAAGCATCCTTTCTGAATTGGTACGTCAAGAACGTTTAATCGTAGTTGAAAAATTTGCAGTTGAAACACCTAAAACTAAAGAATTAATTTCTAAGTTGAAAGAGTTTGAACTTAAAGATGTACTTATTGTGACATCAGAAGTAGATGAGAATTTATTCTTATCTGCACGTAACTTATATAAAGTTGACGTTCGTGATGTTCAGGGTATTGACCCAGTAAGTCTTATTGCATTCGAAAAAGTATTGATGACTGCTGATGCAGTTAAACAATTAGAGGAGTCGCTAGCATGATAAATGAAGAGCGTCTACTTAAGGTGTTATTAGCACCACATGTTTCTGAAAAAGCAACGCTATCTGCTGAACTAAACAACACTGTTGTTTTGAAAGTAGTCAAAGATGCGAACAAAGAAGAAATCAAAGCAGCAGTTGAAAAATTGTTTGAAGTTGAAGTTGATTCTGTTCGTACCCTAAACGTTAAGGGTAAAACCAAACGTCATGGTGCATCTTTCGGCAAGCGTAAAGACTGGAAAAAAGCCTACGTCGTGCTTAAAGAAGGTCAAGACATCGACTTTGCTGGCAGCGAAGGTTAAGAAGGGGATTAGATATGCCATTATTGAAAGCTAAGCCGACTTCAGCTGGTCGTCGTCACGTAGTTCAGGTTATTAACCCTGACCTACACAAAGGCGCACCTTATGCTCCTTTGCTTGAAAAGAACAGCAAATCGGGTGGTCGTAACAACAATGGTCGCATTACCGTGCGTCACATTGGTGGTGGTCACAAGCATCATTATCGTGTTATCGATTTTAAACGTAACAAAGACGGCATTCCTGCCAAAATTGAACGTTTAGAATACGATCCAAACCGTTCTGCTAATATCGCTTTGGTATTATATGCAGATGGTGAGCGTCGTTATATTTTAGCTCCAAAAGGTGCTAAAGCTGGTGATGCAATCCAATCAGGTTCTGATGCACCGATTAAATCAGGTAATACTTTACCAATGCGTAACATTCCAGTAGGTACTACGGTACACGCTATTGAAATGAAGCCTGGTAAAGGTGCTCAAATTGCTCGTTCTGCAGGTACTTACGCTCAGATACTAGCGCGTGCCGAGGGTTATGTAACTCTTCGTTTACGTTCTGGTGAAGTGCGCCGAGTATTAGCAGATTGCCGTGCCACCATTGGTGAAATCGGTAATGCAGAACACATGCTACGTTCACTTGGTAAAGCCGGTGCGAACAGATGGCGCGGTATCCGCCCAACTGTACGTGGTGTTGCCATGAACCCTGTTGATCACCCACATGGTGGTGGTGAAGGTCGTACCTCTGGTGGCCGTCATCCTGTTTCACCTTGGGGCGTTCCAACTAAGGGTAAGAAAACACGTAGTAACAAGCGTACTGATAAATTAATCGTACGTCGTCGTAATAAGTAACAGCGAGGATTCACCATGCCACGTTCTCTCAAGAAGGGTCCATTCATAGACCTACACTTGCTGAAGAAGGTTGAGGCTGCAGTGGAGAAAGGCGAGAAAAAACCAATTAAGACTTGGTCTCGTCGCTCTATGATCATCCCAGATATGATTGGGTTGACCATTGCGGTCCATAACGGTCGTCAACACGTTCCTGTATTTGTCAGTGACGAAATGGTCGGCCATAAATTGGGCGAATTTGCTCCAACGCGTACTTACCGTGGCCATGTCGCGGATAAGAAAGCCAAGAGATAGGAAATAGATTATGGAAGCTTTTGCTAAACATCGTCATGCTCGTACCTCTGCTCAAAAGGCTCGCTTGGTAGCAGATCAAATTCGTGGTTTACACGTTGAAAAGGCCCTTGAAGTTTTGGCTTATAGCCAAAAGAAAGGTGCCGATCTAATCAAGAAAGTATTAGAGTCAGCGATTGCGAACGCCGAACATAACGAAGGTGCAGATATCGACGAATTGTCAGTATCACAAATCTTTGTTGACGAAGGTCCAACTATGAAGCGTATCAAGCCAAGAGCCAAAGGCCGTGCTGATCGTATATTTAAGCGTAGCAGTCACATCACTGTTGTTGTGTCTGATAACTAGGAGAAAGTAATGGGACAGAAGGTACATCCTACAGGTATACGCCTGGGTATCAGCAAACCATGGACATCTACCTGGTACGCTAATACTGCAGATTATGCAGATAACCTGTTTAATGATCATCAGGTACGTCAGTATCTGACTAAGGCACTTAAGAGTGCTTCACTTTCGAAGATCGTTATCGAACGTCCAGCGAAAAGCATACGTGTAACTATACACACTGCTCGTCCTGGTGTTGTTATCGGTAAAAAAGGTGAAGACGTTGAGAAGCTACGTAAGTATGTATCTAAGCTAGCCGGTGTGCCAGCTCAGATTAACATTGCTGAAGTGCGTAAGCCTGAATTAGACGGACAACTTGTTGCAGATAGTATTGCTAGCCAATTAGAACGTCGGGTTATGTTCCGTCGTGCTATGAAGCGTGCGGTTCAAAATGCAATGCGAATTGGTGCTAAAGGTATCAAAGTACAAGTAAGCGGCCGTTTAGGCGGTGCTGAAATTGCACGTGCCGAGTGGTATCGTGAAGGTCGTGTTCCATTACACACTTTCCGTGCTGACATCGACTATGCAACGTCAGAAGCTGATACTCAGTACGGTATCATTGGTGTAAAAGTATGGATCTTCAAAGGTGAAGTATTAGGTGGCATGCCACTTACTCACGAGCAGCCAGCTGCCGCACCTAAGAAGAAGGGCCGTGCTCCTAAGCGTGAGGGCTAATAATTATGTTACAACCTAAACGTATGAAGTTCCGTAAAATGCATAAAGGTCGTAACCGTGGTTTTGCTGCGGGTGACAGTGTAAGTTTCGGAACATACGGACTAAAATCCGTAGGACGTGGTCGAATGACCGCGCGCCAAATCGAAGCAGCTCGTCGTGCTATGACGCGTGCCGTTAAACGTCAAGGTAAAATTTGGATTCGAGTTTTCCCTGACAAGCCAATTACTGAGAAGCCTCTAGAAGTGCGTCAAGGTAAAGGTAAAGGTAACGTTGAATACTGGGTATGCCAAATTCAGCCAGGTCGTGTTTTATACGAAATGGAAGGTGTTCCAGAAGAAGTAGCACGCGAAGCGTTTGCATTGGCAGCGTCAAAACTGCCCTTTAAAACAACTTTCGTAACTCGGACGGTGATGTAATGAAAGCCACAGAACTGAAAGAAAAAAGCGTAGAAGAGTTGAACGCAGAGCTATTAAATTTGCTTCGTGAACAATTCAACTTGCGTATGCAAGCGAGCACAGGTCAGCTTGAAAAAACTGACGGTCTTCGTAAAGTGCGTCGCAGTATCGCGCGTGTTAAAACCATTCTGACTGAAAAGTCTAATGCCCCAGTAGGAGCTTAAGATGACTGAACAAACATTTCGTACAGTACAAGGTCGTGTGGTTAGCAACAAAATGGATAAGTCCATTACCGTTGCAGTAGAACGTAAAGTGAAACACCCTATTTATGGTAAGTTCATTAAGCGTACTACTAAGCTACACGCACATGACGAAACTAACCAGTGTAATCAAGGAGACGTAGTCACAATTCGTGAATGTCGTCCTTTGTCTAAATCTAAAAACTGGATGTTAGTTGACGTTGTGACTAAAGCTTAATAACAAGTTTTAGGTAATAAATTAAAAAGGTGCTTATCGTAAGATAAGCACCTTTTTTTGTGTTGGTAGAGTTAGTTTGGACGCCTTCGATGAGCCCTTGCAGGGCAGGTGAAGCAGACAATGGTTGTTGATCAAAAAACTGAGGTATGCCACTTTATGGCTAATAGGATCTTTGCTTATTTGGGAAAAATCTAGTGATAAAAGTGACACATATAGGTGCAGGCTCATCACTGATTGCTGCCATGTGTTTGTTTTTGGGTTACGTGGTTTCCTTCATTATTGTACCTGACTTTGTTGGTAATTCGGATACTCGCGCTGATTCTATTAGGCAACATGCTTTGCTCATACAAGCTTACTATTTTGTAGTTTGGATAGTGTTTGCAGGCGCGGTGTTATTAAGCAACTATGCTTTACTCTATGACGAAAAAAGACCCCACAATATTTATGAGAGCCTAATCACCTTATCGTGTTTTGTCGCAGTATGTTACTTTGTTTCAATTGGACTAATCGAAATTTCTTCCACCTTTATTGTGACTAACGATGTTAACACGCTAAGTCAATCCAATGAGTTCAGGGAATACTTCACTTTTTTGCAGAAATTTAGAGGCAGTACCGAATTTGCGGGTGATGTGTGGTTAATACTTATTAATAGCTATTTGTTCAAAATGAAAACAACATATAGAGTTCTTGCTATATGGGGTGGATTGGTTGGTGTTTTAGGTATGATATTGCTGCATCCGGCTTTTTATTCGATTGCAAACCTTTACCTAATCTTGTTTGTTGGTTGGTTTTTTTGCATTGGCTTACGAATGTTAAAGTAATCCTGTTATCTTCCCAACGGTTACCCAACCAACGGCTATATCGCCTTGCACTTGATTTGGCCTAGATACTCTATTTGTCCACTTTGGTCATGTCGTAAGTAACATTTCTTATCATTAGACAACAACGACAAAGTGATCGCTGTACGTATTTCACGCCCGTTTAACAACTGCCCCTGACTGTTTTGGACTTGAATAGCCTCAACAATAATTGTGGCACTTTCGGTAAAAGCGCTATCTGCGAGTTTAATAGTCTGACTATTTAATAAGTTACCAGCGGCTCGCTCTAATATTACTCGAGTGGCGGGTGAGGGTTTCTCAAGTAACGCCGTGACAAAATGTTGTGACTGCATCATATTGCAGCCAACCAACATGCTTGCTGCAGTTATCATTACTATCCGTTTTTTTGTTATCACAAGGCTGCAGGTTCACTAATAGGTGTTAGGATCTTGAGCGAATCAAGAAATGTGTTAGGTGTTTTAATGGCTATACCTGAGGGTTCTACATTCTTTTTCTCGAGAGCGCTTTTGGCTATTTTAGATTGGGGCGGACAAATTCCAGTTTCGGCGTAACCAATAGCCGATGCTAACAACGCCTCATTTTCATCACCAAGTTGAGCGGAGAAATCATCTGCAATTGAACAACCCGGTAGTTGGTCGTCAAATATTGGAGTGGTGACTGGGATAAAACCATCAGAATACTCACCAAAACCCTTAGCATTGACACCTTGAAATTGAATGGTGAAGTAAGTGGTACTGCAATTGTCCGTTGCATAAAACCCAAAGGGTTTGCCACATGTTGTATCGCCGATTAATACCACCTCAACATCTATGCCTCGTAAACCATTTATCACCGCTTCACTAGCAGAACAAGTGTTGTCTGTCGCTAAGATGAATACTCTAGTTACCTCTACTGAAGGTAAAGTGTTGTTTGTTAATGTGTTCGACGTCCAGTCTATTTCTTTAGAGTAAAAAGGCGTAGGTTGTATCGTGTTGCCTGTAATTGGGTCTTGGGTAGGGTATTTATCATTGAACTGCAAAGTTTCAAAATCTTGATTGTTAGTTTGGGCGCCTCCAGCAACCATATAAGCGACTTGCGAAGCCATGGCTAGCAGACCCCCACCGTTATACCGTAGGTCGATTATTAGTTCAGTGACACCTTGATCTACAAATGTTTGAAAACCATCAATAAGTGCATCTTGAGCTGTTCTGATGAACGAATTGAATTGCATATAACCGATTTTACCAGCCGCAGTGTTGAGTACTTTAACATTTTGAACTGGGCGTAATTCGATATTCGCGGATGTTAAATTCGTTTCTAACACTTGATTTCCAGCGCTATCGGCAAATACAAAATTAAAAGTTTGCCCGGCATCCGCAGGACTTAAGGCGGCATTGATTTTATCTACATCAAGCTGATTGGTTGCGTTAACAAAATCAACGCCATCGATTGTTTTTAATTCGTATCCACGACTGACACCTGCCATGGCGGCAGGGGAGTTGGGTTCTGTGTAACGTACGATTATACGCCGTGGCGAACTAGTACTCAGGTATTCCCAACTGATGCCGTATCCAGAAGTCACCCCACTTTGAGTACGCTTATTGTATTCTTGTGTAGATTGCGAAAAATGGAAATTATCTTTATTGGAACCGCTTATCGTTAATTCAGTGGTTTTTAGCTGACTAAAATAGTCTGCTACGGAAAAATTCGACGGGTTGTTATCAGCAACTTCGCTGTACCAAAGGTAGGTATCTTCAGTCCAAGAACGAAGCCACATTTTTTCATGCATTGCGGTGCCTTGAGAGTCCAAGAAGGTATCTCCATTGCTATCGGGACCTGTTCGTGGAGCAGAGCAGAGGTTCTTGTAGTTTGCAGCCTCAGCATACTGGCCAGCTACCCATTCTGGCTCATTTGTATTAGGGATGGGGGGCTTCCCGGTATTCGAATCACTGCCACCGCAAGAGGTTAATATAAAACTCATGGTTACAATAAAAATGGCTAATGGTGTTTGGTTCATAGATACAGTTCTTCTTACGGATATAATTTTTAACAAAGAGTTTTATTGGATTTCTCTGTCATGACTACAAGTAAAAACCTAGATTCGTTTACTCTGCAAAGAGTGTCAACTGACGAAATATTCGTTCAATTAGCTGCTTTCGATTTAATCGCAGAACTTGCGAATTGCGTACCGATCAATGACAGCAAACAGTATGCAGTGAAGTAATAAAAACCTTCACCAGCGGCAGATAATGTTTGGGTACTAATGTCCAACGCAATTTTAAAGCCAAATACGCTGAACTGTTCAGTGGTAGAAGTATCTGCATGGTTGGTAGACATGATTGCTAAAAATATAGCAATGACAAAGACATCAGCCATAGACCATTTACCTATAGACGCGACAAAATTAATAAGTCTTTTTTCAACTTGCAGAGATTTATTAAAGTAGGCAAAACACAAAAGCAGTGTTTTTAGCAACGGAATGCAAACTGAAAACACAAATATCAATGCGGCAACCAACAAACGTTGGTCGTCCCATAATTCACTTATGGTCGCCATAATAGATAATTCCTTGTCTATTAACGATGATCTAAGGTCTGAGCCGCTTAACCTAGCCGCCATTTCCATATTAAATGAAAACATGGTGAGTAAAATACCAGGAAAGAAAAACCCTAGCGCCGCGATGTTTAATGCAAAACCGATATGCTTTTTATACATTTTCAAACAATGCTTCTACACGTTTACGAGTATCTTCAATCGTTTTAATGTCTGCAGGGGCGATAAAAATTGTGTCGTCTCCAGCAATAGTGCCTAGCACACCGTCTTTTTTACCCAATGAATCTAACAGACGAGCAATCAACTGAGCTGCACCAGGACTGGTACGAATAATCACCATCACATTGTTGTGTACAATATCAAGCACCAACTGCTTAAGCGGGCTTTTTGCCGTTGGCATACCCATTTCAGGAGGTAAACAATAAACCATGTCACCGCGAGCGTTTCGAGTACGAACCGCGCCAAATTTGCTCAACATCCGCGAGACTTTGGATTGACTAATATTATCAAACTGCTGGGTTTTTAGGGCTTCGACTATATCGCCTTGAGACCCAAAACTTTCGGTTTTCAGGATATTTTTAAATGCTTTTATCAATGCGTCTTGTTTATTGGTGGCCATATGCAGCTAATTGCGTGGGTTGATGGAGGTATTTTGCCGTATTGCTTGGGTTTAAGCAATTTGCCAGCTTAAAGAATGTAAAGAGTATATGATAAAACATAGCTGCCTGTTAAATCTAACCAGACCCTAGTATAATCCCGCGGTCTAAAATATTGACTAAGAATTATATTTTACCAACCATGTTAGTTTTGATTATTGCAAAGCAGCAAGCTTTTCACAGGAGAGAATCATGAAAATAGCCGTATTAGGTGCAGCCGGTGGTATCGGCCAAGCGTTGTCATTATTATTAAAAACTCAATTGCCAGCTGGCTCAGAGTTAAATTTGTATGATGTTGCTCCAGTGGTTCCTGGTGTAGCGGTAGATTTAAGTCACATCCCTACTGATGTGAAAGTACAGGGTTTCGGAAAAGAAGATTTAGCCGATGCGTTGACCGGTTGTGACATTGTATTGATCCCAGCTGGAGTACCGCGCAAACCAGGTATGGATCGTTCTGATTTATTTAACATCAATGCTGGAATTGTTAGAAATTTAGTTGATGCTATTGCTGATAATTGTCCAGAAGCGTGTACTTGTGTGATTACTAACCCAGTTAACACTACAGTTGCTATTGCGGCAGAAGCGTTAAAAGCTAAAGGTGTTTATAACAAAAATAAACTATTTGGTGTGACGACTCTTGATGTTATTCGTTCAGAAACATTTGTAGGTAACCTGAAGGGATTAAACCCTGCTAACGTGCATGTGCCTGTAATTGGCGGACACTCTGGTACCACTATTTTACCTCTTTTATCTCAAGTAAAAGGTGTGGAGTTCACAGATGAAGAAGTCTCAAGTTTAACTACTCGTATCCAAAACGCGGGTACTGAAGTTGTTGAAGCAAAAGCTGGTGGCGGATCCGCGACACTTTCTATGGGTCAAGCTGCAGCAAGATTCTGCTTGTCTTTAGTAGACGCCATGCGCGGTGAAAACGTAGTTGAATATACTTATGTTGAAACCAACAGCGACGATGCTGAATTTTTCTCTCACCCAGTACGTTTAGGTAAAAATGGCGTAGAAGAAATTTTATCTTACGGCGAGCTAAGTGAGTTTGAAGAAAACGCTAAACAAGCTATGTTGGATGGTTTACGTGGTGATATCGCTTTAGGCGTTGAATTTGTAAAAGGTTAAAGATTAGTTTTTACTGATTTACTAATTTGATGCAATAACAAAAAGCCCCTTAAAGAAGTACCTAAGGGGCTTTTTTTACGTCCAAATATATTGATTAACAATCAATTAGTCATTGTTACCTGGCTACTAAGCAGCAGCTACAGGGCGACTTGGTACAGTTTTATTAGTCTGAATTGGCCTAGTTGGTTTAGATTGTCTTGCTAACGCAGATGCCAATTTTCCGCCACTTTGTGATGTTGGAGCGGTTAATTGTTTTAACTTAGGTTTAGGCAGCTTAGCCTGAATACATTCTCTGATGTCTAGCGCTTTGTAACCTGATCGCACTTTGATTCTCACGTGCGGAATATGAGCTGCATCAAGTGCACCGCTTACATAAAAATCTCGCTGGCTCTTATATCCATCTTTTCCACTATTGTGGACTAAATCTATCGCAAGTATTGGTGTCATATCTTTTTTGGAGCAAAGCACAAAATCTAAATGTTTGCTGCCGGCTCGTGAAGCGGCATTTTTGATAGTTTTTTTATCTGCATTTTGGTGGATAGTTAAGATATCGCTCATCTTTACTCTGCATAAAATACGAAACTCATTCCCTACAGCTTCTTCGATAAGCTCTAAAAACGTACGCTCAACAGGGGTGAACAAGTTGCCTTTCTTTCTAAAAGGAAAGGTTAAACCTGGTTCATTAAGTTTCATTGCGCCTACTGCTACTATAATAAGTAACATCATCAAAACAATTGCTAGTTCCACTTTGCCTCCAAAAGTCAATGTCGGAAAATTGACTCAGTATTAATCTTTCTCCTAACTAAGCAAAGAAAGTGCCAATGAGTGGTAGAGAAGGGCTTCAATGATGTGGATTAGGAGTGGATCTATATTTCTGTCGTTTTTAACTTTAACCAGCCGATTTTATTAGGATATCTATTTGACTACCTTGGCCATCTTTGGAGATCACAACTATTTGTTGCCCATTTGAATATTGCAGTACTATGCGGCCATTGAGCATTTTCTCTTGTTCAGCTTGACCCATTTGGGAGATATAAAAATCCTTTGCACTTTGCTGATTACTGATTGCGAAGTAGGACATGCTTGCAGGTAACCCGTGGTCAAATAACTGACAAAATTTGGCATTGGGGTATAGAGGTAAACTAAAGAAATCCGCCGGGCACATCGGGCTAGACGTTTGGGTTGTAGTAGTCGATTCTGAGTCACTAGCAGTTAGTTTTTCTGGCTCGGACGGTTGTGATTCCACCACCTCTGATTGTGCTTGCAACGCCACGGTATCTGTTACTGTATAGTCTTGAGCCTGCAATGTTATGCTAGTTAAAGCAGTCAACAAGATTGAACTTTTCAATTTAAAATTTAACAAACAACTATCCCCGTGTTAACGCTTTTGTTTACTATAGAAGTTCATAACCTTAGCAGCAAGGCAATTCAGGTGAGCAAAGGTATGTTTGCCCGTGAATGAGTATAGAAATGATAAAATTTTGTTTAGATTACTTACGACTTATACTTTTTTGTAGCGGGTTGTTAATCGGTATTCAAGTTCCTGCAGTGGTTGATCAATACGAAAAACGGGTCGATGCCCGTTTATCAGAAGCGTTACAAATTTTTGCTGGGTTCCAACAAACAGCTGATCGTTATTTTGGTGGTAACGTCGAGGAGCTCGTTAAACATTATGAAAGTAGCGAAGACCTTGTTTTTAATGATGATGCCCGAAACATTCGTTTTATCTCTGATCGCGTGGCCACACTACAACAAGAAGCCCAGTCTCTGCAGCAACAAGCACTTTGGCGAGTGTTACATGTTGTCACATCAGCAGATAAACAAATTATTCAACAGACCATGGAACAATATAGCTATATGATCCTTATCGACCCTCAAGCCTTGATTTGGGGCATAGTCTGCGGTTTTTTGATTACCATTGGGTTGGAAGCAGTGCTACATCTTTTGGGTTTTTGTTTGCTGTGTTTTCGCCCCCATAAACACAGTCCTAATAATTGAATTCAATGCAATATCCTTAAAGGGATAAGATATGGTTATTCCAAGTTAATTGAGTCACGTGTGGATTTAGGTGATTGGTCATCTAAAGTAACCTGAACTCGGGATAACCAACGCCTGTAAGCGACGCTATTTTTGTTCTTACCCCAAATTGACCGTTAATAAGTATCGATGAAGTTCGTATCTCATTGAAATTTAATTAAATTTTTTTTGTTGTCGACATTTCTTATCCCGAGCTAAGGTTAAAGTAGCTGAAAGCCATAGGTGATGAATGGCTAATACTTCGCTACATGGCCTTGACTAACACAGTTTACTGCCCCACATCTACTCGTTATAAACTTCAATCTTGCGCTAAATAATGTGGTGGTTCTATGAATAAAAATCTAACAATCGATATTGTGTCTGACGTATCTTGTCCTTGGTGTATTATCGGATACCAAGCCTTGAATCAGGCTCTGTCAAATTTAGCTCCTGATATTCAAGCTGATATTACTTGGAGACCTTTTGAGCTTAATCCTCAAATGCCAAAAGAAGGTCAAGAGATTACCGAGCATATTACCCAAAAATACGGCATCAGCGAACAACAAGCTGAAGAAAACCGCGCCGCAATTAAAGAGCGTGGCCTGTCTGTTGGTTATGAATTTGGTAACCGTGGAGGTGGCCGTATTTACAATACTTTTGATGCACACCGTTTATTGCATTGGGCTCATGAATTTGGCAAACAAACTGAACTTAAATTGGCGTTGTTTAATTTGTATTTTCAACAAAATAGTAACCCTAGCGATCATCAGCAATTACTAGCGGTGGTTAAAAATATTGGACTAGATGTGACTGAGGCCAAACAAGTTTTGGATTCAGATAAATATACAACTGAAGTAAGAAAACAACAGCAACATTATCAATCTGCAGGGGTGCATTCAGTTCCTGCAGTGATAGTGAACAATAAACACTTAATTAGTGGTGGTCAGCCTACAGAAGTGTTTCAAACAGCCTTAAAGCAAATAGCGGCTGAATAACGGATTTTTAACGTTACCTGATTTGGCGGATTCACTCTATTTACCCGATAGCCTCATGGGCAAATAGAGTGTGTTGCTGTATTTAAGTTACTTGTTAACTGGGAAACCTCTGTCACGCATTAATGCTTCAACTTTAGCATCACGTCCTCGGAATAAACGGTAGGCCTCAGCCGGCTCCATTGCGTTGCGGATAGAAAACAAGTGATCAACTAGTTTCTTACTCAGCTCTTTATCATAAAAACCACCCGGCGCTTCTGCAAAGGCTTCAGCCGCGTCAGAAGTGAGAACTTCTGCCCACATATAGCCGTAGTAACCGGATGAATAACCTTCACTAGAAAACACATGTCCAAATTGAGTACTGCGATGACGCATGACGACTTCTTGTGGCATACCCAGTGCGGCTAATTGTTCTTTTTCAAAAGCTTGGGGTTCGATTTCGGCAGGATCTGTAGTGTGGTACAACAAATCCATAATAGCTGACGCCATATACTCGGTTGTTTTAAAACCTTCGTTAAAGGTGGCGGCTTTTTCGATTTTGGTTACCAATTCAGCGGGGATGGGTTCGCCAGTTTTGTAATGGACTAGATAATTGTTGATCACCTCATCTGTTGTTAACCATCGCTCTAACAATTGCGATTGAAACTCAGTGTAGTCTCGTACCCCAGAGTGCGAAGTTGGGTAAGCCACAGTGGCTGACAAGAAATGTAAGGCATGACCAAATTCGTGGAAATAGGTTTCAGCGTCGTCCCAAGATATTAAAGTGGGTTGACCTTCAGAACCTTTAACAAAGTTAGAATTGTTTGAAGAAAGAACCGTCTTTTTACCGTCAAATGTTGTATGGCTACGGTAGGTAGTTGCCCAAGCTCCAGAGCGTTTTCCTTTGCGGCCAAATGGATCAAGATACCAAAGTCCAACGTGTGCACCTGAGGTTTTATCTGTTACTTCCCAGACTTTAACGTCTTCATGAAATACTGGAACCGAACCTTCTGGTACTGGCCTGAAATCAAAGTTAAATATGCGACCAGCCACATAAAACATTGCATCGCGTAATTTATGCAATTGTAAATATTGTTTTACTTCATCAGAATCAAGCGAGTATTTGTCTTTACGAACCTTCTCTGCATAATAGCGATAGTCCCATGGCGCGATCTTAAAGTTTGCACCTTGTGCATCAGCAATCGCTTGCATATCTGCCACTTCTTCTTCAACACGGGCTATTGCCGCTGGCCATACTTGTTTCATTAAATTCATGGCGCTTTCCGGGTTTTTAGCCATGCGGTCTTCTAAGCGCCACTGTGAATAATTATCGTAACCAAGCAGTGCAACACGCTCATCACGTAACCTAAGGATTTGTTTGATGAGTTCGTTATTATCGAATTCATCACCATTATTTGCGCGGCTGTAATAGGTTTTCCAAACCTTTTCTCTTAGTTCTCGTTCGTCGGAGTAAGTTAAAAATGGGTCCATAGATGAACGAGAGTTAGTAATTGCATACTGGCCTTCCTTTCCTAGGGCTTTTGCGGCGTTAGCTGCAGCTGAAATTAACGATTCTGAGAGACCCGCTAACTGCTTCTCACTTAAAAACAATGCATAATTTTCTTCGTCAGCGAGCACATTGTTGGCGAACTGAGTTTGTAAGCCTGCCAATTCTTGGTTGATTTCGGCATAGCGTATTTTCGCTTCTCCTGACAAGGTTGCGCCATTTCGAGCATAACTATTGTAGGTAAGCCATGTGATGCGCTGCTCTTCGCTGTTAAGGGTTTTTAGTTCTGCACTTCGATACACGGTTTTTATCTTATCGAAGAGTTTCTGGTTACCTATGATGCTTGAATTAAAAGCAGAGATCTTTGGCACCATTTCTTTTTGAATAGCTCGAAATTCAGGACTATTCAAGTTTGAACTCCAAATGCCCCAATATTTATAGACTCTACTTAATTCGTCGCCAGATTTTTCTAAAGCGGCTATGGTGTTTTGAAAGTTAGCTGGTTCAGGGTTATTAACTATCGCCTCTATTTCGGCCAATTTCAGAGCCATGCCTTTTTCTAAGGCAGGTTTAAGATCTGCTAAGTCCATCTTATCAAACGCAGGTACACCGCCATATGGGCCGGTAAACTCTGCTAGCAGTGGATTGGATTGTTGGGTCTTTTCTTCGACTGTGGTTTGTGTTGTTTTAGACTGTGGAGTGGGGTTTTCGCTACAAGCACTTAAAGCCACTATCAGCGCACTACTTAATAGCGTTGCTAGTTTAGTATTCATTATTTTCTGCCTAGTAAATTTTATATTTATGATTAATTTCGTTAGTTCGTCTCTAACTAGCGGCAGAGTGTAAAGTTCTGGCATCAAAGTACAAGAGGGATAAGCGGTCATTGACTTAGTTATGAGTATTAAATTTGGTATGTTTTTTTATACCCAAATAGCCTTGGGTATACGGTATTGATACCTAAACTAGGTAAAGTATTAGACTAGACAAGCCCAAGTTGAGCCTTGATATGAAATCAATTTTAGTCACAACATCGATACTAATATCTAGCCATAGTTATGCTAGTTCAGATGTATTGGCGACTACGTTAAATTGGTTGAAGACTTGGTCTCCGCAAAATATCGAATTTACAATGCTAAAGTCAGCCATAAAATTTAACGGTTGTAGGCAGAAAGAATATTTAGCTGCTTTTAACCAACCTTTAACTGACAATATTACTCTCGAAATGGCAGTGGGGTATGCCAAAGGCAAACACTCGTGGGGCGTATTTAGTCAAAAAATATCAGTCAAAGAATTTACTTTTGTTCCCAGATTCCACCTTACCCAAAATGTCAGTATTGGGTTTGGAGTAATCGCGCAATCACAAACTGAATTTAAAACCAGTCAAGGCATAGAGCTTAATTTACCTAAAAATACTGAGTGGTTGTTCAGCACTCGCACTAATGGGTTTGCCTATAATCATTATTTGGAGTGGTCGTTATCAAGCCAAAAATGGCGTGCCTCAAATGACTTTGGAGGTTTATTTGAAAACGGCACAACTAATCATAAAGTCGTATTGAGTTATAATGGCTACTTCTAAAAGAATATTGCCACTACCTTGTCCATCATTTTATACTGCCGCACCTTGAGCGGAGCTCGTCCCTAAATGTTGCGCGTCGCATAGCCTCAACACTGTTTTTTTGTCCAAGCCATTTACTTGGGTAATACAGGTGTTTTGAAAATCAGACAGCGGAAGCATGCCCTTATTAACGACTAAATGTTGTTTTATTAGTTCTCGCAATACTAAGCCATGGGTCATCACAATTAAATTTCCTGACATATTTTGATAAGCGTTTAAAACGCTTTGCCATGCCAGACTTACACGGTGTACAAATTGTGGGTGAGTTTCACCATTGGGTGGCGCGTAGTTCTCAGCAAAAAAATCTGCATCAATATCAGCATAGGCTTTGCCGCGTAGATCCCCAAAACTTCTTTCTCTGAGTAAGGGCTCAAGAGTAAAACTTGACGATGCCATTGCTCGCATAGGTTCAGCCGTTTGTTGGGTACGTACGTGATCGCTGCAAATTATACCTTGAACAGGAATGTCGCGAAAAGACTCGGCCAGTAACTGCGCTTGCCTGTGCCCTTCAGTTGAAAGAGGGGTATCGGGTGTTTGTACAATTCTATCTCTATTGCCATTAGTTTTGCCGTGACGAATCAGGTAAATAGACATCAGTCGAACAGCCCCTATGCAAACACCACGGTTTTGTTTTTGTGAATAATCACTCGGTCTTCTAAATGGTATCGAACACCATTGGCTAGCGCCGTTTTTTCACAGTTTTTGCCTTTGCGAACCATATCCGCAGAAGTATCGCTATGGCTAATCCGCATCACTTCTTGTTCAATGATTGGGCCTTCATCCAAATCACTGGTGACATAATGGCAGGTAGCGCCAATTAGTTTCACGCCACGATTATAGGCTTGAAGATAAGGTTTAGCACCGGCAAAGGAAGGTAAAAAGCTGTGATGGATATTGATTGCCTTTCCAGCCAACTTTTTGCAAAGATGATCAGGAATAATTTGCATAAACCTAGCCAATACAGTCAAGTCCGCATCATAGGCTGCTATGAGTTTTTCAATTTCTGCAAAGGCTTTTTCTTTGGATTGGTCTTTAAAGTCTACCCAATGAAAAGGGATATTGTGCCAGTCAGCAAACTGTTTCATTTGCGGATGATTGGCAATAATACACGGAATATCGCATTGCAATTCACCACTATGCCAGCGATGTAAAATGTCCATCAAACAATGAGACTCGTGACTGGCCAGCATGACGACTTTTTGTTTTTTATGAGAATCGGCAATTTTCCAATTCATCTGAAATTTTTCAGCAATAGGTTCAAAAGCTTGCTGGATGCTGTCCATACTCATATTGATAGATTCAGCTTTTATCTCATGACGCATAAAAAAACGTCCTGTTTGCTGATCGGTGTGGTGGTTCGCCTCTACAATAGTGGCATTTTGTTCTGCTAAAAACTGACTTACCGCTGCGACTAACCCTACTTGATCTGGGCAATCTATTACTAATCTAAATGTTTGCTGCATATTCTTTGACATATTTCCGATAACTTAACCCTATTGTTGCTCGGTACATACACAGGCGTAAAGAACAATTACTGCTATTTCAGAATCAATAGTAAAAAGTGCGAGTGTCGTACTACCATTGTTTTTCTCAAAATTCATGTAAACGCGCTGTGAGTAGGAGGATTGACAGGTGTTTATCGCGACTAATCTATTCTAGGTACTCACCCAAAAAGCCTAATCAATATAGAATGTTAATCACTTAACCCAAAAGCCAAGATTGTTGGATTGGGTAATACACTCCCTGCTCGCTGGGTTTTGACGCAAACAAGTGAAATTCATTTGCTCGCCACTGAAAGTCCGCAGCCGCTGAGAATATGTCTGGTTTGGCCTTACATTTTCGCGCTAATGTAAGGTGTGCTGTGTAGTTTTGTTGCTGCAATCTAAGACCAGCCATTTGCGCTAGTTTGTTTATTTCTGCCACTAGATTTAAGTGTTCTATTGCGGTTTTTTCGCAGCCCAACCAAAACGCTTTGGGTTTTGACCAATAACCCAATTGGTTAAGGGAAATATCAAAGGCCGAGACTCTAGGCATTTCATCTACAAGGCGGGTAAGGGAATGAAGTTGTTGAGCCGTTATATTACCCAAAAATGCCAAAGTAATATGAAAGTTCTCTGCAGGCACTGGCGCAAGTAATTGCGGGAAGGCTTGGTTGCGCCAAACTTCAATCGCTGATTTAGTTTCAGCGTTAGGCTCTAAGCCAAAAAATGCTCGCATACTGCTACCTCTAATGTTTGTTATCATCTCGAACAGATATTTTATGAATCAGTGTTAGCTGAGCTTAACCTTAAACTCAAAGAGACTTCATTTGTTACCTGTTGAACATATTTTACCGACGCTGCATAAGCAGCTTAGTAATGGTGACGCCATTGTTGTGGCCCCCCCTGGTGCAGGAAAGTCTACTTGCTTGCCTTTGTCCTTGCTTAATTTAACCGTGTTCAAAAATAAAAAAATTATTCTATTACAACCAAGGCGTATTGCTGTAAGAAATATTGCGGCATATCTATCAAGTCAACTAGGAGAATCGGTAGGTAAAACCATAGGCTACCGAATAAAAGGAGAGGTGAAAGTAAGCGCTAACACACGATTGGAAATAGTAACTGAAGGCATTTTAACGCGGATGTTACAAAACCAACCAGAGTTACCAGAGGTAGGTTTAGTGATATTTGATGAGTTTCATGAACGTAGCGTGCATGCCGATTTTTCTTTGGCTTTATGCATTGAGGTGCAACAAGCGTTACGGGAAAATTTACGTTTGTTGGTAATGTCTGCCACCCTCGATGTCGCGCCGTTAAAAGAATTATTACCCGCTGCAAAATTGTTAGAGTCACAAGGAAAAAATTATCCGGTTGATATTATTTACCACCCAGATAACTCTAACTCAGCACCTTTTGAAAAAGTCAGTCGGCTGATAATTCAGGTGTTTTACAAACACCAACGTGATTTTCTGGTGTTTTTACCCGGTGCTTTTGATATTAACAAAGCTGCAGAACGCTTGAGCCAACATTTTGGAGCTGAGGTTAAAATCCTAAAGTTGTATTCTGAATTATCTAAAAGCGAACAGCAACGGGCACTACTACCTCATCCATCGGGAAAAAGAAAAGTTGTGTTAGCAACCAATATCGCAGAAACCAGTCTAACTATTGAAGGCATAGAAGTTGTGATTGATAGTGGTATTGAAAAGCAGGCTAACTTTCAGTTAAGTCGTGGGGTTACACATTTACAAAATCAAAAGATATCACAGGCGTCTGCGACTCAAAGGGCGGGTAGAGCCGGTCGCTTAAAGGCTGGAAGTTGTTACCGTTTATGGAGTAAAGAGCAGCAGGAAAGGCTAAGTAAACAAGGTACACCTGAAATTATGTGTACAGATATGTGTAGTTTTATTTTAGAAACTGCAGTGTGGGGAGCTGAGCTTAAAACCCTTGCTTTGTTAGATTATCCCAGTGATGCCCAAGTGTCACAAGGTATCGCCCTATTGCGACAACTAGAATTGTTCGATGGTAACAACAAACTCACGGCACTGGGTCACAAAGCTCATGCTTTAGGTTGCCATCCCAGTATCGCAGTGATGTTGTTCAAAAGTGCCAAGGTAAGCCTCAATCATCTGAGCTTGGCTTGTGGGATTGCAGCTGTTATTGAAAATAAAGATCCTATGGGTAGAACCTCAAGCGGGGCAAGTATCTCAGCGAGATTACATTTTTTGCTGAGGCAAAAAAATCATGTTATTTGGCAAACGATCAATCAATGGCATACTAAAATGGCCTGTCGCCTCGTAGAGTGGCCGCTTGAAGATACCGGAGTTTTAGTCGCGTTTGCGTATCCACAATGGCTCGCAAAGCAGAGAAAAAACGAGCGCTATCAATTAGTAAATGGTAGCGGTGCGGTATTGTTTCATGATGATGTCTTAACTACGCAAAGTTGGCTGGCGATTGCAAATATGCAAACTAATGATAGGCAACAGGACAATGCGCAAATTCGTTATGCTGAGTCGTTAACCCTGTCACAAATACAGCAATTCTTTAGTTACTTGATAGAAACCAAAGAGCGTGTCGCTTGGGATCATAATAATCAACGCATAACCTCAGAAATGCGCAAAAATTTAGGTAAGATTATTATCGAGAAACAGCCCATTAAGCGGCCTTCGCAGCAACATTCTATGGATATTTGGCAAGACGTGGTTCATGAAAAAGGGATCGCTAGCCTGCCATTTAATGAAGAAACTCAGCAACTTATATATCGAGTACAGCTAGCGGCAAAACTGTCGGGGGATATGACCTTTCCAGACTTTAGTGAAGTTGGTTTACTGAATACAATTGATAAATGGTTGTTGCCATATTTGGCAGAGATTTTGACGTGGAATCAACTGAGTCAATGTCATTTTTATCAACAGTTGTTGAGCGAATTGGATTACCCACAGCAGCAATACGTAAATAATCAGCTACCGAAACGTTTCGTTTTGCCGAGTGGAACCCATGCACTATTAACCTACACGTCAGAGCACACAGTTATATTGTCGGCGCGTATGCCAGAGTTTTATGGATTACAAAGTCACCCATCTGTTGCGCAGCAGCGAATCCCTCTCACCGTTGAGTTATTATCTCCTGCCAGTCGCCCGATACAAACAACCCAAGATTTACCGAGGTTTTGGCAAGGAAGTTACAAAGAAGTACAAAAAGAAATGAAAGGCCGTTATCCTCGTCACTTCTGGCCTGATGATCCAGCCAATGCCCAAGCGACAACGCGTACTAAAAAGAAAATGAGCAGTAAATAATGAGCAGAACTCAAAAAGGGAAACCTAAAAAAACCTCACCCAAGGCTGCCACTAGCACCAAAGCTTCGCTGATAAGGCGCCTAAACCCGTTTCTCTGGCTTGCAAGGCATTGGTTTAAGTTGCTGTTTGTTTGTATTTTAGTGGTAGGGGCGTATGGGGTGTACTTAGATGCGCAAATTAGGGCGAAGTTTGCTGGTAATAAATGGCAAGTTCCTGCGCAAATTTATGCACGTCCGATGCTTTTACGGGTAAAGCAAGAAATAAGCATCAAAGAAATTGAAGAAGAATTACAGCTATTAGGCTACCGAAAACTCACTCGAGCAGATAGCTCCGGTGAATATCAAGTATTGAATAATCGGATCCGTATTCAAAGGCGTAAGTTTGATTTTTCTCACGGTACTGAGGACCTGCGTTACGTAGAAATTACTATCAAGAATCAGCGCATTGCCAATATTCAAGAGCTCAGTAGTGGCCAAAAAATTAGCAATATTTCTCTTGAACCTTGGCTAGTGACTCGTTTGGTCAGCAGTGGTAGAGAAGATCGTATGTTGGTACAAATTAACAATGTACCACCGATTTTGACTCAGGCTTTAGTGGCCGTTGAGGACAAAGATTTTTATCAGCACTATGGAGTGGCACCGCTTTCGATTTTGCGGGCACTAATGGCCAATATTTCTGCGGGACGCACAGTTCAAGGCGGTAGTACGTTGACCCAGCAGTTAGTGAAAAACCTGTTTTTAACCCGAGAAAAATCTTTAGTTCGCAAAGCTAAAGAAGCGCTGATGGCACTGATAATTGAGGTTAGATACAGCAAGGATGTGATACTAGAAGCTTATTTAAATGAAGTGTTTCTCGGTCAAAATGGCGACACTGGTGTGTATGGGTTTGGATTGGCGAGTTATTTCTATTACGATCGACCATTAGATGAATTAAGCATTGACGAAATTGCAACCTTGGTCGGCATCATCAAAGGACCCTCATATTATAACCCTCGAAAATACCCAGATCGAGTCGCCGAAAGACGCAATATAGTTTTGCGATTGATGTTTGAAAATAATCAGTTAACACCGAATGAATATCAAGATTTAGTTAAGTTGCCAATTAAGCTTGCCAGTGGCGCAAGTCTTAAAAAAGATAAACATCCCGCATTTATGGATCAGGTGCGCCGTGAGCTGAGATTAGTGTTAGATAACCCTGACATTCGTCAATCAGGGTTAAAAGTATTTACCACTTTAGACTCTAATGCCCAAGTCAAAGCTGAACGTGCTGTTTCCAAAGGTGTCGCAGCACAAGAAAAAAGACTTGGTAAGAGCGGATTTGAAGCTGCGATGATAGTGACTGATATTGATTCTGGTGAAATTCGCTCCATAGTTGGAGGGCGTAATACTGACTATGCGGGATTCAATCGCGCATTAGATGCAAAACGTTCTATTGGTTCATTGATAAAACCCGCTATCTATCTCACAGCGCTAGAGCAGGCGACAGACTATAATTTAGCTACGCATCTAAAAGATGAACCAATCAAACTCAAAAGCACCTACGGAAAAATGTGGGAGCCACAAAACTCTGATAAAAAGTTTCGAGGGGAAGTGCCGTTATTAACTGCTTTGAGTCGCTCCCTCAATGTGCCAACCGTTACATTAGGAATGACCCTAGGTTTAGGAAATATTGCTGATACTATCTGGCGTTTAGGGGTAGAAGAAGAGCTCGAGTTGTATCCAGCTCTTACCTTGGGTGCCGTTAATTTCTCACCATTACAAGTCAATCAAATGTATCAAACCATTGCCAATAATGGTCGCTATATACCCTTGCATTCTATCACTGCAATTATGTCTCCAAACAATAATTTATTGTGGAACTTTGATGTGGCCGAAGAGCAACGAGTGGACGAACAAGCTACCTATTTGCTGAATTATGCTTTACATAAAGTGACCTTAGAAGGCACTGCTAAAACTATTCGTGCAAAATTTCCCGATATTAATATGGCGGGAAAAACCGGCACTACTGATGATTATCGTGATAGTTGGTTTAGTGGTTTTGACAAAAATATTTTAGTTACTAGTTGGATTGGTAAAGACAACAATGAGCCCGTTAATTTAAGCGGAGCAAGTGGTGCAATGCAGTTGTTTATTGGTTATCAACAACAACAAGAGCCTAAGTCGTTGGTGAGGCGTTTTCCAAAAGGATTAGGGATTGCCCACTTCGATAACGCCACAGGGCGTCTTAGTAGAGCTGGATGTACTGATACTTATAGTGTTCCTGCTATTACAGCCGCACTGCCTCCGGTGCCGAAGAAGTGTTTTGGCGAATCTACTGTGCCTGATAAATCAAAGAGTTTGTGGGAAAGAATATTTGGATGAGCTTTTCATACAAGTACAGCTTTTTGGGTCATCGTAAACCTAGATTGAAAAAGCTATTTAGGATTCAGTCCTGTATGAAGGAATTGGGTCACATTACTTTTTGATCACCACAGACTGAGGGATTTTTTGCTCAGCTTGCTGATTTAGGCTGGGTAAATGCGATTTTTTATTTATCCTGTCTTGTATGAAACCTGATATGGGGGGCGGCTTTGAACAATCAATTTGGGCTCCAAGAAAACCTAATACAACAGCTGTGGTTTGTTTACTAGCACTACTGCAATCTGCGCGAACTTTGAAGCTTTCTCTGATCTTTTCATCTTCTGTCATAAAAGGATCTTGCACCTGGCCATTGATTACTGGTGAGTTTTTACGTTTCTGGTAATTCCTAGATGCTTGTTCTGCCATTTTATTTTGCTGCAGTTGTTGAAAGCTGTTTAGGTGACGTTTCACCATGCTTGATCTAGAAGAGCGCATTTCTGAACTGTTTGCAGGCTCGATATCTTTATCAGTAGTGATAATATCATTGGCCTTGATGTCGGTGGCCTCGTTGTCATTGACTTGGCTATTGTCTTCTGTCTCAGGAGGCAACTTATCTTCGATTGTGGGTTGAGGTAACGCAACAGGGGGAAGTGGTTTCTCTACTTCGTTAACTGGCTCGATTAGGTTGTTTTTGGGCAGTTCAGCAGCTGGTACCATTTCTTGTGGCTCAACAGCTTGAGGTATTTCTTCTTCAATGGACTCCATTTGGGGAGGGGGGAGGTCAAATATTAAGGTTGCTTGAATGACGTTCGTTTTTTTTACAGGCGAGTCTAAGACTGAAGGAAACATAACCGACTGAGCTACAATATATATTACTATCAGGTGCGCAAAAACTGATAAAAATAGGAACTTATTTTTTCTAAACACTGCTGCTCGCGCATGCCTTTGATAAAGTTAGGGTTTAATAGAGTATTCTGGATTGGATTAGTTCAAATCAGCAAAAACATGTCAATCCCATACCAGTTCAATTCATTAGCTAATATAACTTATCCTTTAATAAAAATCGGATGATTTATACAGTAAAGATATGATTTAAGAGGAGGCAAATTGTCATTGAATTTTTCATTTAAAAAAATGTCATAAAGCAGCTAATTTTTGCAGTGCGGCTTTGCTAGAGTCGCTAACAAAGACTATGGCTTGGCTGTCAGAAAATATACTTTTTGTGACATTCTCCATGACATCACGTTCGTTCTCATTAACCGCGATCCCAATGTTTATTTTGCCTGATTGCTCTAACCCCATTTTTCCTAGCATAGTAATAGCAAGGGCATCTTCAGCTGTTATCGACACTCCGCTAATGTTGGTGTAGTCGATTAAGATTTTTTTATATTGATTAATCACGTCTTTATATTCATTGCTTTGAAACATAAACATCAAATCTAGAGAATTGAGATTGCCTTCTATGGTGATGCAAGCCATGTTGTCTGTAATGGAAATGTCGTATTGCATTAATTTCTTTCTCCATTTTTTGAATCGAAGAATAAACCAAAACTTGAAGCCATGCACAATTATCTCAATCTGGATTTGTGTTTGTGTTTGTGTTTGTGTTGAGTCAATTCACCTTGTTTTTACATCGTGCACCAACTTGATCCCATTTTTGTTGGTTGCACCAAAGAAACGCAATTAAATGTAATAATTATCTGCTGTTGTCGTTTAACATATTGATTTTATTGTTAAAAAAATTTGGCATAGGTCTTGTTGTAGTTCTGGCAATTACTTGCAACACATAACAATAAACTGGGAGCTACACCATGAAATTAGTTACTGCGATCATCAAGCCATTTAAGCTTGATGATGTGCGAGAAGCCATCTCCGAAATTGGCATTGACGGTTTAACCGTCACAGAAGTAAAAGGCTTTGGCCGTCAAAAAGGTCACACCGAATTATACCGTGGAGCGGAATATCAAGTGGACTTTTTACCGAAAGTTAAACTTGAAGTTGCGGTTCAAGATGATCATGTCGAGCGTTTAGTTGAAGCCATTGTTGGCGCAGCTAAAACTGGCAAAATTGGTGACGGTAAAGTGTTTGTGTATGACTTAGAGCATGCCGTTCGTATTCGTACTGGCGAAACAGATGGCGAAGCCATTTAGAATTTAGGAGAGGAACCGTGGAAATTACTTTTGAATTGGGCTACGCCCTAGATACATTTTACTTTTTGATATGCGGCGCGCTAGTCATGTGGATGGCTGCTGGTTTTACTATGCTCGAAGCGGGTTTAGTTCGTGCTAAAAACACTACCGAGATTTTAACCAAAAACGTGGCTTTGTATTCGATAGCTTGCATCATGTATATGGTGTGTGGTTATTCAATCATGTACGGCGGTGGTGATTTTACTTTATTCCTAAGTGGCATTACTGGTGATGGCGCAACTGGTGTAGCTGAAGACCCAGCGACTTACGCACCTGCAGCTGACTTCTTCTTCCAAGTTGTATTTGTTGCAACCGCTATGTCTATCGTTTCAGGCGCCGTTGCTGAACGTATGAAACTTTGGGCGTTCTTAGCCTTTACCGTTGTATTAACTGGTTTTATCTATCCAATGGAAGGTGCTTGGACTTGGGGGGGAGAAGCCGTTTTTGGTATGTACACTCTAGGTGACCTTGGATTCTCTGATTTTGCAGGCTCTGGTATCGTACATATGGCGGGTGCTGCAGCAGCTTTAGCTGGTGTGATTTTACTTGGCGCCCGTAAAGGTAAATATACTGCTGACGGTAAAGCCCATGCAATCCCTGGTGCGAATTTGCCTCTAGCAACATTAGGTACGTTCATTTTATGGATGGGTTGGTTTGGATTTAACGGTGGTTCAGTTCTTGCGACTGCAACTGTAGAAAGTGCAAATAGTGTAGCTGTAGTATTTATGAATACTAACGCCGCTGCTGCTGGTGGTTTAGTAGCTGCGCTTATCCTAGCCCGCATTTTATTCAAGAAAGCTGACTTAACTATGGCTTTAAATGGTGCTTTGGCTGGTCTAGTAGCAATTACTGCTGAACCTTCTACACCTACACCTTTACAAGCGACTTTGTTTGGCGCTTTAGGTGGCATATTAGTAGTATTTAGTATTATTGCTCTTGATAAAGCGAAGATTGATGATCCAGTTGGCGCTATCTCGGTTCACGGTGTAGTAGGTCTACTAGGTTTATTACTTGTTCCTGTTACCAACCCTGATGCAGCTACATTTGCTGGTCAGCTAATTGGTGCGGCGACTATCTTTGTTTGGGTATTTGTAACCAGCTTCATTGTTTGGGCAATTATCAAAGCAGTGATTGGAATCCGTGTAACAGATGAAGAAGAGTTTGAAGGTGTTGATATGAGTGAGTGTGGTTTAGAAGCCTATCCAGACTTCACTACATCACGTTCATAGTCAGATAATTCAATGTGTTCTAAAACATGAGTTTTAGGATCTAGAAAGTTAAGGCCTCGCTAAATGCGGGGCTTTTTTTATGGATTATCTAGCTGAGTCTCACAGCATAGAAGATAATTTATGCAAATTGTTTTTGGTTGTGCACTGCGCAGTTAAATCAGAGTATCCTTATCACACCCACAACTTTTAAATCTTAGCGAATGAAAATTTCTATATTAATGAGTCTGTTGACTTTGGTTCTAACGAGTTTCTTTAGTTTTGCTTTTGACCGAATAACAGGGGAGTCGTTTTCTTCACGTTCAGAGGTAATCGCTCAAAATGCTATGGTGGCCACAAGCCAGCCATTGGCCACACAAGTTGCTTTAGATATATTAAAACAAGGCGGTAATGCAGTAGATGCTGCTATTGCAGCCAATGCAATGTTAGGGCTTGTTGAACCCACCGGAAGCGGTATTGGGGGAGATTTATTTGCTATTGTTTGGGATGCAAAAACTCAGAAACTGTATGGTTTGAATGCCTCAGGGCGATCTCCAGCCTCGCTTACCCTAGAACACTTTGCATTGCAGGGACTAGAGCGTATTCCATCTTACGGACCTTTATCGGTATCTGTTCCTGGCGCGGTAGATGGTTGGTTTGAATTACATGCTAAATTCGGTAGTTTACCTATGAGTAGTATTCTTTCCCCCAGTATTGAATACGCAAAAAAGGGTTTTCCAGTTAGCGAATTAATCGCTTATTACTTACAACAAAGTGTGCCTAAGCTCAGCGAATTTTCAGGTTTTAAAGAAACCTATATGCCCAATGGCAAGGTACCCGCTAAGGGGCAAATATTTCATAATAAGGGATTAGCCGTTACTTATGAAAAAATAGCCACTGGTGGTCGTGACGTTTTTTACAAAGGTGATATTGCCCGTTCAATTGCAGCCTACATGAAAGAACAAGGTGGCTTTTTGAGTTACGAAGATTTGGCCAATCATACCTCTGAGTGGGTTGAGCCTGTTTCTACCAATTATAAGGGCTATGATGTGTGGGAATTACCCCCTAATGGTCAGGGGATAGCCGCATTACAGATTTTGAATCTGCTCGAACAATTTGATATTGAAGGCATGGGATTTGGTTCACAGCAATATGTGCATACATTTATTGAAGCAAAGAAGCTGGCGTTTGCAGACCGGGCCAAATATTACGCTGACCCAACCTTCAATAATATTCCCGTCGATTGGTTAATCTCAAAACAATATGCGCAACAGCGCAGTAAGTTAATTGACCAAGGGCAAGTCGCTAAACGAATCGATGCTGGGATAGATCATGGTGATACCATTTATCTCACCACGGCTGATAAAGAGGGAAATATGGTGTCTCTTATTCAAAGTAACTATCGTGGAATGGGCTCAGGTATGACCCCTACAGGTCTAGGTTTTATGCTGCAAGACAGAGGTGAGTTGTTTAGTTTGCAATCAGAACATTTTAACGTTTATGCTCCTAACAAACGCCCATTTCATACTATTATCCCTGCATTTATTACCCGTAATGGTCAGCCTTGGGTAAGTTTTGGTGTAATGGGCGGTAGTGCGCAACCACAAATGCATGCGCAAATAGTAGTGAATCTAATTGATTTTGGAATGAATTTACAAGAAGCCGGTGATGCGCCTCGTATGTTACATTTTGGCTCAAGTCAACCTACTGGGAAGATTATGACTGACGGAGGTTATGTTAGTTTAGAGTCGGGATACGAACCTAAAGTAAAAAGGGAGTTACTTAAGAAAGGGCACATACTGCGCGATAGTGTTGGTGCCTATGGTGGATATCAAGCTATTATGCGCGATCCCAAAACTGGAGTGTATTACGGAGCGTCTGAGAGTCGTAAAGACGGTCAAGCAGCGGGGTATTAGTGATACCTAAGTAGGACGGTAAGAAAATAGGGTTGTCATCGCGTTTTGTTTTAAATACTTGGTTTCAATACTCTTTGTTGATTTTGAAATCTTCAACTGGGGAATGTTAAATAATGAGAATATTATTATTCTTGGGAACTAATATTGCTGTGATGGCTTTGTTAGGACTCGTGTTTAGTCTATTTGGGATTCAAAGCTTATTGGCTGACAATGGCGTAGATCTGAATCTTAACGCTTTGTTGGTGTATGCGGCAATAATAGGTTTCAGTGGTGCATTCATCTCATTATTTTTATCTAAGTTTTTAGCTAAGCGCAGCATGAAAGTGCATGTCATAGTCAACGCACAAAACCCAACTGAACGGTGGTTAGTCGACACAGTGCAACGTATGGCGAAACAAGCTGGGATTGGCATGCCAGAAGTGGGTGTTTTTTCGCATTCTTCACCTAACGCATTTGCTACTGGTTGGAATAAAAATAATGCCTTAGTAGCCGTGAGTAGCGGACTGTTAGATGTTATGCCTAAAAATGAAGTAGAAGCCGTACTTGCTCATGAAGTGAGTCATGTGGCAAATGGCGATATGGTAACCATGACGCTTATTCAAGGTGTAGTGAATACTTTTGTGGTTTTTTTATCACGAATTATTGGTCATGTTGTTGACCGAGTAGTGTTTAAAGTTGAGCGAGGACATGGTCCGGCTTTTTGGATTGTTTCTATTATTGCTGAGATAGTACTTGGGCTGTTTGCGACTATGATCGTTATGTGGTTTTCGAGATACCGAGAATTTAAAGCTGACGCTGGTGGAGCAAAGTTAGCTGGCCAAAATAATATGATTGCTGCTTTGCAGCGTTTGAGAAGTCTTAGTGGTGCTCCAAAATTACCTGATGAAATGGCCGCGTTGGCTATTAATGCAGGCAAGGTGCAAGCGGTTTTTTCTAGTCACCCCCCGTTAGAATCGCGTATCAAAGCCTTACATAATTTGAGGCGTTAGAATTATGGCTCAGGCTCAAAAAGGCATCTGCGCAGAACCCAATCTGCATGCTTTGTATCTAACCTTTACCGTTGTTGACGATGATACTCAGGCTATGCGTACTAAATTAGCACGTATTCTGGACTTGTTTACTCATTTTGATGAGGAATATTATGAGGCGATGGTCTCGGGTGTTGTGGCGATCGGTACCGAGTATTGGTATGAACTTTATCCAGATATTATCCCGCAGGAATTAGCTCCGTTTCCAGCCATGAATTGTGACGATCGCAGTGCCCCTAATTCTCCAGGGGATCTGTTTATTCAAGTTAAAGCTGACCGCATTGATATATGCCATGCCATAGGTATAGAAATTATGCAGTTGTTAAAGCCTCACGTTGACTTGTATGAAGAAGTGCGTGGTTTTCGGTATCTAGATGGTCGAGACTTAACTGGATTCGTGGAAGGTACAGAAAACCCTCGTGGCATGCATAAATTTGATGTGGCGTTAGTGGGTGATAATGATCCTGACTTTGCTGGAGGGAGTTATATTCATGTGCAGCGCTACCGTCATAATATGACAAAATGGCAACTACTGCCTACCAGTAGTCAAGAAGACATAATTGGTAGGTCTAAGACGGATAACGTTGAAATTGTGAGTGACAAAAAGGCTTCTTTTGCACATACAAAACGTACTAATTTAAAAGATGACAAGAGTAAAAGCATAGAAATGCTCAGACAAAGCATGCCATATGGCGACATGTCGATTCAGGGATTATATTTTGTTTCATGTGCTAATAGCCCTGAGCCTTTTAAAAAGATGCTCAAAAGTATGATTTTTGGCGATGAAGAGGGATCTTACGATAAGTTACTCGATTTCACGATTGCCGAAACGGGTGGAGCATTTTTTGCTCCATCTGTTACTTTTATCAAACGACAAGCTAAACATTAGGCTTCGTTTATGTATCAACACACTGGGAAATGTGATTGTGGAAATGTCACGATTCAATTTTCTAGTCCTAAGAGTTTATCTAGTTATAACGCGAGAATCTGTGACTGTGTTTATTGTATGTCACGTGGAATTGAATATTTATCAGATCCCGATGCGAAGATTCGCTTCATGTCTAAAACCCCACTTAAGCATCAAAAACAAGGCTCACAACAAGCAAGTTTCTTGCTATGTTCAAAATGCCAAACAGTTATCGGTGTTTATTATATTGATACAGAGGTTTGTGTAGGATCCCTAAACGCGAAATTATTAGATAAATTTCATCAAGTACAGCAAAGATTAGTGGTTTCACCCAAACGTCTAAACAAAACCGAAAAGGTAAAAAGGTGGCGTCAATTATGGTCGCAACTCCAAATTGTCATAACAGAATAAGTCTTTGTCAAACAAGCAACTATTCTAATAATATTGACCCATCCCAATCTTGCGCTAACTCAGTGGTTTTTAATTTAGCACATTGCTCCAAGTGATGAATCGCCAGAGTGTCTTCAGGGTAAATATCCAAAGCGTCTTGAAAATGGCTGATCGCCTGTTGCCAGTCTTGTTGTTTTCGACAAGCCAAACCCTGTTCTATTAACGAGGCGTTGGCGAGTTTCAGTTTTTTTACCGCGCTGTTTTGATGATCGATTATTTCATAGACTTCTATTGAGGCTTTTCTGCCTTTGACTCTGACCCAGTCTAATAAACGGTATTCAAATAGACCTTTAGCAGCGGCCTGCTGCAGCGCTTGGGCGCTGATGACTATGTCAGTGTTGTATTTTGGAGCAAGCCCTTCAAGTCGATAAGCGATGTTAACACTGTCGCCTATCACGGTAGTGTCCATTCTGTCGTCTGAACCCACAGTGCCAATAATCACAGGTCCAAAATGGATACCAATTCCAATATTCACCGCAGAATAATTACAGTTGGCTCTATGTTCGTTATACAGGTTAATCGCATCGCGTAAACCAAGAGCGGCTCGGATGGCGTCTTGGGCTTTGTCGGTATTGTTACCACTTGGCCTATCGAACAATGCCATGACGGCATCACCAATAAACTTGTCGATAAATCCTTTATTATTATGAATAGGCTCGTTCATTCGTAAAAAGTAGGAATTTAAAAAGTTCATCAATTCCTGCGGACTCATTTGTTCAGATAAACTCGTAAAGCCGCGAATGTCTGTAAATAAAATTGCTAGTTCATCTTCATCTGCACGGCCAAGTTCTAGTGTTTCTGAGCCATGTTTAGCAAAGTGATCAACAAATTGTTTAGGTACAAACTTACGAAACGTTTGATTTAAACGCATCGCTTCGTCTGCTTTGTCCTTATACTGTTGCAGGGCTTGAGTATTGTGTGATTGATGTTCACTAGGCTGGGAGCTTTGAATAGGAGATAAATGACTACTTAAACGCGCTGTTTTTTTAAGAAGCATGATTAGCACTATTGAAAATAGTGCAATAATAGCTAATAAAAACAGCGGTAAAGGTTGTAATACTTGTTCAAGCATTAGGTGTCATTTATCTCTCTATTAACATCGATATGTTAGCCGTTCTACAATTGGTTATTTACTATTGGCTGCAACATCCGCTAAAACTTTATCGGCTATTGCCAAAGTCTGCGCCACAATTTCGTCATCGTGTGCCGCGGATACAAAACCAGCCTCATAGGAAGCGGGTGCTAAGTAAACACCATTGTCTAACATACCATGATAGAAATGGTTAAACTGTGCTGTATTGCAGTTAATGGCTTGTTGGTAGTTGGTCACTTGTTCTACTTCAGTAAAAAACAGCCCAAACATGCTGCCTGCGTAGTTAACAGACATCGCAATACCGTGTTTGTTCGCTAGTTTCTTAAAACCTTCAGCTAAAGTTTGAGTGGTTTGGGTAAGTTGTGCATACAAACCTTCTTTTTGAATTTCTTCTAAAGAAGCCAAGCCTGCAGCCATTGCTACTGGATTACCCGATAGAGTACCCGCTTGATAGACAGGCCCGTCAGGGGAAATATGCCTCATTATTTCGGTTTTACCACCAAAAGCGCCAACTGGCATACCACCACCTATTACTTTTCCTAAACAAGTAAGGTCTGGTTTGATATTGTATTTTTCTTGGGCTCCGCCCCTTGCTACTCGGAAGCCTGTCATCACTTCATCAAAAATCAGTATGGCACCGTATTGATCACAGATATCTCTAAGACCTTCTAGAAAACCATCAACAGGAGGAATGCAATTCATATTACCGGCGACTGGTTCAACAATAATGCAGGCTATTTCTTCAGGATATTGTTGAAATGCATTCTTAACTGAATCTAGATTATTGTATTCCATGGTTAAGGTGTGTTTGGCAAAATCTGCAGGAATACCCGGGGAACTGGGCACTCCGAAGGTTAAAGCTCCAGATCCCGCTTTGACTAGCAATGCATCGGCATGGCCGTGATAACAACCTTCAAATTTTAAAATTTTATCGCGATTAGTGAAGCCTCGAGCCAAACGAATCGCACTCATGGTCGCTTCAGTGCCTGAATTGACCATACGTAACACTTCCATCGAAGGTACCAATTGGCTAACTTTTTCAGCCATGATGACTTCCGTTTCAGTGGGCGCTCCAAAACTTAAGCCATTCGCTGCTGCATCAATTACAGCTTGACGAATTTTAGGGTTGTTATGACCCAATACCATGGGCCCCCATGATTGTACGTAGTCGATATAACGTTTGCCGTCTACATCAAAAATATAAGGTCCGTCGGCCTTACTGATAAATGGAGGCGTACCGCCTACTGCTTTAAAGGCTCTAACAGGGGAATTAACGCCACCTGGGATATGTTGCTTAGCGCGGGCGAAAAGACTTTCTGATTTTTGCATAGTGACTTCTTTTATTAGTTAATTTTTTTGCTGAAAATTTAATCGTTAGCTATTTACGTGCCAAAGTACTTCTCGATCAAACTGAGTAACAATATTTTCTACACCTAGGGTAAGAGCAAATAAAGCCATGCGTACCAATACCCCGTTATCCGTTTGACGAAAAATAGCTAAATTAGGATTTAGGTTTAAATCATTGTCCAATTCATTGGCTTCTGCTCGGGAATCCCGAGGAAGCGGATGCATTATTACTGTTTTTGATTGAAAATGTTTGGTGTAAATCTGTTGGTTTAGACGAAATTTACCTCGGTATTGATTCGCTTCATCCTGGGAGGGAAAACGTTCTTCTTGAATACGAGTTTGGTAACAAATATCCGCATCTACACTGCCTTCAAATTGGTCAGTAATTTTGTACTGGTGCCCTGCATTTTCAATTGCATCGATAATTGCGCTTGGCATGGATAGCTCTTTTGGGGAAATCAAAGTGAAACGTACGTTATTAAATAAGCACAATAACTTTGACAAGGAGTGCACTGTTCTGCCGTATTTTAAATCCCCAATCATAGCGATATGCATACCATCAATGGTGCTGCCGTGGTCGAGCAGTTCTTTTTGGATAGTATATAAATCTAAAAGTGCCTGAGTAGGGTGCTCATTTGCACCGTCACCGCCATTGATGACGGGAATTCGACTACCTTCAGCGAACTCTGCTACAGAACCCGAGTCGGGATGGCGCATCGCGATAATATCAGAATAACCACTAAGCACCCGAGCCGTATCGTATAAAGACTCACCTTTTGCTAGAGCTGAGTTGCTTAATCCTGTGGTTTCGCGAACTTCGCCACCTAATAAATTAAAAGCGGTACCAAAACTGACTCTGGTACGGGTACTAGGTTCAAAGAATAAATTACCTAAAATAGCCCCGTCTAACACTGTTGTGCGTTTTTGTCGTTTGGCATAAGGCAACATGTGATGAGCAACATTAAACACTCGCTCAATTGCTTCGCGATCGAACTGATTGACCGACAAAATATGGTTACCTTTAAAATTCATTTGCTACGCAACTTATATAAACCTTAGATAGTTTTCATTTTAACAAATTTAATCTTCAGGGTCTGTTGAACTTTCCAATACCAATGTCATAAATTTACTATTGGGATCGTTATTATAGTTCGCAAAAGGCTCGCAAAACTCAAAGTTGTGGCTTTGATACAATGCGATAGCGGGATGAAAAAAGGCTTGGGAGCCTGTTTCTAAGCTTAGGCGTTTTAATCCCTTGTTGTGTGCTTGTAGAATAATAAATTTAAGCATTTGCGCTGCTATTCCCTTGCGTAAATGCTCGCGGGCAGTGCGCATGGACTTGATTTCAGCGTGTTGCGCAGTGAGTATTTTTAACGCACCACAGCCAAGTAGGTCTTGTTGCTGCCAAGCTGTCCAAAAGGTGATATCTGGTTCACGAAGTTTGTCTAAATCCAAGGCGTGAACACTTTCAGGTGGTGACGTGGCATACATATCGTCGAGATGTTGTTGAAGTAGATCCACTACTTTAGGATGTGTGAGGTTGTCTATTTTGATTTGCAAAAGATATCGCTCAAGTTATTTCTCTCGTTTGAAAAAGAATAGTAACTTGAGCGGATCGTTTTTATCAATAGAGGCTTATCGATGTTTACCCTTACTTTTATTGTGCTGGGAAACTTTCAGCGGCCTCGATTTGTTTTGTTTATTTGATTTGGCGCGATAATTATTACTTTTGGTATTACTTTTGTAATTCGATTTGTAATTGTTGGTTTTAGCTTTATTAGTGATAACACGCTTTTGTTGACTCTTATTTTGACTAATAACGCGCTGTTTATTATTGGCCACTTTAGATGGTTTGACGCTTTTAGTTTGATGCGTAACATGTTGTTGCTTACCTAAGGTTTGTTTAAAGCTTTTGGATTTTTTCTTATATCCTTTGTTTTTAGTGTGTTTGTGAGCATAATCACTAACATTCAATACTCTTTGTTTATCAATTTGTTTATACGTATTGACCTTGTTCCCACCGTTTATAGTGCGCACAATTCGTTGACCATTTATTCGGTATTGTGCACCTCGTCTATGTTGTTGATTGTGATTCCAACGCGGATATTCCTTAACTCTCACCACTTGGCGCTTGCTATGATGATTTGACCAATATCTATTTGCATGCTTATGGTAGTGATAGTTAGCAACAAGGTGGCGGTTGTGCCAATTAAAGCCTCCGAAATAAAAACTTGGGCGAATATTAAACCCTACACTCCAATATAAACCGGCACTAAATAAACTGTGTCTAGGTCGAGCCCAAAAGTAAGGTTGATGATTGCTCCACCACCAGTTTCCATACACAACACGAGTGTCATAGTAAGGGACATAAACCACTTCTCTACGTATAGTTTCTATTACAATTTGGTCTTCGTCATGTTCTACATTGATATAGTCGTTATCACTCAGGTTTCCTTGTTCGTAGGCCTTTTGGCGTAAATTCTGAACGCTAGTTAATATCTGCTGTTCGTTTACCAAAAAAGCACTGCCTAAGGATTGTAGCCAGTCCAAATCATCGCTTAATTTCTGCAATAAATCATTAAAGGGTACTAAAGCTTGAACACTGGGATCCCAATCTTTATTTTCTACCGCATTGAGAGCTTGTTGTTCATCTAAGTCTGGATTAGCTGCACGCCAACGTGCGGCTTGGATAACCTCCAATGGGTAGGTCGAGGCCACTAAAATATGTGAGAGTAAGGTATCTGGATATAGGGCAATTGGAGCCAACATTTGATCTAATTGGGCTTGATCAAGTTCGATAATCTCGGCACTGTTGGTTTGCTGCCCAAGCGCAGGTTGAATGGCATTGGCTGTGAATAAGTAAAAAACACTTAAATAAATGAATAGGTACTTGGTTTGAATGTGCATAACCCTTTCCTTATAAAATCGAAAACCCAAGTGTGGCTAAAAACTTGCCTAACACTTGAGAGTTTAGATTAGGTTATACGATTGGTTGCCTTAACCATGGCTGAACATTGACTAACGAGTCGTTTATTTAAATAAATGTTTATCGAACTGATGCCCTAGCTTTTCTGTTTTCGTACGAATGTAGTTGCGATTGTCATCCGTTATACCGTGGTCAATAGGAGTACGCTGAGCAACATTAATGCCCATGCTGGTAAGCGCCAGACCTTTCTTGGGGTTATTGGTCATTAGATTGACATTGTTCACCTGCAATTTTTCTAACATCAATTTACAAATACCATAATCTCTTATATCAGCATCAAAACCTAAATGTTCATTTGCTTCAACGGTATCCATACCTTGATCTTGTAAGTGGTATGCGCGAATTTTGTTAAGTAAACCAATGCCTCTTCCCTCCTGACGCAGGTACAACAATACTCCTTTGCCTTGCTGAACAATATTCTGCAATGCTTTTTCTAGTTGTGCTCCGCAGTCACAACGAGTACTAAATAATGCGTCGCCGGTTAAACACTCTGAGTGAATTCGAATAGGCACAATATCGTCAATGCTCCATTCTCCGTAAGATAGGGCAACATGCTCTTGGTCAAGTTCGTTATCAATAAAACCATGAATCTGAAATTTCCCCCAGCGGGTAGGTAACATGGCCGAGCTAACATATTGATACTGATCTAATTTTGGATTCATATTTTGTAAAACGTACTTTATTAAAGGGAATCTTGCGGGCAAGTGGCCCACATACTGAGTACTCGTACAACTAAGTTAAAGTACATCTCCAATTCGGAAGTATTGGAGTATATGGGCACGATTCAGAGTTTTACAATAGCTTAGATTCATCTATGTGCGGTGAAGTGATTGAGTGATTGCGGTTTAGCTACGCCATATCCTTGGGCGAAATCAACCCCCATTTTACCTAGTTCAACCATAATTTCAGTGGATTCAACAAACTCTGCAACTGTTTCCATTCCCATAGCTTTCGCGACATCTTTAATAGAGTTCACCATCGCCATATCAACGGGGTCTAGTAATATGTCTTTCACAAAACTACCGTCTATCTTGACTTGATCCACGGGCAAGTTTTTTAAATAGCTATAGGAAGAAAAACCACTGCCAAAATCATCTAGGGCAAATAAACATCCCAATTTGTGGAAAGTATTGATGAACTCTAAGGTTTCATCCATTTTTAAAATTGCCATGCTTTCGGTGATTTCGAAACAAACTTTGCGATAAGGTATTTTGTGTTTTTCAAAAGCATTTAAAACGAATAACTTAAGCTCCTTGTCAGCCAAGGAGTGGCCACTTAGATTAATACTGACTCTTTCTAGTTTTTCACTATGTTGTGGGTTACTTTCGAGCCAACTGAAATAATTTTCTACGACCCAACGGTCAATTTGTGCCGTGAGATTATATCGTTCGGCAGAAGGCAAAAAAGCTCCAGGTGCGATAATATTCCCTTGCTGGTCGCGCATTCTGAGCAAAATTTCGTAATGATGTCCGTCAGCCTTGTGACTTAATGATTGATAATGTTGATAATATAATTCGAAGCTATCGTTCTGCAAAGCATGATTGATATGAGTTACCCAAGACATTTCAGACTCATAACGCTGCATGTGAGTATCTTCTGCTGAATAGGTATGGATTTGATTACGACCGCACTCTTTAGCTAAGTAGCAGGCCGCATCCGCCATACTTAATAACTGCTCTGGTGAGTTGATATTAGGTTGCCAGGGTACTTGCCCTATACTAATTCCTAGTGTGAAAATTCGATTTTCCCAAACAAAGCGAAACTCTTGTACTGCTGTCAGTAGTTTATTCGCCAGCAAGTAGGCCATTTGTGCATTATCGCCTTCCAGCAATACCCCAAATTCATCACCACCAAGTCTAGCTAATGTGCCTTTGTCCATCACCACAGCATCAAGTTTTTCTGAAAGCTGTTTTATTAATAAATCACCGGCTTTGTGACCGCAGGTGTCGTTGACAACCTTAAACTGGTCTAAATCCAAATAGAGTAAAGTCAGATCACTGTTTTGATCTTGCGCATTGACTAAACCCCGTTGTAGGCGGCGCTCAAACTCGCGTCTATTGTACACCCCTGTCAGTGAATCGTGAGAGGCTAAATATTCCAAACTAATATTCGATTGTTTGCGCTCAGTTACGTCTGAGATTGAACCAAATAAGTATTGTTTATCTTGTTCTTGCTTAATTTGTCCTGAGATGGCAAACCAGAACTCGCTACCATCTTTACGAACACCTTTTGTTTCTCTACCTATGACTTTATCACCTCGGTGTATTTCTCCGAGCATAATTGCGCGGTCTTGTGGATTAGCATAAAACTGCGAAGCATTTTCTACCTCACGCAACATTTCTTCTTCATCGGCATAACCAAATAAATTACACATCGCCGGATTAACACTGATAAGTTGACCGTCTAAAGTGGAGGTGTATAACCCCTCTGCCGAATTTCTGAACAACTCATAAAAGTGCTGTAGGTCAGTAATTGCCAGTTGTTGTTGTAAACTGTGGCGATAGGTTATGACTCGCTCATGAGCTTCAATAGCAAGCGCGATTAACAGTATGCCCAGAACAACAAACACCGTAAACAGCAGGGATAGGTTTTGTGTTAAAGGGATACTCGCTAAGAATAACGTCACTTGGCCAAACCCACTTAGAGCAATACAAGCCAGCCCACATAAACACACTAAGTTAGCTATTTTTTTGTCGGGTTTGTGATAGAAAAATGCCAGTAAACTAACCAGCGAGGTAGAAAATATCGCCATTAGTATTGAAAATGTAATTTGTTGGCCACTGTCTGCAGAAAAAGCCATTCCTAGTGTAATAAATCCAAAACAATACAAGGAATATCGCCAAATAGTAGGGACGCCTTCTAAAATTGCAAAGGTGACTTTTGATGAAGTTAATAGCAACAACCCAAACAGTGCAAAACTGAGGTTGGATATGTAACTAGTGATACCGATTATTTGACTTAGCACTCCTTTAGTATTTAAAAACAATAATAAGAAAGCGGCATTGGAAAGTGCAAACCAAAAACGTACAGGGCTGCGCATGAAAATGTAAGTGATAAAGAAATAACAGGCAAGTAATGCCAATCCACCACAAATAAAGCCAATGATAGCGAGCAGTAATTGTTCCCTTTCTACTAATGACGATTGTTTGTCTATGTCAATGGAAAAGACTAACGGGCCATCGTCTTTTATTCTTAAAAAAACCGTTACAGCTTGTTGTTCGCCGTTGATAGGAGTAATAAACAATCTGTGCCTGAATGGGCGTTTAGCATAGTCTCGACTACTGCCCATAAGATAAGAGCCTAAAATGCGCTCTTTTTGGTCCAATAAAAAAACATCAACATAGTTAAGATAAGGATTGTCAACGGTCAGAAAATATTGTTTTTCATCAGGATTTTCAAAAGCTATGTCGATTTTTCCCCACAGGCTTTCATCTGAGCTAATTTTATTTGGGATATAGCTGTGCTGCCAATTTTGTAAATTTTGAATATCTGACAACTGTCTGCTTTTTTCTGTGACCAGCCAGTTGATCTGGGGAAGTAAGTTCACTTGAGAATTTTGTTTGGATATCACCACCTGCTCGGCTGCTATGCTAGCGCTGGGCCAAAAAGTGTATAAAAAACAAAATATTAAACCAACTGAATAAAGTGATTTCATAGATGCTCGACAGCTATTACGAAAGTTATACGTTGGCGTATATTGCACTTTATTGCTACTACTTTTGCAAAAATAGCTGAGTGAATTCAAGAGATATTAACCTTAACTACTGCAAGAAATTTCTAGTTGTTTGCCCCAATTAGGCGGGGGCGCAGAGAATTTTTGATATTCCTTAATTTCTTGGTACGGTTTTTTTAATGCAGCAATAAACTGGTGAAACATTTCAAAATTCCCCTCTTCTGCTTGGTCTATTACTTGTTGTGCTAAATAATTGCGCAACACAACATGTGGATTATATCGGCACATTTGTGTTTGTCGTTGGATTTGTATTGTACCCTGATTTTTCAGCGCAAAAGTGTATTGTTTAGCCCAATCGTCAAACCGTTCACGATTAATAAACTGCTCTCGCAATTTCTGGTTCTCACCCAATATATCAAATTCACACAGCTGCCTAAATGCCACAGAATAATCCTTTTTTTCAACTGCTAACATCTCTAACCAGGTATTAATAAGCTTGGCGTTGGTTTCACTATTTTCGGTGCTAACTACAAGACCCAATTTGCAATGCATCAGCGTGGAATATTCTTTAAACAAAGTTTCCTCGTAACTGTTAAGCACTTGCTTTATCTGTTCTATTTCTAAATATGGGGTAAAACTCTGTGCTAAGGCATTTAGATTCCAGAGTCCAATCCCTGGCTGACTATCGAAGGAGTACCTACCCTGAGGATCGGAGTGATTGCAGATAAAGGTGGGTTCAAAGTCATCTAAAAATGCATAGGGACCATAATCGAAAGTGATCCCATGAATAGACATATTATCGGTATTCATTACACCGTGGTTAAATCCAAAAGCTTGCCATTTCGCAATTAGCTTTGCAGTATCTTGTACAATTTTTTCAAACATTGCTAGGTATGGATAGTCTGACTGGGAGCATTCAGCAAAGTGGTACTTAAAACAATAGTTAAATAGGTTTTGCAGCTTTTGCGGTTGTTTACTGTGGTAAAAATATTCGAAATGACCAAAACGTAAGTGACTTTGACAGACTCTAATCATCTTAGCCGCGCGCTCTTGTTTTTCGCGATAGACAGGCTCGTCACTGGTTATTAAACATAAAGCCCGAGACGTGGGAATGCCTAAATAATGCAACGCTTCACTGGCTAAGTACTCTCTAATGGTAGAACGCAAAACTGCACGACCGTCAGCAAATCGCGAATAGGGAGTTGGACCTGCACCTTTTAGGTGTAAATCCCAGTGATTATTGTGTTGATCACAAGTTTCCGCCAGTAACAAACCGCGACCGTCCCCTAATTCTGGATTCCAATGGCCGAATTGATGACCACCATATTTTTGAGCTACCGAGCGTTGATTAAGTGCACCGTCTTGTGAATACAGCGCGTTGAATAGATGTGTTTCTTCTTGCCATTGTGCAGGTAGCCCCAATTCATTCGCAAGTTCATGATTAAAAGCAACTAAGTGGGAATTTAGCAATTTAATTGGCTTGACTTCGCTAGCCAGTGCAGTAAGTTCTTCAGCAAAAGAATGATCTAATTTCATTAAGATCGCTTATTCAATAACATAATTTATTTACTCAACCCTCTGAGTGTAAGACTAAGGAACGAACATGATAAAGATTAAGAACAGTGTGTTAACCAGTGTATTTGCCGTTGCTACGGTTTTTTCTCAACCTTTACTAGCAGCTGATATTGCTGCAGGTAAGGCGAAGTCGGTTACTTGTAGTGCTTGTCATGGTAGCAACGGTATTTCTACTATTCCTATGTATCCTAACCTAGCAGGACAAAAAGAGCAGTATTTGGTTTTACAAATAAAGGCATTTCGTGATGGAGAACGAAAAAATATGGTGATGGCGCCTATGGTAGCGAGTTTAAGCGATACTGATATTGCTAATTTAGCAGCCTACTACGCGAGTTTAGATCCTTCAGGAAAATAATTTATTGGAATTAAATAATGGAATGGGATACCACCACTGTTTTAATTCGCAGAGTAAAAAATGACTGAAGACTTTCAAGCAATCACTCGATTTATTGTCGAAATTGAAAAATTAAAAAACGTCGAACGTAAGATTAAACCAGCTGGCTTATCGCGCTATGAAAATAGTGCGGAGCATAGTTGGCAAATTGCGTTGTTGGCGCTGACGCTGTTGCCTTACGCAGAGAAACAAACCGACCCTCTGACAGTAGTGACTATGTTGTTACTACATGACATAGTCGAGATCGATACCGGTGATAAATTTGCATATGATGCTAATCATGATGATTATGAAAATGAACTTTTATCAGCTAAGAGAATTTTTGCGATCTTGCCCGATGAACAACAGCAAACTTATCTGAAGTTGTGGATCGAGTTTGAGCATGCTCAAACTCCAGAAGCGCAATTCGCTAAAGCAATTGACAGATTAATGCCAGTGCTCCAAAACCTGCATAATGGTTGCCAAAGTTGGATTGATCACGATGTGTCGGTGACGCAAATTTTGCATAAAAACGCCGCTATTGAAATAGCTAATCCGCTACTTTGGCAGTGGTTAAAGCGACAAGTCATCGAAGCCGGGGAACGTGTGGGATTGAGTAACTAATAAAAATCACGAATACATACAAATTTTCAAACTAAAGTGGTCTTAGATTAAGTCAGTGCGTATAAACCACTAAATATTCGCTACTTAAGGAGCTAAAGATGATCACACTTCACCACTTAAATAACTCGCGTTCACAACGTATTTTGTGGTTGTTAGAGGAGCTTAACCTTGAATATCAAGTTAAGACCTATCAAAGAGATAAGGTAACGAACCTAGCACCGAACACTTTGACCTTAATTCATCCTCTAGGTAAATCCCCAATCATTACTGATGGCGATATTACTATTGCCGAGTCAGGTGCGATTATTGAATACTTAATTGGGACTTACCACAAAGAAAATGCTCCAGGACAGCTTGTTGACCCAGAGCGAGGCACGGAAGTGCATAGACAATATACTTATTGGCTGCATTTTGCAGAAGGTACTTTAATGCCACCCTTAGTGGCCAAGTTAGTGCTTGATAAGGTTAGAACCAACGCCAAACCATTTTTTGTGAAGATCATAGCAAATAAGATTGTGGATAAGTTAATGGCGTCTTATTACGGTCCGATCATTGCCAAGAATATGGATTATATTGAAAGCCATCTGGCAAATAATCCGTGGTTTGCAGGGGAATATTTAACAGGAGCGGACATACAAATGAGTTTTCCATTAGAGGCCGCTGTTGCTCGAGGTAATACCCAAAACTTCCCTAACATTACTCAGTTTGTAGAAAAAGTCCATGCAAGGTCGGGATATCAGGCGGCTTTAGGCAAGGGTGGAAAGTACGATTATGTTTAGGGGAACACTGCGTATTTTCCATAAGTTCTAATAGGAAATTAAGCACTTAAACGTTAGGTGTAAGTGTTTAATCGCCCTCAATTTCAGTATCAATGGTTAATCCCATCTCTAGCATCAATTGTCTGGCTTCTTTGGGGATAAGTTGGGTATTATCTTTTTCTAAATCTTCATCATCTGGTAAGGGTTGCCCAGTAAAGGCATGTAAAAATGCCTCACAGAGTAATTCCGAATTGGTCGCATGTCGTAAATTGTTTACCTGACGGCGAGTACGTTCGTCGGTTAGCACTTTTAATACCTTCAGTGGAATAGAGACTGTGACTTTTTTCACCATCTCACTTTTTTTGCCATGCTCAGCATAGGGGTGAATATACTCACCGTTCCATTTTGTCGAATTTGCCATAAATGTATTCTTTAGTCTTTCTTATGCATGGAAATTCTAAACAATACCAGCAAAAGGTCAATGATAGACTTCTAAACATCTTGACGGCTCTGCGTGCAAAGTTTACTTTAGACGTCTAAACGGCTAAATACTTTTGGAGTTACCCATGGCGTCTTACGCACAAGGGATAGATGCATTAAATCAATCATTATCAGAGGTGCAGGGGATCGATGTATCCTTTGAATTCTTTCCACCTAAAACCGAATCAATGGAACAAACCTTGTGGAAATCAGTAGAGCGTTTAGCGCCACTTAAGCCATCCTATATGTCTGTGACCTATGGCGCCAATAGTGGTGAACGAGACAGAACCCATGACGTGGTGAAACGCATACAGGCAGAGACAGGGATTCAGGCAGTGCCACATTTAACTTGTGTGGATGCTACCCGAGAAGAGCTCATTGAAATTGCAAAGGATTACTGGCAAAGCGGGATCAGAAAAATAGTCGCATTGCGCGGTGATTTGCCGGACGGAGTTGAAAAACCTCAGTCTTATGCATCTGACCTAGTGGCATTGTTAAAAGAGGTGGCTGATTTTGAAATCGCAGTAGCGGCTTATCCTGAAAAACACCCAGAAGCGCCAAATAGTCAATTCGATTTACTCAATTTGAAGCGAAAAGCCGATGCCGGGGCAACAGAAGCCATCAGTCAGTTTTTCTTTGATGCCGAGGTGTTTTTACGTTTTAGAGATCGCGCCGCTGCTACAGGCATTGACTTGGATATTGTCCCAGGGATTTTACCTGTCACTAACTATCAGACATTACAGCGTTTTGCCGGGTTTACCAACGTACATGTGCCACAATGGCTTCACAAAATGTATGATGGCTTGGATAAAGATGACCAAACTACACGTAACTTGATGGGGGCTAATATTGCTATGGATATGGTTAAAGTCTTGGCCAAAGAAGGTATTAGAAAGTTTCATTTTTATACTTTGAATCGCAGTGAGCTAAGTTATGCTATTTGCCATATGTTAGGCGTTAGAGCAGACTAGTCATATCTTGGCTATTAAGGTTTATTAAAGTACATGCAGGTTAAATCAATAGGGATCGCAAATTTTGGAGAAAGCATGACAACAGCAAAACGATTTTTGCTGTTGTTTTTTGGTCACTGTAAAAAAGATAAAATAACAGTTTCAGCAGGGCATTTAGCTTATGTGTCACTGTTGTCTCTTGTTCCTTTTATTATGGTCTTTTTTAATGTTCTGTCTATGTTTCCGGCTTTTGCAGAAGTGAGAGGCGATTTAGAAGCGTTGATTTTTAGTAGCTTTGTGCCAACAGCTGGTGATCAAGTACAAACTTATATGAGTGAATTTGTTGGCAATGCTTCTAGTATGGGAGCCATTGGGATCCTTTCGCTGGTTATTGTTGCGTTAATGCTTATATCCAACATAGATAAAACCCTAAACAGTATTTGGCAATCGAAGAGTGAACGTCCACTGATCTTTACTTTTGCAATCTATTGGATGGTGTTGACTTTAGGTCCTTTACTTATGGGTTTCAGCGTTATCATGAGCTCCTACCTTGTTGGTTTGGCAACTTATGCTGAAGAATATACCGCAGGTCTTACTACTACCCTATTAAAAACCTTGCCTTTTATTACCTCAGTATTTGCTTTTTTTATTGTTTATATGTTGGTGCCTAACAAAAAAATCTCTCCTAAACATGCCGCATGTGGCGCTTTGGTTGCTGCGTTATTGTTTGAAGCTAGCAAGAAAATATTTGCTATCTACGTAACCAGTTTTCCATCCTATGAACTTATTTACGGCGCGTTAGCGGTTATCCCTATTTTATTCGTTTGGGTTTATTTGTCATGGGTGGTGGTGCTGATTGGTGCAGAGGTGACTCATGTTTTAGAGGTGTTCTTGAACGAAGAATCAGAAGATACCTTTACCGAAGATGATGACGACCTTGCGTCGTCATCATAATTTGGGATTAATTTTGTAAACTAGAAATAAAGTTATTTGATTCAGATATGGCTTTGTTCATTTCTACAATCAACTGATTAATTTCTTTCTTAATGCCATTGAACTCGCCTTGTAGTGCACCTACTGCATTGGCATTAAGGTTATGCTTTAAGTACAGTACGTTGTCTCTTAGAGAAGACAGGATAGGATCCATGGTACTTTCAGCTTTGCGCATAGTGCGAACTAAGGAGGTATAGCGACGTTGGGTATCTTTTAGTTGTTTTTGACTATCGCGCTTGAGTTTAGCGTTGGTGTATTTTTCTAGCTCATCTTCCCATTCATCAAATAGCGCTTCAGCTACACTTTCTACCTTGTCAATGCGATCTGTAAGGGTATTGGCCGATTCTTCACTGGCTTCAAATTGATCTTTAAGCTGTTCATATACATCTTGTAATTCACCGCCATCGAAGTTGATAAGTTGGCTAAATTCATCCAACGCAGAAGTAAATTGTTGCTGTGCATCTTCTTGGGAATCCTTGGCGTCTTCAACGCGGTCTACCAAAATATCTCGTTTTTCAACACCGACTTTTTCCCATGCGGCGTAATAGGCGCTTTGACATCCAGCCAAACATACAAATAATGAGACTAATATTAGTTTTTTCATGATTATCCTTTAAAACGCGCCGCGTCAATAATGGCCCAAATATGAAAAATAAAGCCAAAAAAGGCCATAAAAAATAAAATGCCTGTTGCTGCAAGTGAGTAATTTACACTCACCAAAACAAAAAATATTATGGCAGCTAAAATTCTACCTTGTACTAACTGACCTAAACCCGGAATAAAAAAATTGCAAATTGCGGCAATTACGTTGCCACCTGAACCTTGACCTGACATATTGTGCCTCCACTAAGATAAAGTACTTTTTGTACGCTTTTCGTACACTTTTTTCATGCACTTAGGTAGTAAATTAAAGCATTAGTGAATAATAAACAAATAGGATGTGTAAATTTATATGACTCTACTCTTCCCTGATATCCAACCCTTTGCGAGTGAAATGTTGCAAGTTTCCAATGGGCACTCCTTATATGTGGAACAAGCTGGCAGTCCGAAAGGCATACCAGTGTTGTTTTTACATGGTGGCCCAGGAGCGGGAATTGGTAAAGATTACCGGCGTTTTTTTGACCCTGAAAAATACTGGATCATTGGATTCGACCAAAGAGGATGTGGAAAATCTCTGCCTTTTGGAGAACTGGAAAGCAATAATAGCCATGCCCTAGTAGACGATGTATTAATCATTCAGCAACATTTCAATGTCAAAAAATGGGTGCTATTTGGTGGTTCATGGGGGTCCACTTTAGCGTTATTGGTGGCTATTCGTCAGCCAGAAAGTGTGATTGGACTAATACTACGTGGTATTTTTCTCGCAAGAGAACAGGATTATGATTGGTATTTAGAAGCAACAGGAGGTGCCGCTCAACTGTTTCCAGAATACTATCAGGAGTTTTTAGTGCCAATTAAAGGTAAATCTGCAGATTTATCAATAGTCGATGCTTATTACCAAATATTCAAGAGCGACAATGAAATACAAAAAATGGCGGCAATCAAGGCATGGTGCCTATGGGAAGCCAGAATAAGCCGTCTTCATTGTCGGTTTGACGAGAGTCAATTGATCTCAGATGTTCATAGTGCAATTAGTTTAGCTTTATTAGAATGCCACTACATAAAACACCAGTGTTTTATTCCAGAAAACTTTATTTTGCAAAATATTGATAAAATTCAGCACCTACCCGCAAGTATTATTCACGGCCGTTACGACAGTGTATGTAAAATTGAAGGCGCCTATTCTTTGAGTCAAGTTTGGCAAAACAGTCAGTTGAACATAGTACCTGAATCAGGGCATAGCTCTTCAGAAAAGTTGATTACCCAGGCGCTGTGTTCGGCAAGTCAAGCTATGGCAAAATTTTGGAAAGAGAAACAATGAAAGCGTTAATCCAAAGAGTCAAACATGCAAAAGTAGAAGTTGATGGCAAATGTGTGGGTGAAATAAAACACGGTATATTAGTGTTGTTGGGGATTGAAAAAGATGATGATGAGGCTAAGGCTAAAAAACTGAGTCAGAAAGTGATGAATTATCGTATTTTTTCAGACCAACAAGGCAAAATGAATCTCAATGTACAACAAGTAAAAGGGGAATTACTGATTGTTTCGCAGTTTACTTTAGTTGCTGATACACAAAGTGGTAATCGCCCGAGTTTTTCGAGCGCAGCGCCAGCACAGCTTAGTGAAACCCTGTATCAATATTTCATCAAGTGTTGCAGCGATAATGGCGTACCCTGCCAAACCGGAAGGTTCGCTGCAGATATGCAGGTTTCGTTATTGAACGACGGCCCCGTGACTTTTCAATTACAAGTATAATTTGCTGCTAGTGATTTTATAGTTTCTAATACTTGCTACTGTTGAGACCTAAAGTCTTCAGGCAACTAAATCATTGAGAGCCTTGATAAAATGTATAAAATTGAAACGCCATCTAGCGAACAAGATTTTACAGAGTATTTTGCATTTCGTTGGAAAATGCTAAGAGAGCCTTGGAACTTTCCTGAAGGTTCTGAAAAGGATGAGTACGAACAAGTCAGCCAACACCGGATGATGCGTAACTCAGATGGAGAAGTGATTGCCGTTGGTCGAGTACATATGAATACGGCAGAAGAGGCACAAGTGCGCCATGTTGCAGTTGAAAAAGCTTACCAAGGGAAAGGGCTAGCTAAAATGTTAGTCGCCTCTCTAGAGTCTGTGGCAAGGACTGAGGGGGCGGTACGAATTGTGACCAATAGTACTCAAGCGTCCATAGCGTTATTTACGAGTTTAGGATTTAAAGCTCAAAAAGGCGCCCCGAAAGAACTTGGGGAACAACAACGTCAACAAATGGTAAAAAAATTAAGCGACCCGAGTAGTATTTTATTGCATCCTAAGTGGTGCAAATTGTTGCAAGATACTTGGCATGACACTATCCCTATCAGTGAACAAATGGGGATCAAGTTACATCAGTTTAGCGGTCGTACCCTAGAAACTAGGGCATCTTTGAACAAAAATATTAATCTACATGGCACTATGTTCGCAGGCAGTATTTTTTCTTTAGCCACTTTAACTGGTTGGGGAATGATATTTTTGCAACTCAAAGAGAAAGGGTTGGACGGAGAAATAGTGTTAGGTGATGGCAATATTCATTATCACAAACCGATTACCTTGCAGCCTAGAGCATTGTGTAACATAGAATCATTAACTGGAAAATTTGAACTTCTTGGTAAAAACAAAAAATGTCAAATTAAGCTAAGTGTCGCTATTTTAGACGGCGACAATGCTGTTGCTGAGTTTTCTGGGGTATTCTGGGTTTTACCCATTACCGAATCAGCGGTTGAAGAAGATTCTTAAATTGACAGCAAATTGGGGGAGAGGTAAAAATCTGGAATAAAAAAAGCGCGAAAATCGCGCTTTTAAATAATCATTTGGGCAATTGCGGTTAAGCTGCCATTGCGTTTTGTAGCTTTTTCATCGCATTTTTTTCAATTTGTCGAACGCGTTCCGCAGAAACTTGATATTTATCTGCTAAGTCTTGAAGTGTGGTTTTGTCGTCCGATAACCAGCGCGTTTGAATGATGTGTTGACTACGTTCGTCAAGTGTTTTAATCGCCGAGTATAATCTATCAGATGCATTCGAGTCCCAATCTGAATTAATGACTTCAGATTCTACGTCTTCACTTTTATCTTCAAGAAATTGTACTGGCGCAAAACTACCACTTTCATCATCATCAGCAGATAAGTCAAATGCCTGATCATGACTGCTCATACGAGCTTCCATCTGCAGTACTTCTTTAGTACTAACGCCTAAATCTTCTGCTACTTTTTGTACTTCAGCATGGGTAAACCAACCAAGGCGTTTTTTATTCTTACGAAGGTTGAAAAACAACTTACGTTGGGCTTTAGTCGTGGCAACTTTAACAATGCGCCAATTCTTCAATACAAATTCATGTATCTCGGCTTTTATCCAATGCACTGCAAAAGAAACCAAACGAACACCTACTGTTGGATCAAAGCGTTTCACCGCTTTCATCAAACCAATATTGCCCTCTTGAATCAAATCAGCCTGAGGCAAACCATAACCTGAATACGATTTTGCGATGTGCACTACAAAACGTAAGTGAGACATAATTAGCTTTCTTGCCGCTTGTAAGTCATCGTCTTGTTGTAAACGTTCAGCCAAAGCTCGCTCGTCTTCAGCACTAAGCATATTAATGCCACTTACAGCTTGGACATAAGTTTCAATGCTACCCGTTTGCGGAACGGTTAACGTTAGTGCGCGTAAATCTGTACTCGTACTCATAGATACCTCGTATTACACCTTGCTCGCGATTCTAGCAAAAAAGACATTGCTCCGCGACTCTAATTCATTTCGCAAACTCTCTATACGTTTGCTCTAACTTAGTAGACCGCCACAATCGTAAAAAATTCCAATTCGGATATCCGAATAGATGTTGTGGCGTAATCTATCTTTTCAAGTCGTGTTATAAAATTAGAATATTGTTTGCTGAAAAAGCACAATAGTTTCATTTTTACGGGCCAATCCAAATAATGGCTTTATTTCGTAATAAGTAGACTATTAGAAAGGCGGTTAATTTATGTTTTCGTAGGTTGCGCGTCAAGGCATTTTAGAGATAAATGGCAACTTAATTTTAAGTATTGTTTTTTAATGGAGAAAGAGCAAGTCAAACCTTTACCCTAAAGCGTTTTGACATAGAAACAAGGCTGCATCATTTGAGGTTAGATAACTGACGCTATTTTATTCAATAAGCCTAGTTTGCTAGTTTTTTTTATGCTTTTAGCGACTAAAATAGTAAAGATTACGTATCAGTTAGTAGAACAGCAATTTTGTGTGTGCTTAGGTTTAATACTAAATGATTAGAAAACAGTCTATTCATCCCCCTTTTCTTTAGTGTTATGATGTCTAAAATACAATCGTTGTTCAAAAAAATGGTCCGTTATTGTTGACCTAACGATAACCCATAATAATAAAAAATTAGACAGGACGTATATGTTTGCTTTTATAGCTCGCCAACCAATATTGGACAGAAACAAAGAAGTTTTTGCGTATGAGCTTTTTTTTAGAGATGGCAAAAATAACTGTTATCCTGAAGTTGAAAGAGATGAGGCAACTTCCAAACTGATCGCCAAAAATTATCAGACCCTCAATTTAGATGATATATCTTGCAACAAAAAGTCACTTATTAATTTTCAATCTGAAACATTAATGAGCGGTCTGCCCGCTTCTCTTGACCCAGAAAATGTAGTGGTGGAGTTAGTGACCGGGCGCAATGAAGATAGTAGCCTCTTAGATGTGTGCAAACATGTAAAAAACATGGGTTATAAAATTGCGTTGGAAGATTGTCGACTAAAGCCTAGTTGGGATGACTTTATACCCTATGTTGACATGCTAAAAGTCAATTCTAATCACGAAAATTTGGATTTCTTCGAAAAAAATGTAAACCGATTTATTGATGCAAATGTACAACTGATTGCAGACAAAGTTGAAACCCAGCAGAGTTTTAGTATTTTTAGGGACATGGGGTTTGACTATTTCCAAGGCTACTTTTTTGCCCGGCCTATGTCTGTTTCGAGTAAAAATATTCCTACCTCCAAGCTTACTTTAGTCGAACTGATGGGGGCTAGTTCTAGCGAATCGTTTGATATTGAAAGCATTAATAGCGTGATTGAGCACGATGTGGGTTTGTCGTATATGTTGTTACGCTTTATTAATAACCCAATGATCAATAAACGCTACAAAATTACGTCATTACGCCATGCTTTGAATTATATGGGCGAAGTTGAAATTAAGAAGTTTATAGCTTTGTTGGCTTTGGCAAACTTATCAGATGACAAACCTTTAGAGTTACTACATTTGTCTCTCGTTCGCGGAAGGTTTTGTGATCTAGTTGGAACTGAAAAAAATATCGGCAATAACCCTCCCACCGCCTTTTTAGTCGGGCTGTTTTCATTGCTTGATGCTTTGCTTGATCAACAAATGGAGTCTTTGATTGAAAAACTACCTCTAGTTGATGAAGTAAAAGAGGCGCTCTGTGGGGGACAGAATGATCTATCCATGTACCTAATGTTAGCTAAGGCTTTTGAAAGTGGTAACTGGTTGAAGGTGATTAGGATTTCTAAAATTCTAGAATTAGATCAAAAGCTACTCCATAGCCTATTTAATGAAGCGATTCTTTGGGGGAATGGTGTTCGACGTTCAATATCCCCGCATTTCCCAGCAACAAAAACATAGAAATTTTAGACAGGACTGCCTAGTCGTATGAATCAGTTGTTCAAAGAGCATCTAGTGGTGGCACAGAATGCGTCTGGCAGAAACATGAATGTGCCTATGTATCGGTTTGTTGGTGCCAAGCCAGGGCCTAAGGTTTATATACAAAGTTCGATTCACGGCGCTGAAGTGCAAGGCAATGTAGTTATTTATCAACTTGTCCAGTGGCTTAAAACTTTGCCTATTTGTGGTGAAGTATTGTTGGTACCTAACTGCAACCCGGTTGGGACTAATATCAAGGCGGGGGAGTATACCTTAGGGCGTTTTGACCCTGTTAATGGTACAAATTGGAATCGTGGTTACTACTATGACGATGCCTTTATTCGTAAATTTGCACGCAGCATTGAAGATGAGGAATCTGTAGAGTCAATCAAATCTCGATTTCGCCTAGAAATGAAACAGCAATTGCAAACTCGATTAAGCGAAACTTGGGGGGTTGGATTAGCTCAGCATCTCAATCTAAAGTTGCAACAATTAGCGTTTGATGCAGATTACGTGCTTGATTTGCATAACGGGCCAGTGTCAACGCGGCACCTTTATGTGCCTGAGTATGCGAAGGAATCTGCTAGTTTATTCAACATTCCACATGTCATATTTATGCCTAATGTGTTTTCAGGTGCGTTAGATGAAGCCACATTCTGCCCTTGGTGGTTGCTGGCAGATTTAGTGAGTAACAAACGCCAAAAGACAGTTGATTTTACCGTTGAGGCGTTCACTTTGGAAATGGGTAGCCAAGAAGTGATTAGTTTCACAGAAGGTGAATATGACGCAAAAAGTATTCTAGCGTATTTAACGGCAAAAGGATGTTTACCTAATAGCACCATTATCCCAGAAAAGATGTCACGTAAAGCGGTCATGCTACGCCATTATAAGACACTCTTTACCCGGCAGGGTGGCATTGTAGAGTATATCGTTAAGCCAGGCGAGGTTGTACAAAAGGGAGAGGTATTAGCTAGAGTGCTCAATGTGGATAATCTTGATACCGACGAGGCGACAACAGAAATACTCGCGCCATGTGATTTGGTGGCTATTCTACATTTTCCTTCAGCTTCGGTGTTAAGTGGTACTCAATTGTATAAGTGTTTTACTGAGTATTTTGAGCTGTAAGGGCATAACGAAAGTAATTTAACGCGACTTATACCTTAGGCAGTTCTGTGCCATTTATTTGGTTATAAATTAATGCAGTTTCAACATGGTTTACTTCTTTTCTTGCCGTAATAGCGTTAAATACAAAGTCTCGTAAATGTTCTGTGTCTCTTAAGCTCGCATGCAATAAAAAGTCATTTTCTCCTCCCATGTGATAAAGACTTATCACCTCGGGTAAATTAGCTAACTGCTTTTGAAAGGTATCCACAGTAGGGCGACTATGATTAGAAAGGCGGATAGAAACCATCACCTGAATATTGCCGCCTAAGGCTTTAAAGTCGACGCTTAATTGCGCCCCCTTAATGACCTGCTCAGTTTGCAACTTTTTAATTCTTTCAAGGCATGAAGAAGGGGCAAGGCCCACTGATACAGCAATATCTTTATTGTTCATTCTGGCGTCTTTGTATAACGCGGCCAAAATAGCAATATCTGTTTTATCTAAAGGACGTTTTGTCATTCTACTTTGCCAGGGCACAAAGTGCCCAATACTGCCCCTTTTTTAGCTCCGGTGACACTGGCAATACTGCCATGTATATTATTAACATGCGCATAGGCTAGCCACGCAAAGGCCATAGCTTCTACTGCATCCGCTTCAACACCTAACTCATCTGTTGTGAATAGCTCACATTCATGTAGCTCGGACTCTAGTTCTTCTACAAGAAATTCATTTCGCGCCCCACCACCGCAGAGATACACTTGCTCTACATCTTTAAATTGTAAAACTTGTTTGGCAATGGTGTGGGTGGTCAGCATAACTAAAGTCGACTGCACTACCTGTGGATCAACCTCTCGAGATAAATTAGCTAGGTTTTGTTGTAGCCACGGAAGGTTAAATTGCTCCCGACCCGTGCTTTTAGGTGTCGGCAAACTAAAATAGGGATGCGAGCACAACAGTTGTAATAACTCGGTATCGGCGGAGCGTTGTGCTGCCCATTGGCCTTTTTCATCATAATCTTTGCCAGTATGTAGTTTACACCAAGCGTCTAACAAGGTATTTCCAGGGCCTGTATCGTAGCCAATAATGGCATCACAATCCCGTTGTGGAAGGTAAGTGATATTGGCTATGCCACCAATATTAATTACCACTCTAGATTTATTTGGACTGGCGAATACGGCTTTGTGGAATGCCGGCACCAAGGGGGCTCCTTGACCGCCTAAGGCCATGTCTTTACGTCTAAAATCGGCGATTACATCAATACCTGTCAGTGCGGCTAGGGTGTTGGGATCGCCAATTTGTATACTGAAACAATGTTCTCCATGTGGAATATGACGAACTGTTTGTCCATGAGAACCGATTGCTCTAACTTGATCGGGACGAACATAGTTGTCTTTGAGTAATTGTAGAGATGCTTCAGCAAATACTTCAGCTAACGCCCTGTCGGCGCGTCCCATGCGTTCTATTTCATTTTCGCTAGGTGCACATAGCCTATGTAACTCAGCACACAAAGCTGCAGAAAAAGGAAAGGTTTGACAGTCTAGCAGTCGGGGTTGAGAGCCTGAAAAGTCGACTAATGCAACATCCACCCCATCAATACTGGTACCAGACATTAGTCCTAGGTATAGCTGTGGCATAACAGGCCTTAATTCATTGCTAACATTATACGTTTGTTATTATTTAGCTGCTGCAATCTGTTTTTAGCAATATCGATAAATTTTTGTTTTTCTTTATTTTCAATGGGTTGCGCTTTCGGTAAATCTACAGTGCGTGGATTGCGATGCACACCGTCTACTAAAAATTCATAATGCAAATGCGGACCAGAAGCTAGACCTGTCGAGCCAACAGTTCCTATCAATTGCCCTTGCTTAACGGTTTGCCCTCTTTTAACTTTACGCTTGGTAAAGTGTAGATATTTGGTTACATATTTTTCACCGTGTTGGATAAAAACATGATGACCGTTGTATTTGTCATAGCTTGATTTGATGACTTTACCATCACCTGCGGCGATAACTGGGGTGCCACGATCTGCTGCATAGTCTACGCCTCGGTGAGCCTTCCAGCGTTTTTGAACAGGGTGAAAACGGCGCTTTTTAAAGCTTGAACTAATGTATCTGAAGTTAACCGGTGCGCGCAAAAAACTCTTACGCATACTACGACCTTCAGGGGTGTAGAAATTACCATCTTGATAACGAATGGCAGTGTAGGTTTCGCCTTGATTGACAAACTGCGCGGCTACTATGTCGCCATTTTCAATGAACTCTCCATTAATGTAATGCTCTTCAAACATTACATAAAAACTGTCGCCAGCTCTCAGGCCTAAAGCAAAGTCGATATCCCAACCAAAAATGCCGGCTACTTGCATGATTTGGTTATTGGATAAATTGGCCTTTAAGCCCGCATTCCAAAAACTGTTGGTGACATCACCTTGGGTGTAATTTAAACGGGTATCTACTTCAAGAGTTTCAATTGTACTTGTGAAAGCGTTGTCTTCAGCTTTGGTAATGACTAATGTTTCGGTGTTTGTATAGGGATAATGTAAGGATACTAACTGACCTAATGGGTCAATTTGTAATTCTAAAACGTCACCAGGCATTATCTTTAGTAATTTTTTTGCTTGAGTTCCCGCTTTGCTGACATGGTAAGTTTGTTGAGGAGACAGGCCAACGCGTTTAAATATTGTGGCTAAGTTGTCCCCCTTTTTGACAACTACAGACTGAGGGGTGTTCATTTCCTCTACAATAGAAAAGTCTTCTACTTTGAAATTATCAAAGTTAACATCTAAATCGTATCGTTTACCAATTTCTAAAGTCGTGGCAGCGTTTTTGATAGCACTCACGGGTTTAGAGGGAAAAAGAATCAAAACGAACAAAAATCCCGCTACCCCAGATATAAACCATCTGTGCGGTTTAGGCATATTATTAAAGGTCTTTTTAATCACAAACACACTACACTTTTTCGAACATAACTGCAGAATATATGGATTACCAAGGATTTTCCAGTTAAGGGTGGTTTTTTGAGTAGTTTATTAGGTGTAGCTAATCACTTTAAGTTATTGTTAAAAATACTATTGCCCTTTCATTGCAAGGGCTTGCCAAGTAAAATGTTCACAACGAATTAAATAGTAGATTTTTAACAAGGTTACAAAAATGTCAGATTGGCAAAGTGCAATGGCTGAAATTCAGCGCGGAGCAGAAGAAATATTAATAGAAGACGAACTGATTGCCAAACTAAAAACTGGCAAGCCTCTAAAAATCAAAGCGGGATTTGATCCAACTGCTCCAGATTTGCATTTAGGTCATACCGTATTAATCAACAAGTTGCGCACTTTTCAGCAGCTAGGCCATGAGATTATCTTTCTGATTGGCGATTTTACCGGCTTGATAGGTGATCCAACTGGTAAAAATGTCACTAGAAAACCTCTGACGAAGGAAGACGTATTAGCTAACGCTGAAACCTACAAAGAACAAGTATTCAAAATACTTGACCCTGAAAAAACAACCATTAGTTTTAATTCACAGTGGATGGATAAGTTGGGCGCTGCAGGAATGATTAAACTAGCCTCTAATCAAACTGTAGCAAGGATGTTAGAGCGTGATGATTTTAAAAAACGTTATGCTGGTGGTCAACCTATTGCTATCCATGAGTTTCTTTATCCATTAGTGCAAGGTTGGGATTCTGTTGCCTTAAAAGCAGATGTTGAACTCGGTGGTACCGATCAAAGATTTAATCTACTGATGGGCAGAGAGTTGCAAAAATCAGAAGGTCAAAGTCAGCAAACCGTATTGATGATGCCGTTACTTGAAGGTTTAGATGGCGTTCAAAAAATGTCGAAGTCTTTGGGTAATTACATAGGGATCACCGATGCGCCTAATGACATGTTTGGAAAAATTATGTCTATTTCTGATGATTTAATGTGGCGCTATTATGATTTATTGAGCTTTAGGCCTAAGAAGGACATCGAACTCATTAAACAACAAGTTGCAGGTGGTTTAAATCCTAGAGATACAAAAATTGAGTTGGCGAAAGAGATAATTGCGCGTTTCCATACCCAACAAGATGCTGACGCGGCTCACCAAGATTTTATCCAACGTTTTCAGAAAAATGCCATACCTGATGAAATGCCGGAGTTTGAATTTGTCGTACCCAGTGAAGGTTTGATGATCGCCAACGTTCTTAAAGAAACAGCCTTAGTTAATTCGACCTCGGATGCAATGCGCATGATCAAACAAGGGGCGGTTAAGCTAGATGGCGAAAAAGTAGATAACGTTAAACATCAGTTTACTGAAGCTTTGCAGGTGGTTTTGCAGATCGGCAAGCGTAAATTTGCTCGTATAACTTTTAAATAAACACCTAGGGCCAATTTTTATTGAGGTTGGCCCAACCCTTTAAAATGCCCAGACAACTCCCGTTGTGGTTTTATTGATTTTTGGTGGTTTTATGCCAAGTACGTTTTTTGGATGGCAAGTTTAGGTGACTTAAATGCAAATCAAGGGCTTCAACAGATATGTGAATTTCCCTTACTGATAACCACAGCGAATACAAAAGCAGCACTAAGCTAGAGGCGAATATTGTGCTACCTATAGTTTGATATTCAGCATAAATTGCCAACATTGATAATACACACAAGAAAAAACTACCCATGCCAGCACCTTGCATATTTTTAATCAGTTGAATTCTAGCGCGTAAACTTTTGATTTGTTGCTGATCATTTTCGTTGCTTTCACCTAAATCAAAATTTCTTATGATACTGGCTAAGGCTAAAAAACGGTTGGTATAGGCGAGCAACAATAGCGATATCGCAGGGAATAACATGGCTGGTGTTGTTAAGGTTATATCCATTTGTGAGCTTAACTGGCGTTACTTTTCGACAGTTAAGCCTTGTTTTTGCCAAGCCAACATATCACCTTCAAGATGACTGAGGTTTTCATAGCCTTCTTTTATTAGGGCCTCAGCGGCTTTTCCTGCTCTATAACCTGAACGACAATACAGCACAATAGGTTTTTCCTTTGACGAAGACAAAATTGCTGGGTTATCAACAATTTCACTTAAAGGAACATTTATGGCATTGGGCACATGCCCTTTTTGAAATTCTTCAGGGGTACGAACATCTACTATGACTAGACTATTCGTTTCTGCAGCTAATAATTGTTGTTGGGTAATAGTACTGATGTTACCCGAATAAGCTGAAAAGCTGAGTAAGCCTAATACCCAAAATACGGTGCGTTTAAACATAATAAAGGTCTCTTTTGTGACTCACATAGTAAGTTAGTGATAGTAATAAGGACAATTCATAGTGTAAAGCACAATTGCGGTAACATGCGCATTTCTAATTAGCTATTGAGTTTATTGGGCGAGTGAAAATGACCAAGCACAACCCATAAAATATAGTGTTAACCATACCCAAGTGGCGCGATTTATTGCTGCTAACGTTCGGTTGTTATCGGCTAGTATTATTTGCCTGCTGCCACCGCATTTTGTGGTGCGTATTTTTCGTGAATCGTAGTAGGCAGGACCTCCAAGTTCAATACCTAGGCTGGAACCGCACAGATTTAAAACAAACAGGTGATTGCATTGATAACTAATCTGTTGAAATAACGCCTTAATACCCAGGCTAATATTCACTGCCAACACAATGCTCACGCTAGCGAGCTTACTAGGAAGCCACTGCAATATATTGCTTAAGTAGCGTACTGGTTGGCCAAAATACTTAAACCTTTCTAACTTTATGTTCCAACTCAACGACATTTCGTAGACAAATCGATAGAGTAGTGCGCCAACGCCGCCTGTTAGTAGATACCAAAAAATGACGCCGCAATATTGATAGCTAAATCGCAATAATAGTGACTCAATATTAGCTTTGACTATGCCCATTGGCGACATTGTTTCGGTTTTTCTGATGACTATTTGTGATACAGCGTGGCGCGCTAACATCTTTTGTTGTTTTGCCAATGCAGCGGTAACTTTGGCTGTTTGTTTAGGTATATCTTGAAAGCGCAAAGCCACAAGCAGCATTAATGCTTCAAAAAATATCGGATATTCGGATAAGTATGTGAACAGTGCCAGTATTACGTAAAACGGCAACAATAAAACAATACAAGCTAGGCTGCCTGATAGTTTCTGTTGCCCGGTTGAATTGAGGTTGTTTGAAAGTACTTTGGCCTGCATACCCGCAGCTAATGCCTTCATAAAGCTAACAGGGTGATATTTGTCAGGCCAAGGTAAATAACGTTCGGTAAAAACAACTAGCAACAATACCCAGAAAGACAACAGTTGTTCACTAATTAAGGTATTGATAATGCTATTCATTAGGCCAATTTCGAAATTGTTTGCATCACTAAGGTGGCTGAATTTTTGGCTGCTTGGTCTAGGTAGGCTTCAAATGAAACCGTTGAGGTTTTACCGGCGATATCAGATAACGAACGAATCACTAAAAAAGGAATGCCTAACAAATGGCAACTTTGGGCAATGGCAACGCCTTCCATTTCTACTGCACAAACATCAGGGAAGTTTCTACGAATAACCGCTGCGGCCTCATCACTTCCAACAAAGGAATCACCGGTACAAATAAGTCCTTGTTGTACTTGCACGTTGTTTAGGCTGGAGGTCGCGCTTGCGGCGTGTTTAAGTATACTTTTGTCACATTCAAAATATGCAGGCATACCCGCGTTTTGGCCTAGTTCATAACCAAAATGGGTAAGATCTGCATCATGGTGTCGTAACTCAGTTGCTATAACGATATCACCAATATTAAGATGACTAGAAAACCCACCTGCGGATCCCGTATTTATGACATAGTCTGGTGCAAAATGATGGATCACCACACTAGTTGAAACAGAGGCTGCCACTTTACCAATTCCACACTTAACTAGAGCAACGTCTACATCTCCCAGTTTGCCCACATAAACTGTTAGATGATTAAACGTTTGTATTTGGCAATTCTGTAATGAGTCTCGGATAAGAGTTATTTCTTCATCCATGGCACCTAAAATAGCTATCTTCATATGGTTTTCTTAATTTTCAATTAGTTAAATCAATAGTACCTAAGTTTAATACGTCTGCTAGTGTTATAAAACAATTCAAAGGCGATCAGACTCTAAGGTGTGCGTTCTAGTGACTACAAAAGGTAACTTATGCGAGTTTTAAGTGTTTGCTTCATGTTTGTTATTTTGTCTGCTTGCCAGTCTATTCCTGATGTGACATTTCTTAAAAGTGATTTACTGTTCGATCAAGGTTTTGATGGCTTTGCAGATATTCCCATCGAAACTGAAAAGGACATTTTTGAATTAAATCAAGAAGCTAAAGCATTCGCAAGGTCTTCAGTAAAGGGGGTATTTAAACCAGAGGAAAAAATTGAAACTTTAGTTCAGCATATATTCTCTCGTTCTGATTTAAATTTACTGTATCGAGCAGATGCAAACACCGTCGCCAATCAGACTTTTCAGAATCGTGCCGCTAACTGCCTTTCAATGTCAATAATGACTTTTGCGCTTGCTCAAGAGCTAGGTTTTGAAGTGCGCTTTCAAGATATTAAAGTTCCAGAATATTGGACTATTAGAGAAGGACAAAGTTTACTCAATAGGCACATTAATCTTCAAATACTCCCTAGACAAAAAAATCGAATACATTTTCATTTCAAGAAGAAGGGGTACGAGGTTGATTTTGATGCGCAAGCGACTCGCCAGCATTTTCCGAAAACATTGCTTAAGCGTAAACAGGTGGTTGCGATGTTTCACAATAACAATGGCGCTGACGCTCTTCTAAAAAACGACTACGTTAAAGCTTATGCTTATTTTAGGTCCGCTATTTTACAATCACCTGATTTATCTTCAGCTTTTGCAAATTTAGGCTATTTATATCGACTTAGTGGTCACTACGCGTTTTCAGAAAATGCTTATTTACAAGCCATTAAAACAGACAAAAACAATCTGTCGGCCTGGCGCAATTTGTCGCATTTGTACCGATACATGGGGCAACACCAAAAAGCTAAGGACATCGTTAGTCGGGTTGCACGCAAACGAGCTAGCAATCCTTTTTTTCATATCAACAAGGGTGATCAAGCATTTGAAAAACAGCAATGGGAAGTGGCATTGCAGCATTATAAGCGAGCTTTGAAATTAGATAGAAGTTATCACGAAGTATTTTTCGGATTAGCGAAAACTTACTTTGCATTGGGTGACTTTCAACGTAGTCAGCATTTTTTGCAGCTCGCAAAAAAGAAATCAAGAACAGCTCAAGAGCAAACTATTTATCAAGGAAAATTAAAGTTGTTAGCTAGTATTAAGTCAGGATAAAACCACTAGTTATTAAGATGAATAAAGTAGCAGTTCATTGTAATTAACGCTATGTTAATAATATGTTAATTTTGCTTGGGCATTATTATGCTGCGGTTTTCCTCTATTCAGAATGTTTTGATTTCTTCAATTTTTGCTGTTTTATTTAGTGCATGTCAATCTACTGTGGTAAACGTTGCTCCCACAGATAATCTATTACACGACCAAGGATATTTAGGATTTTCTACTGTAAACATTGAATCTGAACATCAAGTGTTTTTTTTGGATGAAACGGCTAAGGCCTTTGTAGGCTCCACAATTGAGCCCTATAAAAATAAACTTGACCAAATGGAAGCCTTAGTTAAAGCCATATTCGATCGTTCAGAGTTAAATTTGTTATATCAAGGTGACGCCAACACCATAGCAAATGATACCTTTAAGGCACGAGCCGCAAATTGTTTGTCCATGTCTATCATGACTTACGCCTTGGCTACTGAAGCTGGATTTGAAGTAAATTTTCAAGAAATTATGATCCCAGAATACTGGACCCGACGAGCTGGTTTTAGCCTGTTAAACGGGCATATAAACCTTAAAATGTTAACGCCTAAAGATCCCAATGTTTATTTATTCAATACTCGAAGTTATCAGGTTGATTTTGACCCGCAGTCATCTAGGCGCGGATTACCCAAAAAAATCGTTAGCAAAAAAGCGATTTTATCTATGTTTTATAACAATAAGGGCGCCGATGCGGTGTTACGCAAAGATTACTTGTCTGCTTATGCTTATTTTCGTGAGGCCTTGCGAATCCAACCAAACTTTCATTCTGCATGGATTAATCTGGGTATAGTGTACCGGTTAAGCGGTTACTTTCCTCAAGCAGAAAGTGCTTATCATCATGCACTTACAATAAACACTGATAGTCTGACGGCCATGGAAAATTTAGCCTATTTATATAAACTCACTAATCGTATGGTAGAAGCCGAAGAAATTTTAAGCAAAGTGGCAGATCGAAGAAACAATAACCCCTACTATCACGTTGATTTAGGTGAGCAACAAATGGAACAGCAGCATTGGGACCAAGCTCTCGAACATTTTCGCAAAGCTCTCGCTTTAGATAGAAATAAACATGAAGTGTATTTTGGTCTGGCCCGCGCCTATTTTGAAATTGGCGAATTGCAACAAAGTGAACGCTATTTAAAACAAGCCAAAAATAAAGCTCGTAATAAACAAGATGAACAAATGTATCAATCTAAATTAGAGTTTTTGAGTCGCCTATAAATTCAAGAAACAAGGCTTTTAGTCATGCAAACCGCCTAATTGATATCAGGCGGTTGATTATTATTAAGGGAGATCTGGTCACCTAGCTCAGTCTAAATTTATGCTACACCTAACTCTTCTAAACGTTCTTTTAAGTAACTCTTGGCCGTGTACCTATCCGACAATACTACCTCTGGGTTGGGGTGCAAAAATAACGGCAAAGAAACGCGTGCCTTTGTTTGATCGCAGCCTTCAGGATTCACAACTCTGTGAGTAGTAGATGGGAAATACCCTCCTGAAGCTTCTTGCAGCATATCGCCAATATTGACAATCAAATTGCCGAAATCACAAGGTACGTCAATCCACGAATCCCCTGTTCCTTTTACTTGCAATCCAGGTTCGTTGGCAGAAGGTAGGATAGTCAGCAAATTTATGTCTTCATGAGCAGCAGCACGTATTGCATCCGGCTCCTCAGAACCATCTAGTGGTGGATAATGCAGAATTCGTAAAAGCGTTTGCTCACTATCTGTTACCATGCTCGAGAGTGACTGAGTGTATTTAGCCGATACTTCTGCAGGAGAATATTTCTCTACCCATGACAATAACTCAGATGCCAATGTATTGGTGTCGCGGTAATAATCAGCCACCTCTTGTTTTAACGCCTCTGGACAACGACCCCAAGGATAAAAGTGAAAGTATTCTTTAATATCTTTCTTTTTGAATCCTTTTGCAGTTTCAGATATTTCAGTTGAAAAAAAGCCATCATGGGTATCTTTATTAAATGCGTATTGGTTTTTCTCTTCACTATTAAAGAAAGCTTCCCAGCGCTTGTATATGCTAGTGACTCTGTCTTGGCTAATAGGGTGATTTTTCAATACGCCAAAGCCAGTTTGATGCAAAGATTCTACAAAAAGTTTATCTGCATTGGGCGCCTTATAATCGACTGCAACTAATTTCATAATTTTTCTCTCAAAATAAATATTTGTTTAAAGGCTAAGGTAAAACCCTGCCAAAGCGGCACTCATTAAATTAGCAAGTGTGGCTGCGAGTACCGTTTTTAAACCCAGTTGGGCAATTTCCTTACGTCTAGTTGGCGCCATTGCACCTATGCCACCCATCAATATGGCAATTGATGAAAAGTTTGCAAATCCACACAAAGAAAAAATAACGATGGCTTGAGTAATAGGAGAAAGCTCAGCCTGATATTTAAGGAAATCTAGATAAGCGACAAATTCATTCACCACCATTTTTTGTCCAATAAAACTTCCCGCGATATTTGCTTCATCCCATGGCACACCTAATGTCCAAGCTATGGGTTGGAAAAGATAACCCAAAATTACCTGAAAACTTAAATCTTTCGAACCAAATAGCCCTCCGCCCCAGCCTATTAATCCGTTAAGTAAAGCGATTAAACCGATAAACGCTAGCAACATTGCGCCCACGTTTAAGGCCAAATGCAAACCACTTGCTGCGCCACTAGCTGCAGCGTCAAATACATTAGCGTATTCGTTATCTTGCTCTTCTTTAGCCGTTAACTCATCTTTCACTTTTTCTGTTTCTGGAATAATAATTTTTGCCATTAATAAACCGCCGGGTGCAGCCATAAAACTAGCGGCGAGTAAATACTTAATTTCTACACCCATACCTGCATACCCAGCCATGACTGACCCTGCAATAGAGGCTAATCCACCTACCATCACAGCAAAAAGCTCTGAGCGGGTTAAGTTGGGAATATAGGGTCTAATGACTAATGGCGCTTCGGTTTGACCAACAAAAATATTCGCCGCTGCAGACATGGACTCGGGGCGACTGGTTTTTAAGAAAAACTGTAAAAAGCCACCTATTACTCGAATAATCACATTCATAATTTTTAGGTGGTATAAAACAGTGATTAATGACGAGAAAAATACTATGACTGGCAATACGTTAAAGGCAAAAATGAATCCCATCGACTTATTACCCAAGGGTCCAAAAATGAAATTAATACCGTCTTGGCTATAACTAATTATGTTTTCTACATAGCCAGTTAAAGCCAGTAAAAACTGTATTCCCGGAGGGAAGTACAACACTAAGGCTCCCACCCCAGCTTGGATCGCAAAGGCTCCGCCAACGGTCCGCCAATTAATTGCTTTTTTATGAGCTGAAAACATAAAGGCAATCAGCAGCATTAAAGCAACGCCAATAAGACTAACCATACTTTTTCCTTCTTTTTATTATTATTCGAGCAGCGTAAAACCGACAGTTATAGCAAGCTCTGTTGAATATGAGATTTAATGACATCTAACGCAATTCGATTTTTTCCGCCTTGGGTAACAATGACGTCTGCGGTGAATCGACTCGGTGCGATAAATTGATGATACATAGGTTTTACCGTTGTTTGGTATTGGTTGGCTACCGATTCAAAGGTTCTTCCTCGCTCTGCAATATCCCTTTTCATTCTTCGTAATAAACAAATATCTAAAGGGGTATCAACAAATATTTTGATATCAAACAAAGGCTGCAATGCGTCATTTGCTAAAAGCATGATGCCTTCGATGATAATCACAGGCGCTGAATTGAGTGTCTCAGTTTCTGCAAGGCGTGTGTGTGTCTTGTAGCAGTAATGGGGATATTCAATTGATTGCCAATTTTTTAACGCTTGTAGATGTTTTACTAATAACTCGTGCTCGAAGGCTTTGGGGTGATCGTAATTATTTTTTTCACGGTCAGTCATGGGCAAATGATCTTGAGAACGATAGTAATGATCTTCACGTAGAATTTGTACTGTTTTACCTTCTTCCGAAAATTCTTTCAATAAATTCTCAGTAAACAAGGACTTACCAGAACCAGATGCGCCTGAAATGGCAATAACTAAAGGGGTAGACATATCAAACAGCTTCACAAAGAAATTAATTGGTACGAAAGATACCAGCGAACTTGATAAAAGTCAGTTCACAATGTACATTTTTATACTTGACCCGTTGGTCAGGTTTGTAAGTTTAATGTTAAAGTATGTTGCGAACTTGTGTTGTTTGACGGAGATATGTGACAGTTTTATAAAATTATACCAATACTGTCACAGCTGTAATAAAAGTGTCATAATCATTCTGTTAAACTTAGAGTTAACGTAATGAGAAATCGGTTTAAATCGATCGACCAAGCCATCAGCATTGACTCATGGCATTCAGTACAGATAACTGTTCGGACTAACTGTTCAGAACGCATAAAACTTAGGAAACACATAATGTTTAAAAAAATAAAACTCAATCGCATCGCGATGGCAGTGACATTGGCCGTAGGCATGTCAGGAGCTGCGATGGCACAAGAAACGTCATCAGGTATTTCAGGTAAAATAACAGGCCCACAAGGTAACGCTGCGGCCGGAACAGTTATTACTATTACACACGTCCCTTCAGGAACCGTTAAAACCACAGTGGTTAACGATTCTGGCCAGTTTTCGGCTAAGGGTCTACGTGTTGGCGGTCCTTATACAGTAAAAGTTGATTCTAATCAGTTTCAAGATCGAACCGTAGAAGACGTATTCTTAAACTTAGGTGAAGCCTTTGACCTAAGTCTCGCCCTTGAAAATGATCAAAATATGGAAAGCATTGTAGTGACTGCTTCTGCAGTCAGTACTTCAGCATTCGGTGGAACGGGCCCTTCAGCTAACTTTAACTTAGCCGATTTAGAAAATGCTCCAGCAATCAATCGTGATATTAACGATGTTATCCGCGCCGATCCTCGTATCTATATCGATGAAAGTTTTAATGATGCGGTTCAATGTGCCGGTGCAAGCCCTCGTTACAATAGCTTAACACTTGACGGTGTGCGCATGAACGATAACTTCGGCTTGAACAGCAATGGTTATCCAACCGAACGTATGCCATTCTCTTTTGATGCTATCGAGCAAGTTGCTGTTGAGTTAGCGCCTTTTGATGTTCAATACGGTGGATTCACCGCTTGTAATATTAATGCTGTTACCAAGTCAGGTACTAACGAAATTCACGGCAGTGCTTTTTACGACTTTACTAGCGACTCTTTTAAAGGTGATTCGGTAGAAGGCGAAGAGCAAGATAACGGTAACTACACCGAAAAACGTTATGGTGTAAACGTTGGTTTCCCTCTAATTAAAGATACGCTTTTCTTCTTTGGTTCATATGAAAAAGTAGAAGGTGTTCAGTTGTTTGGATACGACGCATTAGGTCGTATCACGCAAGATGAAGTCGATCAAGTAACTGAAATCGCGCAGCGTGTTTATAATTACGATGTGGGCGGTTTACCTGGTAGTGCACCAATCGAAGATGAAAAAATCTTAGTTAAATTAGATTGGAACATCAATGACCAACACCGTGCATCACTTATGTACAACTGGAATGATGGTTTTAGTCTAAGTCAATCAGACACGGGTTCAAGCCGTTTATCTTTGTCTAATCATTTCTACGAGCGTGGAGCAGAGTTAACCAATACTGTTGTTTCTATTTATTCAGATTGGACAGACAATTTCAGTACAGAATTACGTATTGGCCAATCCGAACTACTTAATCGCCAGAATTCACTAGATGCAGCCTCAGGATTTGCCGAAGCGCAAATTAACACTGACGGTGGCACAATTTACATTGGTCCAGATGATTCTCGTCAATCTAACCAACTAAATTATGATACAGATACATTCAAATTAGCAGCGACTTACTATTTAGATGATCACAAAATCACTGGTGGTATCGAATACGAAAAATTAGACGTATTTAACTTGTTTATGCAGCATACAGTGGGTGAGTATCGTTTTAACTCTATCGCTGATTTTGAAGCGGGTGCGGTTGACCGTATCTACTACAATAACTCTGCGGGTACGAATAACCCAGCTGACGCTGGCGCAACATTTGCTAACACTACTACTACTATTTATGTTCAGGACGACTTTGATCTGACTGATGATATCCAGTTAATGGTAGGTTTACGTTATGATAAATACAGCACCGACGACACACCAACCTTGAACGTTAACTTCCAAGAGCGTTATGGTTTTGCAAATACTGGTACTGTTGACGGACTATCTTTGGTTCAGCCTCGAGTTGGTTTCAACTGGTCTGTTGCTGAAAACCTTGAAATTCGTGGTGGTGTAGGCCGTTACTCTGGTGGTAACCCTAACGTTTGGATTTCTAACGCTTACTCGAATGATGGTGTAACTAACATTGGTGTTCGTGAAGGGGAAATTGAAAACTTTGATACTTTGTTCACTACTCAGTTAACTGGTGAAGGTCGTCCAATCTATGACATACCACAAGCCATGTACGACGCGGTAGCCAACACCTCTATCACATCAGGTGACGGTGGCGTTAATGCGACTGATCCTGACTTCAAAATGCCTCATGAGTGGAAGTATGCCGTAGGTGGTACTTATATTACCGATAATGACTACGTAATTTCTGCTGACCTAATGTACACCAAGAAAAAAGACTCTCCTATCGTTCAAGATTTGGCATTGTCTGATGTTGGTGTAGACGCACCAGACGGTCGTCCTATTCTTGCATCAAATGGTCGCTTTGACGGTTACGACTTGATGTTAACTAACGTTAAAGGCTCAGATGGCGACTCTAAAGTACTTTCTTTAGCTGTTAGCAAAGAATATGACTCTGGTCTAGATGCATCATTAGCTTATGCATTTACACGTTCTACTGATGTTAGCCCAATGACTAGCTCAACTGCTGGCTCTAACTATGGTAACGTCGCCACTTCTAACGTGACCAACCCAGGTGTATTCACTTCTGACTATGAAACTCGTCACCGTTTCACAATGAACTTGAGCTATAAGCACGAGTTTATTGATGGCCATGACACCCGTTTTAGTCTGTTTGGTACTGCAAACGAAGGTAAGCCAATTTCTTATACCTTCTCAAACTCTTCAAGCATGTTCCCTGATTCAAACGACTACAGAAACTTGATATACGTACCTGAAGAGAATGATGCAAATGTTGTTTATGCAGATGGTTTTGACCTTGAAGGTTTCAACAAGTTGATCGACGAAGAAGGTTTAACTCGTGGTGCTATCATGGATCGTAACTCTACTTCTGCTGATTGGTGGATTAAGTTTGATGTTCGAGTTGAGCAAGAGCTTCCTTCGTTCTTTGAAGGCCATAAAGCCAGTGCGTTCTTTGTTATCGAAAACTTGGGTAACATGTTGAACGATGATTGGGGTGTATTCCGTCAAGGTTCATTCGTTGGCGATGACGTAATTACAGCATCAATCAACGACCAAAACCAATATGTATATGAAGCTTATAATGCTTCTGAGCAAGGTGTAAACCGTGGCGCATCGCTATGGGAAGTGCGTTTTGGTGTTAAATATAAGTTCTAAGCTGTAACTTAGACACTCTAAAAGCCGACTACTTGTAGTCGGCTTTTTTATTGGTACTCCTCACAAATGGTTTAACTATGTTTAAAATATTGATGGTTTTCTTAATGGTGTTCAGCATGACCTCTAATAGTCAAAGTATTCGAGTTGCGACTTTTAATGTCAGTATGGACGGCACTAATTATGTCGAGCAAGGGCAGGTGCCCATTGGTAATGAACTGTCTAAAAATTTGCTGAGTGGTGAGCACAAGCAAATTAAAAATATAGCGGAAATTATCCAACGAGTTAGGCCTGATATCATTTTATTGAATGAATTTGATTATTCTAACAACGCGATGTCTGACGTTGAGCATTTCCTAAATCTGTATCTTAAGATGCCTCAAAACCATAAGGATCCAATTGACTATCCCTATTTTTACAGTGCTGCTGTCAATACAGGTGTGAACTCTGGAATGGATTTAGATAAAGATAGCATTGCTTCTGGAACCCAAGGAGATGCTTTTGGATTTGGCTTTTACCCTGGTCAATATGGCATGTTAGTTCTTAGCAAGTACCCCATTGAACAACACAAAATCCGAACCTTTCAACATTTCCTTTGGAAAGATATGCCCAATAGTCTATTGCCTACGATTGAAGAAACAAATGGTGAGCCTTACTATAGTCATGCCGCTCAGCAAATTTTACGTTTGTCTTCTAAGTCGCATTGGGATATCCCAATTAAGTTTGGAGAGGATATTATTCATTTGTTAGCCAGTCATCCGACGCCTCCAGTGTTTGACGGACCTGAAAATCGCAATGGCAAACGAAATCATGACGAAATTCGCTTCTGGAATGATTATCTATCGGGTAATCAACGCTCGGCTTACATTTACGATGACCAAGGAAACTCAGGTGGGTTTCAAGGAGAGCACTTTATTATTGCTGGTGATTTAAATGCTTCTCCAGATGAAGGGGATGGATTAAAAGACGGGATCAGAGGGCTACTTACTCACCCATTGGTGAACAATGCTGTTGTGCCTACAAGTGAAGCGGCAAGTATGCATAGCCCCAACAATGAATTTGCCGCACAGCATACTGCTGAATGGGCTATGCGCGCTGATTATGTGTTGCCTTCTACTTCACTTGAAACTAATGGGAGAGGGGTTTTTTGGCCGAAAAAGGACGATCCGCTATACCGTTTAATTAAAGGTCGTGAAAGTTCTTCTGATCATCGCTTGGTGTGGGTTGATATTGTGGCCAAGGATTAAGGGGATTCCTTCATCTCTAAAATCAAAAAAGGGGCGTATAAGCCCCTTTTTATGGTCAGTTGTTTGCTACGGATAGCCTACACGCCTAAGTAATCCAATATTCCCTCTGCAGCGCAGCGACCTTCGTCAATAGCAGTCACTACTAAATCTGAGCCACGTACCATGTCTCCACCAGAGAAGATCTTAGGATTAGAGGTCTGGAAAGCGTACTTGCCATGTTTAGGGGCACGTACTCGGCCTTTTTCGTCAAGCACAATGCCAAAGTCAGCAAACCAATTAGCTGGGCTAGGTTGGAAGCCAAAAGCAATTATTACTGCATCAGCTTCAAGTACATGTTCTGAGCCTTCAATTACTACAGGGCGGCGGCGACCTTCAGCATCCGGCTCACCCATTTCAGTCTTAAGCATTTTTACACCTATGGCTTTACCGTGTTCATCAACGGCAACATCAAGAGGCATAAGGTTAAACTTGAAATTTACCCCTTCTTCACGAGCATTAACGACTTCGCGGCGCGAACCAGGCATACTTTTTTCATCGCGACGGTAGGCGCAAGTAACGTCAGTTGCGCCTTGACGAATTGCAGTACGCACACAGTCCATAGTGGTATCACCACCACCTAGTACCACTACTTTTTTGCCTTTCATGTCGACAAAGTCTGTGGCTGATTTTTCTAACCCTAGTTGACGATTAACATTGGCAATTAGATAAGGTAGAGCTTCGTAAACGCCCGGGGCTTTTTCATTATCAAAACCACCTTGCATAGGTTGGTAAGTGCCCATCCCAAGGAAGACCGCATCATAACCATCCAATAATTCTTGGAAAGGTTTGTCTTTGCCAACTTCAGTATTGAGGACAAACTCGATACCCATTTCGGTGAAAATTTCGTGGCGCAGTGCCATTACATCTTTTTCTAATTTGAAAGATGGGATGCCAAAAGTTAACAATCCGCCAATTTTTTCATACTTATCAAAGACGACTGGTTTAACGCCATTTCGCACCAAAATATCAGCGCAACCTAAGCCTGCTGGACCCGCTCCAATAATGGCGACTTTCTTTTTGGTCTTAACGACCTTGGACATATCCGGACGCCAGCCTTGTTTAAAGGCGGTGTCGGTAATGTATTTTTCAATGCTGCCAATAGTAACCGCACCAAAATCGTCATTAAGGGTACAGGCTCCTTCACACAATCTATCTTGGGGGCAAACACGTCCACACACTTCAGGAAGGGTGTTGGTTTTGCTCGATAACTCAGCCGCCTCAAAGATGCGTCCTTCGTTAGCTAAACTTAACCATTGCGGAATGAAATTATGTACTGGGCACTTCCATTCACAATAAGGGTTACCGCAGTCAAGACAACGGTCAGCCTGACCTGCTACTTGGGTATCACTCATTGGCTGATAAATTTCAGCAAATTCTTCACGTCTGATGATAGAGGGCTTTTTAGGTGGATCTATTCGCTCTACATCAACAAATTGGTATACATTCTTAGACATGATACCCCCTTATTGCACTTGAACACGTAATTCGGCTGTAGACCGACTTATGTGACCGAGTAAATTTTTAACGTCACTGGTTTTAGGTTTAACCAGTCTGAACTTCGGCAAATACTCAGCAAAGTTGCTTAAGATATCATGAGCATGCTCACTGCCGGTTTCTTCGTAATGTTGGTTAATTAGGCCACGGAGATGTTCCATTAAAATAGCTTTGTCTTCTATAGACATAAGTTCAACTAACTCACCATTCACGCGCTGCTCAATATCATCCTGTTCGTCTAATATGTATGCAAAGCCACCAGTCATACCTGCACCAAAGTTAACACCTGTGCGTCCAAGCACTGCCACTATACCGCCAGTCATGTATTCACAGCCGTTGTCACCTATGCCTTCTACTACAGCGATGGCACCTGAGTTACGCACTGCAAATCGCTCACCTGCTATGCCCGCGGCAAACAATTTACCACCTGTTGCTCCGTATAAGCAGGTATTACCAGCAATGACACTTTCATTTGACTTGAAGCTAACACCTCTTGGTGGGTGAATCACTAGCTTACCGTCGGTCATGCCTTTACCTACGTAATCGTTGGCGTCGCCGATTAGGGTCATTTCTAAACCGCCAGCATTCCAAACACCAAAACTTTGTCCGGCTGTACCGGTGAAATTCAGTTTAATTGGGTGTTCGTCCATACCTTTGTTACCGTGATGCTGAGCAATCAAGCCGGAAATAATAGCGCCGACAGAACGGTCAGTGTTGCGGATCGGATAATGGAAAACACCGCCACTTTTGTTTTTCACAGTATTGGTCAATTCTGCTAGCAACAACTGGTTTAAATCACCTTTGTCAGCCGGTGCATTCGCTTCTTCACTGCAGAAGAGTTTCGTATGGTCGCCTGCTTCTGGCTTAGCTAGGATAGGGCTGAGATCTAATTTGTTTTGTTTAGACGAAATACCGTTTAGGACGTTTAATAAATCAGTGCGTCCAATCAGGTCATCTAGTTTGCGAACCCCCATTGAGGCCATAATTTCACGTACTTCCTGAGCAATAAACTTAAAGTAGTTCATCACCATATCAGGTAAACCAATGAAATAATTATCACGTAAATTTTCGTCTTGTGTAGCAATACCTGTCGCACAATTATTGAGGTGACAAATACGTAAGTATTTACAACCTAACGCTACCATTGGGCCGGTACCAAAACCAAAGCTTTCAGCACCCAGAATTGCAGCTTTGATAACATCAAGGCCAGTTTTTAAGCCACCGTCGGTTTGTACTCTTACTTTATGGCGCAACCCATTACTCACTAGCGCTTGCTGAGTTTCAGCCAGACCTAATTCCCACGGGCTGCCGGCATATTTAACTGAAGTTAATGGGCTGGCACCTGTGCCCCCGTCATAACCAGAAATGGTAATTAGGTCAGCGTAAGCTTTTGCCACACCACAGGCTATGGTACCGACTCCAGGTTCTGATACTAATTTTACAGAAATAAGTGCCGCTGGATTAACTTGTTTTAAGTCAAAAATAAGCTGCGCTAGATCTTCAATTGAATAAATATCATGATGAGGTGGTGGTGATATTAAGGTTACGCCTGGCACCGAATGGCGTAATTCAGCAATATATGCATTAACTTTGTCACCAGGCAATTGCCCGCCTTCTCCTGGTTTCGCACCCTGAGCAACTTTTATTTGCAGAATTTTGGCGTTCACTAAATAATGTGGTGTCACACCAAAACGACCAGACGCAATCTGTTTGATATTGGAATTTCGCTCGTTGCCAAAACGTTTAGGATCTTCGCCACCTTCACCTGAATTAGAATTACCACCTAAGCGGTTCATCGCGATTGCTAAGGCTTCATGGGCTTCAGGGCTCAAGGCTCCAATTGACATGGCTGCGGTATCGAAACGTGGGAATAGGTTTTCAGCCGGTTCAACTTCATCTATTGAAATGGCCTCGGCTGTTGGAGCCAAAGCCAATAAATCTCGTAAACAGGCAATAGGTCGTTCATTCACCAAGGCGCTAAATTTTTGATAATCTTGATAATTACCGCTCACTACGGCTTTTTGTAGTGATGTAACAACGTCAGGATTGTAAGAATGATACTCACCACCGTGTACGTATTTTAATAGTCCGCCATGAGCCAGGTTTTTACGTTTTAACCAAGCAACACGGTTTAAATTAATTTGGTCTTGCTGGAAATCTTCAAAATCAGCACCTTGAATACGACTCGGTACACCCTTAAAACAGGTTTCCATTACCGAATTGTTGATGCCTATGGCTTCAAATAATTTTGAACTACGGTAACTGGCAATAGTGGAAATACCCATTTTTGACATGATTTTATACAGACCTTTATTAATACCTTTACGGTAATTAATAACGGCTTGCATGGGTGTCATATCCAAATTACCAGATTCACACATTTGCTCAATAATTTCATAGGCAAGGAAGGGATAAATAGCAGTGGCACCAAGACCAAGCAATACTGCGTAGTGATGAGGATCTCTAACTGAGGCCGTCTCTACTACTATATTGGCATCACATCGTAACCCTTTGTCGACTAAGCGTTTTTGCACCGCACCTACTGCCATCGCTGCAGGAATTGGGATCCTTGATGCTTTAATAGCGCGGTCCGACAAAATAACAAATGCGGCACGTTTATGAGAGACCAAGTGTTCTACTTCATTACAGATGCGATTAATGGCGGTTTTAAGGCCTTCATCTGGTGGGTAGTTAAGGTCGACAAACTCAGCATAATAATGTTCAGGATCGTAATTACGTAATTGTTTTAGATCTGTATATACCATTATTGGTGAGTCAAACAATACACGGTCGGCATAGCCCGATGTTTCAGTGAACACCGATTTTTCACGGCCAATACAAGTCGCCAATGACATCACGTGGTTTTCGCGCAAGGGGTCAATGGGAGGATTGGTTACTTGCGCAAATTGCTGCCTGAAATAGTCATAAACAGTTCTATTTTTTCCTGAAAGCACAGCCATAGGTGTATCATCACCCATAGAGCCTGTGGCTTCTTGGCCGTCTTTCGCCAACACTTTTACGACTTGTTCTATTTCTTCGTAACTGTAGTTAAATTGCTTGAAGTAAGTATTCATCATGTCATCGTCAAACATACGTTTGCCAATTTCAGGGGCATCACATTCTTCAATAGGTGTTAGGCGGCGAATACTCTTATCGAGCCACTCTTTGTAAGGATGTCGACCTTTTAAATCGTCATCTATCTCGTTCGAACGCCATAATTTACCTGTTTGGGTATCTATAGCTAACATTTCACCAGGAGCTACTCGGCCTTTTTCAAGGACGTTTTCTGGGTTGTAATCCCAAATACCGACTTCTGATGCTAAGGTAATTAAGCCGTCATTAGTAATCACGTAACGTGCAGGTCGCAAGCCATTGCGATCAAGGTTACAGGCTGCGTGTCTACCATTTGTCAGTACAATGCCCGCTGGACCATCCCAAGGCTCCATGTGCATCGAGTTGAATTCGTAAAAGGCTTTTAGGTCTTCATCCATGGTTTTGTTGTTTTGATAGGCCGGTGGCACTAACAAACGCATGGCGCGGAATAAATCCATACCGCCGGCTAAAAATAATTCAAGCATATTGTCTAATGAGGAAGAGTCAGAACCCACCTCATTTACAAAAGGTGCAGCGTCAGCTAAATCCGGCAATAAAGGCGTTTTGAATTTACCGGTGCGAGCTTGAGCCCAATCGCGGTTGCCACGAATAGTATTGATTTCGCCGTTGTGTGCCAAAAACCTAAATGGCTGAGCTAGTGGCCAACGAGGTAAGGTGTTGGTTGAAAAGCGTTGGTGAAATACACAAATAGCCGATTTCATATTTTCGTCGGCTAAATCTAGATAAAATTTCGGTAAATCCCCGGCCATTACTAGGCCTTTATACACTGTGACTAAACTGGATAAACTGGCAATGTAGAATTCTTCGTCGTCGGCTAGACGTTTTTCTGCACGTCTACGTGCCATAAACAATCGACGCTCTAAGTCTTGTGACCGCCATCCTGATGGTCCGTTAACAAATACTTGTTCGATTTGTGGTACGCAAGATGCTGCTAAGTCGCCCAAAATAGAATTGTCGGTGGGTACGACTCTCCAACCCACAACGCCAAGGGTTTCTTTTTCCAGTTCTTCGGTAATGATTTGTTTTGCCGTATCAGCTAAAGCTTGGTCTTGATTAAGAAAAATTACGCCCACGGCGTACATTTTACTTAGTTTCCAGCTTTCTTGTTCCGCAATGCCACGAAAAAACGCGTCGGGTTTTTGTAGCAGAAGTCCGCAGCCATCGCCTGTTTTGCCATCTGCGGCGATCCCGCCACGATGTTGCATACGGTCTAAGCCTTCAATAGCAGTACTGACCAATTTATGACTTGGCTCGCCTTTAGTGTGGGCGATTAAACCAAAACCACAGTTATCCTTTGAATCATTAGGATGATATAAACTCATTAATGCAAACTCCTTCAACCTTCGACTGGGCAGGGTGTGTATATTGTTAGTACTAATCATACATCTAAGATACGTGTATGAATGTGAGGTGGCTTCATGCCCTGGTGCTTATTTTCCGGTCGTAATTATTATCGGGGATACCAGTCGAGTATCGAATATTTATACTAAGCAGGTTGTACAAAATACCGAGGATTATTTTATAAATCAATTCTCTTATATGCAGGATTTCGTATTTTTCATTCATTGCTACCTATTTAGTATTAAAAATTCTTTTATTTCAAAGGCATAGTTTTGTATTGCAGCTTGGTTATAAGCTATAAAAAAAAGCTAAAAAACAGCATCGTTTGTTACTAAAAGGTTAAAAAAAGGGCTTTATTTCAAATGACGATTAGCAATGTATTGAATTTATATTTAAAAAAAGTGCATAAATAGTTTTATTGGGCTTGATATATACACTTTAATGCTTGGCTAAGTTTTGATCCTAGGAACTTTCTTGCTAGCATGTCGCGAATTGGTTAAAACCACACAAGTTTGAGACCCCTATATTATGACGAAAAAGACCTCAGTTGAGCCATGGGCAATCCGCGCTGCACAATTAATCAATCGCTTTGGGGCGGTAAAATCCAGTGTTTTGTTCGTTATTTTGACCTTGATATTTACCTTTACTGGTACTTACTTTATGAGACTCATTGTCAGTGACCGAGCTCATATTGAAGATTTTATTAGCGCGTTTATTCTGACTTTGCTAAGTGCGCCATGGGTACTGTGGCTCTTTAGTGAATTAGTGAAACAACTAGAAAACTCTAGAGAGAGTCTTGAAGACGCTGTTGCGCAGTTAGAAAAATTGCGTGAAGAAGATGAGTTACTGAATCGTACGTTGCAGAATAATATAAAGCAGCTCAATCATGAGATTGAACAACGCAAAAATGCGCAGTTGGAGCGAGAAAGTGTATTTACAGACTTAGAGCATGAAATCAAAGATAAGTCTGAAAAAGAAAAACAAGCATCGCAGTTATCTACATTATTGAGATCTATTATCGATGCATCTCCCGACTTAATTTATTATCGTAATCAAGAGGGCCAGTTTGCAGGCTGCAACCGAGTTGCAGAACAAATGACAGGTAAAACCGAACAAGAATTAATTGGTTTAACACCTCACCAAGTTTACGACGAAGAACTCGCCCGCCAAGTTGTCGCGAGTGACCAAGATATCCTCGAAAACGATGTCAGTATTACTGAAGAATTATGGTTGCGTTTTGCTGACGGTCGACGCCGATACTTTGAGATGCGTAAGGTTCCATTCTTTAGTGCTGACGGGACTCGACTGGGCATACTCGCTTTTGGTCGTGATATTACAGAGCGTAAGCAGGCAGAAAACGTTGTAACTAAAGCCAGTAAAGATAAAACTGCTTTTATCGCGACTATTAGTCATGAATTACGTACCCCACTCAATGGCATTGTTGGCCTTAGTAGAATGTTGCGTGATACCAACTTGACTAGCGAGCAGTTTGCTTGGGTCAGTACTATATATGCCAGTGGTATCACTCTTGGTAATATTTTTAATGACATAATTGATTTGGATCGCCTCGATAGAGATAGGCTTGAATTATCCCTTAAAACCGTTTCTATAAACGACTTCACCAAAGAACTTGGCAGTATTATTGAGTTGTTAGCTGACGACAAAGAGCTGACCTTTGTCGCGCATGTGCAAGAGCCTCTGCCGGCCTTAGTGGAAGTAGACGGAACTCGACTTAGGCAAATTTTGTGGAATTTGTTATTTAATGCCGTCAAGTTTACACAAAAGGGCACGGTGTCTTTAGAAGTAAAAGCTGAAAGCATTGATGCCGAAACTTCTATGGTGACATTTAAGGTATGTGATACTGGCGTTGGCATACCACAGCAAGAGTTAGACAAAATATTTGCGATGTATTATCAAGTTGATTTACCTGAACATCAAAGTGCCACAGGTACAGGTATTGGTCTCGCTATTTGTCAACAAATGGTGTCATTGATGAATGGAAAAATTAGCGTCAGTAGTGTAGAAGGTAAAGGTACCTGTTTTACAGTTGAGCTGCCGCTTGCTATTAGTAAAAATCCTATACAAGTTGAAACACTTAAAGTTACAGGCTTGCAGATTCTGCTAGTCGAAGACATTGAATTAAACGTAATGGTTGCTAAAGCCCTGTTAGAAAAGCTAGGACAGCATGTTGACGTAGCCATGACGGGTAACGAAGCCATTACTATGGCAAGAGACAAACAATATGATTTGATTCTACTAGACATTCAATTGCCAGATATGAATGGATTTGAAGTTGCCAATGTTTTACACGAAGAGTCTTTGGTAGAACAAACCAGTATCGTAGCTTTGACAGCGAACGTGATCAAAACCCGACAGGAATATCTTGATAACGGCATGGACGATGTCATAGCTAAGCCGGTTAAAAAGAGTCGCATCATCGAAGTCTTTAATAGCTTGTTTTGTGAACAACCCAGCGAGCCGCATCAACCCGCACCAGAACCCAAAAAAGACCAATTGAATACCATCCTCGACTTAGAATTATTGCAAATGTTGGTGGATACTATCGGCCATGAAATGGTGCGTACCAGTGTCAAAGTATTTGAAGAAAAAATGCCCGAATACTTAGAGATATTGCAAATTAGTTTAAGTGCCGATGAAAAAGACGAAGTGTGTTCACAAGCACACAAAATCAAAGGTGCCGCAGGCTCAGTAGGACTCGCCAGAGTGCAAAAAATTGCTAATGAAATTCAACAAGGTGATCACCCTGCCTGGTGGCAGAATGTGCATGATTGGGTAGAGCAATTAAATCAAGCTGCGGCTCAAGACATGCAAAAATTAGTGAATTGGTTAAGTCAGCAGGATATTGATGATTAGCATTGCCTAGAAGCTAGAAGCTAGA
>NZ_JAHKQO010000007.1:101265-327408 GCF_018861065.1 Paraglaciecola arctica
GCTAGAAGCTAGAAGCTAGGCAAATTAAAAACAGCACTACTGGTTATTCCGGCTTATGCTGTCAGTAATTTAAGGTTAAGTAAAATCTAACTGTCTTATGGCGATAAGCAAGTTATTAATGGCTTCAACATCATTGGCATATTGTTGTTGCCATAGCGTCATCTCTTCGCCAGTTAATTTTTTATCTATGGCAGGGAGTTCAGCGGGTAGTAAATTTAGCAATGTTTGAAATTCATCGTGATCAATTTGCGCGTATGCCGCGTCAATACGTTCAGCTAGCTGGTCTTCAAGCCCATAAACATTTGCCATGTAAGTTTCAATGTTAAACTCCTCTTGGGGGGGGGCTGTTTGAGCCTCAGCATCTCTGTTTGACTCCACAGTAGGAGCTTCTGGTTCAATGATAGGACTTTCAACATCAGAATCGTAAAAGTCTAATCCTTCCATCGCCGCAAAATTTAGATCCTCTAAATTAGTATCGAGTTCTAGTTCGTTTGCAAGCTCAGTGTCATCGATAGGCTGCAAATCATCGAGTAAAGAATCCAAATCAGCGGGTAAACTGCGAAGTGCCAACTCAGTGAGGCAATTCGCATTGACGTACAAATAGTGAAATGTTTGTTTAGCAATCATTATTTTGCGCTTATATGTTCATTGACTACAAATTTGACGCCGCTGATAATGCCCATGCCGTTCCTAAACCTATGGTCATCGGAGTAATATTTCGGCTAATAAAGGCGAGTGAATTTGCCGCTAAAGTGCGCAGTGTAGACAACATTTTTGACAAAATTCTTTTTATAATACCAGCAGTAAAGTCAGAACCTTCTACGGCTTTAATGCCCGCCCAAACAGCCGCATGTTTAAGTAAAGTAAAGATTTTTTGACCCAATACTTTTAATTTATTGAGTCCCTTTAGTAATATTTCAGCCAACAAATCAACAGCTGTTAGTCCTAATATTAGTACTGAACTGATACTTTTTAACACATGACTAAACAGTTTAAACAATATCGATAAGGTTTTTGCTGAAGCATAAGCCACCCAGCCTGCATCATTAGTATCATGTAATAACCATCGCGAAATAAGCGCGTTATCATGATCTACTGCGTTCGAGGCTCTACGCACCTGATCCCAGCCTAACAGCCCCACAGAATTAATGTATTCTCGCATATCATGATTTGCGGTACTTAATAGCTTTCCGGTGGGTGACAACATCGTCATATTGTTGGGATCGTTAGGTCTTGGTTGCAAATGTATATAAGGGTAAGGTGCAATCAACGAGATTGGATCAAGGTCATGACTGACTCTATATATGTTGTCTACTCCAATCGCCTTTTCTATGGACGAATAGGTATTTAAGCAACCTACTCTGGGACTACCAAAGGTATAGAGTTTTACGTCTTTTCTGGAAGACGCAATATCAGCCGCTATTAAAGTAGCTACTGCTCCGCCTAAACTATGGCCGACGCAGTGCACTACGTCTGCTTGCGAAATTAAAGTGGTGTCTCTTTTAAGACTAGTTTGTATACTATCAAACGTGCGTTTAAACCCTTTATGCACTGCACCAAAACTGCCAAAAGGCGCCGCGGCTGCGCGCAAATCAGTGATAATGTCTGGCGCTCCACTCATCTCAGGGCGGGTGCCACGACTGGCTATTACAAGGTGTTTTTTACCGGCTGCTTGGTAGGTTAAGGTGTAACCAAAACCCGAACTGGTACCAAAACCAGTAGTCGCAGTATGCACATTGCCTAATTTTGAAGACGCCATCGCGGTAGATTGCAATGACGTATTAGCATGGCCTCCTGTTCCAGCGTTCCCAGAACCAATCACTCGGTTGTGGATGTTTGCTCTGGATTCCACTCCTGCAGTGGGTTCATTGTTTATCCAGTCTTTTAAGGTGAAGTAGCTATTTGTCGCAATATGTGCCGCTTCTTTGGGGGTAAGGGTGTCAGCAATGGGCATTTCAAACTCCGTTTGAGCGAGTAAGCAATAACTTTACGTCGCTGCGTTAATTGATTAAAACCTTTGACAGATCTAATGACCAATAAAATGTCTTTGGATCTTTGTTATTACGATTGTCTATTGTGTGTAAAAGTAACTTTTTATCAACAACTTGCCACTGTTCGATATTACCGTCATTTATACTAAGTTTGAGAACTTCGATGCCTTGAGGGTAGTGATCCGAGAACAGGACAATATTGTTAAAATAATTGTGATAAATCTCAGCAGACTTTCGTTTTGTCTCGCTGTAGTAAAGTAGAATTGACTCGCCACTTTTTAGGTCTTTCTTTTCAAAGTATTTATCTAAATTTTGGGCATTTGATTCTGCTTCTGAAAAAAGACTAAATTGTTTATTCCCCACGTCATATAGATAAAGCGCTATTTTTGAACGAGGGTCGTAATAATTGACCGCTACAAGTAATTGCTGTTGTGGTAAACACGTTAAATCCACCACGCTGTAGTTTATCCAGTTGTTAGAAGCAGTGCTGAGTTGGTTGGTGGTGACTTTTCTAATGGGCTTAAGGGAGTGCATTGAATCGAGCTCCCAAACATCGAAACGGGCGCTTTTTTGATCGTTGACCAGCGCTACAGGAGAGGATGATTCACATATAAAGGCAGCTTGCGCCGTTTCTATGTAACCTTCACTCTTGGTGAGAGTGATTGACGCTTCCCCTTGTACCTTTGCTTTTATGGCACTTGTGGTTTGACTTCCGGTTTGATTGGAGTCAAAAGGCAGGCTAGTTAATTCAGTTAATTTGGAGTCTAAAGAAGCATGCACAACAGTAGCTGTAGCTTTGTCTTTAGAAAAAAAGGAAAACATATCAAAGCTCCATGCATTTGCAGTATTTAAAATAAGAATACCGGCAATTAAGGTCAGAAGAAACGCTACCACCTTTGATGATCGTTTAATCACGATTGCCTCTCCTTAAGAAACCTGACTATCATTCTGGACATAATCAATCATCATGTTTGAATTTCAACCCATTTAAACTAGAACGATAAACTATCATCACTTTTCATACAAAGCTATTTTGTAAATTTTACTATTTATCCAAATTGCTCTAGATAGTGACTGACTATTGGCTAAAGGAACTTTTTTTTATTGCGCGGTTATTTTTAGCAAGAATCACCAGCAATATGCCACCTAGAATGACGATTGCGGATATTGCTAGATGCAAATCAATAGGTTCATTTACTAAGACTATTCCTCCTAAAGCAGCCCAAATTGGTACTGATAGTTGGGATACTGCGGCAATACTGGGTTTTAATTTAGGTAAAACTTGATACCAAAGGGTGTAGCCCACTCCAGAGGCTAAGGCGCCTGATGCAATAGTGTAAAGCAGTCCCTGGGTACTAATATTCATATCAAAATAAAAATAGGAGTAGATCAAACCAACAATGGATATGGGAGTCAGCCGAATAAAGTTACTAGCGGTATCGTATAATGGCTTAGTTGACCTTGCCCCTATTAAGCTATACAAACCCCAAGCAATGCCTGACAAAATCATTAACAAACAACCCATCATGCTTGGCTTTTCAAGTTCTGGAAATACAAAATAAACAAATCCAACTAGTGAGAGTAATATACCAATAGTTTCTTGCACCCCCATTTTATTACCTGCTAACCAGCCCTTAAAGAGCATGGTGAATTGAACTGCAGCGAATAATATTAGCGCTCCAGTTGCAGTGCTTAGAGAGATATACGCATAAGAAAAGCCCGCAGCGTAAATAAATAAAAACAAAGCCCCAGCGTGGCTACCATGGTGGTTCATTTTGCGAATGACTGATTTGTCTCTGACAATAATAATGATTGCTAAAATTAGTGAGGCACTGAGTAAGCGAATTGCGGTGAAATCTGCAGGGTTAACTTGCTCTGCATTTAATGCCAAACGGCATAATACAGAATTGGCTGCAAAGGCAAGCAAAGCTAAGAGGGTTAGGACCATAATGCGGATTGGACTCATACTACATTAACAACCAAGTAGCCGAGCCCAAAAATGCAAATATTCCCACAACGTCGGTGATGGTTGTTAAAATAACACTACCGGCAAGGGCAGGATCAATTTTTAATTTTTTCATTATGAGAGGTAAACTTGCTCCGGCTAGCCCCGCAGCGACCATGTTGATCATCATGGCAAACGCAATCACCGCGCCTAACATCAAGTCTTGTTTCCACAAGGCAATGACAGATGCAATCAGTATCGACCATATCAGTCCATTTAAAAACCCAATGGCAAGTTCTTTACTAACCAACCATCTAGCGTTTGCCGAATTAACGTGGCCCAATGCCATCCCACGTATAACTAGGGTAAGGGTTTGATTACCTGCTACGCCACCCATGCTAGGTACTATGGTATTGAGAATAGCCAACACTGCTAGCTGACTTAAGGTTGCTTCGAATAAGTCACTGACGGCTGCTGCCATAAGGGCTGTTACTAGATTCACTCCCAACCATATCGAACGACGTTGGGTACTTTTGACTACTGGTGCGAAAGTGTCTTCTTCATCGTCCAAGCCAGCCATGCTCATCATAGAGTGTTCGGCATCTTCGCGAATAATATCCACCACATCATCAATGGTGATACGACCTAATAATTTGTTGTTTTCATCTACTACCGGTGCTGATAGCCAGTTGTAACGTTCAAATAAACTCGCGACTTCATTATCCATCATGGCTGCGGGAATGGCTTCAGAACTCTTAATTAGTGACTCGATAGGGGTGTCCGCGGCCGCAGTAATCAGCCGAGTGAGTGCTACACCACCCATTAGTTTGTCATCACGATCTACCACATATAAGGTATCTGTATGCTCTGGCATATCGCCTTTAAGACGCAGATATCTCAAAATTACATCTACATTAATACCCGGTCGAAGTGTAATGGCATCGGTATTCATGATAAAACCTGCGGTTTCATCACCGTAAGATAATCCTAGCTCAGCCCGTACTCTATCTTGCTCGTCCATGGCAGCTAATAAATCTTGTGACACCTCTTGTGGTAAACCATGAAGAGTATCAACAAGGTTATCGGTGTCCATTTCTTCTAACGCATCAGCAACCTTATCAGGTAGCATTGTTCTGATAATGCCATTACGTACATCATCAGACAGTTCTTCAAGCACATCACTGTATAGATCAGGTGGAATCAGTTGCCAAATATCCAAGCGATTGCGGCTGCGGCTCGATTCCAAAAGCAAAGCAAGATCACCAGGTTGCAACTGATGCAGCATATCTTTGGCAAGCTCTGTTTGACCACTACCTAAGGCTTCATTGATATCATGAAGTTGGTTGTGACTGCTTTTGGCTTCGAAGGTATGTGGCATGATTTAGATAAAATTACTCATTTGAATAAGATAGGGTGTTGTTAGATATTTTTATTAGGATGGTAGTTTAATCTATGCTTACTAGTTGATCAGCACATATTTCACTTTAGAGTGGGAAATATACTTGGCAATCAAAGTGAAAAAGTTAATCCGAACATTCAAGATAAAATAGGTAGCCGTGTAAGCCAATATAGAAACAAAAATTCACTTTAAGCAGTTAAATAAAATCACTATTCTTCTTCGTTAAACTTAGTCGCAATCAATGTTTCTACTGCATCTAATGCCGCCTTTGCATCTTTACCTGCACAGACTATTCGGACTTCTTTACCTTGATGACTCTCAAGCATCATTAATCCCAGAACACTATTTGCTGACGCTTGTTTATCACCTTGATGTAAAGTAATTTCGGCTTCAAACTTATTGGTTAACTGTACAAGTTGAGTCGCCGCCCGCGCGTGTAAACCTAACTTGTTAACAATCACAACTGTTCTTTCGAAACTAGGCATAAGATTTCTATACTCTTAATAACGGTTTAGTTAGCGGTTTAACTCACGATGCCGAATTTGCACATCAGGGTGTGAATCGGTGAAGGTTTTCGCTAGTGTTTCTGTCACATAAACAGAGCGATGTTGGCCACCTGTGCAACCTATAGCCACAGTCACATAACTGCGGTTATTACGTTCTAAATGGGGCAGCCAAGTAGAAATCAGGTTTTGAATTTGCCAAATAAACTTTGTCACTATGGGTTGTGAGCCTAAGAATATCTGCACAGGTGCGTCTAAACCCGTTAAGTGTTTGAGGTCAGGTTCCCAGTGAGGGTTAGGCAAAAATCGACCATCAAAAACATAGTCTGCATCTTTGGGAATGCCATGTTTAAATCCAAAAGATTCGAATACCAATACTAACCTTGAGCTCTTTTTACCTAGAATACGTTCGCGAACTAATTCTGCTAGTTGGTGAACTGATAGTTGATCCGTATCTAAGTAGAGGTCAGCTCGTTCTGCAATAGGTGCCAGTAATTCACTTTCTGAACGAATTGCTCCAGCTAAAGATTTATTTTGTTTTGATAAAGGATGTAAGCGCCTAGTCTCGCTAAATCGTTTGATTAATACATCATCACTTGCATCTAAATAAAGTATAGTCATGTCCCACGTTGACGGCAGGTAGTCCAATATTTCTACTAACTCATTGGGGTTTTTGGGTAAATTACGTACGTCGATACTCACCGCAACTTGATCGTATTCATCGACAACAGTGTGAGTTAATGTAGGTAAAAGATTGACGGGGATGTTATCAACACAATAATAACCAAGATCTTCAAGGGAACGCAGCACAATTGATTTACCTGAGCCGGAACGTCCACTAATTATGATGAGTTTCATTTAGTCCAGCGCCTCAAATAATTCTTCATTGGTTTTAGCATGACGCATACGACCTAATGTTTCTTTATTATTCAGTTTTGTTGCTATGGCTGCCAAAGTGCCTAAATGTTCGGAGGCTTTATTTTCGGGTACTAAAATAGCAAAAAACACGTCAACTGGCGCATTATCTATGGCGTCATAATCGATTGGTTTTTCGGTAGTGACTACAATAGCAATGACATTTTCTAGATCTTTTAGGCGACCATGTGGTAACGCAATGCCATTACCTATGCCTGTACTGCCCATTTTTTCTCTACAAGTCAGGCTAGACAATATAGTCGCTTGATCAATATCTATTAAATATTGATTAGCAATTTGGCTGATGAGTTCAAGAACTCGCTTTTTGCTGCTTCCCTGAACTGCACACAAAGTGCAGTCAGGGTGTAGAATATTTTTAATTTCCATTATGGATTCTAATTGTAGTTAACCGTTACTGCGATTAATGGCGCTTAATTTTTTCCTTGTGCTTAATCACTTGTCGGTCAAGTTTATCGATTAAAGCATCTATTGCTGCGTACATATCTGAATGCTCAGACGTTGCAAACACCTCCGTTCCACTGAGGTGCAATGTGGCTTCAGCTTTTTGGTTTAGCTTCTCCACGTTTAGGATCACATATACGTTGTTTATATGATCATAATGTCTTTCTAGTTTGGTAAATTTGTTGTCGACGTAGTCTCTTAAAGAATCTGTAATATCTACATGATGACCGGTAAGGTTAATTTGCATATCGCCTATTCCTTCTTCAATTAGCCTAAAGTAGGCTCTTACGTTGGTTTGACGGTGGGATCATTAATGATTCCCGGTATTTTGCTATTGTTCGCCGCGCCACCATAATACCTTGGTCGGCCAACAATTGTGCAATCTTGCTGTCACTCAAAGGTTTACTGGGTTTTTCTGCTGCCACTAACTTCTTAATCAATGCTCTAATAGCAGTTGATGAACATTCTCCGCCAACATCTGTGGCTACGTGACTCGAGAAAAAGTATTTCAGTTCAAAAATACCTCTCGGAGTATGCATATATTTTTGAGTGGTAACTCTTGAAATAGTGGACTCGTGCATATCTACCATTTCTGCTACATCGTTTAGTACCATAGGTCTCATCATTTCAGGACCATGTTCGAAAAAGCCCATTTGTTGCTGGACTATACAATTAGACACCTTTAGTAGGGTTTCGTTGCGACTTTCGACACTTTTAATAAACCACTTAGCTTCTTGTAAATGTGAACGAATAAATTGGCTATCTGAAGAGCTCTTAACACTTTTGCTCATTGCTGCATATTGCTGGTTTACATTAAGTTTAGGCAAACTGTCAGGATTGAGTTCTACTGTCCAACGACCGTTTTTCTTAGCCACAGAGACATCTGGGATCACGTATTCGGATTCTCCCGTTACTATAGCGGTGCCGGGCCTAGGATTAAGTGTTTGCAATAAACGCATCGCTTCCCGCAACTCTTCTTCCTTAAGACGGGTTTTACGCATAAGGGTGCGGTAATCTTTACTTCCTATAAGATCGCAGTAATCAGTAATTAACATTTTGGCTTCTTCTAACCAAGGCGTATCGGGGCCAAATTGTTGTAGTTGTATCAGTAAACATTCTTGCGCACTGCGTGCTCCTGAACCAACTGGGTCAAACATCTGAATACGTTTTAGTACTACTGCCACTTCGTCCAGTTCAATATCTTCATCATCCATACTGGCGAGCACTTCTTCGATGCTGATTGTCAAATAACCTGCTTCATCGATGGAGTCGATAATCGCAATGGCTATTGCAATATCAGTGTCGCTAAAATGCGTTAAACGCATTTGCCACAACAAATGATCTTGGATGTTATCGGTGGTTTCACCTTGAAAAACTTGGTCGTCATCACCTGCTGAACCGGCACTACTCATAGACGCGGGGGCCGATGAAGTACTCAAGTATTCATCCCAAGTGCTGTCTAAAGGTAAGTCTTCTGGGATGTCATTATTTTGCAGCGCATCACCGCTTTCGACACTATCTACATTAACTTCTACTTGTTCGCTTGCAGTATCATTGCTGTCAGCGCTGTGATTGGTTTCAAGTGCTTTTTCACCGTTAGAAGTATCGTTTTGCTCTTCTACCTCTAATAAAGGATTGGAATCTAACGCTTCTTGGATCTCAGTTTGTAAGTCCAAAGTAGATAGCTGCAACAGCTTAATTGCTTGCTGCAGTTGTGGTGTCATTGTAAGTTGTTGGCTAAATCTTAACTGTAAAGAGGGTTTCATTTACTTCTTATGTCTAATCTGTTGTTGTTATCAGCCGAGTTAAACTCTTCATTTTAGAAATTACAGCTTTGTTGTCTAAGTAGTCTCACTTCAATTATTTAGAAATACAATAATTGCCAAGCAAGTCTACTTTTTAGCTGTGCCGAAATTTCAATACCTTGAAATAATCTTGAGCTTAACTATAGCCTGAATTGTTCACCTAGGTATACATCTCTTACACGTTGATCACTCAAAACTTCTTCCGCAGTGCCAGATGCTATTAATTCACCATGGCTAACTATATATGCTTTTTCACATACATCTAGAGTTTCTCGGACGTTATGATCGGTAATTAGTACCCCTAGCCCTCTATCCCTTAATTGTTGAATTATTTTTTTAATGTCGTTGACCGAAATAGGGTCTACACCCGCAAAAGGTTCGTCTAATAATATAAACTCTGGGTCGGCAGCTAACGCTCGGGCGATTTCTACTCTTCTGCGTTCACCGCCAGATAAACTCATCCCTAAACTATTACGAATATGGTTGATATTAAATTCGTCTAATAATGCGTCAGCTTGCTGTTCCCGCTGTTCCTTAGAAAGTTCTTTGCGAGTTTGCAATATAGCCATCAGATTTTGATACACGGTTAACTTTCTAAATATTGACGCTTCTTGAGGTAAGTAACCTATCCCTTGCCTGGCCCGAACATGCATAGGTTGTAAAGTGAGTGATTGTTGATCAATATAAATGTCGCCTTTATCTAAAGGGACCAGGCCAACAATCATATAAAAAGTAGTGGTTTTCCCTGCGCCATTTGGCCCTAATAAACCTACAATTTGGCCAGTTGTCACCTCAATACTGACATCCCGTACAACTTGTCTTGATTTGTAAGACTTGGCTAAATGTGTGGCTTTTAAAACGGCCATTAAGGTTGCTTATCCTGTGGTTTTGTTTCGACTTCTTTGGGTTTTGATACTGGCTGGAAAGTTGTGATAACACGGCCACTATCTTGATCGCTGCCTTGGGCTATGATTTGCTCAAGTTCCATATTAAATTTAATCGATTCACCTTTCACACTACTGGAATTTTGTTTTATTTGTGCACTTCCGTCTAAAGAAAGTGAACGAGTTTGGCGGTGGTATTCAATTTTGTCTGCTTGTGCAGTAACTATACTGCCATCTTCTTGTTGTTGAGAGTATTTGGCTGGTTTGCCTGTCGCAATAAAAATTTCGTTGCCTTCACCTTTGCTGGCATCGATCTGTAATTCATCGGCACTAATTTTTAATGACCCTTGTTGAATCACAACATTACCTTGGTACGAAGCCCTTTTGGCAATGCCATCAGCATTTTGGTACAAGGAGGCTAGCTCAATTTTCTTAGTAAAATCGTCTTTTCCAGCATGAATGTTAGCTGAAAATAATAAGGTCGCTACAAAACTAGCGCTGTATAGACGGTTGGTAAACAGTTTTAACATGGTCTAATAACTCATATCTTTGGGTTTCTAGGCTAGCGGTAAAGCCATTACTTTTTATCACGTAATTGGGGCCAACAATCTCGACCGCTTGATCAGAATGTATGGTTTTGTCTTCCAAATTAACTTCGACAAAATTGGTACGAATCACTTGTATATAGCCCTGTTTATCAAGGCTGGTAATTTCAACGTTGGTTTCAAACTGAATGCGTTGATCTTCATACAAAGTACCTTCTTGTGCTTCTACTTTCCATGGGTGCAGTGACTGTGCGAACAATAAATAATTAGGTTGCTTAAACAAAGTGAACCCAAGTAAATCAAAATGTTCCATTTTTTGCGCAAACACCTGATGGTTTATTTGGCCTAGTTTATCATACAGTGTACTGCGCATTTTACTTGCTTGGTAATTCGGAACCCAAGCTTCTTCTGTTTGCGAGTCAATTAATACTTCCTCATCAGAAAGCCATCCAGGCAAACTCAAGGCTAAAGCTAAAATAAATAATATTGCGATACATAAGGTAACGCGATTCATATACTCGCGCCGTGAATAGTATCTAATTGTCCATGGGCAAGAAGAATTAAGTCGCATAATTCACGAACCGCCCCAAACCCTCCTTTTGTAATAGTGTTATAATGAGCATGCGCGGCTAAAACAGGGTGTCCATCCTGTACACAAATATTACAGTGAGATACGTGAAACATGCCCATATCTGGCATATCATCACCAATTGCAGCGGTTTCACTCATGGCAATACTGAGTTTCTTTTGTAAGGCGCGTAAGGTGGGTTGTTTATCTTCGCAGCCTTGGTAAATATGTTGCACACCTAAAGCGGACATACGCTTTTCTACCATATTTGAGCTGCGTCCCGTAATAACTGCAACTTGCACACCTATTTTTTGTAACGCCTTGATCCCGTATCCATCCCTTGTATGAAATGCTTTAAGCTCTTCACCATCTTGACCCATGTATATCCGACCGTCTGAAAACACTCCGTCGACATCACAGGCTAAGAGTTTTATTTGCCTTAGTTGCATGATGAATGTTTTATCAATCGGCCCATAGGGCGTATCTAACGCTGACATTAAATTATCCCCGCTTGAAGTAGTAGCTGCATATTGATTGCGCCTATAGGTTTGCCTGTTGAATGGGTAACAAACAGCGAACTTATCTTATGTTTTTGCATTAAAGACAGTACTTCTGCTGCAAGCATTTCAGGTTTGGCGGTTACACTGTTAGGTGTCATTATTTGCTGAATTTGGGTTTTATGGATATCGATTCTATCGTCAAGCACCCGACGTAAATCGCCATCTGTGAAGATACCTATCAGTTTTCCATTTTCATCTATTACCCCAGCCATGCCTAAAGCTTTCTGGGAAATAACCAATAAAACTTCACTTAAGGTTTGCTCTCTTGTTACTAAAGGTAAAGCCGACTCTTTGACCATTACGTCTTCTAATTTAAGTAACAGTTTCCTGCCTAGTGAGCCTCCGGGGTGAGACAAAGCAAAGTCTTCCGATGTAAAGCCCCTAGCATCAAGTAAGGCAACAGCCAAGGCATCACCCATAACTAAAGTGGCGGTGGTACTAGAGGTAGGGGCAAGGCCAAGTGAACAAGCCTCCTGCTCGACTTTGATACATAGGTTAATGTCGGCGTATTTTCCTAGGGAGCTGGAAGAATTTGATGTCATCGCAATAATAGGGACACCCATGCGTTTTACTACCGGGATTAAAGCTAAAAGTTCGCCAGTTTCGCCTGAATTAGAAATCGCCAATAAAATATCTTGGTCGCTGAGCATACCTAAGTCACCATGATTGGCTTCCGCGGGATGCATGAAAAAAGCAGGTGTACCGGTACTCGCTAGTGTGGCCGAAATTTTGTGGCCAATGTGACCCGATTTACCCATCCCACAAACAATAACTTTACCTTTGCAAGTTAAGATTAGTTGACAAGCTTGCACAAAAGCGTCGTCAATATATTGCTCCATCTGCGCAATTGCCCGTTGTTCAATTTCCAATACTCTCAGTGCAGATTGTTTAATCATAGTGTGATTCAAACGTCGCTATATTAACTAAATAACAAATATTGATAGCCTAAGAAGCATGATACTAAGCAAATGCCTTCGACGCGATTTATACACCTACTTCCTTTTAAGTTAAAACTAAATATCAGTAATAATATGGTTAATCCAAGCATCACATAACTGTCACGGACCGCGGCGTTTTCGTCTATTACGCCTGGTGCTATAAGTCCTGGCATAGCCAATACAGCCAAAATATTAAAGATATTTGAGCCGATTATGTTGCCTAATACTAAGTCGTCTTCACTTTTGAGGACACCGGCTACGCAGGCAGCTAATTCTGGCAAACTGGTACCAATGGCAATAATAGTCAGTCCAATCACTAATTCACTTAAACCAAAATATCGAGCGATTATCTCCGCTGAATTCACCATGTAGTGGGCACTTAAAGGCAAAAGAATCATTCCCACAACTAGCCAAATGATTGCTTTAGACGTAGGTACGCCAGAAGGAATTTCACTTTCTGTTTCGGGTTGTAATAGATCGCCTTTTTCCATATTAAAAGACACCCAAGTTAGGCCTCCTATGACAACAAAAAACAAGATGATCAAAACTAACCCTTCAATTTTGAGCAATAGAAAGTCTGAAAGGAAATACACAGCTAGTAAAGTTACTAGCAATAACACAGGCATTTCTTTTTTTAAGGTACTTGACGCAATTGATAGGGGTTTAAGTAGCGCAGTAAATCCCAATACTAAGGCAATGTTGGTTATATTGGAGCCTAAAGCGTTGCCAACTGCAGTATTGGTATTGCCATTAAAAGATGACGTAGCGGCTACCATAATTTCTGGTGCTGACGAACCCATTGCGACTATAGTGAGGCCAATAATCATAGGCGAAACGCCAATATTTTTCGCGAGTACCGAGGCGCCAAAAACAAATCTATCTGCGCCCCAACTTAAAACGATAAGCCAAATCAGGAAATAACAAGCTTCTAAAATCACAAAATTTCACTTCTAGTTGAGTTACTTTCAATTGTCGCAAAAAGCCAAGGCTTTGCATATGAATGTTAAAATAAATTAGTTTGGTAATATTATGGCTGTTTAAGAGGTCTAGAAACAACGTAAATAAAACTTAATTGGATATATGCATCTACAAGCAAGAAACCAAGTAGGTAAAGTATATTTGATTTAGGATACAATGGCGCTAGACCCTTAGGTGATTTCAAGCCATTTTTACCCAATAGATTAGTGTTAAGCTGATATTCAGTAACAATTGTATTAAATCTATATACCTTGTTACTTTTTGTCTTTGTTATTTCATGCAGAAAACTAATACAATAGTCGCTCTTACAGTCGGGTTGTTTTTTGACCTAGTCGCAATTAGCCAAAGTGGAATGTTCCTATCGTAATGGAAAATTTGATTGAAATTAATAATCTAACCTTTAGTAGAAGTGGTCGAATTATATACGATGATATTTCACTTCAGATTAAAAAAGGTAAAACTACCGCAATAATGGGCCCAAGCGGAATTGGCAAAACAACTATGTTGCGTCTGATGGGGGGCCAATTATTGCCTGATAAAGGTGATATCAAATTTAAGGGGGAATCGATCCCTAACATGCGCCGCAATCGATTATTTGAAGTGCGTCGACAAATGAGTATGTTGTTCCAAAGTGGCGCATTATTTACCGATATGTCGGTGTTTGATAATATTGCGTTTCCGCTTAGAGAACATACTAAGTTATCTGAATCCACTATTTATACAGTAGTTATGCTGAAATTACAGGCTGTTGGTTTGCGTGGCGCAGCAGATTTAATGCCAGCGGAACTTTCTGGTGGTATGGCCCGACGAGCCGCTCTGGCAAGGGCAATTGCTTTAGATCCTGAATTAATCATGTATGACGAACCTTTCGCAGGTCAGGACCCCATATCAATGGGAGTATTAGTTAAGTTGATTAAAGCCCTAAATGATGCATTACAACTAACCAGTGTTGTTGTTACGCATGATGTGACTGAGGTGTTAACTATTGCAGATTACATTTATATTCTGGCAGAGAAAAAAGTGATTGGCAGCGGTACTCCAGAACAAATAAAAAACAGTGATTCACCCTTGGTACAGCAGTTTTTGCAAGGTCAGGCAGATGGTCCAGTACCTTTTCATTATCCAGCTAGCGATATTGCTCAGGAATTTTTGGGTCGTGCATCATGAATTGGTTAATAAATTTAGGAGCTAGCACCCTTAATCGATTAGAAATGTTCGGTCGTGCCACTCTTATGCTTTTTGGAGCGGTTGTTGCCAAACCTCAACCTTTAAAATTGATACCACTGACAATCAAGCAGATTCACGTAGTAGGCGTGCAGTCATTGCTAATAATAGTGGTGTCGGGTTTATTTATTGGCATGGTGATGTCATTGCAGGGATACACCATTTTAGTCAGTTATGGCGCTGAGGGAAGTCTTGGGCCTATGGTGGCCTTGTCCTTATTGAGAGAGTTAGGCCCAGTGGTTACCGCATTGTTGTTTGCTGGACGAGCAGGTTCGGCACTCACCGCTGAAATAGGTCTGATGAAAGCAACAGAACAACTAAGCAGTTTAGAAATGATGGCTGTTGATCCTTTACGTCGAGTCATCGCACCGCGTTTATGGGCTGGCATTATTTCTATGCCCATGCTCGCACTTATCTTTAGTGCGGTAGGTATATTAGGTGGGCACTTAGTCGGTGTTGATTGGTTAGGAGTCGATTCAGGCAGTTACTGGTCTATCATGCAAGCGACAGTTGATTGGAATAAAGACGTGGTGAACGGCATCATAAAAAGCATTGTGTTTGCTTTTGTGATCACCTGGATCGCCACTTTCAAAGGATACGATTCTATCCCCACCTCTGAAGGGATAAGTAAGGCAACAACAGAAACCGTGGTGTTTTCTTCGTTAGCGGTACTTGGGCTAGATTTTATATTAACCGCATTAATGTTCGGAATTGAGTAGAGGAAATGGCAATGAAATCTAAGAAAGCGGAATTACTAGTAGGTGTATTTGTAGTCTTAACTATTGCAGCAGGTCTGATGTTGGCACTTAATGTGGCTAATAATAGTATGTCGGGCAGTGATGATACTTATACCTTGTACGCTAAGTTTGACAATATTGGTGGATTGAAAGTCCGTTCAGCAGTGAAGGTGGGGGGAGTGACCGTAGGCAGAGTTGACAACATTTCGCTTGGCAGCACGGATTTCACACCAATAGTGACAATGAGTATCCTGTCAGAATTTGATCAATTTCCGGAAACTAGTTCGGTATCTATACTTACCTCTGGTTTATTAGGCGAACAATATATTGGATTTCAGCCAGGTTTTGCGATGGAAGGCATTGAAAGCTTGGGGCAGGGGGACTACATCGAGGACACTAAATCTGCGTTAGTGTTAGAAGATCTTATCGGTCAATTTTTATTTAGTAGCAACGACGGCTAAGCGAACTAGTCGTTTGGAGAATGTAACGTGATAAACAAATGGACACTTTTGTTATTGAGTGGGGTAGTGATATTTTTTTCAAGTATTGCTCAGGCTGAAAGCCAAAACCCTTATGTAATGTTGGAAGATGTAGCGACTAAAACTTTCAAAAGAATCAAAAAAGAGCGTCAACTTATAGAAGTCGACCCTGAACTTTTGCGAACCGTGATGGAAGAAGAGCTTATTCCTCATGTGGATTACAGCTTTTCTGCTTTAAAGGTATTAGGGAAGTACTATAAAAAAGTACCGAGAGAAAAAATACCTGAATATATTAGTGTATTCCGTTCATATCTAATTACTACTTATGCCTTGGCCATGGCTTATTATGACGGCCAAGATGTCGAGTTTCAGCCTGTTCGTGAAGTAACAGGCGAAAAAACTGTAACTGTTAGAGCTGTAGTAAAAGAACCGGGTAGACCGGATATTAATTTGGCATTTAAATTACGTAAAAATAGTAAAACTAATGAGTGGAAAGCCTACGATATGGTGGCGGAAGGTATTAGTCTTTTATCTAGTAAGCAAAGTGAATTTCAAACGATTTTACGTAAAGATGGGATACAGAAAGTCATTGATTTAATGAAAAACACTATCAGTAAACCTATCAATATTGATTTAGAAGAAAAGGAAAGTTAGGTGCCTAATTTGCAAGTGACAGAGACTCCCAAAGGGTATTTTACTTTAGAAGGCGAATTGAACCGCAATACTATAGCTAAGTCCGCTGCGTTGGGAATTCTTGATAAGAACACTCAAAATAGTGCCAAAGGCTCTGTTGCAACTTTAGATATGTCGGGGGTCAGCCACTCTGACACTGCGGGTTTAGCTTGGCTAATGAACTTTCTTAAATACAACCAATCACAGAATGTAAGTGTTGAACTTAAAAATATCCCAGAAAGCTTAATAAAGCTTGCAAAAATTAGCGACGTTGACAGTTTTTTATCGGTACAATAGTCGACTATTTTTTTACTTGGACTCGTCATGGATAATCAACAAATCGAAGCCCTGTTACTAGAAACATTAGGCTTAGCCGAAGCCCATGTGAATGGTGACGGCTCACATTTTCAAGTCATAGCTGTAAGCGATCAATTTGCAGAAATGAGCAGAGTTAAGAAACAGCAGTTTGTGTATGCACCTTTAGCCGAAAAAATTGCTGAAGGCAGTATGCATGCCGTTTCCATTAAAACCTTTACCGAAAGTCAGTGGAAACGCGAGAAGATGTTTAATCTTCCCCAGTAATATCCCTAAAAATTTCTTATTAATCACATCTAATAGAGTGCAGTCATGGACAAATTAATTATTGAGGCTAGCCCGCCTTTGAAAGGTAGCGTCGACATTTCAGGGGCTAAAAATGCAGCTTTACCTATTTTGATGTCCAGTATCTTGGCAGACTCCACTTGTTATTTTGATAATGTGCCAGAGCTTAGGGATATTCATACTAGTTTATCCTTGTTGAGTGAATTAGGTGCTAAGGCTTACCGTCAAGATGGTCAATCTGTGGTCATTGACCCAAGTTCGATTAATAATTTTAACGCTTCCTACGAATTAGTTAAAACCATGCGCGCCTCTATATTAGTGCTTGGACCACTGTTAGCAAAGTTTGGTCAGGCGAACGTATCCTTACCAGGTGGCTGTGCAATAGGAGCCCGTCCGGTTAATTTGCATTTGCAAGGGTTGGAGCAAATGGGTGCCAAAATCGATGTTGATAGTGGCTATATAAGAGCGACAGTAGATGGCAAATTACAAGGCGCTCGGATATTTATGGATGTTGTGAGTGTTGGCGCCACAGAAAACCTAATGATGGCAGCCAGCCTAGCGCAAGGTGAAACCATATTAGAAAATTCGGCGAAAGAGCCGGAGATTGTCGACCTTGCGAACTGTTTAAATGCAATGGGCGCTAAGGTGATGAATGCCGGAACGGATAAAATTACTATTCAGGGAGTTGAGTCGTTATCTGGATGTCGATATCGAGTATTACCAGACCGAATAGAAACAGGGACGTTTTTAATTGCTGCAGCGGTTACAGGTGGAAAGGTTCGTTGCGAGCATGCCGCACCCAAAACCCTTGAAGCGGTTTTAGACAAATTATCTAAGGCCGGCGCGAAATTAACTATTGGGGATGATTGGATTGAGTTGGATATGACCAATAGACAACTTAAAAGTGTTGATATTAAAACAGCTCCGCACCCTGGATTCCCAACTGATATGCAAGCGCAATTTGTCGCACTGAATTGTTTGGCAGAAGGTACTGGGGTGGTAACTGAGAATATATTTGAGAATCGATTTATGCACGTTCCTGAATTACAGCGAATGGGCGCGAATATCTCGCTACAAGCCAATAGTGCGGTGTGTGATGGAAAGTCTTCGTTAAAAGGTGCGCAAGTGATGGCGACTGATCTGCGAGCTTCGGCGAGTTTAGTGATTGCCGGGCTGGTAGCAGAAGGGCAAACCACAGTGGATCGCATCTACCACTTAGACCGTGGCTACGAACATATTGAGCGAAAGTTAAATGGATTAGGTGCCAACATTAAGCGAGTAAGCTAATAGCAAAGGTTAGCTACTCACTTAACTTATTAGATTACTGTAGCTCTCCAACTACCATGTCTAATTTCAAAATAGTACCATCTCTATTTACTTCAAGAACGATAGTACTGCCTGGGGTTGTATCGGCAATATAATCCAGAGTATCTCGAACACTAATGGCCGGAATATCGTTCACAGACAGGATAAGATCTTTAACCTGTAAGCCACCTAATTCGGCAGGCGTACCTTCAATGACGTCTGTCACTATAATTCCAGTACTTGTCAGTCCACCTTGTTGTCCTTCAAAACCTAAAGCCCCACGAGTAACCTTGCCAGTCGCTATTATTTCACTCATGACTTTTTTAGCTAAGCTGTAAGGCAAGGCAAAAGACACACCATCCACGGATTCAACACGATTTGGACTAATGCGTGTTTTAAAGTTTGCATTGTTAATGCCAATTAAAACCCCTTCACTGTCGACTAATGCTCCACCAGAATTACCTTGGTTGAGCACCGCATCAGTTTGAATGTAGTCGAAGAAGTTGTTCAAACCATTATTATTAATTCTACTAACAATGCCTTGGGTTACGGTTTGTCCAAGATTGTAAGGGTTACCTAAAGCTAACACTACGTCGCCTACTAGGGTTTTTGGGTCCTCTAATTGTGGGATAGGGTGCAAGTTTTCTGCTGATACGCTGAGCACTGCCAAATCTGTTATTGAGTCAAAACCCACAATCTGCGCTTCTTCTAAACGCCCATCTTGTAAACCCACTAATATTAACTTGGCATTAGCGATAACGTGATAACAAGTTAAAATGTAACCGTTTGAGGTCATAATTACGCCAGAACCAAGATTAGTGCGTTCGACAGCCTGTCTACGTTGATAGCCACTTCTTTCAATACTTTGACTGTAGATATTGACCACTGCTGGGCCTGCAGCATTGACCGCTGAATTAAAGCTGAGTTTTTTCGAGCTTTCTTGTTCCGTGAATAATGTCAGTGGCATCCCGCTACCCTCTCTTAGATCAGGTACAAGTAGTAAAATGACCGAAGAAATGATCACGCCAATAAGGATGGATTTTAGAAAGAAAGATAAGGTTTTTAGCACGAGCAACATTAAATGTGTTTTACGTCAGATGCTCACAATAATAACATTGAAGTCAATGAGTTGATAGCGGTACTAAGGGGTAGTACCGCTATCCTTACAGAGTTTTTATTGGCGAATAACCAAATATAAAGAGGTCATACCACGTTTTACACTAAGTGCAATGACACCTTTTGCATCTTCTAGCTCGGTGCGTAGTTGCACAACCGTATCTACCTTCTTACGATTTACGCCAATAATAACGTCACCATCTTGTAAGCCGATACGAGAGGCGGGTGAACGCGCTACAATCTCAGAAATAACAATGCCGTTATCACCTTGTTTGGTTTTACCGTTAGTCAAGGTTGCCCCTTCTAACGCAGGGTGTATTTCTTTGGCAATCACTTCATTTTGAGTAGCGTCACCTAAAACCACATTGATTTTTTGGCTTTTGCCTTTGCGCATCACTGTTAATTCAAGCTCAGCCCCGGCTCCTCTACTCGCGACCTTAGCTCTTAATTCTTGGAAGCTCACCACAGCACGTCCATTAATTTCTGTAATGATATCTCCAGCTTGAATGCCGCCTTTATCGGCTGCAGACTCTGGTGCAACTTCACTTACAAATGCGCCTTGGTTAACATCTAAGTTCATTGCATCCGCTAAGCCAGAATCGATGTCTTGCCCGATTATTCCTAATAAGCCACGACGGACTTCACCGAATTCTATAATCTGATCGACTAAATTTTTCATCATATTGCTGGGAATTGCGAAACCAATACCGACATTTCCGCCGTTAGGTCCAAAAATTGCGGTGTTAATACCGACTAGTTCGCCACGAAGACTGACTAAAGCACCACCTGAGTTGCCGCGGTTAATCGCAGCATCTGTTTGAATAAAGTTTTCGTATCCACCTATGTTCAAACCAGAACGTCCTAGCGCGCTGACAATGCCCGAAGTAACAGTTTGGTTTAGTCCAAAAGGGTTGCCAATAGCAACAACAAAGTCACCTACTCGCAACTCGTCTGAATCAGCCAGTGGCATAGCAGACAATGCATCGGGTTCAATTTTTAATAGTGCAATATCACTCTGCTCATCAGCGCCAAGCTTTTTAGCTGTAAATTCACGGCCATCGGTAAGCTTAACAATAATTTCATCGGCATTATCTACCACGTGATTGTTTGTGACCACATAACCTTTGTTTGCATCGATAATCACGCCCGAACCTAACCCTTTAAAGGGACGCTCTTGCACTTGTTCATCGGTGCCGCCAAAAAAATGCTTAAACATTTCTGGCACCCTTTGACGAGACACTTGCGTGCCTTCGACGGAAATGCTGACAATAGCCGGTGTGGCCTTATCTAACATTGGAGCTAGACTAGGTACCTCGTCTTTATCCTTCGAGAAAAAGGGCAGAGCGGCATGAGACACTAAACTGAGCGACATGCTTGCCGTCACAATGCAACAAGCTACAAAAAAACGATTTAGTACTTTTCTATTCATCGATTGTTATCTCCAACATCAAAATTTAATTACAATACTTAGGACTACTTAAAACACAAAGAGTATCTAGTACGTTAGAAAGTTCATTATTTGGTTTCTTTTGTGGGTGTTTCTTCTTGGCCAGAAAACAACCCAGAACTCTCCGAAGAAAAATCTAAAGGTTGTACATCTGCCGTTGCTCTTTCACGAGTCGGTTGAGTGTTTTTATTGCGCAAATAAGCCGTAGTGTGCTCACCAAAATAATTTAATGAATTACCTTCAGGCCCCGCCTGTTGGCTAATCAGAAGATTTTCATAGTTGTCAATTTGTCGCTGTAATTCGGTTGATTGCGTGACTAATTTGTCAGCAATTTGTTTGGTTTCTTGAATATGCATAGCAGCTTGTTGATGCATTAATTCTTGAATCGTTTGTTTACCTGCAGCCTCGTCAGACTCATTATTTGGTTTGTTGTTGAAAAATTTTGCAACAAAAAAACCAATAATTCCGCCAACAAGTAATAACAATACCCCTACCAACCAATCCATAACCACTCCTATTTCTCTACGTATTTTTGCTCAACTGGTTCGCAATTAAATAATAATTTATAGCGTATTGACCATGAGCGTGCCTGCAATATAAGTTATTATACGCTCAGCATTTTTAATGCGGTCATTTTATTTGTATTCAAGTGTTAAATACACTCAGAAGTGAAAGGAAAAACGCCGAAAAATGATTGAGTTTACGCCATGGCAAAAATATCAAAAAGATTTACAAGATCCTGAGTTTCAATACGATGCCGCCCAAGAAAATGCAGTAAAAGAATTGCAGAGGTTGTATGACGAATTAACTCACCCCGAGAAAAAGATAACTTGGCGAATAAAGTGGCAGAGTAAATTTGGTAAAGGAATGCGCAAGCCTAGTATTCAAGGAATCTATTTTTGGGGGGGCGTGGGGCGCGGCAAAACATACTTAGTCGATACTTTTTACGAATGTTTGCCCTTTGAAAGTAAATTGCGGATTCACTTTCACCGTTTTATGCACCGAGTGCATCAAGAATTAAAACAATTGCAAGGCCACTCTGACCCACTAAAAACCATAGCGAAAAAGCTCGCCAAAGAAACCAAAGTGATTTGTTTTGACGAATTTTTTGTGTCGGATATTACTGACGCGATGATCTTGGGCACTTTAATGGAAGAGCTTTTTGGCCACGGTATCGTGTTAGTTGCTACTTCAAATATCGTGCCCGACGAGTTATATCGAAATGGTTTGCAGCGGGCTAGGTTTTTACCTGCGATAGAATTAATTAATCAAAATACACGCATTGTAAATGTAGACAGTGGAGTGGATTATCGTTTACGAACTCTAGAACAAGCTGAGATTTTTCATTTTCCTCTAGACCAACAAGCCAATCAAAACTTGCATAAATACTTTATGCAGTTGGCCCCTGAATTTGGTACTGAAAATCAAACAATAGAAGTGGAAGGCCGTATGATACCCACCTTGCATTATGCTGACGGCGTAGTCATGTTTGAATTTCGCGCCATATGTGATGGGCCTCGTAGCCAAACAGACTACATGGAAATAAGCCGGCTTTACCACACTGTTTTGATTGCTAACGTTGAGCAAATGGGGCAATCCATAGATGATATTGCGAGGCGTTTTATCGCTATGGTCGATGAGTTTTATGAACGCAATGTAAAATTAATCATGTCGGCAGAAGTCTCGATGGAAACCCTTTATTTAAACGGGCAATTAGACTTTGAGTTTAAGCGATGTCTAAGTAGGCTAAAAGAAATGCAGTCACATGATTACCTAGCCTCTCAACATATTCCCTAGCGGACAAAAGTGAAGCCCAATCAGTGTGGCGAATTCGAGTGTTAAATGGGTTTTGTTATCTACCTCGAAAATCGGTAAAATCCAGAATATTAAATCTAAACGAGCTAAAAACTCGACATTATTAGAAGAGCAAAAAAATGGGAAGAAAGTTCGAAGTACGCAAAATCTCCATGGCCAAAACCGCTGGAGCTAAGACCAAGGTTTATTCTAAATATGGCAAAGAAATCTACGTTGTAGCCAAAAATGGTGGCACTGATCCTCAAGCTAACTTAGCTCTACGTAGACTGATCGAAAAAGCCAAAAAAGATCAGGTACCAAGTCATGTAATCGAAAAAGCAATTGATAAAGCAGAAGGTGGCGCCGGAGAAGACTATGTACCAGCGCGTTACGAGGGTTTTGGTCCAGGCGGCTGTATGGTAATTGTTGACTGTTTGACCGACAACAACAACCGTACAATTACTGATGTGCGCAATTGTTTTACTAAGACAGGCTCAAAGTTAGGGGTAGAAGGCACTGTGGGTCATATGTTTGATCACCAAGCTGTATTTGCTTTTAAAGGCGAAGATGAAGATGCCGTTTTGGAAATATTAATGGAAGCCGATGTTGATGTCACAGAAGTCGAGTGCGAAGACGGCGTGGTAACTGTTTATGCCCCGCACACAGAATTCAATAATACCCGCACCGCATTGACCGAAGACAACGCAGAAATAGAATTTGATGCAGAAGAAATCACTTTTATTCCACAAACAGAATCGACGGTTAGCGGAGATGATGTGGCAACTTTTGATAAATTTATGGACATGCTAGAAGATTGTGATGATGTACAACACGTGTATCACAATGCTGTTGTTGAGCGCTAATTGTTCCCAGTAAATAAGATGTTTTTTCGCTAGCTAAAGCCCACTTTTCAAAGTGGGCTTTTTATTTTGGCGTTTTAGGTTAGATTATTCCAAAGCAACAATCTGGTCTAGCAAACCAATCATTAATTTGGTACCCGTGCCAGATGCTATACCATCAAATACGTTTTCAACGTTTTTGCCGTGTTGTGCACCGGCTAAATCACTGATCGAACGAATAATTACCCAGTCGACGTTATTAATAAAACACACTTGTCCAACGGCAGCAGATTCCATTTCAGTGACTTCTGCGTTGTATACACGCTGTAACCAATTACGATATTCAGCATTATCAAGGAACACTGAACCTGTCACTCCGTTACCACCTACCTTTATTTTGATAGGGTTACCAGAAGGCATTTTTATTGGGCTTACCGACTTCACTGCTTTCTTCGCTAATTCGACTAATTGTGTTGTAGCGCTAAAATAGGGCATTTGTTTAGGCTGGTCCCAGCCTTGTTTGATGACTGCCATTTCTTCTGGGTGAATGTATCCAAAGTTCTCATAAGCTGGAGAATGAGGGTCTTGCTTACGTCTTTCTTGATAGCTCTTTTGGGCACTTTCATAATAATCCGGTAACACAAAACTGCCTGCTTTTTTGGGATCAGGATTAACATAAACCGATTCGTCGTGGAAATACCAACGCTCGGGTACAGAAATATCTCCTGGTCTAAAATCAGGGTTGACGGCACCTGCAATGCCCATCATTACTACGCGGTCAATAGGGAAGTAGTCCAGTGCCATCTGCATTGTCATCGCCGCGTTAGGTACACTTACACCTGTTGTAAATATCACCACAGGTTCGCTTTTATAGGTTCCCAATTGGTATTTGACACCTCTGATAGTCAGGGTTTGATTGATTTGAGCTTCAGGTAATTCACTGAAGGCTTGATCTATGGCTTTAATTTCTGGAGCGTAGGCGGCCACAATCGCAGTCCATTTGTTTTTTTCTGTAAATTCCTTTGGTCCATAAGTGTGGCTGTCTTTCGCAAAAGTATGGTTAATTATTAGCAACAAGCTAAAAACTAAAAAAAGATGGCTGCTAAACTTTTTTAACATAATGATGTTCTCGATAGTTTCATTGGTGAATGCCCCTTAAAAGTGCAAGGTAAATGATAAAAACGGACTAAATGGTTCACTTTTAATCTGAATGCACCAGCTTAGAGAGCTTTTAAAGTGTGTAGATAAAACATAGAAATTTTGTGCCAATATTCATATTTGGAATAACTAAACATTGATTGTAAAGCCTTGTATAGTCAATAGTGCAATAAAGGGAGTCAACACTTAATGAAAACTAAGTCTAAGGCAAAGCTTATCGCTAACTTTGATTTAAAAATTGGAGATGACGTTGCTTCTTTGAGTGCCACCGTGCCTGATCAAAAAGTCACTGCTTGTGAGTTGATACCCGTTTATCAGTTACTTGCTAATGACATCGTTTCCCATTCTATTGTGCAAAGTGCCAAAGCGGGCAAAAATATCAGTTGTAAAGCTGGATGCAGTGCATGTTGTACTCAGGCCGTTCCAGTTTCTGAATTAGAAGCATTACACCTTGCAAAGGTTGTTAATCGTATGCCCGAGCACAGGCAGAAACGAATTCGACAGCGCTTTGCCGACTCTCAAGCGGCAATCGCCGCTGCTGGACTGACTCAGCCCATGCAAGAGATCGCCAAGCTTGATAAGAAAAGCCGCAACGCGCTAGGAGTAAAGTATTATTCCTTGAAGCTTGATTGCCCATTTCTTGAAGATAAGCGTTGCAGTATTTATTCGGATCGCCCGTTAGAATGCCGCGAGTTTGTAGTGACATCAGACCCCAAACATTGTGTTGAACTTAATCCACAAGAGATGACACATCTTGATTCTAAGCTAAGATTAACACCGGTATTACGCACCCAGAGCCAAGATCTTTTTGGGGAAAAATCATCGGGTTGGATGCTTTTGGTGAATTGTCTTGATTGGGCAAAAACAAACAAGACACGTTTAAAGAAAAAGCCAGGCATATTTTGGTTACAGGATCTAATTGAGCTCGCGACGAATCGAATAGGTTAATACCCAGCAAACAATAATAGTGAATTTAATAGATAAATAGACATTACTCTATTAATACTATTTACCAATCAAACGTAAAAATTCATTTCGGGTTGCATCAGATGTGCGCATAGAGCCTAACATTACTGACGTGATCATAGAGGAGTTTTGCTTTTGTACTCCACGCATCATCATGCACATGTGCTTGCCCTCCATCACTACACCTACACCAGTGGCACCGGTTACCTGCTGAACAGCGTCGGCAATTTGTTTAGTTAAACCTTCTTGGATTTGTAAGCGTCGTGAGTACATGTCTACAATGCGAGCAAATTTAGATAAACCTAATACTTTACCATTAGGTAAATAGGAGATATGGCAGCGTCCGATAAAAGGTAAAATATGGTGTTCGCATAGAGAGTAAAATTCGATGTCTTGTACGATCACCATTTCGTCTGTGTCTGCCTCGAAAATAGCTCCATTGACTACTTCTTCTAACTCTTTTTGATAACCGTCGGTTAAAAACTGCATTGCTTTGGCTGCGCGATTGGGTGTATCTAACAACCCTCCACGACTGACGTCTTCCCCTAAAAGTGAAAGAATATCTGAGTAGTGGCCGGCTAATTTATCTGACATGTAATTTGGCTCTTCGATGAGTAATATGAATGAAATATGTGTAGGTAATACGGGAATAACCCATAATTAGATTATCTAATAGTAACATTTTCTGTGGATAGGATTAAATACTACAGTCAAATTAATGTGTTACGCCAATCTGCATAAACAAGCGGAAAACTGGAATAGAGTTATGAGCAGCTAGTTGTTTAAGATTTTCTACCTTTTTGTTGCATTGATAGGCGAATTTCTAGCATGTAATGGTCGAGAGCTGTTTTGGCTTCTTCATAGGCTTGTGCATAATCTTCAGATGCGGGATGTTGTTTGTACTCTTCAAATGCTGAGTCGGTTTGGTCAAGTAGGGATTTTAAGCGTTGCTGGTTGACATCCATATCGATTCTCCTGATCTTTTACTAAGAGTATAGTGTTCATTAAAAATTTTAAAGAAACTTTACAATCGCTAAAATAATAATAGCCAAAACAAACAAAACAGGTGCTTCATTTAAAAAACGAAAGAAACGAGGTGAGTGTTTATTTTGGTCTTTCGCGAAATCTTTTACTAACACCAGTAAGTAAAAATGGTAGACATATAACACAGTGACTAAGGTGAGTTTAAGATGTAACCATTTGGCAGCAACAAACCATTCTTTGCCATATAAACTTATTAACCACACTCCAAATACTAACGTCAGTAACGCAAAAGGGGTGACAAAATACCATAGTCGCCTTTCCATAATTTTAAATTGGTCTTTAACCGCTTGAACATCAGTTTGTGCGTGATAGACCATAAGTCTTGGCAAGTAAAATAAGCCAGACATCCAAGCAACCATAAAAAATATGTGTAAGGCTTTAATCCACAATATTGTCATCGGAGGGTAGGCTTCCTAATAGTTAGCTTTATGCAAATAATGGCGTAAGGTTTCCCAAGAAATAATGCCGACTATATCATCAGTGCTATTAGCATAGATGTAAATAGCACCAGCTCTTTTGGGTGACAAAATGGCATATACTTCTGCCAAAGTCGCTTGGAACCTGACCGGTTTCATCGGTGTGAGGGTCATTCGTACAGCATCACCATCTTGCCCGTTATCGTAACTTACCAAGGCGTACTCTGTTTGGTCATCAACACAAGACTTATACACTAACGCCTTTTGTTCAGCGATGGCTAATTCAGACACTAAATGCTCTTTGTCTTGTTTAGCCAAAGTCAACTCTGTATTCATTATTGCCAGCACGCCAGTTCTTTGTAAATACTCCATCACAGAAGAAATCGTATACGGTAATTTCTGATAATCCAGTTGGCGTATAAAGATAGAACGATTGCCAAGAAATTGAGTGGCAGTGACGTATGCTGGAACTATTACCAGAATAGCGGGCAAAACAAGTTCTGGGCTGTAGGACAATTCCATAACTGCTGATAGTGCGGCCAAGGGGGCATGCACTACAGCTGCCATCAGACCAGCCATACCCAATAATGAAAAACTGCCATGAATTTCGCTTACATCAGAAACAAAAAATTCCAGAGGGCTGGCCAACAACACCCCGCTGAACATGCCAATTACAAATACTGGGCCTATTATTCCTCCTGGCACTCCGAGTCCCAAGGCTACAATGGTCAAAATAAACTTGGCGCAAAGCACCCATACCAATAATTGAATGTCATAATTTTCAGAAAATAACGCGTGTGCTGAATTAAAATGAGTGCCCAGCGCTTCGGGAAGTACAAAACCCACCACACCAGTTATAACACCAGCAAAAAGTAAGCGGCGCACCATATTAAACCGTCGAAAACCACGAATAATAGCCATCAAACTGTTGTTGAAAAAAGTGGCTAATGCACCAAGTACTATTCCAAATATTACTAAATACAGGTATATCCAGTGATTAAAGTCGTTAAATTGGATAAAGGCTAATTCTTGGATTTCCCCAAATACAGCGCGTGTCATTACACTACCACATGCCGCGGCAAGCATGATTGGAATGAAAATGTGGATCTTGTATTCGCGTATTACCACTTCCATCACAAATAGGACGGCGGCAAATGGAGTGTTAAAAGATGCCGATATAGCTGCTGCAATACCACAGCCAGATAAAATTCGAATACTGTTGTCGGGTAACTTTAACCACTGCCCAATAAAACTGCTACCGAAAGCACCAAGGTGAACCGACGGTCCTTCTCGACCTACCGAAAAACCAGACGCTAGGGCTATTGCGCCTCCTAAAAATTGATTAATTGTGGTTCGAAAAGGGATGTGTCCAAAGTAGTGTTTAACCCTGTGGATCACAAAAGGTATGCCCATACGGTAATGCTTAAAACCAGTTAAATAAGCAATAATGACAATTAATAATGCCCCTACCATAGGCACAAATAACCGAGTATTGGCTGGTAACGCACTGTAATTATTCACTTCAGGCAAAAACAATAACTGTAACCACTCAATAAATAAACGAAATGCAATGATCAACGCTGCAGAACAAACACCAGCCACAATAGCGGTGGCACACAATTGAATTGAGGTGCGTGGTGTGGCGAGTTCTTTTCTGAAGGCGTTGAGATTCATAAATATAGGTATTTATTGCTCAGATAATTAGGAGCTTATCACAAGTCCTTGTATTTTATAGAGTTAAACTACAAAAACAGAAAGGTTAGGTTTTTAATAAATCAATCAACCATTGCAAATCACTAAATGATAATATTCTGACAATGTAGAAAAGCGCAGTGGCTTTATAAAAGGGTATAAATTGATTATTTCTGATCTCAAAACCAAGCTGGGAGCCTTCCAGTTTTATTTCATATTAATTGCACTAATTGCAGCGACCCTATATTTAGGTTTTATTTGGGGAAACGCCCATTATTCACAGCAACAAACGATCATTTCTACACATGAAAAAAGTATTCAAAATCTGAAACTAGAAAATGAAGACCTAACCAAAAAACTCAATGTATTAGGAGTTGAACTGGAAGTCGCAAGGCTTACACAGCAGCAGCAATTTATTGAAATCGGAAAAAGTATCGATGTCGAAAAAGACCTACGTACGCAACTCGCTTTTTATCAACAAGTGATGGCGCCTGAGCTAAACGAACAAGGGTTTTTGATTGACGGTTTTAATATAGAACCCGCTCTAAGTGATAATTCGTTTAGATTTGAACTCGTTTTAATGCAGCAAAATAAAGCCAAAAATACACTAAAGGGGACTTTACAAGTTACGCTAATTGGCAGTGAAGAGGGTAAAGCTAAGCAATATTCCATTGATTCGATGTTATCTGACCAAGAGCAAAAAAGCCTGACTTTTAGTTTTAAGTACTTTCAGGTAATCGCTGGCGAAATAAGATTGCCGGAAGGTTTTCAGCCAGAACAAGTATCGGTGCATGCCAATATTTTTCAGTTTAAACGCAAAAAAGGTGAGTTGACTACAGTATTTAATTGGGACATAAACTCTAACTAGCTTAATGTAATGATTTGCCCTTTTGATTGTATTTCTAAGCAACTCATTGGCGTAGCGCATAATTTTTGCTTAGGTTGAATTTTTGAAGAGGCTCGGCATTAGGTCTACTAGAATATGCAGGACTGGATAGTAATTAATTAGTCTTAGTGAATACTTGACCATATTAGTCAGGTACTGGATAATCCACATAATAAAGAGTTATACCGAATTTTGCCGAGGCAAGTTATGACAGTGCAAGTTGCTTTACCTATTGAATTTTCTGATGCCGCAGCTAGAAAAGTAAAAACATTGGTGGAAGAAGAAGAGAATCCCAACCTAAAATTACGAGTGTATGTCACTGGTGGTGGTTGTTCGGGTTTCCAATATGGTTTCACTTTCGATGAAAAAGTGAATGAAGGGGACACCACCATTGACAAAAATGAAGTGACCCTGGTAGTTGATCCTATGAGCTTACAATATCTAGTGGGTGGTGAGGTGGATTACACCGAAGGGCTAGAAGGCTCACGTTTTTTAGTAATTAATCCTAACGCAACCACTACTTGCGGCTGTGGGGCTTCGTTTACTGTGTAAACCCGCTACAATCATGTCTTTAAATTTAAAAAGCCAGCTACTAGCTGACTTTTTTACACATCCTATTATGACTAAACATTCTAGGTATTGGTACTTTCAAATATTTTGTCAGCAGAAGCGGCGACAAAGCCTTGGTACAATTTTCCTGTTGGTGTGTTGTATCGTTGTGCAAACTCGTAAAAACAGCTAGGAACGAGTTTTTTACCATTGCTGAACTGCACTTCAATTTTATCTGCCATGATAGAAGATTGCGCCAATAATACTTCAGGTCCACCTTTGATTTCACCACCAGAACTGTTCAAAACAAAACCTGAATCTTTTAATAAAGTATTGAGGTCTGCCAGAGATTGGAAGTGCCCCATGTGGTTTAAACTCACAGTAAAATGATTGGCTCTAAATCCCCATGCTGACATCCAAGCTGCGTATTCAGAGTGTGCCACCAAAACATCATATTCTTGGGTACTGATTTGCCAGTGTGTACCTGAATACAAAAAGTTATCTTGCTGCGCTGCATTTTCCGCAATGTTAGCTGTCATCTTGTGAATGATTTGCTGAACCTCATGCGGCATTTTTTCAACAATTAATTCACTGATAAAAACTTTAGGTTGAGTCTCGTCTGGGTGTTCAAAATGTTTGGCACGTAACTTTTTTTCTACAAAGTCATATTGCCCTTGTTCTGTGTAACCTAAGGCCAAAAAATGCGCGGCAAGTTTTTCTAGATTAATTTTTTCAATATTAAAAGTGCGTAATGCAATATGGTCATTGCCTAGTTGGGTATTTTTACCAGAATGCTCAAATTCATGGCCTTCCAATAGGTCGTGTACTTTTTTTGCTGAAGGTGTAATGCTTAAGTAGTCTTGCCATAAGTGGCTAAACAAAGTGTCTATTTTGTTGTGCATGGTATTAAAACTCAATTCCTATAATTTAAATACTTAAGCCTGGACTTAACGTCCCAGGTAGTGTTGTTTTTTCCAATTCGACAGATGCAACTGGGAATGCGCAATAATCAGCCGCGTAGTAAGCACTTGCTCTATGGTTGCCACTATCGCCTATTCCACCAAAAGGAGCGGCTCCACTGGCGCCAGTAATTGGCCTGTTCCAGTTGACAATTCCAGCACGAATACGTTGGTAAAAATGTTCATAGTCTGCCTGATTATCAGCTAGCAAACCGGCAGATAATCCAAAGCTGGTGTTGTTAGCTTCATCTATGGCTTGGTCAAAATCACTATAACGGATCACTTTCAGTAGTGGACCAAAATGCTCTTCGTCAGGCATATCTTTGAGAATATTAGTGACATCCACAATACCTGGACTTACAAAACCAGACTCGGTGTCTAAATGTTTAAGTTCAACTAGAGAAGTAGCGCCGAGCTCAAGTAACTGTTGCTGAGCCAGAACCATCAAAGATGCGGCGTGCTTTGAAACCATTGCACCCATAAATGGTTGTGTTTCGGCGTCATACATGCCTACTTGAATATTGTTGGTCGCTTCGACTAATTTCTTAAGTATTGCATCACCGGCTTCACCCTGTTGAATAAACAAACGACGAGCACAAGTACAGCGTTGTCCGGAAGTAACAAAAGCAGATTGAATAATGTCATGTACTACAGCTTTGATATCAGCGGCATCTTTAACTATGAGAGGATTATTTCCGCCCATTTCCAAAGCGAGTATTTTCCCTGGATGGCCAGCAAATTGTTCATGCAATAACTTGCCTGTGCGAGAGCTTCCAGTAAAAAACAAGCCGTCTAAGCCGTTATGTGCAGCAAGCACTTTTCCGGTTTCTACTTCACCTTGCACCATATTTAAAACACCAGCTGGCAAACCGGCTTGTTGCCATAACTCTATGGTTTTTTCTGCCACAACTGGGGTCAGATCACTTGGTTTAAAAACAATGGTATTTCCCGCTAGCAATGCGGGGACTATATGTCCGTTTGGTAAATGACCAGGGAAATTATAGGGACCAAATACCGCCACTACACCATGAGGTTTGTGACGAATAAAGGCTTTGCCTAAAGGCATGGCGTTTTCTACTGTGCCAGTACGTTCATGATAGGCTTTTTCAGATAAAGCTATTTTGCCTATCATTGCACCTACTTCGGTGGCGGTTTCCCAAAGCGGTTTACCGGTTTCTTGAGCGATACTTAAAGCCAGTACTTGTTTGTTTTCGCCGAGTAGTTCAGCAAACTTTTTCACATAGGCTAAACGCGCATCAAAAGTAAGGTTACTCCAAGACACAAAAGCAGAACGCGCTGCTTCAACCGCTACGTCGACTTGTTTTTGAGAGGCGGATTTAGCCTGCCATATAATGTTTTTTTTTGCAGGGTCAATAGAGTGGATATCATGACCTTCGCCAGCGTGCCAATTACCGGCGATAAAATGTGTATGTTGATTCATATTTATGTCCTGAAATGAGTAGGAGCAAAGCGAATGTCATCGCCGTCACTAATGCCGAGCGCATCGGCAGCTTCTTGACCAATAGTGGCAAGTTCGGTGTCCAGATTGATATCAAGTAAAGTGCACACTCCGCGGAAGTCTTGCACTTTAGTATTGATAACAAAAAAGGATGAATGACTGTCTGTCACGTTATCAGTCACTTTAACTTGCATTTTTCTACTGGCTTGGGCAGTTCGAATATTTTTTAAGTTTGCTTCAACAGTTGGACCTGCATCGAAAATATCCACATAACCTCTACAGCTAAAACCTTCTTGCTCTAGAAGCTGCAATGCCGGTTTGGTTTTTTCATGTACTTGCCCGATTACTGCTTGAGCTTGTTTACTGAGCAAGCTCACATAAATGGGATATTTAGGCATCAATTCAGCGATAAACTGTTTCTGACCTATACCTGTAAGATAATCAACAGTAGGAAAGTCCATTGAAAAGAAATGTTCTTCTAACCATTGCCAAAAAGGAGATTCGCCATTTTCATCATTAATGCCACGCATTTCTGCGATAATGATGTCTGCGAAACGTTGCTTATGTTCCATCATAAATAAAAAACGGAACTTGGATAGTAGCCTACCATTTAAGCCTTCTCTGGCATTTTGACGCAAAAACAAGGTGCAAATTTCAGAGACACCAGTGTAATCGTTACACAGCGTAAGGATATCAACATCATTATAAATTTTCAGTTCACGGGATGCATGCACCACTTTACTCAAGTGATAATGATAAAATGCATCGTCTAAACCCACACCTGCCACTATCCCACTGGTACCTACAACTTCATGGGAGTCTTGGTCTTCCATGACAAACAGATAACTCTCATCTGAAGGTTTGGTTACCTCTTTTGCAAACGCTTGAACAGATTTGTCTATTTTACTTCTAAGCAATACCTCATTGACTGGCAAAGACGTAAAACCCACCCCAGATTCTTGGGAAATGGCATACAGTGACGAATAATCGTCACTGTGGATCGGGCGAATGATTTTCATTTTCGCATACTCACTTAGAGGAGACGTCAGCGCCAACTACTTTTTCAACAGCACGTTCAAAACGTACTAGGCCTTCTTGAATATCTTCGTCTGGGATAATCAATGATGGAGCAAAGCGCACTACATTAGCGCCTGCAATCAAACACATTAATTGTTCATCTGCTGAAGCGACTAAAAACTCTCTGGCTCTACCTGCGAATTTTTCATTAAGTGCAGCGCCTAATAATAGGCCTTGCCCACGGATTTCTGAGAAACATTGGTACTTAGCATTGATCGCTTCTAAACCTTTGCGGAAAAGTTGTTCTTTTCGTTTTACGCCATCTAATACTTCTGAAGTGTTAACTATATCCAACACCTTTTCGGCTACTGCACATGCAAGAGGATTGCCGCCATATGTACTTCCGTGAGTACCTATTTTCAGATGTTTAGCAATCTCTGTGGTTGTTAACATCGCGCCAATTGGGAAACCGCCACCTAAAGCTTTAGCCGTGGTGAGTATGTCTGGAGTGACGCCAAGTCCCATATAGGCATATAAGTCGCCGGTACGGCCTACACCTGATTGCACTTCGTCAAAAATAAGTAGTGCGTTGTGTTTATCACACAAGGCTCGCACACCTTTAATAAAATCTAGGTTAGGACTGATGATACCGCCTTCGCCTTGCAAAGGTTCCATCATAACCGCACAGGTTTTGTCGGATATCAATGTTTCTAAACTTGCTAAGTCATTATAGTCTGCATGCTCAATGGCGCCGGGTTTAGGGCCGAATCCGTCTGAATAAGCGGTTTGCCCACCCACTGTTACTGTAAAAAAGGTGCGTCCATGAAAACCTTGTTTAAAAGATATAATTTGATCTTTTTGTTCACCACTGTTGTCTAGTGCAAAACGGCGCGCAAGTTTTAGCGCCGCTTCATTGGCTTCTGCTCCTGAATTAGCAAAATATACTTTATCAGCAAAGGTGGCATCAGTTAACTTTTTGGCTAGGCGAAGCGCAGGTTCATTTGTAAGCACGTTGCTTAAGTGCCAAAGTTTTTGCCCTTGTTCTGTTAAAGTTGAAACAAGTTCTGGATGGCAATGCCCTAATACATTAACCGCAATGCCTCCAGCAAAATCTATGTATTCGGTACCTGCTTGATCCCATAAGCGCGAGCCCAATCCCTTTACTGGAATAATTGCTGCTGGATTGTAGTTTGGAACCATTACGTCATTAAACAAGTCGCGAGTTACATTCATACTATTGCCTTTCAAGTGTCAAATTTTGGCTTAAAAAAGAGCGATAGTATGGCAGAAGGTTTAGCGCTTGTCTTCAGGGATATTAAATGCAAAGCAGCATTTTTAAAGGGGTTCACCTAGTTTTGCATGATTTGTGAATAACTATCTATTCAAGGGTAAAGTTATTGTTATTGGTTGTGTCAGATGAGGCCAATACTGTAAACCACTATTGGCCTTTTTAATAATTGAAAAGAACTTGCATGAATATGCTTAAAAAATTAATCGTTTCTCATTATTGCATCAAGAGAACGCATATCAGTTATTTTAAGCAACTCGAGTGAGCCTTTAGGCATCCGTATTGTGCGTAAAAAGTCCTTAGACTGTTGTAGGTCAATAAGTCTATGTCCTTTTAACATACGATACTGAGCATAGGCTTTACCCTGTTTTAATACTAATGCCAAGGGTGACAACTCTACCTGAGATTCATTATTGGCTATTTCAAACATAGCGTTGGCGATAAACACGCGTTGCATGGCCATTTTCTCGATCAGATTAGCGCTAACAGTGAGTGCATGTTTATCGATTAACTGGTTAAGAAACGGGCCAGATGGGGTAATCCTTGTCAATGCTGAGTGTTCTTCATGCTTTTGTGCGAGTTGTGTTTCTCTTAGCGCTTCACGGAGCACGTTTTCGAACAACCTAAAATACAATTTTGAGACGACTATTTTGCCCATGGTTTGTAACATGCCAAGGCAAAAAGCATGGTTTTGATTGACTCCCACTAACGATGCTATTTGTTTGCAGGAAATGGCCGTTGCCAGGGCTTCTTCCCAAATTCGCAGTTTTATCTGTGGATAGGGGTCGGTTATTTGCGGCAGCGAACGTTTGAAAGCTAGGGAAGTGAGTATGATAATGAGATTTTCTAAGCCAAAAAAACTCAATCCGACTCGCATGGTTTCTACGATTATAGCTTTGCCATTATTATCAAAACGTCGATATTTAGGTTGATTCACAAACCTCATCAAATCATTAAAAAACCAAGGCAATTCGCCAGCAAGTGGTTCGATTTTTGAAATGGTAGCGGCTTTAACACCCACTAAATCGAGTAACTTAGGTAGCGCTGGGTCAATTCCTATGATTTTCGAATACAGGTGCTCGGTGTCTTTTACACTTTCTTCAAGGCGCTTTGCTACTTCGGTATCTATTTGTTCAGATATATTTTCTAGGAAACTAAGATCGGACTTAGTGTTGAGGTCTTTTTCGCGAATGGCCTGTTTTTCGACACGCAGCAGTGACCGAGCCGTTTTACTTTGTTCAAGTTCAACTACGTTTTGTGCTGGTTTGCCCTCACCGCTAAGGGTTTGTTGTGCTGATTTTGCATCTAAAAATAACGCCTCAAAGCGTTGTTTAACTAATTTTTCGGCCTGTGTAACTGTAGTCATTAATAGTTGTTTCTTTTGAAAATGCTTTGAATGCGGTTGCTGAATTTTGAGTCGAAATATTCCGTATAGTTTGTCCATCAAAATTCACGGGCAATGTTACATTAATACTTTGGAATTTCTACACTGAGACTATAGTGCTTTAGTCGAAATTTTGCTGTAAATGAAGTTGTTTAGTATGTGATGTCCAAATTCAGTTAATAGAGATTCTGGATGAAATTGTACACCATAGATTGCTAGGGTTTTATGCTCAATCGCCATCACTTCAGCTTGTTTAGATATATGTTCTAACTCAATATTTTCAGTTTGATTATTGAAGCACCAAGCGGTTATTTCGAATTCTTCTGGGATGCTAGTTGTTTCTAATACCAGTGAATGGTAGCGGGTGGCCGTAAAAGGATGCTGAATACCATTAAACAAAACGGACTGCTGGTGTTGGATTTGAGAGGTTTTGCCGTGTTTAATTTGTTGTGCGTTAACTAGGTTTGCACCAAAAGCGAGCCCTATTGCTTGATGTCCTAAACACACACCTAAAATTGGGATCTTACCAGAAAAAGTTTTGATGGCTTCAAGTGTCACCCCGGCTGAATGTGGCGTGCCGGGGCCGGGTGAAAATACTAAATATTCGGGTGCTAACGCTGCTATTTGTTGGCAACTTATTTCATCGTTGCGAACCACCAATACCTCTTGTTTTAACTCTTCAAAGTAGCGAGCTAAATTGTGGGTAAAGGAATCATAGTTGTCTATCAACAGCAGCATAGTAGCGCTTAATCACCGCGTAATTTAAGGGCGTTTAACAAAACCTACCGCTTCATACGCTTTTGCTAGTGTAACCGCTGCCCGTTGGCTAGCTTTTTCAGAACCCTGACGCATGATTCTGTTTAGTTCGCTTTGATCGTCCCGTAGCGCCTTAAAGTTTTGCTGAATAGGTTCGATTAATGCCACCACAGCGTCTGCAACATCTGACTTTAGGTGACCGTACATTTTATCTTCATAGCCTGGAACCAAGGCCTCTACGGGGGTGTTGGTGGCGCATGACAAAAGGCTCAGTAAATTCGAGACACCGGGTTTCTCGGCTACATCAAAGTAAATACGTGCTTGGTCGTCTGAATCCGTTACAGCGCGTTTTATTTTCTTGGCTATCTTTTTGGGATCTTCTAGAAGGCCAACAAAGTTGTTGACGTTGTCGTCTGACTTCGACATCTTTTTAGTCGGATCTTGCAAACTCATCACTCGTGCACCAAATTCAGGGATGTACGGATCCGGTATGCTAAATGTTTCGCCATATACATTATTAAAACGCGTGGCAATGTCTCTTGCTAGTTCAAGATGTTGTTTTTGGTCATCGCCTACTGGCACTTGATTCGCTTGATATAACAATATATCCGCAGCCATTAATACAGGATACGAAAACAACCCAGCGTTAATGTTTGAGACATTTTTTGCAGACTTGTCCTTAAACTGAGTCATACGATTCAGTTCACCCATTTGTGTATAACAATTCATCAACCAAGCCAATTGCGCATGTTCAGGTACATGAGATTGCATAAAAATCGTGCTTTTGGCCGGATCGATTCCACAAGCAATATAAAGAGCTAATCCGTCTAAGCAGGCTTGATGCAAGGCTTTAGGATCTTGTCTTACGGTGATAGCGTGTAAGTCAACCAACATATATAAACAGTCATGGTCATCTTGCATTGCGACCCACTGACGTAGTGCACCCATATAATTGCCAATGGTGAGTTGACCTGAAGGTTGGCAGCCGCTGAGTACAATTGGTTTTGTCATGATAATTTGTTCTACTTATATAATGTTAAAAAAATAGCGTTAAAAGAAAAGCTAATTGACCAAAGCAAGTTCAGAGCGCATTTGCTCAATGACTAGTTGATAGTCTGCTTGGTCAAAAATGGCAGAGCCAGCTACAAACATATCGGCTCCCGCTTCTGCGATGGCGCGAATATTATCGACTTTTACGCCGCCGTCAATTTCTAATCGAATATCAAACCCTGATTGATCAATTAATGCTCGGGTTTGTAATAGTTTTTCTAAAGTCTGTGGAATAAAAGATTGACCTCCAAAACCAGGATTAACAGACATTAACAAAATATGATGTAGTTTATGCATTACATGATCTAGATGTTGTAAAGGAGTGGCAGGATTAAATACTAAACCTGGTTTACATCCTGAATCTATAATCAGTTGCAGACTTCTATCCACATGCTGTGATGCTTCCGGATGAAAACTAATATAACTCGCTCCGGCGTCGGCAAACTGTTTAATCATGTCATCAACTGGCTTTACCATGAGATGAACATCGATATCTGCAGTTATGCCATATTTACGTAATGCCTTACACACCAAAGGACCGATTGTTAGATTGGGTACATAATGATTATCCATCACATCAAAATGCACTATATCAGCTCCCGCGGCCAAGACCTTGTCTACCTCTTCACCTAACTTGCTAAAATCAGCGGATAAAATAGAGGGGGCGATCAAATAAGGTTTCATTATTTTCCTTGGCGATAAAAGCCGATACTTTACAGAAAAATCCAAATAGACAAAAGCTCCCTATCTGCACCATTAGTGAAATATTGTTCATTTATGGTGCACTTCTCTTTTCTAAAAAATACATAAAATATTTATTATCACTTTGTTTTTATCAAAATTAATCAATAAAAACAGCGCGTTAGGACTAGATGTAAGGGGGCTTTTTAGTTGCCCGCAATTAGGCATCAGATTTGCGTTATGGAGTTAATAAATAAAAATAATATGACAGAAAGCCAACGTTCATTACTGAAAAATATAAAAATACTAACGGAGTACACACATGAAAACTTTAAAAATTACTTCTATCGCCGCCGCTGTTTTAGCAACATCTAGTTTTAGTCAAGTTGCACTAGCTGACGTCGAGTCTAATTTTGGTGCGACAAGTAACTACTTATGGCGTGGCGTCACCCAAAGTGGAAACGCACCTTCATTATCTGGTGGTTTAGATTACTCAAACGAAAGCGGTTTCTATGCAGGTACATGGATTGGCACAATTGATTGGTCTGATGAAACTTCTGATGACAAAGGTGCAGAAGTTGATTTCTATGCAGGATTTGGTGGGGAAGCAGGTGATTTTGGTTACGATGTTGGCTATATCTATTACTATTATCCAGCAACGGGGTACGAAGACAGTAATTTTGGCGAAATCTACTTAAACGGTAGTTTTGGTGATTTAGGTTTCGGTGTAGCATACACTATTAACAGTGATGCAGATGACGATGTACCTTTTGGTACTGGCGATTTGTACTATAACGTTAGTTACGGTTTTGAGTTGAGTAACGATTATACCTTAGGTCTTACTTATGGTTACTATGACTTTGATACACCCAGTATTGATGTCGATTATGGTCACTTCCAACTTGATTTAGGAAAAGGCGATTTTACCTTAACTATCTCAAAAGCAGACAAAGAGTCTGGAAGCGACGACACCAACTTTGCAGTTAGTTGGGGTACTAGTTTCTAGTATCGCTACAACTGTTGTTTAGTTAGAGGGAGTGCTTAGGCACTCCTTTTTCGTTTTGAGTACTAAATATTGTGTTAGGTTATTGTAACAAGCGGTGAATGACCTAACTATTCAGATAAAGCACAGTTGTTGATAATTCCATCACAGGTATAATGTCACCAAATATTTCAACGCGGATCGCGGATAACACTGTGAAAAGGTATTCAAAATCGTTATTTACCCTAACTGGAATGACCTTAACGGGTTTAGCCGTTGTTGCTATATTGAATTTTTCTCAGCTTTCTTTAAATGATAGAAGTGCGTTTTGTGGAAGCCTAGAAAATGCTGTTTTGGATCATGAGCTACCTGTTAGTCACCCCATAAATAGATGTGCAAACGAACAGCAGCAAGGAGTAAGTTGGTCTGAATGGTTTACTGGCCGTTCAAGTTCTTATCAGTTCCATTTCATTGATTTACTTGAGCTATTATCACGCTTTGGAAATAAAGAAGCTTAAATTTTTATGCCATCAAAGTGAAATGACTCCCAATTCGCTGTTGATACATAACTTATTACAGTTATTTAGTTTGATAGAGAGCCAAGAGTTCTGCCACCTTTAATCTAGTACTTCCATTTTGACTAATAAAACGACTCACCTGAAGTTGTGTCATGTCAGCGCCTTGATAAATGTCTCTAGTAAATTCTGTATCGTGATTACTTAGCAATACGGGAATGTTGCGAGTGTGACCTGTGCGACGCGCCAAAGACGCCAGCTTTAATTGGTTGTCCAGGGTAAACCCACCCTTAGCATAACTATTAAACATAGCGGTTTTGCTGATGGGGGCATAAGGAGGATCACAATATATGACTGAGCCTTTTCTGGCTCTAGCGAATACTTTTTCAAAGGAATCGCAAGTAAAGGTAGCAAGTTGAGATTTCTCAGCAAAGTACCAGAGTTCTTTTTCGGGAAAATAAGGGGCTTTGTATCTACCAAAAGGCACGTTAAATTTGCCGCTATTGTTATAACGGCACAATCCGTTGTAGCCATGTCTGTTTAGGTACAGGAAATATACAGCGCGTTCGTAGATATCGTTACTATCATTAAATTTTTGACGCATCAAATAATAGCGTTTTTCTTCGTTATAGATTGGCGTAAAAAATTCAGAGCTGTCTGTGATGTAGTCAGCAGAGCGATTTTTCACGATATTGTATAAGTTGATTAAATCAGGATTAATATCGTTGAGTAAGTATTTAGAATAATTGGTGTTGAGAAATACCGAACCCGCTCCAACAAATGGTTCAATGAGCTTTTTCGCCTCCGGAAGTTTAGCGTTTATGTCTTCGATTAGGCTGTATTTGCCTCCGGCCCACTTCAAAAAGGCTCTGTTTTTTTTATCTTTTGTTACTGCCAATTTTTTAACCAAGTCAGAGCCGCTAATTTATCAGGCCGAATTGTAACGGCACTGAGCTAAAACAACAAATAGCTTAACGCCTAGGGCTAGTAATTTCTTGTTTTACTTGAGTCATGCGCTTAACAAAAGGCGTATTCATTAACATAGCGTCTGATAAAGTGGCTATTTCTGCTCTGGCCGCTTCTATTGAACCAAAATCTTGATTCTTCAACAATACATACCAATCACCTCCATAACGTTGGGTCTTGTATAACCACAGTTCTTGGCTGAGCTGATTGTCAGAAACGTATTCTTGCAAAATGCTGATGTTAGCCATTGCTGCTATTTGAATCACATAGTGGTTGCTGGGCAGTGATAGCACTAATTCTGGGGTGGCGGTTAACACTCTTGATATTGGCTTTTGTTGCGTTTTATCTGGGGAATCGACCGTGGCAGCGAGATTTAAGCTATCAACGGCTTCCACACTAAGCTTTTGTTGATCAAGGATTGAACCTAATTCAGCTATATCTTCAACCTTGTAATCGTTAACCCTGTTGGTAGCCTCGGTTACTTCAGTCATTTTTTGCTGTGGTAAAGTCTCAGTTAATGGTGTCGTATGGTCATCAACAACATCAGGTACATCTACTACGTCTTCGGTACTATTGGTTTGTAGAAGTATTTTGTTTGATTGTTGTTTAAGTTTGGCGCTAGCTGACGTCCAATCGGTGATCAATTTATCTTTGGTGAGGGTTTCCTTAACAATTGGCTGCTCGATAGGGGCTACTAATTCAGCCGTTATTTGTAGAGGTGCCTGAGATACCTCTGCTGTTAAAGGTTCGACTTTGTTGGGGAGAGTAGACGTTTTTAATGGTTCAGCTACGAGTGTTTGTTGTCCGCTAAAATAAGCCAAAATGCCTGCTACTTTTTCAGGGTATTGCCAGCCTAATATTCCTGAAAAAACAACCAAAAAAGCCATACCAAATAAGGTGGCCATTCCCCATTTTTTATAAATTGGTTTAGACTCGTAATCGTGAAATTGACGCTCTTCAATACGCTGAGCAAACTTTTTCCGTTTATCTTGAATAAAGGTTTCTAAATCAGAAAATTCGTCGGTTTCAGCCTGCTGAATTTGAGTTTGACTGTTTAACATGATGGGCTGTTCTTTGGAACGGGTTCCTAAACTAGCCTTGGCTGTTTCAGCCCAATTAGATAAACCCATCAACAGCACATTGAGGTGCTGTTTATTGTTGGCAAAACGACTTTGTAATACTAAATCCCACAACTCTTTAACCAACTTGTCTGGGAGTCTTTCGGCGTGAAATACACTGACCAAAATGGGACCACTATGATTATTTAGAGGCGCCAATAATTGATTCAGAGGTCGATTAAAGTCCGCTTTTTGATTTTGGCTAATAAGTTGGCGAAACAACTTCTCTCGATAGACCACTAATGGGGTGAGTTCGTTGGCTGTTAATAAAGCTAGATCAGCTTGTTCATTTTGATGGGCTAAAAAACTTTCTACAACTTGTGATTGCTGGCGTATTTTATCACTACACACAAACACAAGTTGAGAAGAGTAACTAATTAGATAGTCTAAGCGATTGTTGAATTCTGACGCTGCCATTGTATGTACCTAGGTAGAAAAGATTGTTACTAGGATGCAAACCCCATAATTATAACAATCAAAATTAAGTCCTAAGCAAGAATGGCGCGTAACACCTCGTCTGAAATTTCATTTGTAACAACTGCTTTGCCAATTCCCTTTGGAATGACAAAAAATAGTTGACCAGCTTGCACTTTTTTATCGTGACGCATATGTCGAACGAAGTCGTCGTAAGTCATATCACTAGGTGCAATCGTTGGTAAATCAAATGCTTGCAGCAAAGATTCGATGCGACTTAATTCTGACGCTTCGAGCCAATTCATCTTAGTTGCTACTGCAGAAGCAAGAACAATGCCTGCTGCGACAGCTTCGCCATGTAGCCAGTTACCGTAGCCTTGTTCTGCTTCAATAGCATGGCCAAAAGTATGGCCTAAATTGAGTATGGCTCTTAAACCTGACTCTCTTTCATCAATGGCCACAATTTCGGCTTTGATTTCACAACATCTGGCAATCATGTATTGCAGTGCTGATAGTTTTTGCTGCTTAATGTCTTGTTGATTGTCTTCTAACCATACAAAAAACTCGGGATCATAAATCACACCGTACTTGATCACTTCAGCCATTCCTGCCGCAAATTCACGTTTGGGTAAGGTACTCAAGCTGTTGGTGTCTATTAAAACCGCCTTAGGCTGATAAAACGCACCAATCATATTTTTACCTAAGGGATGATTAACTGCGGTTTTTCCCCCTACTGAAGAATCAACTTGAGACAATAAAGTGGTTGGAACCTGAATAAACGGCATCCCACGCTGAAAACTGGCAGCTACAAAACCTGTTAGGTCACCTATCACTCCGCCACCTAATGCGATTAAGGTGGTATCACGGCCTGCCGACATTTCTAACAATTTCGAGATTACCATCTCAAAGCTTTCTAGGTTTTTATGTTGCTCACCATCGGGTACCACAATTTTGCTGACTTCATATCCAGCTAGAGCTCGACTGACAATGGGAAAATAAAGTGGTTCAACTAAGTCATTTGTCACCACTACTACTTTTTTGGTGAGCAGATGTGAAGTTAAAACCTGAGGATCATCAAGCAGATTAGCTTGAATCAATATAGGGTAGCTACGCTCACCCAACTCAACTGTAAGTGTTGCCATAAGTAGCTAGCCCTATTATTGCTATATAAGAAAGAGGAGTTATAGACCTATTTTTGCTATGATCTGGTTAGCTACGGCGCGAGCACTTTGGTCGTCGGTATCAACAATGTAATCGGCAGCATCTTCATATAATGGATTGCGTTCTTCAGCTAGATTACGCAATACGGTTTCCGGATCATCTTTCTGCAATAGTGGACGTCGTTTATCACGCTGAGTCCTAGCGACTTGTTTATCGATAGTAGTTTGTAAATATACTACTATGCCTCGCGCTGATAACCTGTTTCTAACGTTCTTACTGACTACAGAACCGCCGCCTGTCGCCAAAACGATGCCTTGTTTATCAGTTAAGTCGTTAATGATGTTTTCTTCACGTAGACGAAAACCTTCTTCCCCTTCAAGATCAAATATCCAAGCGATATCTGCGCCTGAACGTCTCTCGATCTCTTGATCAGAGTCAAAGAATTCTAAATGAAGTTCGTCTGCAAGGTGCCTACCAATAGTGCTTTTACCAGCACCCATTGGGCCTATAAGGAATATATTACGTTTTTCAGCCATTTTTGCTTATTTCACAACTATGTTTAAGGGGTAGAAAGTTCGTGCGGCTACCCTTTTATGGATTAACCAGACCTCGTCGAAAATTTCGATGCGGGATTATCTCAGTTTTACAGTGAATTTTGCAAGCTTTGTAAAGATTATGCGGAAGGAATTATAAAAAAACAGCCTAATCAACGGATTAGACTGTTTTTTACGGAACTAAAGTGGTTAGTTGGGTAAATATTAATTACTTCGTAGTTCATCAGTTAAGATTTTTGGGGTAACAAAAATTAATAACTCACGTTTTTCTAGTATTTCTGAGGTGTTCTTAAACAAATAACCAACAAAAGGTAAATCACCCAAAAGCGGGACTTTTCGCACATCGTCGGAACTACTTTGTTGAAAAATACCCCCTAAGACTATGGTTTCGCCATTTTCAACTAATACTTGGGTACTAATTTCTTGGGTATCTATGGCTACCGCATCACCTGTTGAGGTGGTGACAGTATCCCCTCGAGTATCTTGAGTGACCACTAAATCCATGATTATCCGACTATCCGGAGTAATATGTGGGGTGACTTTTAAACTTAATACCGCTTTTTTGAATTCAACTGAAGTAGCACCACTTGAGGTGGCTTCTACATAAGGAATTTCCGTACCTTGCTCGATATAGGCTTCGTGCTGATTTGCAACGGTAATGCGTGGACTGGCAATTACTTCACCTTTATTTTCAGACTCCAGGGCAGATAGTTCTAAATCAATAATGGTTCCATCGAGCAATCGCGCAATTTGAATACCTATACTACCAGCCGGTTCACTTACAGGTAATGACACATTAAGTCGATCCGATATAGAAGGTACTACGCCGCTCGCAATAGAGTCTGCGCCGGTCAATGAACCTGAAACTGCACCGTTATTAATTGTGTCGCTTAATCCCCATTGTACTCCAAGCGATTCACTGGCGTTGTCTCTAACAGTCACCATACGTGACTCAATTAGTACTTGTTTAATTGGGATATCTAACGCCTTAACTAATAATTTGGCCTCGTCGATTGACGTTTGTGTATCTCTTAGCAAAAGTGTGTTGGTTCTTTCATCAACTGCAACACTTCCTCTAGGAGTTAATATACTGTTTTCGGTACCTTTAAGGATGGCTGCAAGGTCTTGTGCTTTGGCATAATTGATTTGTACGTTAGTGGAAACTAAAGGAGCCAGTTCCGCGACTTGCTGTTTAGACTGTAACTGCTGGGTTTCACGTGCTGTGAGTTCTTCAGTTGGGGCTATCAGCAAGATATTGCCTTCTAGTCTTTTGTCCAATCCTTTAATTTTTAGAATCATATCTAACGCCTGATCCCAAGGAACGCCTGACAAACTGATAGTCACATTGCCTGTTACTGTATCTGTTGTAACTAGGTTAAAGCCGTTAACTTGGGCAATGATTTGTAACACTTGGCGTACAGGTACATCTTGGAAATCGAGGGATATAGGTTCGCCAGCAAAGTTACTTTTTGGGTCTTCTTCTGGCGCATCCTTCAAACGTTTTTCAATTTTAATGCTTAGACTATTGGCACTTTTTTGATGACTGAAGGTGATTCTGTCTTGCAGAGCAAACACCACTTTGGATTGTTCTTCTTCTTGAAAGGTTTCAATGTTATTTACTGGTGTTGCGAAATCTACCACGTCTAACTTAAATAATTGTTCGTCACCTAGTTTTGTTCGAGGCAATACCAAGCTTAAAGATTTGCCTTTTTCACTCAACTGTAACTGGAAATTTTTATTGCTGAAGGTCATTAACACTTCTGCGCCACCACTAGGTAAACGTGAAAACTCAACGTCTTTCAATTCGGAACGAAATACGTTGTCTAACTTAGGTTGTGGATCAATCAATACTGCCGCTTTTTCTTGGCTTAATGATTCAAATGTAAACAGGCCAAAAACGACGGCTAATATCCAATACCAAGTAGGATTCGTTCGGTTAAGTTTCTTGTTAAAAATAAAACGCTCAGACATTGTTTTCTCCTGCCTTCGAAAGCATGGTGAGTGTGGCTTGCTTTTTCTGCCAGCAGCCAGCACCATCGGGCAGCATTTCAGTAAAAGAAACTGTGCCATTTTGAATAGAATCGATTTTCCCAAAAAACAATCCTAGGTAATCGCCAATTGTAGCTTTAAATAAACTGCCTGTATTGGACTGAATAAGTGCCCATTTTTTACCGTTAGATTGAAATACTCCAGTAACAGATAACGCATCGATACCAAATTTCTCCAATGGCTGTTTGCTACGATTAAAGTCTGGTTGCGCACAATTTGGCTGTGCAGCGATTGTAAGCTCAACTTCGGCTCCAGTATTTCTTGGGCGCTGAAAAGGACTACGTAAAGTGTCGGCCGAATAGATAAAAGTAGGTTTGCTTTCAAATTCCGGATAAGGCTCAATATTAACTGAAGTGGTTTGTTTTACTTCGGTAATAAATAACTGCAAATCATCAACTTTGGCTTCACAGCCACTCAAAATCAAAACCGCAAACACTATTTTAAAATGTTTCATTGTGTTTGCCCCTTAGCCGCAGTTTCCTGCTCATTGGAGGTTCTATAGGTTTTCGCTTGGACTTTGAGTTTAAGGGTATTGCTCTCTTGAGTCACTTCAAAATCATGCACAGTAACAATACGTGGTAGTCCTGCAATTTCCGAGGCAAATTGCCCAAAATTGTGATATCCACCGTATACCTCCATTTCGATAGGTAATTCGGAATAAAACTCTTTTGGAATTTCTCTTTGCCAATTTAGTAGCCTAAATGTGAGTCCCGCTGAGGTGCCAACCAAGGTGATGTCATCTAATAACCCTGGGGTTTCATTACTGGTTGGCAGCGATTTCAACATCGAAGAAAAGTCACTTTGTAACTGACTTAATTGTTCTTCATAAGCGGCTAAGTTGACGGCAATACGATATTTACCTTGATACGTTTGTTTTAACGTTACCTCTTTATTCTGCGCTTCTTCGAGAACAGGTAATTTATCTTTCAATAAAAAATAATAACCACCCAACAGACCAAATACTACTACAAACAAAGCCACCAAAGACTTTACTTCAAAGGGCCAAGTGGCAATTTGTTCGAAGTCTAAATCGTTGATCTCTTTTAACTTGTTAACATCAAACTTCATTTACTTGGCTCCTCGGTAATCACTGAGAAATCCGGTGCAACGCTAGGATTAATAGTAAATGTGAGCTTAAAATCACTGACTGCTTCTAGGGCTGAAGTGTCGGCCTTAATTGAAGAGAGTTCTCCGCTACTAAAGACGGTTGAGTCTTGCAACTGTCGCATGAAATCAGCCAACCTGTTATTGGATTCACTGACTCCTAATATTTCGATTAAATTGCCTTGACGAGAAAAACTACGGAACGATAAGCCATGGGGAACCAATCGCACTAACTCATCCAACACTATAGGAACCGCATTTCTGCTGGACTCTAATTGTTCAATCAAAGCCATTCTTTGCTCAATTGCTTCTTTGTCTTTTTTGATATTCTTAATTTTTTCAATTTGTTGATCTAATATAGCGGTTTGTTGCTCGATAAAACTATTGCGATAATTTTGGTTATCTATCATCTTATCCAATACATTTCCGGCGGCAAACATTAGGCCAAAGGCTGCGAATGCAAGCCCGCCAAGTAAGGTTAGGTAATTCTTCTTTTGCTCAGCTCTGCGACTTTCGCGCCAAGGCAATAAATTTATATGTGCCATGGTTGAAAACTCCTGCTGGCCAAACCTGTAGCAATAACAAGTTGACCGGAGACTTGTTCAAAATCTCCTTGGTTAACGGTGTCTGCTATCGTCATATCGGTAAATGGGGAGAAGCATACTACTTCAATGCCTAAATCAGCGCTTAAGTCTTCAGGTAAAGATTTGAGATGATTTCCACTTCCACATATCAGCAAAGAGCTGGGGCGGGTCTCACCTGTTGCACTAATAAATAATTGTAAGGCTCGGTTTATATTCTGTTGTAGGTTAGCCAAAAACATTGGATAAGAGTCTTGCTTCCATGTTTCTGGCAAGGTGCCATCAGTCAACTGCTGTTCAATTTGAGAGCGTTCTTGGCTATATAACATGGTTAGGTCTTGAATCAAGGCATCCATACCAAAGTTATGATCTTTCGTATAAATGACGTTTCCATTTTTTACGGCGCACATTTGTAAGTGGCTCGCGCCAATATTAATGCAGCACACAGTTTCTTCTTCTGTTTGAGGGTAAAAGTTTGCTACCGCTGCGCCTAAAGCGTAACTTTCAACGTCCACTATTTTAGCCTCATAACCTACTTCACCTAGTAGGGTGATTCTGCGGTCGACTAGCTCTTTATGAACTGCACTTAGAAGCACTTCAACTTTGTTATTAGTGGTTTGGCTGTTCCCTATCTCTTCAAAATCTATGTACACCTCGTTCAAAGGGTAGGGAATTAAACTATCTGCTTCCAATTCAATTTGGCTTTCAAGTTCGTGGTCTGTTTGTCCGGGATCCATATATACAATTTTGTTCAAAACAGTAGAGCCCGACACGGCTATAGCAACGAGCTTGTTTTTACTTTTTAACGCAAGCTTCACTTTCTTTAGTGCATGACTCACCGCTTCGAAATCTTTGATCTCTCGCTCTGCAAAAGCATTACCCTGAATAGGCTCGCAGGCGTATGCCTGCACGCTATATTTTTCACCTGATTTTTCTAGCACCACGGCTTTAATAAACCGAGTTCCTATATCTAGGCCAATCATTTTTTGTACTTTAGGGCCAAATAAATTTTTCAATTGTTAGACATCCAAATGAATGAGAAAATTTCCACGCCAGCATTATTACGTAATTTTTTGTGTTTTATGGTTCTAATAACTGTACATAGGTATAAAATGTAGATCATTTATTAGAAGTTGCCTTGGTATTATCTATCCGTGAAGTTACTTAAACCCGCATTAATAACCATCTCTGTCACGTTTGTTGTTGGTATTGTAATCCTTTTAGGTACCTATTTTTATATCAAATCTGACCTACCCAGTGTCGATGTCCTTAAAGATGTTCGATTACAAACCCCTATGCGCATTTTTACTCAAGATGGCAAGTTAATCTCCCAGTATGGAGTAAAACGCCGCATACCGCTTACCCTTGAGCAAATTCCAGAACAACTAAAACAAGCTGTAATAGCCACTGAAGACAGTCGCTTTTATGATCATCCTGGTATAGATCCTATCGGCATGATGCGCGCTTTTATTAATTTAGTCGTCACTGGCGAGAAAGGTCAGGGCGGTAGTACTCTGACTATGCAAATGGCGAGAGATTTTTTCCTCACTCGTGAGAAAAAATACATTCGTAAAATACGGGAAATAATCCTAGCTTGGCATATGGAACAACTACTTAGCAAACAAGAAATTCTGGAGTTGTATCTAAACAAGGTAGAATTAGGACATCGAGCATTCGGTTTTGGTGCTGCTGCACAAGTTTATTATGGTAAGTCCCTTGACGAACTCACATTGGCTCAAATTGCTACTATTGCAGGATTACCGCAAGCGCCATCTGCACTCAATCCAATAAGCAGCCCAGCACGTTCTTTGGCCAGACGACGCATTGTGTTAATGCGAATGTTAGACGAAGAATATATTGATCAGGCGCAATTTGAGCAAGCTGTAAACGCTCCTGTCACTGCTAAAAAGTATGGCGCTGAAATTAATTTAGATGCCCCTTACCTAGCAGACATTATTTACAGTGAGATGATTGAGCTTTACGGAAAAGACGAAGCCGAAACTGGGGGCTATCAAATCTATGCAACGGTTTCGTCTGACATGCAAGCTGCAGCGCAACATGCAGTACGTAGAAATTTACACGACTACGATGAACGTCATGGTTATCACGGCCCAGTCGAACAGTTATGGTCGACAGATAAAACCGATGACAAGAATACCCAGAGCACTTCGACAGGAGAATCACAACCAGATTCTTCTGCCCCATGGTCTGAAGAACAAATGTTAACTTACCTACAAGATGTGCAAACATTTGAATCAATGCATCCTGCTATTGTTGTCAAAGTGAATGAAAAAGACGTCATTATTTATAACCAGCAAGGTAAGTACAATATTATTGATTGGGACGGATTAGATTGGGCCAGACCTTATATTAATGACTCAAAACAAGGGCCAGATCCCAAAACTGCTTCAGATATCTTGCAAGAAGGTGCGCTGATATTGACGCGCCAAAGAGAAGACGACCAGCACTGGCAACTGGCGCAATACCCACAAGCTAGTGGTGCTTTTGTAGCACTGGATCCTAAAAATGGTGCAGTTCAAGCTGTGGTAGGTGGTTACAGTTTCTACCAAAGTCAATTTAATCGCGCGACTCAAGCCAAAAGGCAAGTGGGTTCGAATATTAAACCCTTTATTTATTCAGCCGCTCTTGAAAATGGTTACACTTTGGCAAGTATCATAAATGATGCGCCTATTACTCAGTGGCAATCTGGTTCAGGTAATGCGTGGCGTCCAGAGAACTCTCCTGCTGAATATGATGGTCCCATACGTATGCGCGTAGCATTAAGTAAATCAAAAAATGTGGTATCGGTGCGTTTATTGCGAGCTGTTGGGTTAGATAATGTCGCAGAATACCTGACTCGTTTTGGTTTTAACAAAGATGACATTCCCTTAGATGAAACGCTATCGCTGGGCTCTGGCTCTCATACACCACTAGAAGTGGCAACTGCCATGGCGGTCATTGCCAATGGTGGTTTCTTAATTCAACCTCATTTTATTCAACGTATAGAGAATGAAATGGGTGACATATTATGGGAAGCGAACCCTAAACAAGCATGCGATCCTTGTGGATCACCCAGTCAAACTGGACAAGCTGAAACCGACCCTGAAGATATTGAGGCGCTGTTAGCCGCCGAATTCGGTTTGACACAACAAGTGGAAGAACCGGTTAACGATATTCTATCTGCGCCTCGGGTTATCAGTGCTGAAAATGCCTTTTTAGTCGCAGAAATGATGCGTTCAGCGGTGCAAATTAATGGTTCATGGGATAATCGAGGTACAGGATGGCGTACCGCGTTATTGATGAACCGCCGTAGCGATGTTGCGGGTAAAACAGGTACCACCAATGACGTGCGAGATACTTGGTTTAGTGGCTTTACACCAGACTTAGTCGCCACCGCTTGGGTAGGGTTTGATGACAACAATCGTCGCTTGGGACGCACTACTCGCAATCAAAATTTGGTTAACAAAAATCCGCAAAAATTTAATTACATCGGTAACGCACTAGTTGGCAGCGAATCAGGTGCGCATGCTGCGCAACCTGCGTGGATAAGGTTTATGCAATATGCATTGGCCGATAAACCAGAACATATGCTTCCCATGCCTACAGATTTACTTACTGTACGTATTGATAAAGGTACCGGTAAACTTACTAATAGAACCGACAAAACATCTATGTTTGAATACTTTACTCAGGGTACAGAGCCGCAAACTTTTGTTGCAGATGCACAAATTATTGAGGCTGCCGACCAAAGTGAACAAAGTCAAAAACAGATAGAAGACATATTTTAAAACCTTACTGTTTTACTGGCCTAAGTGGCCAGTAAAAACTAAATAATTATATAAAACCACAGGACAAACGTTAATGGCCAACCCAGCTACAAAGAATGCTCTCTACATTCCTCATTCTGGTCCCTCCTTATTAGAAACCCCTTTGTTAAACAAAGGCAGTGCATTTAGTTCAGATGAACGTATTACGTTTAATTTAACTGGCCTTATTCCGCCGCGCTACGAAACCATAAAAGAGCAAGTCGATCGTGCTTATATGCAGTATTCCAGTTTTGACGAACCTATTAACAAACACATCTACTTGCGGGCCATTCAAGATAACAATGAAACTTTGTATTACCGCTTGGTTAAAGAACATATCGACGAGATGATGCCGATAATCTATACCCCAACAGTGGGGGACGCATGTGAGCAATTTTCAGATATTTACCGTAGTTCTCGAGGATTGTTTATTTCTTATTCTGAGCGTCATCAAATGGACGATATTTTACGAAACGCCACTAAGCGTAAAGTTAAGGTCATAGTTGTTACTGACGGAGAGCGCATTTTAGGATTAGGTGACCAAGGTATTGGTGGCATGGGTATTCCAATTGGCAAGTTATCTTTATACACAGCCTGTGGTGGAATTAGCCCAGCCTATACCTTACCCGTAATGTTAGATGTTGGTACTAACAACGAAAAGCTGCTAGCGGATCCTATGTACATGGGCGCGCGTCACAAACGTATTGGTCAGGAAGAATACAACGAGTTTGTTGATATGTTTATCAAAGCTATATACAGACGTTGGCCTGAAGTGATGTTGCAGTTCGAAGATTTTGCACAGCCTAACGCTATGCCATTGCTGGAACGTTACAGAGATAAAATTTGCTGTTTTAATGACGATATTCAAGGTACGGCTGCGGTTGCGGTAGGGACTATTTTAGCGGCTTGTAAAAGTAAGAACGTTAAATTGTCACAACAAAAAGTGGCCTTTGTCGGTGCAGGATCTGCGGGTTGTGGCATAGCCGAACAAATTATTCAACAAATGTGCTTAGAAGGTATTTCTGATGCCCAAGCCCGCAGTCAAGTATTTATGGTAGATCGCTTCGGTTTACTCACCCAAGGCATGCAAGATCTTCGAGATTTCCAGCAGCGTCTTGTGCAAACAAGTGATGCAATCCAAGAGTGGTCATTTAGCAGCGAATATCCTTCATTGCTTGACGTCATTAATTGCGCTCAACCTGATATTTTAATTGGTGTATCAGGGCAAGCAGGATTATTCACTGAACAGGTTATTCGTAATATGAAAAAACACTGCGAACTACCGATTATTTTTCCGTTGAGTAATCCTTCTCGTCAAGTCGAAGCTACCCCACAGCAGGTTATCGAATGGACCGAAGGGAAAGTTATTATTGCTACGGGCAGCCCGTTCAAACCCGTTGAGTATCAAGGCAAGACTTATCCCATAGCGCAGTGTAATAACAGTTATATATTTCCTGGTATTGGTTTAGGTGTCATTGCAGCCAAAGCCAGTTTGATCAGCGACGAAATGTTAATGGCGACAAGTTTAGCTTTGGCAGAAGCCTCACCACTTGCAGCAACAGGAGAAGGCAATTTACTTCCATCGTTGGGCGAAATTGCACAACTGAGTAAAAAAATTGCTTTTGATGTAGCTAAAATAGCGATGCAACAAAATCTTGCCTTAGAAGTATCTGATGAGATATTACAAGAACGTATTGAACGAAATTTTTGGATGCCGGAATATCGACCTTACAAACGAGTGAGTATTTAACAATTAAAGTCGTTTTCTTGAAGAAATGACTTGATGTTAAATGCGGGTGGTGACTTTCATAGGGTTGAGTGTTGAATGAGTTTGATGAATAAAATTGGCCGCTGGTTAGCTGCGTATCTAGAAAAACCCAGTGGCAGCATTCAGCCTTCAACCTGCACACCAGAGTTGTTGGCTGCAACTATTAGAGTGGGTGATGTGTTGTTGGTAGATGGCTCTAGCCGGATCAGTACTGCTATCAAATACCTCACTCAATCAACCTGGTCTCATGCTGCTTTATGTATTGCCGATGACAGCGAAAGTATTGAGCCTAGTTGTAGCAAGGTGACTTTAGTTGAAGCCGATGTACTGGATGGAATTAGAACCATACCTCTGAGTCATTATGAGCACTTACATACAAGGATTTGTAGGCCTGTAGGATTGAATCCCGAAGATCTAGAAAATGTCATTTCCTTCGCCACTGGAAAAATTGGCCATCAGTATGATATGAAAAACGTGTTTGACTTGATGCGCTACTTAGTTCAAACACCGCCGGTACCTAATCGCTGGCGTAGAAAAATGATTGTTCTTGGTAGCGGTGATCCCACTAGAGCCATTTGTAGTTCGTTCATAGCACAGACATTTCAATCAATTCGTTATCCGATACTGCCGAATATTTTTTTCGAAAAAGCTAAACAACCACAAAGTAAGGCATATTGCGATGAAGTGTTACAAATCCGTCATCACAGTTTATATGTGCCGAGGGACTTTGATATGTCTCCCTATTTTAAAATAGTTAAACCTAGCCTAATAAAGGCATTTGATCCCCATTCATTAGAATGGGATGAGTACTTAAGCGGTTAGTCGAATAAGTCTCGAACCTTATTCTCTTTTACTACCTTTAAATTTGAATCCAAAAATAAAACCGTTTAAATCTAAGTTGAAGCTCTGAAATTATGCCTACTCTTGCCACAATAGCCGTGTTTATTCCTACCATGTTTTTTATATCAATTACCCCTGGTATGTGTATGACGCTAGCCATGACATTGGGGTTAAAAGTGGGGCTTCGTCGTACCTTGTGGATGATGCTTGGTGAGGTATTTGGCGTGGCGTTAGTTGCAGTGTTATCAGTAATGGGAGCCGCAACCATCATGTTGAACTATCCCACTTTATTTATGTGGTTTAAATGGATAGGTGGGCTGTATTTGATGTATCTAGGCTGCAAAATGTTTTGGGCCAGCAGGCGGGTGTCTTTCGGATCTGACGACTCTTTAGTCATCAGCCGTGGTGCCTTGATATCACAGGGTTTTGTAACTGCCATCGCCAATCCAAAGGGATGGGCATTTATGTTGTCTATATTGCCGCCTTTTATTGATGCATCTAGAGAAATTACCTTTCAACTGTTGGTCTTAGTAGGCATTATTATGTTGAGTGAATTTATCTGTTTGTTGATTTACGCAACGGGTGGCAAAGGTTTAAAAACGCTACTTAACAAAGGTAATAATATCCGTTGGATGAACGGTATTTCTGGCGCTTTATTGATAGGCGTGGGTTTATGGTTGGCCCTAAGTTAATTAGGTTTGCTGCTATTGGCCTTAGCAATAATAGCTGCAAGTTTAGGATCGACAGGTAATACTTGAAAAGGGCTTACGCTGGTTCCTCCCGTATTGCCGATTGGAATAAAACCCATTGCCGTTTTTGTTGCCGCTCCAACTATACGTAATACTTGACCTACTCCCTCTTTAACATTGACTTGCCTCACTGCCCAAATCAGCATTAAAACATGTACTTTAGTATGTAATAAAGTTGATGCCTGCCCCAGCACATGAGCGTTTTCTAAATGGGTAAATTCCACTCTAACATGGCCATGTTTTCTGGCGCGTTTCGCTAAGCTTAATTCCTGTTCAATATAGGGTTTGATATGTTTGTAAAAGTGCCTATGCATTCTTATTTTCCGCGATTGTTGAGTGTTTGTTGAATTAAATCATAGCAGCATGATGAATATAAGGTCACTTAAACAGTATCATTAACAATCTTGCGAATCTGGGTGATATGATCGCTATTATTATCGAATTAAAGTGATTCCCAGAGTGTACTTTGGGGTATCAAACAAGGAAACAATATGACAACCATTGGTGTGGGTACTCAGACGGCAGAACAAGCATTAGCCTCATTAAATGATATGACCACAACGCTTACCCCCATACAACCACAGGAATTGTTAGCACGTATTGCTAAGGCGCAGTCTTATATGCAAGCTAATAACATAGATGCAATCTATCTCAATGCTGGTACCAACCTCACTTATTTTACAGGTATGAAATGGTATGCCAGTGAGCGAATGGTGGGCGCAATATTACCGGCAAAAGGGAAGGTTCAATACATAGCGCCATTTTTTGAGATTGGCAGTTTAAATGGTTTTAAAATCATAGATGGCCCGATACATGGCTGGCAAGAGCATCAAAATCCCTACATTTTGTTTGTTGAGGTATTAAAGCAATTGGGGATAGCGGATACCGCCACTATTGGTATTGACGAAAGTGCTCAGTTTTTTATTTTTGATGGTATCAATAAGGCACAAACTGGCTTGACACTAATCAATGCACAAGCAGTGACCGCCCAATGCAGAATGCATAAATCGGCTAACGAACTAGCGTTAATGCAAGCCGCAATGGACATGACTTTAGCCGTGCATCAAGCCACAGCGAGTATGCTGTATGCAGGCATAACCACCACACAGGTCGAAGAATTTATTAAACAGGCACACCAAAAAGTAGGGGCACCAGGTAGCTATTTTTGTATTGTTCTCTTTGGTGTTGCCACTTCTTTCCCACATGGCGTCAAAGATCCACAAACCTTAAGGCCAGGTGATATGGTATTAATTGATACAGGTTGTAAGGTGCACGACTATTTATCTGATATTACTCGCACTTATGTGTTTGGTGAGCCAACCGCAAGACAAAAGCAGTTTTGGAATAATGAAAAAGCGGCACAACTTGCAGCTTTTAATGCCGCTCAAATAGGAGAGCCTTGTGAGGCCGTAGATGCGGCGGCTCGACAATACTTATCTACACAAGGTTTGGGACCAGAGTATCAAACCCCTGGCTGCCCGCATCGCACTGGTCATGGTATAGGTTTAGACATACACGAATGGCCTTATTTAGTCGGCGGAAATCAAACCCCTCTTGCCACAGGCATGTGTTTTAGTAATGAACCCATGTTAGTGATACCCGATGAGTTTGGGATTCGCTTAGAAGACCATTTCTATATGACAGACCAAGGCCCACGTTGGTTTACCCAGCCAAGCCAAAGTATTGAAAATCCCTTTGGCTTGTAGTGTTTTAGCTAAAACCTGTGCTAGCTGTTAGCTTGCAACAATTGTTGGTACAACTGGTCTTTTAAGGCCGCACGGCGTAACTTTTTAGCATGCATAGTTTCATCGTCAATTGGCGAATCTTGTAACTCTAACCCACGAATTTCTTTGTCTAGTGCATCGTACTCTTGGGTTTGAGTCGCGAAATTTTGGTCGTTCGCAGTCAGAGTTTTTATCTGTTCAATAAAATCTGGAAAATCGCTTTTCAGAGAGTGGTTTTCACCTAACATATTTCATATCCTCTTGTTGTGATTAATGCCTACCTAAGCGTAGGCTAAAATGGTGCAAAATCATCTTGTTTAGTTGAAGGAACGGTCCAACGTTGCGTTGCATCAAAACTCACCTGATTCGCTTCACGTGGTGGCATGACTCCATTGTTACCAAATAGCCAAAGTACAAAATTGGAACGTGTACCACTGGTAATTGACTGAGCGGCATGGGGAACATTACCCCTATGGATCACGGCGGTACCGGGTTTAAAGGTTAGTTCACTAGTTAATCCGTGCTGTGGGTCATAAAAATTCAATGCTGAACCCGCATAAGACTCTTCTGGTGAGTTTAAGTTAATGTTTAAAGTCACAGCCGAAGCATCGGTATGCGGACGAATTGAAGTATCTGTAGAGGGTTGATAATGAATAGAAAACCCAAAACTTTGAGTGTCATAACCGGTGATCTCTGGAAATAGCATACGCGCAATAGGGCGCATATATGTATCAATAAGCTCCTGATAAAACGCCTGAAAACTCGGCGCCGCAAGAAAACCTTCGGAACGTCTATCAAGCATCGCGCCACGACGATTTAACACTATGCCATAAGGTGGGCGTAGCGGAATTTGTGCATCCCATACGTTTTCTAAATAAGCGCGTAGTTCAGCAAGACGCTCAGGATTAAAAAATTGGCATTCAAATACGTTAGGCGCTACTTCTTGCCACAGATCTTGTACTGCGCTTTCTTTGCTGGGATCTTGCCATGCTTGTGTTACTGCATTACGTAAACGCTCATCAAGCAACGCAATATCTAGAGAAGGAATAAGAATATTTTCGTTTTCCTCCCACTCTTGCCAAGCATTACTTAATAACTGTTGATTATCATTCCAAAATTGTTGCACCGAAGGCGCACGGTGCAACATTGCCTCACGTGAAGGTAAAGCTAACTCACGGGCCTGTTGTAATTGATTAATTGACATAATTTACCTCCACTCAAGTTGAGTGTGTTTGTAGTGACACCCTAAAACAGCAATTTATTACATATTAACTTGTAGATAAACTTCTAACATAAGGAATCAGAATTTAGATTTTGTATATAATGATTAGTTAATATCTTGGACTTGCATAACCACATCATTCCAATTGCGCTGAGTTTCAATGTCGTCTTCCAAGCGTTGCTCATCTGCAAGAGTGAATCGTTTGATTGCAGGCGTTTTGCTGGTGGCTTGATATAACCAGTAAGCTTCAGCTTTTAACGCGTCTGTAATCGGTTTGTCGATTGACTCATAAACGGCTTGTTTACAGGCGTTGATAGACTCAGCTGGGAACTGTGAGATTCTTTTAGCAAGAGTATCCACGTATTCTCCGATTTCTTCAGGATCCAGTGCTTTGTTGATGGTGCCGAGTTGCTCAGCTTCATCAGCGTCAAAATCACGGGCACTTAGAATTATTTCTAAGGCTTTTCCTAATCCAGTTTGTCGAGCCATACGTGAGGCACCGCCACCATAAGGTAAAATGCCCATGGCAACTTCCATCTGCATAAATTTATATTTACCACGGGCTGCAAAACGCATATCAAGGGCCAGTGCAAGTTCGTGACCACCGCCACGGGCAAAACCTTCAAGTTTGGCGATAGTTGCTTGTGGTACTTTGCTGATCCGTTCACAGACTTCTTGTAAGTCGAATAGCTGCGCATCGTCGCGAGACACGGCGACCGTAGACATGTCTTTGAGTAATTCAGTATCGAAATGACAGACCCAAATTTCTGGATTGGCGGATTGGAATACTACTACTTTAGTGCTGCGGTCACGTTTAAGCCGCATCGCGAAACTTCTGGTTCGACCATCAACATCGGACACGATGCGCTGGTACAGTTAGGTGTGAACGCTTATCAAGCATATCGACTGAGTAAAGTGTTCAAAAATAAAGAAAACCAACTGATGAAAAAGTTCAAACAAGATCAATGGGTTCAGAGTGACCCCTTTTATTACAGAGTTGTCAAAAAACACAGTCTAAAATCCCTTCCGTTTTGTTACTGTGTTGCAGTTAGTCTTCTTTTTCAAGAATAAACTTGATTGAAGAACGCAATCCAATTACCAACAGCAATTCCTGAAAACTTCAATCTAGCGAGTGCTCATATGTATATAAGGTCATTTTTGTAAATAACCTTTTTGTTTGTTTTTTGAACTATTGTATTGCAGCAAACTATGTTCTAGGCTTTCTTGTGTCTACAAACTTTCTAGGTCCTTCAAATGAAATTTTTTCTACGTTCGCTACATCTGTGTTTTGTAATCAGTGTTTTATTTTTGGGCTGTTCTTCGAACGAAACGGTAACCCCCTCAGCTAATAATGCGAAAAAACAGAGTGTTTACACGCCAACGTTTTCAGAACCTAAAGATTGGCTGCGCTCAGAAAGTAAGGAAGCAATCACTTACACTGCGCCTGAGGGTAATGCGAGAGTGATGTTAGTCTCTATTGCCCAAGCTACGGATGCGCAAAGTGCTGCAAAATTGGCTTGGGGCAAGGTAGATCCTAACTTTAATCGAGTGCTAAAACTCGAAAATGAAAATGCGCCGACACGGGGGTGGGATGCAATTGTAGAAATTGAATATCAAACCTCTCCCGCAGAAGAACGAGTGGTGTATGCCTATCCACACTACTACCAAAATCAGTGGTCGGTTTTTTTAATTGACGCTAATTTAGGTACGCTGGGAAAGCGCGGTGCAGCGGTTCGCAAAATGTATCAAAGTTTGACTCGTGCAGGATACCAATCAATTGATCTCAAGGGGAAAACTGCTAAAACAATTACGCCAGAAATAGTTGCAGAACTTCTAGAGTTTCTAAAAAACTCTACTCAAGCGCTTAAAATTCCTGGCGCTGGCGTGGGAATAATTCAAAACGGTGAAGTGGTTTATTCTGGTGGTGTGGGAGTCAAAGATATAGAAACGGCTGAAGCCATTGACGGAGACACGCGATTTATCATTGCCTCTAACACCAAAAGTATGACTACGTTGTTATTGGCTAAACTTGTGGAGCAGGGCCTGATTGGGTGGGACGATACAGTGATTAGCCACTACCCAAATTTCCGATTGGGCGATGAAGAAACCACAAAAAGTGTATTAATACGTCATTTAGTATGCGCCTGTACGGGGTTACCCCGTAAAGACTTCGAATGGGTTTTTAATAATGGTCCAGATACTCCTGCTCAATCTGTGTTTGACGAATTGGCCGCTACCCAGCCAACAAGTGGCTTTGGTGAACTCTATCAATATAATAATCAGATGGCCGCAGCCGCGGGATACGTCGCCGCTTATAAACTCTATCCTGATATGGAACTAGGCGCAGCCTATGATCGTGCTATGCAAGAATATATTTTTGACAGATTAGATATGAGTCATACCACTTTCGACTTCAAAACGGCGTTAAGTGGCAATATCGCCAAACCCTATACAGTTAATTTTGATGGCGAAATAACCGCAATAAAACAAACACCAAGTGATGGTTTTAATCATACCGTTATAGCTTACCGCCCAGCTGGTGGCGCTTGGTCAACACCAACCGATATGCTGAAATATATTTACAATGAATTGTCTGGAGGAATTGCACCTGACGGAAAACGCCTGTTTGCTGAAACCCCATTATTAGAGCGCAGAGCCCCATTTGTAGAAACGGGGGCCGAGTCTACATACGGTATGGGATTGTCAAATAAAGACATTGATGGCATTGCCATAGTAGAGCATGGTGGTTCAATGGCGGGTTATTTGTCACAAATGGTGATCATTCCAGAGGCAAATATTGGCGCAGTCATCTTAACTAATTCAGATAGGGGAGGCGCACTTCTAGCTCCTTTCGGACGTAAACTGGTCGAGTTACTTTATGACGCTGAACCCAAAGCAGAGGCTCAAGTTGCGGTAGCAGTCGATGGTGCGAATCAATACCTCGCTAAGGAGCGCGCTGAGCTGACAATTCCAGCCGATGCAACAATCATCAAGAGTCTTGCTAAAACTTATACGAGTCCTAAATTGGGGTCTGTGGAAATCCGCAACGAAGGCGACTCTGTGATTCTCGACTCTGGTGTGTGGCGTGGTCCCTTAGGTTCTAAAACTAACCCAGATGGCACTATATCCCTAGTTATCACTGATGGTGCAACCTCGGGTGTGGAGTTTATTGTTGGAGAGTTAGAGGGCAAAACAACCCTCAATTTAATTACGCCACAACATAAATATGTTTTAACTGAAAGCGACTAGTTCAAGACTCAGGATTATCACCAAGCAGCTTTGCTAGCCGTCATCAATTTGCCGATTACGGATATTGATTATCAGTTTTAATGGATGGGAAACGACCTAAAGCCGATATCCACAAAGTTGCTTTGTTAAGCATGCAGTTTTAGTAAGGCTCATGTGCTAATAATGTACGAATTAGACGGGTAGGAATACTAACGGTGATGTCCCACTGTGGGAACCCTTTTCCTGGTGGCCAGAAATCTCTTGATTCAAATTCCAGATCAGAAACATCTTTCCACTCGAAAACACTGCCTCCTGGAAAACAAGTGCTTAACTTACATTCGAATTCACCTAATTCAGGAAGTTTGAGCAATTCATATATCTTTGCGCCACCGGCCAGCATCTTTGGTTTTAAACCCAAATCTCTTTCAATTTGCAATGCAGTTAAGCCTACAATGTATTTTTCCTGAGTTACATACCCTACTCGATTTCCGACATTACTAGAAGATGTAACCACTTTGACTAGTTTATTTTTAGTATTCAATTTCCAACTATTCATTGACCTGATCTTTACAAGCTCATAAAAAGTAGATTTAAGTGTCATTGATAGGGTCTCCTTTGATTTTTACTTTATTTGCCTAACACCAAATTAAGCGGCGTTGACCGTTCTTGCTAATGTTGGCTTCAATTTCCTTGTTAGGTTTATTTAGCATAAAACTTATAAATAACAACTCGGCTATGAGCTTCCGCGTAGTCTGGCCTGTTGTAATCAATTCACGGTGGAAAACCAAAATCAGGATCGTACTCAATGCTCACCTCGACATTTTCTTTTAGTCGATTGATTTTATTACCCTAGTGCTATCAAAGAATTCAGGTGTCGTTTTATATAAATCCGAAATAAAAGAGGTCAGAGTTACTTTAATGAAATTTCATTCTAAATCAGTTGGCGACAGCCCTTGAATGGGTTGCTTTTGAGTTATCAATACTGACTGCTGAATGATATGCTCTTTACGACAAAGTCGCTCGGTAATGAAAGCGAAAGAGCCCCTTGGTAATCACACTAATTTAAAACTCCGAGCCTTTCAGTGGGTTGCGCATTGGGTCGCTTGTAAAGTTGAAAGACGTTTTTAGTCAAATAGATTGGCTGCCGGTACAGGCAACGTAATTCTCAAAGAAAGCAATGCATAGAATAGCGAACAAAATTCTGACACCAAGCTTTATCAAGAGTTACAAAATAGAAAAATAGTATCGCTTTATATTCGCGACTCAATCAAGGCTAAAGCATCAGCAAGGATATCTTCGACTAGTTGATAGGCTCGTTTTTCATCGCCTGATTTTATTGCATCAAACACATCAGCATGAAATGAGACGTCAGTGTTTTTAACACCTAGAGTTTGGTTGTTATAGCGAATACTTACTTTTAATGCTGCTTTGACAAACTGAGTAAATTGAATGAAAAACCTATTTCCACTGGCTTGTAAAATTGCGTTAAGAAAACAGATATGCGCATCTAGTTGATCGTCCAAACCTTCTTCGGCTTCTGCTATTCTAAACAGAGCTTCTTCAATTTGTTTTAGCTGTTTGGGCGTTGCGTTTCGTGCCGCAAGTTTCATTGCGTTGGGTTCTATTGCCGCTCTGACTTGTGTGAATTCTCTCAATAAACTCAAAGAAGGTTTACTTTGTAATATCCAAGAAAGCACATCGCTATCGAACAAATTCCATTCCGTTTCAGGTAATACTCTAATACCTTTTTTGGGTCTTGATGAAATAAGTCCCTTTGCTGAGAGCATTTTCACAGCCTCTCGGGTGGAGCTTCTACTGACCTCGAATTGCTTACAGAGAATTGCTTCAGAAGGCATGCCCTCGCCGACGGGATACTTACCATTTACGATTGATACACCTAGAGTATGAGTAAGCTGTTGGGTTAAATTACGGTTTTGAGACATACTAATTCCATTCAAAAATACTAAGCCGCATATAACATATAAACGGCTTCAATCGATCAGTGTACGGTAAATTCTACACCTTGTGTAGCTTGAAAATGAGACTAGTTTGCACGAAGGTGATTGGCAGTTGCATGCCATACTGCATTAGCACCTCTCCACTAAAAGTCTGGTTTTCTATTTTGCTCAAAATAGAGGGTGAATACTCTTTGAGCGAGGTTGGCCAGACTAAGTTGAAGCGGTATTCGTAGTTTTTGACTAAACCAACAAACCTATAACGTTTAGGCTGGGTTCTTCTGCTTTCAAGCACATGATTATAGGCAAATAATGCTTGTGTTTTACAGTGAGAGACCACGCCATAATCTATTGAATTTTCGTTTGAATCTAACCTATGGTGTCTACCACTATGAATTAAGCCTCTATGCGCTTTGTATAGCTCCACCCCAGCTTTTAATTTATCTTTGTCTTCTGATGTTAATTCTCGAGGGTCCATTTCCATACCCATACTAGCAAATAGCGCAACAGCTATGCGGGTGTCCATGCTAATCCGTCTGCCGGTAATATGACAATCGCGAGGACCAACGTGTGATCCTAAAAGTTCAAGAGGAAAGAAAAATGAAGCGCCGCGTTGAATACTTAGACGGTCGAGCGCATCATTTGAGTCAGATGTCCATACACGGTCGGTATGTGCCAATATGCCATAGTCGATGCGGCCGCCTCCCGATGAGCAACTTTCAATCTCAACATGAGGGTGTGCGCTTTTAACTCGGGCAATTAACGCGTAAACAGCTTTTGTTTGCAGGTGAATCGCACTTTTTCCGTTAGCATTGCCAGTGTGATTAATATCGCGGTTCATATCCCATTTAATAAAGACAATATCCGGATAAGCACTCAAAACGGCACTGATTTTTGAAAATAAATAATCGCTTACCTCTTGGCGTGTTAAATCGAGTACCAGTTGGTTTCTAAACATGATTTGTGGATTACCTTCACTCGACAACACCCATTCTGGGTGCGCTCGATACAAATCACTATCAGGGTTGACCATTTCTGGTTCAAACCAAATCCCAAACTCCATCCCTTGTAATTTCACGTAGTCAATAATAGGACTCAGCCCTTGGGGATAAACTTTTTCATCTACCGTCCAATCTCCCAAACTAGTGGTATCACTGTTGCGCCCTTTAAACCAACCATCGTCAAGTACAAAGCGCTGAGCGCCTACCGATGCTGTGATATCGGCTAACTGTTTCATGGTCTCTAAATTGTGGTCGAAATAAATGCCCTCCCACGTATTGTAGAAAACGGGACGCGAATTAGTTGTATATTCAGAGCGGCGAAGGTTTTGGCGCACATAGGTATGGAAATGATGGGATAATTCACCAAAGCCATTTGCCGAATAACTGACATAAAGATTTGGAGACTGGTAACTTTCCCCTTGCTTAAGCTGAATTTCTTCTCCCCCTAGTAACTCTCCCATTTGCACATAAGTGCGCTGTTCGGGTAAAAGCTCTACCCGAGTGCGATGATTTCCGCTCCAGCCAAGATGAAATCCATAACATTCGCCTTGGCTTTCATTTGCAAATTCATCATGCACTAACACACCTGGAAAATTATCGTGTGAGGTCTTTCCTTTACGATTTTCACGGACATAAGCACCCAAAAATAAGTCAATAGTGCTTTGCTGAAACTCAAGTGCCCAGCGACCCTCAAAGGAAAGCACTTTAGTAACGTGATCAGGAATAGCAAATGTTGGTGCCGCGCAATCGGTAACCGTAAGGGGCTGTTGTGATAGGTTGCGAACTAGAGTATTCGCAATGACTACATGACTAGATAGGTCGAGAGTTATTTGATGATTTACCTCAATTCCTCGAACTCTATCCTCAGAAATAAAACATACTTCGTTCGGTGCAGTTTGTTTAATATCAACAAGACTCGCTCCAACAGACCAAGCATTGGCGGTATTGTTTAAAGTGATACCTGGAGAGCCGGTAAAACCGTTCCCCAAACAGGGAGACAGACTAATAGGTACTTCTTCAGCCAGTGCACATTTCGGTTCTTGTCGTGTAGACAAAACTTCTAGCATGCGGTGATTACTTTGCTGGTTGAGACGTTTACCGAAATAAAGGATACAAGGCGTACCTCGACGGCAATCGAAAATAAGGCTCATGTAATCTGAATGTAAATCTATAAAATCCGCCGCTTGGCTCATGCTGTGAGGCCCTGTACTGTGTTAATAAACTATAGGTATTTTAGTTTGAATACCGATGAATGTAAATAAATCATATAAATATGTTAAATACAAGATTGCGGTGAATATCCGTTGCAATAATACGATTTATCCAGCTGCTAGAGTGTGCTTTAAAAGGAGTCATACTTTACAGTTGAGCGATCATTCACGTCACTTGAACAGGTCAATCTTCTGTAATTTATTGCGAGATATATTTTAGAATTACCATTATTAGAGACATATTAAAGCGCTAATTTTCATCAAATAAATTCAACACTTGTTAATCAATGAGGCGCGCTGTTGGCTGATGCTACACAGCCCGCCTCAATAGACATTAGTGTTATTGATACTCAGCTATTAACCCATTGGAACTGAGGTTTTTGCTTATAAACCGCCCAGTTGAGCAATAAAGACAAAACAATGCAGCTAAGCAGAGTCACAAACATCAAATGGATGTAATGCAAATCAAAGGGGGCAAAAAAGGGAGAAAATTCGAATGAAAGCAGAGCGTATAAAGTTACACCAAAAATGACCGAAAATAGGCCGGCACCTGCATGCACATTTTTAAATACCAGGCCTAAAATAAACACCGATAAAATTGGCATACTCAAAAGTCCGTAAAGTTGCTGAATGAGATTGATGATGCTATCGGCTTCTCGGTAAACTAATACTAAAGCTAACGACAACAAAGTGATCAAAATTGTCACAAAACCCGATAGTTTCTGCACGTTAGGTTTTTTATTAAAATACGCCTCGTGGATATCGCAAACATACAGGGCAGTGGCTGAATTTAGATTACTGTTGAATGTTGTCAACACCGCGGCTGCCATAGCAGCAGCAAATACACCACTTAAGTAATTGGGTAACAAATCGCCCACAATAGTCCCATAGGCTGCATCACCGATATCGCCATATAATTTGAAAGACACAATACCTGGAACCACTATAATAGTAGGGACAATTAATAGTCTTATTCCAGCAGCGGCAAAGACACCCTTTTGCGCTTCTTTTATATTGGGTGCCGCCATGGCTCGTTGTGTAATAACTTGATTGGTACCCCAATAAAACATTTGTATAAAAATCATGCCGGTAAAAAGGGTATGCCATGGGATGGGTGAATCATTGTCACCAATTAAAGTGAGACGCTCTTTGGGGATCCCCTCAAAGTTATAGTCAATTGCGTTTAATGCTAAAAATACCACCACTACCGCCATGATAAGAAGAATCACTCCAGAATAAGTATCTGAAACCGCGACCGCTCGTAACCCACCAAAAATCGCGTACAAAGCGCCTACTATGGCGAATACACTAGCGATATACATTATTGGGATATCTATGTTAAACATGTTTTGCATAAATAAAGAGCCGCTATAGATAACCGCGGGACAAAATATCAAGGCTGAACCGAGAAAAAACAGAAGGCTAATTACCGCGCGTATGTGTTTATTGTGGTAACGTTTTTCGAGTAATTCAGTTGTGGTGGTACAATCGTATTGGTAGTAAATAGGCAAAAATACTTTGGCCAATATAAACAATCCAATAACGGCAGAAAATTCCCATAGCGCCAATAAGGCCATTTGATTACCGTTCATACCAACAAGTTGGTCAGTACTTAAATTCGTTAAGGTAATGGAACCCGCAACGTAATACCAAGCCAATCCTCCACCTGCTAAGAAGTATTCTTTGGTTTGATCGGTTTTGGTGTGTCCTTTGCCTTTGCATTGCAAATAGGTCAAAAAACCTATTGCGGCTGTAACCAATAAAAAGATCGATATTTGTATAAAGTCTGCGTTCATATTGTTCTACTTATCAAGGTTTTAGGTAAGTTATGCAAGAGTGTTGGACTTGCTGACTTCCATTTTTATTGTGCTAATTGAGGCCTTGCCAGGCAGCGCATTATGCCTATTTATCAGAGAGTTGAGCTGATAAATAGACATCAACATAGCGTGAATAGGCGTCAGGTAACCTGCGTCATTCAAATTTACTAAAGTATCGCCCGGGAGACTTCTCAAGCGGTCTTCGTCAATAGTATGAAGTCCTGTAATTCTGTTGGTTTGACCGTCGCCATAAACAATATGTAAATCTAAGGCTTTGATCAGACTAAGCTGTTCAAGTGTTTGGGTTAATTGATGGGTTTGCGACAGACTGTTTATTTCGCTGTCTAACGCTTGAGTTACCTTAGATAAATGCGGGCTAGCTTGTTTGTCTGCGTTAAATAAAGCTTCACCTTGTTGCTCCGATAAAGCAGCGCTTTGTGCATCAAAGCCAACCCCATATTGTTTTTCTTGATTTTCTAATTGCATTAGATAGAAGGGGTAGGTTTGTGCACTCAAAGGTTGGAACACTGATTGCCAATGTCCATCTATTACAAATAAGTTGTGTTGAAGTTCAATTCCACACATGGCTGAAAACGCCCAAGCGCCGTTAACATTGTTACGACTTAAAAATACCGGAAACGAGCAGGCAGCGTTGGCAATTTCAGAGGCTCGCAACTGAAGAAGGTGCTGCTTTGCTGCGTGCTCAATTATGCCACTGGGAATTATTTTTAAATTGTGGTGATTTTGACTGCTAAGCTCAGTTAATAGTGGCATGCTGCTATATTCCTTGGGGTAGATGTTGACCTGCGCTCGTGGTATTTAACCATGTATTAATAAATGTTCGATGGTCTGGTAAAGACTGCAACATTTGTTGAGTGAGTTGTTGGTTTCGCTGCTTGATTACTAGTGCCTGTTGGCCTTGGTCATATAGGTAGTGTTGCTGGGTGAAATCAGGTTTAAAACCCATGCCATAGATTACGTATTGATAACTGGCTGCTGGAAATAGTTCGATCGCACTTTCAAAATCAGCATGTATTGGGCCACGATAGGCCCACACCGACAAATCTTCTTTTAGAGACTCAGGTATAGTTTCACTCGTAGTATGAGCCTGCCAATAAGGCTCAGGCCGTTTTGTTAAGGTATAATGTAATTTCAAAAAGTCGATGATTCTTGACCATTTGTAGTCCATTTGTTGATTAAAACGCTTGGCAATAGTCGTCATGTTTTTACGTTGTGGTGGTAAATTTTGAGCCACAAACCGCGATGAAATTTCAATTAGCATAATTGCAGTGGCTTCGAGAGGCTCTACAAACCCAGCTGACATACCTATAGCAACGCAGTTACGGTGCCAAAATTTTGCTCTATGTCCACATTTAAACGAAATTTTTCTCGGCTCAATGTTTTTCGCTTGCGGACCCAGATAGGTTTTCAAATTATGTAGTGCTTCATCATCAGATAAAAACTGACTAGCATAAACATGACCCACCCCTCGCCGAGTGACTAAACCAATATCCCAAATCCACCCCGCATTTTGACCAGTTGCAATGGTGTGTGATGGGATAGGGGCATCTTCACTAGGGTAAGGTACGTGTAATGCAAGAGCTGTGTCGTTAAATAAGTATTCTTCTTTACTTATAAAGTCGACTCCTAGAGCTTGTCCCAGCAATAATGAACTAAACCCAGTACAGTCAATGAATAAATCTGCTGCTAGCTCTTGCTGGTCCTCCAAGATAATACTGCTAATATCTTGGTTTTCATTTAATTTGACTTGTTTAACTGTGCCAATAATGTGTTTAACACCTAAAGTGTTGCGACAATGATGCTTCAGCAAATCCGCGAATGCGCCAGCATCAAAGTGATACGCATAGTTACACTGGCCCGAATATTCTCCTTCGCTTATGCTTCTCGGTGCTAAGTTTGCTTCGCACAGGTGATGTTGATAATTCGCCTCTATCGCGAAATCTTCGATGCGGTCAACGTAAGGTGCAAGATCGATACGTCCGTAACCAAGTGGCACTGTAAAAGGGTGATAGTAAAAATCATCTTGTTGTTTTACCCAATTGACAAATTTACCACCTTGTTTAAATGTGGCATTGCAATGAGCAAAGAAGTCGCTTTCTTTAATCCCGATGTCTTTAAGTGTATTTTTCATCGTAGGCCAAGTCCCTTCACCTACACCAACAGTGGGTATATCTGATGCTTCCACTAAGCTAATTTGTATTTGTCCTGCGATGATTGCTTTTTTGTGTTTTGAAGCAATGATAGCTGCAGCTAACCATCCAGCCGTTCCACCGCCAACTATGGCTATTTTCCTTACGTGCTCAGTCATAATTAGCCTTACCTTAGGTCGATTTCAAAGATACAAATTGGTTTTTACTCATAATATATATTCGCTAAAACAATTTAGGTTGCTCGTTAAAGTAAAAAAAGTGATGGTGTAAGCAAACCACCATCACTTTAACAGGACACTCTTTACTTAAAAGGTTGCACGTATGCCAACCGCATAGCGTGAACCATTATCTTCAATAGAATATATCTGATTAGCAAAACGTCCAGTTTGCACTAGCTCTTCTTCAGTAATGTTAATACCTTCAAAAAACACCGTCATTGTTTCGCTAATGTCATAACTTGCACTTATGTCGATTTGACCGAAAGTCTCGGTATTAACGGGCTCTCCATTGAAACCGTTATCTATATTACGTAGGAAGCTTTCTCGATTATTGTAGGCCACCCGAGCCTGCCAATTGTCTTGTTCATAAAATAATACCAAGTTTTGGGAATCTCCCAGGCCTTCTAACGCAAATGCAGTTGAGGTATCGCTACCTAATTCAACCGAACTGTCTACCACAGTTGCATTGGCTGTTATACCGAAGCCATTTTCGAATACGTGGGTAAGTGCTACTTCGAAACCTGTAACGCGAGCAGATTCACCATTTTGCGGACGGCTCACCAAATACACTTCTTGTAATCCGTATAACTCTTGCGCCGTGATAGGGGCATTTACGTCTAAATTTGAACATGCTTGATCGGCGCACAAAAAGTCAGGCTGGTCGGCACGATTTTCTAGGGTAAAGGTTTCTTCTCCTGTCAAAGTGGTAATGAAATTTTCCACTTCTTTACTAAATAGCGCGAACGAAAATAAGCTAGTGTCGGCGTAATACCACTCGTATGAGATATCCCAATTGGTTGACCTAAATGGTTTAAGTGCTGGATTGCCACCGCTTGCAGTTAGGTTTTGACGTCGCGGTTCACCAAAATTTGTTGCTGGCGACAAGTCGCTCATAGTTGGACGAGTTAAAGAATCGTAGGCCGCAAAACGAAGAACCATGTCATCTTGTATTTCCAATTTGATATTTATATTAGGTAGCAAACTCGAATATGAACCGCCTTCCACAATATCTGTTGCAGGTCCAAAAACGTTAGAAAACAAGGTTTGGTCGCTTGTTGGTACAACATCAGCGATAAAGCTTTGAACGGCTTCTACGTCAACATTAGTGGTTGAATAGCGCGCTCCAATATTGATGTAAACCGGCATGTCATCTATGTCGCTGTTAAAGTCAAAGCTAAGGTACAGAGACGAAATTTCTTCATTAATAGTATAACGATTGTTCAAAAGTTCTGGAGTAATGGGGTTGCCCGTTTCTGCCAAATAGTCTATGTATGCGTCGCCATCATAGGTATAAAAAGTGTCAATCAAACCGGTAAAGAAATTGTTTGCCGTGTACGGACGAAAATCAACACGATCCAATGGCGCAGCGTCGTTGTAACCACAAAAAGCACATTGACTGGCAAAAATTTGGAAGTTTTTCTTTTCGCGATCTTGATAGTAAACACCAAAATTAGCGCCAGTGAAAACATCACCTCCGGATTCATAGGTAAAGTCGGCTTTCAATTCAGTGATGGTATCTTCAAAACTTGGTTGATTACCTTTTTCGTTGTAGTGCAGCCTAGCTAGATTAGCATCTGGCAAGTTACCGTTTTGGAATCCATCGTGCTGCACTGTTGGTGTTGCACCAGTGCCATCGAAGGTATAATTGTTGATGATACCAATTACATTAAAACGGTCTTTACCGGCACGGTCGTTTTCTGCGGTCGAACGAGAGGCGTCAAATTCAACTGAAAGAGCATCATTGATTAACCAATCAACGTTAAGGCCGAAGGCACTATTGTTAATATCACGAGAGTTACGGGTGTGAGAAACCAAGTCAGTTGCTGGGTTACCAGAACTGACAAATAACCCGACATCTTGGGAAAAGCTTGTTAGTGTCCCTGTTGCTTGGTCGATAGTGGCAGAACCGACACGGTCAGGCTCAAACCAAGATGCTAAATCGGTAACCAAAGAGTCAACTTCAAACTTTGATACCATGCCATCTAGGGTAATAGTAATATCTTCTGACGGCGCATATTGCAGAACTAGATTCGCGTTTGTTCTAGTTCGTTCTTGGTTGTCTATTACTTGATCCCAATTTCGTGGGATATAAGCGTTGGTAAATAACACACCATCACGTGAGTTAGAGATTGTTTGACCTGGTCTCCATCCTGCTGTTTGTATGCTATTTATTTGAACATCTCGTTTTTCATGGCTAACCGAAAATAACACACCCATGGTGCCATCATTGAAAGTGTTGGATACTAAACCTGAAATGGAAGGCGAGGTTTCTTCTGAGAGACTTTCATACATTCCCTTTGCTGAAACTGACGCGGTAAAGCCATCATAATCAAATGGGCGAGCGGTGATTAGATTAATCGTGCCGCCTATACCGCCTTCTTGCATGCTAGACGTTGTGGTTTTATATACGTCGGCACCGACGATTTGGTTAGCTGACACTGAATCAAACGCAAACTCGCGGCCTCCCGTTTCTGAAGACATTTGACGTCCATTAACCAAAACAGTATTGAACTGAGGACCAAACCCTCGAATAGTTACTGCTTGTCCTTCACCGCCATTACGATCTATAGATACACCGGTAATACGTTGCAACGACTCTGCAACATTTAAGTCTGGAAACTTCCCTATGTCTTCAGCTTTAATGCCGTCTGACACTACGCTCGCGTTTTTCTTATCGTCCATTGAAGCTTTTAAACTACTGCGATAACCACTTACTGAAATCACCTCGATATTATCTTCATTTGCGCCGGCTTGTTGCGCTACAACCGAATGAGACGAAATTAACGCGCCCATCACGGCTGAAGCCACTGCTGTATATTTGCCTATTTTTTTAAAGGAATGTGTGCTCATGTCTTGCCCTCTCGTGTGTGTACAGGCGCGATTCAAGTTTTACAAATTAAATAATTAACTATTTATTTGCAGCATGTGTTTATGCGCCGAGTCATTTTTCATAAATAGGGTATTAAGCCTATTTATCATATAATAGATTTAAAATAGTAAAATGATCAACCTAAAACAAACAAAAATTTAACAAAAAAGACTGGATATTACATTGTTTTGTGTTCTAAGTTGCAAAGATGTTATACGGGTGTTGTTTTAAGTGTATGATAAATAGTGAGTTATTTCTGTGTTTGTTTGGGTTTTTAACTTTTTTGATTTCGTTGTTAATATTGTATGATAAATACTACTATCGTAGTATTTATCTGCTTGTGAATAATGTGATTTATCAAAGTGACTGTCTTCTATGGGTAAATGGGGTGGGTCTTCCGAATAACTATGTTTGGTTTCGCTAGGAAAAAACCGGTAAATAGACTGATTTAAAGTGTTTGTCGATGATTTTTGTTTTCAGTTTGTTCAAATATTAAGCTTGTAAGTAAGCTAAATACTCATGGCGGTATGGCGTTTAACCATTTACTGTTAATCGAATAAATAATAGTCATTGAAGAGTTTAGATTCATATTCTATAGTATTTATATGATAAATAAAGGTGGGGTTAAGGTGCATCTTCGTCAAAGCAATCTCAAAAAGCTAACTCAGCGAGAGCTGGATGTGTTAATCATCGGTGGTGGTATAAATGGCGCCGTTTCAGCCGCAGCATTGTCACGAAAAGGAGCAAAAGTAGGATTGGTTGATGCCGGGGATTTTGCTGGGAAAACGTCATCTAATTCCTCTAATCTTGCTTGGGGAGGTATTAAATATTTAGAGAATCACGAATATTTACTCGTAAATAAGCTGTGTAAAAGTCGTAATCATTTGATGCGAAGTTATCCTTCTACTGTTCAAGAGATTCGATTTTTAACCACTCTTCAACAGGGCTTTCGTTTTCCTGCTTGGTTCGTATTTATCGGTACTTTGGTTTATTGGTTTATGGGGCGGTTATTCACAAAGGCCCCTACTTTTTTGACCTCCAAGCAAATCAAAGTTTCCGAGCCAGCGATTAACATAGCTAACGCTCAGGGAGGATTTGAATACTCAGATGCTTACTTGCATGACAATGATGCACGATTCGTTTTCAATTTCTTGCGCACAGCCATGGATAATAATGCTTATGTCGCTAACTACGTGTCGGCCACAAATTGTGTAAGGCAAGGAAGTTCTTGGTTAGTTGAAGCGAAAGACAACATCACAGGTAAGACATTTACTATTCGCTCAAAGGCAATTATTAATGCTTGCGGACCCTATGTGGATGAGCTGAATCATAAAGTCCAGCAAACAACACAGCACCAGCATGTGTTTTCGAAAGGAATTCATCTAATAGTTAATAAGCTTACTAAAGTGGACAAAGTTCTGGCGTTTTTCGCCTCCGATGGCCGTTTGTTCTTTGTGATCCCTATGGGACAAAAAACTTGTATAGGAACGACAGATGAGAAAGTCGATGAACCTGATTGTACTGTCACATCTGCGGATCGTGAGTTTATTCTTAGTAACGTCAACGCTTTGCTTGATTTAGACACTCCGCTGACTGCCGAGGATATTATTTCAGAACGTTGCGGAGTACGACCGCTGGCGGTTAAAGACAGTAGTGGCAATCCAGATTGGGTCGCGTTATCTCGTAAACATGCGATTGATACTAATACTGATGATAAATACTTAAGTATATTTGGGGGCAAATTAACCGATTGTTTGAACGTTGGGGAGGAAATTTGCGAGATTATTGAAAATCTGGGTATCGCATTACCGCATCGTTCAAGTATTTGGTACGGGGAGTCCGATAATAAAGTGAAAGCAGAATTTGAACATCGAGCTGACTTGATGGATTTAGACACCCTAACTCCGGCATATTCTTCTGAAAAGCTAAGTACCAGATTATGGCGCAGATATGACATGCACGCGTTGCAGATTTTAGATGAAATTCAAAGAGATCCAAGTCAAGCCGAACAACTGCTTGAAAACGCAGAATACATCCGAGCAGAGTTACATTACGCAGCGAAACGAGAGATGATAACCAAACTAGAGGATTTTTTACGCAGACGTTCGAAAATAGAAATGGTGTTAAGAAAACAAGATATAGTCAACACAAAAGGTATTATAGAAGCCTGCGAAATCCTGTTCGCAGAGCAAGCCGACGCTAAGCTAAAAGAATATTGTGATTCACAAGAGTGAGTGGATAGTGTTTTATATATTTTTTTTGCAGCTTCAGCCTATTGGATGTTTTATGGGCTGTGAATAACTTGATATAGATTCACTTTCAATTTTAGAAAAAAGCTCGCAGGTATATAAACCTACGAGCTTTTTTAGTTGTAGACTTAAAATGTATAGTTGGCTGAAACTCTGACACTTCTAATTTGATTTCCACTAATTTGAAGAAGTCTCTATTAGTCGTCAGCATATTTTTGCGCGGTAGCATAACAAGATTCTTGTATGCGTAAAAAAGCTTCAACCATTTCTGGATCAAAGTGGCTGCCTTTTCCTTGCTCAATAATCGCCACTGCTTTTTCGTGAGGGAAGGCAGGTTTGTATACCCTTTTACTAATTAAAGCATCATACACATCGGCTAGTGCCATTAGTCTTGCAGACACAGGAATGTCATCACCAGACAAGCCTTGAGGATAGCCACTACCATCCCATTTTTCGTGATGACCATAAGCAATTTCTTTAGCAAAACGTAGAAAATTATTGTTGCTCATTTGAGATTATGATTGGTCATTAAAGTCTACAGTTATCTGGTAATTATCTTGTGTGTATTAAAAGTCTAGATTCAGCGATTTTCAAAATCGATGGTCGCTCGATAGCTGCCTTGTGAACTGTGCTTGGAATATTGCCAGTTATGATGCGTTATAATTTTTTCACTTAGTTGCAAACCTAAACCATAGCCATGGCCAAAGGCGATGGGGCTTTTAACTGATTTCCCGCTAAATTGGTCGTTATCTTCAGTTACGTTAGTGTTTATTATGGTTATGCAGCTGCCAAGTTGTTTAATAGTCACATATCCTTCTTGGGTATGCTGATATGCATTTCGAATGAGATTGTTTATCACTATTTGACAGGCCACAGATACTACGTTGACACTGGATTGTTCAGCTTCAATTTCTACATCAACGTTTTTACCATCCAGTAAATAACCTAAATCGTTACAGGCTTGATGAATTATTTTACTCAGGTCAACTGGTTCAGGGGCAATGGCTATATCTTCATTGCGACTAAGCCACAATAAAGTGTCAGTTAAATTGCTTAAGTTGAGTCCCGCCCGTTGAATTCGTTGTAACGTTAGTTGCTGTTTATCGTTGGCAGGTTGTTTTTCGTTGAGACGCTGTAGTAAATCTACATTGCTGCGAATCACTGCAATAGGGGTGCGTATTTCATGGCTAGCATAACTCAAAAAACGTTGTTCTCGTTCTAAACTTTGATGAGCGGAAAGTAAACTGTCTTGTATTAAAGTCGCTAATATATTTAATTCGTTGTAGTTAAAGTCGGGAGGGGCGTTTTTTAGGGTTTCCTGGTTTAAAGATTTGGCCCAGTCCTTTAACGACTCGACCGGCTTTGTAACTTTTTGCATGATCATGAACAGAAAAATAGAAAACACTGCGACGGCAAAAATCGCTATTAATAGCGCCCAAATTAATGGATTTGTTGGGCGGTTAGTTTCAGCAATTTCAATGATGTCTTTTTCAAGTATGACTTTTGAAACAAATCTCTGCTCGCCTTCAGCGGTTCTATGCAAAACCACAAAAAATATATTTTTGGGGATAGTGAAAAACAAACCTTGGTCTTTGATTTTATGTAATCGTCCTTCTTCCATAGGTGGGGTTTTAAAACGTTGCTGAATAATGTCTGGGGTGTCTTGCCAACTGCTGGCAATATTAAAGCTAGCGAAATCTTTGGATTGACCATGAATTAGCTGGGTGTTTTTAGCTAATTCAAACATAGTGCTGTTTATGCCACGATCTAAGCCATCAATATAATAATTCGCGCTTAGAAAAGAAAATCCAATTGCCATCGCCGAGCCAAGCAAAACCACACTGATAAAAAAGTAAAGTCTTAGACTTGGCATAATTTTCATTATTAGCTTCCTTTTTCTTGTTGTTTTATGGCAAAACCTACACCTGCAACTGTGACTAAGTCGATATCAGTTGCTACCACTTCTAGTTGTTTTCGCAAATGATAAATATGTACTTTTAGGCTGTTACTGTCAGGCTGTTCTTCGCCCCAAACTAATTGCATAATTTTTTGCCTTGATACCGCTTGTGGTGCGGCTCTTACTAAGGTTTCTAACAACTTAAATGTAATGGGTGAAAGTTTTAATGGGCTTTGACCGATAACGGCCATTTTTTGCGTTAGATCTATTGATAATTCCCCCAGTACTAAACGTTTCGCCTCTCCACTGCGGCGTTTAGCGAGTACTTGCACTCGGGCGACTAATTCTTTCATGGCAAAGGGTTTCACTAGATAATCATCACTACCGGCTTCAAATCCTTGTAATTTATTTTCCAAACTATCGCGCGCAGTGAGCATCAGAATGGGAATGTCCATGCCCCGTTCTCGTAGGGTATTGCAGAGCGTTAATCCATCCATTTTGGGCATATTGATATCTAGTATCATCATTTGGTATTGATTATTTTCGATTAAGTTTAAGCCCAATAAACCGTTGCTAGCATGGTCACATTCAATTGACTCAATCTCTAGGTAATCAACTATTGTGGTTGCCAAATCAATATCATCTTCAACCAACAGTACATTCATCATTTAGACAATTTTCCTAAATATTTTATTGTGTTAAATCTGCCTTAAATGCTGAATTTAAGGGATTTGATAACGACTTATCTAAGCTAACATAGGGCACGAGCCACATACAGAGTTAACCGCCCACTGCATTGGAATCTTGCTGGGCCAAGCCTCCTCCTAATACACGATACAGAGTAATACGATTATTGAGGTCAGCTTGCTTAGTCAAAATAAGAGACTGTTTGGCTTGATACATAATGCGCTGCGCTTCTAGTGCATTTTGAAAACTATCCACTCCGCCCTCATAACGGGCAATAGATAAATCATAACTGCGGCTAGCCGCTGTCACTAAAGCTTGTTCAGCGTTGAGTTGATCTTGAATAGTGGCTCTACGAGCTAAGGCATCGGCGACCTCTGAAAATGCACTTTGAATGGCATATTCGTAGGCTGCGAGGTATTTCGTTTGTTGCGCTTCGCTATACGCTAAATTGGCGTCATTAGCGCCGCCATCAAATATGGGCAGGGTTAAACTAGGCGCTAAGGTCCAAATTGAACTTGCACCACCACTGAATATATCGGCTAACACATTGCTGGCTAATCCTCCTGTCGCAGTGAGTGACAAGCTTGGAAAAAATGCCGCTCTCGCTACACCAATATTCGCGTTGGCAGATTTAAGTGTATGTTCTGCAGCCAGCACATCGGGGCGTTGCAATAATACCGATGAAGATAATCCAGCAGGCACATCGCTAAGTAAGCTTTCACTATTAGGTAAATCTTGCGGCAATAAGTCGTCAGGGATGGGTTCACCCACAAGAAGCTGCAATGCATTAAGGTCTTGTGCTACTTGAGTCGTAAAATTGGCAATATCTGAGCTAGCGCTGTGGTAGATGGTTTCAGCACTGGCCACATCTATTCTCGAATCTACCCCAAGTTGCAAACGTTTGTTAGTAATCGCCATAGCTTTTCCAGCGTTAACAGCGGTCTCTTTAGCCAAGCTCAATTGGTTTTTATCCGCGGCTAAGGTTAACCAAGCATTGGCTATTTCACCAATTAGTGAAATTTGAGCGGCTTTAGCTGCTTCTTCACTGGCTAAATAGGCCTCCATTTGTACAGTGTTCAAGCTACGAGTTTTACCGAATAAATCAATTTCATAGTTGGTTAACCCTGCTTGTGCCTGATAGCTAGTAGTGATCTCTGACGAAGTAGCTTTAGAGCGGTTTCCACTTAAACCAACATCAATTTTTGGATATAAATCAGCTTTTTGAATGCGATAAGTGGCCCTTGCTGATTCAACGTCGGCCAGGGTTTGACGCAAACTACGGTTACTGTTTAACGCCAGCTCTATGATCTGAGTCAAACGTGAGTCTTGAATAAAACTTTTCCAAGGTACTTGATTAGCATACTGGTTGGATAACCCTTGGCTTTGTACTTCAGATGAATTATCTAAGGAATTCACTATGTCTATTTCAGAACGAGAATAGTCAGGAGCTAAGGTGCTACATCCCGCTAATATTAAAGCCCCAACAATGGGCGCTAACCTAGCGCCCAGGATTTTTTTAGTAGAGATATTAATCATGGCTATTCTCCAATCGTTTTTTATTCGGGAATATACTGCGAATAATCACGAAGAACATAGGCACAAAGAAGATACCTAGAATTGTTGCGGTTAGGGTGCCGCCAACAATACCTGTGCCAATGGATATACGGCTATTGGCGCCAGCTCCAGAAGACAAGGCAAGTGGCAATATGCCAAACATAAAGGCTAGGGACGTCATGATAATTGGGCGTAAACGTAATTTAGCGGCGTTCACGGCTGAGTCAAGCAACGACATGCCTCGTTGATAAGATGCCTCGGCAAACTCAACAATCAATATGGCATTCTTAGACGCTAATCCTATGGTGGTTAACAAAGCCACTTGAAAATAAATATCATTTTCTAGTCCTCGTAAAGTGGTGGCCATTGCAGCACCAATAATACCCAGAGGAATCACAGTAATAACCGACAAAGGTACCGACCAGCTCTCGTACAATGCCGCTAACGCGAGAAATACCACCAAAATCGAAATGGCATACAGGGCGGTTGACTGGCCACTGGATATTTTTTCTTGGTACGACAAGCCGCTCCAAGAGTAGGTAAGTTTGCCTTGGCCTACTTCTTCGGTTAAACGTTCCATTTCTGCCATTGCCTCACCAGAGCTGACTCCATTGGCACCGGCTCCTTGAATTTGGAATGAAGCTATACCATTGAAGCGAGACAAACTTTGAGGAGCACTCGACCAAGATGTGGTGCTAAAGGCTGAAAATGGGGTCATGGTAGTTTCACCCTGAGCGTTTTGCCCTCTAATATGCCAATCCTCTAAGTTTTCTGGTTTTGAGCGATATTCTGCATCACTGGACATATACACTTTTTTCACTAGTCCATCATCAATAAAGTCGTTGATGTAAGATCCTGCCCAAGCATAGGTTAATGTGTTCGCTACATCTTGCAGTGATAAACCCAGTGCCGTGGCTTTACCATTATCAATATTGATTTTTAATTGTGGGGTTTCGCTTAATGCCCCTTCGCGAATACCTACTAAGGCATCACTTTGTTGAGCCCGGCTAACTAACTCGTTTTTCAGCGCTGTGAGTTCTGCACGGCTAGTGCCTGAAGCTGCTTGCAGTTCAAATGTGAAGCCATTGCTTTGCCCTAAACCTTGTATTACTGGTTGCGACATAGCAAATATGCTGGCGTCGCGTATTCCGGCTAAGTTTTGGTTCATGCGAGCTATCAAGGCGTCCGCGCTTTGGTCTTCTTCTAGGCGCTCATCCCAAGGTTTTAAAGAAACAAAACCCATTCCGGCATTTTGACCGCTACCAGAAAAGTTGAAGCCAGAAATAGTAAATTTGCGAACGACTGTTTCTGACTCTTCTTCGGTTAAATATTTCTCGACTTGTTCTGCTACTGCTCTGGTACGTTTGATAGAAGCCCCTTCAGGCAAACTAATTTGAAACATAGTGCTGCCTTGATCTTCTTGCGGTAAGAAACTACTGGGCAAACGGGTGATCAATACACCTAACACAACCACAATAACGCCATACACCAATATCCATCTTACTTTACGGCTGATAACACTTTGTACTTTGCCACTATAAGAGTGGGTCATTCTGTCAAAACCACGGTTAAAGCGGGCAAAAAAGCCTTTGCCTGTTTCGTTATGTTCGGTTTTAGTTAATATACTGGCGCAGAGGGTTGGGCTCAGGGTTAAGGCTACAATCACTGATAGGGTCATAGAAGATACAATCGCAATTGAGAATTGCTGATAAATTACCCCAGTTGAACCGCCAAAAAATGCCATAGGTAAAAATACCGCCGACAACACCACGGCAATACCGACTAATGCTGTACTGATTTCGTTCATGGATTCTATGGTGGCGTCACGAGGAGATAGATTTTTCTCGCGCATTAGTCGCTCGACGTTTTCGACTACCACTATGGCATCATCTACCAAAAGGCCTATGGATAGCACTATGCCAAACATAGTTAAGGTATTAATTGAAAAACCAAAAAAGGACAACACTCCGAAGGTACCCAATAATACTATAGGCACCGCGATAGCGGGGATCAGCGTAGCACGCCAGTTTTGTAAAAATAACCACATCACCAGTACCACCAAGACCACGGCTTCAACCAAGGTTTTCACCACCTCGCTGATGGATATTTTAATAAAGTCGGTGCTATCTCGAGGGAAAGTCACTTCATAACCGTCAGGTAAATTTTGTGCCAGTTCCGCAACGCGATCTTTTACTCTAGTCGCTGTATCAAGTGCGTTCGCTCCTGGTGACAGCATAACGGCAATACCCGAGGCAGGGTGACCATTTAAGCGCGCGATAGAATCATAACTTTCACTGCCAATTTCTACCTTAGCCACGTCTCCAAGTAGTACGTTGGCTCCATTGGCATCGTATTTTATGATGATGTTTCGAAATTCATCTGGTGTAGACATCATCGACTGCGCGGTAACAGTCGCATTAAGTTCTTGAGTATCTATGGCTGGAAGCGCACCAATTTTACCTGCAGGCACTTGGATGTTTTGTGCTTGAAGTGCGCTGCTGATGTCAGAAGGCATCAGGTCATAAGCGGCAAGTTTGGTTGGGTCTAACCAAATTCGCATCGCATATTGTGAACCAAATACACGTACATCACCCACACCTTCGATTCGAGCTAAGGCGTCTTCCATATTAGACGCAATATAGTCAGATATATCATAAGCGGTAGCTTGGTCGGTACTGTCGTATACAGCGGTTACCAATAAAAAGTCAGAGTTTGATTTTTTTACGGTAACGCCCTGATCTTGTACTGATTCAGGAAAACGAGAGTTAACTTGTTGTACCTTATTTTGCACCTGTACTTGTGCGTAATCTGGATCAGTTCCTTCTTCAAAGGTCACGCTAACTGATGCACCACCGTCAGAGGTACTAGAAGACGAAAAGTATAAAAGTCCATCGAGCCCTGTTAATTGTTGTTCCAGTATTTGCGTTACGCTGTTTTCAACAGTTTGAGCATCGGCACCCGTATAGGTCGTGCTAATACTAATAACAGGTGGTGCAATACTTGGATATTGAGCTATGGGTAGTGATAAGATCGACGCTAATCCCGTTAGCATAATAATAATTGAGATAACCCAAGCAAAAACTGGGCGGTCGATAAAGAATCGAGCAAACATAAATTACACGCCCCCTTGTGACGATAACGAATTTTGTTCTGGGTTGGTGACCGTAACCATCAAACCTTTGTTATTCATCTCAACTTCGACTGGGTTAACTTCGGCGCCAGGGCGCACTTTTGCTGATCCTTCCACTAACAATTTATCATTGACTGACAATCCGTTAGCGATGACCCACTTATCCTCAAAGGGTTCAACTGTCTGCACTTGGCGTTTTTCAACGAGATTGTTATCGTTGATTATATAGGCGTAAGCTTCGCCTGTAGCAGAATGAAAAATACCTTGTTGCGGCACTAAAATTGCGTGTCTGTTGACCGCTTCGTTCACTTCAGTACGCACAAACATACCGGGCAACAATATACCGTCTGGATTTGGAAACTCTGCTCGTAAAGTTACCGAGCCTGTTGCTGCATCTACCGCTACTTCCTGCATTTTTAACTTGCCTTTGTGGTTATATTCAGTGCCATCTTCCAAGGTCAAAGTGACTTGGGTATCACCTCGTGAAATGCCATTTTGGCTCATTAAATTACGTAGTTTTAATAGTTCTTTACTGCTCTTTTGCATATCGACGTAAATTGGATCTAAAGTACGTATTGTGGCTAAAGCACTGGCTTGTTGCGCGGTCACTAGGGCGCCTGGAGTAATACTAGAAATACCAATGTGTCCAGAGATAGGCGCCTTGATTTCAGTGTACTCTAAGTTAATTTCAGCAGAAGCTAATGCCGCCTGATACTTTTCGATATTTGCTTTGGCTTCAAGATAAGCAGCGTGGGCGTCATCTGCATCTTGTTGCGATACCCCTTCAAATTTCAGTAATTCGGCGTAGCGTTGATCTTTTAATCTAGCCGTTGCTACCGACGCTTTGGCGCTATTTAAATTGGCTTTCGCTTCATTATATGCAGCTTGATAAGTGGCAGGGTCAATTTGATAAAGCAACTCACCTTGCTCGACAGAATGGCCTTCAGTAAATAAACGTTTTTGTACTATACCGCCCACTTGAGGACGCACTTCAGCACTGAGTGACGCAACAACTCGTCCTTGCATTTGTGTATCTATATTATGCTCGCTGGAGGCTACTTCAATATATGAAACCGCCGTGGCGCGTTTGCTTTGTACTGGGTCACTATCTGGTTGACAACTACTTAGTAAAATAGCTGTAACTAGTAAGCTTGCGATATATTTTGAAGGTTTCATGTTAAAACATTCCTCGTTAAAAACTGTGATAAAAAGATCGAGCCAATACCTTTTTGATGTAGACGACACAAAAAGACGACACAAAAACTTAAAGAGTAAAAGCGTACTATTGAGTAAAGGTTAACAGCACCATGGTTAAGACAGGGTTAAGGTGGTTATAAATTGTTTACAACGCGTAATTTTGTTAGTTTCCGTGCACATAAAATAAATGGTTGTTAGTTTAGCTGTAATGAAGTGTGTCTCACTGGTCCATCCACAAACCGAACAACAAATTGAATCTCTATATCACACTTTTTTGAGTCTTGAAGAGGCAGAGCAAAGTGTACTGATTATTTTGGCTGTCATTTACAAACCTATTGGCGTCACGAAATTAGGGCTGTTAATCGATATATTAGTGGATAGAGGTTTTTTACCTTTAAGTAAAAAAAACTATCGCTTGGTACTTCAAAACAAAGACCAAATAATGCAGCAGTCCCTATTGCACGTGAGCAAGGAAGGTTTGCTGCTAAATAGGTTGCTGGCTAACCAATTAGTTGTGCAAATAGGTCAACTATCTACGGTTAATGCAGTATCAGACAAAGATAAGTTATTAGAAATCATCATGGCAGCGGAAGAAGTGGTGCCTGTGGTGAATGCTTATAGTTGGCAAAATAAACAAGCCGATGAACGACGGGTGATTCGTGATCTTTATTATTTATATTCTGCCAATGAGATAGACCAAGGTTTAACCTTTAATAAAAACCCGCAAATTATCGATCATCAAAAGAACCTTATTTTAGTTGAACTGTTTTTTATACCCTTTCACCTTAAGCAGTTTTTAACACTACCGAAGATGATTCAATATCAAGCCTTTGCGACTCTGATTAGGCAGTGCCAAAGAGAAGGTCAAAGCTGTGTTTACCCCATTGAGTTGTTAGAACAGGTTTGTCAGGCGCATCGCGAACCAACTAGTTCTGTGTACAACATTCAATGCCAACATTTATTGGCAGAACAATACTTATATCAACTGCGTTTTAACGATTTTCTAGCTTCGCATAATCCACAAGATACCAGTAGTTATGGTTTGCAATTGTGGGGAAGCTATCATTTTTTGATAGGGGAAAATAAACAAGCGTTGAGCTATTTTGAACAAGCCCTCAAAGCTAAAAACAAACTAACCAAACGCAAAAAACAATATTTGAACGAAGTATTGGGTTACTTCTACAAGTTGGCATTAATGGTCGAAGCCAATCGACAAAATACCAGTTATTTTGCCACTGCGACTGAGCAAGTAGATTTTGAAGAAAGCGATCGAAAAGTAAACAGTGATTTTTATATACTTGGCCGTGTTTTGCTAAGGCCTATTCACAGTTTATCCTCGGGCTTACCATACACTGCCCAAATTGAGTACGATGCAGTTGACAGAGGAATTGACAGCTTTTGTCACCAACTCTGTTATCTCACTTATTTACTTGGTCAAGTGTGGTGTAATCAATCCAAAGAGCAAAATTTTGTAGACTTAGCTACAACATACCAGTCTCATTTTACTGAACTTGGTTATGTTTTATTTGCTGAATTATGTGGGCAGATAGCAACCAGAATGGGTAAGCAAACTTTCACTTCTGGCCAAAAGATTGGCGCCACAAAGCTAATCGACATCTGTTCTCTGGTTACCAGCAAAGAGCAGTGGGATGTGGCTCTTGATAAACTCATTGCCCTAAACCCAAAAACAGCAAATAGCACGACAGAGCTAAAACCTGCAGTAATGAAGACAGTGCGTCTAGTTTGGGAGCTTGAACAAGGCTACGACGATTTTTTAAAGGCGCGAGAACAAAAACTAACTAAAACTGGCTGGGGCAAAGGTCGCACTATTGCACTAAAACGCTTAAAAGAAGAAACCGATACCTTCGATTATTTAACTGACAGCGACAAAATACTTTGTCAAACGATAGAAGTTTATCAATCTTGGGGCTACTACGGAAAAACTGAATATGTGCTGCAAGGTTTACCGGCACTAAATGCCGCGGTAGGCATAGACAACTTGTATTACTCCCACGACTTAAACCAATCCATTGAGCTAATTAAGTGTGAACCAGAATTATTAGTCAGTGAGCAAGGTGATCAACTTTGCCTAAGCATTGCTAACTTGTCAGGTCAAATTGATGAGGATGTTGAAGGGCAAAGTGTTTACGACCTACGAGCTATTTCTGACTCTAAACTGCAACTCACTGAGTTTTCACCAGAGCATATTAAAGTCGCGCAAATTATTGGTGAAAGTGGTTTGTTAATTCCTGTTAGTGCTAAACAAAAAGCGCTGGATGGCATCGCCGCAATCGCCCCATTGTTAAATATTCAGTCTGATATGTCAGAGCTTGATACCGGCCTCGACACTTTAGAGTGTGACCATAACTTAGTGGTTAACATTGAACCAGTGCAAGCTGGATTGGCCTTTACCTGTGTGGTGATGCCCTTCGGTGAACAAGGCGCAGCGTTTAAGCCGGGTATTGGCAATGCCAGTTTAACTAGCGATATAAATGGCAAGCGAGTGGCAACTCAACGAGATTTAGTACGAGAAGAAACTTTATTAGACGAGCTCGACAAAGCTTGTCCTGCGTTTTTAAACATGGCAGATAACAGCCTAATACTTGATGATATACAAGTTGCATTGGAGGCTTTAGAGCAATTAGAGGCGGCTGTTATCGATGCAAAGTTTGAGCTAATACTGCGCTGGCCAAAAGGCAAAAAAGTCACCTTAAGTAAAACCTTAGAAAGCCAACATTTACAACTGAAAATGGGTAAAAAGAGCGAATGGTTTGATATTAGCGGTGACTTGCAAGTAGACAACGAGCAAGTAATAGAGCTACGTAAGTTACTGGAACTGGTTAAAACCAGTAATGGTCGATTTATTCAATTAGACAACGAACAAATACTTGCCTTGTCTGAAGATTTACGCCACAAGCTAGAGCAAATTAACCAAGTCACAGACGACGGTAAATTTCACCCCTTAGCCAGTTTACAGCTAGAAGAAGCCACCACAGGCATGCGGATGAAAACCATTCATGCGTGGGACGAACAAACACAAAGAATGCACCAAGCCAATGCCTTAGAGCCGAAAATTCCCTCTACCTTTCAGGCACAATTACGTGACTACCAACTGGTGGGTTTTGACTGGGCATCACGTTTGGCTCATTGGAGCGCAGGCGCGTGCTTAGCTGACGATATGGGCTTAGGTAAAACCTTACAAGCACTGGCAGTGTTGCTAGCAAGAGCCAATGGTGGCCCGAGTTTAGTGGTTGCCCCTACCTCCGTATGTTTCAACTGGCAACAAGAAGCGTTAAAATTTACCCCTACACTGAATATCAAATTATTTGCCGACTCGAGCGGCACCTTGCAGCGCCAAGATTTGTTGAATGAGTTAAATCCTTTCGATTGCGTGATCATCAGTTATGGTTTATTGCAGCGAGAAAGTGAACTACTTAAAAATGTCCACTGGCACACAATCGTTGCCGATGAAGCGCAGGCGCTTAAAAATCCGTTAACCAAACGCACAAAAGCAGCCTATGCCTTAAAAGGTGATTTTAAAATGATCACCACAGGTACACCCATAGAAAACGATCTAACAGAATTATGGAGTTTATTTCGGTTTATTAATCCGGGGTTGCTAGGCAACATTAAACGTTTTAATGAACGCTATTCGCTACCCATTGAAAATGCCAAAGAAGACCAACTTGCGGCCCACAAAGCCAGACAAGGCTTAAAATCCCTGATCCAGCCGTTTATTTTACGGCGTATGAAAAACCAAGTGTTAACCGAGTTACCGCCCCGTACTGAGATTAATATTCAAGTAGAAATGAGCGCCAAAGAGCGTGACTTTTATGAAGCGTTACGATTGAACGCCATAGACAATATCAGCCACAGTGGTCTACAAGGCAATGCTGGTGAACAACGTATTAGAATGCTGGCTGAGCTAGTGAAACTGCGCCAGGCTTGTTGTCACCCCAAGTTAGTCATGACAGAAAGCACATTACCCAGCGCCAAACTCGCTGCCCTTGATGAGCTATTAGAAGAGCTTAAAGTCAACAGTCATAAAGCCCTTATTTTTAGCCAATTTGTTGGCCATTTACAAATCATCAAACAACACCTAGAAAGCCAAGGTTTTAGTTATCAATATTTAGATGGTTCTACTCCACAAAAAGAGCGGCAAAAACGTGTGAACGCTTTTCAAAGTGGCGAGGGGGATATCTTCTTGATTAGCTTAAAAGCTGGTGGTTCTGGTTTAAACCTCACTGCGGCTGATTATGTGATCCACATGGACCCTTGGTGGAACCCTGCTGTAGAAGAACAAGCCTCGGATCGTGCCCACCGTATGGGGCAAAAACGGCCAGTGACCATTTATCGATTGATTACTCAAAATACTATTGAAGAAAAAATAGTGGCGCTGCATCAACATAAACGAGACTTAGCAGACAAACTATTATCAGGCAACGAAGCCGCTACTAAGTTGTCGGTTGAGGATATGTTGGGTTTACTGAAAGAGACTTTTTGAGGGTCATTATTTTTGCACATTTATGGAGTACACTAAGTTCATAAAAGAGTTCTACGCTCTATGCAGCATGCATTAGTGCAAAACGCATATACAGAAAATCAAGGACAAAAACATGAGCTTAGTTCATTTTAAAATGTTGGCAATGAGTATAGTGACAGCGTTAACACTCGTTGGTTGCGGTGGTTCGTCTGAAACAAAAAGAGCTTCCAAAAACACCCAACAAGGCATAGATATTAGTCAGTTTGTTGAAGGCGCATTTATAACCCCACCCGAAATTGTTGATTGTGAAACCGCACAAGGCACTCAAACTAGCTGTTATCAGTTTACCACATCTGGCGCGCCAGCTGGACGCGAGCCGGGACCATTTTGCCCAAGAACTATTACCGACGGAGCTGATGTAGGTGGCGCTTGGTTTGATAAAAGTGGCTCTGGTGATTTGGTTGATATTACCGGTGAATTTATTTTAAAGCTTGGTGAGTACTACGGTGATGAAAAATGGATGGTATACGATGCCGATACTCAAAAGGTACGTTATACCGCCACTAAAGAAGCGTGTTTAGGGGCGGCTAAACCAGATGTTGAAGAACAGTACATGCAAAATTGTATCGAGTGTAAATTGGAATATCTCGATGATGATTTTTCGTTAACCTACCTCATTCCAACCACACCTATCCCCGCTGAAGAAACAGACCGAGTTCGCACCGTTGGTCTTGCCTTAGATGGTACTGAGTTATCTGGCCCAGCGCCTATTAATGCGATTCTTGGGGCTTATACTATTGCTGCGTTTGATGATTGTGGTGGGCATATTAATGTGCACCAAGGATACCACTATCATTCAACCACAGGTTGCACCGATTTAGTTACCAGCACAGACGATGGCCATGCGCCATTGATTGGTTATGCCTCAGACGGGTACGGTATTTATGCCATGAAAGACGCAAAGGGTAATGAGTCAACAGGTCTAGATGAATGTCGGGGTCAAACAGATGATGTTCGGGGTTATCATTACCACGCGGCTAGCCCTAGCGAAAACCTATTTATTGGTTGCTTACACGGTGAAAGTGTTCGACCTTCTGGCGGTCCAGATGGAAGAAATGGCCCGCCTCCCGGGGGCCCTGGTGGTAGAAACGGTCCTCCACCAGGTGGTCCGGATGGTGCTCCGAAAAGTAAAGATGCGCACTAAGTCTTTTAACATGAGTCGAGCAAAGTGTAAGTTAACGGCCTTAATTTTTGGTTGTTTGTTTTCTCTCGATTATGCCGCAGCCCATTCTGGACCGTTGAATAAACTAGCGCTCCAAGCCTGTGTTGATAAAGTAAAGTCACAGTCGTGCCGCTATGAAGGCGGGCATAACAATTTGTATATAGGTACTTGTCAGCACATGCCTGAAAAACTAAGTTGTGTTAGAAATCAACCCATTCAGAAGTTGTCTGATAATCAATCTGATATAGAAAATAAACATCAGCATGAGCATACAAACAGAAAACCAAACCAGTAAACGGGTCCTTGATAAATCGGTTTAACTCAGCTCTTTACTTATTGTTCTTCAAACTTTCGATTCTTACAACGCAATGTTATCCCTTAACATTAAACACCGCCCGATCTTTTTACACCTTTTACAGCCGACTTACAGCTGACACTCAGATGGTTCAAAAGGTATAAGTGGCTGCAAACCATAATCTTGAATTGTCCTTAAATTGGCCAAATTGGGTGTTTTTGTCGCCAAACAACCAGTCTATGCCGCTGCGTAGTTTTAGTTTATCGGAGTATTCATAAATCAGTTCTGGGCGTAACACACCATCCCGTTGATTGATGGTCCCTAGCAATTCTGCTTTAAATAACAAACGGCCATTTATGAATAAACGCTGGGCTCGCAGAGTTATTATCGTATCTGTATCAGGGCGTAATATATCGAATTCCTGTGCATCGATATGATCAATCGCTAGTTGTGCGTTAATAAACCATTGCTCTGGTGCGCTCCAGTCAATGCCAAAGCCGACTAACAAGCGACGTACATCTGCGGATTGCAGCGGTGTTTCCCATTGAATATTAATGGGTTGATCAGGAATAAAGGCTAGTTCTGTGCGCAACACCGTTTCACCTAGAGTGACATCATAGGCAGCGCCATACAGGGTGCGGCGCTGATAGTTCGTTTGTACAACTATAGCTTCATCAATAGGTTGGTGGTCTGCTAGGCCGAGTATAGGATCTGTATCTGGGCCCCTAAACCCTAAAAACGAAATATCACCTTGGCCTAATGGGTGAGAAATACGCGCTCCAAAGGTGGATTGTGCAAGGCTGTTGTTGCGGTTTTGACTGTTTAAATTCACTGGTGTATTGGTGACATCTACTCCCCCAGTAAAACGTGTTGAGGTAGTGAAAAACAATGCACCGGGTTGTGCTTGTTGAGTGATTGTGCCGTCGAATGCAAATGAAGTGTCTAATTTAAAGTTACCAATTTTATTGCGCCAGCGTGCACCCCACCTAGCGATGCGCTCGGGTCTAACGTCAGTAAATATAAAATCCCGCCTACGCACTGGATCAAAACGGTCGGTAATCTGCACGCCGTCTAGCACTCCCCAAGGAGTGACTTGTTTACCTAATGTGACGCTATGGGCACGTTTACGCCATTGAATAAATGCTCTGTCCAATTCAAGGCGGGTTTGCTTGTTATCAATTAAAGGACGACTGAGTGGTGAGTAACCATTGATTGTACCTAACCCCACATCATCATCGGAGAATTCGGCTCTTGCGTCCAGTTGGATTCGCCAGTTGCGACTCAAGTTAAACCGTGTTTCTGAGGTGATACTAAACCGAGAAAATTCTACATCACTGTCTCGCAGATTTGTGCTAAATCTGTAGTCGATAGACCAAATAGTCGACACATTCGATGCAGCATAAACTGAATTTGCAAAACTAAGATACAAAGAAAGCATTGTTAATATTGCGTGTTGTAGATTTTTATTGGTTCTCTTTGTAAGCATAGTCGCCAAAGTTAGCTGCATTGTCATTCACCTTCGTTCAACAGCATAAGTGGCGCGCCGTAAGCTAACTCATCGGCAGTGAGTAAATTGCCAGGTAAGTTAGCTAGGTATTGCATGTCGCTAAGTACAATTTCGGTTTGATGTGACAGTTGTGAGTTGAAAACAGAGAAATGAGTGGCTATCCAAGTGCCTGCAATCTTATCTAACGCCAGAATTGAGACTTCTTTTAAGGGGACATTATCAATATCGGTATACCGTATGTTGACTGGAAACCAAGTGTCGGCGTCAATTTTTGAGGTGAAACTTGCGTAACCAAGTTCTTGTTTAATGTCTGCATTTTGGGGCGTTCCTTGCAGAATATAGTAGCGCTTGCCATTCTGAATTTGTTGTTCACCTAAACTAAAATTCCAGTCTTCTAAAGCAAACTTAAAATTATCTTTAATATCGCCGTAACTTAAGTCGGTACCCATAAAGTAATCGCCCCTGCTAGATGCGGGGAGTTTACGTACTCTGTCAGTCGCGGGTAGGTATAGCCAGTTTTGATCCTGACTATCGCTGTTGTCGTGACTTAAAAAACTGGTGTCTTGTAGTCCAGCTGGCTTAGTAAAGTAAATGCCGATTTTAGTTTTGGCAGGTTCTTGAGAGTGAACTAGTAGCGCCGAGCGTTTACGCTCGGAGCCAGATTTATTGCGCATAATAAAATGCATGTACCCTACACGCGCTTTACTAGCTGAGCGGTTGACTATGTTTTTGGCGACATCCAACGCGCTTAAGCTGGTTGCAGATTCAGAAGCCTTTGCGACTGATAAAATTAGACACAATAGGCTGATATTTATCCATAAGTAAGCGTATTTCATTAGCATGTTCCTTTAATATTGACTAAATACGGCTCTGTCTTAGCTAAAGAGTAAAGAGCCGGTATGATAAATATTGCGCCTAGCAAACTACCTATTGCGGCTGAGGCCACTAGTGCTCCAAACCATTGCAGCGGTGGCGCTGAGCTTAAGCACAAAACACATAGTGCTACGGCTAAAGCCAATGCAGAAAATACACAGGCTCGAGCTGTCACTAAATAATCACCAAAGAAAGCGTTTTTAGTGCTCGCGCCTTGTCGTTTAGCTTGTTGAATACTCCAAATGAGATGAATAGCAAAGTCGACACCTAACCCCGTGGAAATAGCTGCTGTCATTGACGTGGCAGGCGCAATGTCAATACTGAACAGCCCCATAAATGCGTAGGTAAATAAGACTCCAGTGGCAATGGGCACTAAACTCAAAGTGGCTTGCAATACCGATCTAAAAACTAATAAGGAGGCAAGAAACACAAATAATACTGCTAAGCCTAAACCTTGAAAGTGGGACTCGGCCAATAGGCTCATCCAGCCCACATTCACCGCCACTCTTCCACTAACCTTAGCTTCTAGGCCAGTTTCAAGGGACCATTCTTCTGCAATACCATTGAAGTGAGAAACAGTGGCCTCAATGTCGCTATATCTGTCAGTAATGAGTTGGGTACGTATTAGCGCGTGCTGATAGTTAAAATCAATTTCTTCGTTAAAGTCGCCAGGGTCCCCTGAAGACTCATACAAAAACATATATTGTGTGGGCGCATTATTCGCTGTTGGGAGGCTGCCTTGTGGTTCATCAGTTAATACACTATGCATTAACGTCATGTAGTCGACAATTGAAGTGGTTTTAGCAACAAAGGGTTGCGAACTGAGTTTACGTTGCAACGCAGCAATTTCTCCCATTGCTTCAGGGGTCATTAACCCCCCCTCTTGCTTTGCAGATACCACTACATCCAGAAAGTTTAGACCTTGCAAGCGCTCATTCATTGTTATGTCGGCAATACGCACTTGCTCGTCAGTCTGAAAATAACTTTGTCTTTGATAATTAAATTGAGCTTGAAGCGCAAAATAAGTCATAACAATGATTAATAGAGTGGCAATTCCAGTGGTGAGTTCTGGTTTGCTATAGGATCTTTGGGTGACTGTTTTAATTAATTTGTCGACCAAGACAAACTCAGATTTAGATTGCACATTGCTGGGTTGTAATTGACTTAAAATAATAATAGCAGGAAGGGCCGTTAAGCTAAGCAACCAAGCCATGAATGAACCTATGGCTGCAAACCAACCAAATTCAGCAATGGGTTGTATGCTAGAACCTAAGGCTAAACCTGTGAATCCAGCGACAGTTGTCACTGTAGTTAAGGTGACGGGTAATGCGGTATGTTCAAGTGCATCGAGCAGATTTTGCTGCCGCGTTTTTGTCATTTGGGAGCGGCATTTATGTAAAAATATGCTTGATATATGCAGACTGTCAGCGATAGCAATGGCCATTATAATGACAGGTAAAGCGGTAGTGATTAAGTAATATTCAGCCCCTAACCATCCCATTAAGCCGATGGTCATTGCACCTGAACCAGCAATAATAAAAAACGGACCAATCAAGCCACGCACATTACGTAACGCTAACCAAATTATCACTAGGGCAGTAAATACCGCGGCAGGGATAAACTTGCGACTGTCTTGGGTAATCATCTGGGCTAATCGACCGTTCATAGACGCCACACCGGTAACATGGACTGTCAAATAAGGTGTAGTCTCGGCATTCGCAATGGCTAATATTTTACTATAGGTTTCGGTGGCGTGATTGGCATCATCAACGGGAATAATCAAGGTTAATGTATCACCACTTGGTGACGCCAATAAACCTCTCATCATGCTCATGCTGTTAACTCGCTCTAATGCTTGTTGTGCAGCTAGCATGGAAATAGGCCCTGAAGGTACAATCTTCTCAACAACTAAATCGCCATTTTCACCACGAATAGCACTTTCGTTCAGAATGCTAATAAAGTTTTGTTTTTTTACATTAGGTAAGGCTCTTATTTTTTCTTCAATTCGGCGTAATATTTTGATATTTGCTGGTGTAAAAACGGACTCGTTTTTCGGCGCAACTAGGCCAACTATTATCGGATCTTCTAATCCAAAAATATTCGCAGCTTGTTCTCTTGCTACCGAGGCGGGGTGATTTTGTGGAACAAAGGCATCTACCGATGATTCTTTGTGTACTTTGGTTATTCCCATTCCTAATAGCACAACTAATATAAACGACACCAAAGTCACCCTCTTAGGTCGTTGAATAATCCACTTGAAATAGCGAGTTTTAAAAGAGTATGTACTCATATCTTTGCTCATATTGTTACTCCTTGGCGAGCTGTGAATTATTGAAAATCATAAGTAAGTCGGTATTTACAAAAGTGTTGAGTAATTAAATGTTGAACAAAAAAAACGGCCACTTAAACGCATTGTGCTAAAAGTGGCAAAATCACTCTCGCTGACCTTAGGCAAGCCCCAGAATATAATTAGTCGCTTCTCGAATTACCTGGGGATCTTGTAAAATCTTTCTATGCCCTAGTTCACGGGTTTTTAAATAGCGGGCACCACTCCATGCAGCTGCCAAATGATTTCCATCAGCAACGGGTATCAAGCGATCGTCTTCATCATGAATTAACAAACCGGAGACGTTTATGCCTTTGATTAATTGGGTTATATCAGTCTTTTTTGCTTCTAAGGAATAACGCTTTTTGAGTGTTAAAAAGAGCTTATTCATAATAGATTCGGATAGCCCAGTGACTGTATTAAATACTTGAAAGTGCCTGTCGAGAGACTTCATGGGGGCAATTAGGCACAACCTTTGAGGCAAAAAATCTCGGCTTTGGCTAAGTAGCAGTACAGTTGCGGTACCCCCAAAAGAGTGCGCCACAATACCGAATGGTTTTCCATAAACGCATATAACAAACTCTAGGGCCGATGCAAAATCACCTAAATGGGTGGCCTGTTTGCTAGAACGGCCATGGGAGGGCATATCAAAGGCAATGACCTTATATCCATCTTTAAGCAAGGGGGCAATAAACCCTTTCATCCATATAGAGTTACTTTCCCAGCCATGAACAAGATAAATAATTTTATCTCCACTACCCCAAATGTGGGTAACGATATGTCCGTTTCGATAAGGCAAGTTCGCAGTTTGAAACTCATGTGGAAGTTCATTGATCCGATAAGGCCGACGCTTACGAGTGTGCATAAAGTGATAGAGTGCAATCTTAACGCCCAGTGTTGGTAAGGCATTGCAACAGAACTTGAGTGCCGTTCTCTGTACCTTTTGCGATACGTTTAATGCATAGGTTTTGTCTACTTGGGCGTTAGCGTATTTGGGAGCGATTGTTGTTGTCATCACGTTAATCCTTCAATGATAATGAATCTAACGAAAGGCTTCTTGAACTCATCCCGCGGTGTTTTCAGAAGCTTTTTCATATGGGCTATATCAGTAAGCGACGGCTTGATGTAAAAACGACAACAAAATTACAAATAATTTAAAATGACCTTTTAGAGTGCTTTGTAAATACTATGTTATTTGCTTTATTCTGAGGTTGGGCTGTATATTTAGTCAGATTACCTACACTCTTACTTAATCGTTAATTACAAACCGAATAAACGTAATAAGTTAGCCGTGTTAAACACAATCAACTCATAGGCTTTTTTGAATGACTGCAAAAATTTGCAAAGAAAATATTACTGAATTATTGAGTCATTGGCAGAACGGCGACAAAGCCGCAATGATGAGTATTAGTAATATCGTTTATTCAGAATTAGAAAGACGAGCACGAGTACATATGAGTCGAGAACGTGCGGGTCATACCTTAGAAACCTCAGCTCTGGTAAATGAAGTGTTTTTAAACTTGTTTGATGCCGATGTGAGTTTTGTCGATCGTCAGCACTTTTATACCTTAGCGAGTAGAACCATGCGGCGTATCCTGGTCGATCATGCCCGTGGTGTTAGCCGAATGAAACGTGGAGCCAATGCATTAAAGATTACTCTACACACGGAACTAAGTGGTTCAGCAATGGACCTATCGCAGTTTTTGTCACTACACAATGCATTGGAACGTTTAGTCGAGTTGGACGATCGTAAGGCTAAAATCTTGGAGTTAGAGACTTTTGCAGGCTTAAGTACTCAGCATATAGCTGATTTATATAAGGTGTCGGTGAGAACAATCGAACGAGATTTGAAGTTTTCTAAGGCCTGGGTGTATAGAGAAATGGCACATGAAGAGTCAGCGTAGTCACTTTATTAACAATCACAACCCTTGCAAATTATAACTTACAACAAGGTTCAAAAAGTCATATCCCCGAAACAACTTAAATTTGGACTAAATACTGTCATTCGGGGCATGTTGTTGCATCAATTTTTTCAGTAATTGAATATTTTCGGCTAGGTTAGGGTAGTCCTGTTCGGTGTTTATTTCGGTGACTTCAATGGCCTGTTTAAGAAATTTTATGGCACTCAATGGCTGGTTGCTGGTTAAATCAAGATCCGATAACTCTGTATACAAAAAGTACAGTGATTGGGATTTGTCTTTAATATCCGACGGGGAACTTTTTGTAAAACGCTGCCATTTTTGAAGTACTGAGGTATAAACTTCTTTAGCTTTATCTAAATCACCAGAAGCTTTGTAAAACTTCCCTAAGATATGATACTTAACAAGCGTATCCTCATCGAGTTCGCCATATTTAGAGGTTATATCTTCAATGACGCCAAGTAATAATAAAATGGCTTCATCGTGCAAAGATAATTTTGATAATGTCTTAGCTTTAAATGTTTTTGTATTAATGACATGAAAATGAGTTTTACCAATTATTTCAGGTAGGCTTTGCAGTGATTGATTAAGGATTGCTAAACATTCTGAATAACGTTTTTCTGAGTTTAATATTTTAGCGTAGAGAAACCTAGCTCTATGGCTGTCTTGGTGATCTGGTCCTAGCATTGAGTCAGTAAGTGACACTAATTCTTCTGTGAAAGGTTTACTCATAGCAAATTCATCGCGTTCATGATGGATAGTGACTAACCTTTCGAGTATATAAATAACTAATGTATGCTTGTTACCTAAGGTTTCTTTTGCCAACGACAAGGCTCGATTAAAGTAGCTTATTGACGATTCGACATCACCAAATTGTAGATAATCATTACCTAAACTTGCCAGTGCAAGTACCGTCATCTGGCTTTTTTCGCCTAAGTATTTTTTGGCGCTTTCAAGCACTTTTAGATGGGTATTAATGGCTTTTTGATGTTGTTCGGAATTATTATAATATCCTCCTAAGTTGAGGGTATAACCAATAGTGCGTTCATCCTGTTCTCCGAATATTTCTTTTGCTTGTGTAACAATGGTTTCTAATATAATGCGCCTATCACTGTGCCGGTCTGCTCGGCTATAAGCATTACTTAGTGCATTTAGGGTACTGATATGTGCTTCTATATCTTGTTCTGGATACTTTTCGTAAAGGGTGTTAGCCAATTCTAATTGCTCTAGGGATGCCTGAAGCCTGCCAATATACATATATATGTTGCCAATCGTTCGGCGTATTTCAGCCAACACCATGGGTTGTTGTGCCAGTTCTGATTGTTCAGGATCGTTGAGCTTTTCGGTGGCTGACTCGAGCACGTTAAGTACCGTTATTTCGTTACCTTGTGTTTTATCGGGATCGATACTATCGAACATGTTCGTAATAAATTTAGTGACGGCCTTGGCTTTTTGCTGCTCTGTCAGCGCTGTATCTCGCTCCTGCTGAGCAATATCTCGTTGCAGTTCTACTTGTGTTGATTGATACCAAATAGCAGCGCTTGCACTGATTACTGACAGACAAAGTATTAAGCCCATAATTGACGACAATGCATTTCTTTTAAAAAATAGATAACTGCGATGATGCCAACTTGTTGTACGAGCAAGTACAGGGTGTTGCTCTAACTTACGGGTTATATCTTCTGCAAAATCAGCTGCCGAACTGTATCTTTCGTTATTTTTAGCTTTTATGGCTTTTGTAACTATTGCGTCAAGGTCAGCATCAATTAATTGTGCGGAACTTTTATAATACGAATCTGGGTTATTGCCGGCCTTTTCACTTGGGAGTGTAACTTGTTGCTGTGAAATGTAATCGAGCACTTTTTCTTTAGTTGTTGCATCAACAGGAAAGGTAATACTGCCTGTTAGCATCTTATATAAAACTGCGCCTAAGGAGTATATATCTGAAGATACACTTATGGTGCTTCCTGATATTTGTTCGGGGCTAGCATATTGTATTGTGAGTAAGCGGGGGGCATCAGAACTTAATTCTGTTTTGTTTAATAAATGGGAAATACCAAAGTCCATGACTTTTGGTTCGCCGTCCTGGTTGACTAATATGTTTTCGGGCTTTAGATCACAATGTACGACCAAGTTTTGATGGGCATATTGAATCGCGTCACACACCTTTACGAAAAGATTTAGGCGTTGCTTTAAAGTCAGTTGATGCTTTTCACAATATTGGTCAATAGGTATGCCTTCGACATACTCCATAACTAAAAAAGGGATCCCTCCTTCTGTTGTGCCGCCATCTATTAGGCGCGTTATATTATTGTGTTCCAGATTAGCGAGTATTTGTCGCTCTTCCCTAAATCTGACCAATAAGTACTCACTGGTGCTCATCGACTTTATAAGCTTAACAGCCACCTTTTTTTCATATTGCTTGTCTGCTCTTTCTCCAATATAAATAGCCCCCATTCCCCCAGTTTGGATGCACTTTATCAGTTTGTAAGTTCCAGCCATAGTGCCGCTCAAATCTTGCTGCGAGTCAAAAATACTATGGGTGGCTTTGCCTACTATATGGCTAATTGCTTGGGTTTCTTGGGTATGTTTGAGTAGGCTAATAATCGCTTGTTGAATGTCGGGTTCGTCTGCAAATTCTTGGGTGATAAATTCAAATCTAGAATCGACTGGCAACTCCAGAGCTTTGTGGAAGTATTCCTCAATAGTTGGCCAGTTATCATTATTCAAAATTATTTCAACGTTAACGCTTAATTTATAAACAAAATAAACTATAAATTTAATATATACAACAGCCACTTATGTGCAGTAGCGAGAATCCAAAATAACCCATAAATACAACTTATTGGGTGACCTTTACGACACCTGAGCTGACTAGCGCTTTAATATTAAGGGCTGACAAACAAATGAATTTGAAGACAATGCCTTTTAATTGACCGCTACAACGAAATATTCAACGGTATACAGTAAAGCCTTTGTTAGATATAAATAACGGTTCAGTCAGAAATATAAATGGTCGATCTGACATTCTGATATAACCATTTTTCAATAGAGAAATTACGCGTTTGATAGGCTATCTGCACAGAGTTAGTGCAATCGTCGCCAATTATTTAGCGTTATGTGTGCACTACGTATTTAGGGCTCTCATCAGGTAGTGGAAAACAAGGGGGGAGCAATGGGTATCAAATTTGCTTTGTACAAAAAACATAAATAAAAACTCAGAGAGTTAGTATGCAAACTTTTATTAAAAATATTCCCAAAGCAGAGTTACACGTTCACCTTGAAGGGACACTTGAACCAGAGTTGAGTTTTGCATTGGCTAAAAAAAATGGGGTGGCGTTAGCTTACGATACACCCGAAGCGCTAGTTGCAGCCTACGATTTTCATGATTTACCTTCGTTTTTGTCCATTTATTATGCGGGTATGAGCGTACTGGTGGACGAGGATGATTTTTACCAATTAACTTATGCTTATTTAAGTAAAGCCCGTAGCCAAGAAATTGTATATGCAGAACTATTCTTTGACCCTCAAGCCCATACAACCCGAGGCGTTGACTTTCAAACCGTAATTACCGGTATTCATAAAGCGCAACTTGCTGCTGAAAAAAACTTAGGCATTAAAAGTCAGCTGATTTTGTGTTTTTTGCGGGACATGAGTGCAGAGTCGGCGATGCAACATCTCGTGTTAGCCGAACCCTATTTAGACTGGTTAGTGGGGGTGGGTCTTGATTCTGATGAGAGGAATCATCCTCCTATAAAATTTGCAGAGGTTTTTGCTAAAGCCAAAACAATGGGCTTAAAATTAACCATGCATTGTGATGTTAATCAGCTCAATACCCAGACACATATTGAGCAGTGTTTAAATACTATTGAGGTTGATCGCATTGATCATGGCATTAATTCGCTCGAAAGTGACGAGCTGTGTCAGCTAATAAAAGAAAAAAAGCTAGGGCTAACCGTTTGTCCGGTTTCAAACCGATTTGTGGTGCAATCTCTCACCTCTGATGAAATACACAGCATGCTTGAAAAAGAAATGTTAGTGACGATCAACTCAGATGACCCAGCCTATTTTAGGGCATACCTAAACGAAAACTTCCTCGAATTGCAAAAAGAAGGTCAGTTTAGTCAGGCTCAGATTACCACAATGGTAGAAAACGCCTTCAAGGTCGCTTGGTTAGATGACGAAACAAAGAATGGCTATTTGCAACAACTAGAAAATTATACTAGCAAATTTCCATTAGCTGGATAGATGAAATAGCCCTGCTAACATATAATTAAAACCCGCTGCGGCCGGCTTTGATTATATGTCAGTTCAAGTTGATGGTGTCCAACTGAGCTAGTTGTGCATTATGCGGTTTGGTTACAGATGACAGTTCAAGATTGTTAACGCCAGCTTGTTTTCGATATTCATTTGGCATATCTCCAGATATAGCTTTAAATACCCGATTGAATGTTGCTAAAGAAGAAAACCCACTTTCTAATGCAATCACTAAAATTGTCCAGTGTTTGGCATGTTCGCTAAGCAGCAATTGTTGTGCGTGTTGTACCCGATACTGATTCACAAAAAGATTAAAGTTAGCTGATTTAAAATAAACGCGTATAGCTTTACTGATTTTATATTCTGGCTCTTCTAGGGCTTGTGCGAAGTCGGCTATTTTTAGATTGGGTTTTAAATATATTTGTTGGTGATTGATGAGCCTAGTAATGCCATTAACTAATGACGAGTCAATTTGATTATCATCAGATTTTTTTGTACCAGTGCCTGAGGTAGGCGTGGCTTGTTGGACTTTGGTTTGTAAGTAAATAACGTACTGGATTGCAGCAACAACTAACAAAGCTGACGATGTCATTATCCAAGGATAATACTGGTCGATTTCTGCTTGTATAAATAAAAATTTTGGCAATACGCTGGAGTTTAGTAAAGCGATAATGAAAGCAGATGCAAAAATAATGGATTGATTTTTTTGCGTGTTATTTTTACTACTATACCCCCGTAATGCTTCCCAAAACGAAAGAACAAGGATACTTGAAGAAAGCAGAGTCGTGATTTCGTTCATCCCAGCTTTTATGCGCAGCATACTTTCAGTAGACAAGATATGTTGGATATCAATGGCAATAAGTAAATGCCATATTTGATTAAGTGCAATTAGGCCTGCGATTGTCATAGCTAGGGCTACATGCCTGCGGCTAATTGGGTTGGTTTTTCTAAATAAAACTCTGGCAATTAACCAAACCACGTTACAAGTTGCACAAGTGGCTAAGCCAATTAAGTATTGATATGCGCCTAAACTAGGTGCACTTATATTTTGTGCACCTACCATGCATAATGATGCGCAAAAAATAATAAACAAATAATTGATGAGTTGTTTCTCTTTTTGCAAAGCATGCTTAACGACAATTCCAATACAACAAATGACTAGAATGTAGTAAGGAAAAACACTTTGCATTCTTTAAGTCCTCATAACCTTTTAACCTGATGTGATGGTCTCCTCCCAAATTCAATCATGACACATTGATGCGTATGGAGTGAGGAGACCATCACATCAGGACGTATAAATTAACCTAGTTTTTGAGTCTACGAAGAATATGTAGACTTGGCAAAAAGCCTTTGTTAAAGAATGTGTCTTTCGTGCAATTTTAATTGCTCAAATTCTGAATTTGATAAGAATCCATTATTCATTTCCCTATTCTTGAACACATTATTCGTTAGAAAGGAAAGAGGATGTCAACTTTTCAAGGCACACCCCAATCACTTAAAATTTTAGCCTTTAGTCAAAAAGCCTGGTTTATTAGTTTAATTCTTGCACAAGTTGTTTTTGTTGCATATTTAAGCTTGGGTTACGGGATAACAAGCTTTTCTGGTGAGCTGTCTGAAATGAATCGTTTTAATAACTCGGCACACGTAACTGGCGATTCAGTGGGTAATTCTATGTATGCCTTACATGTTTTGTTAGCAATCATTATGATTTTAGGGGGGAGCTTGCAATTGATTTCTGGCCAGCGAACTCACTTTAAGACATTTCATCGTTACAATGGCCGACTTTTTGTCCTATTAGCTTGTACTATTTCTATAGCGGGTATGTATTTGATATTTGTTAGAGGTACAGTTGGTAATGCCTTTATGCACACACTAACAGTTTTCAGTGGGGCTGTGGTGTTAGTGAGTAGTACTTTTGCTGTGTTGGCTGCCCGCCGTCGCAACATAGCCTTACATCAAATTTGGGCCATACGTTTATTTTTGGCGGCTAATGGCGTGTTGTTTTTTCGATTAATGATATATGCATGGTTTATGGTATTTGGACCATTAGGTGTAAACACCAAGGATTTTACCGGGCCTACAGTTGTGGTTGTAACTATATTATCTTACGTATTCCCTTTGCTATTTGCTGAATTGATTAGGCATGCTCGTAAGAGTAAACAGCCTTGGCTTATTTATACCACTACTAGTTTACTCTTGTTATTTACGGCAATATTCTTAATTGGTTTGTTTGGTATAACACTGGGAAGTTGGTATCCCTTGGTGTTTAAATAGTTAAAACTTAATCGGTAGGGCTTGGAGATATTCGTTAAGACCCGAGATAAAAATAATAAATAGCCCGAATATTGCTATTCGGGCTTTCGTTTTTACATAGCTAAATAAGCGTTATGTTTTACGCAGAATAAAACGTTTAGTACAAGGCGTTATGAGCGTAACGTACGTTTTGTTTGTACGTGAGCGAAACAACAACGCCGTGATCAACATTTTAGACCAGTAAAATTACATCATTCCGCCCATTCCGCCCATACCACCCATGCCGCCCATATCAGGCATTGCAGGTGCTGCAGCTTCATCTTTAGGTGCGTCAGCAATCATAGCTTCAGTGGTGATCATCAAGCTTGCGATTGATGCGGCAAACTGAAGTGCAGAGCGAGTCACTTTAGTTGGGTCAAGAATACCCATTTCTAACATGTCGCCGTAAGTGTCGTTACCGGCATTGTAACCGAAGTTACCTTCGCCATTTTTAACAGCGTTAGTCACGACAGATGCTTCTGCACCAGCGTTAGCTGCGATTTGACGAAGCGGTGCTTCCATCGCACGTAGTGCTAATTTGATACCATGAGTTTGATCTTCGTTGTCACCTTCTAGATCGCCAACTTTAGCAGCGGCGCGAACCAATGCTACGCCACCACCTGCTACTACGCCTTCTTCAACGGCAGCACGAGTTGCGTGAAGCGCATCTTCAACACGGTCTTTTTTCTCTTTCATTTCAACTTCAGTGGCAGCACCTACTTTAATTACTGCTACACCGCCAGCTAGTTTAGCCAAACGTTCTTGAAGTTTTTCTTTGTCGTAGTCAGACGTTGATTCTTCGATTTGAGCGCGAATTTGTGCAACGCGACCTTTGATTGCGTCTTCGTCGCCAGCACCGTCAACTACAGTAGTGTTGTCTTTGTTGATAACAACACGTTTAGCTGTACCTAGGTCTTCTAGGGTGACTTTTTCAAGCTCTAGACCGATTTCTTCAGAAATCACAGTACCACCGGTTAGAGTAGCAATGTCTTGAAGCATCGCTTTACGACGGTCACCAAAACCAGGGGCTTTAACAGCAGCAACTTTAACAATGCCACGCATGTTGTTTACTACTAGTGTTGCTAGGGCTTCGCCTTCAACATCTTCAGCAATAATTAACAAAGGCTTAGAGGCTTTTGCTACCGCTTCAAGAGTTGGCAACAATTCACGAATATTAGAGACTTTTTTGTCAACTAAAAGCATGAAAGGGTTGTCTAGTTCAACCGTACCGTTTTCTTGGTTGTTCATGAAGTACGGTGATAAGTAACCACGGTCGAATTGCATACCTTCTACAACGTCTAATTCGTTTTGTAGAGATTGACCTTCTTCAACAGTGATAACACCTTCTTTGCCTACTTTGTCCATTGCTTCAGCGATTAGGTCGCCTACTTCTGAATCAGAGTTAGCAGAGATAGTCCCTACTTGAGCGATAGCTTTGCTGTCGGCACAAGGTACAGAAAGGGCTTTTAGTTCTTCAACTGCAACAGTAACTGCTTTGTCGATACCGCGCTTAAGATCCATTGGGTTCATGCCCGCAGCAACTGATTTTAAACCTTCAGCAACAATGGCTTGAGCTAGTACAGTTGCAGTAGTGGTACCGTCACCGGCTTCGTCATTTGCTTTAGACGCCACTTCTTTAACCATTTGTGCACCCATGTTTTCGAATTTATCTTCTAATTCGATTTCTTTGGCTACTGATACACCATCTTTAGTGATAGTTGGGGCACCAAATGATTTGTCTAATACTACGTTACGGCCTTTAGGACCTAAGGTTACTTTTACTGCGTTAGCAAGAACGTTAACGCCTGCTAGCATTTTTACGCGAGCGTCATCAGAAAAACGTACTTCTTTAGCTGCCATGATAATTATTCCTCTAAAATTCTGTTAATGGATGGAGTTATTCAACTACTGCTAGAATGTCGCTTTCGCTAAGGATAAGCACTTCTTCGCCGTCTAACTTTTCAGTTTTCACGCCATATCCATCGTTAAAGATTACGATGTCGCCAATTTTTACGTCGACGGCTTTAACGTCGCCGTTGTCTAGTACACGACCATTACCCACAGCGATAACTTCACCGCGAGTTGATTTTTCTGCTGCAGAGCCTGTCAATACTATGCCACCTGCAGATTTGCTTTCTTGTTCGTGACGCTTAACGATAACGCGATCGTTTAAAGGACGAATTGCCATTTTCAAATCTCCTGAAAATTCCAATGTTAATGATATTTTATGCCTTCTATTTAAAGGCGCTAATTAAGCAGAAGACTCATCGCCTGCTTAGAATTCTGTTGTAATAGAACTTTGTTCTGCGTCCAGAGATGGGGTTAGCAGAAGTGATCTCAAGGCTTTTTTTATAAAAAAGTGAAATAAATGCGATGTTTTCTAGCATAAATTTGACATAGGATAGACAGCCTATCCGTTTACTATTCATAGAACTTAATTTTAAGGGGTAATTTTGGTAGCAGAACATGGTCGACTTTATTTAGTGAAATATTGGTTTGTATTATTAATCGTTACTTTAAGTGACAATGTCAAAGCACAACAGGAAATTTCTCTAGAAGATGATATGCGCCCTGTTTGGGAAGCAGGTATATTTGCTGCAGCGTTCAATGCGCCAGAATACCCGGCTGCGGATAAAAATCAAACTAACGTGATTCCCTCTCCATATTTTGTATACCGAGGTAAAACCTTGCGTATTGGTGATGGTTCTATTGTTCGGGCTGTGGCCGTTGATAAAAGTTGGTATGAATTGGATTTATCATTGTCTGCGTCATTTGGCTCTGACTCAGATGAAAACGTAGCGCGAAGCGGCATGCCAGATTTAGATTTTATTTTTGAACTTGGGCCGCAGCTTAAAATGCGACTGTCCAAGTTTGAATTTGCGGAGCATGGTCGTGGAGAGTTATTTGTTAATCTGCAAACTCGAGCCGCGTTTTCAACTGACTTTTCTAGCATTAATAAAAGAGGCTATGTGTTTCAGCCAGAGTTTATTTATCGCCAAAAAGGCTGGTTAAGCGAAAAAACCGCGTTATCTATTGGATTATCACCTACTTGGGCCAGCGAAAAATTACATGACTATTTTTATCAAGTTGACCAAGAGTTTGCGACAGAGCAACGCCCAGCCTATGATGCAAAAGGTGGCTACTTAGGCACTCGTCTATTGCTCAGTGTCTCTTTCAATGCCACAGAAAACATTAGGATGTTTGTTGGTGCCAGTACATCAATGCATACGGGAGCCGCGAATGAAGATAGTCCTCTATTTTTGGATAAAAACACTTATTCAGTGGGGGTTGGTTTGGTGTGGAGATTGTTAGAAAGTGAAGAGAAGGTGTCGGGTAGATAACTAAGGTGAGGCGTATTAAGGTTTTCAATATGCCTCACTCTAAATAATTTGAGTTAAATTTACTTTGTCTTAAAGTAACTCAAGATCACTCAATCTATAGTTTGCCGCATCACATGCGTTAGTAGCGGTGTCTATAAAGTATTGTTGAAACATTCCAGTAGCATAGAAGCTTGGTAATTTTGTGGGTTCGCTGCTACTTAAGCCCGCTGCCATAGGCATGAGTTTTAGCCTTAACTGCAAGTCAGCGAACAGTTCATCTAGGGTTTGATAATCTGCAATGTTGCTTAAAAAAGTTTCGTTATCTAAATCGTATACCGAATTGATTACGTCATCTACTACCTTAATAGTAACAGTCGGAGTTGGGACAAAAGTCGGGCAGTCACTAAAATTCATATGAAATCGAAATTGATAACTTGCTGTTTTATTAGCTTGCCAAATAGCCGATTGTTCATCGAGTTGCTTAAGTAGTCCATTTTTTCTCGAATCTGAAATCACATTGTATTCGCAATGCTCGTCAAATTGCGCGTCTGGCAGTGTAGATAATCTTGAAAAACCTAGCGATTCTGCCGAGGATAAATCCTTAAAATGAATGGTAAAGATATTTATAGAGCCCGTTTGCGCCCCGCACGACTGAATATAGCTTATACCATCACTACCTTTTTGGGCGCAGTGCAATTCGATGTTTTCATCAATCAGCAATTTTCCGTGGGTTTTTACAGGGATTGCGCTGTTATCTTCGCAGCTAATGGCTTGATCGTCTTGAAATACGAGCACATGATGTTCGCCGTTCAGAAGAAATATGTTGTCGTTACAGCCAGTTAAACTTGCACACATAAATGCGGCGGTTAATGCAGATAGTGCAGAAAATACAGATTGTTTTGCCATTAGTTTTCCTATTGGGTAAAAAGTAGTGACCCAGATAGTAATCACCCTAACTCGGCATTTCTGCTGCGATTTGATACCTATTGTAAACAAATGCAACTCGCTGCCGCTCAGTTGTTTCAATGCATGTGCTTATGCTAACTGGGGACTCGCCAGCGGTTCTAGCTTAGAGATCTGGTTCAAACTATGGGATGGTTATTGGCTGCTATTTCTGATCAAAAGCACGGAAGTACATTTCATAATTAGCAGCAGTTCAAAAAACATCCAAAAGTAATAACCTAATGTTTGCCATGGTTTTGTCTAAAAAACTAACGAATTTGTTTAATTTTATTTTGATTAAGGAATAGTGCTGGAACAAGGCTAAAGTTATGCTAATATCCTTCGCTCATCTGCGTAGCGCCTATAGCTCAGCTGGATAGAGTAACTGGCTTCGAACCAGTTGGTCGGGAGTTCGAATCTCTCTGGGCGCACCAATTCCCCTTATTTAACAACTGTTTAGCTTTGCTAATTTCAATCGGTTTTGGCCGCTAAATTATCAAGGGTGTCTAAATAGTTCTTTATTAATAACTCTTTGGCTTAGGAATAAAGGCAATCGCTCTCGCTTACTGGCGTCATGCCAGTTTTTGACTCGAATTCATTCGAGCCAGATACTCTTTTACAACAGCAAAAACAGTATCCAGAAAATGCCGGCGCTACTAAAGTTCTTAACCGCGCAAAAAGACTTATTTTAGGGTCGCTACAAATGCTCCCTACAACTTTCGCTCAGATAAGCCCTTTTGTGCTGCAACTTTATAGGCGGGACTGGTGGCGAAACCACTCAGGAAAAAAGCATCGGTTTTGCCGATAGAGAGTTTAGTAAGGCTTCGTTACTAAGAAATTATTAAGGGGGGTTGATAATTGTTCTGAATTCAATAATTTCTATTAACGTATTAAAACAAATAGCGGAGGCAATCGGCCATGAATGATCGTGACTTTGGATTAGAAATTCTTGCAGGATTAAATGAGATTAAACAACTCAAAAATGGCGATGCCTAAGTCAAAATAACTGAATTGTCTGAACGATCTAAACCTAAAATAATCAGGTCAAAATTAAAATTATCACAATCTGCTTTTGCTGTGTTGCTTGGTGTGAGCATACAGACAATTCAGGATTGGGAGCGAGGACGCAGAAGCCCTCAAGGTCCAGTAATAGCATTTCTTAGAATTGCAGAGCAGCATCCGGAAGTCTTTGCTGAACTGCGCTAGAAAAGTAACTGGTTCAAAGGGTAGGTGAGTCAAAAATCGCATGGAGGCGGGTAAGCGTTTGCGCAAGTTTTGGGTTTGTTCAATATATGAATTCTTTTGAGGTAAACCCACCAGATTCCGGCTCGAAAGACTGCCGGAATGACGTTTTGTAAATGGAATGACGTTTTGTAAATGGGATGACGTTTTGCAAATGGTATGGCGTTTTGTAAATGACGAGGCTTCGACAATAGTGATGTTTCAACAGATAGTGACGCTTTAGCAGTATTATCTATTCTGTGAAACTTGTGTTTTTACGTGGCTCACAAGTAAATTACGCTTAAATCCTTGAAAAATTGCCTTTTTAGTGGCTAAAAGCTAAATAAAACTTGTACAAAAAGTCCAGTTTATATACAATCCGCGCCGCTTAAATCAGTCACTACTTTTAGTTCCTTGTCTCTATACAGTTTGACTGTGCTGTCGAGGCTACAACCGTGAGGAGCAACATATATGCGTCATTATGAAATCGTATTTATGGTTCACCCTGACCAGAGTGAACAAGTTCCAGGTATGATCGAGCGTTATACTGGAATTCTTACCCAAGAAGGCGGGGTTATTCACCGCTTGGAAGATTGGGGCCGTCGTCAATTGGCTTACCCAATCGATAAACTTCATAAAGCACACTATGTTTTAATTAACGCTGAAGCGACTGCTGACGCTGTTGAAGAACTAGAAACTGCTTTCCGTTTTAATGATGTTGTTTTGCGTAACCTAGTTATGCGTACTAAAGCTGCTGTGACTGAACAGTCTCCAATGGCTAAAGAAGAACGTCGTGAAAAACGTGAAGAAAAATCATATGACAAGCCAGCCGCTGCTCCTGCTACAGAAGCACCAGCTGAAGCTGCAGACGCACAAGAAGGAGGCGAATAATGGCTCGTTTTTTCAGACGTCGTAAGTTCTGTCGTTTTTCTGCTGAAGGTGTTGCTGAGATTGATTACAAAGACATCGCAATGTTGAAAAACTACATCACTGAAAGTGGTAAAATTGTACCTAGCCGTATCACTGGAACTAGCGCGAAATATCAGCGTCAGTTGTCAACTGCAATTAAGCGTGCGCGCTTCTTGGCGTTGCTTCCATATACTGATTCTCACAAGTAATCGATAGGTAGCAAAGATGGAAATCATACTATTAGACAAGATCGCAAACCTAGGCGGCTTGGGTGACAAAGTCACTGTAAAATCAGGTTACGCGCGTAACTTCTTGTTCCCACAAGGTAAAGCAGTTCCCGCTACTAAAGTAAACGTTGAAAAATTTGAACAGCGCCGTGCTGAGTTGGAAGCAAAAATTGCTGACCAACTAGCTGCAGCACAGGCTCGTGCAGATAAGATTGCTGGTTTAGGTGAAGTGACTATCGCTTCTCCAGCTGGTGATGAAGGTAAGTTGTTTGGTTCTGTCGGTACTCGCGACATAGCTGCTGCAATTACTGCTGCTGGTGTTGAAGTTTCTAAATCTGAAGTTAAATTACCTGTTGGTACTTTACGTGAAACTGGCGAATTCGATATCGATTTGCAAATTCACTCAGAAGTGACTACCACTATCAAGTTGATTATCATTCAAGAAGCTTAATCGCCTTTTGAGTATCAATTTAAAAACACCGCTATTTTAGCGGTGTTTTTTTATGTCTGTTGTTATCGTAATTTCGCTACTTTGCTTGTTCATAAGCAACTTTCAGCCACTGCAACAATTCATCGTCGATTTGATCTATTTCGGTAATTTGTACTCTATGGCTGCACATAGTCCCAAACGGACCAGATGATTCAAGCTTATCGGTAAAAGGTGTGTCATTTAGTTTCAAACCTAAATCGATACGTTTTTTAGTTGATGGTTGAATTAGTGCGAATTGCCTTTTAACCCTCAAGCTTACTGCCGATTTTTTCGGGGCGACTTCGATATCTGCTCCCAATTGAGTGATGGCTGCCAGTAACTTATCAAATATAGGTTTAAGGTTTTCTTTACCTTTATATTGGTTAACAACCAAATCATCCGCGTCAAATGACGCGGCATCGGCTTCACGAAATTTCAAGGTAATGAAATTTGCGAATCCATGGGTAATGCCATGATCTTTTTTAAGAAAAGACATATATTCACCATGTTTACTAAAAGTCTGTTGTGCCAGTAACTGTTTCCATTGCTCGAGTGTTTTACCGGTTTTTTCTAGTAAATTTTGTTCCATTATTTGTCTCTCTTTATTAAGCCAAATGGTATTTGTTTTGTAGTCGACTTTGCCATTGTGGGTCAAGTCCAACTGCATGAGTTGCCAATTCAATTGTTGGGTCATCAGCCAACCCATGAATAACTTTAAGCATAGTATCTACCGTAATATGTGGGTTAGGTCGTTGTTGTAATTGGAATTCATCTTGGATGGCAATGTCACCACCTTGTAATACTCGGTAGTACCAGCCATTTAGTCTTTGTTCGCTGATAAAGCGGTTTAAATCGGGTTGATTGAATCTTGCGTCTATTTTCCAACAGGGTATTCGCGGTGAACTCACTTGTAGTATGGCTGTGCCTAAGTTGTAGATATCGCCGATACATACGTTGTGTTCATTCATATCTTGGGCACTGATATTTTCGCCTATCATTCCAGGTTTAGCTTTACGATGTAAAAGTGGATATCGTTTGATGATCTTTTCATAACTTCTTAAGGCATATTGATGCAGCGCTTTCTCTGGCCCACCATGAAAACGCTTGTCAGCCTGAATATCGCCTTGAATACCTAATTCATCTACAGTTACTTGGTTAACTGATTGTTTGTAAATACCAGTTGCACTGCGTTTTTCACCTATGTGATTTAATTTTCCTGCATATAACCCAATGATCTTCATAACTATTCTCACTAATTATATTTTTTATTTTTGTGCTTTAAACCTTTGTGATTTACTCTGCGACTAATCTTTTAACACAACAAGAATAAGACGTTAGATTGACTACACAAGGAAATGTCGTTGCTGCCCAACATAAGTTTGCCTCTCAAAGTGAGTGGGACTTAATAAAAGCGGTGCAGGGCGGAGACAAACAAGCTTATAACCGATTGTATCAAGAATATATAGGGCAAGTGTATGGACTCTGTTTTCGGCTAACGGGTGAAAAAACGCTAGCAGAAGATGCAACACAGGAAGTGTTTATTCAGTTGTGGCGAAAAATCGGTAATTTTAAAGGCGACAGTAAATTTTCAACTTGGCTACATACGGTGACATCAAATATCACTATTTCTTACATACGCAAGCAAAAAGGCTGGTTACAGAAGATGTTTAATATTGAGGACTCTGTGGCCATGAATACAGAGGCAGAAGTGTCAAGCAGTAGTGTTGATATTGAGAGTTATGTCGTAAGACTGCCAGAAAGAGCGAGAATTGTGTTTGTGTTACATGCAATTGAAGGATATCGACATGAAGAAATTGCGTCGATGACGGATATGGCTGTGGGATCGAGTAAAGCGCAATTTCACCGCGCCAAACAGTTGTTGAAGGAGTGGATGGGATATGAGTGATGCTAATTTTGATAGGGCGCTAGCGGAGCAACTAGCCGACTTAGAAAAAGATCAACAACCGGATAGAGACTTATGGCCTGGCATAGAGTTGGCACTGTCGAGTGACGCATCAGAGTCGTCTCATGTGGTGGTGGGTAAAAAAATGTACTTGGTTGCAGCAACGGTTGCAGTTTTTGGTTTAATTGGCTGGTTATCAGTTAATCAGCAGCAGGTTTCGTTAACCGGTAACGAGTTGGTTGCGTCACTTAGTGCGCAGCATCAAGAACAAAAAAATGCACTTTTGGTTAGGTTTCAAGACCAACCCGCACTGACTCAGAATTGGCAGACACAACTCACAGAATTAGATGCAGCGGCAGAAGCGATAAAAATGGCGTTGGAAAATGAGCCAAACAACATGGCGTTATTAAAGATGCTGCAAAGTGTACATCAACAACAAATTAATTTAATTGAGCGCGTGCATTCACCGAAATGGCAACAGATGTCGCAAATTTAAGTGCTGAATTTTTAGGAGTAATAGAATGAAAAAGTTATGGGTTTTTGCTGGGTTGTTAGGTTTGAGTTGGGCTGTACTAGCTGAAGAAAAGATTGACCGTTCATTGGAGGTGTCAACAAAACCTTATGTGCAAATCGAACATGTAAATGGTTCTGCTAAAGTGATTTCTTGGGACAAATCCGAGGTGAAAGTTAAGGGTACTTTAAGTGATAGAACCGAGAAGTTCATCTTTGAGCAAGACGATAACGAAGTGCTTATTAAAGTCAAAATTAAAAATAATAAAGGTTGGGGTAATTGGGGAGCAGATGATGGTGACGAATTAGAAATATTCGTGCCCCGTCAAAGTAAAGTGTATTACAGCGCGGTTAACGCCGACGTTGAAATAGAGGAAGTGCTTGGTGGCGCCGTGGTAGAGACAGTTAATGGTGCAATAGAGGCGAAAAAGTTAGCGGGTCGCATCCGTTTAGAATCAGTCAATGGTCGAATCTCTGCCGATAGTTTAGAAGGGGATGTTAAAATAAACACTGTAAACGGCGCGATCGATTCTCGAAGTTCTAAAGGAAAAGAAGACTCTTATGAGTCTGTAAATGGCGATATAGAAGTAACTAGCGAAAGTGGAGATATTAAGGTAGAAACCGTTAACGGTGACATTGAGTTGGATCTTGGACAGGTTAATCAGTTAGATATGGATACGGTTAATGGTTCGATAGAGGCAAAACTTGAATTGCTTAAAAATGGCGAGATTGAAGCCTCGTCTGTGGGTGGTTCGATTTATTTGTATCTACAGCGCGATGTTTCTGCAAGGTTTGATATTGAAGGCCATGCAGGTGGACGTATTACTAACAATTTATCTGACGACAAAATTCAAAAGGCTAAATATGGACCGAATCGTTGGTTAAAGTTTTCTTTGAATGGTGGTAGCGCTAAAGTGAATGTATCTACTGTAAGTGGCAGAGTAAAATTAGATAAAAAGTAATCTTTTATGAATACAGTTCGAATTGGGTTTATCCCAATTCGAACTGTAGCGTAATCAATGAGTATTGTTCGGGGTGTTAGAATTAAATAATTTAAGCCGCACGCTCAACAGCAATTTGTGCCAACCCAATTAGTGCAGTTTTATAGTCAGAGTCTGGCACAGCACCTAAAGACTTAATGGCTTTCTCTGACGCTTCGATCGCAAGTTTTTTGGTGTAATTTAGTGCGCCGGTTTGTTCCATGGCCGTCATTATCTCAGTAAAGTGTTCTAAGCCATTTCCTGTTTCTATTGCCTCTTTTATCAACGCTTGTTGCTGCTCAGTGCCACGCCACATCGCATACAGTAGTGGCAGCGTGGGTTTACCTTCGGCTAAATCATCACCAACGTTTTTTCCCATTTCTTCTGGGTCCGCTGCGTAGTCGAGGATGTCATCTACTAACTGAAATGCAGTACCTAAATATTTGCCATAGGCTTGCATGGCAAGTTCAATTTTTTCATCTTGTTCAGTAAGCACAGCCGCGAGTAAAGTGGCGGCTTCAAATAGGCGAGCAGTTTTACTATAAATTACCTGCATATAACTTTCTTCGCTGGTATCAGGGTCGTTACAGTTCATTAATTGCAGAACCTCACCCTCAGCAATGACATTAGTCGCGTTCGATAATATTTCCATGACACGCATGCGTTGCAAACTCACCATCATTTGAAATGAACGTGTGTAAAGAAAGTCACCCACCAAAACGCTGGCTTGATTACCAAATACTGCGTTGGCGGTTTCTTTACCGCGACGCATAGTTGACTCGTCAACTACATCGTCATGGAGTAGGGTAGCGGTATGAATAAATTCGATTATAGCGGCAAGAGTATGATGCTGAGTTGTTTTAATGTTAAGCGCTCTAGCTGCGAGTACAGTTAACAGAGGCCTTAAACGTTTGCCGCCACTATTGACAATATAAAAACCTAATTGATTAATTAAGGATACATCTGAATCAACTTGTTGTTGAATGAGGCCGTTAACTGCCAGCATATCGTCATGAGCTAGTTGATTAATTGTTTCTAATTTCATACTGCCGTGATTACCTATTTCTAAATCGAATTCAGTTATGTGATGTTGTTCAGCACGTGGATTTTACAGATATTTATGGGGGTATCCAGTGTCACTTTGGCCCTGTAGAGCGAAAAATTTAGGACGAAACTAAAACGTTTGATATTTAACCAAATTAATTCAGGAATGTGCTTGATCGGTGGTATGTGTTCACGTACAATCCGCCGCCTGTTTTATGAATATAAGTGTCAAGTGACACAGTGCGGAGTTTAATTATGTACGCGGTTTTCCAAAGTGGTGGCAAACAACACCGTGTGGCTGAAGGTCAAACCCTTCGCCTAGAAAAAATCGAAGTGGCTCCAGGTGAGTCAATAGAATTTGATGACATCTTAATGGTTAGCAATGGTGATGATATTAAAATTGGTACCCCTTTTGTAAGTGGTAGCAAAGTTACAGCTGAAGTTGTAACGCATGGACGTGGCGATAAAGTTAAAATCGTTAAGTTCCGTCGTCGTAAACATTCACGTACCCAAATGGGTCATCGTCAGTGGTTCACAGAAGTGAAAATCACTGGTATTAGCGCTTAATAGGAGTAGTTACAAATGGCACATAAAAAAGCTGGTGGTAGTACTAACAACGGCCGTGATTCAGAAAGTAAACGCCTAGGTGTTAAGCGTTACGGTGGTGAATCAGTTCTAGCTGGTAACATTATTGTTCGTCAACGTGGTACTAAATTCCACGCTGGAGACAACATGGGTATCGGTAAAGACCATACTTTATTTGCTTTATCTGATGGTAAAGTTCAGTTTGAAGTGAAAGGTCCAAAAAATCGTAAATTTGTGAGCATTGTTGCTTAATAAGCAATAGTTCATAGATTTTATAAAAGCCCCGCTTTATGCGGGGCTTTTTGTTGAAAAGCTAAAAAGTGAATCCAATTAAGAATGCAACAGACTATACTGGATTCAAATAAGTAACAATCAAGGTGTCATTGAGTAATGAAATTTGTAGATGAAGCTGATATCCGTGTTGATGCAGGTAATGGCGGTAATGGCGTAGTCGGTTTTCGCCGTGAAAAATACGTACCTGATGGCGGTCCTGATGGCGGCGATGGTGGTGATGGCGGTAGTGTCTATTTGGTCGCAGATGAAAACTTAAACACTTTGATTGATTACCGTTTTGAAAGATTTCACCGTGCTGAACATGGTAAGAAAGGTCAGAGCGCTAATTGTACTGGCAGAGGTGGCGCAGACTTAGAGATAAAAGTGCCAGTTGGAACCCGAGCAACTGATAGCGATACCGGTGAAGTGTTGGGTGATTTGACCAAACATAAACAGCGCATGAAGGTGGCTCAAGGTGGTTATCATGGTTTAGGTAATGCACGTTTCAAAACCAGTACTAATCGCGCGCCAAGACAAAAAACTGATGGTACTCCTGGTGAAGTCAGAAATCTAAAACTAGAACTGATGCTGCTTGCCGATGTGGGTTTACTTGGAATGCCTAACGCCGGTAAATCTACCTTTATCCGTAGTGTTTCTGCCGCTAAACCTAAAGTGGCTGATTATCCCTTTACGACTCTCGTACCTAACCTAGGTGTGGTACGTTTGGACTCAATGCGCAGTTTTGTTATTGCAGATATTCCCGGTTTGATTGAAGGTGCAGCTGAGGGGGCGGGTTTAGGGATTCAATTTTTAAAACACTTAGAGCGCTGCCGTGTGTTATTACATTTGGTCGATTTGATGCCCGCAGACGGCTCGGACCCAGTCGAAAATGCTAAGGCAATCGTTGCTGAGCTTGAAAAATACAACCCTAAGTTAGCCGCTAAACCACGTTGGTTAGTGTTTAATAAAGTCGATTTGTTGCTTGAAGACGAAGTCGATGAATTATGTGAAAAGATAGCACAAGCGCTTGAATGGCAAGGCGAGTATTTCCAAATTTCTGCATACCAAAAAGTTGGGACGCAAGCATTGTGTATGAAAACCATGGACTTTATTGAAGAGATGCCTGAAGAGGAAGAAGCTGAGGTTGAGGAAGAAACAGGTTTCAAATGGGATACTTACCATAAAGATACCATAGAAGATGCCTATGATGATGACGACTTCGACGACGATGATGATGACGACTCTGGCGTAGAAGTTATTTATACTAAGGGTTAGGTTAATTCTCAATAAAATACAAACGAGCCAGAAACGTATTTCTGGCTTGCTGTAATTCTTATATACTGCACACATATCCCATTCTTAAAAAAGAACTCACCCGTATGATGCAAATTTCAATGATTGCGGCTATGGCTAATAATAGAGTTATTGGTGCTGACAATGCTATGCCTTGGCACTTGCCTGCAGATTTAAAACATTTTAAGAAAGTGACCTTAGGTAAACCCATTATTATGGGCCGCAAAACTTATGCTTCAATCGGTAGAGCTTTGCCTGGGCGACTGAACATAGTCATTAGTTCTGATGTCAATTTTGAGTTGTCCGATGCAACAGTAGTCAATAGTTGCGAACAAGCGATTGAGGTGGCAGCTAATTATTGCGATGAACAGAAAATAGAGTCTCCAGAAGTGATGATCATTGGAGGAGGCACTATTTATCAGCATTTTCTAGCCTTTTGCCATAGATTATATTTAACCGAAATAGATTTGGATGTAGAGGGTGACACATACTTTCCTAACTATACTAATGACTACGCATGGCAAGAACTAGCAAATGAATCCCATCAAGCTGAACCATTAAACCCTTATGCCTACCGTTTTGTTACTCTTGTAAAACAGGCTGTTTAGGTTTCGATAATAAAGTGAAAGTGTACACATACCCGTAAATAGCAGTAATTAAAATGCTTGGTGCAACGGTTAGCCACAAGTTGGGGGGTTGGTTGATCCAATTCACAACGATAGCAATGCTAGATTGTATCGAAATAGGCAACAGTGGCGCCAACAATGTTCCAGGCACAACATTGTTGTTAAGGTATTTGGCTGAATTGTCTAGGGCATTTTTAAAGGTCTTAAAAATAGCGATATTTTGAGAGGTTTTGGAATGTACTGTACAGATAATGGGAACAACAAATACTAGGGATAAGTAACTTTCGCCGAATTTAGCAACCGATTTTTCCAATATAAAAGTAAACAAAATGGTTATAGTCGCGCTTAGTGTGCCTTGTACTAATGCAGATCTAAATACCAAAGCCTGATTATCGGTAGCCATACTGTTTGCCCAGTAAGACCACACAAAGTAAAAACTAAAGGAAATTATAGCTGAGAGGATTAATCGTAAATTAGAGTTCATGGATTGCGTCTTTTAAAATTTAAATTAATGATACTTTGGTAAATACTATCTCACGAAGTTTATGTGATTATGTGTTGAGTATTTTTCAGCTACAATAACCCTTCTTATTACTTCGATATCTTAGGAATAAAACATGGCTACAGTAACATTGCAAGGCAACGCCTTTAATACAGTAGGAGAGTTACCTAAAGTTGGAACTCAAGCTCCAGACTTTACGTTAGTAGAAACTGATTTATCAGAAACAACATTAGCAGACTATGCTGGTTCAAAACTTATCCTGAATATTTTTCCATCTGTTGACACTGGAGTATGCGCCACTTCAGTCCGGACCTTTAATCAAAAAGCCAGCGACCTAAGTAATACAAAAGTATTATGCGTGTCTGCAGACTTACCTTTTGCAGCCGCAAGGTTTTGTGGTGCAGAAGGAATAAAAAATGTCGCTACTGGTTCCAGTTTCAGAGGCAGTTTTGGCAAGGATTATGGTGTCAACTTTAGCGACGGCCCTTTGGCAGGGTTATTATCTCGTAGCATAGTGGTGATTGATGAAAAGGGTACAGTTATCCACACTGAACAAGTTGCTGAGACTACTCAAGAGCCAGATTACGCTGCGGCCATTGGTATATTGTAGTTATTTAGAAAGTGAATTTTGTAATTTAAAAAGCCTCGAAATGAGGCTTTTTATGTGTAAAGTCTTGAAGTTTGACAAGAAAACTAAAGTCGTGTTTAAGTAAGCTTATTAAACAAAGCCTCTAGGTCTAATCCTTTGTGGCCCAGCATATCTCTGAGTCGGCGCAAGGCTTCAACTTGAATTTGGCGTACTCTTTCTCGCGTCAGACCAATTTCAATACCTACATTTTCTAAGGTTGATGGTTCATAACCTAATAATCCAAACCGTCTTGCCAATACTTCTCGCTGTTTAGGATTTAAGTCTTCTAACCATCTAATAATATTTAGTTTTATATCTGAATCTTGCAGATCTTCTTCAGGCCCATGGCCTCTATCATCAGCTATAACATCTAACAAAACCTTGTCATTTTCTCCACCAATAGGGGTGTCTACCGAGGTGATCCTCTCATTTAATCGCAACATTTTAGTGACGTCGTGAACTGGTTTATCTAGTGATTCAGCAATTTCATCTGCGGTAGGTTCATGATCAAGTTTTTGTGCCAACTCTCTGGCTGCACGTAGGTAAACATTTAACTCTTTCACTACATGAATAGGCAAGCGAATTGTGCGAGTCTGGTTCATTATGGCGCGTTCTATGGTTTGTCTGATCCACCAAGTGGCATAGGTTGAAAATCTAAATCCTCGCTCTGGATCAAATTTCTCGACCGCTCTAATCAGGCCTAAATTTCCTTCTTCTATCAAATCAAGTAATGCCAAACCTCGATTATTATAACGTCTGGCTATTTTAACAACTAAACGCAAATTGCTGACGATCATACGTTTTCGTGATGCTTCGTCGCCTTTTAGGGCTCTTCGTGAAAAGTAGACTTCTTCTTCTGCGGATAATAGTGGGGAAAATCCAATTTCGCCTAAATACAATTGGGTTGCATCGAGGTTTTTAGGTTTGTCTTCTGAATTGGCTAAAATGTCTTCTAACTGTTCTTCGGCTTTTTTTTCAGCCTTGGCAAGTTCTCTTTCTACGGCATCTTCAATATCGCTGAAAGCATCTACTTCCACTAAAACTGTTTTATCTTGACCCATAATGATCACTCCTCAACGGTGGTGTTTTTTTAACTTCTCCTCAAATATTTATTCTTATTTATTCTTATTTATTGTTATTATCTGTTTGGTAGAAAGCGCAAAGGATTAATTGATTTTCCTTTGTATCTAACTTCAAAATGAAGCTTAACCTTATCGGTCCCACTACTACCCATAGTGGCAATTTTTTGGCCTGCCGTAACCCACTGCTGTTCTTTTACTAACATCTTGTCATTGTGAGCATAGGCCGTTAAATAGGCATCAGAATGCTTGATAATGACTAGTTTTCCAAATCCACGTAATGCATCGCCCGTGTATACTACTTTTCCATCGGCGGCTGCCAAAATTGGCATCCCAAGTTTTCCTGAAAAATCTAAACCTTTGTTGCCTTGCTCTTTGGCCGAAAAACCACGTGAAACTCGTTCAGATGTAGGCCAATGCCAACTTTTAACTCGATCAGGAAATTGACCGGTAGCAGATCCAATTGGATCCTTGTTTACATTGTGTTCACTTTCACCATACGCCTGCTTTTTAGGAGGGTCAACAGATTGATTTACAATTATTTTTGAAGTCTGACCAGTATTGGTCTTCGACTTTAGTGGTATTGACTTTGGCAATTCAACAAGAGTCAAAATTTGCCCCGGTTGAATTTGGTAAGGAGCAGAGATCTTGTTTATTCTTGCTAGATCTCGATAGTCGTTACCTGAATACCAAGCAATTGAATATAAGGTTTCACCCGGTTTGACTCGGTAAGTTTTAGCTGAGTAAGCTTGTGGTTCAAAGTCTCGAAAGGTTTTGCCTTGGTACAGCTCAGAAACTGGAGCGGGTCGACTACGATTTGAACAACTTACGTTGATTAAGCAGCAAAGCAACGTCCCGATAATTATCGAGCTTTTGTTAAATAACAGTCTGTCTTGCTTGCTGGTTTCCATTAATGATCTGCTGGCTTTTGTCCCATTTTTTCGAGCACAATCACCATTAGTATTCCAATTAACATCAATGCAATGGCATACCACATATACGCAGGCTGTGAATGCAGTGATTCAAATGAGTGCGGCAAGATATTGTGTTGAACCAGTGGGATTTCTTTTCCGTGGCGGTCAATGACTGATTCGATTGTTTGTTTCCAGGGCCAAACTTTGTTTAACGAACCCAACATAAATCCACCTAATAGTGCCAATGTCATGACCTTAAAATGTTTAAACATCCAACTTAGTACATGAGAAAAACTTAATAAACCAGCCGCACAACCTGCGGCAAATATACATAAAGTCGCTAACTGTAACTCTTTGACTGCCGTCAACATTGGGGCATACATACCCAATAGTAGTAATATAAAACTGCCAGAAATTCCCGGTAAAATCATGGCGCAGATAGCAATCATTCCAGATAGAAAAACCACAAACCCCGATGTTTCTATGGTAGTTGGGCTAATAGTAGTAACAAAATATGCAGCTGCGGTACCCACTACGAAAGTAGTAATAACACCAATATCCCATTTTTCTATATGTCGAACGACTGACCATACTGCTGCCAATATTAATCCAAAAAAGAAAGACCATAATAAAATTGGGTGGGTATTCAGAAGATATAAAACCACACGTGACAAGGTTAGAATACTGATAATAACGCCACCAAATAACGCCAGCAAAAACCCTCCATTAATATGTTGCCAAGTAGCCTTTATGCCTTCTTGGAACAATTTTTTCAGGGCGCTAACACCACATTGTTTAAGTGAAAATATGAGTTCTTCATAAATGCCAGTCATAAACGCTATGGTGCCACCGGATACACCAGGCACTGAATCTGCCGCACCCATTAAAATACCTTTAGCGGCAATGCTTAGATAACTGGACATGGTTTTAGAGGTTTTCAAATAATATCTCCGGCCACCAAAGGCACAAATCTGACCGCTTCAATAATTTTTGATTCAAATTCATCATTTCGTTTGGTAATACAATGTAACTGTTGACTTGCCTCACCAACAGGAATAATCAAACGGCCACCTTCGTTGAGCTGCTGCAATAACTCTTCTGGCATTGAGCGAGCTGCAGCGGTGACTATGATTGCATCGTAAGGACCTTTACTGTTCCAGCCTAACCAGCCATCACCATGTTTCATTTTAACGTTATGCAAGTCCAATTGATTCATACGACGCTTCGCTTGAAATTGTAATGTCTTAATTCTTTCTACCGAATAAACACTAGCGAATAATTGCGCCAGTATGGCTGTTTGATAGCCAGAACCCGTTCCTATTTCCAAAACAGTTTGTGCTTGGTTATCTGATTCCAATAATAACTCTGTCATACGAGCCACTATGTAAGGTTGAGATATAGTTTGCCCTTGACCTATAGGTAAAGCTGTATTTTGATAGGCTTTGTGTTTTAGGGCGTCGGGCAGAAACAGCTCTCTAGGGATTTTAGCTATAGCGGTCAACACTTTAGTATTGCTAATGCCTTCATTATGTAAAAGTTGAGCAAGGCTTTCACCTTTGCGTGATGTTATTCTCATTTAATGCCTATTCTTATTATTATTTGCTGCAAAACTGTATGATCCGTATCTGGTACTTAAACAAGGGAGTTTTCTTGCACATCAAGTAATTCTCGCAGAACTGAAGTCGCAAAGGTACCTGCTGGAAGTGAGAAACTTAGGTTTAATGTATCATTTGTTATTGACCATTCAAGATCATTTGGAAATAAGTTAATGGCCCTTCTTTCTTGCTTTAATCCTAACTCCTCCAGTGTATTGGTAATACTGAGGTGTTGTTGTGCAAATTCATTTTCAAACTGTAGCGCTGCACCTTGGCTTGCTAATTGTCCTTGTCCCCATAACGGCGCTGACAAGTATATATCTCTCTGAGCTATTCTTTGCTTGATACTATGGTCTATATGAGTCGCACAGAAAAAACTTTGACTACCGGCTAATTGCATCACATCACCAGCCAATGCCTGACTAAAGCAATCATTTTGCAATCTGCGATGTAATACTTCATTAAATAACCAAGAGCGAAGCGCAGAAATAGCCATTGAACGTTTGTTTCTATTACGAATGGCTTCGCCGTTGAGCATCTTATCAGCTAAAACTAAATTACCTCCTCTGGGGTCATGTTGTGTGCTTCCAAATCGTTGTGAACCATAATAATTAGGCACGCCGCTGCGTTGTATCTGTTGTAGTCGTGCATCGATGCCAGAAGTTTTAGATAGTTGTCTAAGCATGATGTTAAATCGATTGCCTTTTAAAACCCCGGTTCGGAGTTTTTTATTGTGGCGTATCGATTTTAGTATTTCAGCTCCAGGCTCATTAAATGTCGCCCAGTCAAACTCTCCTTTGCCTGGAAAGTGCACACTAAACCATTGTTCTGTTTGCGCGTGTTTGTCTTTGCGTCCTGCATAAGTAACTGCCCTCAATGGTAATTGAGTGAATTTGGCAATTTGCTCTGCTAAATATGCGGTGTTTAATCCGGTTTTACGCACCCATAAGTAGATGTGCTCTCCTTCACCAATGGGTTCATAACCTAAAATTTCGGTCACTTGAAAGTCTTCAGGGGTGGATTTTAATTGTGCCGAAATACCGAGTTTTGGGTATTGGTGTTGCCAGTGATCTATTTGCATCAGTCAATGTCTGAAACTTGAGTTAATAACACTACTGCATAAGCTGCAATACCTTCTTTACGACCAGCAAAACCTAATTTTTCTGTAGTAGTCGCCTTCACATTTACCTGATTAACATCAGCTTGTAAGTCTGCAGCAATATTTGCGCGCATTGATTCAATATGGGGTGCCATTTTCGGCGCTTGAGCGACAATAGTGAGATCTAAGTTTCCGAGCCGATAGTGTTTTTCTGTCACAAGCTTGTAGACATGTCGAAGTAACTCGCGGCTGTCGACTCCAGCTAGTTGCGGATCGGTATCTGGAAAATGTTTACCAATGTCTCCTAACGCTAACGCACCTAACAAAGCATCACATAGGGCATGTAGGACTACATCGCCATCAGAGTGGGCAAGTAAACCCATCACGTGATCAATTGAAACCCCAGCGATAACGATAGGACCCGCTCCTCCAAATTTGTGCACATCATAACCGTGGCCAATTCTTATACTCATACTTCACTCAACTTCCTTTCGTTATTTTGCTTGTTGTTGAGCCAGATAAAATTCTGCCAATAACAAATCTTCGGGTTGGGTTATTTTGATATTTGAGGCTTGCCCTGCAACTAATATCACTTTTTCGCCTAGATATTCGATGGCAGATGCTTCATCCGTGATCTCGACGTTTTTATTTCTTGCTTCAGTTAAGGCTTTGCGCAATGTGCCACAATTAAAAAATTGCGGAGTTAATGCGTGCCATAAATTTTCGCGGGACTCCGTATATTTGACAACATTCTGTTGGTTTGTTTTAAGACCTACTGAACGTTTCATGGTATCGCGTACTGGAGAGGCTAATATCCCTCCGACATTGCCTTGGTTTGCTAACTGCAATAGCGCGGTTAAGTCAGACTTGGCTAAGCAAGGTCTTGCAGCGTCATGTACCAACACCCAGTCTTCATCTTCAGATAGATAATTAAGCCCAGCTAATACAGAATCACTGCGTTCTTGACCTCCCATAACAGTTTTAATGTTAGTATGATTTGCAATGGGTAATTGCGCGAAGGACATGTCGTTTGCATTGAGCACTACCACTACTTGTTTAATTTGCTCATGGGCTAACAAATTAGTCAGAGTATGTTCAATGATAGTTTTTCCGGCAATCTGCAAATATTGTTTCGGGCATTCTGCTTGCATACGTTTGCCTATGCCTGCAGCGGGCACTACAGCAGAGTATTGGGGAAGTGAAGGCATAGAAACTAATCGACTGAAGGCAAAATACGATAAAATGTTTCGCCTTGTTTTATCAGGCCTAACTCATTTCTTGCACGTTCTTCCGCCGCTTCCAAACCAATTTTTAAGTCATGAATATCCGCTTTTAATAAGCTATTTCGTTGCCTTAAATTAGCGTTTTGAGTAACTTGTAAGGCCACTTCTTTTTTCAAAATGATAAAGTCTGGAATGCTATTTTTACCAAACCACAGACGATATTGGAGTAAACAAAATAGTGTGAACAATAGCGCCACCACCCATTTCATCGTTTTTGCCTCCAATTCATCGTCATCGCCTTATTAGGTATAGCTTTTAAAGAGAGGACTAGTGGTATCCAATCTCTGCGCAGTCCTGCTATACTTTGAGCTTGTTACGGCTCACTTGTTTTAAAAACTAGATTCTACATCCAATTGTCATTTCTGCGTCTCTTCTTCGGTAAATAGGTAAGAACAATTCCTAACAGTAAACTGATAACCGCAACAATTCCGCCTCGGGTAAACCATTCCATTTGTGCAGTTTGGTCATAATCGGCAAGAGTTTGGGTAATTTTTAAATTTTCTTTTTCAGCATCACTTAACTTTTTCTTTAAGTTACTATTTTGCGATGTGAGATCGGCAATTTGCTGATTAAGCAGGTCATTACTTTGGCGTTGTTGTTGGATAGTTTGCTCAGCACTCTGTACTTGTTGTTGAAGACCTGGAACCAATTCTCTAACACTGCTGCTGACACTAATAAACTCAGCATCAACCCAACCCGTTCGTTGTTTGTCATCGATTATTTCCACAAAATTTTTCTCTGTGTCTTCTTGCAATAAAGTTACCCGGGTCCCCGCTACTACTGAGCCCAAAATTCTGAAATTTCGCCCTGGGCCTGCATGCAGATAAGTAAACAAATCATCTGAAATAAAACGAATTTCACCTTCGCTATCATTCGGCTCCTGAGCCAGTGTCTGTGCACTTAAAAAACTACAAGTAATGAATAAAAAAAGTAAAACTATTTGTTTGCGTATAATCAAAAAAACGTACTCCTAAAAATATGCTGTAAATGGTATTGCTTGGCTAAAAGAAAGGCAAGGGCCTATTTGCTTTTAGAGCAATACAGTTAAAGCACTGATGCGCTTTTGCGACACTTCTTATATTGTATAGTGGGATTTGAACCGCTAAGGTAAGTCCATCACTCAGAGACAGACATTTATCCGCCCAAAAGGTTTTATGGAATACGAAATTGAACTTAAGTTACTCACCAACCAATATGCTGGTGAGATTATAGAAAAAAAATTACTACCGCAGCTCGATGCTAGCGTCACCCAACAAACCCTAGTATTAACGAATCACTATTTTGATACACCCGATAGAAAGTTGCGCCAAAACGATATAGGTTTGAGAATAAGGGGCTTTAATCAAAAATATGAACAAACCCTAAAAACCGCAGGGAATTCTATCGGTGGCTTGCATCAACGTCCTGAATACAATGTGGATTTAGACGAATCAAAACAGCAAAGTGTTAAAATCCCTGATCTTCGATTGTTTCCTCTGTCAGCTTGGCCAAAAAGTATTGAAGTTGAGGATATACAGGCTGGATTAGAAACGCTGTTCACCACCCATTTTCAGCGAAGTGTATACTTGCTGGAATATTCACAAGGTGACGTTGTAGAGTTAGTTTGGGATTTAGGCGAAGTAAGGTCAGGCGGCAAGAGTGTTCCAATTTGTGAAATTGAACTGGAACTCAAACAAGGTGATACCAAGATTCTTTTTGATTTAGCTGAATCTATTGTTGCATTGATGCCAACTTCTATAGGTACGCAAAGCAAAGCCGCTCGAGGATATAGACTGCTGGATGGTTTTCCCGCTAATACTCTCAGGAAAAATCAACAACGACCTTTAGACAACGCGCCAAAATCAGCCCAAGAGTTTTCCCTTGTGTTGGCTGAAAAGTTACAGTTTTTTCAAACGCTTAGTGTTGAAGTACAACGCCAATATAGCGAGCAATTAGCGAACGATATCACTCTGGTACTTGATGAACTAAGTAACAGTTTAATTAAATTTACCCAGCATTTTCCTTGTGAACATTTAGATACTATCCTCACCAAAGTAAAAAAGTTGCACAGTGATTGGCTGTTAGTGATGCAGCGAAAGAACAAAGATGCAACTAATAAGATACTGACTGATGCCCTAACAACTCAACTACAGTTAGATATTGTGCAATATCTAGTAGAACAGCCTTGGGCCTCCAAAGTTGAGGAGTAAGTAAAATAAATTAAGTGAAAGTCTTAGTGACGGCTTATTTTAAACGATGAAATAATCGTAAAGTTTTGTTCCATATAAAAAAATGATTTAACTAATCGATTTTTTATACTTTACCAGTACTACTAACATGCGGATTATGTCACCAGAGACAAACTAAGGTCCTGCCCTTTTTTTGTTAACCCTACAGTCTTGATTAGGAGCGTCCATGAAAGCGTCAGATTTATTTGTCAAAGCCCTTGAAGCAGAAGGTGTCGAGTATATATTTGGGATCCCAGGGGAAGAAAACCTAGATTTATTGGAATCCCTACGAGAGTCACCAATTAAATTAATTTTAACTCGACATGAGCAAGGTGCAGGGTTCATGGCGGCAACTTATGGTCGATTAACTGGCAAAGTGGGCGTGTGTTTATCCACACTTGGGCCTGGAGCTACTAATTTGGTTACCCCTGCGGCTTATGCACAACTAGGTGCGATGCCAATGATGATGATCACTGGACAAAAGCCAGTGAAAACTAGTAAACAGGGGCGGTTTCAAGTTATTGATGCCGTAGACATGATGCGTCCAATTACTAAATACACCACTCAGTTGGTGAGCGGAGATCGTATCCCTTCTGCTATTCGTGAGGCCTTCAGACTAGCTCATGACGAACGCCCAGGCGCGACACACATTGAATTACCTGAAGATATCGCTGCTGAAGAAACTAATGCACACTTGCTTACGCCAAGTATCAGTCGGCGCCCAATTGCTGAGTATAAAGCAATTTATAAAGCAGTTGAAATGATTGAAGCGGCTAAGTCCCCGTTATTGTTAATTGGTGCGGCAGCAAACCGTAAATTAACCTCTAAAATGCTGAAAGAGTTAGTTGATAAAACGGGTATTCCCTATGTGACGACACAAATGGGCAAAGGTGTATTAGATGAAAGTGACGACTTGTTTATGGGGAACACCGCGTTGTCAGCCGGGGACTTTGTTCATCGTGTTATTGATAGTGCCGACCTAATCATAAATGTTGGTCATGATGTTGTAGAAAAACCACCATTTTTTATGAAACATGGTGGTCGTCAGGTTATTCACATTAACTTCGAGCCAGCAGCAGTTGATCCGGTTTATTTCCCACAGTTAGAAGTAGTAGGTGATATTGCTAACACTATTTGGCAGCTTAAAGAACAAATTAACTCACAACCCAACTGGGACTTTAGTTTCTTTAGAAAAGCTCATAATGCTTACTTAGAGCATAAAGCTGAAAGCGAAAATGATGATCGTTTTCCTATATTGCCCGAGCGTTTTGTTCGAGATATACGCGAAGCTATGCCCAATGACGGCATAGTGACGTTAGATAACGGCGTATATAAAATTTGGTTTGCACGAAACTATCCAGCTGCTTTGCCTAACACGTTATTGTTAGATAACGCATTGGCCACAATGGGGGCGGGCCTACCGTCTGCAATGGCAGCGAAAATGGTCAACCCAACTAAGCCAGTTATTACCGTGTGTGGTGATGGTGGTTTTATGATGAATAGCCAAGAATTAGAAACCGCAGTGCGCCTCAAGTTACATATAGTAGTAATCATCTTACGTGATGATGCCTACGGTATGATTAAGTGGAAACAAGCCAATATGGAGTTTGAGAACTTTGGTTTGGATTACGGCAACCCTGACTTTGTCAAATATGTAGAAAGTTATGGAGGTTTCGGCTGGAGAGTTGATTCAGCTGCTGGTTTGTTACCACAAGTTAAAAAATGTTTAGCCGAACCTGGCGTCCATTTAATTGATGTACCTGTTGATTACACATTAAATGATGAAACACTTAATCAAACTCTTCGCATTCGAAGTGAAGCCGTTTAAGGAGCAAATATGTTAGAGAAAGCCTATCCCTATTATTTGGCCAATGAAGCTGTTTTTGCCAATCAAGATTTGGAAATCACCAATAAATACACCAACGAAGTAGCAACCCATGCGGCAATGGCCGATGCTAAAGTCATCGACCAAGCCATTGCAGCAGCAGAGGCCAGTCAGCCTTTACTGAATAAAATGGCACCTTATGAGCGTCAAAATATTATCAACCATTGTGTAAAACGATTTGAAGAGCGTTTTGATGAACTTGCCCATGCGTTATGTATTGAAGCAGGTAAGCCCATTAAAGATGCGCGCGGTGAAGTTACGCGCCTAATTGATACCTTTCGTATTGCCGCAGAGGAATCTGTGCGTATGCATGGAGAGGTAATAAACCTTGAAATTACTCCACGTGCCAAAGGTTATACAGGCATATACAAACGTGTCCCGATTGGGCCTTGTTCGTTTATTTCGCCCTTTAACTTCCCGTTAAATTTGGCGGCTCATAAAATTGCACCGGCCCTTGCTACAGGTTGTGCATTTGTACTTAAGCCTGCTAGTCGTACGCCATTGGGTGCGATAATCATTGGTGAAATTTTAGCAGAAACTGATTTACCTAAAGGTGCGTTTTCAATCTTGCCTTGTAGTCGAGATGGTGCTGATTTATTCACTACTGACGACAGATTTAAGTTGCTTAGTTTTACTGGCTCACCGCAGGTAGGTTGGGACTTAAAAGCAAAAGCCGGTAAAAAGCCAGTGATCTTAGAATTAGGTGGCAACGCTGCTTGTGTGGTTGACCACGACTCTGATCTAGATGATGCCATCGAACGTATCGTATTTGGTGCTTATTACCAATCAGGGCAAAGTTGTATCAGCGTGCAGCGGGTAATTGTACATGAATCTATTTATGACGATTTCAAAAAACGTTATACCGATCGAGTCGCTAACCTAGTACATGGTGATCCATTAAAAGAAGATACCTTTATCGGCCCGATGATTTCTGAATCTGAAGCATCACGTTTAGACACTTGGATTCAAGAAGCGGTCGCTGCCGGTGCTAATTTATTATGTGGCGGTATACGTGACGGAAATATGTTGCAAGCGACCTTGCTTGAAAACGTACCCGCTGATGCCGCTATCAACACCGAAGAGGCGTTTGGCCCAGTATCAGTATTAAGCTCATTCAGTGATTTTGATGAAGCGCTAATCGAGGTAAACAACAGTCAGTTTGGCTTACAAGCCGGTGTATTCACACGTGATATCTATAAAGCCCATAAAGCATGGGATGAATTAGACGTGGGTGGTGTGGTGATTGGTGACGTACCTAGTTGGCGCGTGGATAATATGCCTTATGGTGGTGTGAAAGAATCAGGTCTTGGTCGTGAAGGGATCACCTTTGCCATGGAAGATATGACTGAGATTAGACTCATGGTGTTAAGAACTCCAAGCTAACTAAGCTCACTAAGGTAACTCATTCGTGCAACATTGATTGGCGATAAGTCTGGATGATTGATTTTTATCTTCATTCTTATCGCTAATGTGACTCGTTATTGAAAAAAGCCTGAAGAATTTTTCCAGTGAACTCTTTTCTTAAATAAAACCCTCTTGGTCTGGTTTCAATAATCTGTCCATTGTTCCCTACTGCTTTGGTTAAAACATTGCCATTGGCGGCCTTTGGTCTTAATTGCAAGTATTGTCCGTGCCTAGCCGTTATTTTTTCTATGTGACCAAGGGCGATCATTTCCATTAATTCTTCCCAGTCAGTTTGCAACTGTTGATCTTGTTCTTTGTCCGGTGACCACAAAAATGGCGTCGCGATACATCTATCTTGTGGCGGAACTTCTCGCCTTCCATCTATAGGAACCCAAAGTACTTGTTGGATCTTATTTTTAACGCTGCTGGTTTGCCATTCTATACCCGCAATGTCTGTAAGAGGTGCAAAACAAACGTAAGTCGTTTCTAAAGGTTTGCCCTGCTCGTCAATGGGAATCGTTTTTAATTCTACACCTAAACCGGCAAAATCTTGTTGGGATTTAGAGCCAGCACTTGCTCCGAGGCACAGCTCCAGCAGTTGCCCCGTCCAGCCTTTCTCACGCTTGAAGTTATTGGGGACTTTTACGTGAGCCAACTCTGCTACTTCTCCTAAGGTGAGTCCTGCTAACGCTGACGCTCTTTGCATTAACTCTAGCTTAGATTTAGGTTCGGTATTTGGCATGCTAAATAGTTTCATTTGGATACTTTTACTTATTGAATACTTTTTTTATTCCTTTGAATGCACGGTAGTTTATGGAAGAATGCATGACATTAAAAGAATTGAGTTCTCGGGAGTCTAAGTGATTGATGCCGAAGGATTCCGCGCCAATGTTGGTATAGTGATTTGCAATACGTTAGGCCAGGTTTTTTGGGCTAGACGTTATGGGCAACATTCTTGGCAGTTTCCGCAAGGCGGAATCGATGAAGGTGAAACTGCTGAACAAACAATGTATCGCGAACTCCATGAAGAAGTAGGGTTAAAGCCGGAACATGTAAAAATTCTGGGGGTCACCAAAAATTGGTTGCGTTACAAATTGCCTAAACGGTTGGTTAGGCAAGGAAGCAATCCTGTTTGTATCGGACAAAAGCAGAAATGGTTTTTACTGCAACTTGTCTGTAAAGAAGAGGATGTGGACTTATTACAATCAGGCCATCCTGAATTTGACGACTGGCGCTGGGTCAGCTTTTGGTACCCAGTTCGCAATGTTGTTTCTTTCAAACGGGACGTTTACCGTCGCGTGATGAAGGAGTTTTCAGCAACAGCAATGCCAGATTCGGTAGTGCAAAACCAAGGTGGCTATCAAAAGTCAAAACGGCGCAGAAAGGCTTAGAAATTATTGACCATTCATTTGTAAGGGAATGGATGGTCCAGTCCCAAGGGTTTTCCTCAAAACGCACTCAGTCGGCGTTAAAACCCGTTTATTTGGACGGCCAAACTTCATAGGTTTCGCCTTGATAAAGTATATTTTAAGGAAATCTTGGCGACATTTGAATGGTCACCAGATCCTAATTAACCAGATATTCATGAGAGATAAACAAGTTTTATGCTAACTACGCTTAAACGTATCGTTCAAGAAGTGAATCAAATTCCCGTATTTGATGATGCCTTGAGTTGTTTGGCAAATAGGTTAATAGAAGCGTTAAAAGTTGACTCATGTAGTATTTATTTAGCTGACTATGAGCAGCAACACTTTATGTTGGTGGCGACTAAAGGCTTAGCAAAGGCTGCTGTTGGTCAAGTATCAGTTGGTTTTTCAGAGGGGCTAGTTGGCCTAATTGGACAGCGTGAAGAACCTCTCAATATAAGTGATGCGCAAAGACATCCTCGCTTTAAGTTCTATCCTGAAGTTCAAGAAGACAATTACCATGCTTTTTTAGGTGCCCCAATCATCCATCAGCGTAAAGTTTTGGGGGTGTTGACGCTACAGCAAAAACGCAAGAGACGCTTTAGTGAAAACGAAGAAGCCTTTTTGGTAACACTAGCGATGCAATTGGCTGTTGAAATCGCTAATGCAAAAGCCCGTGGGTCAATTAACTTATTACAAGAAAATATCCCCAAAGACTGGCAAAAATCTTTAAAAGGTGTGCCTGGTTCATCTGGATTAGCAAGTGGTGTGGGTTATCTACAAAACATGATGGTCAGCATTCACAGTCATGTACCTAAGCGCAGTGAAGATCATGAAGTACAAGTGCAGAACTACCGACATGCAGTAAAACAAACTCAAGCAGATATGGCAGTGTTGTCAGAGCGTATGCAAGGTGAAGTGCCTGACGATGTACGCGCGATTTTTCAGCTGTATTATCACTTACTCGATGCCAATAGTTTGGGTAGGGACGTAGAAAAAGAGATTAAATCCGGGTGGGATGCGGCCACATCTTTGAAAATGGTTGTCGAGAACTATATTCGTCAATTTCAAGCTATGAATGACCCGTACATGCGCGAACGCGCTGTAGATGTTGAAGATATGGGCAATAGGGTGCTGGCCAATATCTTGGGATTTACTGCGGTCAAAAACGAAAAGCGCGAAATCCCTGAGCATGCCATCTTAATTGCTGAAGAAGTCACTGCCGTGATGTTAGCTGAGTTTCCTAAAGAAAAGCTCGTAGCCATCGTTTCTATGCGTGGTTCAAATAACTCCCACGCAGCTATTATGGCTCGAGCCATGGGAGTGCCTGCTGTTATGGGCCTGAGCAATATACCTATTGCTTTGCTGCACGATAAAGAAATTTTACTCGACGGTTACACTGGTGACGTGATTGTTTCACCGAATACCACTATAAGACGAGAGTTCGAGCAGTTATTGCTCGAAGAGCAATTATTATCTGAGCGTATACATTCTGAAGATTCATTACCGGCTATTACCACCGATAATTGTGAAATACGCTTGTTTACTAATTCCGGATTATCACTGGAAGCCGAAGCAAATGATAATCCCTTCTCAGATGGAGTGGGGCTGTTCCGCACCGAAATCCCTTTTATGATGCGAGAACGATTTCCGACTGAACAAGAACAGGTAGAACTTTACCGAGGCTTACTTGAAGCCGAACCTAATAAACCTTTTACCATGCGTACCTTAGATGTAGGGGGAGACAAACCTTTACCGTATTTTCCTATATCAGAAGAAAACCCTTTTCTTGGCTGGCGTGGGATCCGTCTAACCTTAGATCATCCGGAAATCTTATTAGTTCAAATTAGAGCAATGCTCCGAGCCAGTATCGGTTTGGAGAATTTAGGTATCATGTTGCCCATGATCACCTCCGTAAGTGAAGTAAGTGAGGCAAAACGTCTTATTCGACAAGCATTCCATGAAGTTGAAGAAGAAGCCCAAGAGCAGGAACAAACGCTTCACATGCCTAAAATCGGGGTGATGTTGGAAGTGCCAGCAGTTCTCTACCAATTACCGCAACTTTCCAAAATTGTAGATTTCTTCTCAGTTGGCAGTAACGATCTAACGCAATACCTGTTAGCTGTAGATCGCAATAATGCACGGGTAGCTGATTTATATGACAGTTACCACCCAGCGGTGCTAAGTGCTCTACATACTATTGCGAAACATTCTGACCTATTACAAGTACCTGTCACTGTATGTGGTGAATTGGCTGGGGAACCGGGTGGGGTCGTGTTGTTGTTGGCAATGGGCTACAGAAAACTTAGTATGAATAATCATAATCTACTTAAAGTAAAATGGATTATTCGCAATATTCACCGCGGCAGTGCCGAACAATTGTTGGCTAAGGTACTGACCTTAAATAATCCTAAAGATGTACGTGAAGAAATAAACCTTTATCTTGAATCAGTTGGGTTGGGCGGTTTGATGCGCGCCGGTATATAAATAATAAATTTTAACCTATTAAGAGATTAAGCAGAATGCAACAATATTTACAGCTAATGCAACATGTATTGGACACAGGTGTAAAAAAAGAAGACCGCACTGGAACCGGAACATTAAGCGTATTTGGTTATCAAATGCGCTTCGATCTAAGTGCCGGCTTTCCTTTGGTTACCACTAAAAAGTGCCACTTACGCTCCATCATTCATGAACTATTATGGTTTTTGAAAGGCGAAACAAATATCGCTTACCTAACCGAAAATAATGTGAAAATTTGGGATGAATGGGCCACAGATGATGGTGAATTAGGACCCGTATACGGAAAACAGTGGCGTAGTTGGGAAGGTGCAGACGGTCAGGTTATTGATCAAATTAGCGAGTTAGTAGAACAAATCAAAAATAATCCTGATTCACGGCGATTAATAGTTAGCGCTTGGAATCCAGCTGTTTTGCCCGATACTAGTTTTTCTCCCAAAGAAAACGCAGAGCAAGGCAGGCAAGCGTTACCACCTTGTCACACCATGTTCCAGTTTTATGTGTTGGAAGGGAAGTTATCTTGTCAGTTATATCAACGTAGTGGCGACATATTTTTGGGCGTTCCCTTTAATATTGCCAGTTATGCCTTGTTGACTATGATGTTAGCGCAAGTTTGCGATTTAGAGGTGGGAGACTTTATTCATACCTTAGGTGACGCACATTTATATTTGAATCATTTGGAACAAGCAAAATTACAACTCACTCGGCAACCTTACCCCTTGCCGAAAATGAAAATCAATCCTAGTATTAGCGATATCTTTGCTTTTGAAATCAAAGATTTCGAATTACAAGACTATCAGGCACATGACCACATCAAAGCGCCAATTGCCATATAAATTGGGCGTTAGGTAGACCACAATCAGGTGACAATTTTCATATGACTACTCCTGTACTTATTTGTGATGATTCAAGTTTTGCACGTAAACAAATGCAAAGATCTATTCCTGACGGCTGGGATGTCGAAATAAGCTTTGCCGAACACGGGCAAGAAGCATTGGAGTTGATCAGAGCAGGAAAAGCGGACGTGATGTTTTTGGATTTAAACATGCCTGTAATGGATGGTTATCAGACCATGCAAGCAATCAAAGATGAAGATTTACCCACTATGGTGATAGTGGTTTCTGGAGACGTACAACCCGAGGCACGCAAGCGAATGTTAGCGTTAGGTGCCCTTGAATTTATCCGTAAGCCAACTGACAACGCAAAGTTGGCAGAAATTCTGATTCAATTTGGTTTATATACTGGAGAGGCTTCAGCTAACAAGCGCGTTACAGATGTTGAACCCGCAGCTGAAAACTCTATAGTAGAAAAGTTAGATGCTTACCGCGAAATGGCCAATGTCGCTATGGGACAAGCAGGAGAAAGCCTGGCTAAGTTGCTAGGTGAGTTTATTGATTTGCCTATCCCAAATGTAAATTTGATCACCAATACTGAACTTCATATGGCGATAGCTGACATTCAACGCAACGAGAGTGTATCTGCCGTTTCACAAGGCTTTATAAGTGCAGGTATTAACGGGGAAGCCTTGGTGATTTTCAACGATTCCAACTTTGGTAATATGGTGAAGTTGTTGAAATATTCAGGTAATAACAACAGCAGTTCTTTAGAGCTAGAAGCGCTGATGGATGTTTCAAACATATTAATAGGCGCCTGCTTAAGAGCGTTGTCTGAACAGCTACATTCGGTATTTAGTCATAACCATCCCATCATTTTGGGTAGACACTGCGATTTGGATGATATTTTAAAAAACACCACCCATAGAAAAGAAGATATGTTGGCTATTGAAATTGCGTATTCGATCAAGAGTCAGGACATAAGCTTTGATTTATTGTTGTTATTTCCCAACAAATCTATCGACTTAGTATTCGATAAACTTGTCACATATCAAAATTAAGGTCTGATTTTATGGCGGTAGACAGTAGTCTGGAAGAAATGCATTGGAAACATGATCTCCTTGGTTCGATTGAGGTAGGGATCGTGGTTTTAGATAAAAATTTTAATGTACAAGTGTGGAATCAGTTCATGGAGAACCACAGCAGCATAGTGCCTGGGATGATCCAAGACAAAAATCTATTCGAATTTTTCCCTGAAATTGATCAACAGTGGTTTACTAGTAAGGCCGCACCAGCGTTTTCTTTAAAAAGCCCAGTGTTTATTATTTGGGAACAACGGCCTTATTTATTTCATTTTGACTGTAATCGGCCTATCACCTCGCAAGCAGATTTTATGTACCAGAATATTACGATCTTTCCATTAGCTTCGTTGACTGGAGAAGTAGAGCAGGTGTGTCTGGTGATATATGATGTCACCGACGAAGCCGTCACTCGATTGGATATGCAGTCTCTTAATAGTCAGCTTGAAGAACTTGGCAGAGTAGATGGCTTAACGGGACTGTATAATAGACGTTTCTGGGAAGAACAGTTTGTTATGGAATATAAAAGAAGTATTCGCAGTGATAATCCATCAACACTTATTATGTTAGATATAGATCATTTTAAGAAAGTTAATGATACTTACGGTCATCCTGCTGGCGATGAAGTGATAAAGGCTTTAGCTGATATTATTACAAAAGCGATCCGCGAAACCGATATAGCTGGCCGCTACGGTGGGGAAGAATTTGTGATTCTTTTGCCAGATACACCTATTGCTAATGTTGAGTTCGTTTCGGAACGTATTCGCCGCTTGGTTGAGAAATGCACAGTGAAATATGATGAAATTGATATTACATTTACAATCAGTATTGGTATTGCCGCTTTTACAAAAACTCATAGCGACAGTACTCAATGGTTAGACTCAGCCGACAAAGCTTTGTATCAGGCAAAAGAGTCAGGTAGGAACCGGGTCGTTCTTGCTGTATAAATCTATATCATGTCTGCAAGTCGCAAGCGTCTTAAATAAAACTAATAACAACAGCGTGTCTTAATGTCTAACAAAACCCTCAAAGAAGCGATCTTGAATAAGCGCATGTTAATATGCATTACGACAGGATTTTCTTCTGGCTTACCTCTTTATTTACTTATTCAATTTGTACCGGCTTGGCTGCGTTCCGCTGAAGTTGATTTATCAACCATTGGGCTAATCAATCTAGTATTGTTTCCGTATACGTGGAAGTTTTTGTGGTCACCAGTGATGGACCGATTTGTGTTGCCGTTTTTTGGACGACGTCGGGGGTGGATGTTTGTAACACAAATCATGTTAATTGCATTGATGAGTGCTTTATCTTTGTTTAATCCAGCTACTCAGCTCAGTCAGATTATACTGATTGTTTCGGCGATTTCTTTTTTTAGCGCCAGCCAAGATATTGTGATTGATGCTTATCGGCGAGAAATATTACCAGACGATGAACTAGGCGCAGGTAACGCTTTTTATGCGCAAGCCTATAGATTGTCGTCATTTATACCTGGTTCATTGGCGATGATCTTAGCAGGTTTTTTCCCTTGGTCAGTGGCCCATTTGAGTATTGCGGTGTTTATGTTAGTTGGCTTAATCACTACTCTTTTGATCAAAGAGTCATCTAAACCCGGAGACGAACCACAAACAATGCGTATTGCGGTTGTTGAGCCTTTTAAGGAGTTTTTTCAACGAGATGGTTGGCAGCAAGCTGTTTGGGTGTTGCTGTTTTTGGTTTTGTACAAACTAGGCGACAGTATGGCTACTGCCTTAGAAACGCCATTTTTTATGGACATGGGGTTTTCAACAGTAGAAATTGGTTCAATCGCAAAAATATCTAAAACAATTGGTGCTACCGTTGGAACAGTTCTGGGGGGCTTAGCGATGGTTAAGTTGGGTATCAATCGAAGTTTATGGATTTTTGGTGTATTTCAATTGGTTTCCATCTTGGGGTATGTATTACTTTCCGTCATTGGATACAATCATCTTATGCTAGCTATTGCTAGCGGCTTTGAATACTTAGGTGTTGGCTTAGGTTCCGTTGCGCTTATTGCCTATATGGCAAAGTCTACCAATAAAAACTTCACGGCTACACAATTTGCATTATTTTCTAGTATCGCGGTTATCCCCCGTACTTTTGTTAGTGCGACCACTGGTTTCATAATAGAGTCTGTAGGTTACACACAGTTTTTTATTATTTGTTTTGTTTGCGCTATACCGGGTATGTTGATGTTGCTTAAAATCGCACCTTGGAATAGTAAACAAGGTGAAGAGGCAGACAAAGAGCAGGTGGTCTAGGGTCTTATACCGATGCAGTCTAGGGGCATTGGATAATCACCATCACTTTCTAGGCAGCATAAACAGGTTTCTAGTTCACCTCTTAAATAGAGATCTTCAGTGAGCGCCTTTTTAGGCCAGTAGTGTACTTGATGTAATAAATGCCAAAACACTTGTTCAGTGTTTTCGTAAGGTAGATTTTTTCCTTTTTTAATTTGTGCCCACTCCTCCATAGTATCCCAAAAAAACAAATCTAACTCAGAATAGGGGATCTTGTGTTGTAAAAATCCACGGACATAATATGCCAGTTGTTTGGACTTACGATGTACAAAATGGCTCACTGTAGGCACTAACTTAACCTGTGTAATATGATGGCGACAATTGTGATCAAGTATAGCTAGAATTTTTATTTTTACAGACAATAGAAAGGATTCTTAAAACTCGCTTCATTTGATGAGGTGATAGGGAGGCGCATCGATTAAGGTTGGTTACCAGCCCATACGGCTTACCCAACCATAAATTTCTTTACTAACGTAGCCGCTATGATGCGCAGAGGTATTGAAACCCAACAATTTTCTTTGTCGATACTGCAGTTTTAGCGCTTTGACTGCTGCTATTTGGCGTTCTGCCACCGTCATTTGTGCCCATCCATTGTCTCCGCCACTAAACAGATCCAATACTGGCATTGTAGTGTTAGCAATCCAAATTGGTAGGCGTTGATTGTGTTTTCTATCAGGCCAAAAAGGGCTAATAGCAACAAATGCATCGGGGTTTTCAACGGTTTTTTCTGCGTAAATTTTACTTAACCACGCCGCACTTGTTCCTTTGCTGATGACCAACAAGAAACCGGGGTATTCTTTGGCTTTTTCAATAACAGCTTGCAAAAGTGCAACCAATTGTTGTTCGTGTTTTATAAAAGCGACATTGTCGATCGCGGATACCGCTGATTGACTGATATCCAAATTCTCTGCTGTTTCGGTGGGGCTTAGCTCTTGAGATTCGGTTGCGGAAACGGGCTCGGTCCCAGCCGCTATGTCCTCATTCTCGACTGGATTAGGCTCCTGTTCTACATCTATTATTGTTGGGGTAAATCCAGCGTCTGGAGCGGGAAGTAAAATAGTGACCCAGCCAATTTTGTTGAGTTCCTTAGCTAATGGTGAAAACCCTTCTTGGCTTGTGATGGGGACGCCTGTGTCTGCAATCATAACCGCTACTCCACGAGTAATGGCTGTGGAATTTTCTCGCAATACATATATGACCGGCTGATCATTTATTTCAAAGCTTTGGTAAGTGTCAGAAAATAATCCACGCTGAATATCCAATCTTCTTAGTAATTGTTTATCTGGGGCTCCATAACTTTGGAAGCACAACGTGACTAGAATAAATAAAAGCAGAAATTTAATAACGATAATAACTCTGATTAAGTAACCCAACTAGGTTATCGGAAAGACATAAGTAGTTCTTTAGTTTTGCACTCGACATAATTTAGTTAATAATGAACGCACAGTCATTTTTAAAATACAGGTTTGGTGACCATTCTGAAATTTCCAATCATTGAGACTCAGCGATTGTTACTCAATAAGCTCACAGTAGAGGATCGCGACACTATATTCGCTATTTTTTCAGATCCCAAAACTGTTGAGCACTATGATGTAGAACGCTTTAAAACCATTGAAGAAGCCGACCAATTGATCGCATATTTTGATGCAAGGTTTGCCAGTAATACTGGAATTAGATGGGCAATACGCGATAAATCCAGCGGAAAATGTATTGGTACGTGTGGCTATACCAATTGGAACGAATTTGATCATAGTGCCGTTGTGGGCTACGAGTTATCTAAAGATTATTGGGGAAAGGGATTGGCTTCTGAAGCAGTCGCGAGTATTTTGGATTTTATCTTTGCAGACAGTTTTCATTTTTACGTGCATCGTGTAGAAGCACTTATTTTGCCAACCAATAAACCGTCACAACAATTAGTAAAACGTTTAGGGTTTCATTTCGAAGGTAAGTTACGAGGAAAATGTTACTGGAATCATGATTTTCATGACATGGATATGTTTGGAATATTACGCCATGAACATCGGAAAGAAAGTGTGTAGTTAGTCCATTAAAACGGCACCGGTGACTCAAAATGTAACAGTTGTTCGTTGGCTGGATGGCGAAAACTCAGGCGCATTGCGTGTAAGTTTAGCCTACTTGCCATACTTAATGCTTCTTCATGGGCATATAGTCGGTCACCTATAATAGGATGCTGCATACTTAACATGTGCACTCTTAGTTGGTGTGAGCGGCCAGTAACTGGCTTTAGCTCCACTCTGGTTGTGTGATTGTTTCGTTCAAGTACTTGCCAATGTGTGAGTGCCTTTTTACCGCGTTCATGGTCTACCATTTGTTTTGGACGGTTTGGCCAATCACAAATAAGAGGTAAATTTATCTCTCCTGCATCTTGCTGCACTTTTCCAAATACAATAGCTTGATAGGTTTTGCATGTTTCACGTAGCTCAAACTGTTTGGAAATATGCCTATGGGCTGGCTTATTTAATGCCATTACCATTAATCCTGACGTTGCCATGTCTAAGCGATGAACCACAGTTGCACAAGGGAATACTCTTTGTACGCGGGTTTGTAAACTATCTGCATGTTCTTTAGCCTTTCCTGGAACACTTAATAGGCCACTAGGTTTATTGAGCACTAAAATATCGTCATCTTGTGTAATGATTTGCAAATACGGATTGGTTGGGGGGGTATAGTTAAGAAGGGCCATCCGATAGTACCTATTTAGGGTTGTTTACAATTAACCTGACCGCTTCGAGGTTTAACTTCGCGTCGCTCATGATATTTTTTAGACTATTGATTTGGTTCGCAATGTGTTCAATCTCTTCATCACGAATAGAAGGGTTCACTTTTTGTAAGCGTTGCAGTCTGTCGTGCTCTGTAACTAACATTTCTTGCATCTGGTCTATTCGTTTAGTTTTCACTATTTGTGATTGTTGTTCAGCATGCTGTTGGGCGGTGTCCAAGCACTTTTCTAATTGCGATTTTAAGGCGCTGATTAACTGATTCCCCATTTTGGGTAATACCGGTTCTAACTGAATAAATTGGCTGTTCACCAAAGTTAGATTGGCATCAACGCATATTTTTATTGGAGTGGGTGGTAAAAAACGCGACAGTTGAAGGCCGTGAGCCGCTTTTGCTGAAAGTACAAAAAGGCATTCTAACCAATAAGCGCCAGCGGGTTTGCTTTTATTGCTACAAAAAGCAACGGAACTTTTGCCGATAATATCTGTGGTCAACATATCCATAGCATGATGAATCATTGGATGATCCCAACTTAAGAAAGTGACATGTTCTAAAAGTGTTGCTGTGGTGCGCTCGTAGGTAACAGTCATGCCTTCTTCGTCCAATCCAGGAAGAGGACTAATCATTGTTTCTGTAGGGCGCAACAAATAACAACTCTCACCATGGTCTTCTTGTAATAAGCCAATAGCATCAAATAACCGAGTCATAAATAGTTCTAATTTGGGAGATTGCTCGGCTTGCAGAATTTCGTCTAATAGGCCATCAATGCGGCCTTTACCAGATGAATTAAGTTCAAGTAATTTATCTCTGCCATGCTCCAGTTTTTGTTTAAGTTGCCGGTGTAAACTCGCCGTTTGGTTGATTAGCTGTTGTGATTTTGGGATATCGTTGGGATCTTGAATACAGGCATGCAACAACTCTTGGGTTTCTTCGTAAACAGTCATACCAGTCGGGCAGGTATGTTCGAAAGCTCCCAACCCTTGATGATACCAATCGAGCAACACTTGTTGAGCCGACATATCAAAGTACGGTACATGAATACACACATCGTGTTTTTGTCCGATTCGGTCAAGGCGGCCAATTCGTTGTTCTAGAAGATCAGGTACTAAAGGTAAATCGAACAAAATTAAATGATGAGCAAACTGGAAATTACGGCCTTCGCTGCCAATTTCACTGCAAATCAACACTTGAGCTCCTTCTTCAGACTGAGCAAAATAATTGGCAGCTCTGTCGCGTTCAACTATTCCCATTCCTTCATGGAAAACAGTGGAACGGGTACCCGCTTTGATACGTAAAGCTTCTGACAGTTGCAAAGCGGTGCTGGCATTGGCACAAATGGTTAGCACTTTTTCACCTTTTAGTGATTTTAATTGGTTAATAAACCACTCAACTCTAGGATCAAAATTAACCCAAGTATTAACGACATCTGGATGTCTTTCTGGGGTCAACTGTAATTGCAAGTTGTTAGGGTCTTCAGCTAGTAACAAAGAATATTCAATTGGTTGCTGCAAAGAGTATTCAAATAACTTTCTAGTTGGAAACCCACTGACACCCGCTCGACTGTTTCTAAATAACAAACGTCCAGTGCCATGCTGATCCAATAACGTATGCAGTAGTTTGGTTTTAGCGCTGATTCCAGACCTATTGATATCCTCTAACATCTCAGGTGCTGCAAATTGGCCGATAGCTTGAATATTGTCATCGCTAAGTTTTGCACCGCTAAGCAAGGGACCAATAGCGTCGGCTAGTTGACTATATTGTTTTTCTTCAGACACGAAGCTGTGATAGTCATGAAAACGCGCGGGATCGAGCAGTCTAAGCCTAGCAAAGTGACTTTCGTGGCCAAGTTGGTCAGGAGTGGCTGTGAGCAGTAACACACCTTTAGTCACATTCGCTAAACCCTCTATGACTTGGTATTGCTGCGACGGCTGCCCCTCAGACCAAATTAGGTGGTGCGCCTCATCTACCACCATTAAATCCCACTGAGCTTCTAATGCTTGTTGGTAATAACGACTATTGTGGGTTAAAAAATCTAGACTACATATGATCAGCTGTTCTGCTTCAAACGGATTGCCAGAGTCGTCAGACATGGCTTCGCATCGCTCTTCATCGAATACAGAAAAGGCTAAGTTTACACGACGCAACATTTCAACTAACCACTGGTGTACCAAACTAGAGGGAACCACAATTAATACTCGTTGGGCTCTAGCTGTTAGTAGCTGCTGGTGGATAATAAGCGCCGCTTCAATGGTTTTACCTAGACCAACTTCATCAGCTAATAATACTCTAGGAGCATGACGTCGACCCACTTCTGATGCAATGTGTAATTGATGAGGAATAAGATCGACACGGGCGCCAACGAAGCCTAGTAAAGAGGAGGTGTTATGTTCAAATTGATGAGATAAACACTGCTCACGCAACTCAAACCATTTGGGGTCGTCAAACTGACCATTTAATAATCGCTGTTCAGGCTGATTCAGCTGAAAATGGTGATCAATGAAGGTTTCTTTTAAGGTAACCGCTTCGCTATTATCAATTCGATGTCCAATATAAATAAGTTGACCGTCATTTTGTTGAACTTGCTCAACCAATAACTCCCAACCTTCGTGACTTTTTACATTGTCGCCCACCAAAAATTCAATTCTAGTCAATGGAGCCGTTTGCGCGGCATAAACACGAGTTTCGCCTGTAGCAGGAAACAGCACCGTAACTGTGCGTGATTCAATTTGTACAATAGTACCAAGACCTAAATCAGTCTCGGTGTCACTGAGCCAACGTTGCCCTAAGGCAAAATTTTGTTGCTTAGCCATGGTCTAATCCTTACTTATTGAATTGCTACTTTTGAAGCTCGCCTCACGAGGGGCGCGCATTGTAGCAAAAAATTAACCTCTCACAGTCTAAAAGTAGATGATTGTCTGGAGAAAGTGTTTTATTGTGGGTCGGTAAACCTGTAGTTAAGTTTGTTTGAGCACAAGTGTTTACTACTAGCGCGACAGCATGATTTAACTGACAGGCACTTTATCTAAGTCCTTCAGGAGCGCCGGATGCCAAGAAAAAAAGAACTAAGTTCAAAGATTTACGTTTTAGATACCAATATTCTCCTCCATGAACCACTAGCCTTTTTGTCCTTTAAAGAAAATGACGTCGTAGTTCCTATGACTGTGCTTGAAGAGCTGGATTATATTAAAGATAGTAAAAAAGATGTGGCTAGGGATGCCCGAGTGTCTATCCGTGCAATGGAGGATTTACTTCATGAAGCCACACCGGAAGAGTTAATGCAGGGTGTGTCAATGCAAGGGATGGGGGCGGGAGACTCAGCACCTACTGGTAGTCTTTCTATTTTTGTCGATCATGGTATGCCTGTCTCGCAGCAAGTGTTCACTAGCAATGAAAACGATAACCGCATTATCAATAGCGCCTTGTATTTACAAAAAACACAACATTCAAAACAGGTAGTACTGGTCACCAAAGATATCAACATGCGACTAAAAGCTAAGGGAGCAGGATTAGCCCATGTTGAAGACTACCGAACCGATCAGATGGTCACCGATATCAAATACTTGTCGAAAGGCTTCCATCAGTTTGCCGGAGACTTTTGGGATGAAGTGAAGTCTGTCGATAGTCGTACAGAAGGCCGAGACACTATTCACACTATTGAGCGTAAGGTGTTACCAGAAGCTTATGTAAATGAATATTTGTTAGATGAAAGTCAACACTTTGCTGGGTTAGTCGAATCGGTCACTAGCGAACATTTGGAGGTGTTAGACCTTGGTTATGAACGTCTTATGGGGCGCAAAGCTTGGGGTATTACCCCAAAAAATATTGGGCAAGCGATCGGATTACATTCGTTACTTGATCCACATATTGATTTAGTCATATTAACTGGGCCTGCGGGCAGTGGTAAGACTCTTTTGGCATTGGCTGCGGCACTTGAAATGGTCGTAGAAAGAAACATGTACGATAAAATTATCGTCACTAGAAGTACCCCAGAAATAGCTGAATCTATTGGTTTTTTACCCGGTACGGAAGAGGAAAAGATGGCACCCTGGCTTGCTGCAATTACTGATAGTTTAGAAGTGCTACATAAAAATGACGAAAATGCGAAAGGATCCATGAGTTACATCATGGAGAAAGCCAATATTCAGTTTAAATCAGTCAATTTTATGCGTGGTCGCAGCATTCAAAATGCCATAGTCATCCTCGACGAGTCGCAAAATCTCACGGCGTCGCAACTAAAAACTATCATTACTCGCTGCGGCGAGGGCACTAAGTTAATTTGTAGTGGCAATTTGGCGCAAATAGACAGTAATTACTTAAGTGCTGTCACGTCGGGTTTAACCTACATCGTTGAGAAATTCAAAAACTTCTCTGGTAGCGCAACAATCAATCTAGACGGAGTGGTACGCAGTCGACTAGCTGAATTTGCTGAAGAACAGCTCTAAGGCTCGGCTAATGTCGGTTGCGTCATTCCATTTTTTCAGTCAAACGACTATGGGGTGATATGGACATCCTACTGAACTCAGAATAACAAAACGTAAGTCATTCTGAGTTCAGTTAACATCATATTTAGGTGTTGAATCCTCAATAACTTTTCTTCAAATTGGTAAGGCCACTTGACACTTTTGTCTCTGGGGTTGTACCATCCTGTGTCATCACTGAGCAACTCTCAAAGCTCCTTTTATAAATTCGTGAATAGCAGGCAGTATATGCGCCAAGAACTCAGACAGTTAAGTCAAACGTGTTTGCAATCGAAGGATTGTGTTAATCATGCTTCGGATGTTATCTACCCTTCGTACCAGCGAGAAAAAGTAAATATGGGTATTGTGCATTTAGGTTTGGGAGCTTTTCATCGATCTCATCAAGCGATGTACACCGAGCAATTATTAAATCTGCAAGGTGGAGGCGATTGGGGAATATGTGCGGTTAGCTTTAATAATCAAAGATTACAACAACAGCTAAATAAACAAGATTGTTTGTACACTACTGCAATTTTAGATGTAAAAGATAGCTATCAAGTAGTAGCCGCCATTAAACAAGTATTAGTGGTTAGAACACAGGCAGCCGCTGTTATAGAGCGTATGGCCGATGAAACAACTAAGATTGTTACCCTTACTGTCACAGAGAAAGGTTACTGTTTGAACGCGGAAGGCGTATTAGACGAAAACTTACCAGAAATTATCAGTGATTTAGGTGCACTGGAACAACCTAAATCGACTATTGGGTTGATAGTAGCGGCACTTAGGTTACGTTTTGAAAAAGGTATTCAGCCTTTTAACGTCATTGCCTGTGATAATTTGCCTGAAAACGGCCGAAAGTTAAAATCTGCAGTGATCCAATTTGCCACAAAAATCTCTGGCGATTTGGCGGGTTGGATAGATCACCAAATCCAGTTTCCGAATACCATGGTAGACAGTATTACACCTAAAACCGAATCCTCTACTGTTGAGCTGATTAAAAATAAACTGGGTTATATTGATGAAGCACCGGTGCAACGAGAAATGTTTTCTCAGTGGGTAATCGAAGACTGCCCGGGTATGGTGCGGCCCGAATGGGAAAAAGTAGGTGTGGTTTTTACTGATAATGTTGAGTCTTTTGAAAATGCTAAACTCAGAATCTTAAATGGGCTACATTCGGCACTTGCTTATATGGGTCTACTAATGGGTTATGAAACTGTGTATCAAGCAGTCTCCGATAAAAATGTTAAGGCGTTTCTAGTCGCTCTGGTTGATGATGAGGTCATTCCCACAATTGAAGCACCTTTAGGTCTCGATTTACACCAGTATTCTCGGGCTATTTTGGCGCGATTTGAAAACCCTAAAATTAAACATTTACTCAGTCAAATAGCTTGTGATGGCTCAATAAAAATTCCGGTGCGTACCTTAGCGCCAATCCAGAATAATATTGCACACAATAGAAGTTTTAAAATGTTGTCTAGGGTGGTGGCCGCGTGGATACACTTTATACGAGTCAGTGTTGCCAAAAATCAACGGCTACATGATCCAAGAGCAACAGAATTAATTGATGCTGTGAATAAGTTTCAAGGCAATAGCAGTGAAGATGTCAATATGTTTTTAGGTATCAATGGGTTACTGCCAGACTCTTTGAGGAAAAACCTTAGTTTTATTTCCCATGTACAAGATGCGTATGCCGATATTGCGGTCACACTAAAATAAAATTTTCGCTGCAAGTAACGGCATGAATGATGAGGATATTTGAATGATATTTATTGTAATGGGGGTAAGTGGCTGTGGTAAATCCACAGTAGGGCGATTGTTAGCGGAAAAATTGTCATTACCTTTTTATGATGCCGATGATTTTCATTTTCCTGAGAACGTAAAAAAAATGGAAAGTGGTATTCCATTAACAGATGCAGACCGAAAGCCATGGTTAACATTGTTAGCAGATAACATTAAATCATGGGAATCATCTGGTGGAGCTGTATTGGCGTGTTCTGCATTGAAACAGGTTTATCGAGATTGCTTGTCTTCAACAACCTCTGCTGGGATCGTCAAATATATCTATTTAGAAGGCGATAAAGCGTTACTACATTCTCGATTAACCAGCAGAGAAGCGCACTTCATGCCAGATACTTTGCTGGATAGCCAACTGCAAACATTGGAGACTCCTGTGGAAGCCATATGTGTATCAATTGCACAGCCTTTAGATGCCATGCTGGCTCAAATTTTAGAGGACGTTAATTTATGACTTATCCAATTCATTGTGTTGACACCCAGCACACGTATTCTGATGATGACTTGACGAAAATTATCGATGATTTTATTGCGCAAAAAGCAACTCATGCTAAGCGTATTTTGATTCTTCCTCCTGATATTACGAGATTTTACTCAAAAGCAGGCTTTATTAGTTCTTATCTGTATCAGCAACTGAAAGACCATGCAGAAATCTATTTTTTACCGGCCCTAGGTACTCACGAGCCTATGTCGGAAAAAGAAATTGATGCCATGTTTGGCACTGAAATTCCTAAAGAGTTGTTTCTTCCACATTTTTGGCGCAGTGATGTGGTTAAGCTAGGTGAGATATCCGCCGCTAGAATATCCGAGTTATCCGAAGGTAAACTTGATTGTTCAATGGAAGTGGCGGTCAATAAACTGTTACTCGACGAAAAATGGGATCTTATTATCTCTGTTGGGCAAATTGTGCCTCACGAGGTTATTGGTATGGCTAACTACACCAAAAATGTATTGGTGGGTACAGGTGGCTCAGATACTATTCATAAATCCCACTACTTAGGTGCGGTTTATGGTATGGAGCGCATTATGGGGCGCACCTACACCCCTGTTCGCAAAGCCTTAAACGAAGGGTTTGACAGCTATCTTCGCCACCTACCTATAGAGTTTATCCTCACTGTATTGGGCAAAAAAAATGGCACATTAGCGCTGCAGGGCGTTTTTTGTGGTAACCAAGATGAAACCTATGAAGAAGCCTGTAAGTTAAGTCAGCAGTTAAACTTAAACCTATTAGATAAACCCATTCAAAAAGCCATAGTATTCTTGGAGCCCGCTGAATTTAAAACTACTTGGTTAGGAAACAAAGCTATCTATCGAACCCGCATGGCGATGGCCGATGACGGTGAATTGATAATATTGGCACCTGGGCTACATCGTTTTGGAGAAGATATTGAAATTGATCAACTAATACGAAAGTACGGTTATAAAACCACAGATGAAACTTTAGCGGCAGTCAATCACAATGCCGAACTAGAGAACAATTTGTCGGCTGCAGCACATTTGATTCATGGTACGGCAGATAATCGTTTTAAAGTGACTTATTGCCCTGATGATGGGGTTACCCAACAAGAAATTGAATCAGTTAATTATCAATACTGTCACTACAAAGACATGCTTGAGCGTTATCCCATTGAAAAGATGGTCAACGGTTGGAATACCCTTGAAGATGGTGAAGAAATATTTTACGTCAGTAATCCAGCGTTAGGATTATGGGCCACTAAACAAAATTTTGAACATCAATAAGTTCATAGCTTTAAACTAACATCCAGCGGTAACTATATATGGTTTTTCATCCTAAAAAATTACATATCCATCTTGATATAGTAGGTGGTATTGCGGGTGATATGTTTATCGCTGCAATCTTAGATACCTTTGAGGGATTGCAAGCCGATGTACTCAAGTCAGTTGCAACTGTGTTGCCGCCAGAACAAGGTTCCGCTGTTCTATCTAAGGGTATTAACTCAGGTATAAGTGGTTTACGTTTTCAGTTGCAACCACACTCCGCTGAGAAAACTGATGCTGACTCTCATCCTCACTCTCACGCTAAAGACTCACATCATCACACAACCTATAAGTATCTTTGCGAGTATCTGCAAAAAAGTGCGCTAGACCCAGAGGTGATTCGAGTGGCGATCGAGTTATTGACCATAGTAGCAAAGGCAGAGGCGAAAATTCATGGCACAACCTTAGACGAAGTGCATTTTCATGAATTAGCCGATTGGGATTCTTTGATGGACGTTGTCGCTAGTGCTAGCATTTTAGTTGCGCTTTCACTTAGTTCTTGGAGTATTTCAAAATTACCCCTAGGTGGAGGTTTAGTGCAAACCCAACATGGGCTTATTCCTGTACCTGCACCAGCCACTTCCGAAATTTTGATAGGATTTGATTTTTTTGATGACGGCATTCAAGGAGAGCGTATTACTCCAACTGGGGCTGCAATTTTACGTTATTTGTGGAATAACGAATTAATAACGCAACCTCAACAAGGTGTGTTGCAGGCAACTGGTTATGGCTTGGGCAGCAAAGTCTTTTCCGGTATGCCAAATATTCTCCGTGGTCTGTTATTTGATAAACAAACTACTGCAAGTGAACAACAAGGTACTGTGGTGCTGATTGAGTTTGACGTGGACGATATGACTTCAGAAGAGTTGGCATTATCAGTGGATTTATTGAGAGCCTACCAAGGTGTGGTAGATGTGGTAGTGCAAACCGCTAGAGGCAAAAAAAATAGGGCGGTAGAAGTCGTTCGTATTTTAGCTAGCCCTGAGCATTATCAAAATGTTATCGAATATTGTTTTCTCGAAACAACCACTATTGGTTTACGTTATCGTTTTGAAACAAGACGTTTTCTGAAAAGAGACTTGTTAGAAGTTGACGGTGATAATTATAAAAGTGTCACGCGCCCAGATGGCAGTCAAACCCTTAAGATTGAGCATGACCAATTAAGCTCAATCGCTACGTTACAAAAGCGTCGCATTAAACAAAACAAGATAGAGCCGTTTTAGCTAGCGAACTATCATTAGGTACTCATTATGACACCCACCAAAGTTAAAAAGCTTGTTGCATACTTTAACCAATTTGAGAGTTTTTCTATCGCGGTAAGTGGTGGTATCGACAGCATGATATTGGCTTACATTGCGAATCGTTTTTCCAACGCAAAAGTAAAAATTGTGCATGCCTTCTCTCCAGCTGTGCCAGATGCAGCATTGCAACGAGTGAAACAACATGCAAAGCGTTATCAATGGGATTTACAGATTGTTAATGCTCGAGAATTTGCTGATCCCAACTACATAAATAATCCGCTTAATCGCTGTTATTTTTGTAAAAGTAATTTGTACACCAGAATTTCTGAATGCAACCAAGGTGTGATTTTTTCAGGTACTAACTTGGATGATCTAAGCGATTATCGACCAGGGTTAGAAGCGGCCAAAGAACTAAGCGTGAAACACCCTTATGTCGAGGTGGGCATAGATAAAGCTGCCATATACTCAATTGCTGAGCACTTTGGTCTGGCCGAATTACATGCCTTGCCCGCACAACCCTGTCTCGCAAGCCGTGTTGAAACGGGTATAAAAATTAACGCAGATGATCTGGGTTTTATTAACAAGATTGAAGAAAAAACACGACTACTGATACCGCTGCAAAAAAATATCCGTTGCAGAATTACTCATCAAGGCACCTTTGTCGAGATAGATAAGCTACCTGAGACTCGTCTTTTTGATGATCTATCAAATGTATTAAGTCATATGTGTGAACAAGATGGGCGCATATTTTCAGGTATTAGAACTTACCAGAAAGGTTCTGCCTTTATAAATGGTGTTGCCCATGTCTAACTTTGTATGGGACAAAAACAGACAATCACGCACCGCGGTCGCAGAAGCGGTATTTTGTGAGAATAAAAATTCCGAAGACCTATGTAATATCATTGAGTTTAATGTAAAAAACAACACGACTGTATTGCTAACTCGCTTAGCACCAACTCAAAGGTTGGCTCTACCTGAAGCCCTCGGTCAACAACTTGATTATGATGAATCTTCGCAAACCGCGATCCTAAATTACACTCCCCATACACAATTACATTCTGGAATTTGCATAGTAACGGCGGGCACTTCAGACATGCAGGTCGCAAAAGAGGCACAACGCACCTTAGTCTTTAACGGCTTTGATTCCCCCATTTATGCCGACCTTGGGGTGGCGGGGTTGTGGCGTTTATTAGATAAAATAGACGATATCAGAAGGCACAAAATTATTATTGCTTTGGCTGGAATGGAAGGGGCGTTATTTAGCGTACTTGCGGGCCTTGTTAGTGCTCCCGTTATTGCAGTACCGACTTCAGTTGGATACGGTGTTTCAACTGGGGGGAAAACCGCTCTCGATAGCGCTTTAGCGTCATGCTCGCCAGGAATATTAACCGTCAACATTGATAACGGTTTTGGCGCAGCCAATGCGGCGATTAAAATCATGAAGCAATTTGTAATTGATAACCATTTATCATGACGCCAATTAATTTAAATACACCTAATTTTGTTTGTGTCAGTAACAGTAGGGGAAAATAGAATGAAGGGGTTGGAGCAATTCCAAGTGATCACAACACAAAGATTGTACATTAAAATTGCTGAGCAATTGCGAGCTTTGATCGAAAAGGGTGTGTATCAACCCGGTGATCGATTTCCTGCTGAGAGAGCGTTAGCAGAAAAGTTAGGTGTGAGCCGCCCTACTATACGTGAAGCTATGATTGCCCTTGAAATCTCCGGCATTATCGAAATCCGCACCGGATCCGGTATTTATGTGTCAGACAAGCCTAATTTGCCGGCATTGAAACTCACGGATTCAGGAATTGGACCATTTGAAATATTGGAGATGCGCGGCGCGCTAGAGCCTGAAATATGTGCATTAGCGGCGCAAAGAATTACCGATGAACAAATTCAGCGCTTAAATCAGATTATAGAAGCAATGCAAGAAGAAGAGAAACAACCTGATGCTTCTGAAAAAGCTGATGGTGAATTTCATATGCTGATAGCTGAAGCATCACAAAACAGTGCTATGTACCATTGTGTGAAGTGGTTGTGGGACCTGAGAAATCAATCGGTCTTAAGTGATGCGTTCTTAAAAAAAATAAGAGAAGAAGGTGTACATCCTTCGATAGAAGACCATAAACATATCGCTAAGGCGTTAGCACAAAGAAATCCAGAAATGGCAAGGCAAGCTATGAAAAATCACCTAGATAACGCTACTGCAAATGCAGCGGGGCATTTTGAAAAAAATACTGAGTAAAATAGCCTAAAAACCTACTGTTTTTACAGTTAAAATTGATTATAAAATTTGCTCCAGGCTGTACATATTTCCCGCTAGATCACGTGCGCTACTGTTGGCTACTTCCCCTAATGGGATTTTAGCTGGGCCAGTTGGTTCCATTAATAAATAGTCCAAGCCATCTATATTTAGAGTTTGTTCGTTGTTTCTAAAAGGCAGAACGACTCCTAACAAGGCATGCTTAGGTAAAAATATCATCGACATTTTAACCTCAGGTAAAAGCGAACGTATCAAACTTGCCATTAAAACTGTTTTGCTGTCGCAGTCACCATGGTTATTGGCCACCACTGCAAGTGGTGGTAAATAACCCGCTCCATTAGAAGTCACTCGATTTTCCAATTCATTGTAGGGAATACTCTGTACCCAGCTGAGTACTAAATTAACGTATACACGGGTTTCACTATTGCTAGGAAGCTTGTCGTATACTGCTTGTGCAATAGGTAGTAAAGCCCCTTGGTTTTCTTTGATATAGCGCAAGTGATCAGGTTTAATGGCCTCTTGTCCCAAGTGAGAATAGAAGCGACTGTAATAGTTATCTTGAAGGTATTGATCCAAGGCTTTTTCTTTACTTTGACCCATGGACCTTTGCCACCTAGTTAAAAGTTTGTCAGAGCGGCTAGTGACTTCAATACTAATATCATTGCCACGGCGCTGTATTTGTACCCGAGCTTCTCTTGGATCGATCTTACGAGCGGCTTTATGTAGTTCTATGTAGACATATTGCTGGGCTAGTTCTGGTATAAATTTTTTGTGATTTTGGCGGTTCAGTTGACGGGTTGGTAAAGTAAAGGTGAGCTCTCTATTCTGCTCTAGATTATCAGACCAAGTGTAATTGAATACTTGCTGATTATTGTGCTTAGACTTTTTAAAGCTTAATTGCTGTGCAAGTCCTGAAAGATGAACCGTCAAAAATATTAAGGGCAGGATTTTAAAAGAATTACTAGGTATCCGAATCATAATTACCAAGTTATTTTTACCAAAATATACAGTGCTAGATTAGCACCAACTCGGCTTAAACAACAATTTTCCTGAAGTGAAGTGGCTATGAGGTGGATGGATTTAGGCAATCAATCCACCTTTGGGGTTATTCACTATCAGTTGTGGCAATAACGTTAAACTTATCGTGAATGCCAGTCGTAACCACTATCTCAATTGGCGAGCAACAAATCCGGCAGTCGATAATTTGTTGTTGATTTAAATCGTTATCTTCATCAATTTCAATATGATTGGTGACCATACAATAAGGACAACTAAATTCTGCAGTGGAGATTAAGCTCATCTTTTCTTCCTTAAAAAAGCTATGATTCAATTACTAGCTAATACAATAGTAGCTCAATAATGGTCCCTTGCTGAATCCTTTAACTAAGGCTAGCGATATATTTTTGGAATGCGATATTCGCAACTTTTCTATCTTCAGCAATTTTTATGACATCTTCCCTTTGATTTAATTTTTCCATAAGTTGTTTAGCGCCTGGTGCCATTTCAAATAAATCTATCGCAAACAACTTGCCTGCAACCGCTGCAGCTAAGTCTGCGCTGTAAAGAAATACTATGTCTGCAGCTGTTAATTGTTCACCGGCCAAATACGGCTTGAATTGAGCACAACGCGCTATTCCTTCTATTCCCTTGCACAAGGCACGCTTCACTTCTTTTTTTGTAAGCTCGTCGACTTTTTGACCAAAAAAGGCTTCCAAGTGGCAGCGCCGAGCAGGCAGTTCTAAATATAACTCTGCCATTTTTACTAATTCTCTGATTTTGGCTTTTTCAAAGGCGTCGCCTGGGTATAAAGGTTTGTCTGGGTAAGCTTCATCCAAATATTCGAGGATTACATTGGTTTCAGTCAACACGCCCTGTTCTGTTGCTAAGGCAGGGACTTTTCCCATTGGACTCTTACTCAAATATTCATCTGTTTGATTCGGATAAAGTATGTCAGTTTTATACTCAATTCCTTTGATAGCGAGTGCCAATTTGACCATATTGAAATAGTTACTGACGTCAAAACCAATTAGAGTTAGCATTTTTATTCCTGTGTATTAAATATTTAGGGCTGATGTATCTTGGTATAACTGAGTATTACACTCAACATGGTTTTATTGATGGATAGCTATCACTGATTTTTTGGAATTAAGTTATAATACCCACATTAAATTTTGAGAGTAGAGTGTTATGCGAGTAATTGGTGTTGAGTTGAGTGGCAATGATGCCAATGTATGTTTGTTATCTTTGGCTGATGAAGTGTTTCAAATTCCGGATTGCCGAGCGCGAAAATTAACCCTGCCCAAAAATGCAACGGCCAAAGATTTACGTTATTTTCAAAAAACTTTCGGGCAATTAGTACAAGATTACCAAGTTGACGAAATTGTTATTCGTCAGCGACCGATGAAAGGCAAATTTGCTGGTGGAGCGATAGGTTTTAAATTAGAAGCTGCATTAGAGCTGTTGAATGACGTAGAAGTAGTAGTCTTAACACCTACCGAAATTAAAGAATCCCTAAAGCGTAATCCGGTGTTAGTACCTATGGCCGAAACAGGTTTAAAGATGTTTCAAGAAGTGGCTTTTAATACTGCCTACGCCTATTTAATGAAAGATAAATACGCACTTTAAAGCTCACTGGTTTTTGGGATTGAATATAAACACGGCGTTATTTTTAAATAACGCCGTGTTTTAACACTTAACAATCTTGACTCTATATTAACTTAGAGAATAGGTTTAGTTTTCAGCAATTTGCCACACCGAAACAGTGCCGCTAACTTCATTACCAATAATCACTAAAGCATCACCGGTTGGGCTCTCAGATGCATCAACAAACACCATACCTTCTGGCGCGCTGTCACCGATTAAATCGCCGCCTTCGGTAAGGTCTCGATTGATCACATAATCAACAAATGTCGCGTCGTATGGATTTGTCACATCATAAACAAATATCCCACCTAAACGTTCCATACCAATAAACGCGTAGGTTTTGTCACCGACTTGGCCAACTGTTAACGCTTCAGGTTCAGGACCTTTGTTTGCGGACCGAGAGTCACCTTCATTTTCGTCGTTATTGTTATTAAATGCATTGCCATGAATCGAAGCGCTGATACGCTCAAAATCATCCCCTGAATCAAACACGACTAAACCGTTGCTGTCCCAAATAGTAAATGAACGTGCACCGTAAGCATAAAGCGCTTCATATTCGTCGTTATTGTCACTGTCACCTAATTCAGCCGTGACAGTTAAGCGTCCTAAAGGATAAGCTGTAAAATCGAAGTCTTCTGGATCATCACCGGCTATGGTGTCTAAGTTAGAACCTGGCGCATAATCAAGACGGCGACCTTGGGTTTCATCTGTATAAGACAAACAGCCATCATCTTCGTCGAAGTCCTGTCCTCCTGCTGCATCGCATAAGGCTTCATCCTGATCGCCATTCGCATCTAAAGTATCAAAAAAGTACTCTCGCGCATCACCTTCATTCGCGGTTAATAGAAAATTAGCCCCTTTCCATTGATACGACGCGATAGTATCAGGCATATATACACCGTATAGGTCGTCATATTGCCCAAAACTGACGGTTCCATCTTCCATGCCATCTAACTGATAGTCGCTCCAATTTTTAAAGCCAAGCCCAACGACTTTAATACTGTTATCAGTCAAATCAACTATGGCTAAACCGTTGTTTTCTTGCAACGTCACGTAGGCAACGTCATTAGTGGTCGTAATATATTCAGGCTCTAAGTCTTGGGCTACTGTGGTGTTGATTAATGCGCCATTAATTGTGCGACCTGAAGGATTAGGAAAGTGCATTCCTTGAGCTTCAAGCTCTGCTTGTTTACCGTTATAGTCTGTGAAACTAATAGTGGTTGATGTGTCACTTGGCGCGCCATTGCTGATAGTAATGATTGATATCGAACCTTCTGGGTCGATATTGTAGTCGCCGCTGGGCTCACCTTCGTTCGCGGTTAATACTTTGCTGGCATCCGGTGTAAAAGTGACCATATCCGGTAAATTACCCACTTCTACCGCTTTTACAAAAACTGGCGTTGCAGCATTCATCCCGTTGTAAAACATCACCATGCCGTTCGTGGCTTTATCTGCCGCGGGTACGGCTACAGCCATCCAATCTCCTGAAACCGCAACACTAGTAGGGCCATCTAACGCTACGCCGTTTTGCTCAGTAGGCAGTACTAATGCCGTTGATGTGAGATTTTCATTCGTTAAAGGATTAGATAGGGCATCAGAGGTTAAAGATGAAGCATCAATAATTTCGATTGTGGGTTGGTCTGCAGCACTATTAATTGCGTAAATCGTGTTAGTAGCGGAATGAAACTGAACAATTTCCGCAGCACCTTCAGGGTCGCTGGGGTTAAGCTGAATTCGACCAACTATACTCAGGCTTATGCCCGCATTGGCGTCTTGACCATCAGTACCATTGGTGCCGTCAGAACCTGGTGCACCTGCTTCACCTTGAGAGCCAACTGCACCTGGCTCACCGTCATCACCTTCCAAGAAACAACCCGTTAGAGACAAGCTCATTGCTAATGCGAGGGCCGAATACTTAGAACATTTAACTATTTGCATCACTTTTTCCTTTATATGCTGTTTTGATTACAAGCAGGATATGAAAGTACGATGACACTAATGTGATAGAGAAATGACAGCTTTATGACATTCAGTTGTTGTTTATAGAAACAAATCTCTGTCTAAATAGGGCAACATTTGGGCTGTGGGTTGATGGGTAACTTGAATAAATTTAGTCAGTTGTGTATCACGCTGGCAATATAGCAGATCTAGTACAAGCCTGTTATTGCCGTATAAACCACGATGAATCATATTGGCAGAAAATATCAGGATATCTCCTAACTGCAGTGGAATCTCTATCCCGTTAGGCAGGTTTTCAGAATTCTTATGACCGTTGAGTTCCAATCTGACTTGTAACTCTTCGTCACTATCCCAGGTTTTATGAGAGCCTGGAATAACTTCAATACCAGGGTCTGCGGTCAGAGGAATTCTTACATGTAAAGGTTCTGGTCCCTCAAGTGCCAACTTTTGATCTTCAATGGATAAATCATATTGAGGATCACGATGCCAGTAGTTAGGCTGTTTAGGATTAACAGGGTCGAAAAAAAGTTGTGTGCCCACAAAAAGTGGTTGCGGGATAACTTGTTTGACTGCACTTACTAGCTGACGATGAGATACTAATTTAAATAATAATAACCGCTGTTTTTCGGTCAAGTATTGACCCGAAGTTAGGCCGGAACTATTGATGGCTTTAGTGGTATAAAATTCATAATTATCTGCGCACCATAAGCGATGAAACTGCTCCGCCACCAGTTTAACTGCGCCCAATTTTGAAGGAGCAAGCAAGCCATCGAGTTTTACCACTCCGCATTGTCTATAGGTTGCTCCTAATGAATTTAATGTCATTTTTTTATATATAACCAGTAGTCTCTTGCTAAGGCGCATACTGAAAACATCAATATAAAAGAGCCTAGCGCTTTTAGCCAATTGTTTTCTGAGCGGGGAATATTGCGCGCTCCAATTAAGGAGTACTGGTAAGGAATTTGAGCAAATACCTCGCTGTAACTCTCGCCTAGGTATTGATCTGTAACGTGGAAAGTAACAACATCGGATTTATGTAAACTGACTGCTTGGTAGGTGTAGTATGTTTGACGAAAGAACAATTCTAAAAAGCCGCTGCTTAAAAGGAAAAAACCAACAAGAAAAGTAAAAATATAACGTTTTTTGAATACTAGTTGTGGCTCTGTCTTTTTTATAAATGGGGCGAAGCTAGAATCTGACAAATTGTACGCTAATTGGATTTTTGCCAAAACATCCTGTGATGGAATTAATTGATTATTTTCTATCTTGGACAAATACGATTGCTGAATTCCAATCTCTCGAGCAGCAAATGCTTGAGTCCAGTCACTAGACTTCCTTGCATTACGAATAAACTCTCCTATTTCCATAGTATCCAATCATAGTGATGTTTCATTGAGTAAATTATTCACGAAATTTGCGTTTATGAACAGGTGCAGCTGGATATTCACTATGGTGAATATTGTGAATATTAAGTACCAAGCTTTCTATGGGGCTAAAAAACATTATGCTTTGAGTTTCTAAAATTAAAGGAACAAAAGATGAACTTTCTGACTAAAAATCTGTTTTATTTAAGTATGCTAATTACTCAATTAGTATCACCTATATTCGCCGAAGAGATGATCAGCTATCAGGTAGAAATATATCAACTTCCAAAAGGTGATGTTGCAGACATTGAGATAGATGAATTGATAAAACGTAGCGAGTTGATTCATCAGCCTTCATTGATAGTTAAGCCTAATGAAGAGGCGAAAATTGAAATAGGCATACAAGACATACGGACCCTAGAGATATCAATTAAATCAGACGTTGAATCTACCGGCTATTCTTTGTCTGTGAGTCAAAAGCAAAAGTATGAGAGCGAGTTGAGTGTTATGAGCTCAACTACGCCATATATCTACATGGGGCAAGAAATAAGCTTGAGGATATCGAACGACGGTTGGAGATATCTCGTTAATGTTAAAGGTGAAATAATCGAACAACCGTAACGATTTTAACAAACGCTAATTTTTGCTAAACGCTGCAATACATTCCACTTCAACCCGCGCGTTCAAGGCTAAACCCTTTGTTGCAAAAGCACTGCGAGCAGGAAAATGTTTTTGAAAATAGTCTTTATAGACGTGATTAAAGGCCGGCCAGTCCTTTATATCTGCCAACATTACAGTGCATTTTACTAAGTCGTTCATTGTTAAGTTATGTTTCGCCAAACTCCCTTGAATGTTATCCATGGTTTGTTTGGTTTCGCTTTTAATGCCACCTGCAATTAGTTTGCTGGAGTTGGGTAGGGTGCCTATTTCACCTGATAAAAATAACAAGTTTCCTACCCTAACGGCATTTGAAAAAGGGTAATTTTTCTCTATGTTGCGCTGTGATGAAAAATATTCGATTTGTTCCGCTAAGGATTGCTGCGGAACCAAAAGACTTATCATGATGATAATTAAATAGAAGAATAATTGTGAGTTAAGATGTTTCATTATGGATCCTTTGCAGTGTTAACCTATGTGACTTTTACGTTTTCTAGATTGTATCCCGTAAATCACTAAATAGATTATAGTGGTTGCTATAACCCCAAAGGCACTCCACTTAATAGCGGTGATGTACCCGGCCAAATTTGCAATTTCAATGTGTTTAATGGGAAAAGAATTGAGTAAATACACTAAAAGCGAATTTTCAGTTAGGTCAAAAAGTACCGCAACATAAGGTACAAGAATAATTTTTTTAGAAAATGGGATGGTCAGCTTTTTAAACACCAAAGCAAAAATCAACGCTAACAAAGTGCCATAATAAATAGGGTAGGCTACGTCTGCTGTTAACAATCCAATCATATATCGACTGCGGACCGACTCACCATAGTTGCTTAACATCTGATAAAGCGTATCGTGGTCATACCAAAATAGTAAGTCCAGCGGCCCAACACTTCCCGTATTGATAATGTTGGGCAATAAATACAATGGAAATATTAAATAAATCACACACATGATGATTACCAATCGAATGTGGGTGGTCCTGAAAAACCAAGCAATGATATTCTCCATAACAGCCTACTTCCTAATACGATGAATTCCTTAAGCCATATCATCTACCTAAAGCTAATGAAAAATCTAGGCGAAAATGCGTTTTTAACTATTTTAATCGCATAATAGTGGTATCTGCTTTCGAATTCATTAAGAGGTTTTTTCTAGTAGTATTTTAAGTCCTGTACTTTTCCCCAAAACACTCGATACGAAAATACTGTATATGCCAATATACAAGGGATAACGATTAACGCCCCATATAATATAAAACGCAAAGACTCAGGAGCGCTGGCTGCTTGCCAAATAGTTAACTCACCGGGTACTACGTAAGGATAAAAACTAAAAGCTAAACCACAAAAACAAAACACATAAATCACTACTGTCATAAGAAAGGGTAACCAGCAACCAGTGTCATCTTTGAGGGGTAACTGCTTCAACACTAAATTGCCAATGTAAAACAAGGTGAAACAAACAAAAGGTACCAACGCCATAAAATAAGCGAAAGGCGCACTGGTCCAGCGTTCAAATACAAATTGATTGATTAGTGGGTTGACGATACAAACCGCCAATATGCCGATAAAGCTGACTTTCCCAGCAAGTTTGGCCCATTTTATGGCAAGTAATTGTAACTCGTCTGTGGTTTTTAAAATTAACCAGGTGCTGCCTATTAAGGCATAGGCACAAGTTACTCCTAAAGCACTTAAAATAGAAAACAAATAAGCCGTGACAGAAGTTTCAAACCCCATGACAAAATTGCCTAACATATAACCCTGACAGGTCGATGCGATAAAGGAGCCCAATTTGAAAATTTGATTCCAGCGGTGTTTATTGACTTGTGCCACCTTAGCCCGAAAATCAAATGCGACACCTCTTAAGATCAGACCTACCAACATGATGGACGCTGGAATATACAGCGCTTTTAATATGACATTATGCGCTGATGGAAAGGCAATTAATAATAATCCCACAGCCAAGACTAACCATGTTTCGTTGGCATCCCAAAAAGGGCCAATTGAGGCGATCATTTGATCTGCTTGCTGATCGTTGTTTAATGGGAGCAATAAGCCTACTCCGAGATCATAGCCGTCTAAAATGGCATACACTATTACAGATAAGGCCATTAATCCTGCAAAAATGACTGGTAGGCTAGCGTCACTAATCATGATAATTCTCCCGCCGTGCTGTTATGAGGTCGCCGAAAATGTTTCTGATGCTGCCTTTCTTCAGGTTGGATTTCTTCTATTTCAACCGCCTTTCGCGCCATTAAAAATAAGGTGTGTAAATAGGCGATGAGCAACGTAACATAGACTGATAAATACAAAATAAAACTAAAAATGACGTTTTCAGGGGCAATGTTCGTGACTGCATCTGATGTTTTGAGCAAGCCAGATACTAAGTAAGGTTGACGGCCAATTTCAGTGACGTACCAACCCGCTAGTGTGGCGACCCATCCAGAAAAACTCATTGCGATTAGGCTGTATAATTGGACTTTATTTAAGTGGTGGTTTCGGATTAATTGGTAGCTACAAAGCCAAGCGATGACTAACATTAAGAGCCCAATCCCTACCATAATTCGGAACCCATAAAACACGGGTTTAACGGGAGGGTGTTCGCCAATAAAGTCATTTAACCCTTGTACTTGGCCTTCAGCATCGTGGGTCAAAATGACACTAGCGAGATTAGGTATCGCTAGTTCGTAGTGATTGCTGCGGGTTGTTTCATCGGGAATGGCAAACATCAACATAGGTACTGCTTTTTGGGTTTCCCATATGCCTTCCATTGCTGCCACCTTTTGAGGTTGGTGTTTTAGAGTATTTAAACCATGTAAATCCCCTACAAATATCTGTAAAGGCACTAAAACGGCAGCAACAAAAACCGCCGTTTTTAGTGCCAAACGAGGGGCTTTTTTATTGTCTCCACGAATAATCCGGTAAGCAGATACCCCTGCTATCAAAAACGAAGCGGTTAACGCTGAGGCCAATAACACGTGACTCAAGCGATAAGGAAAAGAGGGGTTAAAAATGATGGCCCACCAATCTAAAGCGTGGGCGACGCCGTCTTGCATTTCAAAACCTGCAGGAGTTTGCATCCAAGAATTAAGTGCAATGATCCAAAAGGCTGAAAGGGTAGTGCCAACAGCGACCAACAAGGTCGCCAAGGTGTGTAACCAAGTTGGTACTCGGTGCATGCCAAATAACATTACACCTAAAAAAGTCGCTTCCAAAAAGAAAGCTGTGAGTACTTCATAGCCCAGAAGTGGTCCTGCAATGTTACCCACTGTTTCCATATAGCCAGGCCAATTAGTACCAAATTGGAACGACATAGTGATGCCGCTTACGACTCCTAAAGCAAAGGTCAGCGCAAACACTTTGACCCAAAAACGGTAAATACGCATCCACACTGGATGACCACTGAGGTTAAAACGTAATTTAAAATAAAATAGGAACCAGCCTAGGGCGATTGTGATACTGGGAAACAGGATATGGAAGCTAATATTGGCCGCAAACTGCAGGCGAGACAACAAGAAGACGTCAGCCATAAGGCACCTCAATTGTAAAGTTTAAAAGTGGGGAATTGTATGTAGTCTGAAGGGCATTTTATTCGTTGCTGCGTTTTAATAACTTATGTTTCATATCCAGCACTTTGCCTACACCTGAACCTAGTTTCATTAGGGTATCGAGTTTTTCCGGACTCAAGCGTTGCAATTCGCTAGACCACTTGGTGATGCCCTCAAGTAAGTCATGTACTTCTTGAAGTTTTTGCTGTGCATGTTGTTCTTCATCATTGGCTGGTGTATCAAGTAAAATGTCACGTAACAACGAAAGAGTTGGATCCATTTCTCGTTTACGACGCTCTTCAAATACTCGATTAGCCATATCCCAAATACTACCGTTAGTCTGAAAATAGTCTTTGCGGTCTGCAGGCTTATGATGCAATTGAATCAATTGCCATGACTGCAATTCCTTTAACCCCATACTGACATTACCGCGAGAAATACTTAGAGCTTCAGCTATTTGATTGGCGCTGATAGGATCTTTAGTGATGACCAATAATGCATACATTTGCCCAACGGTGCGATTGAACCCCCAGCGACTGCCCATTTCGCCGAAGTGCATCACGAAGGTTTCTATCATTGGTGTCATTTTCATATTTTAAACATTCTAAAGTTTCAGTAATTATTGAAACTTTAGAATGTTTACTGATCCAAGTCAATACATAAGTTGCATAAAAATGTACGCAGCAGTTTCACTGCAAGTGCAGATCGATATTACAAAGTATTCAATAGAAAAGTGGGGGCATGGACTGCAAGCGATAATCGAGGTTGATCGTGGCCAACTTTGGTTACTCCTAGAGGAATTAACTAAAGATACTCAATTGAAAAATGGTAAAAATGGGTGATTTTCCTTCAGACTAAAGTAAGGATAGTCACATGTCATAGATTGATGCTGGGTGGGAAGGTGTAATGCAAGATTTTAGAACAGATCTGAGCATAACCCCGTGCCCTTTAACGGTAAGTCATTAATATATTTGCGGTTGTGGCACAGTTTTGGGAGAGCAAATAGCAAGTTGCAAAAAATAGTTGTTAAGCACAATCATTTTAGTATACCTGCTAAACGTATATTTTATGGCAAGCTTTCGATTTCAACAGGGTTTCAACTATAGATTTTTGGGAAAAAGACGCCTATTCTAGCTGGGTTATGTTCGTCATACTTTTCTGGTCATGGCGTTGCGTATCACATATAGAATCAGCGTGTTGTTACTTTGCTAGATAAGCCTGAAAGGGATGCTAGTTAAGTATAGGCTTAATTCAGTAAGCGGACGTTCTTCTTGAGTTCACATTAACAGTTGAAGTGGTTGTCCCTTTTGATCCAGAAAAATACTGAAACCCACAGTAATAATGAAACCATAGAGCTTCTTAAGCCTGTCGCTTATTTTTTTGTCGTTCTTTATTCTTTTCTTACTCTGGCGCACCTATTTCTTTTAGAAGATTCTTTCAAGTGGATAATGCTATTTGTTGCTCTAACAACTGCAACTGTTAGTTTGGTGATTGGGCTTACTTCATCCAGAATTTCATTGATGCACCATAGCCGCTTTATTCTATTGCTGTTGTTCATGGCCAGTAGCAATAGCCTACTGCATTTGTGGTTTTCTCACGCTCCAGAACACACAACCAACATCTTCGTCACTATCATTGCCTCGGGCATAGTGTTATCTAATCGAAGTCATTGGATAGCTTCTATTGTGTTTAACTGGATAGGCTGGAGCTTTATCAACTTTGCCCTTGAAATGGCCTTGTTCCAGCACTTTTTCTTTGCCATGGCAATGAGTACATTGCTCAGTTGGTTTGCCCACCTGGCGCGAAAAAAGTTGGTAGAAAAACAAATGGAGCTTTTACAGGAGCGCGATCTTGCAATACAACATGAACAAGAAGCCAAAGCCGCCACATTAGCAAAGAGCGAGTTCTTGGCGGTTATGAGTCACGAAATTCGTACCCCAATGAATGGGGTTATTGGCATGATTGATCTAGTGTCTCGCTCGAAACTAGATGAACAACAGCAAGGTTTCATTGCTTCAGCTAAACGCAGCGCAGATTCTCTGCTTATTATTATTAACGACGTGTTAGATTTCTCAAAGATTGAAGCAGGTGAATTGGCGATAGAATTAGTTACCTTCGATTTAGAGCGTTTTTTTGCAGAATTGATTGCAGACCAGCAATTTTTGGCTAATAAAAAGGGCTTGAAGTTAGCATTAACTAACCACAGTTATCCGCAAAGAAAGGTCGTGGGCGACCCCCATAGAATTACCCAAATACTCAACAATCTGTTATCCAACGCGATCAAGTTCACAGAATCAGGTCATATCAAGGTTCACTATGAGTTGGTAACAGTGGACGACCATTTGCAATTAAGTGTGGAAATTAATGATACGGGCATTGGCATCAGTGAACAATCACTGCCTTTCCTTTTTGACTCCTTCTCTCAAGCTGATATGTCGACTACCAGAAACTTTGGTGGCACTGGATTAGGATTGGCTATTAGCAAACAACTTTGTGAATTGATGGGGGGCAGCATATCAGCTCAAAGTAAAGTAGGAGAAGGATCCACCTTCCATTTTACTATTCAACTTCAAGAAGCGGTTCCAACGTCAATTTCAGAAAAAACGCCCCAAGATAACCAAACGTTGAGCAGTTTTGATAATTTGCAGGTACTGGTAGTTGAAGATAATTTCATTAATCAAGAAGTGATGAAAGCGGTTTTGGATGAGTTTGATATTAACGTAGAACTAGCTAATGATGGGCTCGAGGCTTTGTCCATTCTAGCCGCTCCTGAATCGACAAAGTTTGATTTGATATTTATGGACTGCCAAATGCCGAAAATGGATGGTTATGAAGCCACTCGCCGCATTAGGGCTGACGAAGTATCAGGGCACATTCCTATCATAGCGCTGACAGCGAACACTATGAATAGTGAAAAAGAAAAGTGTCTCGAAGTAGGTATGGATGATTATCTCTCCAAGCCGATAAATACCGAAGCTTTGTATGCTATGTTGGCGAAGTACCAGCCAAGCTAATTCCTGCGGAACTGGGACTGCTCGCTGCAAATAACTTTGCACTGCGGCTCTAAGGCATCATAAACTGGACCCCTATGGTCTCTAGCTAACATATAAATGTTTTTGTTTTAGGAAATTATTCAAACAAGTCAACTTCTCCTATGTTATTCACCAATATTGGTATTACTACCTTTTAAAAGTGAGGCATTGCGCAGTAATAAAGGGATCATTCCCAAAATTGCCGTCAAGATCCCTAGAGCTGAATCAATCGCTTGACCGCTACTAAAAACAGTGACGACTAACAATACCAATACAAGGGTAAATACCGGGATCCTAAGCATTGACCAAATCCCCGTATTCGCATCTTCCTGCCACTGTGCCACGTCGCTTTCTCTTTCAGCATGCAGAACAAAACGTTTGAAACTATCGTTAACTAGGTGCCATCCGGCATCTCTATAGATATAGCCACGTCTCATGAGATGTTCTAGCACTTCTGAATTTAATGGATTCACATGACAACCCGATGCTAACTGAAATAACAAATAACGTTCGTCCTTAGTACATAACTCCCACTTCATCCTATACAAGGCCCCACCATGCATTGCGAAAAAACCAATAATTTGTGATGGTTTCCAAAATTGCTGTAAATTTTCTGCAGTTAATTGGGCTTGTGTATCTTGCATTTTAACTAGACGGTGATAATCCTTAAAGGCTTCTTCAATCTCACGCAATTCAGCCCAACCATTTGACTCGTTCTCAATTAAATGCAGTACATCACCGACCGCTCTTGGCATGTATTTCCTGCCTGGCGTCCAGTCATAGTGTTTAGAAAAGTTTGCAAACAACATCGCCCAGCCTAATTCTTCTGTGGTACTTGCAACTGTTTCGGTTTTAGCATGTGGATACTCGTCTTGTTTAGTTAATCGAAAAATAGGAGCCGTGTCGGCAATAATGACAAGGTGTACATTAGACATTTTTATTAGGGATTCTGTGAGTGATAGTGCTAGTTGCCTTTGTTCTGGTAGAAACGCTAAAAGTTCATAACCTTCAAGCAGCAAAACCATTGGTGTTTGTTTTCTATGCTTTGATAATCGCTGTAAAATCTCAAAATTACCCTGTTCTTTATTGAGTAAATCGGCAATGTTAAATACCGTATTTTCGAAAAAAGTGACATCTCTTGTTTTTACTTCGTGGACAATGCGCTGTCGCGTGGAATGTAACAGCAAAATTCTAACCGCAGCAGTTTGTTTGAGTTTTGCAGTGAGAATTTCCCATTTCTCGGCAGCTGTTGAGTGTTCTCGCGGATAGGAAATTCTAAAATCATTGGTTAAGTGATCACCAAATAAACGCCTGACCAAAACTAACGTAATTAGGCGATGTATAATAAATAACTGCAGAAAAATTGAAATCACAATAAACACAATACTACGCTCACTTGCAAGCAACATAAATAAATCAGGATGGTACTGTAAAGTATTGTTGTGGCTTGAATCAGCTGTTATTTGTTGTGATGTATTATTTGCTTGAAGTACCCCATGATTTTGTAATTCTGTACACGTATCTTTTTGAGAAGAAGTAACGCGTTTTGCTAGATGGGTTATTTCAGCCAACAAGGAATCAGCAAAGGCGATATTTGAAAAAACCTTCTGTATAACTTTATCTGTATAACATTGGTTGTCTGTATCCACGGCATTTATCCAATTTCCAAAGGCAGGAAACATTTGTTTTAGTGAATTTTCTGCTAACCAATCTTTACCTTTAAAATTGTTTTTATCGGCTTCGCCAATGATTAATTTGTAATCCGCTAATTGAGATTGATAGTTTTTTTCTGCGATTTGTAAATGTTGGGTTTGTAACCTTGCCTGATGTTGTAGTAAATACCCATTGGCGCTATTCACAATTAGACTTGCAGGAACAGCCGCCACAAGAAAAACCACAGCAAGGATAAAACACAGGTAAGTCTTGGTATATCGCTCCTTGTCAAAAACCGTGTCGGTGTAAGATTCGGCTAAAGGTATACGAAAATAAAAAAATAATGCCCCTAAGAACGTGCCTAAACCCACCAGGAAAAACACCCAATTGACAGTGTTATCATTTGGGTAAATAGGGCCCAGATATACTCCAATTAGTATGATTGCAATCGCAACAACAACAAATGGAGTTAACTTGGGAGAGGCGCCACGTAATACCGTCTTGTGGGGATCAAGGCTCCGCGTAATAAGTTTTAGGGTCAATACCGCAACCAGTAGCCAAATGCCAAGCCTAAGTGTTAGGTCGAATACCACTCCCATCATTAAAAAACAAAACGCACTTCCTCCAATTAACAAAAATAACCAACTGCGATAACGATTGGCATGGCGCGGGTTGAAGTATAAAAGACTGGCCCAAAATGGTTGGCTGCTGGTGTATCGAAGGTACGCAAATAATGGAATAATCAGAAATAGAAACAACATTACTGCCATAAAAAGCAACAGCATATTATTTAACTCTGCTCCCGTTTGGTCAAAAAATATGATTAGTGTTAATGGTGCATTTTTATAGCTTTTATCGATAAATAAATCACCTACTGAAAATAGGTGTGACTTACCGCGATAAACCGCATCGAAAGTAATGGGATCCATGCTTTTGCCAGAATCATAATCTTGGTTGGATACAAAGGCATAAAGTTGTTTATTGTTGTCAGTTTCTACAAAAACATTTTCAATGAGGCTTCGTTGCTCGTCGCTGTGAAACAGTACCGTTCCTGATTGGTCAAATACTAAATACCCATAGTCTCTGGGCATCACTCTGTGAAAAAAAGTCCGTAAACGTGTGCCAAAACTTAATATTTGTCTATTCTCTTGGTGCTTTCGGTCGAATAGAGGTACGGCAAACTGGGTGTTTTTTCTTCCATCCCTAACGTTATTGATGCGCTCAAATATTACGCCTTTACTGCATTTTCGACTATTGTCTGTTTCACCCCAAAGCTCACAATCTTTAGCTTTCCGGAAATATTGTCTATGAGCGAGACTAATATCTCGACCGGCCAATAGGTTCTTTTGTTTCCATATGGTGGTCGCATTTTCCAGAAATCGTCCTTCCTCGTTGAGGATAAACGCACCTTCAATAATATAATCGTAAATATCTGGATTCACTGTATTTTTGATAACCAATGAGTCATCTTGGCAACTTGAAAATCCCCCTTCTTTACCAAAACGATTAGTTTCAACAAAAAGGCATTTGTTGTTTGATGCATGCGCCGACTTGCCAAGTGCATGGGATGTTTTCAGTTTATCGCTATTCAAGATCGCCCAACTTTTTAGGGTATCGATTTCGGTTTGGAATTCTTCGGTGATTTGTTTATAGAGTTGTGTGGCTTGGTGTGATTTTTCTGCCATTAAATAACCATAAAATAACTGGTGATTGATAGCAATGCTCGACATGCCAACTGCCACCAACAAGCCTAATCCTATTTGGCTGACATCGCTGCGAGTAAAAGCATATTTCACTGAAACAAAACGTAATTTTAATAGCGGCAACAGCGAGATAGATATGATTAAAATAAGAACAAACCACAGCGCTGTGTTAGGTGAAACATTTAGCTTAGCTAGGCGTAACTCATCAGCTGGAACCAAACCTAATATATATAATTGATCGGTGCTGGTATTAAACGCAGTTAAACTGGATGGTTGTAAAAATATTCGATAGTCTACTCCGCCAATTGTGGTATCCAATATTTCACTAGTAGTGGGTTTGAAATCGTTAATGTAGTCTTTATTTTCTGCGCGCTGGGTATGTTTTGCGGCTATTTGTTTAAAGAAGCTATTGATGTCCTGAAATTGTAAATCCGCGGTTTCTACCCCCTTTTTATTGATTTGGCTCGCGCCAATCACTATGCCTGCTGCGTTCGTTATGAGTACTAAGGGAAAGCGCTCAATATTTGCTGGGACAAAGTTTTTTGTCTCTACTTCGAGAATATTTATGGCCCCTTTTTTAGCGATCTTTACTGGGTTTTTAGCGTGGTTTTTGGGGGGCCTATTGACAATCTTAGAGGATGAAGGGGTAGCAAGAGGTGAGGTTGTTCTTACTCTGATATATGTTTTCCCGTCTGTATGGAAAAAGATTCTGTGGTCCTGAAAATCTGATTGGCCTATTTGTGTCGAGCTCGATATTTTTAAGGTTTTTAAATTTGCGGAACGATTAGCTAACGCCACTCGGTTTTTGAGTAAGTCTTCACACGAAGAAGACGAGGCGTCTATCTCTTCACATACTTTTGCTATTTCGGTGAGTTGCTCAGCAGATTGAATAAAACTTCTACTCACCTCATTGAGTCCGCGAAAGTGTAAGCGATTTTGGTAGTCTTCATTTTTTTGGATTTTAAAAAAGTACATGGCACTTGAAATACTAACGGCCAACAACACAGTAACCGAAAAAATAATTAGACTGGAATAGCGCTTTTTAAATGATGACATCTTCACCTCCCTGTGTGGTATCTGCTTTGCGTTTTTGGGCTTTACAAAACTATAGTCACTGCCAGAAAAAATGCGCCAGTAAAAAAAGAGGGGAAGTTAATATTAGGTAATTGAGGCTGAAGAAAGGCAGTAACTAGTGAACTTTAAGTTGTAGAAACGTAACTGGGAGAGGCTGTTTTGCACTAACATTAATGCAAAACAGCAGTATTAGAATTAGATCTCAAGTTAAGCCATAACAAACTTACGTTAATTTAACAGGTCTTTGAGTTTATCATTGGCTTTTTCCAATAACTTATCCTTTTGTTTATCCAGTTCTTCATTGACTTTTTTCTTGGCTTCTTCTGCTAAACGTTTTTTAGCTTGCGCTTTAGCAGCTGCGATCACATTATCTAGCATGGCATTGACCACTGCAGCCCCTACTTGATCAGCTGGCATACCATTGGGTTGGCCTATGGCTCCCGCATTGAAGGTAGGTAAGGTCACCTCATAAGCTTTGGTTTTAATGTCTAAATCACCAGTAGAAAAAGCTTCAAAATTTAGTTTGAGTTGCACATTACTAACGGTGACGTTTTCCACTATTAATAGCGGATTTACCCCTTGTGATTCTGTAGTTGGGTTATTTGTCTTAGGTAAATTGGCGACTAAGTTATTCTTTATGACCACTAAATTGCCCTGTCCCTCTGAATCTACTTCGTACAACACTTGTGGAGCATTGATGCTGATGTTCTGCACCACATAGGGCTCTTTGATACTTTCACCTAAATCTAATGTGATTGAATCGACACTGAAGGCATTTTGATTACTGAAGTCTTTTGGATTATCAATTGCTAAAGCGCTGAGGGTCATCTTGCCTTCTGTCAAAGCCAAATCTACTTTGCCCACTGAAACCTCTGTACCAAGGTATTGGCTTCCTTGTTGTTCTATTTGGGCACGAATAAAGTCGCCTGCTCCATTTAAAAAGTACCAAACAGCGCCAACAATTAGCAGTATAACTAAAGTAAAAATTCCTAGACCTTTTTTCATCAAATTCTCGCTAGTTCTTAAATCGATACCTTGATTGTAACAAATAAAATAAAAAGGATATCTAGCTTAGTTTTGATATTGGATGCAACATCAGGTTAATTTATCGGTAGCTTTCAGTTTTGAGTATGGCTGCACTAGTTAAGCTCTACAGGCAATAATCCAAATTTTTATTGATGTTACCGGTATCATTTTTAACTTTAGTTTTTATGATGTAATAAGTGTATTAACTATATTTAGTATTCAAATTGCTTTTTTTAGTGTTTAGTTATTTGCAAATAGCGATTATTCATTATGTAAAAACCGTGATTTAGACAATAATTAGTTGTTGGGGTGGAGTGTTTTTTCTACCCTTTTGGAGTAAATTAATTCTTTTAAAACAAGTGTTTGTGATTTTTTATTTCCAATAAAAAACATGCTAAAAAAAGTGCTCTTTATGCAAAAAGATTAAAGTCATCAATTCATTAAAATGAAAAACCCTTGTTAACAGTATGTTGTGTTAACGATAACATTGTTTTATTTTCCCTGCGGCTAGCTTGTCCATCAAACACAAAATTAATACTTAGCTGGCCATGCACTTAGAGGGTAACCATGAAAACTAAAACAATTTACAAAAATCGTATTGCAACCGCATTAGCGCTGGCGTTAAGCGCCAGTTCAACAATCGCCATGGCACAGCAAAATGATGCCCAGTCTGAGGATGAAGGCGTCGAAGTAATTGAAGTAAAAGGGCTAAGAGGTAGTTTGATTAAAGCCCAAGATCTTAAGCGCGAAGGGAATACCTTTTTAGACGGTATTTCAGCAGAAGATATCGGCGCTTTGCCAGATAGAAGTGTTTTGGAAGCAATGCAGCGTATTCCTGGCGTATCGATAGAGCGTTTTGCTGCCGCTAACGATCCTGACCACTTTGGCATAGAAGGCAGTGGTGCGGTTATTAGGGGGATGACGCAAACTCGCAGCGAGTTTAATGGCCGCGATACCTTTAGTGCTAACTCTAGTCGTGGGCTGAGTTTTCAGGATGTGCCACCTGAGTTGATGGGCTCTGTGTTGATTTACAAGAACCAATCTGCCGATATGATTGAAGGGGGGATCGGCGGGACAGTCAACCTCAATACCCGTAAGCCTTTTGATCAAGATGGCCGCGTAATCGCTTTTACTGTGGACGCGACTTACACAGATTTTGCGGATGAAACCTCACCAACGGGATCTTTTTTATTCAGTGATTCATGGAACACCGAACAGGGTAAATTTGGTTTGTTAACTAATGTTGCCTACTCAAAGTTGACCAGTCGTTCTGACGGTCTGCAATCAGAAATATTTCTACCGAGAGACAATATTGTAGAAGGCTCAACTGTTTATATGCCTAATGGTGGCAATATGAACACGCAAATTCAAGAACGTGAGCGCCAAGGTTTTACTTTGGTCGGCCAATGGGAAAGCCAAGATAGAACTATGTTGGTTACAGGGCAGTTTTTACGCTCTGATGCGAGCTTAGCTTGGGCAGAACGAACCATGAGTTTTCAAACCAATATGTATGAAGATGATGGCGTGAGTATTCGAGATGAGTCGTTCCCTTTGGATGGTTTTCCTGCTTTTGAATTCGATGACAATGGGGCGTTTCAGTCTGGCACCCTTACGCATACTTCATTAGGTGGATGGCGTTCAAATGGAGCCGATAACGACCGCGTTCCGCAGGCGGCAGACTGGTCTGGGAATCCAGTTCCACAGTTCGGGAACACATGGCAAAATTCTAGTCGAATTAAAGATCAACAAACAGTAGTTGATGATTACTCTTTGAATCTTAAATGGCGACCAAATGATACCTGGTCCCACGAATTTGACGTGCAGCATATTAATGCAAAAACAGATGACACAGACTTTACTATATTCTTAGGTACCCATGCTAATCAGTATCTAGATTTTTCTGGTGATGCGCCAAGTATTGCTTTTCTTGAACCTTGGAATGGCCAGGCTGCGGGTAATGGACGTGAAGGTAACGAAAACTTTTTCCAAGATAAATCGTCGTACTACTGGCGTTCTGCTATGGATCATATTGAAGACAGCGATGGCGACGAAAGTGCACTGCGTTGGGATACCAAATATACCTTCGATGACGGCTATTTAACCTCTGTTAAATTCGGTGCAAGGTACGCTAAGCGACAGCAAACGGTTAAGTTTTCAGCTTATAGTTGGCAGCCACTAGGGGCGATTTTTTCTGGAGACCCAGACGGAAATGGTTTCGCTGGTGCTTGGTTAGATTTACCTGAACACGCATCCTTAGTTAACGACGTGGAAGAAGTCTATTGGGATGACCATTTCAGAGGTGGGCATGTGACTATTCCGGGTCAAGGGTATACTTATCATCCTTCTTTTGACTTGGTGCGAGATTATGCCAATGCGGGCAGCAGATTGGCCAATGCCTCATCTGATTGGGAGCCTTTAGCAGACCGCCCTCGCCAACAACTTGGGGTAGATAGTAACGGCAATGCAATTTTCGAAGAATTTGATGGGCCATTTAGACCTAACGAAGTAAACGATTTTTCTGAAACGAATACCGCTGCTTACGTGCGAATTGACTTTGAATCTTACGATTGGAAATACCCTATTTCTGGTAACGTGGGTCTAAGGTATATCCGTTTAGAAAGAGAAACCTCGGGTTATATTTCTTTTCCTAATCTTGAAATCAAACCCTTGTCATTCTTCGACAACGGTACACGTACTCCTGAAGAAATCCAGGAAGAATATGCAAAACAAACTAATCTATTTTTACCTCAAGATGATCTGGACTTTGGCAACTACGCGACACGATTTATAACCAATACCACGTCAGATGATTATGTATTGCCTAGCTTTAATGTCAAAGCTGAGTTGTCTGATGACTTAATTTTAAGATTCGCCGCGTCGAAGGCATTGGCTTATCCAAACACCGGCGACATAAAAAGTTTTGTTAGTATCAATAACCAAAATGCAGCGGTAGTGCGTGACGGTGACGGCGAAGACGCGCAAATTGTCAGTGCAGATATCACAGCATGGACCGGTAATTCAGCTAATCCAAATCTTCAACCAATGCGCTCAACCCAATTTGATTTAGGCTTAGAATGGTACTTTGATGAAGGAAGCTCACTTACTGGCACTATTTTCCTGAAAGACCTAAAAGACTTCTGGGTCACTGGTGGTGTAGATGAGTCCTACACCAATAATGGTGTTACAAACACAGTGACTGTGCAAAAACCTATCAATACCGACGAAGGCGAGATGCAAGGTTTTGAATTGGCTTATCAGCAATTTTTTGGTCAACTACCTGAACCCTTTAACCACTTAGGGGTGCAAGCGAATTATTCCTATATCAGTGCCTCTGGTGTGCCTAATTCCAATCTGTTTACTACCGATCCGGATGGGCAACCTAAGGATGGTCCCACTCAACTCGCGTTTGAATCTTTGCCTTTGGCAGGGCAATCTAAACACACGGCTAATTTTGTAGTGATGTATGAAGATGACAAAATCTCAACCCGATTAGCTTATAACTGGCGCTCTGAATACTTGATTACAGCGAGAGATGTTGTAGCGCCTCATAGGCCTGTTTATGGTGAAGACGCCGGTTACTTGGATGGCTCGTTTTATTACACATTGAGTGAAAACATTAAAGTTGGCATTCAAGGTGTGAACTTGTTAGACACTATTACCAAAACTAGTATGCAAGTTGATGAAAGTGGCACCCGTTATGGCCGCTCATGGTTTAAGAGCGATCGTCGCTTTTCTTTAGTGTTACAAGGTAGTTTCTAACCCAGTATTCTTAGGAGGGTGTATGCAAAAAAATATACAAAAGGTTGTTATTGTCGGTGGGGGCACTGCGGGTTGGATGACCGCCGCAGCTATGGGCAAGTTGTTAAAGAATCGGATGTGTAGCATCACCCTTGTTGAGTCTGCTGAAATTCCAACTATAGGTGTAGGAGAGGCAACGATTCCTCAATTACAACTATTTAACGCATTACTTGGTCTGGATGAAGATGAATTTATGCGGGAAACCAACGCCACGTTTAAACACGGAATTCAATTTGTTGATTGGAAGCAACTCGGCCATGAATACACTCATCCATTTGGTACTATAGGGTTAAATTTTGATGGTGTAGATTTTCATCACTATTGGTTAAAAACTGCTAAAGCTATGGGGGTTGATAGACTAGATAATTATGCTTTTAACTGCGTAGCAGCCCGTGACAACAAAATGATGCGCTCGATTGATGTCCCCAACTCACCATGCAATAACATTGCTTACGCATTTCATTTTGATGCTGGTTTGTATGTTAAATGGCTTAAGAGGTTTGCTATCTCCCAAGGGGTAGAACGAATTGAAGCACAAGTTAAGGACGTGCACTTAAATAATGATTCGGGTTTTATCACCTCCCTTGAGTTGAATGATGGTAAACAAATTGAAGGTGATTTGTTTATCGATTGTTCTGGTTTTAAAGGATTGCTGATTGAAGAAGCTTTGCACACAGGGTACGAAAGTTGGAGTCACTTTTTGCCTTGTGATAGCGCAGTAGTTGTACCCAGCACAAACACGGGTGAACTTTACCCTTATACACGATCTTGGGCCCAAAAGGCCGGTTGGCAATGGCGCATTCCGTTGCAACATAGAACCGGTAATGGCCACGTGTTTTCAAGTAAGTTTATGAGTGATGAGGAAGCTAAAGCAATCTTACTGGAAAATATAGAAGGCGAACCTTTAGTAGAGCCTAGATTTCTGCGTTTTCATACTGGTATGCGTCGCAAACAGTGGAATAAAAATTGTATAGCGATAGGCTTGTCTAGTGGTTTTATCGAGCCGCTAGAATCTACATCCATACATTTAATTCAAAGTAACATCTCTCGCTTGATGAGCTTATTTCCTGATAAAAGTTTCGATCCTGTAACGGTAGATACCTTTAATAAACAAGCGGATGAAGAAATACGTCGGATTCGAGATTTTATTATTCTGCATTATCATGTAACCGAGCGCCAAGACTCGCCATTTTGGCGGTACTGCCGCAACATGGAAATCCCCGATTATTTGCAATCAAAAATTGACCTTTTTAAGTCCTCTGGACGCGTTTTTCGGGAGAATGATGAATTGTTTAATCAATCGAGTTGGATTGCTGTAATGATTGGTCAGGGACTCATGCCTGAGCAATATCATCCTATGGCCGATCTGCTTGAGCAAGAGGAAGTATCTAGGCGCTTGGCTCACGTTAAACACGTTATTCAACAGTCTGTAGACAGGATGCCAAGCCATCAGAACTTTATTGAGCGGCACTGCAAATCAACCATGCAATAACACAAAACCTGAAAATTTTATGAATTCTAAAGATAGAATGTTAACGTAACATTCTATTTATCCACACGATATAAACCTGACATATGTCTAGAGTAAAACTAAAAGATATCGCGGAAAGGGCTGGCGTCTCGGTGATGACAGTATCCCGCGTAATGAACAACGATCCTAAAGTCAGGACTAAAACCAGAGCCAAAATAGCAGCGATAGCGCAAGAATTAAATTACAGTCCCAATGTTGCCGCTCGAAGTTTATCTAGTTCGAAATCTTTCTTTATCGGTATTGTGTGTGAATTTGCCAATGCTAATTATGTGAGTCAGTTTTTGGTTGGGGCATTAACAAAATGCCGTACTAATGGTTTTCATATTGTCATTGATGAAACTGCGGGAGAAACCGAAAAAGCACTCTCTATTGTCAGCGATTTTATCCTCATAACTAAAGTCGATGGCTTAATTTTGTTGCCTCCTTTAGCTGATATTCCTGAGGTCTTAAGCTTACTTAAAGAATCACATACCCCTTTTGTTCGAATCGCCCCGGATATTGATTTATCGGCTAGCCCCTATATTTGTATGGATGATTATCAAGCCGCTTTCGACATCACCGAACACTTGGTAAGGACTGGGCATAAACGAATTGCCCATATTATAGGTAATGAAAATCAAGGGGTTAGCAGGCTCAGGTATCAGGGGTATTTAGATGCTCTGCGTTCACATCGTTTGTTAATGCCCCCCGAATATATTGAGCAAGGGGAATTTACTTATAAATCCGGACTTGTTGCCGCCGAGAAACTACTGTCTCTTGAGGTATTACCCGACGCCGTTTTTGCGAGTAACGATGAAATGGCCGCAGCGGTGATATCTGTGGCACTTAAAAATAACTTAGATGTGCCCAAACAAATATCGGTTGTGGGGTTTGATGATACCGAGTTAGCCAGAGTTGTATGGCCTCGAATCACCACTATTCAGCAGCCCATAAGAGATATGGCTGGTCTCGCTATAAGTTTGCTCACCGATCCGCTAATGTCGTTTCAGGATAGTACTCCGATGGCGAAACGGCATGTTTTGCCGTATCAACTTTTTATACGCGAATCGAGTAAACAAAACGCCGATTAATGAGGAATAAAGAAGGGTGTTGCTGTTACCGCTAGCCAACAAAATAACTCAATCTAAATAAAAAATGCCTAGTGTTTCCCCACTAGGCATTTTTAGAAAGCAAAGTTGATTTAGTTTCGGTAGAGTAAAACTTTAACCAAATAATACACGATTAACTTTGTTTTCAAGCAACTCTTGCTGACCACTAACATGCTTAGGCTGTAAGTTATTGCTTACTGTGTGACTAGCTAATGACTCTAGGCTATGTTGACCTTTCAAAACTGATTGACCAAAGTTTTGTCCCCAGCCTTCATAACGTTGTGAAATTTTGTCGGCAATAAAGTCACTTTCCAATATCGCCGCTGCCTTTTTAAGGGCTAACGCCATGTGATCCATGCCACCAATATGTCCGTGGAATAAATCTGCAGGATCACTACTTTGACGACGTAACTTACAATCAAAGTTCAAACCACCGGTAGTAAAACCACCTGATTTAAGAATCTCATACATGACCAAACTTAGCTCTTCAACTTCATTTGGAAATTGGTCGGTATCCCAACCATTTTGTGCGTCACCACGGTTGGCGTCAATACTTCCGAATAAACCTAAAGAAATAGCAGTGGCAATCTCGTGATGAAACGAATGGCCTGCCAAAGTGGCATGGTTTGCTTCAATATTGACTTTGAATTCTTGTTCTAATCCAAATTGTTTAAGGAAACCATAAACAGTCGCAGTATCGTAATCGTATTGATGTTTTGTCGGTTCCTGAGGTTTGGGCTCTATTAGTAGAGCGCCTTTAAAGCCAATTTTATGTTTATGTTCCGCAACCATGGTAAAGAACCGGCCCAACTGCTCGCGCTCTTGTCGCAGGTCTGTGTTGAGCAAACTTTCGTAACCTTCACGCCCGCCCCATAATACGTAGTTTTCACCGCCTAGACGCTGGGTGGCATTCATGGCGTGGAATACCTGAGTTGCACCATAACTGAATACGTCAGGGTTAGGATTAGAAGCACCGCCTGCGGCGTATCTCGGGTTACTGAATAAGTTGGCGGTTCCCCATAATAACTTGAGTCCGGTTTCAGATTGTTTTTGCTCAAGCACATCTACCATGGCAGAAAAGTTGTTGACGTAATCATGGATGCTGTCGCCTTCTGGCGCTACATCTATGTCGTGAAAACAATAGTAGGGGATATTTAACTTGCTAAAAAATTCAAAGGCAACATCCGCTTTTTGTTTCGCCATTTGCATCGGATCCCCGGGTTTAAGCCAAGGTCTACCAAAGGTGCCTTGACCAAATACATCGGCACCATCCCAACAAAAGTTGTGCCAATAGCAGGCAGCAAAACGCAGGTGTTCGGCCATAGTTTTACCCAAAACAACTTGATTGGCATCGTAATGATGAAACGCCAGAGGGTTGTCCGACTCAGTGCCTTCAAATTGAATGCTGGGTATTGAATCAAAATAAGTGGTCATAAAATTTCCTTGTTAAAAAGAGTGCGTAATTGAGGATAGGTTTGTTTATAAACACTTCTTCGTTGCTCAAAAATGTATTGAGTAGAAGTGTTGGGTGTATGGGTTTGCACGGCTTCGGGTTGCGGGCAAATTTGTTTAGTGGTTAGGTTGGGCTCTATTGCCAATTGGGCGAGACGCGCAGCACCTAAAGCGGGCCCAACTTCTCCACCTTTTCTAAAAGTGATGCTGGTATTTAAAATATCTGCCATGAGTTGTCGCCAATAGGGACTTTGTGCGCCGCCACCAATAACGGTAATTTCTGTTGCTTGAGTGCCAGATTGATGTAGTGCGTCCACTCCATCAGCAAAAGCAAAACATACGCCTTCGAGTACCGCATGTAACATGTCAAGTTTGCTAGTGTCGTGGGTTAGTCCAATAAACGCACCTTTCGCCATAGGATTATTGTGCGGTGTACGTTCACCACTTAAATAAGGTAAAAAGTAAGGCGTTGTTTTTTGCTCAACAGGATGGGATTCAAGTTGTTCAAGTAGTTGCCCAATGTCTTCTTCTACTACTTGTTTCGCAAACCAATCTAGGCAACTGGCAGCACTGAGCATCACTGACATTAAATGCCAACGTTCAGGCAATGCATGGCAAAAGCTGTGTACTGCAAGTTCAGCTTGTTGGCTAAAATGATCGGTTACTACGAAGTAAACACCGGATGTGCCCAGTGAAATCATGCCTTGACCTGGTTCAACCAAACCAACGCCTATTGCACCGGCTGCATTGTCGCCTGCACCTGCTACCACTGGTACTTCAGATAATCCCCAACGACTGGCTAAATCAGTTTGCAACACTCCTGTGATTTGGTTGCCTTCAAAAAGTTGTGGCATGTGGCTCAATTTCAGGCCACATGCGGAGAGCAATTCAATATCCCAACAACGTTTTTGGGTATTTAGCCACAGTGTTCCAGCGGCATCTGACATGTCACAGGCAAAGTCACCTGTTAAAAGAAACCTTAGGTAATCTTTGGGTAACAGCACTTTATCGATTCGCGAAAATTTGTCTGGTTCATGGTGTTTTAACCAAAGCAGTTTTGGCGCGGTGAAACCCGGCATCATAATATTACCAGTGGTTTCGCGGCTATTTGGAACCCTTTGTTCTAGCTCGATACACTCAGCTGCACTGCGGCCGTCATTCCACAGAATTGCGGGGCGTATAACCTGAGCATCTCCGTCGAGTAAGGTTGCTCCATGCATTTGCCCAGACAAGCCTATTGCTTTTACTTGGGAAAGAAACGGGCCTTGACTTAAGCTATCCATTGCTGAACAAAATGCTAACCACCAATCAGTGGGATCTTGTTCGGACCACAATGGCTGTGGTCGAGACACTGTTAATTCCGCTGATTGTGAATCAACGATTTGGCCGGTGGCGTCGGTAATAATAACTTTTATCCCGGACGTACCTAAATCAACCCCTAAATACATCACAATCTCCGTAATATTTTTTGTGAATAGCATAGTGGCCTAGAGTTGAAAATCGCTCAATTACGAAATTACATAAATAAATTCCGTAATTTGTTATTTTATTGTTACTATATTTTTAGTTATTCTTACGTTGACTTTTAGTCAGGTACAAGAGGTATTAATCAGTGAAATACAGCAGACTAAGCGGGCAAGAAGGCAGGCAATACAGTATTAGCCTATTGTTTAATGCGAATAAGGTTTACGATCGTCAAGTCATTGAAGGTATCGGACATTACTTACAATCTACCAAAGTAGATTGGGACGTATACCTCGAAGAAGACTGCTTAGCTCGATTAAACAATCTTGATAATTGGGAAGTGGATGGAATTATTGCCGACTTTGACGATCCAGTTATGCAAGCGGCATTGATTGATTCACCTATCCCAGTCATTGGAGTCGGTGGTTCCTACCAGTCGGCTGATGATTACCCGAACGTGCCTTATGTGGCTACCGATAACGAAGCAGTGGTCAATTGCGCCTACCAGCATCTAAAACAAAAAGGCCTACAGCGATTCGCATTTTATGGTTTTCCACCAGATGATGAGCACCGTTGGGCCTTAGAGCGCGAAAGGGCGATTGTTTCTTTATGTGAAAAAGACGGTTTCAAGTGTTCTGTTTACCGAGGTTATAAAACTCAGCCAGATACTTGGCATTACAGTATGAATAGGTTAGCTGAATGGATTGAGAGTCTACCTTCACCTGTTGGTGTGATTGCCGTTACTGATGCGCGGGCACGACATCTGCTACAAGCCTGTGATAAAACTAATCGTCTGGTACCTGACCAAGTTTCTATAGTAGGTATAGATGACGACGACATCGCTCGAAACCTAAGTAGAGTCAGTTTGAGTTCAGTCAGTCAAGGCTGTTTTGACATGGGGTTTCAAGCCGCAAAATTATTGCATCGCCAGCTTAATCGACAAAAAGTGGACAAACCCTCGGAGCAAAAAGCAAAATCACCACCACGAGTTCTGGTGCCACCCATAGGTATTATCCAGCGCCAGTCAACTGACTTTAAAGCCTTGCAAGATACCTATGTCATTCAGGCTATGCACTATGTCCGGCAACATGCATGTAGAGGTATAAAGGTTGAGCAAGTGATTGATTATGTCGGTATTTCTCGCTCAAATCTGGAACAACGTTTTGTGCAAGAATGTGGTCATAGCATACATACAGAAATTCACTATGAGAAGCTAAACAAAGCTTGTAAAATGTTAACTGAAACAGATACGGAATTGTCCGAAATAGCCAGCTCCTGTGGTTATCCCTCAATTCAGTATTTATATGCAGTGTTTAAAAAACACTTTGGGCAAACTCCCAAACAATACAAACGAAACGCGGTAAATATGACCTAGATGAAAGTTTAAACCTTACTAATTAGTGATTTTGTCTAGGTAAAAAATGTTTAGAGCCATTAGTTGAAGTGAACAATTTGTAAGAAAAACATAATTCTAGCTGTGTATGATGAAATATATTCGTATTTCGCATGGTCGTGTAGAGCATGTAAAAAAGTAATTATAATATAGGAAAACTATGCTCAACTTTGCCATATCAATTGAGGACCAATTGGAAACGGTTCAACAGGCTAAAGCTTTTTTACACGACATCAGTGTTGAAAATTATCAATTGGTACTCAATCCCCATTTTATTAGTAGCGCTGGCACACATATGCGGCATATATTGGATCATTATTGGGCGTTAAAAGACGGATTGAACCAAGGGTTAATTAACTACAATTCACGGAATCGAAATTCTAGTATTGAATCATGTCCGCAAACGGCACTTGGAGAATGGCAAAAAATCGAATCATGGTTAACGGATGTCGATCATTTAGATGTCGATATGCCCCTTAACGTAGCCTGTGAAACCTCTATCAACAAAACTCAGAATACTCAGACTCAATCAACATTAGGACGCGAACTGGTGTTTGTTGCGAGTCATGCGATACATCACTTCTCTTTGTTGGCTGTGATTAATTCCCTGCTTGGCAACAAAGATGAGGCGCACTTTGGAATAGCTCCGAATACTGCATCATATATTCGTCAACAAGCTTAGTTGCCTATTTAAAACTTATGCTGATTTATCGAAAGCCTGAGGTCTGAAAAATAAACCCAATCAAACTCGACCCAATTGCAATTTGTTATTCACTGATTCATTGATCTAGCACATTCCTCGACTCGCTTTGTTGCTGGTAATTAAACGCTAAAACGCGGATAATTACGGGACATATTTCCACAACATATTTGTAGTAAGGATTTTTTGCAATGAGTGAGTTACCTCAATGTCCCCAGTGCGGTTCAACATATACTTATGAAGACCGTGATATGTACGTTTGTCCTGAATGCGCGTATGAGTGGCCCCAGTCTGGTGAAGTAGATGAAGATGAAAAGGTAATAAAAGATTCAAACGGTAATGTTTTAGCTGATGGCGATACAATTACAGTAATTAAAGATCTCAAAATAAAAGGCTCCTCATCTGTGGTCAAAGTGGGAACTAAAGTCAAGAATATTCGATTGGTTGATGGTGATCATGACATTGATTGCAAAATTGACGGTATTGGAGCGATGAAACTCAAGTCGGAGTTTGTTAAAAAGGTTTAACAATGAGTAATAGCAGGTTTCCAGCACATGGTTCTATGCGGCTTTCTATTCAAGGTCAGTTACTTATAGTTGAAGGTTCTGGTCCCGGAAATATAGAAATGGTTCAAGAATATCAGCAACAAGTTGTGGGGCTGCGTAAACAAATTATGCATGCTCCATGGGTTAGCCTCGCATTGCTTAGCGGCACACCATTAGTTTCACCTGAAGCTAAAGAGTTATTTATTCAGGTAGTCAAACAAGCCAAGTCTATGAATTTGCGAGCGACTGCTGTGGTATTCATCGAGATGGAATCTGCTGATCTAGTTCGTCAATTTTGGCGAGAAATTTATACAAGTGCTGGATTAAAGTTTAGTTTTTTTGACACTGAAAACGAAGCCCGTGATTGGCTGCAAAGTGTGTTAGAAAACGATTCAAACACAGATATTGAACAATCATCATCGGATGTTAGGCATTAGAATTTAACTGTTAAATTTGACAATAGTTAGCAGATTTCTAACTATCTCGAATTTGGTCATGAAACAAAGGCGTAGTTATAGTTCATCGCCTAATTTGTCACTAAATTATGCGAGCCGTTTATTCATTGTATTAAAATAACGGTTTGTATAAAATTCAAACCGACATAACGTCAAATGTGACAAATGAGAATTACGTCCCGTAAATTAGCTCTCCTTCTTAATGCGCCAATTTAGGTGTAATTTTTACAAAACACATATTATTTCCCTTTGGGACTCATGAACATTATTAGGTAGTCTGCATGGTTGAACACATTCAAAGAGATTGGCTTTCAAATATTCGGGGTGATGTGCTTGCTGGAATTGTAGTGGCATTAGCACTTATTCCTGAAGCCATCGCTTTTTCTATTATTGCAGGTGTTGATCCAAAAGTTGGACTTTACGCGTCGTTTTGCATTGCGGTAATCATTGCATTTGTAGGCGGGCGCCCTGGAATGATCTCTGCTGCTACTGGTGCCATGGCGTTATTGATGGTGACTTTAGTGAAAGACCATGGTTTGGAATATTTGTTGGCGGCAACCTTGCTTACCGGGGTGCTGCAGATATTTGCTGGTTATCTCAAACTCGGTGAATTGATGCGCTTTGTATCCCGCTCTGTGGTGACGGGTTTTGTTAACGCCCTCGCCATCTTAATTTTTATGGCGCAACTACCTGAGCTTATTGATGTGACTTGGCATGTTTACGCTATGACTGCAGCTGGCCTTGGCATTATTTATCTTTTTCCCTATTTACCGGTTATTGGAAAAGCGGTGCCGTCTCCCTTGGTATGTATAGTGTCAATGACATTTGTGGCGGTTCTAATGGGCTTAGACATCCGTACCGTGGGCGATATGGGGGAATTGCCAGACACCTTACCGGTTTTTCTGTGGCCGGATGTGCCGCTTAATTTAGAAACACTAAGTATTATTTTACCCTATTCAATCGGCCTAGCTGTTGTGGGCCTTTTGGAATCCATGATGACGGCTACAATCGTAGATGACCTAACCGACACCACTAGTGATCGCAACAAGGAATGCAAAGGGCAAGGTATGGCTAATATAGGCGCTGGTTTGTTAGGAGGAATGGCAGGATGCGCTATGATCGGGCAGTCCATCATCAATGTTAAGTCTGGTGGACGAGGCAGACTTTCCACCTTTGTGGCAGGCGCATTTCTGTTAGTGATGGTGGTTTTCCTCGATGATTGGTTACGTCTTATCCCCATGGCGGCATTAGTAGCAGTAATGATTATGGTGTCAATTGGTACGTTTTCGTGGTCTTCAATTAGAGACTTGCGTACTAACCCTATTTCTTCAAGCATTGTAATGATATCTACAGTGATTGTTGTTGTGGCAACCCATAATTTAGCCTTGGGTGTACTCGTTGGTGTATTGCTAGCTACGTTGTTTTTCGCCAATAAAATTGGACGTTTTATGGTGGTTAAATCTGATTTTTCAAAATCAGAAAATACCAGAACGTACGAAGTGATTGGGCAGATATTTTTTGCTTCTGCAGAACAATTTATCAAGTCATTTGATTTTAAAGAAGCGGCTGAACAGGTAGTGATTGACCTTACTCACGCCCATTTCTGGGATATCACCTCAGTGTCCTCATTAGATAAAGTGGTGATTAAGTTTAGGCGTGAAGGCGCTACTGTGAGCATCATAGGTATGAATGAAGCCACAGCAACAGTGGTCGACAAGTTTGGGGTGCACAATGACCCCAAAGAAGTTGATAAATTGTTAGGCGGACATTAAGGAACAAGTAATGACAAAAATAATGACCTGTGTGGATGGTTCTGCAATAACAGATGCCGTTACTGACGCGGCAATTTGGGCTTCAAAAAAACTCAATAAGCCAATATGTTTTTTACATACACTGGAAAAGGAACAACAACACGGCGCCGACGACTTTTCGGGGGCCATTGGGCTTGGTGCTCGGTCTGCATTGCTAGAAGAAATGACTCTGTTAGATGAAAAAAGAGGCAAAATAGCGCTACAGTTAGGAAAGGAGTTACTCAATACTGTCTCTCAAAAAGCACATAGCGCGGGTGTTAAAGATGTAGAAATGATGCAACGTCATGGGGATATCGTCGACGCCACTGAAGACTTATATGATAAAACTCGACTCATTGTTGTTGGTCGATGTGGTGAAGGTCATGACGGTAACTTTAGTGCTCTAGGATCTCATGTAGAAACCTTGCTTCGCAAAGCTTGTCATCCAGTGTTAATTGTTCCTGCCAAGTTCAATCTACCCAGCTCTTTTATGGTGGCATATGATGGTAGAGATACTGCTGACATAGCGCTGCAAAAGGTGATAGAGGGAGGTTTGTTGCATGGATTACACTGTCACTTAGTATCAGTTAAGAATAATGAGACTGAGTTAAAAGATAAACTTGATCTAGCCAAACAAAGGATGCAAGACGAAGGTTTTACGGTGTCGTCTGCGTTTATTGAGGGTGATATTCATCAGTCACTTATGCAGTACAAAACCGCTAATAAGATAGATTTGATGGTAATGGGAGCTTTTGCCCATTCTAAATTACGGCGGTTTTTTGTGGGTAGCAATACGCTCAAAATGCTGGAACATTGTGATGTACCTTTAATAGTGCTTCGTTAGCAGTCGAGTTTGTTGCTGTATCCGCTTTATTTTCACCGCCTAGCATCTATGGCGTTATTTCGGCGTCTTTATACGCTAACCAGTTTTCACCTAGATATAATTTAAGTAATTTATGCGGTGCCCGAGGCAAATCCACACTAAGTAACAATCCAGGGGTATGGTTAAAACTTTTATCAATACCTAAACAATGAAAAACCGCACCTAGTTTGTTGTAGTGCTTTAGTAAAATAGGTACATCTTTGCCGTCTGGTTCAATTCCTTTGAGTAAAGCCGGGAGATGCTCTTTTAGTCCATATTGTTTGGCAAAATCTTGTACTTCAGGATGCAGCTGGTGTGAGAAGGGCGTTATAGGAGCCACTTTGTCAGTAGGGGTTACCATGGCTTGTTGGATAACGGCTGCACTGCGAACATCATATAATTTACTAATTGACACTGTGCCATACAAAGTCCGGTATTGGGGGTATTGGCAAACAAACGCGCCAATGCCTCGCCACAATAAAAACAACCCTAAAAAACTACGTTGATATTCGGGAATTAAGAAAGAGCGTCCCATTTCTAAACAAGGTTGTTGTTGGTTTACAAACTCAGGACCAAAATCAAACATTCGATTTAAGTATAAATTGTCTATATTTCCATCGGATAACAACTTGTCGGTCTGCCCCATTCGGTATGCTCCGATTATTTGCCCAGTTTCGGTTTTAGTGACAAACAAATGGGTATAGGTAGCGTCGAAGTGGTCGGTATCGAGAGGTTCACCGCTGCCTTCGTTATGTTCGCGAAACACCTTTTCCCGTAGACGCGCGATTTCATTTACTGTGTTTGGTATTTGATTTTGATAGCCAAAATAGACAGAGAAATTTTTATGATCAAGTAAGTGTTGTTCCTTAGGCAGTTGCCTAAGTTCCTGTAAAATTATTTCTCCTGAGATAGTTTGTGCAAGAGGTTGTTGCTTTGTGACGAGATCCGCTGGCCATTGTTGTTGTAAATTAGGATCAAGTAAATAACTTTGCGCGCGAAACAATTCCGTTTGTGTGTCAATTTGAATGTGTTTTGCATAATGTTTGGCTGCAATGGGGTGTCCTGCTGTAACTGTTATTTGAGCATTGCGTTTGTTGATTAATTCTCGAGGTAACATCAACATTCGAAATCGAAAGTACACACGTCCCAAACGATAAAATAATGGGCTATTAAAGCCACTCACAAATATCGGTAAATACTGTGCATTTACGCGGTTGGTTATGCTGGCAACCAATCTATTCCAGTTATGATCGGCGATTCGTTGCGTATCTTTATGATAATAACTGACCCGTCCTGCGGGGAAAATAAGTAAGGCTCCGCCAGATTTTACATGTTTTAAGCAGGCACGAATTGAAGGGGAATTCTTGGGGTTGCCCTCTGAGAGCGGGTTAGTAAAAATGAAGTAGTCTTCAAGTTCCGAAAAAATTTTCAATCCTTGGTTAGCCATCACTTTGATGTCTGGGCGCACTTTTTCGATTGCCCAAGCTAGAAAAACGCCTTCAATTCCCCCGAATGGGTGATTACTAGCCAATACTAGTGGACCCGACTTGGGAATATTGGCGTGTAGTGCTTCTAGCCCAGATAATTGGATATTAAGTCCATCCAATAGCTTTTTTGAAAAACTCGTTTTGTCTAACCCAGCAAGACCATTTTCACGGTATAAGTCATCTAACTTATTGATTGCCAATATACGATCTAATAATTTGATGAGTGTTGTGTTAAGGAAGTTTTTTTTATTATCCGGGACTACATTTAGCAGGCTGATGGCTGCAGGCATAAAACAATTCCACAAACGAGATGACCAATTTATGGCGTCAATAGTGCTTTATTTTTTAGAATAATTCAGTAAGTTCTTGAGTCAAATCAAGCTATGTGTTCTGAGTTTGGGTTACAATGTGTCGCTACCTTAAAAGTATCCTTAACAAAAACAAAAGGTTAGGCCTTATTGTTTGTTAGACCACTTTTTGAATGCAGGTGGTATTGGAAGTGATGGCCGATTTCGAATTTGGGTTATTGAGTAACTGAAACCACAATTATGCTTTGAGTGAGGTTTTTACAATGGGATTTAGGGCATAATACACATCTTAGTCTCAGCGGTTTATTGTAGAAAATTAAAGCAGGAAAAAAATGCAACAGATTACTATCACCACACCAGACGATTGGCATTTACATTTTAGGGATGGCGACATGCTTGGCGAAACCGTTCCAGCTACTGCTAGATGTTTTTCTCGTGCTATTGTTATGCCGAATTTAGTGCCGCCAGTTGTCAACGCCCAGTTAGCTAGTGCATATAAGTCACGCATTTTGGCTGCCCGACCACAAGGCAGTCAATTTGAACCTTTGATGACATTGTTTTTAACCAATAAAACCACTACCCAAGATATCATAGATGCCAAACAATCCGGTGTAGTCGCCGCAAAGTTGTATCCAGCTGGTGCAACTACCAATTCAGCGCAAGCAGTGAGCGGCATAGAAGCCTTGTATCCTGTATTCGAGGAAATGCAAAAACAAGGTTTATTGTTATTGGTGCACGGTGAAGTAACAGAGCATCACATAGATATATTTGATAGAGAAAAGGAATTTATCGATCAATATATGCTTAAAATAGTGGCAGCTTTCCCTGAATTAAAAGTAGTGTTTGAACATATTACCACCAGTGATGCCGCAGATTTTGTTATGAGTAGCACAAATAATGTGGCAGCCACCATTACACCACAACACCTGTTGTTAAACCGTAATGATATGTTAGTCGGAGGAGTAAGACCGCATAACTATTGTTTACCGGTTTTAAAGAGAAGTACTCATCAACAAGCTTTACGTAAAGTAGTAGCAAGTGGCTCGAGTAAATTTTTCTTAGGCACAGACTCGGCTCCCCATGCTAAACACGCTAAGGAAAACGCTTGTGGCTGTGCCGGCTGTTATAGTGCTTGGAGCGCATTGGAGTTGTATGCGCAGGTGTTTGATGAACTAGACGCCTTAGATAAATTAGAAGGGTTTGCTAGTTTTCATGGGGCTGATTTTTATGGGGTACCACGTAATACCACAACTTTGACCTTAGTAAAGGATAGTTGGGTTGTGCCTGAGTCAGTTACATTGCCTAGTGGAGAAGCCATGGTGCCATTCTTTGCCGGAAAAACGGTAGATTGGAAATTAGTTTGAAGATTAAGCAATGTACTTTGCTAAAACCTACTTTATTATAAAGAGATGAATGTGTATCTATTTACATTAGGTAAGGTTTGGCTAACAGTCTCTTTGATTTGGCTTTTTGTGGGGAGCACTCCACTTTTAGCCAATGACAATGCAAAGGTGTTGCGCTTGGCCGTTATATATGTAGAAGAACCTCCTTTTGTCTACACCAAAAACGATTCTGAATATTTAGGCATTGTACCGAGTTTGGCTAGGGCCTTGAGTCGTGAATTAGGAATGCGCCTCGAATTCTTACCTACAGCAAGAAAAGGGTTAGAGCAGTCTCTTATAGACGGAAAAGCCGATACGACTTGGTTGTCTCCAGACTGGGTAATGAATAAAAGTAAACTGATATTTTCTGATTCAGTCTTTTTACACAGAGAGTTTCTTTATAGCAAAGAACCTTTTATAGAAAGTAGTAACCCGTTGGATTGGCTGCAAAACAAAACGATCTGTATTCGGCAAGACTACCAGTATCCAACCTTAAATCGTTTTTTCGATGACGCGGTTGCCCAAGCGGTCAAAGTGTCTAGCCAAGTTCCCTTGGTTAATTTACTAATAAAAGATCGCTGTGACCTAATGTATGTAAACGAGTACAGGGAAAGTTGGATGATTGCGAGTTTAGGGATTAAACATAAGATATGGCGTTCATCTAAAGCATTGGCAGAGTCGGATTTAGGTTTTATGTTTAACCATAATTGGCGAACTAAAATGCCACAGATTAATCAAGCCTTGGTGAGTATTAAAGATTCTGGAGAGTTAGAAACGATTATACAATCCAATATTCAGCCTAAGGTTTTAACAACGCTCGCTAGCAACTAAGTTTTACTGATAGTTGCTCATGCAAATTTATAACTTGCCCTTAACCCTACTAATGAAAGATAAAGAGCCTTCCACTTATACTTCAGAGAACAATTATGACTGAACTCGTAACCTGTAATATTGAAAACCAAGTCGCCACCATTACGCTTCAAAATGGTAAAGTAAACGCTATTTCCCATCAAGTAATTGACGAACTCAACTCAGCTCTTGACCAAGCAGAGCAAGCGCAAGCTGTAGTTGTTTTAACCGGACAAGCGGGTATGTTTTCTGGCGGTTATGATTTAAAGGTTATGAAAGAAAGCATGAGTTCGGCCATGGCGTTGGTTGAAAAAGGCACCACACTTACTCGGCGTATGTTGTCGTTTCCTTTTCCTGTCTTAGTGGCGTGCAGTGGCCATGCTATAGCTAAGGGCGCATTTTTATTGTTGGCAGCCGATTATCGAATTGGCGTTGATGGCGCATTTAAAATAGGTCTAAATGAAGTTGCAATAGGTATGACTATGCACCATGGTGGTGTAGAATTAGCCCGTGGTAGATTGGCACCAGTATTTTTTAACCGTTCTGTAATTTTAGCGGAAATGGTCTCACCTAAAGAAGCGGTTACCGCAGGATTTTTAGACAAAGTTGTTAGTGAAACGGAATTTGTCGTGACGGTTCAAGCAATCGCTAGCGCAATGACCAAATTAGATATGAAAGCCCATCACCAGACAAAATTAAAAGCACGAGCAGAATTATTGCAATTGCTAGATGAATGTATCGAAAAAGACCGTCATAGTAGCCTCTAAACTACTTGACCGGCCTAACAAATGAGAATGTTTTGAATAAAGAATTTGCTTCACTGGGATTAAATAACGCTTTGCTAGATAATTTGGAATCTATGGGTTTCAAAGAAATGACTGATATCCAAGCAATGAGCTTGCCAGCCATAATCGCGGGCAAAGATGTTGTCGGCAAAGCTAAAACCGGTAGCGGGAAAACCGCCGCTTTTGGTTTGGGGTTATTGCACAATTTAAAAGTGAAACGATTTCGTGTTCAAGCTTTGGTTATGTGTCCTACTCGTGAGTTGGCTGAACAAGTGGCCTTAGAGATCCGTAAGTTAGGTCGTAGTATTCATAATATCAAAGTATTGACTTTGTGTGGTGGTACACCTATGGGGCCTCAAATTGGTTCGTTAGAACATGGTGCGCATATTGTGGTAGGAACGCCAGGGCGCATAATGGATCATTTGTTTCGAGGCCGCTTAGACTTAAGTGAAGTCAATACTTTAGTGTTAGACGAAGCCGATCGTATGTTAGACATGGGCTTTGAAGTAGAAATGGCGAAAGTCATTGATGCTGTACCACTTGAGAGACAGACTCTACTGTTTTCAGCGACTTACCCCGATTCAATCGCGCAAATAAGTAAAGATGTGCAGCGTGATCCATTAGAGGTAAGTGTTGAAGCCACTCACGAAACTAACAGCATCGAGCAGTTGTTTTTTGAAGTGGAAGATCCCCATCGGATCAAAGCTGTAGCTGCGATGTTAAGCCATTATCAAGCTGAGTCAGCCATAGTATTTTGCAATACAAAAATTGCCTGTCAGGAAGTCGCTGATGAATTAACGAAATTAGGCGTATCGGTTTTGGCCCTACATGGTGATTTAGAGCAGCGTGATAGAACTCAAGTATTAACCCGCTTTGCTAATAGAAGTGTGTCTGTACTTGTTGCTACAGACGTCGCTTCACGTGGGTTAGACATCAAAGAAGTGAATGCGGTTATCAGCTATCAAATCACGCCAGATCCTGAGGTGCATATTCACCGAATCGGTCGAACGGGTCGAGCAGATGCCAAAGGGTTGGCATTAACACTCTGTTCAGCAAAAGAAATTCCAAGGGCGAATGCAATTGAAGATTACCAAAAATCCAAAATCAAGTGGACGGGTATTCAGGCTTTGCGTTTTCATGCTAACCGTTTAATCCAGCCAGAATATGCCACTATTTGTATCGACGGAGGCAAAAAAAGCAAAATCCGCCCCGGTGATATTTTAGGCGCGTTAACTAAAGATGCGGATATCGCTGGTGATGATATCGGTAAAATTAATGTCACAGCTACCCATACCTATGTAGCAGTAAAAACGCGCAGTGTTAAGCGAGCACTTAAACAATTTAATGAAGGCAAGTTAAAAGGGCGCAAATTTAAAGCGAGAAAATTGAGTTAGGTAAATCGAGTAGAACAACTTACTCATTGTCGAACTGTTTGCATAGCACAATATTTTACCTAAGAGGTAAGCAGGCCAATGCTTGAATATATTATAAATATGTGGGATTTGGCTGTACAGGGCGACAGGCAGGGAATATGGTTTTGGGCATCTGTTTATACTTTTTTAATATGTAGCTATTCAGCGCTATTTCAGTCGCTTATCCGCACATGGCCCAGTACCAAAGGTCAGCTCATGCACCTTGGGCTTGATAAGTTTGGAAGCACAATGAATTTCTCTGAGCAAGATTATATGCCTGAAGCGCTGTATACCTACCAAATAGCAGGTAAAACTTATCAAGGTAAGCGAATTTCGCCATGGATAATCGTCGCTAGCCATAACGCTCAGTTTGTACTTAAAAAGCAGCTTGCTAAAGTCGAGACTTTTGCTGACAACAAAGTGAAAATTTTCTACAAGCCTTCTAACCCTGCAAAAAGTTGGCTTATCTTACCCAGTAAATTTGGGATCACCATGACTATTTTAATCAGTTTACTACCAGCACTGAGTTATTGGCTAGAATTTTACAGCTAACGCCAGTTACTTTTTAGTTGTTAGAGTAAAATCGAATATGCCCCATAAAGTACTGTTTAAATTATGATTATTAGTGTATTCATATTTCGTGTTGGGGGACGTCAATACTAAAGTCTAATGGTTGTCAGCAAGTTAACACTGTAACTTGTGCGATAATCCTTCTCTCTCACTGGCCATTTAATGCCTTTTTGGAAAAAATACCTTAATCCAAAATTCTATTTAGTTTTACTTATTATAGTATTTTCAGTTGCATTAAGTGCCATAGTCTCTTTGTCGAAATCTGTAGAGGACCAAAGTTTACTTGAACTTAAAAGTCTAACCCCTGCGTTCGATATTGTTAGCCACGAAGTGCTAAAACCACTGTTTATTGCAGAGACTGTAGCTAGAGCTTCATCATTAAAGTCCCATATGAATGATGAAGTGATTGACAGTAAAAAAATGATAGCGCTACTCAATGAACTGTCGAAAGAGTTTGAAATGAACTTTTTTGTGGCCAGTGAAACCAGTCTTACCCAATATTTTTCAGATGGTTCAACATTACCGCTTAATTCCGAAACAGTGGAATGGTATTTTCGAGCAAAACAATCGTCACTAAATATAGTGGCTGGCTTGGGGAATAGAGAAGACATTCATATTTATTTTGATATTAAAATTCATAATGAACAAGGAGAGTTTTTAGGTTTCATTGGTGTGAGTAAAAGACTAAATAGAATTATTTCTTCTTTTGAAAATATTAAAAATACCTACGACTATGATTTTATCTTTGTTGATGACAATGACGATATTGTGCTTTCTTCTGATAAAAGTTTATTGGCCGATGGTAAACGCATAAAAAACTTACAACAACTGCCATGGTTTCAAGCATTCACTCCAAAACAACGTTCCGGACAGCAATCGAACGATAATATTTTAGTTGATGTAGAAGGAAATGACTTCTTAGTCACTAAGGTGGAACTCAAGGCGCTTAACTGGAAACTCTTTTTAGTTAATTCTTTGCAAGTAAGACAGAGTGAAACAATTAAGTTGTTTCTAATACAAACTGTAAACTTTATGTTTGTTTTGCTGTTGGGCTTATTAATTGCAAGGATTGGCATACCTTATATTCAAGCTGAGTTTGCGAGCAAATATCAAATTGATCCTTTAACTCAATTGCCAAATAGAGCGCATCTGGAATGGCGCTTTAAACAATTTAAGAAAGATAAACAAAGTCTCGGTGCAATTATTGTTGATATCGATCACTTTAAGATGATTAACGATACTTATGGTCACGCAGTGGGCGATTTGATTTTATGCGAATTTGCAGAATTGCTTAAGTCACAGCTTCGTGAGGTTGACGTCATTGCCCGTTGGGGTGGGGAAGAGTTTGTTATTTTATTACCGTCTACTGAATTTCACACAGCTTATGAGGTAGCTGAAAGGGCGAGAGTTGTCATTTCAAATCATAATTTTACGGTCGGCGATAAAAAACTAAGTATGAGTGCTAGTTTTGGAGTGGCATTCAGAGCGAGAGCCTACAAGTTAGTAGATATAGTAACTCATGCTGACCACGCTCTTTATTTGGCGAAGCGAGAGGGCCGAAACACAGTGCGTACCACTAATGATCTCAAGAGCAATGCACCACTAAAGGTTTCTAACGTTAGAGTAACTTAACAGCTTATTTAATGACTTGGGTCATGCTGATTAAATGGTCTTTGGTGTTCGATATTAATCTTTGGTTATTTTTCAGGTGAGCAAAACTCTATCAATATCGTGTTAACTAAAGGTATAGAGAGGCAGCTTATCTGGCTAGACGCTGATTTATCAATTATTAAACTTGTATCTCAGACACCACCTTCCCAATATTCTTTATTTGAATGCGGTACTCGTAAATTGGCAATACAGCTACAACCAATTCAACTTTGTACTTGGTATTGGGTCAAAAACATTTCTACAGCTGAGTCTATAATGTGCTTATATTTGGCAGGTTCTGGGAAGTCTCCGAATCCAATAATTTGTGGCCAATAAGCAAATGACTTGAGTAAGCTACTGAATTGAGTGGCTGCTATATCAATATCATCAATAGCGAGACGCCCATCTTCTGTGGCATGTTTCAGCCAAATGTTGAGTCCACTTTCAGCATCAGCAATGTGTGCCAAAGTTTGCTGTTTAGTATTTTCACTATGTAAACATTCAGCGATGATCAGCCGAGACACACTAATAAAGGTCGGCGATTTCAGTAGTTGCATTTCTTGATCAGCAATAGTGGTTAATTGCTCTTTCAAGGTGAGCGTTTTTTGGTAGGGATAAACTGTAGCGGTTAGCGCTTGCTCCCACATTATAGAAGTAATCTCAACAAACAATGCGTCTTTACTTGGGAAGTGATTGTATACGGTGCGTTTCGACACATTGGCCGTTTTAGCAATTTGGTCCATGCTAGTTTTTTGGAATCCGTGACTGTCGAACTCTTGAATTGCCGCATTTACGATGTCTTGTTTTTTACGGTCGCTTAAGGTCTGTTTGTCTTGCATTAGGTTACATGTGTTGGCTTTTTAAAATATTTTACACTCATGAGTTTACTTTTTCAATTTTAAATGTAAACTATACGGTGTAGTTTACATGGAGTGAAAAATGAAGAGTGTTAATACAGTCAGCTTGAAAGTGATCTATCTGATTATTTTGACAATGGCAACAAACCAATTGAGCGCGGCACAACCAATGAAATATAACGAACAATACAATCAGCGATTAAATACTAGTCATATTGCACAGGGGGCTTATATCAATGCAGATCCCAAGGTTAAACAAGACATGTCGAAACTTGGCAGTATTTTAAAACGTTATATTTTCGAAACGAGAGTTGACTCAGAGCCGACCAGCGTGCCACTGCGAGAAGTCGATATTGATGTGTTGCAAAAAACTTCAAGCGATGCGGTATATCGATTGGGGCACTCTAGTATGTTATTGAAATTAAATAATCAAATTTGGCTGACCGATCCAGTATTTTCAGAGCGCGCGTCACCGGTGCAATGGATGGGGCCCAAACGTTTTCACCCTGTACCGATTGAATTGCAGGGATTAACAAAGATTAAAGGCGTGATTATTTCCCACGATCATTATGACCACTTAGATAAAGCATCGATTCAGTTATTAAATGACAGGGTTGAACATTTTATTGTGCCACTTGGGGTAGATAAACACTTGCTCGAATGGGGTGTACCCAAAACCAAGATCCACGCACTCGATTGGTGGCAAGAACTTAATATTGATGGTGTGCAACTTGTGGCGACTCCTGCCCAACACTTTTCAGGTCGTGGCGTCTTTGATAGTAATCACACATTATGGGCATCTTGGGTGATTAAAACTCAACAACATAGTTTATTTTTTAGTGGTGATAGCGGTTATTTCGACGGCTTTAAGTTAATTGGAGAGCGATATGGTCCCTTTGATCTCACTATGATGGAAACTGGAGCATACGACAAAGACTGGGCTGACATCCATATGCTGCCAGAACAAAGTGTGCAAGCCCATCTAGATCTGAATGGGCGAGTGTTATTGCCTGTTCACAACGGCACTTTCGATTTAGCACTGCACCCTTGGTATGAACCCTTTGCGCGCTTAGCGGTGGCGGCAGTAACTCATAACGTGGAAATTGCCACGCCAGTAATGGGTGAAAAAGTGTTACTTAATCAGCCTAGAGAAAATCAATCTTGGTGGGCTAAACAGTCTACTAGTGTCACAGAATCACAATATTTGTTGGGAGAAGTAAAATGAATAAGGTTGCCTTAATTACAGGTACATCAACAGGTTTGGGGCTGTCATTAGCGGTTAAAATGTCACAACAAGGATTTAAAGTTTACGCCACCATGCGGGACTTGAGCAAAGCGAATAAGTTACAACAGCAGGCCGCTGATAAAAATCTAGACATAGAGATTTATCAGCTAGATGTACAAGACAATGCAAGCATTCAAAAGTGTGTTGAAAAGGTGATCGCACAACAAGGCAAAATAGATGTTTTAGTTAACAACGCCGGTGCTGGTTTTGTGAAAACGACAGAGCATGCAACTGAATCAGAAATTGATTGGGTAATGGATGTTAACTATATGGGGGTGGTGCGTTGCACTAAAGCCGTTTTGCCTTATATGCGTAAAGCGCGCAGTGGGCATGTTATCAATGTGACGTCTGTAGGAGGATTAGTTGGGCAGCCGTTTAATGAGTTCTATTGTGCCGCAAAGTTTGCTGTTGAGGGCTACACCGAGTCTTTGGCTAGCTATGTGCAACCAACTTTCGGTGTGAAGTTTTCTTTAGTCGAACCCGGTGGTATTAGTTCTGAGTTTGCGTCCTCTGTGCTTGCGCAAATCGAAGGTACTGGTGGCATGGTTGAAGATGAATATTTGCCCGTGTTACAAAAATACATTGGAAATGCTCAGCAAAGAGCAACTTCAGAAGGCTTGTATCAAACATCTGACGAAGTCGCTGATGTGGTATTGCAGGTAGCTAACAATAATGCGCCACCTGTTAGAGTCAGAACGTCTGAGTGGGCTGAAAATTTTGCGAGCTTAAAAACTAAGGTGGATCCAGATGGCTTTAAACAGCAGCAACAAATTTTTAAGAGCTTACTTTAGGTTTTTAGTTATTTGGTAGTTTTAGCCAGATGCTGCGTAACGATAGCCTAAACAAAGTGAAACTATGAACAACCTTGTTTAGGCTTGTAAATTAAAGTGTGTTACTAACTAAGGTTGTATTACCAAAATATCAGTTTTTAATAATCCCAAAACACTTTCTGAGGTGTTACCCATGATTTTAGCCGTGATTCCTTTACGTCCAATACTGCCCATTACGACTAAACCTGCTGAGCATTTTGAAGCAATACTTGGAATCACTTTAGCAGCGGGACCCGCTTTAAAATGAATATTTGCCAATGGTATATCGTAATCCCCAAGCATGGTTTCGATGATAGGTAGGTATCTCGATTTAGCGTCGTTTACTAAGGTTTTTTTATCAATGATACCTAAGTCTTTTAATACCGGTGATATAGGGATGCTGTAACAAATATGTAGCGGCATATTGGCGTTAGTGGCAAAGGTGATCCCTGCATCAAGCAATTTTTGATTCAGTTCTTGTTTTGATGTCGAATGAGTACCTAAGTCAAGTGATACCATAATGGTTTGTTTTTTACGCCATTTTTTTTCTGCCACAATTAATGTAGGTACAAGGTTGTTGCGAATTAGATGCCAATCAGTGGGTACGTAAAAAAGCCCTTCGCTGCGATGACCTGTTTTAATAATTAAATCGTAAGCATGTGACTCGCAATGTTGCTTGACCCAGCCAACTATATCTTTTTCCCACAACACTTCACATGAAGAGTCATCTTGTAGATTCAGTAGTGCTATTTCACTTTTAAGCCACTTATTTCCAGAAGATATAATCTTATTTTGGATATCATCTCGTTGCTCTTGATTTAATTTAGCCGCGAACTTAGTTAAATTTTCGTAATGAAAGGCCACAATATGTAATTTGGCTCCGGTACGCTTACACAACGACTTGGCATGTGCTAAAGCGCTTTGCTGCTTGTCTTGTTGATCTGCAATTACCAAAACTTTTTCAATTTTCATCTGTGTATCCTGAACATTTCTTTGAGTTGTATACTAGTCATTGTAAGCAGGAAGGCAATTGATCTACAACAATAAATATAAGTAGCTTGGGTTTATTATTGCATTTACGTTCAAAGCTACGTTTTTAAATCAAGTTGTGCATTTGGCTGTAGCTTTAACATGAGCAGGTTTGTAACGTAGAAGTGTAAGTTTTGCCTGCTCTTGTTTGGAACAGGCAATGAATATCATTTTCAAAAATTGATAATTTAGAATGGAACATGCCTTTTATTGGTAGATCTATTCTTAGTTCAAATAATATTTACGAATTTGCTGTAGTTCATCATCACTTACCTTTAGTTCTTGTTGAATGTAATTCAAAACTGAGCCAGAAGTGGTTTCCATATAAGCGATGGCTTCTTCAATCATAGGTCGTCTAACGCCTGCAAATACTTTAACCACGTCTTTTGGTAGCTTGCTAAAAAACGCGTACATTTTTTGTTGCTCTGGATCCATATCTTCGGGAGCATGGAACAGCTCGTTAGGATCAAGATATTGCTCAGATAATAAGTAATCTTTGATTGCAGTTTCTTTATCCACGCCTAAGGCTGTTAAAATCAAAACACCCGCAACACCTGTGCGGTCTTTGCCAGCTGTACAGTGAAACAACAGTGGTTCGCCAGTGGAAGCGAGTTGGTCAAACATTTGGCTGTAATTTTGTGTTTGTTGTTTGACAATTTCTGGATACATTTTTGCAAACAGTCGTTCGGCTTTTTGTTGGTTTAGTGAAGGATCCATCAATACTTTAGCAAACTCCTGCATGTCTACTACTTGAGAGTAATCTTCATAGATAAGGGTCATGTCACCGGCTTTCCATTGCGTAACTTCAGAAGCTCGTTCATTTTGGTCACGAAAATCAATCACACTTTTAATACCTAAATCAGCAATATAATTATAATCGTTATCGGTTAGATTCGATAAAATGCCTGAACGAAACAATTTGCCTAGTTTGACGGTTTTTCCATCGGTTGTTTGGTAACCACCTAAATCGCGGAAATTGCGGCCTTTTTCTAAAGGTAACAAACGGCTGGCTGAACTGGCCTGAGTCCCGTTTTTGGGTCGGATAGTAAAATATTTACGTTGATGTGCTCCTTGTTTAGGCCACTGAAATTGGTTGCCTGTGATTTCAGCGACAACTTTGTGATTTTTGCCACTGATTTCGCTAATGTCAGAAGCGACTAGCACTTCTACAGTTTGAGTGTTGTCTGTGGCAAGCCAATTCAGCTTGTAAGTGGAGTTTGCCTGATCAAAAGTCACATCCAATGCAGAAATGTTGTTTTCAGGAATAGCACTACATGCAGCTAACGTGAAGGCAACGATTGACACTATAAATAGATTTTTCATTGAAATTTTCTCTATCTTAAAAGGGCAAAGTGCCTAACACTTTGCCAACAATAATGAGTTAAATTAGTAACTAATACGAACACCGGCCATGTAACGTTTGCCATATCGTTCAATTTGATTCGGTGTTGCCTCGGAACCTACATAACGCACATCAACTGCATCAAGTAGATTGTTCGCGTTGAAGTAAACTGAAACTTCGCTACCAGCAAAATCCATAGGTAATGCGTAACTGACGGCGAAATCCATGCGTTCTTGACCGGCCCAATATTCTGGTTGTGATACGTTTTCTGTGGTTGAAAACCAGTCGTCACGGTTTTGATAATTTAGACGAACCGATAAACCGTGATCTTCGTAAAATACCGAAGCATTAAAGATGGTGTCTGAGGTGCCAGGTAAGCCAAATTTTTCACCGTTTAAGGTTTCAAATTCGCTATTAAGCAAAGTTAAATTGGTACTGAAACCAAACCCGCCTAAGGCGTCAAAAAAGTCTGAAGCGACATACATTAGATTGAACTCTAGGCCACTTAAGTTTCCATCACCTCCGTTGACAGATTGCGAGTACATCCAAGTTTGCCCGGCGAGTGATGGTATGTAATCTCCGGCATCGATTGCATTAGAGTTGGCATAAATAACATCGTTGATTGAGCGGTAAAAAGCGGCCACTGAGAATAGGCTGGCGTCACCCATATACCATTCGTAGGAAAGATCTGTTCCAAAGGTTTTTTCAGCGTCGAGTTGTGGGTTACCAGCTGATACTTGGCTAAAAGCCGGTAGTATTGACGTGGTAGCACGCCATTCGTTGTAGTTTGGGCGACTAACACCTGAAGTAAACGACCAGCGTAGTTTTTGCTGTGACGACAAGTCGTAGTTGATATGAACACTAGGTAAAACATTGGTGTAGTCATTAGCACTCTCACCATCTGGCCCGGTAGAGGTGTAATCGGTTTGCTCTATACGCAGCCCCCAAACAATGTTGCCCCAGTGCATGCTTGTAGTCGCCATTCCATAAATAGACGTGATGGTTTCTTCAATATTGATCTTGTCATTTTCGGAAATATCAGCTGCTGATAAATCTCCGCTAATTGCTTCCCAATCATTTCTAAGGGCCACATTGTCGTAGTAGGTTCCGCCAATACCATGACTAAAGTCTGTGCTCCAAGGATTGCAAGTGTTGTAATCATCTGGATTTAAGCCAGTCATCATAAAGCTATACAAAGAAGCGTCACTTAGGTCATACACAAAACCATGACCTGTTGCTTCTCTATCATCAGAATTTACGCCAAACTTCACTTCATTATCTAAACCAAACAAAGTGATATTTTTGGAGATATCAAGTTTTATTTGAGTGGCGTCAATGTCCATTTTGCTAATAGCGTTCAGCACTATGTTAGCGGCATACTCAGTATCATTGATAGAAGTCGCGGTGGTGGTGGTAGGTAGGAATAGTTCAACAGCCGGATCTTCTAGGTCGGTAATATTGTAGTTAAGGGCAACAGAACCACCTACGCCACGAAGAATCGGTATATGTGTAAAGTTTTCTGTTTCGGTAGAACTGATCCTGCCGTCGATTAGCCACCCTTTATGGTTATAGTCAAAACCTATAGTATGGGTTGCAGTAGAGTTATGGTAATTCCCGTCTTGCAACATGCGTTCAACTAACACCAATGGAACGTAGTTTTCACTGCCACTAGGTGCCGTTGCTTCAATGGCTTCAACACCCCCTTCAATGTCTAACACATATTGATTACGCAGTTCATGGTCATTAAATTCACTGGTAAGAGAGGATAAAAAGATACGTCCTTTGCCGTTGTCTAGGCGATACTCTAGCTTGCCACCTGTCGCTTCATCTTCGCGGGTGACAAAGTAACTTCTAAAATCCATAGAGCCAATAGTATTGTTGTCTAACCAAGAATATTCCCGGTTGTCGGTAATTTGCTCACGAGAATTTTTGGAGGTATATAACATTGCTCCCCAATTTTGATTTGAGTAAGACAGCTTTAGGGCGGTTTTTTCTATGTCACCACCACCTAATTCTTGCTCACCCATTCCTAGGTCTGCATTGAATGAAAAGCCTTCAAAGGCAAAAGCGTCATGAGTCTCTATATTAATGAACCCTGCCACAGCGTCACCCGGCATATCAGGAGTAACAGCTTTATTTGCTTCCAAGCGACTGGTTATAACGGACGGAAAAGAGTCAAACCGAGCTACGCGGCCATTTTCAGCGCCAGGGATTACTACCCCATCAATCGCGATAGGTGAATATTTAAAGGGTGCGCCACGAAAATTAATATAACGTGCTTGCCCCTGGTCTCGTTCTATAGCGACACCTGGCACGCGACTTAATGAATCGGCCAAATTTTGGTCGGGAAATCGCCCTATAGTGTCAGAGGCAATGATATCCATAAAATTGGTAGAATTTTTCTTGGCGTTTAGTGCTGCTTTTTGACTATCCAAAATAGGGGAGGCAGTCGTGACCACTTCATCTAAAACTCTGTCTTCATTGGTTTGCTGCGCACCCGCGTGAAATGCAAGGGAAGTCGCTAAACCTAAGGATACCTGTAACGCTAATTTTCTCAGCTTATGGGCTGCCATTTTCGTGTTCCTATAGTTAAAAGTTATTTAATAGGTTGTTGAATTGGCGGCTATTGTTCTCGCTAAGTATTGCAGTTTGGTTAAAGTAATATCTAAGAAATAATATAGATATCTCTAAAATCATATATGATTGATTTCTAAATGATTATTAATCAAATTTAGGGAGGTGTATTTGTTGGGTTTTTAGTTTTAAACGATATCTAAACCGTGATGTTTGCATATCTCTTTCAAATTCGAATAAAAAATTTGGTGCAATATCGTCTCCCAATATGGCTGATATCTCGTCTTTAATTTTATTGCGATTCTGATCTAAGGTTTTAGCACGTAAACCATTTCTTTCCAGTTCGTTAATCGCTTTAGCATGACCATTCAAACGTTGCATCAGATTCATTATTTGGTGCGAGTGAATGGTATCAGGTTTGTCTGTGGCGGGATTAATAAACCATCCCTGATTAACATTAGTTGCTTTGTATTGCGCGTACCAAAGAAGGTAATAAAAAGGGGTTTTTGATAACTTAATGTCAATATCACGTATTACAATGGTACTGGTTTCAGGCTGAAAGCTAAGGGTATCGTCCAATAGTGCCGTGGTTAGAGCTTTGTCGAATTCATTGGGGAATAGCTGTAACGCTCTACAAAACCAATGAGTTTGGTATTCGGTAAGGCGTATGGTGTGGTGCTCACATAGCCACAAAAGGAGTGCACGAATATCTATCTTAAAATTGTATTGGTGACAATAATTCACTATGGGAATGAGATGCTTGTAGTGCGCTTCTATGGTTTGAGCTATTTTCTGTGACTCAGGAGTACTTGAACCTGCTTTTAACGCTTGTTCAATTAATATTTGTTGAGTCTTAGATCTTGGCTTAGGCGCAAGCAGCCATATGACTAATAACAAACAAGCAAAGATTAAACTCGTTAGCATGAGTCTAGGCCAATTCGTTTGGCAATCAAACTTAGCTTGAGCGAGGTACCAGTCATTTCCGAACAACCATTTTATTTGGATATATTCTTGTTTTATTAGCTTGTCATTTAAACTTACCAGCTCGATTGAACATGCTTCTATGGTTTCGAATGGACTGCTAATCTGGACTTTCTGTAAATCAGCGTTGATCCTCTCCATGATAGATTCGGACATAGAGAGCTCGTCGATTTGGCTGTAATAAGTTTGCTGCAACTTAGGGCGTATGTTTTCAATTAGCTTTTGTTTAACAAACAGTTGTAAACCTAATTGACTGGCGCTAAACGAAGCAGCGCTTAACATAAAACTAATGACCACTAAAAAAATGCTAGGGTGATTTAAATATTTATACATATTTAACAGCCTACTTGGTGAAATTGGCTATTTTCGATATCCATAAACACTTTTTTATATGCTGAAAACGCGCAATAAAAGTCATGTTTGAAACTAGGGTTATAATCATCTTGTCTCACATACCAGTTGCCGTAGTCATATTGGTTGGATATTTGGGTATAATACAGCTGTTCTAGGCCTAAATTATGACTGTGCCATTTAAACCCTGAAATCAAATCAATTTTTTTCAGTTTAAAATCCTCAAACAGCGCTTCGAAACTGTCGTAATACACGATATTCAGTTCTTCTATATTTAGGTGTAAAGACGTGAGGGAATTTAAAGGCAATAAGTATGCGGATAAGCTCTTGGTATCCTTGAGTAAGCCAATAGTTTTGTCTTTAAGATAACTCAGTTCTAGGCGAGGCTGGCTGGATTGACTAAGCCAATATAAAGATCCTTTGGTGGAGCTGAACAATGCTCGATATAAAGTTTGGTATTCGGGGACCAAACCCATCATTATGTGATCTCTACTCCATATTAAATTAAATTTCTCTGCCAAAATATTCATTGCAGTTAAGGAGTCTCTGCTTTGCCAATTCACTGATACAGCGGCGTAAGCAGAGGCAATAGATTTAGATTGACACAGATTGTCAGCGAAGGATTTTGCGTAGGTGGAGGTTGGCAACAACACCTTAAACTCTCTATTGGTCACTAAACTAGTGTTTGTAGAGCATCGATAGGAATTATAATTTGATAGTTTAATATCAATGTCTTGTTGGAAAGAATAGGCACAGACGATAACGAAACTGAGGCTGGTGGCCGTTACACGAATCATGTTACCTAGGTGAAAAAGTGAATTTACTTTGGTTTGAAACACGGCAACATATAACTTGGTAACAACAGCAACCCATAATATAAAAGTTTTGTGACATTTTTATGGCAAAGAGGACCGATAGAGTTTATCCACTACGTTATAGTTGGTGTGATTATAAGATTCCAAATGATGCTGTATTTTTGTAGTTTCAATAATTAATCCTTAGGTTACTTGGTCAAACCCTAACCTTTATATATAGTAATCTTTACTTGGTACAGGACAGAAAATTAATGAACGACACAATTATTGCAATGCTTGGTTATATCGCTTGGATTCTGATTCTACTGATTTGGCTTACTAGCTATCGCACCTTTTTGGTGGTAGCTAAACAAAAAGCAGCGAATGCTTTTAAATCTGATGGTTCTGATTCCTCCCCCTTTGGTGAAAGGTTAACAAGGGCTCAAAGTAACTGTGTTGAAAGTTTTGCATTTATTGGTGGGTTGCTGCTTTTGGCTTTAGCCACAGATTCAATAGCGATTACCAATGACTTAGCCTTATTGGTAGTTGCGGCTCGTTTGGGTCAAACTATCACTCATTTGATATCTACTAGTGTATTGGCAGTGCAAATTCGTTTTACTTTTTTTGCAATACAGCTTGGTATTTGTGTTTATTGGGTGGTTCTTTTCGCATCTAAATTTATTGGAGTGTAGTTGAATGTCAAAGCCAACAATCGAACAGATTAGAGAAATTTCGCCTTGTGAATATTCTGAAGGGTTGTCAAGACAGCAATTCATTGACCCAAACATTCATCAAATGTGGCCGCACATGCCACGTATTGCGGGCCCTGCGTTTACGGTGAAATGTGGAAAAGGCGACCATCTAAGCTTGCATGCTGCGATTTATCGAGCCAGTGCTGGGGATGTGATTGTAGTTGAAGCTGATCCAGAATATGCCAATTCTGGAGGTAATGTATGTGCTGTTGCTCAACAGCGTGGTATAGCGGGTATGATTATTGATGGTGCTATTCGTGATATAGCTGAAATCCGAAATGCTCAGTTTCCGGTTTTTGCTCGTGGCTTAATGCCCAAGCCTGGCGCTAAAGAACAAATGTTTCCTTTGAATCAACCTATTGTGTGTGGCGGTGTGAAAGTTCACGGAGGCGACTATATAGTGGCCGATGAAGACGGTATTGCGGTTATTCCAAAAGACGAGCTTAAACAGGTCTATGATCTTGCCAAAGCGCGAACAGATAAGGATGCCGGGATGAATTTGAGTGAATGGAAAGCACAACATTCGAAAAAAGTTGAATCGAAACTACAAGAATTAGGGTATTCTGATTAACTTATTTTAGAAAAGGTCTGTCGGTTATACTCTTTCGGCAGACTAAGCAATTCCAAGGTCTATACTCCCGATGTTTTCATTTTTTGAACGGTTAACCAACCCGTTTCCAAGTGCTCACCCTAAACAACCACCTGCCACCATTTTTGCGTTTTGCCGCTACTACACTAAGGGAATGTGGCCGGTTATTTTTTGTGTTTCTTTTTTGGCTGCCGCTATTGCCGCACTTGAAGTGTCGTTATTTGGCTTTCTTGGGCAATTAGTCGATTGGTTAGCTGCCAGCGATCGAGAAACGTTTTTGCAGCAAGAATTGGGCAGTCTCATTTGGATGGGATTACTAGTATTAGTTATTTTACCTGTGTTAGTGATTACTCAATCTCTATTGTCTCACCAAGGCCTGATGGGAAACTTCCCGATGCAAATACGCTGGCAGGCTCATAGATACATGATTGGGCAAAGTCTCGGATTTTTTCAAAATGAGTTTGCGGGGCGAATCGCGACAAAAGTCATGCAAACAGCATTGTCGGTCCGTGAAACTGTAATGAAAACACTGGATATTTTAGTTTATGTCAGTGTGTATTTTATTAGTATTTTGTTTTTGGTGATTGCCGCTGACTGGCGCTTAAGTGCACCTCTTTTTATTTGGTTTTTAGTGTATTTGGTGATTTTACGTATTCTTATCCCTAAATTAAAGCGGGTATCACAGCGTCAAGCAGATGCACGTTCGATGATGACAGGACGCATTGTTGATAGTTACACCAATATCACCACAGTAAAGTTATTCGCTCATACTAGCCGCGAAGCGGAATATGCGAAAGAGGGAATGTTTGGTTTTCTAAAGAGTGTCTATCCGCAAATGCGCTTGGTCACTGTGTTGTATGGCTGTGTGTGGTTTAGCAATGCCTTGCTGGTATTTAGTATTACTGCGCTGGCGATATATTTATGGATGCTAGAGTTAGTCACTCCAGGTGAAATTGCGATTACTGTGAGTTTGTGTTTACGCCTTAATGGTATGTCGCAATGGGTAATGTGGGAAGTTTCATCACTTTTTGAAAATATAGGTACAGTACAAGACGGCATCAATAGTTTGTCTTTGCCTGTTGATGTGCAAGATAAGCCCAATGCAAAAGCGTTAGAAATGAAAGGAGGGGCGATTCATTTTAACAAAGTGAATTTTGGCTATACAGGGGCAGACGATATCCCTATTGCTGTGTTTAAAGATTTAGATATTAAAATCAAACCCGGAGAAAAAGTAGGATTAGTAGGGCGTTCGGGGGCTGGGAAGTCCACTTTAGTTAATTTATTACTGCGTTTTTATGACATCCAAAGTGGCAGTATTTCCATAGATGGGCAAGATATCAGTCACGTAAAACAAGAAACTCTGCGTGCAAACATCAGTATGGTGACCCAAGATACTTCATTACTGCATCGCTCGGTGCGCGACAATATCCTTTATGGACGTTTAGACGCCAGTGAGGAAGATATGCGCAAGGCTGCAAGGCAAGCAGAGTCTGATGAGTTCATACAAACCTTATCTGATCTAAAAGGCCGAACAGGCTACGATGCCCATGTAGGTGAGCGAGGGGTGAAGCTTTCTGGAGGCCAACGTCAAAGAATCGCTATCGCTCGGGTAATGTTAAAAGATGCACCCATTTTAATATTAGACGAGGCTACGTCGGCATTGGATTCTGAAGTAGAGGTGGCGATTCAGCACTGCCTAAATAAAATTATGGAAAACAAAACAGTTTTGGCTATTGCCCATAGGTTATCGACCATTGCGCAAATGGACAGACTGTTAGTACTCGATGAAGGCAAAATAGTGGAATCGGGTACACATGCAGAATTGATAGCTAAACATGGGATCTATGCCAAATTATGGGAGCACCAAACAGGTGGCTTCATTGGCTTAGAGTAAGATATGCAAAATAGAAAAGTGTTGTGTAATTTGGGGTTTAGCTTGTGATACACCTGTTTATTCAGGGGGCTTTGATTTCAGGTGGTCTAATTGTCGCTATCGGGGCTCAAAATGCTTTTATTTTGCGACAAGGATTACTAGGACAAAAAGTTTTCTACGCTTGTACCATATGTTTCATTTGTGATGCCGCGTTAATAAGCCTAGGAATATTGGGAGTGGGTACGGTTTTGCAAAAAACGCCTTTTTTCCTTAATTCCTTAGCGATTTTTGGGGCGATTTTTTTGTACTGGTATGGCTTTAGTTCGTTTTTTAGAGCATATAAGCGGGACAGTCATTTACATATAGAACGAGGAAAAGACCAGCAACCATCCCGGGTTAAATTAATGTTAGCCACACTTGCCATTACGCTGTTGAACCCTCACGTTTATTTAGACACCTTAGTCATTATAGGCGGAATAGGTGGAACCTTAGGCAGTGAGGAAAAACGTTGGTTTCTATTGGGTTCAATATTTGCTTCGTTTGTTTGGTTCTTTGGCTTAGGGTATGCGTCGAAAAAACTCATTCCTTACTTTGAAAGTAGTAAAACTTGGATGGTATTGGACACCCTTATTGGGGTAGTTATGTGGTGGATTGCTTCAAGTTTAGTGATCTTTGTCTATCAAAGCCTGCAAGGATGAAACAAGCGTGAAGAAAGAAGTCGTTGACAATTTCATTGCCCCTAAGTGCTTTGAAAAAATTCAAGTATTGTATGAAGATGCTCACCTACTAGTTATAAATAAGCCTAGTGGTTTGTTGAGTTTGTCGGGCAAAAATCCCCTGAATATTGATTCTGTGCATTTTCGCCTAGCTAAACAAAACGCAGATATTAGGTTGAGCCATCGTTTGGATTTTGGTACCTCGGGAATAATGCTTTTAGCTAAAAACAAAGAGGTTAACGCTAATTTGACTAAACAGTTTCAGTCACGGACTGTTATAAAACGCTACGTAAGCATTCTAGCTGGAAAAATTTGCGACACCATTGGAATGATTGATTTACCTATTGCTAAAGATAAATTGTTATTTCCCCGACTAAAAATATGCCAAGTAGAAGGCAAGTCAGCTCAGAGCCATTATCAGGTGGTTGATAGACTAACTAGCCCCGTTCGCACCAAAGTACTCTTCACTCCATTGACCGGTAGAACTCATCAGTTACGTATTCATAGTCAAGCAATTGGACACCCTATTGTTGGTTGCGATCTTTATGGCAACGAAACCACCGAAAACATGGCCCCAAGACTTATGTTGCATGCGTTTGATATGACATTCGAGCATCCACATTCACAAAAGACTATGACTTTAACTAGTCCCTGCCCATTTTAGAGATACACAAATTTCAATTTGTTCTTTAGAAACTCACCGTCGCTGCGATTAGGCCAATGATTCCTCCAAATACGCCTCCCCATACAACTAACCAACCTAAGTGCTCTTTAATCATTTTCTGTATGATATCTTTTACTAACTGGGGCGTGAGTTCACTAAGACGTTGTTCGACAATGCTGGTAATTTTTTGGTGTAAGTCATGCTGCACATCTGACTGAGTCAACTCTTCTGTCAATAATGATGCAAACTTAGGATCTTGAGTTATATCCTGTATCGCAAGGCTCATCTTACTTACAAATGGTTGCCGCATCGGTTCTAATGCTTCAACACCACCAAACATCCCTAACATTTGTCCAAATGAAGACTCCTTGATGACTTCAATTAATGAATCAAAAGTAGGTCCTAAATCTACCTTTTTGATCATAGGAGTTAAGTCAACATTTACCTTTTGGTTATTATCCGCCAGAAAACGTTGAATATTATCTTCACTAAAAAATTGCTCCATCACTAGTGTATGGATCCCTTTTTTAAAATCTTCGAAGCGTTCTGGTATGACCCCAGACCCATATAACCCCGGCACTTTTTCAAAAAGCATATGTATCGCTATCCAATTGGTAAGTGCTCCAGATACTGCAAATAGTCCAATAGTTTTGACTATTATGTTGTCTAAGAAAAAACCTACTAGTACTAAGGTTAGGGCTAACCCATTGGTAATAACGCTCTTGTTCAAAGAAATAACTCCAATACCATTTATTTAGGAAGGGTTTTATATCAGTAAAATGCGGACTGTCAATAAATTGAAGTTATTATCCAGGTTTTTGTATTGCGGGTTCTTGGTATCGTTCGTTTGTATCTGTACTAATTCACACGAAAACTGATCGTGTTTTAAGGGTTTTCTGACGTAGCGATTTAGCTTCTTTAATCTTTCTTCTTGAATCCCAGTAACCAATAAGTATAATACGCCTCCCTCCTTGCTAGTGATTCAGAATTTTTCCCGAAAAATCGATGATTCTACAAGGTTGATGTAACTAAAATTTGCATTGTTGGATAACATTTTAAGTCCGACAGATGTTAGGAGTTTTAGGGGTGTAGTTCCAATTGGTAGAACGGCGGTCTCCAAAACCGACGGTTGGGGGTTCGAATCCCTCCACCCCTGCCAGTACAAGTAAAATGCAGACTTAGTTAATTGTTTGCGGAGTAAAAAAAATTGATGTAGAGGTGGAGGGTGAGAACCCCCACGGGTTTGACAAATCGTCTGGAACGATTTGAACCGCTTCAGCGCCGCTTGCGGTCAGTTACATGGATGTAACTGAGTTAATCCCTCCACCCCTGCCAGTACAAGTAAAATGCAGACTTAGTTAATTGTTTGCGGAGTAAAAAAAATTGATGTAGAGGTGGAGGGTGAGAACCCCCACGGGTTTGACAAATCGTCTGGAACGATTTGAACCGCTTCAGCGCCGCTTGCGGTCAGTTCAGGATGTAACTGAGTGAATCCCTCCATCTAGCAGTTCAGAAATATGTGTTGGTAAGTTAGCAGTTTGGAAATATGTGTTGGTAAGTGTGTAGTCACTACTAACAATGCAACTAGTAAGAGAGTTAGGGTTAAGCATGAGCGAAAATACAGAAAACAATTCCAACCCGTTAGATATGTTGAGATGGTTGGTTATATTTGGATTGTTAGGCGGCGTTGTCGCTGTGAACCATTTTTTCCCGGAACTGTCAGTTCTTTACATTGCCCTTATTACCGTTGCGGCAGTAGGTATTGCTGGTTTTATCGCTTCTACTACAGTTAAAGGCAGCACTTTTATCAATTTTGCGAAAGAATCCCGTGTCGAAGTACGTAAGGTCGTTTGGCCTACACGTCAAGAGACCACTACTACTACTATGATTGTACTGGCGGCGACTATTGTAGTTGCACTTCTTTTGTGGGGATTGGACGGAATAATCGTTGAGATTGTCTCATTTATAACTGGGTTAGGAATTTAAGCTATGTCTGATAAAAAATGGTACGTGGTTCAAGCTTTCTCTGGTTACGAAGGCCGTGTACAAAAAACCTTGTTGGAACATATTAAAATGCACGAAATGGAAGACTATTTCGGAGAGATTTTAGTACCCACCGAAGAAGTCGTTGAAATGCGTGCCGGACAACAAAGAAAAAGTGAACGTAAGTTTTTCCCAGGTTACGTATTAGTGCAAATGGACATGAATGAAGATTCGTGGCATTTGGTTAAAAGTGTGCCAAGAGTACTCGGCTTTATCGGCGGTACGTCAGATCGACCAGCTCCGATCACAACCAAAGAAGCTAACGCAATTTTGAACCGCCTTGAAGAAGGCGTGGATAAACCTAAACCAAAAACATTGTTCGAACCAGGCGAAGTGGTACGTGTTACCGATGGTCCTTTTGCTGATTTCAATGGTGTAGTTGAAGAAGTGGATTACGAAAAAAGCCGCTTAAAAGTATCGGTACTTATCTTCGGCCGTTCAACACCTGTAGAGCTAGAGTTTGGGCAGGTAGAAAAAGGCTAGTTTTAATAGCAAATTTGAATTATAAAAGGGTGCGTAATGCGCCCTTTTTTGTTGGTTAATGCATAAATATATAATTTGTCAATAATAAGACTTGTGCCGAGGTGTTGGTTCATCTATAATTCGCGGCCCATTTTATTAGAACGGGAAGCCGATAGAGTAAGCATACTCAGTGTTTACAAGGCGTTATACCCAAATTAGAGAGTATTTATCATGGCGAAGAAAGTCACTGGCTTAATTAAGCTTCAGGTTGCGGCAGGTGCTGCTAACCCTAGTCCTCCAGTTGGTCCTGCACTAGGTCAACATGGTGTTAATATCATGGAATTCTGTAAAGCGTTTAACGCAAAAACAGAATCTCTTGAAAAAGGCGCTCCGGTACCAGTAGAAATTACTGTTTACGAAGATCGTTCTTTTACCTTCTTAACTAAAACTCCTCCTGCTTCTTTCTTACTTAAGAAAGCGGCTGGTATTAAGAGTGGTTCTGGCCGTCCTAACACTGAAAAAGTGGGTACAGTGACGCGCGAGCAATTAGAAGAAATTGCTAAAACTAAAGAACCTGATTTGACTGCAGCAAGTTTAGATGCAGCAGTAAACACCATTGCTGGCTCTGCGCGCAGCATGGGCTTAGTGGTAGAGGGATAAGACATGGCTAAATTATCAAAACGCGCACGCTTAGTTAACGAAAAAGTTGATGCGACAAAAGAATACGAATTTAACGAAGCGGTTGCTTTGTTAAAAGAATTAGCCACTGCAAAGTTTGCCGAAAGTGTTGACGTTGCTGTTAACCTTGGTATCGATGCACGTAAATCTGATCAAAACGTTCGTGGTGCAACTGTATTACCAAATGGTACAGGTAAAGAAGTGCGTGTAGCAGTATTCACGCAAGGCGCAAACGCCGAAGCCGCTAAAGAAGCTGGTGCAGACATCGTTGGTATGGATGACTTAGCTGACTTAGTGAAAAAAGGCGAAATGAACTTTGACGTTGTTGTTGCTTCTCCAGATGCGATGCGTGTTGTAGGTCAATTAGGTCAAATCTTAGGTCCACGTGGACTTATGCCTAACCCTAAAACAGGTACAGTAACACCTGACGTAGCGACAGCTGTTAAAAATGCTAAAGCGGGTCAAGTTCGTTATCGTAATGACAAAAACGGTATTATCCATGCGAGCATCGGTAAAATCGCTTTTGAAGCAAACCAAATTCAAGAAAACTTAGCAGCATTGCTAGAAGCGCTTAACAAAGCTAAGCCTTCTTCAGCTAAAGGTACTTTCATTAAGAAAATTAGCCTTAGCACAACAATGGGTGCAGGTGTTTCTGTAGACCAAGCTAGCCTTTAAGTTAGTTGGTTTTGCAAGTAGCTGATTGGTTACTTGTTCTCTTGTAAAGGTTATGGGTTGGAGTCTAGATTGCTTGCAATTTTAGACTCCCGTCCAAGACCGCAGGCGTAAGTTGGTAAGTGAAGTAAGAGAGCATTTACCTAGGTGGTATTTTTATTATACTAACCGCAAACAACTTACTTAAAACGCGAGCCTGCGCAGACGGTGGTTTCGACTCAGACTCTCTGGGATTAACGAACACCGTAGAGCGGTGGATTTACTTAGGTTAATACTATAAGTAATGATATCAATCTGTGAATCCTGAAACGGATATTCCAAATAGGAATGATGTTTCAGACTTTAAGAGGTGAACTCAGTGGCATTAGGCTTAGCAGCAAAAAAAGAGATCGTAGCAGAGATTAACGATGTTGCATCTCGAGCTCTATCTGTTGCCGTCGCTGAATACCGTGGCATGGAAGTGGCAGAATTAACTGACCTTCGCATAAAGGCCCGTGAACAAGGTGTTTACTTACGAGTAGTTCGTAACACCCTTGCAAAACGAGCGTTATCTGAAAGTAAGTTTGCTGACCTAGACAGTGCTTTAACTGGTCCGTTGATCTATGGATTTTCTATAGAGGCACCTGGTGGTGCTGCGCGTCTTTTCAAAGACTTCGCAAAAACTAACGACAAGTTAAATGTAACTGCACTTTCTATTGGTAGTGGTTTATTGGGTCCAGAAAAATTGGATGCAGTGGCGTCACTTCCTACCCGCGACGAAGCACTGGCAAAATTACTTGCTACCTTCAAAGCACCTGCCGAGAAATTCGTTCGTACTATCAACGAAGTTCCAGGCAAATTTGTGCGTGTATTGGCGGCGATCAAAGACGAAAAATAATTTTCGACTTTGGCATTATAAATTTTTAACATTAAACCCAGGAGTTTAGAGAAATGGCTCTAACTAAAGATGATATTTTAAACGCTATTGCTGAAATGCCAGTAATGGAATTGGTTGAACTAATTGAAGCGGCTGAAGAAAAATTCAACGTTTCTGCTGCTGCAGCTGTTGCTGTTGCTGGCCCTGCTGTAGCTGCTGAAGCTGCTGCAGAGCAGACTGAATTTGATGTTGTTATGACATCTTTCGGTGCAAATAAAGTAGCGGTAATCAAAGCAGTACGTACTGCAACAGGTCTTGGACTTAAAGAAGCTAAAACGCTAGTTGAAGCTGCTCCAACTCCTGTTAAAGAAGGCGTAGCTAAAGATGAAGCTGAAGAACTTAAGAAGACGCTTGAAGAAGCTGGCGCTGAAGTTGAGCTTAAATAATCTGCCTAAACACAGATTGTTAGCCTGAAATGGCATAGGCTGGTGACTTTTTAGTCACCAGCCTTTTTGCGCTGTAGGATTTACTATTTTCATCCTTTGATATAAATTCTAAATAAGAAGCGCAAATTGTAATCAAAACCACATAAAACCAATAAGTTAAGTAAGCCTCTTAATGACTTTGGTAAACGTTTAGATTACAACTTAAAGGGTAGCGGAAGTTTGTTTAACTTTGTGTCTTTATGACATCTAGCTAAGCAAGTTGGGTCAAAAATCGGCAGGCTGAGGAACCCATGGTTTACTCTTATAGCGAAAAGAAACGTATCCGTAAGGATTTTGGCAAACGCCCACAGGTATTGGAAATACCGTATCTACTTTCAATCCAATTAGATTCTTTTAAGAAATTTATTGACCTAGATGTAGATGGTCAACATGGACTGGAAGCAGCATTTCGATCAGTTTTCCCAATAAAAAGTTACTCTGGTAACGCTGAGTTGCAATATGTGAGTTACCGTCTAGGTGCGCCAGTATTTGATGTCAAAGAATGTCAAATTCGAGGTGTAACATATTCTGCTCCACTACGCGTGAAATTGCGTTTAGTGTTGTTCGATAGAGAAGCAGCACCTGGCACAGTAAAAGACATCAAAGAGCAAGAAGTCTACATGGGTGAAATACCGCTCATGACAGATAACGGTACCTTCGTTATCAATGGGACTGAGCGAGTCATTGTGTCACAATTGCACCGTTCACCAGGCGTGTTCTTCGATCACGACAAAGGGAAAACTCACTCATCAGGTAAAGTATTATATAACGCGCGCGTTATTCCTTACCGTGGTTCGTGGTTAGACTTTGAATTTGACCCTAAAGATAATTTGTTTGTACGTATAGATAGACGTCGTAAATTACCGGCGACTATTATATTGCGTGCATTAGAAATGCAAACCGAAGAAATACTTGGGTTGTTTTTTGAAACCAACCAAGTACGAATTGACGGTGATAAATTTCTGTCAGATATCGTGCCAGACCGCCTTCGTGGTGAAACTGCACAATTCGATATCCTTGATAATAACGGAAAAGTTGTTGTTGAAGCAGGTCGTCGTATATCAGCACGTCATACTCGAGCATTAGAAAAAGCAAAAATAACAGAGCTTGAAGTACCTGCTGAATATTTAGTTGGCCGAGTGTTCGCCCGTGAATATATCAATGAAGAAACAGGTGAAGTCATCGTTGCAGCCAATGATGAATTAACCTTGGAAAACCTTCTTGAGTTGACCGAGGCAGGGATCACCGCATTTGATACACTTTATATCAATGAGCTTGATCACGGTGCTTATATCTCAGATACCCTTCGTATTGATAGTTCAACTAATAAGCTTGAAGCCTTAGTTGAAATTTATCGTATGATGCGTCCTGGTGAGCCACCTACTAAAGATGCTGCAGAAACTTTATTTACCAACTTATTCTTCTCAGATGATAGATACGATTTATCTTCTGTCGGGCGTATGAAGTTCAATCGCCGCTTAGGTCGTGAAGTGTCAACAGGTGCTGGTACCTTAGACAAAGACGATATAGTAGCGGTAATGAAGCAACTTATTACTATCCGTGATGGTAAAGATGAAGTTGATGATATCGACCACTTAGGTAACAGACGTATTCGTTCTGTTGGCGAAATGGCAGAAAACCAATTTAGAGTTGGTTTAGTACGTGTTGAACGTGCTGTAAAAGAGCGCCTAAGTTTAGGTGACCTTGATGCTGTTATGCCTCAAGACCTTATTAATGCCAAACCTATATCTGCTGCTGTAAAAGAGTTCTTTGGTTCAAGCCAATTATCTCAGTTTATGGATCAGAACAATCCACTATCAGAAGTGACACATAAACGTCGTATATCTGCATTAGGTCCAGGTGGTTTGACTCGTGAACGTGCAGGATTTGAGGTTCGAGACGTACATCCGACTCATTATGGTCGTGTTTGTCCTATCGAAACTCCTGAAGGTCCAAACATCGGACTGATCAACTCACTTGCTAGTTTTGCTCGTACCAATGATTTTGGTTTCTTAGAAACTCCGTATCGTAAAATCGTAGACGGTATTGTATCAGACGAAATTGACTATTTATCTGCGATAGAAGAAGGTCAGTACGCTATTGCGCAAGCAAACGTAGCACTTGATGAAAGCGGTAAGTTGACTGAAGACTTAATCCCATGTCGTTTCCGTGGCGAAACTACTTTAATGTCAGTTTCTGACATTACATACATGGATGTGTCGCCTCAACAAATCGTTTCAGTTGCAGCGAGTATTATACCTTTCCTAGAGCACGATGATGCTAACCGCGCACTAATGGGTGCCAACATGCAACGTCAAGCAGTACCGACTCTAATTGCTGAAAAGCCTTTAGTGGGTACAGGTATGGAGAAAACTGTAGCGGTGGACTCTGGTGTAACCATAATTGCGAAGCGTGGCGGTTCAATAGATTACGTAGATGCGAGTCGAATTGTTGTTAAAGTAAATGAAGACGAGATGACTGCTGGTGAAGCAGGTATTGATATCTACAACTTGACTAAATATACGCGTTCTAACCAAAATACTTGTATCAATCAAAAGCCTACTTGTAATGTAGGTGAGCCGGTAGTGGCTGGTGACGTATTGGCTGATGGCCCGTCGACTGATATGGGCGACTTGGCTCTAGGTCAAAATATGCGTATCGCATTTATGCCTTGGAATGGTTATAACTTCGAAGATTCTATCTTGATTTCAGAGCGTGTCGCTATGGAAGACAGATTTACTTCGATTCACATCCAAGAATTAAGCTGTATTGCTCGTGATACTAAGCTTGGTCCAGAAGAAATCAGTGCTGATATCCCCAATGTTGGTGAATCTGCACTAGGCAAGTTGGATGAATCTGGTGTGGTATATATTGGTGCTGAAGTAAAAGGCGGCGATATACTAGTAGGTAAAGTGACACCTAAAGGTGAAACGCAACTTACCCCAGAAGAGAAACTTTTAAGAGCCATTTTTGGTGAGAAAGCGTCTGACGTTAAAGATACTTCGTTACGTGTGCCAAATAGCGTACGTGGTACCGTTATCGACGTTCAAGTTTTCACCCGTGATGGTGTTGAAAAAGACAAACGTGCTCGCGAAATTGAAGATATGCAATTACGTGAAGTGAAAAAAGACTTATCTGACGAATTTAACATTCTAGCCGACGGTATTTTTGCTCGAGCTGGAAGCGTGTTACTTAAGTCAGGCATGGATCAAGTGAAACTTGATAGTATGCCTCGTGATAAGTGGTTTGACTTAATCCTAGATGATGAAGACGCTCAAGCTGAGCTAGATCAAATCGCCGAACAACATGGTGAAATCAAAGCTGACTTCGATACCAAGTTTGAAATTAAACGTCGTAAAATCACTCAAGGTGATGACCTAGCACCAGGTGTGCTTAAAATTGTTAAGGTTTACTTAGCCGTTAAACGTCACATCCAACCGGGTGATAAAATGGCGGGTCGTCACGGTAACAAAGGTGTTATCTCGACTATCAAACCTGTTGAAGACATGCCTTACGATGAAAACGGCACGCCTGTTGATATCGTATTGAACCCGTTGGGTGTACCTTCGCGTATGAACATCGGTCAGGTTCTTGAAACTCACTTAGGTATGGCTGCTAGCGGTATCGGTGTGAAAATTGATCGCATGCTCAAAGAGCACGAAGAGATGGCCAAGTTGCGCAGCTTCCTACAAGAAGTCTATAGCGCGGGTAAATCTCATCAAGCGGTTGATTTAAGTACCTTCAGCGATGACGAAGTAACACGTTTGGCCGGCAATCTTCGAAAAGGTGTGCCTATGGCTACACCAGTATTCGACGGTGCAACTGAAGCTGAAATTAAGCACATGTTGACCTTGGCAGATATCCCTGAAAGTGGACAAATTACTTTGTTCGACGGACGTACTGGCCGCGCATTTGAGCGTCCTGTTACGGTTGGATATATGTACATGTTGAAACTGAACCACTTGGTAGACGACAAAATGCACGCTCGTTCTACTGGTTCTTACAGCTTGGTTACACAGCAACCGTTGGGCGGTAAAGCGCAGTTCGGTGGTCAGCGTTTCGGAGAGATGGAAGTATGGGCACTTGAAGCATATGGTGCTGCTTATACCTTGCAAGAAATGTTAACCGTTAAGTCTGATGACGTGAATGGCCGTACCAAAATGTATAAAAACATTGTGGATGGTGATCATCGTATGGAACCTGGTATGCCGGAATCATTCAACGTATTGTTGAAAGAAATTCGTTCATTAGGTATCAACATCGAACTAGAAGAGCAGTAAGCTGCTCTTAGAGCTTATGACAGGATGGTGTAGCACTTGTCAGTGCAAGTGTTACACCTTTGCAATTGACTCCGCTGGGAGAGAAATGTGAAAGATTTATTAAAGTTTCTTAAGCAACAACATAAGACCGAAGAATTCGATAACATCCGAATTGGTCTAGCCTCGCCGGATATGATCCGTTCTTGGTCATTTGGTGAAGTTAAGAAACCAGAAACAATTAACTACCGTACTTTTAAACCAGAGCGTGACGGTTTGTTCTGTGCGCGTATATTTGGTCCAGTTAAAGACTACGAATGTTTGTGTGGTAAATACAAGCGCCTTAAACACCGCGGTGTTATTTGTGAAAAATGTGGGGTCGAAGTGACCTTAACTAAAGTACGTCGTGAGCGTATGGGTCACATTGAATTGGCCAGTCCAGTTGCACATATTTGGTTCTTAAAATCATTGCCGTCTCGTATTGGTTTAATGTTAGACATGACCTTACGTGACATCGAACGTGTATTGTATTTTGAATCATATGTGGTTTCAGAGCCAGGTATGACCACGCTTGAGCGTAGCCAACTTCTTACCGAAGAAGAATATTTGGATGCCCTTGAAGAGCACGGTGACGAATTTGAAGCTAAGATGGGTGCTGAAGCAGTATTTGAATTGCTTAAAGCCCTAGATGTCGATGCTGATGTTGTAGCAATGCGTGAAGAGTTACCTACCATTAACTCTGAAACTAAGCGTAAGAAAATCACTAAGCGTTTGAAACTATTAGAATCTTTCCAATTATCTGGTAACAAGCCAGAATGGATGATTTTAACTGTTCTTCCGGTTTTACCACCAGATTTACGTCCTTTGGTACCACTAGATGGTGGTCGTTTTGCGACTTCTGATCTGAACGATTTATATCGTCGTGTTATCAACCGTAACAACCGTCTTAAGCGTTTACTCGATCTAGCCGCACCAGACATTATCGTACGTAACGAAAAGCGTATGTTACAAGAAGCGGTTGATGCCCTTCTTGATAATGGCCGTCGTGGTAGAGCAATTACAGGTTCTAACAAACGTCCTCTTAAATCTTTGGCAGATATGATCAAAGGTAAGCAAGGTCGTTTCCGTCAGAACTTACTAGGTAAACGTGTTGATTACTCTGGTCGTTCAGTAATTACTGTTGGTCCTACGCTACGTTTGCATCAATGTGGTCTTCCTAAGAAAATGGCGCTGGAGTTATTCAAGCCGTTTATCTACGGAAAACTTGAAGGTCGTGGTTTAGCCACTACTATCAAAGCCGCTAAAAAATTAGTAGAACGTGAAGATCCGGAAGTATGGGATGTATTAGACGAAGTCATTCGTGAACACCCTGTATTACTTAACCGTGCACCTACACTTCACAGACTAGGTATCCAAGCATTTGAGCCGATCCTAATCGAAGGTAAAGCGATACAGTTGCACCCGTTAGTGTGTGCTGCATACAACGCCGATTTCGATGGTGACCAAATGGCTGTTCACGTGCCGTTAACGATTGAAGCTCAGCTTGAATCACGTGCACTGATGATGTCTACCAACAACATTTTATCACCTGCCAATGGTGAGCCAATTATTGTACCTTCACAGGACGTTGTAATGGGCTTGTACTATATGACGCGAGATCGCGTAAATGGTAAAGGTGAAGGCATGGTGTTCACTAGTCCTCACGAAGCTGAAAAAGCCTACCGTACAGACTCAGCAGAATTGCATGCGCGTATTAAAGTACGTATTACTGAATATGAAACTGATGCTGAAGGTAATTCAGTTGAGAAAGTCACACTAACAGACACTACTGTTGGCCGAGCGATTTTGTCTTTGGCGTTGCCAAAAGGTCTACCTTTCGAAATCATCAATTTAGCGATGGGTAAAAAGCAAATCTCTAAGTTATTGAACGTTTGTTACCGTACCTTAGGTTTGAAAGATACCGTTATTGCTGCTGACCAAATCATGTATACCGGTTTCCACTATGCGATGATCGCTGGTGCGTCCGTTGGTATCGATGACATGGTTATCCCTGATGCTAAGAAAGACATCATCGAAGATGCAGAAGCTGAAGTACGTGAAATCCAAGAACAATTCCAGTCTGGTCTTGTTACTGCGGGTGAGCGTTACAACAAAGTAATTGATATCTGGTCCAACGCCAACGAAAAAGTAGCCAAAGCCATGATGGAAAACTTGTCGATTGAGACAGTTAAAAATCGTGACGGTGAAATGGAAGAACAAGTTTCTTTCAACTCAGTATTTATGATGGCTGACTCTGGTGCTCGTGGTAGCCCCGCACAGATTCGTCAGCTAGCGGGTATGCGTGGTTTGATGGCAAAACCAGATGGTTCAATCATCGAAACTCCTATTACCGCTAACTTCCGTGAAGGTTTGAACGTACTTCAGTACTTCATCTCAACTCACGGAGCACGTAAAGGTTTGGCCGATACGGCACTTAAAACTGCAAACTCTGGTTACTTAACTCGTCGTTTGGTTGACGTTGCGCAAGATTTAGTTATCAACAACGATGATTGTGGCACATTCGATGGTGTTAAAATGACACCACTTATCGAAGGCGGTGACGTTGTTGAGCCACTACGCGAACGTGTATTAGGTCGAACTGTTGCTGAAGATGTATTGAAGCCAGGCACAAACGAAGTATTAGTAGAACGTAATGTGTTACTAGACGAAGCGTTAGTAGACATGCTTGAAGTTAACTCTGTTGACCAAATTCAAGTGCGTTCTGTAATTACTTGTGAAAATGACTTTGGTGTATGTGCAAGATGTTATGGTCGTGATTTGGCTCGTGGACACATGGTTGGCCATGGTGAAGCTGTCGGAGTTATCGCCGCTCAGTCAATCGGTGAACCAGGTACACAGTTAACCATGCGTACGTTCCACATTGGTGGTGCGGCATCGAGGGCTTCTGCAGAAAACAATGTACAGGTAAAAACTACTGGTACTATGAAACTGCATAATGCTAAGTATGTACGCAACACAGAAGATAAAGTTGTTATTGTTTCTCGTTCTACCGAAATCACTATTATAGATGATCAAGGTCGTGAGAAAGAGCGCTATAAAGTGCCTTATGGTGCAATCTTGTCAGTTGATGATGGTGCTAAAATCACTTCTGGTGAAGTTGTTGCTAATTGGGACCCGCATTCACATCCAATTGTGACTGAGCGTGCTGCTAAAATCAGTTTCACTGACGTTGATGACAGTAATACCGAGATGCAGCAAGATGATTTAACTGGTCTTACTCGTATCGTAGTTAACGACTTGTCTAAAGCGAATGCTAAAGAACCCAAGCTTATTCTTGAAAGTGAAGAATTTGGTTTACAAGAAATTCGTTTACCAAGTTTCACTACTATAGAAGCTACTGACGGTATGGCTGCTAAACCAGGTGATGTACTTGCACGTATACCGCAAGAGAGTTCGAAAACTCGTGATATTACCGGTGGTCTTCCTCGGGTTGCTGACTTGTTCGAAGCGCGTAAGCCTAAAGAGCCTGCCATTCTAGCTGAAGTCTCAGGTATGATTGGCTTTGGTAAAGAAACCAAAGGTAAGAAACGCTTAACTATTACACCTAAGGGTGAAGATCATTACGAAGAGATGATTCCTAAATGGCGTAACCTTAACGTGTTCGAAGGTGAAAACGTTGAAAAAGGTGAAGTTATTGCCGATGGTGCTGAGTCTCCTCATGATATCCTTAGACTACGTGGTATTAGTGCTGTTTCTAACTATATCGTTAACGAAGTTCAGGAAGTTTACCGCCTTCAAGGGGTAAAAATTAACGATAAACACATCGAAGTGGTTATTCGTCAAATGCTACGTAAGTGTATTATCACTTATGCAGGTGACAGTAAGTTCTTAGAAGGTGAGCAAGTAGAAGTCTCCAACGTGAAAATCGCTAACCGTGAATTAGAAAGACAGGGTAAAATTCCTGCTCAATTCGAACCACAGTTATTGGGTATCACTAAAGCATCGTTGTCTACTGAGTCATTTATCTCAGCAGCCTCTTTCCAAGAAACGACTCGTGTTCTTACCGAAGCAGCAGTGCAAGGTAAAGAAGATGAGCTACGCGGATTGAAAGAAAACGTAATTGTTGGACGATTGATACCAGCCGGTACCGGTTTCACGTATCACCAAAAACGTACTGCTAGAAAACTGGCAGAACTACAGGAACTGGAAGAACCTTCAGTTTCTGCATCTGAAGCAGAATTGGCACTAACCGAAGCATTAAATGCTGAGGTGAGTGAAACACCTGCTGACGAGTAAAAATTGGATCAAAAAGTGATCTGGATAACAAAGGAGACTAACTAAACCCATATTTAATGCAGTTTAGCAGTAGTCTTACTTGACAGGTCACACATTGATCATTAGACTTCCGCGACCCGAAATTCGATGGCTTTATCGTCAATGAATTAGGGCTCGCGGATTTTTCGCGTTTTACGCCCTCAAAAAAGGGCAATCAGTCGTAATTTTAATCAGGAGCTAGTTAATGGCAACAGTTAACCAGTTAGTGCGCAAGCCCCGCAAACAACCTGCGACGAAGAGCAACGTCGCGGCTTTGCAAGCCTGTCCACAACGCCGTGGAGTATGTACTCGTGTATATACCACCACACCAAAAAAGCCGAACTCTGCATTACGTAAAGTATGTCGTGTTCGTTTAACTAACGGTTTTGAAGTTTCTTCATACATCGGTGGTGAAGGTCACAACTTACAAGAGCACAGTGTTGTTCTTATTCGTGGTGGTCGTGTTAAAGATTTACCAGGTGTTCGTTATCACACTGTTCGCGGTACATTAGATTGTGCTGGCGTAAGTGATCGAAGAGCTGGCCGTTCTAAGTACGGCGCAAAAAGGCCTAAGTCTTAACGGTTCTCCGTTAGTAAGGCCAAACTAAAGTATTAATTGAGTTTTGGGAAACCCCTGAAAATTCTACGGAGAATTTGAAATGCCAAGAAGAAGAGTCGTAGGTCAACGTAAAATCCTACCAGATCCTAAGTTCGGATCAGAGTTACTTGCTAAATTTATGAATGTCGTCATGTTAGACGGCAAAAAATCGACTGCTGAAAAAATTGTTTACGGTGCACTAGATATTGTTGCTTCTAAAGCTGACAAAGCGCACCTAGAAGTATTTGAAGTCGCACTCGAGAACATCCGTCCCACGGTAGAGGTTAAATCTCGTCGTGTTGGTGGTTCTACATATCAAGTTCCAGTAGAAGTTCGTCCTGTTCGTCGAAATGCCCTAGGTATGCGTTGGTTGGTGGACGCTGCTCGTAAACGTGGTGAAAAATCAATGGCTCAACGCCTTGCAGCTGAAATGCTCGACGCTGCTGAAAACAAAGGTTCTGCGGTTAAGAAACGTGAAGACGTTCACCGTATGGCCGAAGCAAACAAAGCTTTCGCTCACTATCGTTGGTAATAAGAGAAAGTTATGGCTCGTAAAACGCCCCTTGAGCGTTATCGAAATATTGGTATTGTCGCCCATGTGGACGCGGGTAAAACCACGACCACAGAACGCGTTCTATTTTATACTGGCTTGTCTCACAAGATCGGTGAGGTCCATGATGGCGCAGCCGTTATGGACTGGATGGAACAAGAACAAGAGCGCGGCATTACCATTACGTCGGCAGCGACGACCTGTTTTTGGTCGGGTATGGACAAACAATTCGAACAACATCGAATTAATATCATTGACACACCAGGACACGTTGATTTCACTATTGAAGTAGAACGTTCTTTGCGAGTGCTTGATGGTGCGGTTGTAGTGTTTTGCGGTTCGTCAGGAGTAGAGCCTCAGTCAGAGACAGTGTGGCGTCAAGCTGATAAATACCGCGTTCCGCGCATTGTATTTGTTAACAAGATGGACAGATCTGGTGCTGACTTTGAGCGAGTGGTAAGCCAAATAGAAAAACGATTAGGTGCCAATTGTGTGCCTATTCATTTAAACATTGGTGCTGAAGAAACCTTTAAAGGTGTCGTTGATCTTATCAAGATGAAAGCCATTAATTGGGATGATTCTGATCAAGGTATGACATTCACTTATGAAGCGATTCCAGCTGACTTAATGGACAGAGCGCAAGAATTGCGTACCGAGTTGATTGAGGCTGCTGCAGAAGCTACCGATGAGTTAATGGATAAATATTTGGAAGGTATTGACCTTACCGAAGATGAAATCAAATTTGGTTTACGTAAACGAACTCTTGCGAATGAAATTGTCTTAGCAACTTGTGGTTCTGCGTTCAAAAATAAAGGTGTACAGGCCGTTCTTGATTCAGTAATCGAGTATCTTCCTGCGCCAATGGATGTGCCAGCGATCACAGGTGTACTTGACGACAAAGACGAAACAGAAGCTCAGAGACCAGCAGATGATACTGCTCCTTTTGCTGCTTTGGCATTTAAAATTGCTACTGATCCCTTCGTTGGCACTTTAACGTTTTTCCGTTGTTATTCTGGTGTAGTTAATTCAGGCGATGCATTTTACAACCCCGTAAAAGCCAAGCGTGAACGATTTGGACGAATTGTCCAAATGCATGCCAAGGATAGAGAAGAACTTAAAGAAGTACGTGCTGGTGATATTGCAGCTGCGATAGGGTTAAAAGATGTAACCACAGGTGATACTTTATGTGATCCTAACCACATCATTACCTTAGAGCGAATGGAGTTTCCGGATCCGGTTATTTCTATTGCAGTAGAACCACGGTCGCAACCAGACCAAGTGAAAATGGGTGTAGCCCTAGGAAAACTAGCGGCAGAAGATCCATCTTTTAAAGTACACACAGACGAAGAATCAGGCCAAACAATTATCTCTGGTATGGGTGAATTACATCTAGATATCATTGTCGATCGTTTGAAACGAGAATTTAATGTTGAGTGTAATGTAGGTAAACCTCAGGTTGCCTATCGCGAAACTATTCGCAAAAAAGTCGATGTTGAAGGAAAATTTGTTCGTCAGACAGGCGGCAAAGGCCAGTTTGGTCATGTTTGGTTAACTGTCGAACCCAATGAAGAAGGCGCTGGATACGAATTTATCAATAAGATTGTCGGCGGAGCAGTTCCAAAAGAATTTATCCCTGCGGTTGATAAAGGTATCGAAGAACAGATGCAAAATGGTGTGGTAGCTGGATACCCGGTGCTTGATGTAAAAGTCACCTTGTTTGACGGTTCATATCATGATGTTGACTCTTCAGAAATGGCGTTTAAAATCGCTGGGTCGATGGGGTTCAGGAAAGGGGCTGAAGAAGCAGATCCAGTTTTACTTGAACCAACAATGAAAGTTGAAGTCACTACTCCAGAAGACTGGATGGGTGATGTAGTCGGCGACCTTAATAGGCGTCGTGGTATGATAGAAGGCATGGACGATGGTGTGGCTGGTATTAAAATAATACATGCTAAAGTACCTTTATCTGAAATGTTTGGTTACGCCACTGATTTGCGTAGTGCAACTCAAGGGCGAGCGTCATATTCAATGGAATTTTATAAATACTCAGAAGCGCCTAATAATGTCTCTAAAGCCATTACGAATGCGCGAACTTAAATTTTAATGAAGGTCTGATCCGAAACTCAAAATTGAGGTCGGATTTTTAACTTAGGAAACCAGTAAAATGGCAAAAGCAAAGTTT
>NZ_JAHKQO010000012.1:0-1871 GCF_018861065.1 Paraglaciecola arctica
CTGACCCTATCGATTCAAGTAGATTAATAACCACGAGGCGTTACTGCTTAGCGTAACGCTCTGTTTTATAGTTAGGTTTTAATAAGTGCTTGAGGGGGTGGACTAGGCTAACTCATTTATAAATTCCTGAATGCATCCGTTCACGTTAGCGTGTTGTTCTGCAAACACCATATGAGTGCCATTCTCTATAATGTTAAGTTTTGCGTTAGGCAATTGAGATAACAGGAACTCAGAATATTTCACCGGTGTCATAATATCTTTGTCACCAACAATAAGCTGTACTGGCAATGTAATGCTACCTATATCCTGCATAACGTCAAAGTTGTCACAAGCCGTAAAGTCTTTCAGCATCACTGCGGCGCCATTTTTAACGATTGCCGAATTTACATCAGTTCTTAACGGCTCTTGCAGTTGTTGGTTTGAAGCCAATAGGTAATCGGGGAATGCTCCGCCTTCTTCTATAAGCGCTGCTAGTGACGTAAGCAATTGTGGCATTACTTTTAATTTAGCGCCCGCACCTATTAGCACCAGTGCTTTTAGTCTACTTGAATCGAAAGTCGTTGATTCGCTTGAGGCCAGCAGAGCAGCTTGCATGGCTACGGCACTTCCTAAAGAATGACCCACCAACACCACGTCTGTTAAATCTTCTTGTTCAACGATGTTAAGCACCCATTGAGCAATGGATTTTACATCGCATAATGCTTCGCCATCAGGGTGGCCGGGAAAGTTTAAAGCAATGGTGTTGTTGAAAAACGATACTTGGTGTGCCCACACGTTATTCGTGCAACCTGAGCCATGTAAAAATACGAATGTCATAGTAAAGCCTCGTTAATTGATATATGTGGTTGGGAGTGTCGGTTTTTCATGTTGGTGTCCTATGAAGGTGAAAAAAGAGAACGGGTGAAGAACCTGACTTGCTCAGTCACCGTTTCTTCAAAACCTTCGCCCTCATATAAGTCGAAGTGGTCCATGCCGGTTAGTGGACATAAGGTGGCAAGTGGACCTAGTTTACTCGCTAATGTAAGTGCGCTGGATGCGGAAGCCACTGAATCAAGCATGCAAGGTTGCAATAGCACCTTGCAGCTAATTTTATTTGCATAACTAATGGGCCGGTAAAACGGTAGAGTCACGGTGACTCCTGCGGTCATGCTGTTAACCCATGTTTCTGAAGCCATGCCAATGTAATCGTCATAAAACTGTGTATTGCTAATTGCGCTAAGCTGCCCTGATGTGCCAACAACCGGCACTGTTACCGGAGGCATACCCAGCTTACGCTTAATTATGTCGTGAATGCCAGAAAGACACAGCTTTATCACATGTAGTAGGCCAGCGTGTTTCGCCAGTAGTTTGACGGATGCCATTCCATCAAGCATTGGGTTTTGCGCGCATATTGCTTTAATGCGGTTATCTTGCGCGGCAATAGTGACAACGTGCCCACCAGAAAAAGACGTGCCCCACAATCCAATTTGTTTAGGATGTAATTGAGGCATCGATCTGGCGTAATCTATTGCAAAGCGCCAGTCTTCAAGCTGGTTGGCTACCGTTAATAATTGCCTAGGCATGCCGTCGCTTTTGCCAAAATAGCGGTAATCAAACACAATTACATGAAAGCCAGAGCTTGCAAATCGTTCGGCGTACGGTGATAGCCCTGAGTCTACCGTGCCCCCTAATCCATGTGCCATTAAAATACATGCTGATGAAGGAGTTTTATCTTCACTGGTTACAGGTTGGTAATACCAGCCTCTACAGGTAGTGCCTTTACTGTCGAATTCAATATCGTGGCGTTGAAACTGTATTTTTTGCATCTTGGTTACTTTTAGCCTTCTATTTTTTAAAGTGTTGTCTTTGCTACACTGAACTGAACTGAACTG
>NZ_JAHKQO010000012.1:2084-14662 GCF_018861065.1 Paraglaciecola arctica
GAACTGAACTGAACTGAACGTTAACGGGCTCTTGTTCTTTTATAGTTTTCAGGGGCATATTTAGGCGCTAAGAGTGTCACGCATTTTCAACAGTTGCGGGGCTAGGCGAATAGTGGGGTGAAGGCATACTTTCCTTTTTGACAAACTTTAGCGCGCTGTCTTCGATGGGGTCATCCAATAGCATTTTTCTGTCCTGACCATAGTGCATAGTGACTTTCCAAGGGTACTTAGTGCCTTGGCGAGGTAATTGATGCTTTCCTCTTTGTACATAACCGGCTTGCAGTGAGTCCATGATGCCGTCGTCTAGAGCGCTATTGTCATGATCCTCTGGCATGACGACGTCATAACTGTTGCTTTGCATGTAGTTAAATAGTCTACATAAATAAGTGGCTGAAATATCCGCTTTCAATGTCCATGACGCGTTCACGTAGCCAAAAATCCATGCCATGTTAGGCATATTTTCAACCAGTACACTCTTGTAGGTCATTTTTTGTGAAAATGCAGTGGGCTGATTATCGATGCTAACCTTTATACCCCCTAACGTGAGAAGGTTTAGGCCCGTCGCGGTAATAATTATGTCAGCCTCCAATGTTTTACCGTTCTTCATAATAACGCCGTTTTCAGCAAAAGACGCTATTTGGCCGGTTTCTATCGATGCCTTGCCTTCGCGCAACGCATTAAATAAGTCTGCATCGGGTACCGAACAAAGGCGCTCATCCCACGGCATATATTTAGGGGTGAAGTGCTGCATGTCTACGTTGGGACCCACAAGCTTTTTAACGCGTGATAAAAGAAAACTTCTCATCAGTTTAGGCCAGCGGCGGCAGGCTAAATAGATACTTCTTTGTACGATCAAATTTCGTTTGCGAGCAATGCCAAAGGCCCACTTTTTGGGAATGACGTGTTGGAGCATACCTGTCATTTTGTCTATTGAAGGCACAGAGAAAATATAAGAAGGAGAGCGTTGAACTATAGTGATATGGGCAGTTTCGTTGGCCATCGCAGGCATCAGCGTAACAGCCGTTGCTCCACTGCCTATGATGACAACCTTTTTGTCTTTGTAATTAAGGTTCTTTGGCCAATGCTGAGGATGAATCTTCTGCCCTTGAAAGCGTTCTTCATTAGGGAATGAGGGTAAATACCCAGCATCGTGATTGTAGTAACCCGCACAACTTATAAAAAAGCCACAGGTATATTCTTGTTGTTCGCCACTCTCTTCATGATACGCGGTTACGTGCCAGTGCTTGTTTGTGCTACTCCAGTTTGCACTTTGGGTTTTTATGCCAAAGTGAATGCTGTCCCTTACGCCAAACTCATCCGCAGTATCAATAATATATTGTTTTATTGCAGGGCCATCAGCCAACGTATGCAATTTATTCCAAGGTCGAAAATTATAGCCGAAGGTGAGCATGTCGGAATCTGAACGGATCCCTGGATATTTGAAGAGATCCCACGTGCCGCCCAGGGTTTTCCGCCGCTCTAAAATAGCAATGCTCTTGTCGGGGAAAGCGCTAGCGATATGGCAAGCAGTCCCAATACCTGATAACCCAGCGCCTATTATTAATACGTCATAGTGTGGAATATCGCGACAGTTTTTTTTGTTCTGTTCATTGCGCTTCATGTCTCTATCACCTTGGGATTTGTAACTTAATAGCAAAGGGGTTGTTAATATTTTGTTTAACTACTTTACGAGTTTGTGGAATTGATTTATTGTCTTTAAGCGACATGTTTTTGATATTAGGTGACAGTAGCTATCAGTAAATGAGAGTGGTTATATGGGGAGTCTAGTCAGGGCGGCCAATTTACAGGGGTATGACGAGCTTGTTCGAGAGTTAGGTGCCGATCCGTGCGTGTTTTTATCTCGTTATCACCTTTCGATTGATACATTGAACGACGATAAAGGTTTCATTCCCCTTCGCTCACTGTTGTTGCTCATTGAATTTACGTCTAAAGAACTTGGTTGTTCAGACTTCGGTATGCGGCTTGCGCAATGGCAAGGACTAAACATGTTAGGGCCTATTGCGGTTATCGCCCGTCATGCAGACACGCTATTACAGGCATTTGAAGCAATTGCAAAGTACCTCTATTTGCATAGTCCCGGATTACGTCTTGGGTTGCTCGATAGAGATAGTGAAGGTGCTTATCGATTTCAATTTGATATTTTGGACAAAAACCAAGGCCACCTACGACAGCCCTATGAACTTAGTTTGGCTAATGGCGCGCGTATTATTAGATTACTGGGTGGTGAAGGAGCGCACGCAATACGTGTTAGTTTCAAGCATAAGCAACTTGCTCCCATTGAACGCTACAGAGAAACCTATGATTGTACGGTAAAGTTCGAACAGAACTGGAATGGGTTTATACTTTCATCTTCACTGGCGCATCGTAAAATAGATACCGCAGATCCCGACACGCTTCTACTAGTGACTGAATTTTTGGAGTCGCAGTTCGCACCCGGTACAGCAAGCATAGCGGTGAGGGTTGCTGAGCTAATAAGCAAGTTAATGCCCACAGGGCAATGCAACGAAATAACGGTAGCCACTCAACTGGCGATGCATCCTCGAACTTTACAAAGGCGATTATCTGAAGAGTCCACAAGTTTTAAAGTGCTCGTAGATGAAGAGCGTCAGTCCTTGGCAATACATTATCTTTCCCACTCGGGGTTACCTCTAAGCCAAGTTAGCGGGCTACTTGGCTATTCAGAACAAAGTGCATTCAATAGAGCGTGTAAACGTTGGTTTGGTATGACGCCTAAGCAAGTTAGAGCAAGTAATAGGTAACAGGGCCGCTATACTGCTTCGCCGTTTTTTCGTTAATACAACAGCATACTTTCAACTACAGCCTTTTACATGGCAGACTCTGTCACCGGTGCAATTGAGTGGTGGAACTTTCCTAAAACACCGTTCTTCGATGTGTCGAAAAATACAGATCGGGCAATTGAACATCTGGCACGTGAGAGTACATATATAGAAATATATGTACTCTGCTGGCCTAAACGGGTTCAAACCAAGCTTTGGTGGTCTCTGTCAACTGTGCTGTAGTGATAGTATTTTTGTTTAGTATGTGTGTTTTCGCTTTGAGGAAATCCGCGGATGAATTGATTGCATCCATGGCAATAAGTCTCTTATCTTTGAGATAAAATACACAAAACACATTGTCTGCTGGCGTGCCTCTTACAACAATTTCTTCGTAACCCTCAGAAAGGCCAACGGTTTGCAGTTTCACGTTGTACTGATTGGACCAAAACCAAGGAATGGAGTTGTAGCTACTGGGTGATCCACAGATATTGGCGGCGGCAACCCTAGCTTGCTCAAGTGCATTTGGTATTGATTCTAAACGTATCTGTTTTTGATAGAATTCATTGGGATGATTACTACAATCTCCAATCGCGTAAATTAACGGGTCGGAGGTTTGTGCCCGCTCATTTACCACTATGCCGTTGCTACAAACTAAACCACTTTCTTCGGCAAGCTGAGTGTTGGGAAGCACACCGATACCTACCACTATGGTATCAAATTCTATCGTTGTAGCATCTGACATTATAGCCTCAAAACCACTGCTAACTTTATGAATAGTTTGAATATTCGTGTTCAGTTTTATTTCTACGCCATGTGCTCGGTGTAAGTTTTGATAAAAGGTTGAAACGACTTCACTTGTCACTCTAGCCAGAACCCGTTCCTCCGCTTCTACAACGGTGACTTTACAGTTCAATTTAGTTGCAGATGCGGCTAGTTCGAGACCAATATATCCAGCTCCGATTACGAGTAATCTTCTGCCAGCGGCCAGTTTGCTTTTAATCTTTTTGGCATCATCTAGCGAACGTAAATAGTTAACGTCGAGCAAATGACTCCCTGAAATTGTAAGGGGACGTGGGCGAGTGCCTGTGGCAATAATCAAATGTGAATAGGGTATATTTTCGTTTTTGCTTGTCTCAATTATTCGACGCGAGCGGTTTATTTTAATAGCCTTGGTACCAAGCTTAATTTCAATGTTGTTTTTGTTATAGAGCTCTCTTTGCTTTAACGCTAACTTTTCCTCTAGTACGGAGCCATCGATATACCCTTTAGATAGTTGTGGCCGCTGGTAGGGTAAGGCTGATTCTTGACTTAGAATACAAATGTCGTGTTCCCAACCTTTCTTTCTGAGCGTCAAGGCGGCTTCGACAGCACTGTGTCCAGCACCAATTATTACTATACTTTCCATCTCACGCATTCCTATTCAAAACTGTTATAAATCACTTTCATCCATCAGCGTAAAGTCGTCTTTTCCTACGCCACAGTCAGGGCAATACCAGTCTTCTGGCACGTCCTCCCAAGCGGTTCCCGCCGGTATTCCTTCATCAGGTAAGCCTAATTTTTCAGAGTATGTGAATCCACAGGCATCACAATGCCAAACTTTATTGCTATTCTTCACTTGTCCCATTTAGATTTGCTCCCTAATTGCTCGTTTCAATATTTTTCCAGCGGGGTTACGGGGAAGCGCGTCTATGAAGTCTATTTTCTTTGGCATTTTAAAACGTGAGATTCGCCCGGTAAGATGCTGGATAACATCACCTTCTGTAAGCTGAACGCCAGCTCGAGTGACGAGTACTACTCTCACTGCTTCGCCCCACTTATCGTCGGGCATTCCTACTACCGCTACTTCCATTACACCAGGGTGTTGGCCTAATATATTCTCTATTTCTGCGGGATAAATATTTTCCCCACCGGAGATGATCATGTCTTTAATTCGGTCAATTACATACAAATAACCATTATCATCAAACTTGCCTATATCCCCAGTTTTAAACCACCCATCTTTTATCGCGTCTTTGGTGGCCTTGGCATTGTTCCAATACCCTTGCATTAGAAAATTTGATTTTGTAATAATTTCCCCAGCTTGCCCGGTGCTTAGTTGCTCATTGGTATAGGGGTTAACGATTTTAACTTCACAATGAGGAAGAGGGAGGCCTGCGGATAATCGTTGAGAACCCACTCGATGATGGTCGTCACTCATTAATACGCTTATTCCGCCAGTTGTCTCAGTTAGCCCATAAAACTGGTAAAAGCTGGCGTTAGGCATTGCTTGCAGAGCTTCTTCTAATAGGGCGCTAGGCATAGGGGCTGCGCCATAAGAAACACTTGCAAAGCTTTCTAACGAAATGTTCTTCTTTTTTGCTAAATTTAGCAGCATCATAATCATTGATGGCACGAAGAACCCGTTAAGCGGAATACGCTCTTGAGCCAGCTTTAGAATTCGTTCAGGTTCAAACTGACGATATTGCATTAGTGGCAGTCCCAGCTTCCAACCAATAAGACCAAGAGTTAACCCCGCAATATGAAAATGTGGCAAAGTATGCAGAATAATTTCATTGTTAAATTTAGGTTGTAGGATGCCGATGGTGAACTGTGATGCGGCAACTTCTTTAAAACACTTATTTGTTAATACAACGCCTTTAGGTAACCCAGTAGTGCCACTTGTGTATAGTTGCACTACTGGGTCGTCTAAATGGGGTTTAAATTCAATATCGGTGAATGGCTGGATTGAACACAATTGTTGAAGACTATTTTCGCGCTGGGGATCCAGGTATATTGTTTCTATATTCAGATTTTTTTTGAGGCACAAAGAGTCAATAAACTGCGCTTCTCCAATTAGTATAGAGGCATTTGCATCGACAAGAATTTGACTTATTTCGATAGGTGATAAGCGCCAGTTAATCGGGGTAATAACTGCGCCAATTTGTGATGCCGCAAATAGCGCGATCCAGAAGTCGGCAACATTTTGTGCTAACCAAGCAATCTTGTCGCCAGGTTGGACATTTTTGCTTAAAAGCGTATGAGCGGTTTGCTTACTTTGCGTTTCTAATTCTTTATAAGTCCATACTTTGTTTTCAAAGTACATGGCTGGAGAATTCGACTTTCTTTGTGCCAGTTCACTAAGTAATTGGCAAATCGTGTCTGGGTTAATAGGCGCACTATCTAGGCTGCCATTGGTGTTACTAGGAATGTCTACATTGCTATCAAACATGTCTTCATCTTTTATATTTGGTTAAATAATGGAGAAATTTCAGGATCGCTAGTGTCCAAAATCGGGATTTCTCCCTCTTCTAGTTTTGAGTAAGCGTCTACCCACTGGTTTACCCATTCGGGATCTTTAACTTTTGAGGGGTGATAATTAGGAAGCAACGCGCGTAACATTGCAGGAGCAATATTAAGAAAAAATTGACCGACCATTTTCCATAGGGTTAGTCTGCTCCTCCATTTATTCCAACGTCCGTCTGTCTTGAGCATACGCATATAGCCTTGGCGCGATAACATCGCAATATGAAATGAAGCCCCAAATAGCCCTCTAATTCGCGCGAAGTACTCATTTCCATACAAGTGCTTATAAAGATCTATTGCAACATTCTTGTGTTCAGTTTCTTCCACAAAATGCCATAAGATAAACGAAGCGACCTTTGGGTCTGCACCACCAAATAGAAACTGTCGTTGGTTTACTAACCAGTCGGTAATACCCATAGTCATGGTTTCAAAGCCAGCAGTATAGGCCAGTCTCCACTGTAAGCTCTTCGACTTCATTTTCTCGTAGTCTAAAGTCATCTTGTCTTCTACTTGGCTTAAGTTTTTATAGCCACTACCTTTGATCATTTCGTTATATTTTCTGTGATGCTGATAATGTTGCGCTTCTTGGGAAATAAAGCCTTTTACATCGCTAAGTAGTTTTTCATTATCTTTGTCGATAAGTTTCATTCCCTCTCTCATCGTATTATTTAGAAAAGGCTCTAAATAAGGCATGGTCAAAGAAGCACCATTAACCATATGACTCCACTCGGGTTTGCTGGGATTCCAGATAGGTTTAATATTGCTTTGCAGCCCAAACGCTATTTTTCTAGCGGCAATCTCGGGGCGAGCTGACAATGTTTCCTCAGCCTCGCAAGTTTCAGTTACGCTATTCATGATTTACTTCCTCATCTTTATATCTTTGAAATGATTCCAGACGCCAAAACCGAGTAAAGGAATTGCAATATGTACTGATGCAAATGATGGCCAGCCAAACAGAAAAATAATGTCGTTGGCTAAGCTTGATTCGAATGGACTCCCGCCATAAGCAAGGCCCCGAGTCTCGAAATACGCGTTTGCAATGGCGGGTAGGGTAAACAACCAGGCGTAGATTATTGAGGTCCAAAAAAGTAGGGTGGTATTCCTCTTTCCCAGCTTTATATAGGGAGCCATTGCCGCCGTTGCAAACAACAATAAACTATTCGTAATCCCTTCCATGTGAGCCATATTCCATGCTCTTCGATCGCCCGGCACTTCAACCATAATGAATTCAACAATGGGAAATAGCCTGATTCCTTCCAATAGCATAATGAAATATAGCCAGCCGGCTAAAAATACACCCGCACTTAGGACACCAATGCCATTGAGAATAAGTAATGTACGCTGTTTTTCATTTAACATAGGTTGTTCTCACTTTTACTCTTTAGCTACAGCACCGATGACAATTTGGCGGTATAGGTAGTTTTTGGTACGGTGAATTCAAGTAAGCCAAAAACGCTCCCTTCTTGCCCTACACCAGACTGCTTATGTCCGCCAAAACTAGCATGCGGCGATAAATGCTGAACTTCATTTACCCACACACTACCTACATCTAAGCGACTAGCGATAGCGTTAGCTTCTTCCACGTCGCCAGACCAAACTGAAGCGCCTAGCCCATATTCGCTATTGTTAACGCGGGCTACGACTTCATCTATGCTATGAAATTTGAGTAATGGGAGAATGGGACCAAACTGTTCTTCTTGCACAATTCGTGAAAACTCTGGCGGGTTATCTACAATACAAAGTGGGTGAAAATACCCATCTCTATTTAGTTTTTCGCCTTTATAGGCAAAGTTGAAGCCTTGTTCTTCACAGTCCTCGACTAGATTTTTAATACGTTCAAGCTGAATTTCATTTTGGATAGGGCCCAGTTGAGAAGCTTCGTCTAAGCCATTTCCTATTACAATCGTTTTGGCATACGTAACAAATGCTTGCAGTAATTGATCGTAAATATTGTGATGTATATATAGGCGTTTACTTGCGATACACACCTGACCTGAGTTAGTAAAAGCGCCCCAGAATAGGCTTGGAACTAATGTATCCAAGTTAACGCCAGGCATAACAATACATGCATCGTTTCCACCAAGCTCTAAGGTCACTTTTTTTAGTGTGCCAGCTGCGCTTTCCATAACTTTGCGACCTGTTTGGCTAGAGCCAGTGAAGCTAATTTTGTCGAATAATGGAAGTTCAGTCATCCAAGGACCAAGTCTATCGTCGCCAGAGACAACGTTAAGTACGCCGGGTGGAAAAATTTTCTGTGCGATTTCACCAATTTTCAGCGTGGTGAGGGGCGTACTAGGGGCCGGCTTTAATACAAGCGTATTGCCCGCAAGTAAGGCGGGTGCCACTTTAACCATGGCAAGCATAATAGGGAAGTTCCAAGGAACGAGCGCCGCGACTACCCCTACAGGCACATGGTGTGTAACCACCAAACGTTCTTCAGAATCTTCATTTATCGTGGTTGGTAGGGCTAATTTCGCTGTTTCAGTTAGCCACCACACGCCTGCAAGGATATCTTCTTTTGCCGCAGCTAATACCTTTCCCTGCTCTTGGGTTAATAGTGGCGCTAGGACATCGACTTCACTAGCAATAGCGTCGGCAAAAGCAACAATTTGTGCTTGCCGCTGTTGGTAAGGGACTTCTCGCCAACGCGTAAAAGCCTCTTTCGCGGATTCAGCGGCAAGTGTTAATGTTTGCTGGTCGCAGTTAGGCGCTTTGGCAAACGCTCTACCCGTAGCAGGATTCTTAACTAAGTAGCTACCTTCTCCTTGTACAGCGTTACCATTTATTGTCATAAAAAAATCGTGTTCACACATAATAGTACTCTATAGGGCTTAAGGAATTAAAATGGCTTTGATAGCATGGCCATTATGCTGGTCGGTAACCGCTTGATTGATATCACATAACTTGTAGGTGGAGACCATCTTGTCGAAGGGTAAAAGGCCGGCTTTAAAGTACTCTATTAGTTCGGGAATAAAGGTGTCAGGCTCGCTATCCCCTTCCATGATGCCTTTGATAGTAATACCAGCGTTTATCATTTCAAAAATACTACCTGGTGGAGAAACCCCCGGAGGTGTTACGCCAACTAACCCCAACGTGCCTTTTGAGCCCAAGCATTCAAACGCTGACTGCTGTACAGCGGGAATACCAGTGGCGTCTATTGCATAGTCAACGCCGAGAGGAAATTGGCTGCGTATATGAGCACTCACGTTCTCTACTTTGTTGGGATCTATACACAAGGTGGCTCCGAATGAGGCCGCAAGCTCGCGGCGGTCGGCGTTAGGCTCTACCAATATAACGGTTTCACATTCTGCTAGCGCCGCTCCCATTACTGCGCTCAACCCCACGGTACCTCCGCCGGTTATGAGTATTGAAGAGCCTTTTGATACCGCTAACGATCGCGTTACCGCGCCTACGCCTGTTTGAATGCCGCAGCCTAATGCTCCCATTATTTGAAGTGGTAAATTGTTATCTACTTTTACAATATTTGACTCATAACACATGGCATGAGTTGCGAAAGATGATTGGCCAAAGAAGTTAGAAGAAACTGGGCCTTTGTCATTCGATAGCGCACTACTTCCATCTTCCCTTCGACCAGTAAAATTGAGCTCTAGAAGGTTTCGGCAGTAGGCTGGTTCAGCATCTTCGCACCTGTCACAATAGCTACAGGAACGAAACGATAAAACCACAGCGTCACCTGGTTTAACTTTTTTAACAGACTTTCCAACTTGTTCCACAATACCGGCCCCTTCGTGCCCAAAAACGGCGGGAAATGGGTAGGGGATCATGCCGTTCTTTCCGAGTAGGTCCGTATGACACAATCCTACGCCAAAAATTTTGACTAAAACTTCATTATCTTGGGGGGCTTCCATGGTTAGTGTTTCATATTGAAAGTCTTCGACACCTTCATAGGCTACCGCTGCGTGCATATTAATTTTGCTTTTGTTCATCGTATAGTTACTCGCTCAAAATCCTGGGTTGTGAAACTTAAGGGTTTACCTTTAATTAAGTGTTGAACTCAGAACGTCGTGCCGATGGCGAAGAGGAACGCGTTGAAGTCGACATCAATATTGTTGATCTGGATGTCACCAATATTGGCAGTTGATACTGATGCATCCGACTTTAAATTCACAAATATATAGGAGGCACTAAGAAGCCATTTGTCATTAACTTGATAGTCCAACCCCATTTTCGCGACGTAACCAAAGTTATTATCAACGCTTACGTTAGATGTGCCTGTAGCGCTGCTATTGATGGCTTCACTGGTCCGCTCATTAAAGAAAAATGTGTAATTAATACCCGCTGCAATATAGGGTTGAAATTGAGATCCATTTGAAAGCGGATAGTATTTCAGTAGAACCATAGAAGGTAGATAGTCGACGGTGCCAAAGCTATCAGAGCCAGTAACAAGTGGAATACCGCCCGAAACTTTTATGTCTGCTTCTATGGGTAAGGAAAAAAGCCCTTCTATGCCGATGCTATCGGTTAGCATATAAGATAGCGCGCCACCAAATACCGAGTCTTTCGACATTGAACTTACATTTGAACTCGGTAAATCAGGGACAGGGATGGCAATGTTGTCACTAGAAGCCGATGTGGGATCGACCGTTACCACACCCACCCTAAAAACAACATCGCCTTTTTCGTTGGCATTACTAGTTAGCGAAACGAACGATAAAAGCACAATTATCAGCTTATTTTTCATGTTAATATCCTTTACTTGTTTTTAACAACTTTAGCTTCAAAGGCGCGCTTGAAATCGGTTATTAGGAGACAATAGGGGGTTAAATGTGGACTATTTAGGGTCTAAAACCGTCACCTTTGAGGTTATTTATTGACAACCCTTCAGGCATGGTTTGAAATCGGGGAATGATTAAAAAAGAAAAAGATTGGCTAATTTCAACTGTTTACACGAGAGTCCTTGCTCGAGTGATGGGTATGCAAGAACGAAACTTGAGTAGCCTGCTACGAGGTACATCGTTAAGCAATAGTGTACTCATCAATCCTGAAGAGAATTTTATAACAATTGAGCAACAAATGAGGGTTTTAGAAAATGCGCGATCGATAAGTGGTAACGACGATATTGGGTTACATTTTGCGAGCCAATTGCATCCATCGATTCATGGTCCACTCGGTTTTTTGGTAACCAGCAGCCCGGATTTACATTCAGCAATTAAAGCATTTTCTGAATACTTGCCCATTCGAATTCCATTTGGGCGCATAGAGATTGAATATGAGGAAAATTGGCTTTTGTGTATCTGCGAGTTCAATATAGAGCTCGATTACTATGTTCAGAGAATGCTGCAGGAATGCTTCGCTTTTATTATTCAAGCTATTGTAGGTGCTGTACTCGGGAGGGCGTTTACCGAGGGCGTTATTCAACTGAAACATAATAAGCCAGACTATTACCCAAGCTATCGTAAGCATATCTACTCACCAGTATATTTCTCGCAAACTGCTAATGTCTTTAAAATTCCTAAGAAACTGATTTACACTCATAATGTTTCTGGTAACCCTGAGTTTCATATTCATTCACAACGACAGTGCCAGCAGCTATTAAATCGGCTACCTAAAAATACCACATCCACGGTAGACCAAGTGCAGCATATTCTTCTTTCAAGTCCTATTGGGAGTCTGACAGAAGCGCAAGTTGCCCAACGATTATTTATATCCAAGCGAACTTTGAGTCGCCGTTTGAAAGTAGAAAATACAACATATCGTGAAGTAACCGAGGAAATTTTATCTAAGCTTGCCGTTAATCATTTGCAAGACAGCAATTTGTCAATTGATTCAATTGCTCACATACTGGGCTACAACGACTCTGCTGCATTTCGAAAAGCCTTTCGCCGATGGCATGTAATAAGTCCTTCTGAATATCGGAATAAATTGACACAATGAGAAAGCGATCATTCGCTCTCACTTGGGCTCTTTATTAGCTAATTATTCAACTTTCTCATTTTGCTGTGCTTCTTGTTCCGCCATTCTCTTTGTAAGCCAATCGCAAAAGTGTGCTATACGCTTTTGTTTGGACGAGTTTTTCAGGTAAACAAAGTGAGATTTCCAGCGGATGGGGTGAGGGTTGTCAGCGGGCACCACGAGTTGCCCCGATTTTAAGTATTGCCCAATTATAATATCAGACGTTAGCATCACGCCTTGGCCTGCAAGCGCTGCGCTAGGAGCAAGATTGCTAGACGACACCATTGTCTTTCTTAGCGCTTTGCGTGTTATGTCTATTTCGTTGTGCTCAAAATAAGCCTCCCAACTTGCTTTCTCTTCCTTTTAATGACGGGCTGACGATGCGCGCGAAAGGCGACTATTGCGTTGACCTAAGGCCCTATCAAGAGGTGTTTACTGCTACGCAGAAAGGTTACGTAAATCAAAGGGGTCAGAGACAAATCAAAGGGGTCAGAGATGATGGTATTCAAGTTCAATCAAAGTGGTCAGAGACGATGGTATTCAAGTTTAATCATCTACACTTAGGATAGTTTTTATTTTAGGGTA
>NZ_JAHKQO010000031.1 GCF_018861065.1 Paraglaciecola arctica
AAAAAAATCTGCTGCTCACTTTAAGTGAACAGCATTATAGCTATGCACTGTTTTTGTAACAAGTGCTCACCTTACTGGCTTTAGACCATATGCAATTGTTGTGATTAAAATTCACTCTGAATTTGATTTTAGTCATTAGTGTTGATATTGCGATTTTGCTAATGTTATCACGTTATTTGGATACGGTTTAGCGTTCGCATTCAGCATAATAAAAACAGTCTTGGGGCGTCGCAATGTACCTTTTGCTAACACTAGTTGTCACTTTCGTTTAAAACATGACTGAAATATCATTGCTAGATATCTAACAGTTTGAATAATTTAACGGATCCTATTATTAGCGTTACCTAGGCGTATTAGCATAATTGATCTCAAGCTACACACTACATCAAAATCGTTTTAAATTAGGAACTAAACACAGATGAAAGTTTTTCAGCTAAACACATATTCAACACACACTAAGATTGTGGGGATCATTGCTATTCTTATTTCAATAGTGGCGTGGACAACAGACCTTACCGGTATGGTTTACATTTGCCCATACTGCAGAGCACAGCGGACAGTCATTGGTATTTTAGGATTAATTCTAATTACCCCAGGTGCCAGCCATTGGATAGCAAAATACATAGGTTTAGTGATTGGTTTTTTCGGCGCGACCGTTGCTGCTAATCAACACTTTATGCACTGGAAAAAAATATCTGCTGGGACCTTTGAATTCAAAGAGAATATCATCATCGATCCCTTCCTCTTATCAGGTTTTGCACTGTTTGGTATTATAGGCCTGACCTACTTGTTGTTATTTTCAGATAAAAAATAACAACAGACTTTTAAATATCAAGTGAGAGAAACACCTATTCTAATTGTAATAAATGAATCTGCGTAATTGACTGGTTTACGGTGTTTTTTTCTTGATGAAACATTTACGAAGTGGAGGTTCAAGGTTTGTTGCTAGCTGAAACGCTTACAAGTTTCCAAGCTCCAGTTCGTTTTGACCACACTTGAGTACCACCTCCAGCACTGCTGAGTAGATGGCCATTGTTTAGTTCCATCGACTGAGTATATTCATTGACCAGGATGGCAGTATGTTGGTCAATGACAGATATTTTAACATTGGTGAATGTGAGCTGTGTTATTGCTTTAATTGAAGCAAATCCATTAATGATAAGAGGTGACAACTCATCGATTGAATTCCAGTTGCTGCCATCGCTGTTTAGGCCAACAAATTTTTCTGTGTCAAAGTGCTCAAAATAAGCTTCATGATTGAGCTCCTTTGAGGCTTGAACAAGACTTTCGAATGAAGCCATTACCTCTTTTTGCACCATAGAAGTGTTTGTCTCAGCATATGTTAGCCAAGAAAAGGCAACAGTGACGACGGCTATGGCGAATGTGAATTTAGACAAAAGTCATTTCCTTTTTTTAGTGACATTTAACGATCTAATCGAAAGTGTGCGGGCAGACAAAACAAGCTCAGACAAAAAGAACTGACACCCCTCGTATTATTGGAAAGTGTATCAGTTTATCTTTTTAAATAGCGATAGGATATCGCTATCCTTCCTGCTCAGTAGCGTCAGTAGGGGGTAAAGCTTTAAAATACTCCTATCCAGTGCCAAACAAAAGCAGCCAAAAAACACTCGAAATTTGAATGGGAGATTGTCGACACATAGAGTTACAAACTACTACTAAACTTCAGGCTGGTTTTAGGGTCTTATTTCAAGTCACATTCACAAGGATTAAACCATGAATATCAAACTTTCAATGCACAAACTCTTAAAAGAAAATTGGGCCTTTTTGCTGTTTGCGTTGGTGTTATTTGCTTCGCGAAGTAGTTTTGCTGACTGGTATTTGGTGCCAACAGGCTCTATGTTACCCACCATAGTTGAAGGCGACCGGATTTTTGTCAATAAGATGGCGTATCGTTTGGAAGTACCGTTTACTGATATAGAGATTATGCAAACAGGTCAGCCAAAGCGTGGCGACATAGTGGTGTTTAATTCTGAGAAAGCCGGTAATCGATTGGTAAAAAGACTCGTAGGTGAGCCAGGTGACAGAGTCGCCATGTTTGAGAATAAACTGATTATTAATGGCAAGCCGATTCAATATGAAGACCGCGACAATAGCCTCCAAAAAACTGAGCAACTCGATAATGTAGCGCATATCGTACAATTTATACCTGTAGCCGAGGCGCGCGATAACTTTACGGAAGTGATTGTGCCAGAAGGGCATTACTTGGTTTTGGGCGACAACAGAAACAACAGTGCCGATTCTAGATATTACGGTTTTGTTCCTGCCATCGAAATTCAAGGTAAGGCCAATAAAGTATTATTATCTCTAGATCCTGAAAACTACTATTTACCTCGAAAAGAAAGGTTCAACCAACCGCTTATCTAGCAGCGTTAAAATGGAAGCCTAGAGTTTAGGTTTCCATTTTAGATCCTAGCCACAAACCATTGATAAGGTTGATAATTATCGTATAACCAATTAAATATAAATGTATAAAAAAGGATGAATACCAAAAAGCTGGCTTCAAGAACAATGGCCGCTATCCAAGTAATTTCTAAGTACCAAGCCAACACAGGCAAGGTAATAACCACCATGCCAAGTTCAAAACAACAAGCGTGAATCATTCGTATAATTACGCCTCTTGTTAGCCGGTTTGCCCCTGCTATTTTGTCAAACAGAATGTTGTAGAGATAATTCCAAAGCATTGCAAAAGTAGACAGTGCAACTCCCACAATTGCCATTTTCCCCGTTGCAAACCCACCAATAATTGCGGAAGTGGGTACTACTATGGCTAAGGCAATAACTTCAAATAAAAAAGCCTGAAATACACGCTCAATGGTTTTCATAAAGTATTCACATAAAGGGTGACGATAGCGTCATAATCATCCATTATAATGATATGTGTTAGTTACTTAGTATCGGTAAAAGCGATATGTTTGGCATTGAACAACTTCAAGCTTTTGTGGCCACAGTTGAAACCGGCTCGTTTTCGGCTGCGGCACGGCGCTTAGGTAAGGTGCAATCAGTGGTGAGCCAACACATTATGAATTTAGAAATAGATTGTAATGCGACTCTATTTGAACGTAGCGGACGTTATCCTACATTAACAAATGCAGGTAGCCGTTTATTACCCCATGCACACGCTCTTCTTAATCAACATCAACGATTAAAAAATTCTGTCCAAGCTCTTAGTGATATCACACCAAGTGAAATAACCATTGCCTTGGACGAGGGGATCCCATTTAAGGCTGTTTCGAGCATTATCGGCGAATTACAGCAAATTTACCCCCAAGTTACCCTAGAATTTTTAAGCGCTTCGAGTCTTGATATTATTGACTTACTTAAAAAAGCATTACCCTTAACTGGGGTGATTTTTAGTGAACTTAATATTCCCACTTATTTAGACTATGAATGTATTGGCACTGTTTGTTTTGATTTATATGTGGCTAAGTCTCATTCGTTATCTGGGCAAACAAGTAAAAGCATCGATAGTTTGCGGTTGCATCGTCAATTGCTGATCCGCTCCAAAAACACCCAGACCAGTAGTTTTCAACTAAAAATCAGCCCAGATATTTTGTATGCAGATAATTATTTCCTGTTACTCGAGCTGACGTTACAAGGCCACGGATGGAGCTTTTTACCCGCGCACGTGGCCCACGAAGCGGTGCAAGCAGGGGAGTTAGTTAAACTTCCTATGGAGTTCGAAAAAATGCATTGGCAAGCTAATGTTGACGTGTTGCAACATCAAAAAAACAGTGACCTACCCATTTTCAAAACGTTACGACAATTACTGCGTAATATTCTGTAGCTGCTTAAATACCATGTTTTGAAAGGTTGCAGTTATCTACTGCTAGGTTACATTGCATAGAAACATTTGAATATGTTACCGCTCTAACACCCCGTAAATAGCCTAAATAGTTTTAGTAAATGTTTACCCATAGCAGATGTAAATATAGCAAGGTGTTCCTTTGCCATATACTGCAGTTAAGTACGACTGTGAACCTCAAATCATCCACCCTAATTATTAATTTAAAAAAGGCATCGCCATGACAAAACTTGGAATTATCCTATTTAGCGTTACTTTGCTCATTAATTTTAATGGATACAGCGCCCAAACTAGCACCCCAAAAACCCATCAAAAAGCGGTGTTAGTAACAGGCTCTAATTCAGGTCTTGGATTAAAGATGACCCAAGAGTTATCTAAAAATGGCTTTTACGTATACGCCGGCGTTTTGCATAAACACGAGATGCAAGTGATGAATGCCATGGACAATGTTACGGCAGTACAATTTGACGTGCGTAACGCCAAAGAGATAAACGCTGCGGTAGACTTTGTCAAAGCACAAGGCCGTGGATTGTATGGCTTAATTAACAATGCTGGAGTGGCGGTGTTTGGGCCCATGATTGAACTGCCAGCCGAACAACTAGAATATCAATTCGATGTGAATGTGCTGGGACCTTTTCGTGTGACTCAAGCGTTTGCTTCGATGATCATCGAAAGTAAGGGGCGTATCGCCACTACGGGATCAATTGCGGGTATTCTCTCTAGTTCAATGTTTGGCGCATACAGTATGAGCAAACATGCCATTGAAGCTTATACCGACGCTTTATCAAAGGAAATGACACGTTTCGGCGTGAGTGTGCATGTCATTGAGCCTGGTAACTATGCGTCTAACATAGGTAATGCCGCTTACAAATTGATGAAAGATACCAACTATTGGAAAGATGACAGTCAATACAAAAAAGAACGTGACGGTTTAGTTGCTGGCTTGCCTCTAGTAGAAAAAGGCAATGACCCTATAGACGTGGCAAAAGCCGCACTGCATATTATGCAAAGTAACACTCCTAAGTCGCGTTATATGGTCACCGCAACGGTGCAGCAGGCTGATGCGACTATTAGGCGCCAAATAAGTAAAATGTTAGAGCTCAACCATGGCCAAGTGCATCAGTTTGACCGAGCCAGATTGATTGAGATTTTGGATGAAGAAATTGCAAAGTCTGAAAAAGCGACCGCGTCAACAAACTAAAGTACTTAGGCTTAAATCTTTGTAAGATTTAAGCCTAAGTTTCGCCCTTAACAGTCTATCTCGTATCATTCTTCTTAAGCAGTAATTTGCAAATTATAACCAGAGTATTTACGCATGTTGATTACGCGGTCGCCATCTAACATCAGATACTGCCCCTTAATGCCTAACAAGGTGCCTTCAAAGCCTAAGTCTTTGTCTAGGTTAATAGACTTTACTTTTTCTGGATATTGCTCAACAGGGTAGTGGATATCAATGGCAGGAGTGTCTGAAATATCAATGGCCTGAAACCCATATTCATCAATTATTTCGTCGAGATCCTCTTCTACTTGTTCCAATAAGGATTCTTTTAAAGCGACTAAATCCACGTGTTCAGGCTGATTTTTGAGCATAGTGCGCCAATTGGTTTTATCTGCAATATGTTCTTTAAAAGCCATTTCAACTAAACCACTGGTTAACCTGTTTTGTACCCGCATGATCGCAATGGCTTGCGTGGCACCTTGGTCAATCCAGCGACTCGAGACTCCGTCTGTCACATGGCGTGTTATCCCGACTTTTATGGTGCCAGTGTTAGCTAGATACACAAAGTGACTCGACAAGCAGTTTGCCTCTCCCCAAGCTGGTTCGCGGCATGTGCCTTGTTCGTAATGGCATAGTTCGGGTTTAATGATACAAGTATCACATTGTGCCAACTTCATTAAACAGCGGTAGCAATAACCTTGGTTAAAACTCTTTTTGGTTTTTGTGGCGCAATGTACGCAATTGATTTCGCCCTGATAACTAACCGTTAACGTTTGCCCAATCAAGGCGTTCATGTTGATCGAGGTGTCGCCAATGGGCAGAGCATATTGCGCAACGTTGTCTGAATTTGTGCTCACTCGCATCTTACGAGTGTTGCCTTGGTATAAGGTCATAAAAAAAATATCCGAGAATTAATGTGGCAAATCTACCATAAAACTGGGATGGTTAACCTCTGGGTCACCGAAAAATATCTTCTAGTATGATTTTTTATATCGGTTGTTCCTTGTTTTCTTGGCAACTTGACCCAAGCTGTATAAGTAAGTTTGTAAAAACGTAAACCAGAGCAAAAAGGAAAATCTATGAAAATAAATGTTTCAGGTCACCATTGCGATATCTCAGAGTCAGTTAAAGAGGATATTAATTTAAAGTTTTCTAAAGTAGCCAGTCATTTCCCCACCCTTATCGCTTTAGACATTATTGTGACGAAAGAGCACGGTGAGTTTAGCGCAGAAGTTTCCACTAAATACGAAGGCACCAGTATTGCGGTTAAAGGTAAAGGAGCAGTAATGTATCCAGCTCTCGCTCAAGCAAGTAAAAAATTAGATGCAGCACTTAAACATCGTAAAGGACAATTAAAAGGGGATTTGCATCAAAAGCCTAGCGTTACCACCCCAGAAATAGCCCATGAAATTATTCAGGGTATGGATTTAACCTAGTTTCCAACAGTTTATTAAAATGCGCTCAGATTATTATTGGTAGTTTGAGCGCTACTCATAAGAACACCCATTTCCCCTTCTATCACTTTTAATCTGCAGCAAGCCAGTATTGAGATCTTTTGAGCATGCTCCTTGTTTCTTAGATTCTTTTTGTTTGCACATTGTTTACCCGTTTCTTGCACACTGTTTTCGGCAATGTTCGGTAAGCTTTATGTGAATTTAAACAAACAAGCAGGTCATATTATGAATTTATTAAAAACAGTAAAAAACAATAGCTCAGTAAAGTTATTAACACTTTGTTGTTTAATAGGAATCTCTTTAAGTTTGTCAGCTCACGCTCAAGAACGCGGTGGGCAAAACATGCCAAAACGTGAGCGACCCACGTTTTCATCTTTGGACTTAAATAGCGACGGTACCGTTAGTTATGCAGAGTTTGAACAAAGCGATGTACCAAACAACGAACACTCTACTATTTTTGGACATATTGATGCTGATGGTGATGGCGTATTAACTGAAGACGAATTTACCAGTCATAAGCCACCACGTCGCGAAAGATAACAGGTGTTAAGCAAAATGTTTAATCAATTTGCGACTCTACTAGAGTCGCTTTTTGCTAGCTATTTTTAGAGCTTTTTAGGTATGGCTGTTTAAGTTAAGATGTTGCAAATTTCAGAGTAAAGCAGCGACTAGCTATCAACGTCTTAGCGCAACTTCAATCCCATTTTTCAGATCCACAACTGAGTAAATTGCATCGGGTACAATCGCTGTGGAGTGGTTATGGTGAGATTTCTCGCTATGTTAGCCCTAGGCTCAATATTTCGATTATTGTAAAACATATTTCTCCGCCGCTTGAAGCGCATCATCCTAGAGGTTGGAATACTCAAGTCGGGCATCAACGTAAATTAAAATCATACCAAATAGAAGCGAATTTCTATCGACGCTATGGCCGTTTATGTGATGAGTTTTGTGTGTTACCTCAATTATTGACTGAATTTTCCGACGGTTTACAACAGGTATTGGTGCTACAAGATCTCGACCAACAAGGATTTAGGTTGCGCAAAAACCAAGCATCTATGTCTGATGTGAAGTCTGGCATTAAGTGGTTGGCGTATTTTCACGCTAGATTTTTGCAGCAAAACATTACAGACCTTTGGCCTATTGGTACTTACTGGTATTTAGCGACTCGCCAAGAAGAGTTTAAGGTGATGCAGGCTGGTCAATTGAAAGACTCAGCTCAAGCGATAGACTCGGTGTTAAATAACGCCCACTTTCAAACGCTGGTGCATGGAGATGCTAAACTGGCAAATTTCTGTTTTGCTGACGATGCCAATATTGACGGATTGGCAGCGGTAGATTTTCAATATGTCGGTAAAGGGGTAGGGGTTAAAGATCTGGTTTACTTTTTAGGTGGCTGCCTCAATCAAGATGAATTAGTCAAATATGAGCAAAGCCTAGTGCAAGAGTATTTTGCAGTGCTTAGTAAAGCACTGAGTCATTACCAAATAGACATTGATTTTACGGGCTTACAGCAAGAGTGGCGCGACTTATATGCCTTTGCTTGGGCCGACTTTTACCGATTTTTGTTAGGTTGGAGTCCTGAGCATTATAAAATTAATGCCCATATGCAAAAGCAAACCGATATCGCACTTAGCAGGTTACCAAAATAATGACGCAATTCACCGCAGCAAAAAGTAGACAGCTTACACAGGAAAATATTAAATGACATCTACGCTATCAAACGGGGCAAGGCTCATCGGTAATATAAAAGCGGCCATAGGTGTCAATTTGTTACCTGGCGTGTGTTTACAGTTGTTTGCTTTGACTATTGGTTTAAGTTATTTCTATTGGCCTGCTTCGCAGCCTATGTTTCAGTTTTTTGCCGATTTAAAAGTAGAATATGGGGCGTTATATGCGGTAATTTCAACTGCGCTATTTGGTGGCTTGTTACCTTTTTTATATATGTTTATGAGTGGAAAAATTCGCTTTTTGCCTTTTTCTCAATTGCTTTTTTATGTGCTGATTTGGGCTTTTCTAGGTGGGTTAATTAACGGGTTTTACGGGTTTCAAGTGGTGTTGTTTGGCGATGGTAACGACTGGCTTACCATAGTGAAGAAAACTGCTTTTGATCAATTTGTATTTTCTACCTTTTTGACCGGACCTATGATTGCCTTAGCTTTTTTATGGAAAGATCAGCAGTTTAATTGGCAGAAAACTAAAATGCACTTTGATGAACTTATCAAAGTACAAATACCCACCACAGTAGTGACCACTTGGATTATTTGGATCCCAGCGGTGAGTGTTATTTACATGATGCCGAGCAACTTACAAATACCCCTGTTTAATCTGGTGTTATGCTTTTTTGTATTGATCTTGGCTATCTTAAATGTAGATGAAAAATAATCGCTATCTACAAAACCTGTTTTTCGCAAATTACCTCGTTAGTTCTAATTGCTTAAAATCACTATTACTAAAATCGCTATTAGGCTGTGCTGTATCTGGGTATACATCGTTTGCGCCAAACTTATCTACTGCCCAATGATAAACCTTAGCCATAAAACTAGGCATTCCGGCTTCAATTAACATATCGTGAAACAGTTGGTCTACTTGTACTTTGGTGAGTGGGATAGTGTCTAAATATTGATAAAGTGCATCGTGTACTAAACTCGCGTGCATACATAACTGCCAAAATACCTTTTTTTCAACTAGTTGACCTTGTTGCGTGATGCTTTGAACTGTGTGCTCGCCGTGCCACCAATCGGGCGTGCCTATTAATGCCAACCAAAAAAATAAACGTTTTGGCGTGCAGCCATCCCAAGCGTATGCCTTAGGTTGGGTTAAATCATAACTGACGGTTTTAGATTCTAGATTGACTTCTGAGGTGCCGGGATTAACGATGATTTTACCGTCATCAATGACTAGCCAGTCACTATAAAAAAACTTGTCGTTGGCCGAAGATTCGTTGCGAACCAAAGGGTAATCTATGTAATTAATCCATGGTCCTTCTCTGTCCCGGCTCGCAAATCCCCATTTTTGCAATTCTGATTGTTTGGATTTTTTAGCGCGGCGATCGCGTATGTTCCATCCAGCTTGCCTAGGTAAAAACAAACCTAAACAGACAAAACATCCTGCATATAAACTCAGCCTTATTAGGTTAGGATAAAACCAAAATAAGAACAGCAATAAACCCGCACCGATTAACAGGGCCACTTTCATGGACATATCCATTTTAGTGACTTTAGGTTGGGTTTGGTTAGGCAAGTCGTTGCTAGTGTTCATAAATTTCCCTATCGTATATTGGCGCAAATAATCTCCAGTATAGAAGTGAAATTTAAATTGTCTGCAACAGTTTGATACTTTTTACTTTAACAGACGTATCGAAATCACTCGCTAGTGCCCCCATACTCAACCTACTTGATAAATTTAAGAGAACAATACTTTGCAATCCCCTAAAACAAGTACCGTTATGAAATGGCTGTTTGGTCAACTTCGTCCTTATAAATCTAAAGTGTTTTTTGCTATAACCGCATTAATTATTGGTGCCGGCGCATGGTTATTATTAGGCCAAGGTATTAAAGCTGTTGTTGATGATGGTTTCATCGCTAACAATGCGAATAAGCTAAATCAAACCATGTTTTTAGTGATGGGCATTGCTTTGGTAGGCAGTATTGCGGCTTACTTTCGATTTTATTGGATGATTTGGTTAGGCGAAAGAGTCAGCGCAGACATACGTCAAAAAGTGTATGGACATTTGTTAACCTTGTCCCCTGCGTTTTTTGCCAAAACTCGCACCGGTGAAGTCATTTCTCGTTTTACCGCAGATACCACATTACTGCAGTCTGTGGTGGGTATGGGGTTATCCATGGGATTACGGTCAAGTATTACCTTTATTGGTGCACTGCTGTTGATGCTTTTTTCAAGCCCTATGCTGACCTTATATGTACTGATTGCCGTGCCAATAGTCCTGCTACCCATAAGAATTTTTGGTGCTAAAGTCCGGTTGTACTCCAAAAATAGTCAAGATAAAGTGGCTGACGTGGGCGCCTACGTTGACGAAACCCTACATGAAATCCATACCGTTCAAGCCTATTCTCATGAAAAGATAGATAATAGCTTATTCAGGGAGCGGATCGAAAGTGTAATGGGAGCGGCACATTTTAGGATTAAATTCCGTGCATTGCTGGTGGCATGTATTATGGCGATTAGCATTATCGCTATTACCTTGGTGGCCTGGGTAGGGGCTCAGCAAGTATTGACTGGTGAACTTAGCGCCGGAGAACTCACTGCTTTTATGTTTTATGCGGTGATGGCAGGTGGTGCAGTAGCGACCATTAGCGAAGTAATAGGTGAAGTGCAAAAGGCTGCTGGAGCCAGCGAACGTTTGATGGAGTTACTTAACACTCAAACGAGTATTGAGTCACCGCCATCCCCCTTTGCGTTGCCTAGTAAAATTAGTGGTGAAATCGCGCTGCAGAATGTGAGCTTTCATTATCCACAAACTGATGCCGTGACTGTGATAAAGGCGTTAAACTTGCGGATAAAAAGTGGTGAACGAGTGGCATTGGTGGGGCCTAGTGGTGCCGGTAAATCAACTTTGTTCCAATTATTATTGCGCTTCTATGACACTACTAGTGGGCATATAACCTTAGAAAATAAAGATATCAAATCTTTAGATGTGTCAGCACTACGTGATCAATTTGCTTTGGTACCTCAAGAGTCAGTGATATTTGCTAGTAGTGTCAAAGACAACATTGCTTACGGCCGCACCAATGCCACTGAGTTGGAGATTGAAAACGCAGCTAAAGCGGCGCGGGCCCATGAGTTTATTAGCGAGTTACCAGAAGGTTACCAAACTAATTTAGGTGAACGGGGTGTGCGCTTATCTGGTGGCCAAAAACAACGCATTGCCATCGCCAGAGCGATATTGGCAGACCGCCCAATACTTCTGTTAGATGAAGCCACTAGTTCTTTAGATGCAGCCAATGAGCAACACGTAAAATTAGCTTTGGAAGAATTGATGAAAAACAAAACCACTTTGATCATTGCCCACAGACTGGCTACTGTTATCAACGCAGACAGAATAGTGGTGATGGACAAAGGAGAAATTGTCGCCATAGGCACACATCAAGAACTCGTTGACAGTAACGACTTGTACCGAGAGTTTGCGCAACTGCAGTTGGTGAGTTAGCAGCAATATCTCGCTGCTAACAACGAGATGCTGGCGAAAAAATAACAGTTAAGTGATAAGAGAAAGTATATGAAAATAGCACAGGTGGGTGAGGAAATACTTAGGACTCCCGCAACGCAGGTAGAGCAAGATGAATTTGCATCTGAGTCACTGAATACATTTATTGAAGAATTACTAGAGACTATGCTTGAGGCAAACGGCATTGGTATCGCAGCCCCTCAGGTATTTGATCCTCGAGCCATTATGATTATTGCTTCACGTGCAAATGTTCGTTATCCCGATGCGCCTGAGATGCAACCATTGGTTATGATAAATCCTTGCATCAAACGAATTAGTGATAACCAAGTGTGGGAGTGGGAAGGGTGTTTATCTGTGCCAGGATTGCGTGGTCGAATTGAACGTCCTAATTCAGTTGAAGTCACGTATTTAAATACAAGCGGTGATGTACAAACTATTCAATTAGAAGGTTTTGTGGCGCGCATTTTTTTACATGAATTTGATCATTTAATTGGTAAAACTTGGCTGGATCATATTACCAGTACACAAAATATTATGGCAAATGACGTTTGGGCCGCTAAATTCACTTAACGAACTTTACTAAGTCGGTTAGCATGAGGTCCCAAAACAACTTATTTCTTACACCTTTTGGATAGTAATATTGATTTCTTTTTCTTCATTTAAAACTTTAGTTTTCGCCACAGGTTTAACCTCGTTGTCTTTTGTGGCCCATGGACAGCAAAGTTCAACGCCTGAAGCAGATTCATTTGGACAGTGCATTGAACGGCTGCAACAAGAAGCCCGTGATGCAGGTGTATCTGAACGCACAACAGTAGACATTTTAGGGCAAGTAAAGCCCCTAGAGAGGATTCTAAGTTACGACCGCAATCAGCCCGAGTTTGTGCAAACCTTTACGGGGTATTTTTCAAAAAGAGTGACCGATTGGCGTATCAACAAAGGTCGCGAAAAATTACAGGAACACAAAGAGTTTTTGGCAGAATTAACCAAGCAATATGGAGTGCCAGCCCAATACCTCATTGCGTTTTGGGGCCTAGAAACTAACTTTGGTAGCTACAAAGGAAAAACCCCGATAATACCAGCGTTAACGACTCTGGCTTGTGATCAACGTAGAAGTGTTTATTTTTCTGGTGAGCTAGTTCAAGCTTTGTTGCTGCTTGAGCGAGAAGAGCTTGACCATAAGCAGATGGTTGGTTCATGGGCTGGCGCTATGGGCCACACTCAATTTATGCCTACCGCCTACATGAAATATGCCAAAGACGGTGACGGCGATGGCAAAATAGATTTGTGGAACAATGAACTAGACGCGCTGGCATCAGCGGCTCATTTTTTACAAAACCTAGGCTGGAAAACAGGTTATAGATGGGGCCGCGAAGTCATCATACCCGAAGGTTTTGACTATCAATTGGCCGGTAAATCCCAACCTCAACCCTTGTCATTTTGGTCACAACAAAACGTCACTCAAGTAGGTGGTAAACCACTAGGTGAAAGTGACTTAAAATCTGCACTACTTGTGCCTGCCGGGCATACCGGATCGGCGTTTATGGTGTACCCTAATTTTGATGTGATATTACGTTGGAACAACTCCGAGTACTACGGCATAGCAGTAGGCCATTTGGCAGACCGTATCAACGGCAAAGGTACTCTATCAAAACCACTACCCGAACTACCAAACTACACATTAGTTGAAATGCAGCAATTCCAAGAAAAACTCAATCAGTTGGGTTACGACGTAGGTGAAGCTGATGGCATATTAGGGCCAGCAACCCGCAAAGGTGTACGCGCATTTCAAGTGACTGTGGGTTTGATTGCTGATGGTTATCCCTCAAAAGAGACAGTTGAAGCGGTGAAGAATGCGCCTGTGGAAATCGATGACGCGAAAAATAGTTGATTGATTTAACTTATCGACATATTGATTAACTCGCGCTGATTTTTTATTACTTTGTTATGTATTGCTACCTTAGTAGCAATACATTGAATAGTAGCAATACATTGAAATGGGGAATGGTTGTGTTATCACTAGTCTCCCTTTGCTCTAGAACAATCGACAATTAACCCGACGACACCACACAAAAAATTTTGGCAACTGATTAAATGACTGCTGATCCGACATTGAAGCATTACGTTTATGGGGTAACTAAGTTTCAAATATACGAATAAATCGCGTCGCTTACAGGCGTTGGTTATCCCCAAGTTCAGGTTACCTAAATTAGCTTGTTCGCAGAGTTCATAACGGAAGTTATAGGCCGATTTTTGCCTTTTCAAACATCCCAAATACCCAAAACAGTTTTTTTAATATCGGTAATGGCAAGCTTGGCTGAATCCTTTTCTTGTTGGTTAAGTTGTATTCTAGGAAAGTGGGTGCTGTCTAATAATTTAAGCACTTGCTCTGTTAAGAATCGACTTTTGGCTCCGTAAACATGCCGGTCACCGTGGCGTTGTTGTTCTGGCACCCAATATTTCAACGGTTGCATTAAATGCAGTTCATCTTTAGCGCGGGTAATGGCCACATTTAGCAAACGTCTTTCTTCCTCTAAGCTGCGTTTGTTGCCCGCCGCATATTCGTTGGGGAAGTTGCCATCAGCCACATTCAGCACAAAAACATTGGTCCATTCTTGACCTTTGGCACTGTGCACTGTTGATAAAATTAGAAAGTCGTCATCGATTAAAGGCGGACCTGCAAGATCTCCTGAAGACTGAGGTGGATCTAAAGTCAGTTCTGTTAAAAAGCGTTGTCGTGATGGAAACTGCTGAGATATTTGCGCCAGTTGTTCAATGTCACCAAAACGAACAAAGTGATCATCGTAGTTAATCTCCAACAATTCTTTATAGATGTTAACCACAGCATTGACTTGCTCTGACCAAACAATGCTATTGGTATGGATAGCGCTCAGTACTTTTACTAATGCTTGAAATAACTCATTTGCTACTTGCGGCATAGGGTAATCAAGTAGTTCGCTAAATGTGTAGTGTTTTGCGGTAAGAGAATTAATGACTTTTTCGGCTATTTTTGGCCCAACACTGGGTAATAACTTTAACACCCTAAAGGCTGAAATTTTATGTTTTGGGTTATCGGCCCAGCGCAAAATCGACAGTAAATCTTTGACATGTGCGGCTTCTAAAAACTTAAGCCCACCATGTTTAACAAAAGGAATATTACGTCGGGTCAGTTCAAGTTCGAGGCGGTCACTGTGATAACTCGACCTAAACAATACCGCTTGTTTTTTTAATTCAATACCTTGCTCACGTGCGGCTAACACTGTTTCGACAATATATTCGGCTTGTTTAGTCTCATCTTCTACCGAGACTAATTTAGGTCTAGTTCCTGATTTTCTGTCACTGAATAATTCTACTTTGTAACCCTCAGTTCCTTCACTGAGTAAAACATTGGACACGTCCAAAATAGCTTGATGAGAACGATAATTTTGTTTGAGTGAAATGACTCTGGCAGGTGGGCTAAATTGCTGTGGAAAATTTAATATATTGTCCACATCAGCTGCCCTGAAAGAATAGATAGACTGGGCATCGTCTCCCACTACCGTTAAGCCTTTACCAGTCGGAAAAAATCCCATTAGAATACCGGCTTGTAACACATTGGTATCTTGGTATTCGTCTACCAATATATAGTCAAATTGTTCCCGAACCTGTTTGGCTATTTCTGGCACTTGGGCCATGTGGTAGCAGTACAAAAGCAAGTCATCATAGTCTAAGCACAATTGCTCAATTTTTGCTTTAGCGTAGGCAGCAAATAAGCGGGTTAACTCTTTGTCCCATTGGCGGCAGTAGGGAAAATGGGCATCTAGAATTTCTTCAATGGGTTGTTTGCTATTCACACAGCGTGAGTAAATATCCAAGCAGGTTTTCTTTTTAGGGAAGCGCTTTACCGTGGATGTAAAATCCAATTCATGGCGTATAACATCAATCATATCAGCGCTGTCATTGCGATCCATGATAGTAAAATCACTTTCAAGACCAATGGCGTTGGCGTGCTCTCTAAGTAAACGAGCCGCGATAGAATGGAAAGTGCCCATCCAAGAAATTTTGATTGATTGATAAGTTGGGGCTTTACCCTTACCCGTTTTTTTCATTAGTTGCTGTTCGACAATGCGATTGGCCCGAGACGATAATTCACTTGCCGCACGACGCGCGAAAGTCATCAGAAGAATACGATCAGGGGATTTGCCATTTAGAATTAACTGTGCGGTTTTATGTGCCAGAGTGTTGGTTTTACCCGTGCCTGCTCCGGCTATGATAAGCAGAGGTGCTTGATTGTTGTTGCTTATAGAGTCGGTACTCTCAAGGTCGGCACATTCAACAGCTTGTTGTTGTTCTTTGTTTAGCAGCATAGTATCAAGCATTATTTCTATCAAACCCAATGAATTCCAATGCTTAATATAATGGATTATCCTTTGGCTGTATATATATACAGTTTTCGCTAATCGCGAATTTCAAAAGCGTTGATTTTTATGCCGGTCTGTCTTGGCCCATTTTTCTATAAAATTTACGTAAGAAGTAAATACCATTTTGGCTTTTTCGGGAGTGGATTGATTAAAACTATGTGTGCCGCCTTTTACTTCGAGGTACTGATGAGGGTGGTTGGTTTTTTGAAGTTCCCGTACAAATTCCCGACTCATCTCTACAGGTACAATAGGGTCAGCATCACCGTGAGCTAAAAACATTGGCGGGTCATTTGGGTCTAAATAGGTCACGGCTGACATAGCTGCTAGGTGTTGTTGATGGTTGTCGGCGTTTTTTTCAAGCAATCGATCAACCAGTAAAAAATCTGAATATTTTGCCTGTCTATAATCTGCGATAGGCGCTGATTGGGCGGCGATGGCGTGCACAGAAGAATCAAATTCAGTGTATAAACCATGCTTAGAGAAGGCACTAGAATTACCTGATACTCCTGCCATGATTGCCAAAAAACCACCACTCGACGACCCGCTAACAATTATTCGATCTGGATTGATGTGATAGGTTTTAGCATGAGCTTTTAAAAAACGTATGGCTAATTTAACGTCATCAAGCGCCGCTGGAAATTTATGTTGTGGAGCCAATCGATACATCACACTGGCGGCTACAAAACCATTTTTGCTCAGTTTCTGAATACGGGCGTTGTTGTTATTTTTATTGCCCTTTAGGAAACCGCCACCATGGATCATCAATAGCACGGGGCGCGCTTGTTCGCTGAGTGTTTGTGGAAAAGCAATATTGATGGATAATTTCACCCCATCTAATTCACCTATCGGGATGTTTTCGTGAAGGCCTTTTAAATTCTGTGAGCCGTGACTTAAGAAGCTTACGAAAAGTAGTAAACACAGACCAAAGCAAGTTAAAAAATTTGCCAAAGCCATTTTCTTGGTTAAGGTCGTTTCCATTGATAAATACATTTTAATTTTCAACAGTACTTAAATTGAGTTTTATCTCGCTGTCGTTTACTTCTTTGTCTGCTTCAATTAGGTCATTGTCAGAGTTGCTAGTTGTTTGGTTCATGTTAGATGAACTTTCTAAGCCTCTGTCAGCAGCTAAATCATAATTGTGTTTACCTTTCTCAATCCCCGCTTTGAAGGCTTCTCTTTGATGGATGGGAATATTTAAATTTTCATCAATCTCTTTGAGCCTTTTAAAGGTTTCAAACCCGAGCTGAAATGCTTTGTCGTTTAAAGCCGCATATTGTTGCATAGACGCTTGTGCTTGCCTGAGCCTGGTCATTTGCAGAAATAGCTGCCTGTTTTCAAATTCTTTATCGTGTTTTTTTTGTTTCGCTAATGCAGCCTTATCTAACCTCTCCAAAGCGTTGTTATTAGACTTGTCCACTTCTTGTTGAATATCATTTTGAACATAGGCTAAAAGTATAGCCATCTTGTTAGAGGTTCCACTGTTGTGCAAGGCAATGATGATTGACACCAACTTTTGGACATTAATATGAGGATCGTTTCCCTGCTTTTCATTTCGCTCTGTTAACATCCATCGTATCAGCGCCATAACAACTGCTTTCGTATAACTGGGTTGTTCGTCATCGGATATATATCTGCTTCTAACATCATGAAAAACAGTATGAGTTAGATTGGAATTGAGTATTGATATGTAACTATTTTGAGTATCTTCATGCCGTAATGTACTTGATAGCCAAAACTGAGAACTAGGGCCTGTACTCGCTAACGAAGAACCTGCAATAGTGCTTGCGGTACAAACCAAAGCCGCAGTCGCAAATTTTGTCAGTGCTTTTTTCGAAAGCTTAACCAATTTTGAGTTCTGATTAAGATTTGTCTGCTGGTGAAGCTTAGTGATACCTGTGTTGGGTAAGTCAATGGTCTGAGTTGCACTACCTTTATCATTAGTGGCAATAAAGCCTGTTTTAAATTGCGTCATATGTCTTCCTTAACGTTACTCTGGATCCACTGTTAGTACTAAAATGCCAAAACACATAAGGAGTTTGCAACTCTTTATGTGTTTTGTATTTTAGTGTTATTTATAGATTGGACGATAGTTCATTCAACAGTCTTTGATTGGTTTCTGTTGGATATAACATGGTGATTTTTGCTTGCACCTTAGTTGCGATAGCTGAATCGCCGTTCTCGAAATGATTGGCCATTAGTAGCTTTAACCAGTTTTCTTGGGGTTGCTCCCCTTGTGTTTCACTAATTGACATTAAATCGTTCAACCTAGAGATAGCTTGGTTGTATTGTGCTAGTGAGTAGTGGGACACTGCGGTCATGTACAACAGGTTTTTCTGATTGCTGTTGTCACCAGCTTCAGCAGAAACTTTAAACCAATGGTCAGAATAGCTAAGCTGTTTGTCCCATCTCTGCTGACTTGCCGCTAACGCCTGCGCCATGTTGATAAGATCTAAAAGTTCATTAGTTGGCAACTCATCTTCCAATGCTATGGCGCTATCCATATAAGCTAATATTTGCGGGTTTTCGGGCTCTAATTCATACAAAACATGTGCCTGAAGTTTTAAAATTTTAGCTTGCTGTGGTGATTCAAAACTGTCAATTTGGGTTGTTAATTTATCTAGTTGTGATTGCGCCGCAGTAAATTTTTTGTCGTTAATGGTATGTAGTACATTAACGATACTCTGAGCCTTCTCTTCTTTAAATACAGCCTGCTGTGAATTAACAGTTGCATTAGAAAATCCAATCCAGCCTGTTAGTGATAACAATGACGCCATCACAATTGTATGTCGTTTTTTCATGTTATGTTCCTTATTAAGTTTATTGATCCGCTGTAGATTAAATGCCGGTGTGCCGCTCATTCGTAAAACAGCTGGCATTGGTAGCGGGTGTTGCGGTTTATTCGCCTGTAAAGTCAGTTTAATCAATTGCAATTGATAGCTGCCTTCGGGCAAATGCTTTTTACACTGCTCATCGCAGCTTAATTCTACTTGTTGCCTAGCGTATCTCGCGGTAAAGCCAATAAGCGGATTCCACCAGAACAAACGTTGTACAAAATTAATTGCCCATAACCAGTAGGGATCATGTTGGCGAATATGGGTAAGTTCGTGTAACACAATAGTGCGAATTTTTTCAGCATCATGTTGGTTGCAGTCTAGCCAAATTATAGGGTTAATGAGACCCGTCGCCATGCCAGGTGATTGTGAATTGATACGGCGAATATCACATTTTTGTTCGGGTATACCGGCCGTTTGCCAAGCTTGGTTGTCTAATTTAGAGTGTTTAAGCCAACGCCTATGTAGCTGCACATAACTCACCACATCTTTGCAAAATAAAGCGAGACCAATCACAAATACAGCCAGCCAGAATCCATAAAATGTCTGTATTGAAGCTGATGTTTGTTTTGTTATTGGCGCTATCACTTCTGTGTTTGTGTTATCTGCAGTAACGAGTTTGAATTCACTCAGAATATTCAGCGGTAAGGCAAAAGAGTTAGATTTCACCTCAAACTGTAAAAGCTGCCAGGGGGTAAGCCAAGATACTAATAGCATTAGGCAAATATAAAAACGTAAACGGGCTGGTGCGCCACCTAATAGAAGGATGGCCAAACCACATAATCCACTGATCAATAAGGTGATAGTTAGGTAAGTTACCATGGTTGCCTCACTTATTATTTTTAGCTTTTTGCGCAGCTAGCATGTTTTCGAGTTGTTCTATTTCGCTGTTATCAAGTTGTTCATTATCCAACAATTGCGCCACCATCTTGTGTGGATCGCCAGCAAACATTCGTTTCAGAAAACCTTTTAATAAGGGAGTGGAAAACGCTTCACGTTCAATTGCAGGGGCGTAATAGATAGTGCGACCTTGTTGCTCTGCTCGCATTAAACAGGCTTTTTGTTCGAGTCGGTCAATTATGGTTTTAACGGTGGAGTAGCTGACATCCTTGTCTAACTTTATTTTTTCGTGCACTTCAGGGGCAGACGCCTTACCGAGTTGCCAAAGGATATTCATTACATCTAATTCGAATTCACTGAGTTTAACGTCTGCTTTCATTTCTTCTCTACATTTGTCGAGGTTGTGTCTACAAATGTAGAGATATAAGATTGAGCTGTCAATAATTTAATGAAATAAATTTATTTTTTGTTTCTTTTGAGAAAATTATTCGTCGAGAAGCGAAAGTACTTTGTTGGCTAACCTGTCCTACCATCAGGTCTGGGGCGGGTGAGTATTGGTGCATAAGCAATAACAAACAGTCCAAAGGCTATTGCCCACAATGTCTAGCTAGACACCCAATTTTAAAAAAGTAGCGAAACAGCTCCCAGCTTCAAATCAGCGCTAATTCTAGATTTTAGAGCCACAAGTGAAAGTAACGCTCATATTTTATGCTTGTTGAATTCACTGTTTTTGCGTAATTTATAACAATGAGTGTCTTAGTTAGTTTTAGTGAATGGAGTCTATCTAAGTGAAAGTTAATACTTCAAATATATACTGTGGTGATACTAGATTTTTTTATTTGTTATCACTTTTTATTACATTCATTGTTTTTGGTGGATTTGCATTGAGCTGGTTTTCTAAACCTGACAGCTTAAGCCGAATAACTTTATGGATTGGATTACATGGTGCATTTAGTGCCGCGTGGTATGTATTGCTTTTAAATCAAATTAGGTTGTCTGCTAAAGGAAACTACAATGCACATAGCACCCTGGGTAAACTAAGCGTTTTTTTAGTCGTTGGGATCTTGATTTCAGGTTCGATAATGGCGTTTGAATTCTATCATAGGCTAGCTGGTTTTGGTGTGTTCGGCTCTGAAGACGCCCAAGCTAGAATTAGAGCAGGTGGATTCCTAGGAGGGACTTTCCTTCAATGGTTAATTTTCTTAACACTTTATGTTTTGGGTATTCTTAATATCAAAAGTTCGGCTAATCATAAACGATTCATGATTGCTGCGGCTATCCAAATGATGCCAGAGGGGCTTAATCGCATTATTCATTTACTTGCGATTCCAGGTTATTCTATGGTTGGTTTTATGTTTTTAATTTACGCTGTACTAATGGTTTATGACTGGAGGGCTAAAGGCCGCATTTACATGAGTACATTATTATCGTTTGGCTTGTTTTGTGCTCTAGCCATAGCTATGAATACAGTTTTTCGTACACAGTTTTGGGGAGATTGGGCAGTAAAGGTCATAAATTGGATATAGAACTTGGCGCATAACAAGTGGTTTAATATGGTCTCGTAATAGCTTGCTCGAGCCTTTGGCAAACATTTTAGCAAGCTAAACTCGCCTCTTAACCAGGTGTTAGGCGTTTAATTGCACAGCGTTGCGCAACGCGCTACACTCCATCTATGATAAAGTCATTTAAACATAAGGGTCTGAAGCTGTTTTTCGAAAAAGGAAAAACTGCAGGCATACAGACTAAGCACGCGAAAAAACTTCGCATGCAATTAGCTGCTATCCACACCGCACAAGATATTGATGACATTAATTTGCCCGGCTTCTCTCTTCACCAACTCAAAGGAGAAAGATCTAATATTTGGTCGATATCAGTCAACGGCAATTGGAGAGTAACTTTCGAGTTCACGGATGGTAATGCTTACATCTTAAATTACGAGGATTATCACTAATGAATATGCATAACCCACCACATCCTGGTGAATTTGTTAAGTCCATTTACATGGAACCACACGGCATAAGTTGCAGAACACTTGCGACTCACCTTGGTGTTGCCGCTTCTACACTAAATCGTGTCGTTAAGGGGAAAAGTGCAGTAACGCCAGAAATGGCATTAAGGCTATCAAAGGTATTAGGGCGAAGCCCTGAAAGCTGGCTTAGCATGCAAGACAATTACGAGCTATGGCAGGCGAAGCAGAACATCAACTTGGATAACGTGCAGCCAATAGATCTGCATGCCGCCTAACAAAAAAATTAAGCTCGCCCGCTGCGCGGGCTGGGACGCAAACACGCATGGCGGCTTCGCCATTTTGCCCTACATGCCTGCGGCCCTTATTTAAAAGTTAATATCCATTATACTCCGATAGATTACTCAAAAATTGTATTTCACGACTTTCTGCTATGCTGGGCAAAGCAGACGTTTGGCTAGGTTAGGTCCTACTGCTGCAATTGGCTCATTGCCCCCATCAAGTTTAGTTTGTATCAATTGACCATAAGTGACAGATATCTATCTTTTCAGCGAAGCTATAGTTTTTTTCTTTGTATTCTGCTGCCTCTGCGGTGAGAAGTTTTAGTTTTTTGTTTTTTGCGGGTTTCTATTTACCAGTTAGTACTTTAATTAAGACGGAGTCAATTTAGTAAATGCATTATGTATTCGTAGTAACTTGTTCTTAGTACAGAAGTTTTAACTCAACAGCCTCTCAAGTATTCTGTTATAATCCCGCCGATTTTTTGAACAGCTTTTTAGATATTTTTTGAGACCATTCATGCCAACTATTCAACCTGCCTCTCGTTCCAAACCTGTTGCCCGTATGAAAGCGGAGCGTGGTTTGTTTTCTTTCCCTAAATATTGGGCGGAATGTTTTGGGCCTGCGCCGTTTTTACCTATGTCGCGCAAAGAGATGGATCAACTGGGTTGGGATAGTTGCGACATTATTTTGGTGACGGGGGATGCTTATGTGGATCACCCGAGTTTTGGTATGGCGGTAATTGGCCGTACCCTAGAAGCCCAAGGCTTTAGAGTCGGGATTATCTCTCAGCCTGATTGGCACAGTAAAGATGCCTTTATGCAACTTGGTGAGCCTAATTTATTTTTTGGTGTGACTGCAGGCAACATGGACTCGATGATTAATCGATATACCGCCGAGCGTAAATTACGTCACGACGATGCCTATACCCCGAATAATGAGGGGGGTAAGCGCCCCGACCGAGCGGTCACCGTATACACCCAGCGTTGTAAAGAAGCCTACAAGAAACCTGTGGTGATTGGTGGTATTGAAGCCAGTCTAAGACGTATCGCCCATTACGATTATTGGTCAGACAAAGTACGCCGCAGTGTGCTGTTTGACTCAAAAGCCGATATGTTGATGTTTGGTAATGCTGAACGTCCGCTACTTGAGATGGCGCATCGCTTTGCTGCGGGTGAAACTATTGAGCAAATGCAAGATATTCGCGGTACTGCGGTTATTCGTAAAGAGCCGCTTCCCGGTTGGCAAGGAGTCGATTCAACTCACCTTGATAGCATTGGTAAAATCGATCCCATTATCAGTCCTTATGAGATCATCGAAGATAAATGTGCGGTGTCGTCTGAAGCGGAAAAAGCAGCCGCTATCGAAGAGCAAAAAGCTCAGCCGATAGTTGTCCAGCCGTTTACCTCGAAAACCCAAAGGGTAAAACCATGGGATAAAACCTATGTGATGTTACCTGCATATGATGTGGTACGCGCTGAAAAAACTCATTACGCCCATACCTCGCGTATCCTACACAAAGAAACCAACCCTGGTTGTGCCCGCGCTTTGGTGCAACGCCACGGTGATCGTATTATTTGGATCAACCCACCTGCTTATCCATTAGAAACCGAAGAAATGGATGCGGTATTTGATTTACCCTATGCACGCGTGCCTCACCCAAGTTATGGTAAAGCAAAAATTCCGGCGTATGACATGATCAAAACTTCGGTGAATATCATGCGCGGTTGTTTTGGTGGTTGTACTTTTTGTTCGATAACTGAGCATGAAGGTAGGGTGATCCAAAGCCGTTCTGAAGAGTCTATTATTCGCGAGATAGAAGAAATTCGCGACAAAGTACCAGGTTTTACTGGTGTTATCTCCGATCTTGGTGGACCCACCGCCAATATGTACAAGTTACGTTGCAAAAGCCCTAAGGCCGAACAAGCTTGTAGAAGATTGTCTTGTGTTTGGCCTGAAATTTGTGGTCACTTAGATACTGACCAAACGCCTACGGTAGAGCTGTATCGAAAAGCCCGTGATGTTGAAGGAGTGAAAAAAGTCTTGATCGCTTCGGGCGTGCGTTACGATTTAGCCATTGAAGACCCAAATTATGTACGCGAATTAGTGACCCATCATGTAGGTGGTTACTTAAAAATTGCGCCTGAACATACCGAAAAAGCACCGCTAGATAAAATGATGAAGCCTGGCATGGGGACCTACGATAAGTTCAAAGAATTGTTCGACAAATACACCAAAGAAGCGGGCAAAGACCAATACCTCATCCCGTATTTTATTTCGGCGCATCCGGGTACTGAAGACGAAGATATGCTGAATTTGGCGTTATGGCTTAAAGAACGCAACTTTAAGTTAGATCAAGTACAAAACTTTTATCCATCGCCAATGGCCAACGCCACTACTATGTATCACACCAACAAAAACCCAATACATAAAGTGAACCACAAAAGTGAAATGGTTGAAGTGCCAAAAGGTGAAATTCATAGACGTTTGCACCGCGCGTTTTTACGCTATCACGATCCAGCTAACTGGCCAATCTTGCGCAAAACGCTCAAAGAAATGGGCAAAGCACATTTGATCGGTAACAGCCCAAATTGTTTAGTGCCAGCTGAAAGTCGCAATGAACTGAAAGGGCGAGATCAAAAAGAGTTTGCTAAACGTTCAGGCAATAAAGCGTTTGCTAAAGGCAAATCTGCAAATAAAACAAAAACGCAACGGGGTTTAACACGTTTTAGCGATAACCAACCTCATAATGATGCGACAAAATCAGGGCAAGAGACTCGCGGCAAGACAGGGTCTAAAACAGGGGCTAAAAATAAAAGGCGTAAACCGCACTAAAAGGCATTGCTAACTGCTAAGTCTCGAGTGCAGGCGATTAAGTCAATTTTAAATTGACATACTTTGTTGTATTTCGGCTTTAGCGCTAAGAGAGATATCAACAAAAGCTTGCACTGTGGCACTGCTGTTAATTTGTTTGTATTGAATTTGCAGTGGAATGTGTGCATTCGCTTTTTTTAAAGCAATAAAGTGACAACCTTCGGTGTAAAGTTTGCGCACACAAAACGGGGCAATAGCGACGCCTAAACCTGCGGATACCTCGGTGACTAATGTTTGCATATGTCGAGGTTGGCTGATGATATTGGGGGAAAAGCCGGCTCGTTTGCAAAGCGAGATAGTTTCATCAAAAAGCCCTTGAGCCTCATCGCGATTGAATAGAATAAATTTGTCGTTTTGCAACTGCGCCCAGTCTATGTGCTGTTTTTTAGCTAGTGAGTGATCTTGGTTAACGACGGCAATGAGCTTATCAATGTATATGTCATGGCTTATAAATTCATCTTCGATTGAGCTGGGCAGTGGCCTAGAAAACCCAATATCTATTTGTTCATTCTTAAACGCTTCAATTTGTTCTGTAGCTGTCATTTCAAATAATGACACGTGCACCTTGGGAAATTGAGACTTATAAACACGTACTAGTTTTGCCATAAAGGTTAAACATGCCGAACTCAAATGGGCGATGTTAAGTGTACCTACTTGTCCATTGTGGGCGCGTTTAACCTGTATTTTAGCATGTTCGGCAAGAGCCAAAATTCCCTTGGCGTCTTTAAGTAATTGCTCTCCCGCCTCGGTAATAGCCACTTCTCGAGAGTTTCTTTTAAATAAACTTACCCCTAGTTCGGTTTCAAGTGCTGAAATATGTCGACTAATAGCAGGTTGCACTGTGTGGAGTTCGTTTGCCGCTTCTGAAAAATTTTTATGCTTGGCGACGGTAATAAAACTTTTTAGTCTTTTGATATCCATAATTTCCTTGTATGCAAAAAGTGTATAGATTCAATTAAATAATAACATTTTTGTTATGCAAACATTGGGTTTATTCTGCTCCGGTATTTTACTTACCTGAGATTGAAATGACTAAGCCACAGCCACAGCAAAACCAGTCACTGAGTCGATTTATTTTATTATTGATGACTACGGCTATTGCCGCCACCGCTGCAAACCTCTATTACAATCAACCCATTTTGCCTCTTATTGCTAGAGAGTTTGCTCTAAACGATTCACAAATTGGCAGTATTCCCGCGTTAACACAATTCGGTTATGCCTTCGCCTTGCTATTTATTTCTCCCCTTGGAGATTCAATTGCCCGCAGGCGTTTGATAAGTGTTTTGTCTTGTCTATTAGTCATTGCATGCAGTATGGCAGTGGTTGCAACAAACCTAGCGTTGTTGCTGGTCGCAGTATTCCTTATTGGTGTAAGCGCCAATATTACTCAACAGTTAATTCCTTTTGCTGCATCAATGGTGTCTAAGGAAAACAAGGGCGCGACCTTAGGCACACTAATGATGGGTTTAACTTTAGGTATTTTGCTTTCACGAACCTTAAGTGGGCTAGTGGCAGAGCACTTTGGTTGGCGAAGCGTATTTGTAATGTCTGCCGTATTAGCTTCGTTTTTCGGGATATTACTGCAGCTATTTTTACCCTCTAATAAACCGCAAAGTAACTTAGGTTATTGGGCTCTGATAAAAAGTACTTTAGGTTTGTTTGCACAACACAAATCGCTACAAATTTTCACGCTTTCTGGTGCTTGTTGGTTCGCAGCTTTCAATGTGCTTTGGGCCACACTAGCTCTGTACGTTTACGAACAACCTTTTAATTACAGCACGCAGCAAGCTGGATTATTTGGTGTGATTGCCTTAGCCGGTGTTATTGGCGCTAAGGCTTCTGGTAAATGGGTCAACATTCTAGGCTCTAAAGCGTTAATCATGTATGCGCTAATTCTTGGTGCTATAGGTTTTGCAGTAAGCGGTTTATTTACCGGTAATTTATTGGCATTAATTGTGGGGATCATACTCATCGACTTCGCAATATTTAGCGCACAAGTAGCTAATCAAGTGCGAGTATTTAGCATTGACCCCGCAGCACAAAGCAGAATCAACGGCATTTATATGCTCGGCTATTACTTAGGCGGAGCGCTTGGCTCTATAGCCGGGGTCAAGGCGTTTTCTTTATATCAATGGCCGGGTGTTGTGGTTGTAGGCATCACCTTTATTTTGCTCAGTGTCATTTTTAACGCTTACGCCAAAAAAGCCTAAGCCTTTTCTTTTATTCATACTCGGAGTTTATATGAACCAACTAAAAATCACTGGTGGCTTTACCTTACTGTGTATTGCTTGTTTAACAATCATGGTTGGTGCACTTGTTGCACCAGGGATAATGAGTATTTCTAACGCTCTTGGAGTCACTGATAACCCTATTTTACTCGTTACACTGCCTGCACTAGGAGCCGTTATTTTTGCTCCAATTGCGGGTAAATTGATTGATAAATATGGTGCCTACTCATCGCTAATTGTCGGTTTGTTTTTATATGGACTTATTGGAGGGAGTGTTTTTTGGTTGTATGGACCGACTACTGTATTTATAAATCGTTTATTACTTGGTGGTGTTACTTCGGTGGTTATGGCCAGTAGTACCGTATTAATTTCACAATGGTATTTTGGCAAGGCTCGCTTAGCCATGATAGCCAAACAAGGAATGGCAATTGAGTTGGGAGGGGTATTGTTTTTGTTTTTAGGAGGCTTACTTGCTGCACGCTATTGGGCATTACCTTTATCTTTATATCTGACGGCATGGGTGTTTCTAGCCATGCTTTTATTGTTTGTGCCAACTAAACACCCTGCAGGAGACAAAAGCCAAATATCGGAAGGTGAATCGCTGCAGGATTCAGGTTTGTCGCTAAAAAGTGTTTACCTAGTGGCTGTAATATCTATGGCTACGTTTTTTACAGCGATAGTGTTACTGCCCGGCAGTATGCAAACACAAGACTACAACGAACAACAAGTAGGCTTGTTGCTTGCATTTATCTCTTTTGTTGCCGTTGTCGCGGCGCACTTTATGCCTAAATTAACTAAAGTACTGGGAGAACAAATGGTGTTGGCATTCGCTTTTATTGGATACGGATTATCTTATGTTCAATATTTGCAAGCAGGTACTTTAGCTTTAGTAATAGGTGCGGTTTTTAGTGGTATTGGCTTCGGCTTAAGTATTCCTCTTTTGAATCACATGACAGTCGAACGCAGTGCAACAGAGGTTCGCGGCCGAAACTTATCTTATTTCACCATGGCGGTTTTCTCGGGGCAGTTTTTAACGTCTTTTTCTGAATATATTCCTGGAGGATTCACGAATGTATTTATCATCAATGTATTTTGTTGCGTGTTAGTTGCGCTTTATTTAGTAGTAAACCGCTGTAAAGCCAGGGGCAAATCTTTACGAGTCTGAAGATAAAGACTACAGCTAAGTTATCCTAAGATTATTACAGTACCTATTTTCTTAGAGACCTCTGTTGCTTGGTAATTACGTTCGTTCAATTTATAGTGACTTATGATATCGAAAATCGGAATATATATGACTATAAAAATACTCGCTTCAGCTGTTTTGTTGTTAAGCCTAACCGCATGTACAAGTACGCAGCAAAAACTTGCGCCTTTACCTCCAATTGCACCTTCATCACCACAGGGCGATCACGTCGCTGCTATCGCGCCGTTAACATCCATGTATAGTTTTCAAGTGATTAATACGCTTAATAAAATTCCTGAATCCGTTACGCAATTGGCTGAGAACCTAAAAGACACTGACGTGGTATTCATCGGTGAGTTTCATTCTCATCAAGGCTCCCACTTATTGCAATTACAATTATTGGAGGCCCTATTTAAACGCAACCCTAATTTGATTTTGTCGATGGAGCAATTTACTCGTGACAGTCAAGTAGTGTTAGATAAATACCTAGCAGGAGAGTATGGAGAATCAACCTTAATAGAGGATGCTAATGCTTGGCCAGATTACAAAGGGTCTTATCGGGCGATTGTTGAGTTTGCAAAAGAGCATCAGATTCCTGTTGTAGCAGCCAATTCACCGGCCATGCATGTTAGGTGCGTGGGCAAAAAAGGACCTGAAGTGATTGCGCGTTTTCCCGCTGAGCAAGCGGATTGGTCTGCTAAAGAATTGGACTTAGAGAACGAAAATTATAAAGATAAATTTATGTCTTTTATTCAGTCCTCAGGACGTAGTCATGGGCAAACCCCAGAGCAACAGCAAAAAAGCCAAATGAAAACTTATGCTGCGCAATTATTGCGGGACACTACTATGGCGCAGTCGATCATTCGTGCCTTAGAAACACATCCCGATGCAAAGGTCATACACCTAAATGGCGCGTTTCATAGTGATAATCGCCTAGGGACTGTTGCCGTGTTGGAAGACATGCGCCCCAATCTAAACGTTAAGGTGCTAAGTCCAGTGATGGTGGAGGATAATATGCATCCTATGGCTAGCGCCGCGCAATATGAACAAGGTGACTATGTTTATTTATTGCGCCCTATGCCTGAGCGTTTTCATAATGACGACAAGCGAAATGCTTCTATTCGTAAATTAATTAAACAACGCATGACAGAAACCTGCGATATGCCTTAGTTTGTGGCTAGTAGAGGTTCAGGCACATCATGACACGTACCTGAAACCAATTATTTTTATAAATGTGGACCAGCTTTAGTTAAGGCTTTACCTTCTTCATTGTCGGTGAACTTAGCAAAGTTATCGATAAAACGTGTGGCTAAGTCTCGGGCTTTTTTATCCCAATCGTCGTTATTGGAGTAGGTACTTCGCGGATCTAACAACTGACTATCAACCCCTGTAATGCTGGTGGGGAAAGCCAAATTAAAGTAAGGCAGGGTGGTACATTGTGCTTCTTCTACCTCGCCGCTTAAGATTGCATCTATGATGGCTCGGGTGTCGGCTAAACTTATACGTTTACCAGTGCCGTTCCAACCGGTATTGACCAAATAGGCACTCGCACCTGCATCGGCCATACGTTGTTCGAGAACTTGAGCATATTGAGTAGGATGCAAGCTTAAAAAAGCCTGTCCAAAACAAGACGAAAAAGTGGGAGTGGGTTCGGTAACGCCGCGCTCTGTACCTGCTAATTTAGCTGTGAAACCCGACAGATAATGGTATTTGGCTTGCTCACTAGTTAAACGTGATACCGGGGGAAACACCCCAAAGGCATCGGCAGTCAAAAATATCACTTTTTTAGCATGCCCAGCTTTACTAATGCCCAACACACGGTTTTCGATATGTTCGATGGGGTAGGACACCCGAGTATTTTCGGTTTTGCTGTTATCGGAATAATCAGGGGTGTTGCCATTTATCACAACATTTTCTAATAAAGCGTTACGTTTAATGGCGTGATAAATTTCAGGTTCTTTTTGGGGATCTAAATCAATGGTTTTGGCATAACAACCGCCTTCAAAATTGAAAACTCCGTCGTCGTCCCAGCCGTGTTCGTCATCACCTATCAAGGCGCGATTTGGATCGGCGGATAAAGTAGTTTTACCTGTGCCCGACAAACCAAAGAATATCGCGGTTTCATCGTTCTTACAGACATTGGCTGAACAGTGCATAGAAGCAATTCCCTGTAACGGCAAAAAGTAGTTCATCATAGAGAACATACCTTTTTTCATTTCACCGCCATACCAAGTGCCACCAATTAATTGCATTTTTTCAGTTAAGTTAAAGGCAACAAAAGTTTCTGAGTTGGTTTGATGCTTTTTGAATTCTGGGTCCGAAGTTTTTGATGCATTCATTACTACAAAGTCAGGTTCAAAGTTATCTAATTGTTGTTCTGTGGGGCGTATAAACATATTTTTCACAAAGTGAGCTTGCCATGCTACTTGCATAACAAAACGTACTTTTAGGGCGGTATTTGGATTCGCGCCACATATCGCATCCACAACATATAAATCGCTATTCGATAATTGTTTTTGACTTATCTGTTTGAGTGCTTGCCATGTGTCTTTTGAAATGGGTTTATTGTCGTTGCCATTTTCTGGCGTTCGCCACCATACAGTATCTTGGGTGGTAGCGTCTTTGACAATAAATTTATCTTTAGGAGAACGGCCTGTGTAAATCCCGGTATCCACATTTACGGCTCCAGATTCTATTATTGTGCCTTTTTCATAACCTGTCAGGGCAGCATCTGTTTCAGCGTCGAATAATGTTTCATAACTGGGGTTATGGATGATGTTTGTAATATTTTCCAACCCAATTGCTTCTAAATGGGTACGCACTTTTTCAAGTCTTGTGGCGGTTTTTTGCGAAGTAGTTAAGGTCATACTCAATCCATTATTCTTTGTGTGAATTATTTAGCCATTTTTTTAGCCATAATAGTGATAAAAAAACACCAGTGCTAGGTCCAGTGACCTATGAACATAAGGTGTAATTGGCACTATTTTTATACACCTAAAAAAAACTCAGATCTTAAAAATGAACTTATCTTTATCATTCATGAGGTGAATGTGACTTTGTTGAATAATAGATAAAGGTAATCGAGGTGTTGCTTTAGGTGTTTGTTGAGAGTGGAAATGCTGAGAGTTAGGGCTGGGTTGATTTTTAATTTACAGCATTCACAAAAAAGGGAGCTAGAAAGCTCCCTTGTGCTGATTATTTGAGGCTTAACAAAAATTAAGCTTTTTTAGCCGCCGGTTTAGCTGCTAATTTAGCAACCGCGTCGGTTAACGCGTCAATTTTTGCACTTAACTCTTCAATTTTTTGATCGGTATCAGTGTTGTTAAAGCCAAGTTTTGAACGAACTGTTTCGATACGTGAATCGATTTCAGCTTTTTCAGCTACTTTAGTTTTAACTTCTTCAACTTTGCCTTTGCCTTCAGTTTCAAGTTTTTCACCTTTAGCAACAAGTTCGGTAAACAATTTGTTTGAATCAGTTGAAAGGGCTTCAAAGCGACCTTTCACTTCTTCATAACCTTTACCGTAGGCACCAAGACCTGCTAACCAAACTTTACGAGCCATATCTTCTGCAGATGCGGCTTTCTCTTTAATCATGTCGATGTTGTTCATAATATTTACTCCGTAGCTATTTAAAATTAAACCTATTGCTTCGATGGAATGAATGTTACGGATTAAAATTAGAAATCGCATACTAATCAAACAATATTTTTAAAACTATTTGTAAATACTTCTATTGAATAATCATTTAGAGGTTGATATCGAAAAGTTGCAGGGAATTGAAGCAAAATTTTAGATGTGCCACTAATATCAATTATTTATACAGAGATAAAGGACATTTCGATGCTTAAACGAGTCAAATCAATCATGGTGTTAACTGTGGCGTTGTGGGGTTTCATTGGTGCTATTCATAACTTAGTTGATTGGAATGGCACCATAGCGGCGGTAACTGCGGTGACTTCTATGGTCACTATTGACGGTGGTCCTGATGGTTGGCAAGCGACATCAAATTTGTTTGTCATTTGGGCGGGTGCACTGTTTATCTTGCTGTCTAAAATTCTTGCCGGTATTTTGTGCAGTGTCGGAGGCGTCAAAATGTGGCACGCAAATGTTTCTGATAATGCTTATCATAAGGCTAGAAATATCGCCTTAGCAGGGTGTGGAGTTGCACTTATCATGTTGTTTGCTGGTTTTATCGTTGTAGCTGAAAGTTGGTTTGAACTGTGGCGCTCTGAATCGATGCTAGGCCCTGTACTGCAATCTGCTTTTAGGTATGGCGGTATGATAGGTATTATTGCGTTGTTTGTTGCAACCAATGATTAAACTTCTCTATATTGGTTTGTGGTTGAGACCAAAATATTCATTCGGTTTATAAAAGTTAAGATCTAAGCGGATAGCAAAATCTATTTAATTTAAAACACCTTAAATTCTTACGATAAATCAACAGCAACAGTTCGAAATACCTTGAACGCAGTGTTGCTGGTGCTCTTCTTTCTGAGTTTCAGAATCGTTGCCTTTAATCAGTCGTTTCATATCATCGAAACTCAGCAGTTGCTTTAGTTCAAAAGGTTTTGGTGAAATTCTGTCTGCAAATGTGCAAACAATGTGTAAGCCGCTTCTAGATAAGAACTAATATTTCAGCTTTGTGTCCCATCAGTAATTATTTAATTGACCATTTTAATTATCGAACTCGATAAAAAAAATAATAGTAACTGGAGATACAATGAAGTTTAGCAAAGTGGGCCATCCTTTTTACCAATCGTTAATGTTATGCATTAGCCTTTCAATTTTTGTGTTAGCGGGATGTTCAAGCAGTGATGATGACGGTACGGGTTATGTGAAGTTTTATAATGCATCACCCAATGCTCCAGGAATTTTTTTAACGGTAGACGAAAACCTAGACGACGATGACGACGACGAAATTGAAGTCACCTACAGTTCAGTAGATTTTACTGAAGTGAGTGGTAATAACGCCTTAGATACTGATACCTATTTCATCGAATTAGCATGGCAGGACGAAGAAAGCAGTGATAGAAGTGATCTAGAAATTATCTATGAAGACAGCGTTAAGATAAAGTCTGACACTATTAGTTTTGTTGCGCTCACAGGTGATGTTCGCGAGCCGGAAGTGCTTAGATTTGATATCGATGTGGTCGATGATGATGATGACGACGATGATGATCTATTCAATGTTCGCTTACTCAATATTCATGCAGATATTCAAGAAGTTGATGTTTATGTTTCTAAAGACAATGAAACCTTCAATGAAGCTGAGTTTTTAGCCACAGCAAGTTATCAAGACTTGTCAGACAATATGAAACTTGAACAAGACCAATATATTTTTTACATCACTTTGCCAGGCAGCACTGATGTTATTTACACTTCGGTTGATCAGTCTTATTCGGTAGTCAGTCAGTACATCATTGTGTTGCGTGACAATACCGGTGTTGGGTCTTCCGATTTCACTATAGACAGTATCGGAATCAATGGCATAACAGAGTTGCAAGATGTTGATTCTGAAGCTGAATTTGGTTTTTATAATGCGATATCTAGTAACGATTATTTGCCTGATTACCAAGGTAAGATTGATATAGACGTGAGAATCGGCAGCACCATTAAAGTCGAAATAGATGATTTGGTTAAAGGTGAGTTTAGCGAATCGACTATTACCTCTAATGGTGATTATGCCTTCGATGTACTCAATTCCGATACCTCTGAGTTATACATTAAAGATGCCTTGCTTAGCCTTCAAGAAAACGCCGATAACACTATTTTCTTATATGGTCGAAAAGATGCAATTGATGACGATGAAGATGGTGATATTGACGAAAATGGTGATGGTATCGTTGATGACTACGAAATTGTGATCAAGTCTTTGACCCTTACTAAAAGTAGTAGCTCAAGCATTTATAGTCATGGTGTGAAGGTAGTGAATTTGGCAAATTCCGAAGACTTTAGCCGCGTGACTTTTTACTTTGTTTTAAATGACGAAATTATATCTACCGCAGACAACTTGTTATCAGTATTACAAGAAAACTCGGGCTCGTTGACATTGCTAAATAATACTTACGATATTTACGCAATCGCTGCCATAGACGGTACTGATATTGTTTTGGATAGCATGCAAATGGTTTTGAATGAAACGAGCCAAGAGCAATACTTGATATTTGAACAGGATGAGAATGCTTCGTCTGGATACAAAATGTTATTGGTTGATCAGACGAGTGTCGATTAAACCTTTCTAATTATTGCCGAAGTGAAGGCGCGTGTCTTGTCATTCACTTCGGTCATTCTATTTTCCTATTTATTACTTATGCAACTTACGAAGGGCGAACGAATGTTTGCGTCATCAACAAATGCGCCCGTTAAAACGCTACTCACTTGTGGTGAACTTAAGCAAAAATAGAAATCAGCAGGATTTCCAATGAAAAAACCAATAATTACTACCAGTTTTACCCTTTCTCTTTTCGCTGTATCACTGGCTCAGGCTGCGCAATATACCGTTGTTGAATTGCCTGTTGCAGAATTGGGCGAGAGCACTTTCCCAGTAGCAATTAATAATGTAGGCGAAACAGTTGTGAATATGGAATTGCAATATAATCCTCCAATAGATACAAGTTTAATCGACTTTGACTCGGCAGAGGTGATCGCGGGTTTAGATAACCTAGATGGTGTTCGAGGTGGGGATTTAAGTGACATTGATTATAACTGGTTGTATAGCTATGTATCGTCCTATACACAAGATCAACAATTTCAACAAATCGCCAGTTTAAATAGTTATATCGCAACCGAAACATACAGCGATCTAATACGCGGTTTCGATACCATCGACCCCAACACCGATGACTACAGAAACAGCGCAACCACCCAAGTTAGGTCTATCAATAATTTTGGATATGCGGTGGGTAATAGTCAGGATGGTTTTTACACTCTAACCTATCTTAATGAAAATTTTTATGATGTGACCTATGTATTGAATGATTTCTACTCACGAGCCTTTGCTCAGGTAGATGGGGACATAACAGAACTGCCGCCACCCGACGCAACTGCCGGTGGAATAAGCGATGCTTACGATATCAATTCCAGCAATCAAGTGGTGGGTTATGGCACAACCGAATTTGTTTCTGATACCTACACAACAGGAGTTGAGGACTGTGCTGATCCAACTGAAAGAGGCGATGTACCAGAGGAGTCTTGTTTACGATCCTTGAGTATTAGTTTGTTTAACAATGTCACTTCGGTAGCGCAACAAAGAGGGTTAATTTGGCAATTAGATGAAGATGGAGATTTAATCGATACCTACACTTTAGGCATGCTAATTGAGCTAGATGATTCTAATAGCACTGCATACAAAAGCACAGCAGTGGCAATAAACGACTACGGCGTCGCTGTGGGAGAATCCCCTAATTATTATCTTGATACAGACTCTTTGACTACTGCAGCTGCAATTTATATTGGCGATCAGGTGACGACCATTAATCAAGATGAAGAGGTATTTACGAGTACTGCCTACGATATCAACAACGATAATATTGTAGTCGGGCACGTCACCAAAAGTGTCAATGGCACCACCCGTTCTAAGTTTTTTATACATGATATCGAAGCTGATCTCACTCTGTATCCAGATGACTTTTTTGTAGGCTCATCTAGTGTGGCCAATTCGATTAATAACGAAAACTTTGTGGTAGGTTATGGCGAGTCTGAAGCCACACTTACAGAGCGCAGAACCGAAGGTTTTTTATACGACTACAAAAACGATATATTTCAAGGGCTTAATTCACTGACTGAATGTAACTCTGACTACGATATTGTGCAGGCAAATGCTATTAACGATAGCAATGAAATAATCGCAACCGCGTTGGTATCTAAACCACAGAGAAATATTCGCGGAGAAATCATTCTAGACGATCTTGGTGGTCAAACCTTAGTAGATACGGTAGTTGCAGTAAAACTCATTCCAATTGCTGGTGGCTCTATTGATAACTGTGATGTTTATGTGGAAGAGCAAGTACGCCAAGGCGCGAGTATGCCTTTGTTACTGAACTTAGGGTTATTTCTATTATGTCTTTTTAGACTAAGGACCAAACAAGGGGAGTAGTCTTTTTGATTGGGCATCAATATAGATGCCCAGCCTAATTAGCCAATCAGAACTTCAAATGGATGTAAGTTAAAAGTACACTGTGTCAAGAGTGCAATCAGCCTAATCATCCGTAATTTAGTGAAAGTTCACAGCGCTTTATTTTGTTGAGATGTTATATCTTTGCAAAGTAACATGTCAGGGATTTTTGCCGAAGCACCGCTGTAAAAACCAATTTCTTTCTCAAACTGAGCTGGGTTTTTGAAGGTACCAAACAAGATGTCGAAGATTGGTAAATCTGAATAATTGTATGCGTGTATACCTTTAGAATGGTGCACTGAGTGACTCTCTGGGCGCTGCACAAGGTAGCCTAACCATTGTGGGGTTTTTATATTGGTATGTTGGAATATTACCAAAAACATAGTGATGAATAAAAAGTACGTGGTTGTTTGTGGGCTAACGCCAACAATCAGCGCTAAACTTAAACTGCCCATCATTGTAAAACCAATCATATCTAGCGGACTAAAATAAAACGCACCAAGAGTATCAACTCTTTCTGCGCTATGATGCATTTGATGGAAGGAACGCCATAACCAATTCGTTTTATGTAAACTGCGGTGCCAAACATAAATGAGTAGTTCAAAAACCAATACCGCGATAAGTGTACTCAAGTAAACGTTCATTTCTGTAAGGTCGAAAAGTTGGTATTCGATTAGATATTTGTCCCAAAAAAGCGGCAAATAAGTAGAAAGGTAGAAGTAACCGACAAAGAATATTAACGCTCGGGGTACCCATCCTTTTACTGATGTTTGTTTGCGTCCAGGCGCTATGACTTCCAGTATCATTAGCGTACAGAAAAGAGCAATAACACCGAGAGATATTGGGTCGAGTAAGATTTCAAGTGGGGTTGGCATGGTTAAATTATCCTTAAAATAAATAGTGGTTGTTGCCAGTGTGAGTATCGATTGCCGCTGTTTTTTTACCTGAATTTTATGTAACAATTGGCTAATCAATGGGTAACCTTATGGGCCAATCGATTGCCATGCTGTGTTGTTTGTGCAAAATGAGACATGTATGAAATATCTAATAGCAGACTTCGAAATTGACACCACACAGTTCCAAATTACTTTGGGTACAACTGCGGTTTCTGTTGAACCCAAAGTGTTCGACTTACTGGTTTATTTAATCGAAAATCGCGGCCGCTTGATAACCAGAGATGAGTTATTTGACAAAATTTGGGCTGGCCGTGAAGTTTCAGACACCACCTTAAGTAACCATGTTAAAAGTGCCAGAAAGGCGCTGGGTGATAATGGTGATTTGCAGCAAGTCATAAAAACGGTGCGAGGGCGAGGCTACCAGTTTATAGCTGAAGTGCTGGAGTTGCCTTTAGTTAATCAACCTCAAAGTCAACCGGCCACTGTATTAAACAAACTGCAGAGTATGCCAAAACTCGTATTTGCTATTACTTGTTTGATTCTGCTAATCATCGCTTATTGGTGGCCAACAGGAACGACTCAGCTAGATGTTGAATCAGACACGCGGCCTTATATTTTGGTCGTGCCCTTTAGTGTTTCTGGAGGTGACAGCGAAAAGTGGCAACCCTTCGCTGATCAAATCACCCGTGAAGTCATCTTAAAGCTCCGGCAAATTTCTGGATTACGGGTGATACCTGCTTCTTCCGCTTTTACGTTTAAAGACAATAAATCAACTGAGAATATTAGTAAGAAACTTCCCGAAGTTGACTACTTGTTGGATGCGATGGTGAGTGTTGATGTTAACCAAAGTATTCAGATTAGCACCGAACTAGAGAGTTTAACTAAAGACAATTTAATATGGAATGACCACTATAATAGCCGCATTGATGACACCAATTTCTTTTCGGTTCAGACTGATATTGCCGCTTCTGTTTCAGACGCGCTAAAAGTTGTCATATTAGCAAAAGAACAAAGCGCCCTAGCAGAATTACCCACCACCAACTTAAAGGCATATGAACTTTATGTGGCGGGACAAAAGCAATTAAATTTGTTGACTTATGATTCCTTAAAACGCTCGGTGGTGTTGTTTTCTCAAGCTATCAAACTAGATCCTCATTTCGAGGCGGCGTATGTAGCTAAGGCAGATGCGTTTCGTATAATCATGTCCTATTTTGAGAAACCTGTAGAGGTTTTACCCGATGTTGTTGATTCTGTTCTAGCGGCACTTGAAATTAGACCGGATTCAGCTGAAGCGTTATCATCTTTGGGCTTGGCTTATGTATTTGCATGGCGCTGGGAAGATGCGTGGAAAGTGCTCAATGCGGCTCGAAAAGAAGACCCAAATCTGGCGCTAACTGAGGTGGGTTTTGCGCTTTATTATTCAGGTATTGGTGATGTAGAAGGGGTGTATCGATCTCTTGAAAAAGCCAACGAACTTGACCCATTAAACATCGAACTCGCCGATTGGGGACACTGGGCGTTAGCAATGATAGGAGAAAACACAGCTGCTATACAATGGGCTAAAAATCAAATTCAATTACACCCTGAAGTTGGGTTGATTTATAGTGGTGCCAGTGTTTCTGCGTCACTATCTGGAGACCACGAACGAGCCATCGCCTTAGCCACCAAAGGAGTCTCATTGGACTCTGGTTCACCTTACGCGATACTGGCTTTGGCACAAAGTTATGGGCACGCTGGAATGCTTGATAAAATCCCACTTTTACTAGAAGAAGCTAAGCAAACTGACGGCTTTTTATGTCCCTATGAAACCGCCATCACTCATTTACTGCTTAATCAGACTGACAAAGCATTTGAGTTGTTCAATGAAGCCATTGCTTACCGATCTAACTGTCTGGTTTTTACGCGTTTTGACCCGAGATTAAGCCACATAAAAAGTGACCCTCGTTATTTAGCATTGCTAACAAGAGTCGGGCTAGATGACGGCGCTATCCGCCAATACCCGCGTTAGTTTACTTAATGCTAGAATAAGTGTTTGATTCTTTGAATCAGTTTTTGAAAAAGTGATTATTGACTAATATTGTGATTTTGTTTCCTTAGGTAAGCGAATACACCTCCACCAATAGCGCCACACAAACTTTGGCATATAAAGCCAAAAGTGCTTCTAGTACTGGCTAATAAACTAATGTCTAAAATGGGATGCATTGCTAAAAGTGCCACAGAGATACTCACACCTCCAGCCAAACCATAGATTAGATTAGGGGACAGTTTAAAGCGTTTAATCAACTGTTTTGCCACCACAAACGCAATAAGAAAACTCGCGGCTATGACTACCCCGTAAGTTGGATAAAGACCTAATAGATCGTCCAGACTCATACTGAGTCTGTCTTTGAATAAAATCTTAACTCCTAATTGACTCAACTCAGCCATCACTAATTGACTATGAATTAGGCTGGCTAGAACAAATGCAAAAATCACAGCTACAAGAAAATGAGTGCAAAGCCTAAGGTAAAAATTTAGTTTCATACAATACTACTTATTTTATTGTTAACGTGGAACAAGGAATTGGGGGGATAATGAGGGAACTGGATGCTAATATCAATCAACTATGGCTCGGATTGCGAGTCTAATTCTATCCTAGAGACGACACATTTATGCAATACCGAGGTTTTATTTTTGCGATGACTTTGTTTTTTGTCGCGACTTCTAATGGTTTGGCAACGCCGAAACTTCAATTCCCTAATTATCAAATACAGCAGATTGCAAACGACCTCAACTTTCCTTGGTCCCTAGCATTTATGCCCGATCAGAGTGTTTTGGTAACTGAGCGAAGCGGTAAATTGTCAAGAATCCGCGAAGGGCATTCTCCAGAGCTAATTAATGGTTTACCCAACAATATATATGTACAAGGGCAGGGGGGATTATTAGATGTGGTTTTGCATCCTAATTTCGCATCTAACAATTGGTTGTATCTTTCTTATTCTATGGGGGAGCCTAGCAAAAACGCTTTACAGGTCATGCGAGCAAAACTCAGGGGGAATCAGCTAACTGAACAGCAAGTTGTGCTTAGGGTTTCGCCCTATAAATCTACACCAGTGCATTTTGCGGGTCGTATGACTTTTTTGCCTGATCATACCTTATTAATAACAAGTGGCGATGGATTTGACTATCGAGAAGACGCACAAAAACTCAATAGTTTAATGGGTAAAGTGATACGAATTCATGACGATGGTAGTGTTCCCGCAAACAACCCTTATGTTGTTGAGGATACTGATTCGTTAATGAACTACATTTTTAGTTATGGACACAGAAACGCTCAGGCAATTGTATTTGATCCTGTGCGCCAAGTGATTTTTTCCAATGAGCATGGGCCAGACGGAGGCGATGAACTTAATATAATTCAAGCTGGGGTAAATTACGGTTGGCCGGTGATTACCCATGGCAAAGATTATATAGGTGGACGTATTAGCCCGTTCACAGAATATCCTAATATGCAGCAGCCTTTTATCGATTGGACTCCTTCAATTGCGCCTTCTGGAATGGCAGTTCACGGCGGCGAACAATTCAAATCATTGAACGGAGACTTGTTAATCAGTGTCCTTAAATTCAAAGAGGTGCGATGGGTGCAAATGGATGGTTTGAAAGTGACAGGGCAACTCTCTTTATTCAAAGAGCTTGACCAAAGAATTCGTGATGTGCGTGTTCATCCTGATGGTTCTATCTATATTTTAACCGATAGCGCACAAGGCAAGGTGCTGAGAGTTGTGCCAGATTAGCGCTAGATTTACTCAAAATAAGCATTTTTGTTAAAAAACTGTAAAATTCAGTAACTTATAACTTAAATGAATACTGATTATAGGTAAACAAAGCGAGTTCACAATTCCACTTTTTGATAATAACCCTTATAATAGTTGGGTTTTATTCCTGCTTATGTAATTAATGTTTATTTTTACAAATGATGCTTAGTTGCTAATAAATTAAGTAGTCAGTCGCAAAATTTCACCCTGCTAATTACCCTACTATTAGCACGTTATAACCCTTGGGAGTTGTATATGAGTTTGTTTTTAGAATACCTTGAAGAAATCGAAAATCGTAAAAAAGATCTAGGATTGGCACCCAAGCCAATTGATAGTGCTGAATTATTAGCTGAGATTATCGAGCAAATAAAAGACTCGGCCCATGAGCACAGAGACGTATCGCTTAATTTCTTCATCTATAACACCTTGCCAGGAACCACTAGTGCGGCAAGTGAAAAGGCAAAATTCTTAAAAGAAATTATCCTTGGCGAAACCGTTGTCGCTGAAATCTCAGTTGAATTTGCCTTTGAATTGTTATCTCACATGAAAGGCGGCCCTTCTATCGAAGTGTTACTCGACCTTGCATTAGGTGACGACACCGCGTTAGCTGCTAAAGCTGCAGATGTATTAAAAACACAGGTATTTTTATACGACGCTGATACAGCTCGCCTTGAAGCTGCTTTTAAAGCAGGCAATGGGGTAGCTAAGGATTTGTTAGAAAGTTACGCGCAAGCAGAATTTTTTACTAAGTTACCTGATGTAGCTGAAAAAATTGAAGTGGTTACTTATATAGCGGGTGAAGGTGATATTTCTACCGATTTATTATCTCCAGGTCATCAAGCTCATTCTCGTGCAGACCGTGAATTACACGGCCAATGTATGATCACTCCTGAAGCGCAACAAGAAATACAAGCATTACAAGCTAAACATCCAAACGCTAAGGTGATGTTAATCGCCGAAAAAGGCACTATGGGTGTAGGTTCATCTCGTATGTCAGGTGTGAACAACGTTGCACTTTGGGCCGGTAAACAAGCTAGTCCTTATGTACCATTCATAAACATTGCGCCTGTCGTTGCCGGTACTAATGGTATCTCTCCCATTTTCCTAACTACAGTTGATGTAACCGGTGGTATTGGTCTTGATCTTAAAAACTGGGTTAAGAAAGTCGATGCTAATGGCAAAACAGTAGTTGATGATAATGGCGATGCAGTATTAGAAGAAGCCTACTCAGTTGCGACTGGCACGATATTAACTATCGATACAAAAGCCAAAAAGTTATTTAACGGCGACAAAGAATTGGTAGATATCTCTTCTGCCTTTACCCCGCAAAAAGTTGAATTCATGAAAGCCGGTGGTTCTTACGCTGTAGTATTTGGTAAAAAATTACAAACATTTGCAGCCGAAACCTTAGGTATTGAAGCGCCAGCTGTATTTGCACTTTCAAAAGAAACCTCAATTGAAGGTCAAGGTTTAACTGCAGTTGAAAAAATATTCAATAGAAATGCGGTAGGTGTGACTTCTAAAAATGCCTTACATGCAGGTTCTGACGTGCGAGTTAAAGTGAACATTGTGGGTTCACAAGACACCACTGGCCCTATGACTTGCCAAGAACTCGAAGCCATGGCTGCGTCAACTATTTCTCCCATTGTTGATGGTGCTTATCAATCAGGTTGTCACACCGCTTCAGTGTGGGATAGCAAGGCAAAAGCTAACATTCCTAAACTGATGAGTTTTATGAACGCATTTGGCCTTATCACTGCACGTGATCCTAAGGGCGTTTATCCTGCAATGACTGACGTTATTCATAAAGTATTGAATGATATTACAGTGGACGACCGCGCGATTATCATAGGTGGTGACTCTCATACTCGTATGTCTAAAGGTGTCGCATTTGGTGCTGACTCTGGCACAGTAGCCTTAGCACTAGCGACTGGTGAAGCTGCCATGCCAATCCCTGAGTCTGTAAAAGTCACCTTTAAAGGTAAAATGAAAGGCTACATGGATTTTCGTGATGTGGTGCATTCAACCCAAGCGCAAATGCTTAAACAATTTGGTGGCGAAAACGTGTTCCAAGGTCGCGTAATCGAAGTGCACATTGGTACTTTGTTAGCCGACCAAGCATTCACCTTTACTGACTGGTCAGCAGAGATGAAAGCCAAAGCGTCTATCTGTATTTCTGAAGATGAAACCTTAATTGGTTCCTTAGAAATCGCTAAGAGCCGTATCCAAATCATGATCGATAAAGGTATGGAAAACCCAGCGAAAACGCTACAAGGCCTTATCGATATTGCTAATAAGCGTATTGAAGAAATTAAGTCAGGTTCAGCTCCAGCACTCACTCCAGATAATAATGCTAAATATTACGCTGAAGTAGTAGTTGATTTAGACCAAATTGACGAGCCAATGATCGCCGATCCAGATGTCAATAACGACGACGTATCAAAACGTTATACCCATGACGTTATTCGCCCTGTTTCGTACTATAAAGGTAAACCTGTTGATCTAGGTTTTGTTGGTTCTTGTATGGTGCATAAAGGTGATATGCAAATCATTGCACAAATGTTCCGTAACATTGAAAAACAAAACGGCAATATTGAGTTTAAAGCACCGTTGGTTGTTGCTCCACCTACATACAATATTGTTGATGAGCTTAAAGCAGAAGGTGACTGGGAAATTCTACAGAAGTACTCAGGTTTCGAATTTAACGATGCCTCCCCTAAAGATGCAGCTCGTACTAAATACGACAACATCATGTATTTAGAGCGCCCAGGTTGTAACTTGTGTATGGGTAACCAAGAAAAAGCCGAACCAGGTGATACTGTTATCGCTACTTCAACTCGTTTGTTCCAAGGTCGTGTAGTGGCAGATAGCGCGGAGAAAAAAGGTGAGTCATTGCTAGGCTCTACGCCGTTAGTTGTGCTTTCTACTATGTTGGGACGTTTCCCTACAATGGACGAATATACCGCAGCGGTTGAAGGTATTAACCTGACTGATTTTGCTCCACCGACACATGCATTAACGTCAGCACCTGCGGTTGCAGTGAGAATTGCTGATCCTGTTTAGGAAATACATTTCGTAAACCGAAAATCATCAGGGTTACTGTTTTAGCTAATTGAGAATTTATCCTCAATTAGCTAAAACACTCAGGTAACCCTTTTTTCAGTAACAAGATTACCGCTCAACATTTCCCTCTTACTTTTACACTAGCTTAATTCCCAATTAAGCAGATATTGATCGAACGCAATCTCAAGGCGTGTCTAATTTCACTTTGTAGCAATAACCCTTATACTTGTGCGGTTACTTTCCCATACTCCACTATAAGTCGTTGTTTTAGGAGTTAACTTAGAGGACAAAATTGTGCTAGAAGCTTATCGTAAACACGTTGCAGAACGTGCCGCAGAAAATATTCCACCTAAACCACTTAATGCAGAACAAGTCGCCGGCTTAGTTGAGTTGTTGAAAGCGCCGCCTACTGGCGAAGAAGAAACACTATTAGAGTTATTGTCTGAACGGGTGCCTCCCGGAGTAGATGAGGCCGCTTACGTCAAAGCAGGATTTCTGACCGCAATTATTGAAGATGAGGCCTCTTCACCTCTGATTTCCAAAGATGCCGCCATTCAATTATTAGGCAATATGCACGGTGGTTATAACATCGTCACTTTGGTTGCGGCCCTTGATGATCCAGACTTAGCAGAATTAGCCGCCGAAGAATTGAAACATACTTTGTTAATGTTTGATGCGTTTCATGATGTTGAAGAGAAGTCCAAAGCCGGTAACGCTTTCGCAAAAGACATAATAGAGTCTTGGGCTGATGCAGAGTGGTTTACGTCGCGCCCGGAAATGCCTGAAAAAATCACCGCGACTGTGTTTAAAGTTACGGGTGAAACCAATACCGACGACCTGTCTCCGGCTCCAGACGCATGGTCACGCCCAGATATTCCGCTACATGCGCGAGCCGCATTTAAAATGACCCGCGATGGACTTGAGCCTGAAAAACATGGTGAAGTAGGACCCTTAAAACAAATTGAAGACATGAAAGCCAAAGGTTATCCGGTGGCTTTTGTGGGTGACGTAGTCGGTACGGGCTCGTCTCGTAAGTCCGCCACCAACTCGGTGTTGTGGTTTTTTGGTGAAGATTTGCCTGGCGTGCCTAACAAACGCGGCGGTGGCATCTGTATTGGCAGTAAAGTGGCCCCAATCTTTTACAATACAATGGAAGATGCGGGAGCTTTAGTATTTGAAGCCAATGTTGAAAAAATGAACATGGGTGATGTGATTGATATCTTGCCACTTGAAGGTAAAATTACCGACTCCACAACAGGTGAAGTATTGGCTGAATATCAATACAAGTCAGAGGTTTTGTTAGATGAAGTTCGCGCAGGTGGTCGAATAAACCTCATTATAGGACGTGGTTTAACTGATAAAGCGCGGGAGTCTTTAGGACTTGGCCCTTCCGAATTGTTCCGTAAACCTGAGCAACCCGCTGATACTGGAAAAGGATATACCTTAGCTCAGAAAATGGTTGGGCGTGCATGTGGTGTCCAAGGTATTCGCCCTGGTACTTATTGCGAGCCTAAAATGACCACAGTTGGTTCACAAGATACCACTGGCCCTATGACCCGCGACGAGCTAAAAGACTTAGCCTGTTTAGGGTTTACGGCCGATTTAACTATGCAGTCTTTCTGTCATACCGCTGCCTATCCAAAGCCGATTGATATCGAAACTCAGCATACCTTGCCAGATTTTATTATGAACCGTGGCGGTGTTTCATTACGTGCTGGCGACGGTATTATTCACTCATGGTTAAATCGCATGTTGTTACCGGATACGGTAGGCACAGGTGGAGATTCTCATACCCGTTTTCCACTAGGAATTTCGTTTCCTGCAGGCTCGGGTTTAGTGGCGTTTGCCGCCGCCACAGGTGTGATGCCGCTGGATATGCCTGAGTCAATATTGGTGCGCTTTAAAGGTGAAATGCAGCCAGGCATCACCTTACGTGATTTAGTCCATGCCATACCTTTATACGGGATTAAGCAAGGCTTATTAACTGTTGCTAAAAAAGGCAAAGTGAATGCATTCTCGGGGCGAATTTTAGAAATCGAGGGGTTGAGTAACTTAACGGTAGAGCAGGCGTTTGAATTATCTGATGCGTCAGCCGAGCGTTCGGCTGCGGGTTGTACTATCAAACTTTCACAAGAGTCTATCGCCGAGTACCTTAACTCTAACATCACTATGTTACGTTGGATGATCAATGAAGGTTACGGTGATGCACGTACTATAGAGCGTCGTGCGCGTAAGATGGAAGAGTGGTTGGCTAAACCTGAGTTGATGCAAGCCGACGCCGACGCTGAATATGTCGAAACCATTGAAATCGATTTAGCAGAAATTAAAGAGCCAATTTTATGTTGTCCTAACGATCCAGATGACGCTAAGACTTTATCTGACGTTGCTGGTAACAATATTGATGAAGTCTTTATTGGTTCATGTATGACAAACATTGGTCATTTCCGAGCGGCGGGTAAACTGTTGCAACAATTTGAAGGTACCTTACCCACACGATTATGGATGTCGCCTCCTACTAAAATGGATCAGGCACAGTTAACCGAAGAAGGTTACTACGATATTTACGCCAAATCTGGGGTGCGTCTTGAAATGTCCGGTTGTTCACTTTGCATGGGGAATCAGGCAAGGGTTGAGCCTAATTCAACTGTGTTATCTACATCTACACGTAACTTCCCGAATCGATTAGGTGATGGTGCAAATGTATATTTGTGTTCAGCTGAACTGGCGGCAGTAGGAGCTATTATGGGAAAAATACCTTCTACTGACGAGTATATGTCTTATGCTAGCAAAATTGAGTCAATGTCGGCTGAGGTCTTTAGGTACTTAAACTTCGACCGTATGGATGCGTTCCAAAAAGCGTCAGACGCCGCTAAGGCGAATATTATTCCTACTCTAAATATTGCCTAGTGAGTTAGTCGGTATAGAAAGCCGGTATTGCCCTTTGTGGTGTACCGGTTTTTTTATAGGTTGAGTGTTTTGCGTCTGAACTTTTCGTAGATTTACCATTCAGATGATTAACTATTTGGACGAGGAAAAATAATGCAACTTCTTTTAAAAAGCCTATTAATGATGACAGTAGTAACCATTTTTGCGGGCTGTACCAAAAATCACGTGAGACAATTTGTAGGTGGGGCCGTTGCTCATGGTGCAGATACTGAAGTTAAATATAGCGCAATTGAATGTAAAACTTTGCAACAGCGATGTGTGCAAGGTGACTTTCAGGAATGGGAAACCAGCAATAAAGATATGGGCTGTTCTTGTAAAAAGCTGTAATCTAGCACTCACTTTATTTTTGTTCAGACTTTTCTATGCGTAATCTTTTTTATTCCTTAGTACTGTTTATTTCTTTTCCCGTGTTTGCCGTTGCAGATGCTAACAGTGATGTTGACTTTTTTAGCGAAATTAGCCTGAAAATCAAGGGAAATGTCTACACTTTAGAGTATGCACGAACATTCGAACAGCGAGCCCAAGGATTAATGCATCGTTCCTCTTTATGTGAAAATTGCGGAATGTTGTTTCAGTTTGATGAGTCTAGAATGGCGGGCTTCTGGATGAAAAATACTCTTATTCCTTTAGATATCGCTTTTGTTCGGGCCGATGGAATGATTACGGATATTAAGTCAATGACCCCCCATGATTTGAAAACCACAAGGTCATCACAGCGGGTGCAATATGCGTGGGAAATGAATCAAGGATGGTTTGCAGAAAACGGTATCCGGGTAGGGGATACCGTTATGATCCCTGCTAAATAAACGCCTTAACTTATAGTTTGGGGGTTAATCTAGCTTGGGTAAGTTGTTCAAATTCATACGCCGCTTGCACCAGTACCGCTTCTGATAATTTGGCACCCACAAAACTAATGTTGACTGGCATATGTTTAACTCTACCCATAGGCACAGTGATATGCGGGTAACCACTGACAGCCGAAGCTGAACCTGCCGACCCCATATAATTGTCGCCATTAATATGGTCTATTTTCCAACCAGGTGCAGTGGTTGGGGCAATCAGAAAGTCCACATCATGTTTAGCTAAAGTCGCATCAATACCTTGCACACCAGTAAGTAGTTTACTGTTGGCAAGCGCATCTAAATATTGTTTTTCGTTCAGGTTAGGGGCGGCTTGTGCTGCGATGAATATTTCTTGGGAAAATACAGGCATAGTGCGCGGTGAAAATTCGATGTTTTTGGCAATGGCGTCTTCAAGGCTTTTTAATGGTGCCTTAGATTGCGTCAAATACTGATTAAGATCCGCTTTAAATTCTGCTAACAAAACTGTGTATTCATCCTCGCCCCATTTGCCTTTGGTTTCGATATTGGCATTGTCAACTATGATGGCGCCGGCTTTTTCAAATACCACTAACTGTTGGTCAAATACCTGATCTAACTCTGGGTGATAACCCATCATATTGCGCATCACGCCAATTCGTTTACCTTTGAGTTCACCTAATTTTAGGTACTGGCTCAAACTAATTGGTGACAAAGCGGCTTTATCCATGGGGTCTTTACCCATCATGGCTTCTAACATAATAACTGAATCGGTTACTGTACGAGTCATGGGACCGGCAGTATCTTGAGAATGGGCAATAGGAATAATTCCGCTACGACTTAACAAACCTAAAGTTGGTTTAATACCCACAATACCGTTTACGGCAGCGGGACAGGTGACAGAACCATCGGTTTCGGTTCCTACGGCCAACAAAGCAAAATCGGCAGCAATGGCCGCGCCAGAGCCTGCGCTAGATCCACAGGGAGAACGAGTGGGATCGTGTGGATTTAGCGTTTGCCCATGTAAACTACTCCACCCACTCGATGACTTTGATGAACGAAAGTTGGCCCATTCCGACAAATTCGCTTTGCCTAAAATCAGTGCGTCTTCTGCAATTAATCGCGCTACCACAAAAGCATCTTGTTTGGGGTGATGTTCACGCATTAACCAAGAGCCCGCACTATTGACCATACCATTGGCATCGATATTGTCCTTTAACAATACTATGGCACCAAACAAGTTACCCAGAGGTTGTTGAGTGTCTAGTTTGTTTTGCAAAATGGATATTTGTTGCTTGAGGGCAGGGTTAATCTGAGCCACAGAATTGATTTTGTTGCCATTGGTGTCGTATTTGTCAATGCGACCCAGATAGTAGTCAACTAACTGGGCTAAAGTGGCGTCGCCACTTTTCAACAGCATTTGAGTTTTGGCTAATGTTAAGTTAGAAAAATCTGCCTTATCGGCAGAATAAATTGAAGGCGCGACACACCAAAGGGATACCGCGAGTAGTAAAGACAAATAACAACGCATTGCAAGTACTCAGTGAATTAACTAAAGGGTTATATTGCCGAAAGTACTCACAAATAGGTAGTCTTGATAGCGCTGTTTTCTGAAGATCACCCAAATAGCTGAGATAACTCGAATATACTATTCCAAAAAAGCTGTTACATACCCTGATTTTTACTTTTTAATTATAAGTGAAAACTGTTATTTTGTGAGCAACAAGAATGAGTTTAACGAGTGAAAAACCAGTGAGTAACAGCGTGATCAATAACCTGAATGTAGCCAAGTTTGGTGGTACTAGCGTGGCAAATTTTGCAGCTATGCAAAACTGCGCGAAAATCATTCAAAACAACCCGAATACAAAAGTAGTAGTGGTTAGTGCCTCGGCCGGTGTCACCAATTTGTTGGTGGACATTGCGCATACTGCTATGTCTAAAGAACAAATAAAACAAAAACTCACCGAAATCGAAAATATTCAACAGGCTATTTTGCACGCCCTTGAAACCGTTGAAGAAGTTGCGCCAAAATTACAACAGTTATTAGACTCGTTATCTGATTTAGCTTTACATGAAGAAATAATCCATCGCGCTGATTTAAAAGATGCATTGTTATCCCACGGCGAAAGAATGTCGTCACTGTTGTTCACAGCTGTTTTGAACCAATTACAGGTAAAGGCAGAAAACTTTGATGTACGTAACGTACTGAAAACCGACAGTGAATTTGGACAAGCCGTACCAGACCTAGAGCAAATCGCTACTGCCGCTAAACAATTAATGTTGCCTACATTAGTGGATACAGTGTTAGTTACCCAAGGTTTTGTGGGTAGCGACCAGCAAGGCAATACAACTACCCTTGGTCGCGGAGGTTCAGATTTTACTGCCGCTCTTTTAGCTGAAGGCCTAGGCGCACAAACCTGTGAAATATGGACAGATGTGATTGGGGTATACACCACTGATCCTAGGATCACCGCTGCGGCGCGTCCTCTTCCAGAATTAAGCTTTGAAGAAGCCGCAGAAATGGCCACTTTTGGCGCCAAGGTTTTACACCCAGCAACAATGGAGCCGGCGCTTAGACAAGACATCAAAGTGTTTGTGGGTTCCAGTCGCGAGCCAGAAAAAGGTGGCACATGGATAGTGCGTGATTGTGCAGTTGAACCATCATACCGCGCGATTACTCGCCGCAAAGAACAAGTGATGGTAACCGTTAAAACCCCAAAAATGATGTATGCTCAGGGGTTCTTACAAAAAGTGTTTACCATTATTGCTGAACATAAACTCAGTGTTGATTTAATCACTACATCCGAAATATCAGTAGCTTTTACTCTAGACAATCCTGCTAACTCTGTGTTGAAACGACTAAATCAAGAAACCATAGAAGAACTCGCAGAATTTTGTGATGTGCTAGTAGAAGAAAACTACGATTTGGTTACTGTGGTGGGCAATAATATGCACAGTGGCGCCGGGGTTTCTAGCAAAATATTTGCTGCCGTTGCCGACTACAACTTACGTATGATTTGTTATGGAGCCAACCCTCATAACTTGTCCTTGTTGGTCAGTGATGCTGACAGTAAAGATGTTGTATGTGCGTTGCATAAGGCTTTATTTGAGTAGGTTGCTAGTCACTCTATCTAAAGGTATTTGCTAGTCGTTTGGCAATCCCATCGGTTGCAACTGTTGATGAGATTCACTCCTTATAACTTTGAACGAGAAAACTGTCTACGCCACTCAATGGCAAGCGCCGTACACAGCAAGAAACATTGATGTAAACTATACTCGATAAACTGATTTAAAATTTTGTTGGCGGGTGCAGGAGTTGTTTTTTTCGATTGTATTATTAATCAGCGTTGAGAATTAACGTGATTTTGAATTGTTAATGCCATGACGTGAAATATAAAATCGTAAGTTTTATTCTAAAAAGCACTTATTAAAGATAAGTGCTTTTTACTAACATTTAAGAAGTACGCGGTTTACTTTTTATCTAAAGCGGCGAGTACCCATACCAACAAGAGCTAGGGCAAAAAATGCCAATGTCGATGGTTCTGGCACCGGCACCCCAACTCTATTACTTGTGATGCTTGTCATTTGTTGTAACTGAGTCATTCTCGCCGTAAATACCCAACTTTCATCTGCCTGACCCCAGGTAGCAATATCACTTGCAAGAGCTTCTGGAGTGTTAATACCGTTTGCTCCCCAATAGGCCATACCTGCTGTGCCAATGACACCACCATTTATTTCGATCCAAGAACTTGGAGTAAGCCAACTACTACCATAGTATGTTTGATAAAAATCATCGTAAACGCCATCCCAAGTGTTTTCTAGTCTCACCTCGAATCCGTACCCTTCTAATGCGGAAATAGTTGTTTGTGGGATCCAGTAAATCCAAGTTAGTCTAGATCCCAAGTCACCAAAACTGTATACAACTTCATCTTCAATTGTGAATCCAGTGGTACCAATGTTATTTGGATCTGAGCTACTATTCATATTGATAAATGTATTATTACTAATACTAGCAAAAGCATCACTTTCCCATTGTGCATAATTAGGTGAACCATATTTATTTGGAGCTGCATCAACATAAAGATGAATGTTCGTTCCAATGGTAATTGCCTTTGATGTGAATGAAATTGTACATAAAGTTAATGCTATTATGGGTAATATTGAGGTTATAAGATTTGATTTCATTATAATTTTCCTTATTTATATTATTAGAATTCAATATTTAATTTTTACAACTAAACTCAAACAAAAGTTAAAGCTAATAATATGCCATTATTTTTAATTTTAATAAGTTCAATATGTTACGTAGTTAGGATAAACAAATAAGTATAATCAATGTAAAAATTGTTGACAAATGGGGTGTTGTTTTTAACGGTTTGTTTACAGGTTGCGCGGGGAAGGAGAGGACCAAAAGATATACGAAATATTTACCAAGCCACCATTATAAAATATTTAGTTAAACAGCGCTTATATTTCCATTCTTATTATGGCTGTCTTCATAAAAACGGGAATGGTGGGTAGTTTTTCTGATTTAGTCGGGTTCTCCGGTGCCGACGAAACCGTACATGCGTGAAATTAAGTCGTTGTGTTTTTCAATGAAATATTGACCGTGTTGGACGGTTTTCGAACCATCTGGTCCTAAGCCACTAAAGGCAACGGTGGTGCGTGTCATTTCACCTATGGTATCGCTCTTTACTACATTCGCTGACCAACCTGGGGCATTTGCGCTAAATATGCCTACATATTCGCTCAACGCGTCTATACCCACTAATGTATTTGGCGTGCGAGGATCCTTGTACTGTATATCTTCTGCCGAAGATTGGGTTATTTTTTCAAGACGTTTTTTGGCATCTTCGATTTGCCATGCTTCAAAAAATATAGAGATTGGGTCTGACATATTTACATCCAATTTGAGTTGCGTGTATCTGGAGTTTAGAACGTTAATCATCATGTAAAAATGAGTGTATCTTAGTTTTGTTGCTGGTGGTAATTTAGTCGAGTCATAGTAAAAAAGCTCATGTGAATAAGCGCGCCTGAACAAACTCAAACAAGCTTGTGTTGATAGTCGCAGCGTCGTTCTAATGATGCAAAGTGTTTAATGATGCAAAGTGTTTAATGAGGCAAGATGTCTAAAATATACTTATTTGATTGGGGCGATACCTTGATGGTTGATTTCCCCGAGCAACACGGAAAAATGTGTAGTTGGCCTAAGGTTCAAGCTGTAGAAGGAGCCTTAGCTACACTTAAAGCATTATCGAAAGAGCATCTAATTTATGTCGCTACCAACGCCGCGGACTCTTGTGAACAAGATATTCAACTTGCACTTGAACGAGTAGGGCTATCTCCCTTTATAAATGGTTATTTCTGCAAAGCTAATTTAGGCATAGGCAAGGGCACACCTGAGTTCTTCCATAAAATAACGGAGCGTCTAGGTGTCAAACCCCAATCCATTATTATGGTTGGTGATAGCTACGATAAAGATATTGAACCAGCATTCTCCGCCGGTATTCAAGCCATTTGGTTTAACCCTTCGATAACCAATAGCGATGTTACAAAAGACATAAAACAAATTCATCATTTGTCTGGGCTTTACACATAAAGCTAGGTTTTTGAGCATTGAAATTGGTCCCCGTTAGCTTGCTAGTTGTGGCGATTTTTGAACAATAACATCGAACACACTCGATAATTAATTTTCAAGCTCTCGAAATTTTTCCCTTAGATTACCATCCCAAGCCATAGTAGTATTGAGTCCATAGCGAAACGTCTCGCTACTTTAATAATCATGAAAGGATGATTTAATGAATAAGAAAACCTTAACCGGGTTCATTGTAATTTGTTATAGCCTGATTTTTGCTACATTTGCGCAAGCTGCCGATACTAAAGATGCAGATAAAAGAGCTGAATATATTCGTTCACATTACGCTAAATATGAATATCAAATTCCAATGCGTGATGGAGTGAAATTATTCACTTCGGTTTATATTCCTTACGACAAATCCACTCAATATCCCATGATGATGCAACGTACGCCTTATCGTGTTGCCCCTTATGGCGTCGATAAATATAAAACTAGATTAGGGCCAAGTGAAATATTCGAAAAAGAAGGCTTTATCTTTGTTTTTCAAGACGTACGAGGCAAATTTATGTCTGAAGGAGAGTACGTCAATATGCGCCCTCAAGACGCCCACGACAGAGGGGGCAATGCCACTGATGATGCCACAGACACTTATGACACTATTGACTGGTTGGTGAAACATGTGCCAAACAATAACGGCAAAGTGGGAATGTGGGGCACGTCTTACCCTGGGTATTATACTTCTGTTGCGGCGATTAATAGCCATAAAGCGTTAAAAGCTATTTCACCTCAAGCTCCGATCGCGAACTGGTTTTATGATGATTTTCATCGCAATGGCGCATTTTCTACTCCAATGGCGTTTATTTTCTTCGATACTTTTGACAAACAGCGTGAAGGGCAATTTGCCTATTGGCCAAAAGGAATGGATTCAATCACCCCTGACGGTTATGAATTTTTCCGAAATCTAGGTCCATTAAGTAATGTCAATAAAAACTACTTTAAAGGTGAACGACCTTTTTGGAACGAATTAACTGAGCACCCTAATTATGATGAGTATTGGCAAGCGCGAAATGTATTACCCCATCTTGATAATGTGAAACCCGCTACATTAGTAGTAGGTGGTTGGTATGACACTGAAGATCTCTATGGACCTTTGGCCACTTATCAAAGCATGTCAAAAGCGAATAAAAAGGATAACGTCCACCTTATTATGGGGCCTTGGTATCACGGTCAATGGAATGCCAAAGACGGTAGCAAAATGGGGGAAGCAGAGTTTGGCTTTAATACCAGTGAATGGTTCCAAGAACGTATTCTATTGCCGTTTTTTAAACAAAACCTAAAAGATGCTAAAAAGGACAAAGACACTAAAGCTGAGTCTTTGGCGCAAGCCACAATGTTCGAAACGGGTGCTAATCGCTGGAGAGAGTTCGATACCTGGCCTCCGAAACAAGGCAAAGATGTAGTGCTGTATATGGGCGCAAACGAAAAACTGCTTGCGAACAAAGAGTCTAAAGGTGGTTCAAGTGACTATATAAGTGATCCAAATAAACCCGTTCCTCACTCAGATAAAGTGAGTCGCGGTTGGGATCGTCCTTATATGGCAGAAGACCAACGCTTTACTGCTAGACGAACTGATGTATTAGTTTTTAATGGTGAAGTAGCCACAGAAGACCAAACCATAGCCGGTGCCATTGATATTAACCTTTGGGTATCCACGGACCAAAGTGCCGGTGACTTTGTGGTGAAACTGGTAGATGTATTTCCAGGTATGGATGAAACTTCTAATAAAGTTGACAAAAAAACCGGCAACCGTCATGAGTTAGTCCGCTGGGGCATTATTCGAGGACGCTTCAGAAACAGCATGAGTACGCCTGAGCCATTTGAACCCAATAAACCAACCTTGGTTAAGTTTGAATTGTACGACGTGTTACATACCATCAAACGAGGGCATAAGTTACAAATTCAGGTTCAAAGCAGTATGTTTCCATTTATGGACATGAACCCTCAAAAATATGTCGATAATATCTTCAATGCTACAGAAGAAGATTACGTGAAGGCGCAACATAAGTTGTACCACAGCGAACAATATCCAAGTTCGATATCGTTTAAAGTGATAGACCAGTAGGCATAGTCACTATCGATATAACATAAAAACAAAAAACGCCTGAAAAGGCGTTTTTTGTATTAAGGGCTAGAGCAGAATCAAATTTAATCTAGGCTCTGCTTAAAAACAGACAAATCGTCCATTCTTTTTCATTTGTAAATATTCAAACTCTCTAATGTTCAATTATTCTATTAAGAGTGATGGAGAAACAACCCCAACACTCAACTAGGTAAGAGGTCAACTAGTCAAATAGCCCAAATTAACCTTAGTGACTTCTAGCGGGGTTTAATAATACTGGCTCACCAAACCCAAGCGTTTTCATCCGAGCTAATTGTGTATTGGCATCACCAACAAACAACCACACCATTTGATTGGGTAGCAAATACTTGTTAGCCAGCGCTTTGATATCTTTTACTTTGATGTTGTTGACTGTTTTTTCTCGTTGTTTAACGTAATCCTGTGGCCAGTTGTATTTGCTGATGTTGTCTAATAATCCTAATTTCGCATTAGCTGTTTCGAATGCTCTGGCGTTGCTTTTTATTAAAAAACTTTTACTGGTGGCTAGGTCTTGCTGTGAGTAATTTTTACCGTAGTTCTCAAGTATTGTTTTGATTAACTGCGCAGACTCTAACGTAACGTTTGAACGTACTTGGCTAAATATTCTAAAAGTGCCTGGATCTTTGGTGCCAGAGAAACCAGAGAAAATCCCATAGGTATAACCTTTGCCTTCTCGTAACTCTTGTGTGAGTTGCGAGGCAAAACTGCCGCCGCCAAGAATGTAATTCATAATAGTAGCGGGGTAGTAGTCTTTGTTTGTCGCTGCCAATGCTGGATAGCCAATGTTTACTACGGTTTGTTTAGCGCCAGGTACATCATAAAAATATACTTTAGATTCTGTAGGGCGATTCGCTGTGGCAAGTTTTGGTATGGTGACGTTAGTCGCGGGCCACTTGGCTTTTAATGTCGACATAGATGCTAACACCGCTTTTTTATCAATTGCCCCTACTACATGAATTCTAGTTAAATTAGGTGATAAATTGTTGCGGTAAAAATCTTGGATATCCTCTAAAGAAATTGCCTCGACTGAACTTTTGTTCCCCAAGATGTTTTTTGCACGGATGTTATTTTCGCCATAGATCAATTCGTTAAAGGTATTGTTTGCAATGCTTCTAGGATCCGCTTGTTGCTGGCGAATTTGCGATAATGTTTGTTGCTTAATTAAGGTAAATTCTTTTTTATCCCAACGTGGCTCTAATAGGATTTCTGTCACTAAATCCATGGTTTGTTCATAATTTTTGGCTAAGGTATTAACCCTAATGCGAATGTCTTCCTTATTGGCAGATACTGAGATGGATGCACCTAGCAGTTTAATGGCATTTTCCAGGGCTTCTGGAGACTTATTTTTGGTACCACTTGTCAACATCTGAGCAAGTATGTTTGCCATGCCCACTTTGTTTATTGGCTCGAATAATTGCCCGCCGTCTATTACCAATTCAACGTCAACTAAAGGTACTTCATGTACTTCAATGCCAAGTACTTGGATCTTATCAAGTTGTGCTTGCCATATATTTGGCACAATTGCTTCGGCTGACTGCCCATATTTGGGCTCTTTTGAACGGTCAAACGTTGAAGGCGTTTTACTGTAAGAGGCCACTACATTTGGGTCGACCTGTTTTTCTGCCCCCTGAACCACTTGTTCTTCTGTTACTTTAGCTTTAGTAGAGCCTTGCACTGCAAGTTCTAGCTTGCCTTTAGGAACAAAGCTGGTGACTACATAATGCTTGTTTTTGATGTACTGGTTGTAGACCCGTTTTACATCGTCAGTGGTGACACTGAGAATAGCTTCAATTTCTTTGGCAGCATAGCCAGGATCGCCAGTGTAAATGTTGTAGTAAGCTAACTGCGCGCCTTTACCTAACACACTCGATAGCTGATTATAAAAATCAGTTTCTTGAGTGGCGAGAATACGTTGCAAATCTTGCTCAGAAATCCCGTCTTTTTCGAATTGTTTAAAAGCTTGACCAATGCCGCTGTTGACTTGGTCTAAATCAATATCACCATAAGCTCTGGCAATTAAATACGCTTGACCGGCTAGTTCACTGGTTTGATGATAAATATCGGCGCTTGGCACTAGCTGTTTGTCTTCAACTAACACTTTATAAAGAGGTGCAGATTTGCCATTCGCGAGGTATTCAAATAATACGTTTAATGCATAGGAGTCAGGGTGGTACTGTTCTACGGTAGGATAAGTGCGGGTAATTTGTGGCTGATTGGCAAAGTTATCTTCATGGTAACGTTTTTTAGTCTCTGTTAACTTTGCAGCGCGTTTTTTAAGTGGTGTGATTTTTTCACCCGCTTTGATTTCAGAAAAATATTTTTCTACCCACTGTTTTGCCTGCACAGGGTCAAAGTCACCAGCCAGCGTTAATGTTACGTTATTAGGCACATACCAACGTTTAAAGAATTGTTTAACATCATCCAAAGTGGCGGCTTGTAAATCTGCTAAAGAGCCTATGACTTGCCAATTATAAGGGTGATCTTGTGGATAAAGATTTTGGTCGATGACATACCAGTTGTGGCCATATGGGGCGTTATCACTGCTTTGGCGTTTTTCGTTTTTGACGACTTGTTTCTCTTTTTCTAAAACGGGCACTGTAACTGTATTAATAAACCAACCGAGCTTATCAGCTTCCGCCCAAATCATTTTTTCTAGGGCATCTTTTGGTATGGTTTGTAAATAATTGGTTCGGTCTCTCGAGGTGGAACCGTTAGCCCCAGAGCCGCCAATTCTCGCTGATAGTTTATCTAAGCCGCCTTTACCTAAGTTTTCTGATTCTAAAAACAACAAGTGTTCAAATAAGTGAGCAAAACCAGTGCGACCTGCTACTTCGCGAGCCGATCCTACGTGGGCAGTTAGGTTCACTGCTACAACCGGATCAGAACGGTCAATGTGAAATACCACTTCTAGGCCATTGTCCAAAACAAACTTCTGGTAATTGACCTCAAATTTCGGATTTTTAGCAGGTTCTTGTGCCGATATGCTGTGAAATGTAGTAAAAGTGCTAGTCAATAACACTAGGTAACAGAGTGCTTTTTTCATTTTGAGCCGTTATTAAGTGGAAGGAAATTAACCTTCAGATAATTGCATACTTAGGTAAGGACTAAAAGCTTTGGGGTGTTTATTGACTTCATTATATTGTTACATTGAATGTCAGCAAATAAGACGTCTATATTCCCTTCTTCCAAGTTTCTCAGGAAATCATTTGCAGCGAATTTAATGCCTAATCACGTGGCAAGTGAGAATTCGACTAATCGATGTAAGTAGCGACTAGCCGAGTGTAGACTCTTAATATTTCTGGCTGTTCGATGGCGTTATTTTATTTCGCACCGAAGGCTGTAATTAGTGGAGTGAGCTGCGCCTCAAAATTTTTCCATTGTTCTCTAGCACTCGAGTTTATCGGCTGGCGGACCTGCTCAGAGCTTGGGGTTTTAATGGTACGTTTAGTTTTGTGAAAATCTAAACATGATGCTTCAAAGGGCAATTGGCAAAAGTCTAATAGACGTCTGACTTGGCCTTCTAAATAATCAATCACGTCTTCGTGCTGCACTTTTAATACGTAGCCCGGTAACACGCTGTTCCAATGATCCATTAATGACAAATAGGATTGGTAGTAGTGGATCAGATTGTCTAAGTCATAAGAAAATTCTTGCCCTTCTGCAAACAACTGTTTGTATCCACTGAAGCAACAGGCTATGGGATCTCGTCTAGCGTCAATTATCTTGGCATTGGGTAAAATCGATTTTATCAGACCAATATGCATAAAGTTATTGGGCATTTTATCGATAAAAAATGCTGCTCCTTGACGATAACACCGCGTATCAGCGATAAATTTATTACCAAAACGGGTGAAATATTCATTGTCTAATTCGGTCACTATTTTGGGATAACCGCTTTTACTACTTCTTAATCTAGCTGCGAGCCCTAATACATTGTGCAACTCCATAGTGCCATCTACTTGAGAGTGTGAGGCTAATATTTGCTCTAGCAAAGTTGAGCCGGCTCTAGGAAGTCCAACAATAAAAATAGGATCAGGGCTCGGGTCGCCCAAATTTTGATGAGCGTTAAAAAAGTCTGTGGTGAAAACGGATTTTTGCGCCTCAACTTGTTCAGTCACCTTAGCCTGTGAATAATGATTACGCTGATTTTTTGAAGCATTACCGTTTTGGTAATAGTTAAAAGCCGTATCGAATTGTTTGCGATCTTCATAGGCTTTGGCCAAGGCGAACTCAAGATGCGCCTTGTCGTCTTGTTCAAGATCCGCTTTTTCCAGTTGAGTCTGCATCAAGGCTAATTCTTCGTCGGTAAAGCGGTAGGTTTTAGTGTTGGCCAAACTCCAGTATGCATCACCGAAGTCAGGGCGAATTTTGTAAGCTTGTTGATAAGCCGCTATCGCCTGTTCAATGTTGCCGTTTGCTTTGTAAGCATGTCCAAGAAGCAGCTGAATGCCTGGTAGATCGTTGCGATCACCAATAATTTGTTGATAAAGCTTGATGGCCGGTTCAACTTCTCCTATTCCCACCATAGCGCCGGCTTTTGCTGCAAGATACTGGTGATTGCTAGGATGTTCGTTTAGTAACCATTCGGCCTGTTGTTTGGCCTGCTCAAATTTACCTAATTTAGATAATAATTGTACGTACTCAGCTCTGGCTGCTTCATGGGTTGAGTGGATCTCAACGCAGCTTTCTAACAGGAACTCGGCTTCATGATAGATTTTTAACTTGATGCCAATCTCAGCTAGTAGCAGCATGGCTTCAGCATGGTGTTTGTGATTTTGCAAAAAACGTCGACATACGCTGTCGGCTAGACCTAACTTTCCTTCATACATAAGATCTCGAGCGCCACGTATTTCAACTGGTAGTTGCGATAGGTAGGTGATCCGTTGTGTTGCAATATTTTTTCCTACGCTATGATTCAACTCAGCATATAAAGGGGCTAGTTTCTGCCAACTTGATAATAATGCCGGATTAAGCCTAGTGGCTCTGGCGAAAGCTGTTGCTGCGCTGGGCTTATTACCTGAACTAAGGAATAGATAACCATTTTCTTGGTGAGCGCGAGCGTGGTTGGGATCTATCGCGATGAGTGTTTTGAGCGTTTCGGTCGCCTCGACTATGAGTCCTTTGGTGCGCTGGGCAACGGCTAGCATATAGTAGGCTTCGATTTTTTCTTGAGTCTCTTTTGGGTTTTCTAATACGCGCTGGCAAAGTGATATGGCGTTGTCACTATCGCCTGCTTGTAGCGCTCGTTTAATATCGTCAATCTTGATGCGATTTTTGCTGTTGTCTTCGCCAACGTTTGTTACCACGCGTTTCCTCCAGAGGATTAAATTTATTGTGCTACTGAGACGAGAGTTGTTTGTGGGATTTTTCACTACATAAAAAATAAAGGCAAGCTAAACGCTTGCCTTTATTAGTTGGGAAATTCACCCTATAACACTATCTCTAATAGAAATCGTAAGATAGTCTTAGCCCTAATGTACGAGGACGATTTGTGACAACTTTTGGCGTAAATTGTTGTGTATCTATATAAAGCACTGCACTTTCGTCTGTGAGGTTATCGATATACAACTCAGCTTTCCAGTCGTCTTTAGTGATACCTACAGATACGTTAGCAATAGCGTAGCTCTCTTGAATGTAACGTCCGCCTTGGAAAACATCACCATTCGAATCTGTAAATGAGGTGCCATCGTAAGTGGCGGCTTCATTTTGAATCGGTAAACCGGAACCTGTTCCGTAGATCAATCGTGTAGCATCTTCAGTTACATAGGCATCCATCGACATTCCAGCTAAACGGTCGCCCGTGTAGCTTACTGAAGCATTGAAATAACCATTGTAACCATCATCAAGCTCGAAATAATAACGTGCACGAATATTACCCGAAAATTCGGCTGAATAGGGCAGTTGTGCGCCTACTCCCGGTGCGATACCTGCTAGCTCAGCGTTAACTCGAGTTAATTCTGTATCGAGCACACTAAAAGCCGCATTGATTACTAAGTTGTCTGTTGCCAGCCAAGTGATATCCGCATCTATGCCTTTTATCTCTGCATCACCTACATTATCGGTAAATACTAAAAAGCTGATGTTGGTAGGGTCATAACGTGATGTTTGTAAGTCAGTAATCTCAGAATAAAAAGCAGTGGCATTGACTCGTAAAATACCGTCTAAAAAGTCACCTTTCATGCCTATTTCGAAGTTATCTAGGCTATCGGTAGTGGAATAAACCGGTATTCTGAATCCTTCAAACGCACCACTTTGATTGCTCGCAAGATCACCACCTTGGCGGTTGGTAACAGGCGGTCTAAATCCTTCTGAATAAGTCGTAAATAACAGTAGGTCGTCATTTACTTTGTAATCTAATGAGGCTTTGAAGATGGTGTCGTCAACAGTTAATGTGCCACTATCGTCTAGTAAACTTACATCTAGTTGACCGCTTGCAATGGCCGCTTGGAGCACTCCTGGGCCATCACCACCTGTTGCTAAATCTAACTCAGCAGGATCTTGGCTTCCAAAAGCGCGAATTCTGCGGGTAACATCTGTGCTGGTTGTTGAGCCTTTGAAAATATCATCAATTTGGTACCAACGAGCGCCGAAAGAAGCAGTCAGTTTATCGGTAAGATCGTATTCAATTTGACCAAACACTGCGACTTGTTCAATGGTGTGGGTCACATCATTAACAAAACTAATGCCTGACTCGAACGGTCCGCCGTCAGAATTAATTCCTTCACTACCTGGAAGTGTTCTAGCTAGATCAGGGAATTTTTCTGTACTGGCAATTTTGAATTGACCAACGGTTGCAACTTCTTGATCATCATAGAAAATACCGGCGGTAACACGCCAAGCGTTATCTACATCTGTATTGAAACGCAACTCGTGAGTTGTACGCGATGTATCTGTTTGTTCTTTGTAGTACTTAGTGGGGTCTAAGCAAAGCTCATCTTCTACTGCAACCGAACCACCGTATTGGCAAACATAATATGCTGAGAACAAGCCACCGTTGGTATAACCGGTGTAATCGATAGTAGAGCTAATTTCACGATCTAGATAACCACCAGTGTAAACTATATCAAGCTTGTCTAAACGACCTTTCAACGTCCAAGTGGTGAGTCCAAATTCATCATCATTGTCTTCAGGTGTAAAACGGTTGACCGAACTTTCACCTTCAAGGTTAGGATCGTAAGAAAACACACCTTCGGTCTCAAGAGACTGAGCGGTGTGCTGCACCAACAATGACCAATCGTTATTGATCAAATAAGACATACCAAATCGAACACCCGTATAAACTGCATCATTAGTATCATCTTCTACTAAGGAGCCATTTTCAGGCGAAATGATAGGGGTGTTTTCAGGGTCGTTAAGCACGCCACCTGATATTCTGTCAATTACAACAGCACTGCCAGTATAACCACCTTCACCGGGCTTATTGAGGATATTGTCAATCCATCCACCTTGTTTATCATTGTAAGCTACAACGCGTAGGGCTAATTCATCAGTAGGCGTAAAGTTCATAAAGGCTTCGACGGAATTGCTCATTTCGCCGCCTTTAGTGCTGCCAATATTGACATCCATACCTGCAGCAAAACCCGTGTGATCCGGTTTTTTACTGATCATGCGCACTGTGCCTGATTGCGAACTTGCGCCAAACAGGGTGCCTTGTGGACCTGGCAATACCTCGATTCGTTCCACATCAGCTGCATACACATCTAGGTTTCGCCCTTGCATGGAGACAGGCTGTTCATCTAGATAAAATGCGACAGAGGGCTGTAATGCCTGGACTGAAGATACCGAAATATTGGTTTGTGTGGTGGCCGCACCGCGAATATATATTTCATTTTGACCAGGACCTGTGCCCTGGAAAACAACGTTTGGAAGAAATTCTACGTAGTCGTTAAAGCTTTCTACGCCTAAATTTTCCAACGCTTCGCCGTTCAAAGCTGAAACTGATACGGGAACATCTTGTATCGATTCAGTTCTTTTTGTTGCGGTAACTTGAATGGTTTCTATTTGTGCTTTTGACGTTTTCTCTTGTGCTATCGCTGGATTAATAGCGAGAGCTGTGACTATTGCACAGCTTATTTTTGTTCTGTTCATGTGGTAAGAACCTTTTTTGGGTTTGCATACACTGCCCAGGGGTAAGATTTATTCTTAGCCCAATGTGTACAATATTTAGTTTTAATACAAATTTTAATTGACGTGGCGTAAAACACTATACCAGATTTTTGGGCCATTTTCTAAGGTGATTCCCTACTTTGGCAAAAAGTAGACAGAAATAAATGCATAGTATTCTAATTATCAGCTTGGTTTAAAATAAACCTAAAATAGAGTATATTGGCGAGATAATAATTAGATTTACAGGCTTAGCTACGTGGTCCTTACTCGAATAGATCAATACCTCAATCGCCCCGTTTTTTATCTTTCTTCACTTTCAATTCTAGTTTTAGTTTTATTTGCGTTAATTGCCCCCCAAGCGGCGGACGTATTTTTTACTGATTTACAAAGCGCCATTATCGAAAACGGTAGTTGGTTTTACGTAGTATCGGTAGCTATCATTCTGCTGACTGTGTTGTATGTTGGTTTCTCTAGCTTTGGCGAAATACGTCTAGGTCCAGATCACTGTAAGCCTGATTTTACGCTGCCTACTTGGCTCTCCATGTTGTTTGCTGCAGGTATGGGAATTGGACTAATGTTTTTTGGCGTAGCCGAGCCAGTTATGCACTTTTTGTCTCCGCCTACTGCCCCTGAAGGGACCACCGAAGCGGTACGAGAAGCGATGAAAATGACCTTTTTTCATTGGGGATTACACGCTTGGTCAATCTACGCAGTAGTAGGTCTAATTTTGGCTTATTTTAGTTTCAGACTAAATTTGCCCCTCACTTTACGCTCTGCTTTGTACCCAATGATTGGCGACCGGATTTACGGATGGGCTGGTCATACAGTCGATATTCTCGCTGTGGTAAGTACTGTTTTTGGTATTGCCACTTCGCTGGGATTAGGTGCTGCGCAGATCAACTCAGGGTTAAGCTATCTGTTTGGACTTGAAGAATCAGTTCCTGTGCAGATTTACTTGATGATAGGCATTATTGCGGTGGCAATTGTCTCGGTGGCTACTGGGCTAGATAAGGGCATTCGACGCTTATCAGAATTGAATATGATTTTGGCAATCGCATTATTGTTATTTATTTTGATTTTGGGTCCGACAGTGTTTTTACTGGCCGCATATGTGCAAAACACCGGCGCGTATTTGTCAGATATTGTGCGCAACACCTTTAACTTATTTGCCTATGATAAAACGGACTGGATTGGTGGATGGACCATTTTTTATTGGGGCTGGTGGTTAGCATGGGCTCCATTCGTGGGGTTGTTTATTGCGCGTATTTCCCGCGGACGAACTATTCGCGAGTTTGTGATTGGGGTGTTAGTTATTCCTACCGCTTTTACTCTATTTTGGATGACTGTGTTTGGTAATTCGGCCATTGATCTAATTTATACCCAAGGGGTAGACAAGTTAGGCGAGATGGTGAGCACTAATGCGCCAGTGGCGTTGTTTGTATTTTTGGAAAACTTTCCGTTTCAGCAATTGTTAAGTTTTATCGCAACCTTGATGGTTGTGGTATTTTTTGTCACATCATGCGACTCAGGAGCAATGGTAGTGGATATGCTTTGTTCCCATGGAAAAAACGATACGCCCGTTTGGCAACGTATTTATTGGGCTGTTGGAGTAGGCTTGGTCGCTGCAATATTGCTCACTGCAGGTGGTTTAAATGCACTGCAAACTATGACCATTGCTACGGCTTTGCCCTTCGCCATTATCTTATTGGTATCTTTGGTGGGTTTGATAAAAGCGTTACGTATAGAAACCCACAAAAAGGCTAGTTTGTCCATGAACTTGCACCCACATCCAACTACCACCGACAGTGGATGGGAACAACGTTTGTCCGCTATCATAGAATTCCCTAATAAAAGTGCGGTTACCCAATTTATAGAGGGCACAGTGCGCGCTGCACTGGAGAGCGTCAGTAAAGAATTGGCTAACAATCAAGTAGAATCAGAGATTTCCAGTTCAACTAATATGCTGAGATTGAGCGTACAACATGGCAATGAGTATTCATTTACCTACGGAGTGAAGTGCGAAAAATACCTACAACCTAGCTTTTCACCAGATAATGAAGAGTCACAAGAAACAGACGACGATTGTACTTATTATCGCGCCGAGGTGCACTTAGTTGAGGGCGGCCAAGACTACGATATTATGGGCTGGTCTAAACAAGCGGTTATTAACGATGTGATTGATCAATACCATAAACATTTACACTTTTTGCATCTATTACGTTGATATGCAGTTTGGCTATTTGTTAGCAGATAATGGCAGGCAATGAACCATAAAAAGCATCGGATCCTCGATGCTTTTCAGTATACTCGGGGCATAGAGTTAACCCTTTGAAACTAAGGAATAAACGTGCGTATTAAGTCGCCCCAAGGTATTTTGTCTTTAGACAGTATTCTACCCGAAGAACCATTATTGATGATGGGGGCGGGGCCAGTTCCTATTCCGGCCAGAGTGGCAGCGGCGAATGGTATCGTAATCAATCATTTGGGCGATACCATGGCGCAGATTATTGAACAAGTTAAGTTGATGTCGCGGTATGTGTTTCAGACAGAAACTGGGCATATTTTAGGTGTGGCAGGTCCAGGCTCAGCTGCGATGGAAATGGCCGTGGCTAATTTAGTGTTACCTGGTAGTAAAGTATTGAGTGTTTGTAATGGCTTTTTCAGCAACCGTTTAGCGGAAATGGCAGAACGAGTAGAAGCCAAGGTGACTCGTTTGCATGTAGAAGAAGGTCAAAGTGCCGACCCTGCAATTGTCGCTGAATATATTGAACAACATCAACCCCAAGTTCTGACTATAGTCCAAGGTGAAACCTCTAGTACCGTTTGTAATGCCGATTTAGCTGCAATCGCAGCCGCTGCAAAAGCGCACAATTGTTTAGTGATTGTTGATGCGGTTTGCACCTTAAGCACCATGAAGTTTGATATGGATGAATGGGGTATAGATGCAGTGATTACCGGTGGTCAAAAAGGATTATCTTGTATTCCCGGGGTGTCTCTTATTGGTTTTTCTAGTCGAGCTTGGGAACACATTCAGTCTCGTACAGATCAATTGCGGCATTGGTGTTTAGACGCTAAGTTAGCCGACCAATTTTGGTATAAAAAATCCTATCATTACACCGCGCCAGTTTCTGGAATATTAGCGATACATGAAGCGTTAAGATTGGTGTGCACAGAAACCTTGAGCGCTAGGTTTGACCGACATCTAAGAAGCTCATTAGCATTGCAAGCTGGTATTGAAGCAATGGGGTTATCCCTATACGTCAAACCAGATGCACGACTCAATTCTGTTGTAGGTATTACCGTGCCCAATGGAGTGAACACTAAACAATTACTCAGCACTATGTCTAGTCGTTATAAAGTAGAAATTTCTGGCTCCTTTGGGGCAAACATTGTGCGTATTGGGCAAATGGGTGAACAATGCCGTGCCCATAACTTATTCCGTACTTTGCATGCCTTTGGTGCGAGCTTTAATCTTTTGGGTCAAAAACTAGACTTGCCAGCAGGTATGGCTGCACTTGAAGGTGCGTTAGATCAACAAGGCTTTGTGGATCAGGTTTAACCGTCAAAAATGCATATTTTTATGTAAGTATTCGACTAATATTTCGCCTGCTTCAGAAATATGTTGTTTTAAGATATTTTTAGCTTTGCCTAGTTGTTTCGCTTTTATTGCATTTAATAGTTGATAATGTTCATGTTGGCTGGTTTTTTCATAATGTAGTTCAACCGAATGAAAACCAATATATCTTGAGCATAGTTGGTGTAGGTGGTAGATATTGTTGAACAAAGTAGGCCGATTGGCGGCTTGATAGAGGCACGCGTGGAACTGCCAATTGAGATCGCCATGTCTGCTAATGCTTAACTTTGGTTGGTCGAGTTGTTCTAGGATATCTGTGGCTTGGCCCAAAATTTGGTGATTGAATTTTGGCATCGCGTGACTAAGAATGAGCGGCTCTAAGTACATACGCATCATGTATAAATCTTCTGCTTCGGTGGCGCTTAGCGGATGCACCATCACCCCACGCTTGCCACTTTGTGTTAGCCATCCTTCATTTTTTAAACGCCCTAACACATCCCTAATCGGAATACGGCTCACCCCATAATCTGACGCTAATTGCTCTTGTTTTAAGGGGGTGGCGATTGGTAATTTGTTATCACGAATGTCTTGTTTTAATTGCTGATAGAGAGTTTCAGCTGGTTGCCGTTCAGTCATTAGTTAGGTTCTCGTTACTCGGCTTATGGCAAGTGTGACAAGCCCAAATGTAATACCCCAAAATGCTGATGCAATATCAAAAAAAGATACCCCAGAAGCCGTAACCAAAAATGTAATTAAGGCAGCATCGCGGTAATTGGTTTGTTCAAAAGACGATTGCAAACTTGCGCCTATGATACCCAATAACGCGAGCCCCGCTAACGCGGAAATCATCGCTGCTGGAAAAGCCGCAAATAAACTGACGACTGCTGCGCCACAAATACCTGCCAATATATTAAATATGCCAGCGAATACACCGGCAACATAACGTTTATCTGAATCAGGATGCGCTTCTTCGCTGGCACAAATCGCCGCTGTGATAGCTGCTAAGTTTAATGTAAACGCTCCAAAAGGCGCAAACACTACGTTTAACCCTCCTGTCCAGCTGAGTATGGGTGACACCGGTGCTTGATTGTAACCTGTGGCACGTAGAATAGCGATACCAGGCACATTTTGTGATGTCATGGTCACCACAAATAGGGGCAAACCAACACCTATTAATAGACTTAAATTAAACTCAGGCATTGTCCAAACAGGCATTGAGAGCTCCCATCTGACTTGTTGTAAACCGATTTTCTCAAATGTGAAGGCATATATAAATCCGGCTAGTAGCACTATCATAATTGTGTATCGCGGTAACCATTTTTTGGCGAGTAAAAAAGTCACCAACATGATCCCTACCATTACTGGCTCACTTTGTAACGAGGTAAAAATATTTAAACCAAACTGCACTAATATGCCTGCCAACATCGCAGAAGCGAGTGGTAGAGGGATACGTTTGGTAAGCGCGTCGAACCAACCTGATAAACCTGTCAATAACGTTAACACGCCCACAAATACGAAAATACCTATAGCTTGAGCAATGCTGCTACCACTAAGAGTTGTTGCTAACAAAGCAGCGCCCGGAGTAGACCAAGCAATGATGATTGGACGTTTGTAATATAACGATAAACCTAAACAGCCCAACCCCATACTCAGACCTAGGGCCCATATCCAAGAGTCAATCATTTCTTGACTAGCCCCAGCAGCGATTGCGGCTTGATAAACTATTACCCAAGCGCTGGCATAGCCAACTAAGACTGCAATAAAACCAGCGCTGATAGCTGAAAAGCTAATGTCAGAAAAACACTTCTTGAAGTTCATTTTTGTATTCAATTTTAAAAATGTATACAAAAAATAACATGGTTGTGAAAGTTTTCAAAGTGTATCAATGCATTACTCACTTTTTTCTCTGGGATTTAACAAAGAATTATAAGAGCAATTAATGTTCGGGAAGGTTGAGTATCACGCTGTCTTCGTGTTTTGGTTGAATGCGCAATTAGACAAGAACTTTGCCTAATTGCTTACCCGGGTCATATCGCAGATTTGAGCCATTTAATAAAGTCGTGAGTAATGTCGTCTCTGTTGATTTCATTAAACAACTCGTGCCGCGCGTCAGGATAAAACTGCTGGGTTACGTTTCTGAGACCGTTTTTTTCATAGGCTTTAAGTAGACGTTTGACACCTTTGCCATTTTCGCCAACGGGATCCTTAGTACCACTAATGACATAAATGGGTTTAGTTTTATCCCATTTTTTCAGAGTCTGATCTGTGGCTAATGTAGTCAACGCATCTAACATGCCTTGCCAACTTGCTACAGAGCATTCAAATCCACATAGAGGGTCGGCTACATATTGGTCGACTTCGTCTTTATCTCGACTCAACCAGTCAAACTCGGTACGGTTAGGTTTAAACGCCTTATTGAATGTTTTAAAGGTCATGGCTGACATAAGGGCACTGTGACCGTTTTTTCCGAGTCTTAATTTTTCAATACGTATAAGCAATTGCGCAACTCTTCCAAGCAATCCTGGTGGACCGTTGCTGGCTGATAGGGCTGCGGCAGCGATATTATCGCCGTATTGACTAAGATAAGACTGGGTCAAAAAGGACCCCATAGAATGCCCTAGCAGAATAATAGGTAAACCTTGATGACGGCGGCGAATCTCGCCGTTAAGCATATTGAGGTCGTCTACGGCTTTGTTCCAACAGTTTTCATCAGCCATGTGTCCAAGGGGCAGCCTTTCTGATATGGATTGTCCATGACCACGGTGGTCATTGGCGTAAACAGCAAACCCCTCGCCGTTTAAACTAGCGGCCAAGCGCTCGTATCGCGCGCCATGTTCTGCCATACCATGTGCAATCTGTACCACGGCTTTAATGTCTGCTTTCGGTAACCATTGGTAGCAGTGAAGCTGTAAATTATCTGCGCTGATCAGTTTAAAACTTGTGATATTGTTTTCTCCCTAACTGGATACGTTTTATACATGGATTGATTTAGGGTCACGTTGTGTATTAGTTTCATTCCTTTTTAGTGCCGCGTACACCGTTGTTGAGACTAAGATCTGTGATTGCGCCACTTTTGTCCCTTTCAAAGGTCACAGTACTGCCATCTATCGCAAAAAACGTGTCTTCACCTTGGTGCCAGTGTTTTTCATTTTCTACATAAGGAGAGGCGGTAAGTAGAAACCCATTTTCAGAGACTTCTATAACAATATCCACTACAACAGGCTGTGTAACTGCGTAGGTTCCAAGATATTCAGACAGTTCATTTGTGCTCAGAGCCACTATGGTTTTAGTTTCGGGCTCGGAATAACCTACGTCAAATGCTTCTTTTATTCTTATCTCAAGCTCACTAATTAATTGATTGCCGTTGTTACCATTGGTCATAATGGCGTAGCCGTTGCCTGAGTTTAATTCGAGATACAATTGCGACATAAAACCTTCGTCTGCACCGCCATGGCCAAATCCAAGAATTTCACCCTCATCTGACATATTAATAAAAAAGCCTATACCCACATTGGGACTTTCAGTTGTAGGGGCATTGGAGGTGAGTATTTCGACGGCGGTGGCCTGTGAAATCCAGTGTGTATCAGATCCTAAATAGGCACTACGTACAGCACGTGCCATGATTAACATATCTGTTGGTGTGCTCCACATTCCCGCTGCTGCAAGCGTGGCATAGGTGTGTGCTCCACCTAGCACTGCTGTGCCATCACTCTTGTAAGGTGTTGCCATATTATCTCTTAACTTCGAGGATATGGGTTGCTCGAAGCTAGAACGTTTCATGCCTAAAGGAGCGAACAATAAGCGCTCAGCCATTGTGGGTAAAACTTCGCCAGTCACGTCTTGCAAAGCTAGCTGTGCCAGGGTTGTGCCGCCACCCGAATACCGCATTCTAGAGCCTGGTTGGATATCGACCAGCACAGGTCCAGTGTTGGCAGGTTTAGTGCCATTTAAGACTTGTACCAAAGTAGGTACGGCTTCATTAGCTGCATACCCTGGAAAGCCATGCACTGTGGTACCTGCGGTATGACTTAATAACCTACGAAGAGAAACCACTTCTTGGGTATGCCATTCATGCTGTGGCAATTGCCAACTAGTGAGTAATTTGTTGACGTCAGTATCCAGATCTAAGCCATTTTCTTGACGATACTTCATCAATACTGCGCCAAATGCGGGCTTGGAAATACTGCCAGCTTGAAACATAGTGTTTTCATCTAGAGGGTGATGAGTGGTGAGATCTTTAACACCGCTTTGTAACGTCCAATTTAGTTGGCCGTTGCGCATAAAAGCCACTGATACGCCCGGAACATTATGGTGTTTTTGTCGCTGTTCTAAGGTTTGCAACGAAAGCGCTTGATCCTTAATACGAATTCGCTCAGTCAGGCCCGTTTTCAAAAGTTGTGATTCGCGTTGTGGCTTTGTTTGATTCGATTTTGTCTGTTGTGGTACTGACTTATCACAGCCAAGCACCGCTAGCATACAAATACTAATAGCGAGGGTCTTAATATTGGCGTTTATTTTCATCTGAATATTCCGTTACTTAGCACGATATCAGAATACGTTTATAGCATAACCTCGTCAATCAACCGCTACCTTTAACCAGTTGAGCTTTTTGTTTATGCAAAAAGGTCGTCAATTACTTGGGACAAAATTGATAGTCGCGAGATATTTGGTTGCGATACGTCACGGTGCTATTTACTGCTTTCAATTTTATTGGATGGTTGGCAGTGGTGTTGTTTAGTCTTCAGCAAAAACAGTATTGGGTACTTGCTTTAGCGATAGTTTTAGCGTCTGGCCTATGCTTTACCAGAATCAAATTTTGGTGTGGTTATACCAAAGAGTTAAGGGCATAAAAGTCATTGAAACTTTTCTCATAATTTTTTGTTTGTTTTATTTTTTTAGCTTGTGTTAAGTTATCAATAAGAAGCTTCATAAAATTAGGAGTTCATTACAGTGTCAACCAATACGCAAAAAGGTCTCTACCAATTACATTTGGAGGGCAATGTATTGTGCGTAGAGATGAATAGTGTTTGGTCAAAAGGCACAGTTAAAAAAGTATTAGAGGAAACCCAACAACTGGTTGCTGGTATTAAACATCAACCTTGGGCTGCGGTAGTTGATTTGCGCAATTGGATCATGCCAACCTTTGAAGCTGTCGAAGGCTTTCAGTTAATATACGATTGGTGTGCGGCGAACAATCAAACTCACGAAGTCACAATATGCCGCTTTGAGATGCAGAAAAATATTATTGGTGATGTGTCTAACTACGATATAGAACATCAATTTTATACTCAAAATATTGAGGATGCCGAACAATGGCTAGTCAGTAAGGGGTTTGTTGTTTCATTGGAATATTGGCAACAAGTTAAACAACAAAACTCATCTTGAAAATCTACGTATCATTATTCATTGTTGTTGCATGTGTGCTAGTGAGTTGCGAACGAACTCATGTTAATGACAACATTACCAAAACCTATGGCCTGCCAGATAACAGTTCAGAATACCAAAAGCTCAAAACACGGCAGCCTGAAAGCCTCAGCGACCAAGCTCTCTATAATCGTGTACTGACGTTATGGAATACAGCTTACCGTGAATTAAAACTGCCTACTTCAAAGGGTACTGCACATATCATTGTCTCTGGACCTGCCGATGGCCTACCTGTTGTTTTACTTCATGGCATGAGTGCAGACTCTACTATGTGGTACCCAAATATTAAGGCGTTATCAATAAACCACAGAGTGTATGCGATTGATGATATTTTAGGACCTGGAAAATCAGAATGGGATCATGACGAAGAGTCACTCGAAATACTTATCTCTTGGTATTTCGAAATATTTGACGTCCTAAAACTGCAAAAACCAACCCTTATTGGTGCGTCACAAGGCGGCTGGATCGCAACTAATTTAGCCTTGGCAAAGCCGCATCGCGTGAAAAAACTCATATTGCTTAGTCCAGCGCAAACGTTCACTTGGTTAGAGCCCAGCCTTGGTATTTTATCCAACCTACTATATGCAATAAATCCTCAGCGTGAAGGGTTGCGTAATAACTTAGCGACTCTATCGAGCAATGTAGACGGAATTGAACAAATGTATATTGATCATTTTTTCAGAACTATCACTACCGCATCTACATCGCCTTTGCTAATGGACATGAAACCATTCGACGAAACGCAATTGTCGTCGCTTGTTATGCCAGTGTTATTCTTAGCAGGAGACCATGATCTTTTTAATAATCAGCAAAGTGTCGATCGCGCCATTAAAATTTTACCTAAGGTACAAGCGGAAATCATTACCGATAGCGGGCACTTTATTAACGTGGATCAAGCGAGTTTAGTAAATGAAAAGATATTGACGTTTATCTCCGAGCATCACAAATAGCAAGAATTGGACTGGTAAAACTTCACAAAACTTACAACCGTTCATAACAATGAAAAATTCTACTTTTGTTCATTAGTGGGTACACTGCAGTTACGTTAAATTTCTGTTGAATTTGGGGAGAATTAAAAATGTTTAGTCATGTAATGTTAGGCGCGAATGATATTCAAGAATCGAAAAAGTTTTACGATGCGGTCTTAGGCGCATTAGGCTACGATGAGGGTACAATTGATCCTAAAGGTCGTTGTTTTTACTTTACTAAAACTGGCGTATTTGGTTTAAGTTTGCCAATTAACGGAGAGTCAGCTACTCACGGAAATGGCAGTACTTTGGGTTTTGCCATTGAAAACGAAGAGCAGGGCTTGGCATGGCATGCTGCGGGTCTAGCAAATGGTGGTACCGCCTGTGAAGATCCTCCTGGAGTACGTGATGGTGGTACAATGAAGTTGTATTTAGCTTATCTTCGCGATCCTGCCGGCAATAAAATATGTGCTATGAAACGTGTCGAGTAATTATAGTTAGACGATTTGCAATTAATCACATGTCGCATAAATGAGTGGTCACTTGTTTATGCGACTTGGATTAATTTAATGGAGAGCAATTACAAGTGATAAACCAGCAATGGGCACTGGATTCTAGTAAGGAGTGTAACTCTGGCGACATTGAAAAAGTTCTTGTCTTGTATAACGACAATTTTACTATGACGTCACCTTATATAGTGCAAAGTATGGATATTTAGCGGGTAAAGGAGCAAGTGCGACCCTATTGGCAACAAGCATTAAACTCAGAGTCCACATTGCAATTCAAATTGCTGAACCTATTTTCGAGTGTTTCATCGGTTAGTGTTCATTATGAAAGTATTGGCCGAAAAGTGGTAATCGAAACCTTTGAGTTTAATCAACAGGGTAAGGTAGTAGCTGGATGTTCCAGCCACATTATTTAAGCCAAGTATAACTGCGTCAATCATTCAGCAGAGCATTGCTAATTTGATACTGGAATACGCTTAGCACCAAAGATTAACAAGCCCGCACCTAAATACATCACCAAGCCATAAACGCCAGCTGCAATGGCATAATCGGGGCGATCTAGAAAGGTGATGGCAATTAATATCGCCATCGAACTATTTTGTACGCCAACCTCAATACCAAGTGTTACGCAGTCTCGTTTGACTAATCTAAATAGCAAACCCAACAGTAAACCAGTGACTATGGCTAGTAGGTTAAGTGATAAGGCTGCTTCAGATACTAAAACAAATGAATCAACCAAATTTTCACGTTCTTGGTAGGTAATAGCTACAATCATTAACACTAAAAATGCAGTAGAGAGGTGCCTAAAAAAAGCCTCGCTTCGGTTCGCAAATGCAGAAAATTTATGTCTGATCAAGATACCGATAAGTACCGGTATTAAAGTAATAAAAATAAGACCTAATGTAGTACTTAGCAAAGAAAATGATTCAGTTTCGGTTTGGCTAAACTGTTCAATCGCAAAACGAATAATAAGTGGAGTAGTGATAACACATATTAAGGTAGTGACAGCGGTTAAGCTCACTGACAACGCCAAATTTGCTCTAGCTAACTGACTAAGAATATTTGAGCTAGTGCCTCCGGGGCAGGCGGCTAATATCATGATGCCTACGGCCAAATGTTCAGAAAGGTTAAATGTAATCGCAATACCGTATGCCAATAGAGGTAATAACAGCAGTTGTCCAAACAAACCTACTGCAACGGGTTTAGGCTCTTTTCCTAATTCTAAAAAATCTTGTTTGGTGAGGCTTAAACCCATTCCAAACATAATCAGTGCCAACACCAGTGGCATGATGACTTGGGTTAAAAAAGAATCCGTCATTGAAGATGTGTTCCTGATAATAATAAAAAGTGGCTCGAGCTATGGAGTCAGCCCCATGGCATAACGGTGTGTGAATTAACTCATTTTGGCTAACTGACTAAGCGGTGCAATTCGCGCTAAATACCTAAACAAGGCCCACGGCCATTTAGGCACAAAACTGTTGGCGACTTCTTTTTCAATGTCTTTAACCATGGCTTTGCAACCTGTTTCTAAGTCAACAATAAATGGCACAGCTTTTACTTTTTCATTAATTTCAGTACGGATAAAACCAGGGTGCACAGTTGTCACTTTTATTGGGGTATTACGCACATCAATGCGGATCCCTTCGCTTAAAGAGCTCAGAGCGGCTTTTGTGGCAGCATATACTGTCATTGCTCTTTGCGCGCCGCGTATCGCACTCACAGAAGATATTGTCACTAAATGGCCGGCGTTTTGGTTGCGGAATATTTCCATTGCTACTTCACATTGAGCTATCGCTGAGACGAAATTAGTGACTGCAGTTTGTTTATTGGCATGAAAATATCCGGTGCCAATCGACGCCCCTTTGCCCATTCCAGCATTAACAATGACACGGTCCAAACTACCTAAATCCTCTGCAAAGGCTTTAATTACCTCAAATACTTGGTCATGGTCGTTTACATCAAGGGAGCGAATAAACACTTTAATGTCAGGGTTAATTTCTAATAGTTCTTGTTTAAGTGATTCTAGGTTTTCCATTCTTCTAGCACATAAGGCTAAGTTTCGGCCTAATTTAGCAAACTCAATAGCCATGCCTTTGCCTAACCCTGAACTCGCTCCAGTAATTAAGATATTTTGTCTGATCATAGTGTTCTCTTATTATTGTTTGATTAATTACCCCTTGGGAATACAAAAGCGGGGTGTTGTTAACTGCTAATGGCCTTACTTAGCTAATAGCTTCTATTGTCAAATTTCTTATTAGTTCGCATGCTTTATTGGTGTTTACTTGTACGTAAGAAGACCTTTGTTGTTGCCCTCAAATGCACTGTGTTCGTTGAGTGTGGACAAAATCACTGCTTTCTTGGTGTTAATGAGTTTAGTAATACCACAGTTCACTAAAGTCCAGTTAAGGGTCATTAGATTGTTTGCGGGGACGCCCAAAAGAGCCTGAGATAATAATGCTATTGGGCCACCAGAGGTGAATACCGCCACATTTTTTTCATCTTTTAGGTTATTCACTAGGTTAGCCAAAGCCGATTGTATTCTTGCCTGATAAACAGGCCAAGATTCAATGTAGTCGTCATTATGCAAACTACTTATCCAGCGATTAAAGGCCTGTGCAATAACTTGTTCTAAGGCTTTGTGCGGATTGTCTTGGCGACTAACATACTCTCTTACACCAGCAGCTGTGGCCAACTCGGGATTAAATTGTGCGAGTATGTCTTGATGGTCATATTCGTTCCATTTTGCATCCTGTTGCTGTGCAACATCGGCTTGCCCTAATGCTGTTAGGCAGCCGGTTGCCGTTTGTTGATGGCGTTGCATGCTGCCACGCACTACTTTGTCAAAGCCTGCTAATCTGGCTTTAAAGCTATTCCCAAGGTGGATGGCTTGTTGTTCGCCTAGTTCAGATAAACAATCATACTCGGCCTTACCAAAAGACGCTTGGCCATGCCTAATGAGATAAATTGCGGTCATTTTTAGAATCCTTTAACGTTTACCTTTGATGGCTTTACGACATTGCCACAGCAAATAATGTACGAAGAACCAGATGTTTTTAAAGGCCGGATTATCGGTTTGCTTGTGGTGATAACGGTAGTAAATCTGCTGGGCAATTGCCGCCAACCTGAACAAACCATACACTTCATAAAAAGCGAAATTTTCCACTTTAAATCCGGTTTTCTTGAGGTAATAGTCAATGACTTCTTTGCGGCTCAACATGCCTGGTAAATGAGTCGGTTGACGGCGTGTTGATTTCGCGAGCTTATCGTCATCTGCTTGTACCCAATAGGCCAAACTATTGCCTAAGTCCATTAACGGATCGCCAAGTGTGGCAAGCTCCCAATCTAATACACCCAAAATTTTGGTTGGGTCATTTACATCTAATACTAAATTATCAAACCTGAAGTCGTTATGGGTTAAACAAATATGTTCATGACTAGGCATATTGTTTCTAAGCCAATTCATGACATAATTACCGCTGGGAACGTTCCACGTTTTGGCTTTAGTATATCGGGCACTCCAACCTTCAATTTGACGTTGAGTGTAACCGTTGCCTTTGGCCAAATGACTGAGTCCTGCGGCTTGGTAATCGACTTGATGTAACTCAATTAGACTATCTAACGCGTTTAAACATAGTTGCTTTGTGGTTTGTGGCTCTAGCTTGAAACCTTTTGGCAGGTTTTTTCTTGGTATTAATCCGTTGAGTTTTTCCATGACGTAAAACTCGGCGCCTAATACTGATTCGTCTTCGCAATGGCCTAACATTTCTGGCACATAGGAATACACCGGTTTTAACGCGGCTTGTAAGCGATATTCACGGCCCATATCGTGTGCACCTTTGGCTTTTGTTCCTGCAGGCGCGCGGCGTAAAATAACGTCGCGGTTAGTTCCATTTTTGTCTGTATAAGTTAAACAGTATGTCCAGTTAGATGCCCCGCCAGAATATTGAGTCACCATGGGTTGGCCTTTTAGGCTAGGAATATTACTTTCAATCCAAGGGATTAACTTTGTTAAGTTAAGTTCTTCACCTTTCCTTACTTGGCCAGCGGTGTCTATCACCTGTTGATTGGTTGAGTTGGACTTAGAATCAGGCATCGGGTCTAGGCCTAAAGTTTCGTAATTGCCTTTTCATCATGGCTAAATAACGCATTGGTGTTAACCAGCGTTTTAAACGAAAAGCTGCTCGCCCGTCTTTATGGGTAACCGTCATAAATTTTAAATTTTCACTGTCTTGATAAATCGCTTCTGCTACCTGAGCTGCAGTGATGTCGGATGAACTGTGAAGCATTTTACTCACAAGTTTTGCCACCCCAGGCTGTTTACTGCGAAGTGATTCATCAAGGTTGGTTGAAAAGAAACCGGGACAAGCCACACTGACATGGATATTGTCGTGAGTGAGCTCTAAATGCATGGTTTCTGAAAAACTGACCACAGCGGCTTTACTGGCGTTGTAACTACCCATCAGAGGTGCAGGCGTGATCCCCGCTTGTGACGCGATATTCACAATTTTCCCCGCGCCTTGCTGCTTCATCATAGGTACAAAGGCACGGCACATTCGTACCATACCTAATACGTTAATATTGATTACCCATTGCCACTGTTCAATGTCTTCAAACTCTAAAGCACCCCCAGTTGCGACACCGGCGTTATTCACCAAAACATCAATTTTATTCCAACAAGATTGAAGTTGTTGTTTTAGAGATTCGATGTCAGAGTCGTTAGTGATGTCACAACGCAAAAAGAATGCTTTTCCTTGCGCATTATTGATGGCTTCTACCACCTTATTACCACGTTCGTGGTTGAGATCGGCGATACAGACTTCAAAATTTTGTTTGGCATAATGTAATGCCAGCGCTTCACCTAAACCTGAAGCGCCACCGGTTATCAGTACGGTTTGCATCATTGGTACTTCTTCAGCTCTAGACGAGCAACCATACCTTTATGCACTTCGTCTGGGCCATCAGCCAAACGTAAGGCACGGGCACCAGCTGCAAATCGAGCAAGGGGGAAATCATCACACATACCGGCTCCACCATGAATTTGGATCGCCATATCAACCACTTCTTCTAACATTTTTGGCACTGCAACTTTAATGGCAGATATGTCCACCATGGCATTTTTAACGCCTACGTTGTCAATTTTCCAAGCGGCTTGTAAGGTTAATAAACGAGCTTGCTCAATAGCGATTCGCGCTTCTGCTACACGTTCACGGTTACCACCTAACATCATTAGCGGTTTGCCAAAAGCAGTACGCGACATGCCCCGCTGCATAGCCAATTCTAAGGCTTTTTCAGCACCACCGATTGAACGCATACAATGATGTATACGGCCTGGACCTAGGCGACCTTGTGCAATGGCAAATCCTTTGCCCATGCCTACTAGTAAGTTTTCTTTAGGTACCCGTACATTAGTGAAATGCATTTCACCATGGCCAGATGGTGCATCGTAGTCACCGAAAGCTTGTAACATACGTTTAATTTCAATCCCAGGAGTATCAAGAGGTACAACAACCATGCTGTGCTGGCTGTGTTTATCATTTTCAGGGTTAGATAGAGCCATAAAAATAGCAATTTTAGCGTTAGGATGTCCTAAGCCGGTTGACCACCATTTTTTGCCATTGAGCACTAACTCATCACCGTCTGATTCAACTGTAGCTTGCATATTAGTGGCGTCAGACGAGGCAACGTCTGGCTCGGTCATTCCAAATACGGAACGTATTTCGCCAGCTAACAAAGGTTTGAGCCACTTTTCTTGTTGGTATTCGTTACCAAAGTGATAAAGCACTTCCATATTGCCAGTATCTGGGGCATTACAATTAAAAATTTCAGAGGCAAATAATACTCGGCCCATTTCTTCTGCAAGAGGCGCATATTCTAATGTAGTTAAACCTTTACCTAACTTGTCATCAGGTAAAAACAGATTCCAAAGTCCGGCTTCTTGGGCTTTTTTCTTTAGCGGTTCAATTAACGGATGGGCTTGCCAATTTTTCCAATTACCATCGGGATTGAGTTCAAGAGTTTCAGTATAAATTTGTTCTTCAACTGGATAAACGTGTTCATCCATAAAGGCTCTAACACGTTCGATATAACCTTGTGTTTTTTCGCTGTGGTTAAAATCCATAATAGTGACTCCAAAGTAGGGGTAAATGAAACTTAACGCTAGCATAGTCTCTTTATTTGATTGAATGAAATGAAAAATACTATATGGTTAGTGTGAATTTAATTCATTGGGTTGAAAATGGCAGACGTATCAAAAATTCAGCATCTTGACCTTAATTTACTTAAGGTGTTTGAGAGTATTTATCATGAGCAAAATATGTCTCGGGCGGCCGACGTATTACATATTACTCCCTCGGCGGTGAGTCATGCGTTAAAGAGATTGCGAGAGTATTTAGGTGATCCACTTTTTCAGCGAAGCAATAATCGCATGTTACCTACGCCTGCTTGCCAGCGTATGGCGCCACAGATAATTGACAATCTAACGAGGTTACGACAAATACTTCAGCACTGGGGGGAGTTTCAACCCTTCAACAGTCAACATCATTTTCGTTTGGGGATTCATTACGCTCTCGAACCCTCCATTTTACCAAGGTTAGCTAAAAAGTTGGCTGAGTTAGCGCCCAAAGCAACGTTTTCTAGTGTCAAAGTGGATAGAGAAAATTTAACCAGAGAGCTAGGGGCAGGGCATATTGATATGGCATTTGATGTGGCGTTGCCAATTAAACCTCCGGTATTGCATACCAAACTAATTGACGGAGAGTTTTGTGTATTAATGCGTAAAGGACATCCTCTAGAAAATAACTTAACTCAAAATAATTACTTTGCTGCCAAACATATTGGTGTGTCCAACCGCCCAAGTGGTGATGCGGCAGAGGATATTTTGTTTCAACAGCAGGGGCTTTCAAGAGATATCAGTATTCGTTGTCAAAATTACTATGCTGCAAAAGCCATGTTGATCGAATCTGATTTTCTATTAACCGTACCCTATATGTTGAGCAAGGAGTTGCTGGCAGATTCAAAAAGGCCCAATGATTTAACTGAGGTGTCTATGCCTGTGCGCCTCACCAATATTGAAACCCACCTTTACTGGCATAAAAACACCCAAGATGATGAGGCTTTAAGCTGGTTTAGGGGAGTGGTGCAGTCAATGTTTGAAACATTCTAAGTTGTAATAAAATACGGATTAAGTAAATTTTTCAGCTGTGTTTTAAGACCATATCCTTAATTTTTATGGCTTTTTCAAAATGATCTAATTGATGAGTGGCAATCCACCATGTGGCGGCTTCCATTAGTAGTTCGGGATCGTCGTTTGTGTTGGCGAAAAAGGCATAGAACGATAAACCTACAGATGGTCCTTTTGTTGCTATTTTTTTATCGCACACTTCGATGATTTTGTTACGCAGCGAATCTCTCATGATTGGGATACAGTCTTGATATGGGAGAAGGGAAGTTATGAGGCATATCCTATGCCTCATAACTTGTATTTTAGTTTTGTTAAAACCTAAAAGATGCAATGTTTGGCAAAGTCTTTGCCTTCTGTTGCTGTCCAATCTGCTTTAGGCTTTTCTTTCATGTCTGCGCACCATTCTTCACTACCGATTTCTGGAGCACAACCACTTAAAAATAATGCGACGGCAAAAACACCAATTAACTTTTTCATAAATTACTATTCCTTAAAATTGCAAACAAAGTTCTTAAATTAAATTTTAATGTTTAGCATAAAAGAATTTGTTTATGGAGTACAGAGACCATAAGCTAGTCTAGTGTTTATTTAATTGTTGTTTTAACCTTTGTTATTGCGCCTGTTAGTTTGGTTTGAACAGGTGAAAATCGAAAAGAGCCACTTACCTTGCTTAGTATTGTAATTCCTACCTTAAATGAATCTAAAACTGGTTACTTGGCTAAAATTCTTAGCACATACCATGGTTTAGCAAATATTGAGATCATTTGTGTAGACGGTGGTAGTCACGATAATACTGTTTCGCTAATTCAGCAGTTTAATACTCGCCTAATTAAAACAGATATTGATTCTCGGGCTGGGCGTCTAAATATAGGGGTTAAGCAAGCTAAATTTAACATGGTACTGCTACATCATCCTCGCAGTTTATTAGATGTTGCGGCCATTGAAGACTTAGTTAGTTCAGCAACAACAATAAAATGGGGGGCGTTTACTCACCAGTTCGATATTCAACATCCGCTATTAACTTTTACTTCTTGGTATTCGAATCGAATTCGTGGTGATTGGCGGGAGATATTTTATTTGGACCATTGTTTATTTGCCCAGAAACAGTTGTTGCTTGATGTAGGACTGATTCCAGACATCGATATTTTTGAAGATACAGAAATTTGTTTGAGACTTAAGCGCAAAGCGAGGCCAGTTAGGCTACCCCACATCAGTCGAACCTCTGCCATTCGTTTTCAAACCAATGGGATCTTGAGTCAGGCGCTTAAGAACCAATATATGAAGTGGCGTTACTATTTTAGAAGCTCTGATAAAAACATGAATGCCCATTACGAAAAGGGTATGGATTTAAATACTAAGTATAAAAAATAACCCAAAAATAAGGCTGATTTGAACGCAGAAATTGTTAATATGTTCAAGGCACAATAAGTTTGCATTCTGTTCATACAGCTTAAGTTAAGGAAGATATGGCTGCCCTAGAAAAATTTCACATGGCTATTTGGTCAAAAACGCTATCCATCGCCTTGTTCAGCGTGACTATGTTGTTATTTTTGCCGCTGATTTATCATTTTGGTTTGGCTTTGAAACCCGCTACCAAAACAGCAATTAATGGCCACGCCACAATTGAGTCCGCTGATTTTTTACAAAGAAAAACTCTCGCATTAGATGGACAGTGGTTATTTTATTGGAAGCAACTACTTGAGCCCGAACAAATACAAAAGTCGGAGGGTAAGTCGACTTTCATCCAAGGACATGGCGGCTGGCAATCCTCAAATAATAATCAACACTATGGTGCTATTGGATTTGCTACCTATCATTTAGAGGTTGAATTAGAGTTTGGTGCGAGCAATTTGGCTCTACAAATACCGCAAATTGAAAGTGCCTATAGTGTTTATATAGACAAACAACTTATGGCATCAGGGGGCGCGGCGTCAGATACCGAATTATCTGGAAAGCCCGGTTATAACACTGCCATTGTAAGAATTCCTGAAGGTCTTAAACAGTTTACGATAACGATACAAGTCTCAAATTATCATTCAAGCTGGGGTGGGTTATGGGCACCAATCGTTTTGGGGGATGCTGATGCTTTACATACCTTACAACGAGACAAAGTGGCACTAAGCCTTTTTATTATGGGAGCCTTGCTAATAACGGCGATCCACTCTTTGATTCAATTTTTTGTACGGCCAACAGACAACATTCCTCTGGTATATACTTGCTTGTGTTTACTACTTTTTCTTAGGGAATTTACGGTTGAACACATGAGTTTTGCATTGTCATCACTCGCTGGTGGTTTTGTTTTGATAACTAAGTTAAATTTCTTGAGTTTTTATGCTGGCATTCCAATCGCGCTGTATTTTTTTCATCTGAGCTTCAGTGAAGAGTTCCACCACAAATTTTGCCGTTTTATCTATGTGCTGAGTATGTTGTTTTCAGCCTACATTTTATTTTTCCCGACCCGTTATTTTGGCGTCCCTTTAATTATGTATGAAGTGATCGCGGTGTTCGTGATGCTTTATATCTTACAACGTGTTTGGGTTGCAACTAGGCATAAGCAGCGTGGCGCAGGCGTCTTATTGATTGGCTCGTTGATCGCTTTTTCCTTTGCTCTCAATGATATATTAAATGCTTCTGGTGTGATTACAACTGGCCGATTTTTTAGTCTTGGAATTATTGGTTTTATTATGTCGCAGAGTTTTGTGACAAATAATCGTTATAATCAATTGAGTAGTAACAATGAAACACTGACAGATAAGCTTAAAGAGCGAAATGCCGATTTAATGTTAATGAGTGAACTGTTGGAGACAAAAGTTGAACAGCGAACCCGACAACTTAAGTTGGCTAATAAAGAACTTAAGGCTTTGGCTAATAATGACCCTCTTACGAATACATACAATCGACATGGTTTACAACAATACATACAGGCGGCTTTTGAGCGCTATCGTCGCTCCCAAGAGTGTTTTTGTATCCTACTGATTGATTACGATCATTTTAAAGAAATTAATGATAGTTACGGCCATGATGTGGGCGATATTGTGTTGATTACCGGAGCAGATCTAATTAAGTCCGGCATTCGGGAACAAGATAAACTAGCACGCTGGGGAGGGGAGGAGTTTTTGGTTTTGCTACCTAACACGGACCTAAAAGGTGCATTTGAAATCGCCAATAAACTTAAGGATGCAATTTGTGCCTACCCGATAGGCCAACCTGTAGGTGTGAAAGTATCGGTAAGTGGCGGGATCGCTGAGGTCCAGAAGGATGATACCTTCGAAACATTGTTTAAACGGGCCGATGATGCATTGTATCAAGGTAAACAGAACGGAAGAAATCAAATACGTAGTTAGCCCGTAACGGGCTATAAACCATTTAACATGTCACGCAATTTTTTGTCCGCCAACTCAGATGGCGATAAGGATTCATCTTGTTGCGTTGCTTCTGGAAGCTCGTCGCCAAATAAGGCTGCTAAATCAGCTTTGGCTTGAGCCGATTTTTGTTTGTCTAGGTTACTAGTTGATTTGTTACTGGGTTTGAAATAGTCGCAAAAGTTAGCTTTTTCGGTAACACTGATATGTTCGGCTCGTTCTTCCTGGCAACGCTGGCTAACAAAATAAACGCACATCTTGCAAACATGTTGATCTGCTTTACAGTTGTCACATTCTTCTCGTCGTGACATTGGCTGGAGAACGTTTACCAATGGTTTTGTGCATTTCCAACAAACAAATTCAGTAGACATAACTTCGAGTGCTCACTAAAACTGGTCAAACATAATTGAGTTTCCATCTGGATCTTTTAATACACAATGGGTCGGTCCAGATTCGCCTTGTGTTGGGGTATCGATGACAATGCCATTGTCTAACAAATGTTTTTCAATTGCTCTTACATTTGTAGGGTTAAATGTGAGAATGTTGGACTCGAACATTCCTTCAAATATTCCAATCACTGTGGTGTCTTTCTGTAAAATTAACCATTTATCTTCGATTGAGCCACATTGAGGGTGGGCCTTAAATCCTAGGGTTTCATAAAACGTTTTTGATTTATTAATATCTTTGACACTAAGGCTAACTGAAAACTGACCTAACTCCATTGGAGCCTCCTTATGTTTGGGTAGTCGCTTGTTTCTGAGATGTACGAAATGCAATTGCACTTACTACAGAAAACAATAGTCCAATAATAAACACAGTGGCAAACATCACTGCCGATTGCGTAAGGTTACTACTCATCAATTCGCTATATCGAGCTAATTCTTCGAGCTGTTGTTCAATACTAAGGGGGTCAAGATCACTGTCGCGAATTTGTTGTTCTGAATATTGTATATAAGTAGTAGTGAACTCTGGATTGATAAATTCTAAATATACCCAGTTATATGCTGCAAAAATGCTCGCGGCAAAAAAACTGATGCCTAAACCCACATTAAAGCCAACTATAAAACCTAATGGAGCAGGCGCGATGTTTCGTTTGAATTCTTTGATCCCCATTACCACAGCTAGCGAACTGATAATCATCACGCTATAGCCAACAATTTCACCTTTTGTGAAATTATCTGGACTGGTTCCTAACAATAAGTGTGACAGGTAAAAACTGATTACCAGCGCTAACCCATATAAAAATCCAAAGCGAATAATAGAACTCATGCTGCTAGCCTGTATTGAGATTGGAAAATCTAACTGTATGTTATTTATGTGGAAAATAAAGCTTTTGTAGGGGTGAAAATCGGGTGAGTTTGAAAATATAAGTGATTTACATTGATCAGTAATTTGCTACAAGACTTCGTCCTTGAAGTCTTCTGAAGTATTCAAGTTAGTCGTGATTAACAGAGCCAATGCTGTGGATGCTTAAGTCGGCACCTTTAAACTCTTCTTCTTCCGATAGTCGTATGGTTGTGACTTTATTAACTACTCCATATACAACTAGACCACCTATTAACGCGATAAGTATACCGGCAATGGTGCCAATAACTTGTGCTGTAAAAGAGACGCCACCCAGACCACCTAATGACTCAAGACCAAATATACCCGCGGCAATACCGCCCCACGCACCACAAACGCCATGCAAAGGCCATACGCCTAACACATCATCAATTTTTTTGGTTTGCTGCATGATGGTAAACAGTTTTACGAAAATCCACCCTGCAATTAAGCCTACAAATAAAGAGCCAATGGGATGCATCACGTCTGAACCAGCACATACGGCCACTAAACCCGCTAACGGTCCGTTATGAATAAACCCAGGATCATTTTTACCGAACCATAAGGCCGCTAAAATACCTCCGACCATAGCCATTAACGAGTTCATCGCGACTAAACCACTGATCCCGTCCATGCTTTGCGCCGACATGACGTTAAAACCAAACCAACCAATGCATAATATCCATGTCCCTAAAGCAAGAAATGGAATATTGGATGGGGCAAAGGCAATGAGTCTGTTGTCTTTTTCCCTGCCTCTTCGTAATCCTAAAAAGTAAACACCCACTAACGCTAACCATCCTCCCATACCGTGCACCACAACGGAGCCGGCAAAATCATGGAAACTCGCCCCTGTAGTTTGTTGTAACCAAGCTTGAAAACCATAGTTACCGTTCCAAATTAATCCTTCAAAAAACGGATATACCACAGAAACAATGAGTGCAGAGGCAATTAAAAATGGATAAAACCTAGCTCTTTCGGCAATGCCACCGGAAATAATTGCAGGTATAGCTGCGGCAAAGGTCATTAGGAAAAAGAATTTTACTAAGTCATAACCGTTGTTGGATGCAAGCGTTTGGGCACTGTTAAAAAAAGTTACGTCGTAAGCTATCCAATACCCGATGAAGAAGTAGGCAATGCATGAAACTGCGAAGTCGGTAATAATTTTAACTAAGGCATTAACCTGATTTTTATGTCTGACTGTACCCACTTCTAAAAATGCAAAACCAGCGTGCATGGCAAAAACCATGATTGCACCTATAAGTAAGAAGTATGTATTAGAACTATGTACCAGTGTTTCAACGGCACTATTAATATCTTGCATGTGGGCTCTCAATTTATAATTAGAATAATTTTTCTGGAAGTACTAGGTTTATTAACGTTAAACCTTTTATATGGCGTCTTCGCCTTCTTCTGAGGTGCGAATACGTATGGCGCGCTCTACGTTAAAGACAAATATTTTACCGTCACCAATTTTGCCAGTATTAGCCTTAGTGGTAATCACTTCAATACACCGCTCAACTTGATCATCAGCCAGTACAATCTCAAGTTTCATTTTAGGTAAAAAGTCTACCTTGTACTCAGCCCCACGATAGGTTTCGGTATGTCCTTTTTGGCGGCCATAACCTTTTACCTCTGTTACTGTTAACCCTAATATTCCGGCTTCTGTTAAGGCTTCTCGCACATCCTCAAGTTTAAATGGTTTAATTATGGCTTCTATCTTCTTCAATTTTTTATGCTCCATATTGTAAAAATTGACATATATTACAGAAGCATAACGAACAGGTGAGGCAGTCTTTAGAACGAAATAAGATAAATAATTATTTTTAGTTAACACCTGATTAACACTTGGTTGATGTTCTCTAGTGTTCTAATTAAGACTCAATGAGCTTTAACTGTTTTGCTTTGGCAACCGCTTCGCTGCGATTTTTCACTAATAATTTGCGGTAAACTGATTTTAAGTGGGTTTTGATCGTATTAACTGAAAGAAACGAGGCATCGGCTAATTGTTGATTGGTTAACCCTTGCGCTAAACCCCGGAGCAGTGTCAGTTCTTTGATTGTTAATATAGGTGGAGCCGCTTTTTTGACCCTAAGGCTTAAACGCCACCATAAACAAGTCGTCGCCACCCCTAAAAACAAGAAAAAGCAGGCAATAATACCAATATATAATTGTTGATTCAGTCGGAAGGAAAAGACTTGGTACTCGAGTGTTTTGATGCATACCAGTGCAAAAGCTAACAGTGTTCCATACCGGATCACTAAGGGGATGGTTGTAATTTGTTGCCGCAGATTTTGAAAGTGTTTTTTCATATTTAGACTTTTTTTGAGTGAACAGAGTGTCTCAGACAATCATTCAAGGGTAAACCTCTAAGGGTAAATAATGAATTAGTCACACTAGATAGACTGTCATCAGGGGACATGAAATAATTGCACCGCTATTGAAAATAGCGTCACATTATAAAAGGCAACTAAAAATAGATGAGTAATTTAAAACGCATACAATTGATATTGGTTATTTGTTTGATCAGTATAGGAATTGATCAAGGTACTAAGTGGTATGCCTCTGAGTATTTACCCAAATTTGAGATGACTAGTTATTGGGGAGACTTGTTACGTATTGGTTATATCGAAAATACCGGTGCTTTTTTAGGCATGGGAAGTGGGATGTCAGACACGGCCAAGTTTTGGATATTTGTGTGTGCAGTAGGTTTGATTCTTGCCGCTTTGTTGGTTTATATTTTAAGAACAAAAACCCATACAGCATTTGGTTTATCTTCGTTAATTCTTATTTTTTCTGGCGGAATTAGTAATTTTTACGATAGGGCGCTTAATAATGGCGCAGTGATTGATTTTTTAAATATTGGAATTGGATCTGTAAGAACTGGGATCTTTAACGTAGCTGATATGGCAATTATGCTAGGGGTCTTTTTATTATTGTTTGCCAAAGATAGAAAAGCTGATTCTAAGGTGTAAAAGTCAGGTGGTAAACAACACTCAATCCGCTAAGTCAGGGGTGTATCAATCACCCTTATCAAAACTTTTTGCCCGCCAGCAGCCTAAAGTGAAAGCTAAAAAGGGTATGGCAAATTTGCTACTTACCTATGCCGAGCACGACAACGAAAGAATTGCAGATCTTTTAGGTCGTTGGATAGACGATAAGAAATAGTGTCAATTAGGTTGTAGTGGTTATCGGCTTGACTCAAATATTTGATGAAAATGACTAATCCCTATGAATTAGTAAGGTTTGTGAATATATAGTTAAAGTACGAGCGTGTCTTAGACCGATAAAATGGCAATTGTTGTTGTTGAACGTATTTTCTCATTACAAATTGGCATATAGTGAGCCTATTGGATAGCTAGATTAGTTGTGTATCTAGACGAGTTTAATTCCGCTAGTTAAAAAGGATTGCCAGCGTTTTATGTCTATAGTTAAAAATAATCGGATTACCCTGGTATCTCGCTTTACATCCATATTACTATTTTTGGCTTTCATGGTGATATTTGCTCCGATAATCGCGCACTTTGGACACGCATTAAGCCCAGCAGAAAAAAACGCCGAAAAAGGTGAGGTATTTCTAGAAATCTCTCACTTTGAAGAAGATAACAAAGTGGCATTGACCCATGGTTGGATGTTTTTCGAAAGCCAATTGCTGCTGCCTCATGAAGTTGCCGGCTTGCGTCAACAAGCTAACTTTATTCAAGGGGTGAATGGTTGGAAGTTTAAGGGGCAAAAAGGCAACCACTTGAATGGTTTCGGCACCTATCATTTGACTATTCATCTACCCACAGAAAAACCCAATTTAGCCATAAAAATTCCTCAGATAGAATCTGCATATCGACTCTATATTGATGACAACCTTGTTGCCCGAGGCGGTCAAGTCTCAGATGTAAAATCTACCGCTAAACCTGGCTACAACAGCAAAATTATTTTAGTACCCAATAGTAAAGATAGTTTTACGTTAACGATACAAGTGTCAAGTTACCATACCGCTTGGGGCGGATTGTGGACACCAATTGTGATTGGCAATGCTGATGATATGTTTGCTACTCAGCGCGACCTTGTTGCCCTGAGTATGTTTATTCTTGGGGTGCTAACCATCACAGCGGCTTTCTATTTAATTCAATTTTACCTGCGACCGACTGAGAAAGTGCCGTTAGTGTTTGCCTGTTTATGTGCGTTGTTATTACTTCGGGAGTTTACTAACGAACATATGCTGTTTGTTTTACAGTTTTTAGGCGTCAATTTTGTCGCAACTGTAAGAATGAATTATTTAACCTTTTATCTCGGTGTTCCAACCGTTTTGTATTTTATGCAGCTGTGTTTTCCGCAAATCTTTAAGGAAAAAGTCACTAGAGTTTGTTATTTAATTTCCGGGATTTTTTCAGTATTTGTACTAGTTGGTCCAACACAAGTTATTGGTTATTCGTTATTGAGTTATCAAGCTTATTGTCTTGTGATCGCACTCTATTTGATTGTCTGTTTGTGCATCGCTAGCTTAAAAAAATTACCTGCAGCAAAAATGATGTTGCTTGGATGCCTGATTCTGAGTATTTTTGCTATTAACGATATTCTCTTTGAGATGGATTTATTAGCAACAGGACGTTTCTTTAGTTTAGGTATAGTGGGATTTATATTATGTCAGGGTTATGTAATCAATAACCATTTTAACCAAGTACGCAGTCGCAACGAAGCGTTGTCTGAGCAATTGCAGCAACGTAACAATGAATTACTGCAACTAGGTTCTGAGTTGGAATCAAAAGTTGAACAACGTACTCGTGAGTTAGAAAAGGCTAATAGTGAATTACAGACCTTAGCCGATTTTGACCAATTAACCGGCTCTCTTAATCGTCATGGTATGCAGAAGTATTTACAATCTTCATTTGAACGATTGCGCCGCTCAAATGAGCCAAGCAGTATTGTGTTATTCGACTTTGACAATTTTAAGAATATTAATGACTCTTATGGTCACAATAATGGCGATAAAATATTAAAGTCAGCGGTTACCATAACCAAAGAATTGATCAGAGAGCAAGATAAGATAGCAAGATGGGGAGGAGAAGAGTTTCTGGTTTTACTACCCGACACTGAAATTAACGGTGCCCTGGCTATTGCAGAAAAGTTGCGTTTGGCAATTGACGAGCAACTATCCAATAGCATAGCTGCAGAAGTGCCAGTCACCATTACAGCGGGTGTGGCACAATTTCAACATAACGAGATTTTTGAAATTTTGTTTAAAAGAGCAGACAACGCCATGTATAAAGGCAAACGTATGGGTCGAAACTGCGTACAGAGTTAGTGGTGTTGGAGATTAAGTTTGCGCAGCCTTTTAATGATTTTCTTAGTTTTTTAGACCTGGGTGTTTTGGCGGATTAAATTATGATAAATGTGGTGTAATCGGTCTAATTCCTCGCGGTCAATGTGAGGGTTCTGCAGAAGTGCTTGAATACTTTGATCTAGTTGGTATAAGGTCTCACGTATGGCTCCGTTTGGTACTAAACTTTGCATCCAAGTGATGGCGGCTAATCGCTGGCCTTTAGTCACTGGGGTCACTTTATGTAAGCTACTTGATGGGTACAATATTGCATCGCCCGCCTGACCTTTAAAACGCTGTTCACCAAATTCTGTTTGAATAACTAATTCGCCACCTTGGTAGGTATCCGGATCAGATAAAAATGTGGTCATCGACATATCTGAACGTAAAACATCTTGGCTATTCGGCATACGCATAATGGCAGCATCGACGTGAAAACCGTAGGTTTCACCTGTTGTGTAACGGTTAAAAGCGGGGGGAAATATTCTGTGGGGTAACGCGGCCGACACCAACTTTGGATTGGCACCAAAAATACCTAATAGTTGGTTGGTTAATTGTTTAACTTTGTCATCATCAGGATTGGCTTGAGCGTTTTGTTTTACGGAAGACGCCATTCCCATTGCAGTTGTTTTACCATCAAGCCATGGTACATGATTAAGGCTATCTCTGAAGCTAGTGACCTGTGCCTCAGATAATAATTGCTTAATAATGACCATGGCTAATTTCCTTACTGACTAATTAAAACTCGTATGTGAGGGTAGCGCGAACCGTGCGACCGTCACCTAAATACATAAATGCGCCTGAACGATAGGCTGCTGTCCAATATTCTTTATCGGCTATGTTACCGATATTAAGTCTTAAGGTCATATTTTCAGTGGCATTATAGTTAGCAAATAGGTTGACCACATTGTAACTAGGTACCACTATGCTGTAATCACCTAGCTCAGCATTGTAACCCGCTGCTGAGTCTGGCTGCCCACCGAACATTTCGCTTTTGTAGGTAAAATCACCACCAAAGGCGAATTTTTCTGTAGGTTGGTAGCGCAACTGCAAATAAAAGCTGTCTTCAGCAAAGTTACTTAGAGCTAGACCCACATTTTCCGCTGTATAGGATTCTAATACTTCAGATTCCATGGTTGAGGCACTAATTTGTACGCTCAATGTTTCTGTTACATTACCGTTAAGAGCGAATTCAATACCGTCTACACGGTTCTTACCCGTGTTTAATGTACCTAAGGTAGAATAGTCATCACCCACACTTTCCATGACATCAGATTTGGTCATTTGGAACCAAGTCGCGGCTAGAAATAGGCGTTCGTCCAAAAATTCCCACTTTGTACCAAGTTCAATGTTTTCCACTAACTCAGGGTCGGCTACTGAAGCTTGGTCGGGATCGCCACATAAGCCGCCATAACCACAACTAGAACCCACGTCAGATTCACCACCATTGATATTAGTGGCTGTGGCGTAAGTCGCATAAACGTTGCCGTGCTCAGCGACACTATAAACTAGGCCTAAGTGTCCATTGTAGAAGTCATCTTTATAAGCATAATCTAAAGGTGTACCGCGACTAACTACATCATTGCTGTAATCAATACTATCAACACGGACCCCAAAAAATATCTGCCAATCTTCACTGATTTGTGCAGTATCCATTACATAAGCCGAAATGGTTGATGCGTCAAACAATGAATCTGAGCTGCCTTGCGAAAATGTGCGACCAATGATTTGTGAAGGGTTGGCATACATCTCGGTGTTTTCATCTAACAAACAATAACCTTCACTTACTCCATTTCTGCCAGATGTGGCACAATTAGTTGGGTTATTGTAGGTAATATCATAGGTCCCGTTAGTTACTTGCTCATCGGTAAATTCAATGCCGAACACTAAGTCATGTTCAATTTCACCGGTTGTCACGTCCCATAAGAAGTTAAATTGTGTGGCGAAATATTCAATTTCTTGCCAACCTTGGTGTGTACTTAAGCCAATACTTGCAACATTGGGAGCCAATGTATCTTCTTCGGCTCTAACGTTGCCTCGCGCACCTGTTGAGATATAACCGTTTTCTGTTTCACCGTAACGGGTGGCATTGTAAAACTTGAAGTTTTCGTTGATGTCATATTCAGTTCTGACCGTAAAGGCCATAATTTCTGAATCAAGAAAATCTTCGTCTTGAGCGTAAACAGGAATATCTTCTACAGGTTTACGTGTGTCTGAGTCAAAATAGCTACCTAAATCAGGGGTATCTTCGCTTTCAAGGTAATAGAAATCAGAAAATACTCGCAGATCATTAGTATTGTCATATAGACCTGATAACAACACGCCGTCTCTACTTCTTTCTATGCCATCTCTGTTTGGCGCTTCCTCGCTCGCGGTTAATAAGTTGATTCGTGCCGCAAAATTTTCGGTTAGCGGTTTATTGTAATCAACCACCACTCGATTGTAGTCATCGGTGCCAAGTGAGGCGTCAACACGTCCAAAGTCATAAGCTGTTGACGCTTTTTTGGTGATACTATTTACCGCACCTCCCGAAGAACCTCGACCTGCAAAGGTAGAGCTTGGACCTTTCGTTATTTCAATTTGTTCCGCTGAGAAACTCTCTCGGGTAGACATGCCGGGGTCTCGTAAACCGTCAACAAAAACATCTGAACGAGCTTCGTGACCGCGAATAATATATCGGTCGCCAAAGGCATTACCATTTTCGCCCGTACCCAGTGTCACACCAGCTTGCGAAGATAAAATTTCTTTTAAATCGCTGCGACCTGATTCATCAATTTGGTCTTTAGTTAATACCGTAATAGTTTGTGGGATATCAAATAATTCAGCCTGACGCCTAATATCACCAGAATGATCAACTTTATAAATAGAATTTCTGACACCGTGGATCCTGATTAACTCCATTTCTTCTTGGGAGCAATTTGTCTCCTCGCATTGAGTCGTTTCGTCATTTGCCAGTGCATTGGTTGACGATAAAGCTAAGGTCGTAAGTAAGGCAGCAGAGCCCAATTGTAAAGGAGAATGTTTGTGTTTAGACATGAGTTTTGTGTTCCCAGATAATTATTCGGGGAGATACTAACTCAATGAATACACCAACGCAAATGATAGTTATTATCATTTGCGTTGGTAATGTTATTTATAATTCTTTCTTTTTATATAGGTAAATAAGTGACAATCAAGTAAGTGGCTCGCCATCAAATTTTAGCCCAGACCAACCTGTTGTTATGAAGTGACGAATATTGAGGTGATCTTCGCCCATTGGGTTGGTTAATACATCGTCTCGATAATAACTTCCAAACAACGCTAGAGTTTGGTTTTCATTTAATTGCTTTAGTTTTGCAAAATAAAAGATCTTACAGGAGCCCTCATTACTGCCCGCTGGATTTATCAAAGTACCATTTGTAAAGCGAGTAGGTGTGTAGGCATAGTCCCGATTAATTAACGCTATGACTTCTTGAAAATCAATTGAGTCGGTGGCGTGACGTAACTGTAACAATAAGTCGTTTATGCTCATAAAAAATTCCTGATTTAATTCAATTTATTGAACAACTGAGAGTCGCTATAGGGTTATTAAGGTTGCAAGGTAGACAGCTAATTTGCGGTTAAGGCAACGGTTATTTTACAGTCGATATGTTTCAGCACTTTATTAACTAGGGCAGGTATTTCAATCTTTGAGGGGGGATTGTGCGAAGAAACTGATATTAGGATATCACAATCTTCTAAAACCACTTGTTGGCGTACAAAATAGATATTCAGATCGTTGATGTTGTCTAACATTTCAGTTAATGCAACCACACCAGTAAAGCTATCGTTGTTGTGGTTGGCATGATAAATCGCCCCTGTGATTTCTCTGGTAAGGGTAATCCCTTGCAATTTATTCAAATTCAAAAAGCGAAAAGAAACCTGTGTCTTAATGATTAACACCTTAATTTAAACGGTAATAGACATAACTTAGAGCTCAAAATATAGCTTTATTCCAGCTAACGTATTGGTGGTCGCCACTGCCGCTAGAATAAGCCCCATGACTCTACTCACTACACTTGCACCGCTGCTACCTATCAAGCGGTTTATAAAGTTTGATGCAAGCATCAATATATACACAATAACCAATACTAATAACATCATACTGACAGTTTGCATTTGCTCCAAAATATTAAAGCGAGAATTCTCAGTTAGAATAACCGCTCCAAGCATGGCTCCAGGGCTTGCGATTGAGGGCACCGCTAAAGGGAAAATTGCGGTATCGCTGTGGGTTTCGGCAAGTTTTACTTCAGAGTCAGGTTTACTCTCGCCAAATATCATAGATAGAGCGAATAGGAATAAAACGATGCCGCCTGCTATTTGAAAAGCACTAAGTGGTATACCCATAGCAGTTAATATAAGCTCACCCGCCACAACAAAAAATATCAACATGGCGGCTGAAGTTAAGGTCGCATACAAAGCGATTTTACGGCGCGCCGCGTTGTCAAACTTCTGGGTCACGGCAATAAAAACAGGTACAGTGCCAATAGGGTCGATAACTGCAAAGAAGAAAATAAAGGTAGCTAAAAAATCAATCATAAATCGGAACCTCCAAAGGCGTGTGGCGCGTAGTTAATTCTTTGTACCTATTTAATTTTCTTAAGAAGGATTGTACAAAGTGCTGGGTACAATAAGATTTTGCAAATGTCCTCTAGGAATTGATTGGTAAGTATCTTATCAAAATAGTTGCTTTAACTGAAATTGAATACTTAATTAACCGCAGAGCAAAGGAACAAAAATTCAAAAATTACAGTAATTTCGCTCCCAAATTAGGTAACCTAATGCGAGAGTTAACAAAAATATTCGAATTAATGAACGTATGCATTTCTTAAAAACAGGACAGATATGAAAGTTGTCATTGGGAAGTTTAGTCATGAACCTTTTCATGCATTGTCAAAAAAAGACCTGAGTTTGTTATTAAAACTCGTGCCAAAAGAATGGATAAAACAGGTATCTAGCGTTGTTTTAAGCTCGAAGATATTTAACAAAACCAAGTTACCCCATCCAATAGAATATAAAGTGACAACTCAACAGCTATGTATTTATTCTAGAGGCCTAGGGCGCGAGGAGATTGCCAGACAGCTACTGTGTGAATTAGCCATATTGGGTGAGCCAAAAGAACAAGCTAATTCTGATAGAGCACCCGAACTAGCTAGTCTGATAAAGCCGTTTATGGATAAATTTTTGAAAACTAAAGTGTGACGAAAAAAATGCATTTGGACAAAACGTGCGTCAATTAAACGGCGCGAGATGCCGTAATAGTTCAGCAAAACCTTCCCAAATTTATTTATTAGGTTTGGTTTTGCACTTTTGTTAACCACTGCTCCAATACTTGCTGTAGTTTCAGAGATTCCACCGGCTTTGAGATAAAGTCATTCATGCCTGAATCAAGACATTTCTCACGATCACCCTGCATAGTGTTGGCTGTCATGGCAATAATAGGAATTGAGCGGTCGCGCACTTTTGATTGTGGATCTCGAACCCTACGGGTAGCCTCAAAACCATCCATCACCGGCATTTGACAGTCCATCAATACTAAGTCGAAGGGGAAGTTTTCTAGGGCTCTCAGGGCTTCTTCACCGTTAGCGGCCACGTCAGATTGAATTCCAAATTGTTCCAGCATTGACTGGGCGACCATCTGGTTGATGGCATTGTCTTCAACCACTAAAATTCGAGCTTTAAACTGTGGCGTCTGGCGAGCACTATATTCATTGAGTATGGGCGCATCATCTGTTGTGATTTTTGCTACTTGTAATAATGTGTTGTACAAAACGGCTTGATCGACTGGTTTATTAAGATAAGCGTTAAACCCTGCGGCTTTTAGTTTTTTTGTATCGCCACGTTTTCCTTGAGATGTAAGCATGACTAAGTGTGTGTTGGATAGGGCCGGATTATTTTTGATTTTTTTCCCCAATTGTACGCCATCCATATCCGGCATCTGCATATCGATTATAGCAATGTCATAAGGTTGCTGCTCTGCTGCTGCGGCGTTGAGGCTTTCAAGCGCCACTTGGGCACTCTCGTCCAAAGTGTGTTCGACATGCCAATTAGTCAATAAATGCCCAAGCAAAGTGCGGTTGGTCAAGTTGTCATCTACCACTAAAATCTTTTGTCCTCTTAAGTCCGCCATAGAAAAGGTGGTTGCAGAAGCCTCTACATTTTCAAGATCTAGAGTGAACCAGAACGTAGAGCCTTTACCTAGGGTGCTCTTAATGCCAATTTCGCCTCCCATTAAGTCTACTAACTGTTTGCTAATAGCGAGGCCTAGCCCAGTACCACCATGACGGCGGGTTGTCGAGCCATCAGCTTGACTGAAACGCTCAAATAGACCAGTTTGTTGTTCTTCACTGAGACCAATGCCGGTATCAGATACTTCAATGAGCACTTTGCTACGTGTCTCATTCTTTTGCTGCACATGATAATAAACTGCAACTTCACCTTGTTCGGTAAACTTGATGGCATTGCCAACCAAATTATTGAGGATTTGTCGTATTCTACCCGGATCAGCGCTGAAACACTGATTTTGTATCGGATTAGCAGGACAGATTAACTCCAGACCTTTTTCGTGGGCCCGCATCGCAATACTGCTTCCAAATTCGTTCATGAGCAAATCCATATCAAAATCTATTGACTCCATTTCCAACATTCCTGCTTCTACTTTAGAAAAATCCAGAATGTCATTGATAATGGAAAGTAATGACTTGGCGCTGCTTTTGACTATTTTAGCGAAGTTGTGCTGTTCCGGATTCAGCGGGGTGTCCAATAATAAGTTGGTCATGCCTATCACTCCGTTCATCGGGGTGCGGATTTCGTGACTCATATTAGCGAGAAATTCACTTTTGGCCAGATTGGCTTGCTCGGCCGTGTGTTTGGCTTCATTCAATGCAGCTTCAACTTGTTGGCGCTCAGTGCTATCGCGGATGATGCCAACAAAACGTTTCGTATTGTCGATAGCCAGTTCACTTACCCCGAGTTCCATTGGGAAGGTAGAACCATCCTTTCGTTTACCAATAACGACGCGTGCAATCCCGATAAGCTTTTTTTCACCTGTTTTAATATGATGCCGCAGATAATCATCATGTTCTCTGTAATAAGGCTCAGGCATTAAAATTTTAACATTCTTCCCAATTACTTCCTGTTCGCTATAGCCAAATATTTTCATTGCTGCTGGGTTAAATGATTCGATAATACCGCGTTCATCAATGGTAATAATTCCATCCACAATATTATCAATAACTGCAGAAAGTCGCTTGGTTTGTGAGGCAACTTCGTTTTTTAGTTGCGTTGTCGTCTGTTGCTGATTTTTAACAAACGAATTGATGCCTTGGTATAAAGTAAGAATTTCATCATTAACTGAAGCTGTATCGAGACGTACTGCCAAATCGCCGCCCTGGAAGCGTTCATACACTGCAGCCATAGTAACTATTGGAGTTAAGATTTTTCGAGAAACAAACCAAATAATAAATACAATTGCCAATATGCCTATAAATAGACTGAACAAAAGCAAATTTTGCAGGGAGTCTGTGATCTCAGTAAATACGAGGCCTTCTGGAATATGGAAAGTCAGTACCCAATAATTAGTTCTATCTTGAGGTGAGTAAAATATTTTCTGAAAACCTTCCAGTTCTTTCTCGCTTTGGTCATAACGTATGAAAGAATCCTGAGAAAGAATGGTCTTAGCCATTTTAGGCTCATCGTTACTCAATTTGTTGTCAACACCGAGATCAAACCCAAAAGTTTTAGACACATCGGAATGTTTAATATAGAAACCATGGTTGTCAACAATACTTCGTTGAATACCATTGTGCTCAGAAATAATACCTGCAAAAAGTTGTTCTGTAGATAAATTTAATACCATTAACCCAGCTATTTTTTCGTCTTTTGCGAATACTGGAGTCGCAATTCTTAATACAGGCAGGTGTGGGATCTGGATCTCGCCGTGCTCTCGGTTTAGACTGACATTAGAATAATAGGTTTCTCCATGTCGTAATTTAAGGGTTTCTATGACATAAGGTGAATCCGCTTTATTCTGTAAATCATTCAATGCAACTTCAATTGGCCCGCCAGACATACTGCGTTGAACTCTTACCATTTCATCTCCAGTTGCACTAATAAATCTCAATTGCTGGTATTCAGTATGGTTGGTTATAAATGCCTTCATTATGACGCTTAGGCGTTGCCGCCATTGTTCTAAAGTTGCTCCGCTTAAGGGATCAATGTCATTGTTGGCACGAGTTCTTATGATGGCTTGGATAGGTGGAGTATCGCGCAGTGATTGTAGGTTTTGATGGTGATTTTTCAAAGCCAATTCTATTGCCTGTTTAAGCACGAATGACTTACTTTGCTCCAACTCAAGCACTGTAGTTTCGGCAAGGTGTCTTGACTGCCAGTTACTGGTAAAGCTGATAACAACCAATGCAATAGCAATCAGTCCGCCCAATACTAGAGTCGTCTTAGCCCTAAGCCCAAACTTAAAATTTTTTGTCATTGTAAAAGTCCTAGATCATTTTCGGGCAGTAAATGGGAATGCATAACTGTATCATCAGTTTTATACAACCCATGATATAAGTGAAAGCATTATACAAGCAAGGCAGAAGTGTTTGGATAATTTGATATGTTCCGTACCTAAACTATAGGATTTTTCTGAAGTTTTTTGACATATCTGTAAGCGACCCTTAAGTTAAAGTTCAAATTATGTTCTTGGACCACTAATAATTTGCACAAGTTTTCCATTGTGAAATACGAGTGTCTTCGATAGTTTCCCTCTACCTTAATCATAAATATATTGCTTAGCATTAACGTATTCATTGTCGACTTTGATATATCCAATATCTTCTTCATATGAGGGAGTTCCGCACTTATCTTTAACTTCAAAAGTACTATAGCCAACCATAACCACTTTGCTATGACATCTAAAACTATCGGCCTTAACGGTTGCAGAACAAGTAAGAAAAAGAATGAGTATGTTAAGTTTTACTAATTTATAAATATTTTTCATAGAGTTAGTGGACATCAACTAATTAGATGAATGTTTTTTGAAGGTCTTTCATCTTTTATTTAATTTCCTTTCTTTAAACGTTAACTACTAACGAATGACAATATTGAAACTATAAAATTGGTGGCCAAGAGCTGTACAGTAAGGAAGCGTTGTCAAAAACATCTATAGATGACTCTAAACGCAATAGTTGTCTCTAGATATTAACCTTTGTTTAAGTTAATAAAAAACCGGCTTACGCCGGTTTCAATTTAATCTTTTAAAAGCTAGAAGATTAAGACTTAGCAGGACGTCCAGCTTGCTTACGTAAGTTTTCAGTCAATAACTTCTTACGAATACGTATACTTTCAGGAGTCACTTCTACTAACTCATCGTTATCGATGAATTCAAGTGCTTGTTCCAACGACATATTAACAGGCGGTACTAAGCTTTGTGCTTCATCGGTACCAGATGCACGTACGTTAGTTAACTGCTTACCTTTAAGAGCGTTTACAGTTAAGTCATTCTCACGAGAGTGGATACCTATTACCATGCCTTCGTATACTTCAACACCGTGACCGATAAACAAACGTCCACGACTTTGTAAGTTAAACAATGCGTTAGTCAAAGCTTTACCTGTTGCGTTGGCAATCAATACACCGCTCTTACGTTGACCAATTTCGCCGCCTTTGTGCGGACCGTAGTGATCAAATGTGTGGTACATCAAACCAGAACCTGAAGTCATAGTCATAAAGTCAGTTTGGAAACCAATCAAACCTCGGCTTGGGATCATGAAATCCATACGGATTCGGCCTTTACCATCAGGTGACATATTGGTTAACTCACCTTTACGGGTACCAATTTGTTCCATAACCGAGCCCTGATGTTCTTCTTCAACATCGATGGTTACTGACTCAAAAGGTTCGTGAGTTTGTCCATCAACTTCTTTCAAAATAACTTCTGGACGTGACACTGCTAACTCATAACCTTCACGACGCATATTTTCAATCAATATACCTAAGTGTAATTCACCACGACCCGATACACGGAATTTGTCTGGATCAGGCATTTCTTCTACTTTAAGCGCTACGTTGTGCACTAATTCATTATGCAAACGTTCTAGAATATTACGCGAAGTAACATATTTACCTTCTTTACCGGCGAAAGGTGAATTGTTTACTTGGAAGGTCATTGTTACTGTTGGTTCATCTACAGACAATGCTGGTAATGCTTCTACAGTACTAGGGTCACATATGGTATCGGAAATCTTAAGTTCACCTAGACCCGTAATTGCGATGATATCTCCGGCATCTGCTGCGTCTACTTCGTGACGAGCTAGGCCTAAATAACCTTGAACTTGGCCTACTTTGCCATTTCTAGTTTTACCATCAGCACCAATAATAGTGACTTGTTGGTTAGGCTTAACAGAACCTCGGGTAATTCGACCAATACCAATTACACCCACATAAGAGTTGTAATCTAGCTGTGAAATTTGCATTTGAAATGTACCATTGATGTCAGCGGCTGGTGGCTTAACGTGTTCAATGATCGTTTCAAACAAAGGAGTCATAGTGTCGCTTTCTACATCTAAATCGTTGGTTGCCCAACCATTAATAGCCGATGCATATACAACTTGAAAATCAAGTTGGTCATCTGTTGCACCTAAGTTATCGAATAAATCGAATACTTGATCCATTACCCAATCAGGACGAGCGCCAGGTTTGTCGATTTTATTGATGACCACTATAGGTTTCAAACCTTGAGCGAAAGCTTTTTGCGTCACAAAGCGAGTTTGTGGCATTGGGCCTTCTTGTGCGTCAACCAATAATAATACTGAATCAGCCATAGACATGACTCGTTCTACTTCTCCACCAAAGTCGGCGTGTCCAGGAGTGTCTACTATATTGATGCGGTACTCGTTCCATTTTATTGCAGTGTTTTTTGCAAGAATGGTGATGCCACGCTCTTTTTCAATATCGTTTGAGTCCATCACACGCTCTTCGGCTTCGCCGCGGCTTTCTAAGGTGCCAGACTGTTGTAATAGCTTATCAACTAGGGTGGTTTTACCGTGGTCAACGTGCGCTATTATGGCTATGTTCCTCAAATTTTCGATTGAGGTGGTTGATGAACTCATTGTCTTTTCTCTGTTAGGGCCAAGTATTCTTCATTTTGGAATGGTTTTTCGCCAATCTGCCAATGAAATACACAGCTAAAATTTACTGAAATTTATTGGGCGCGGATTGTACAGTTTTATCCTACGTTTAGCGAACTTCAAATGCATTTTGCCGTAAATAAAAGATAGCGCAGCATTTCTCTAACGTTACGTTAACATTAGGAAGTTAAAATGAAGCATTAAAGTGCGGTTGAGCTGTAATGGTGCGTGTATGCATTAGTTTGGTGCGTTTGTTGATGTTTTTTTCGTTTACTCTATGCTAAAAAAACATAAACAAAAGGCATTCCAAACACTTAGGTATGTGGCATGATTATCGCAATGTTTTGGCACGTTTTAGAATTTGGAGTGAGTTGACTCCGAGTAACGCATTTATACTTTTAAACTGGAGGACACCATGTCAGCACAAAAGGCCTTTGACCTTATTAAAGAAACCGAAGCTAAATTTGTAGATTTACGTTTTACTGATACTAAAGGTAAAGAACAACACGTTTCTATTCCCACTCATCAAGTTACCGAAGACTTTTTCGAAGAAGGTAAAATGTTTGATGGCTCTTCAATTCTTGGCTGGAAGGGCATTAACGAATCAGACATGATCTTAATGCCAGACGGCGACACTGCTGTTCTTGACCCATTTGCCGAAGAAGCACAAGTTAATATCCGTTGTGATATTTTAGAGCCAATGACAATGCAAGGTTATGATCGCGATCCGCGTTCTGTTGCCCGCCGTGCCGAAGAATATTTGAAATCAACAGGTATCGGTGACACTGCGTTTTTTGGTCCTGAGCCAGAGTTTTTCTTATTTGACGACGTACGTTTTCACACTGATATGTCGGGTTCAATGTTTAAAATTGATTCGAGTGAAGCTAAGTGGAACTCAGGTGCGGAGTTTGAAGACGGTAACATGGCACACCGCCCAGGCGTTAAAGGCGGTTACTTCCCGGTTCCTCCTGTCGATTCTGCCCATGATACCCGCGCCGCAATGTGTATGGTTATGGAAGAAATGGGGTTAACTGTTGAAGCGCATCACCACGAAGTTGCTACTGCAGGCCAAAACGAAATTGCTTGTCTTTTCAATACGTTAGTTAAGAAAGCTGATGAAGTACAAATCTATAAGTATGTGGTACATAACGTTGCCCATGCATACGGACAAACCGCTACTTTTATGCCTAAGCCAATTGTTGGAGACAATGGTTCAGGTATGCATGTGCATCAGTCTATTTCTAAAGATGGTAAAAACATCTTTGCAGGTGACAAGTATGCCGGTATGTCTGAGGAAGCTTTGTTCTATATTGGCGGAATCATTAAACATGCTCGTGCAATTAACGCTTTCACTAATGCTTCTACTAACTCTTACAAGCGTTTAGTGCCTGGATTCGAAGCACCTGTAATGTTGGCTTATTCTGCTCGTAACCGTTCTGCATCTATTCGTATTCCTTTTGTGACTAGCGATAGAGCTCGTCGTATTGAAGTGCGTTTCCCTGACCCAACTGGCAACCCATACCTAGCATTTACTGCTATGTTGATGGCTGGTCTTGATGGGATTAAGAACAAAATCCACCCTGGTGATTCAATGGATAAAGACTTGTATGACTTGCCTGCTGAAGAAGCCGCAGCCATTCCACAAGTATGTAGTTCATTTGAGCAAGCACTAGAAGCACTTAACAATGACAGAGAGTTTTTAACTGCCGGTGGTGTAATGACAGATGACTCGATAGATGCGTATATCGCTCTTAAGAGTGAAGAAGTACAGCTATTGAATATGTCAACTCACCCAGTTGAGTTCGACATGTACTACAGCGTTTAATATCAGTGATTTAATAACTATTTCACTTAGTTATTAAATTAGATAACAAGCCCGCATTTGCGGGCTTTTTTTTACTTGAAATAACGCTACACTTGGATTTACTGGTTTGTGACCTAAGTGTCGCTGATGATTGGAGTAGAAACCTGCTATGAAATTTGCCGCGATTGTATTGTTATTTCTACTGTGTATTAGCGCCTCTGCGCAGGTTATTTATAAAACTGTAAAGGCTGATGGAACCGCAGTTTACAGTGATATACGCAGCGATGGAGCAGTACCTGTTAATTTATCGGCAATGAATACTGTTGTAGTACCTTCGCTAAATAACCCGTCAAACCCTACTGCTAGTCACAATAAGCCCGTATCTAAATCAAAACCGGTTGTTCAATACGTGGTGTCTATCCGTTCGCCTTTGGATGAGGAAACGTTGCGTGATAATTCAGGTGCCGTCACAATTAATGTTGATGTATCGCCAAAAAAATCAGGTAAGTTTGAATTAATACTTGATAATCAAATAGTTAAAACTCAATCAAACAATCAATTTCAACTTGAATCCGTCGAACGTGGCGCCCACACTATTCAAGTTAATTTTCTCGACAACTCAGGCAAGATCCTTGCATCGTCTAAGTCGCAGACCTTTTATCTGCATAAAGCTTCTGCTCTGATCAATGCTAACTAGTGCAAATTAAAGATTTAGCAAAAAATAGTACCAATATCAAAGCAGCTAAATAATACTTTGCACTATATGAGTGCGTAAAATGTTGAGTTTATGTCTGAATCCGTTACTACAGAAAATTTGCTAGATAACCTATCTACAGCGGTCGTTATACTGGATGGCAATTTGATTGTGCAATATGCTAATCATGCTGCTCAGGGGGTATTTGAGCGTAGTTTGAATTTACTTATTGGTTATTCAGTTAATCAGTTTATTACCTCTTCTAGCTTGGACTTCGATCGCTTTCAAAATGCTATGCAATTTGGCGAAGTGTATTCCGATAGTGAAGTCACCTTCAAGTTTACTGATGGAAGGCACACCCAAGCTGATGTATCTGTTACCAGTATTTTGGAAAATCAAGATAAACGATTATTAGTCGAAATTAGATTGGTTGAACAACAGAAAAAAATCAGTCAGGAAAACCATCAATGGGCACAACAGCAGGCTGCTAGAGAGTTAGTCCGTGGTTTAGCCCACGAAATTAAAAACCCTTTGGGTGGAATTCGAGGGGCAGCACAGTTATTAGGAAAACAATTACCTAATGAAGAATTAAAAGAATTTACCCAAGTCATTATTGAACAATCCGATAGATTAACTAATTTAGTTGATCGTTTGTTAGGGCCCAATCTTCGCCCCAATTTTGATTGGCACAACGTGCATCAAGTGCTCGAAAAAGTCTGTACGTTAGTGCGACTGGATCCAAGTCATAATATTTCCATTATAAGAGATTACGATCCTAGTATCCCTGATGTGTATCTTGATCAAGACATGCTGCAGCAAGCTACGTTAAATATAGTGCGTAATAGTGTGCAAGTGTTATCAGAAAACCCAGACATTATCGGCGAGATCAATGTGGTCACTCGGATAGAGAGACAGGTGATTATTCATGGTGAATGTTCGCCTCTATGCGTGAAAATTCAAATTATTGACAATGGCCCTGGCATACCAGCCGAACTTAAAAACACGTTGTTTTATCCTATGGTGACGGGTAAAAAAGAAGGCAGTGGATTAGGTCTATCTATATCGCAAACCTTAATTGGGCACCACAGAGGAAAAATTGAAGTGGATAGTTGGCCTGGCAGAACAGAATTTACTTTATATATACCTATTGAAAAAAAGGATCCCCAGACATGAGTGCAGAACCCGTATGGATAGTCGATGACGACAGCTCGATTCGCTGGGTATTACAAAAAGCGTTACAAGCGGCGAATATCCCTTGTTTTAGTTTTGAAAACCCCGAAGATTTGTTGTTACAGTTAGAAACGTCGCAACCTCCTGAAGTGATAGTGTCAGATATACGCATGCCACAAATGGATGGCATGGTATTATTAAACGAAGTGCATAAGCGCTTTGCTAATATACCTGTGATCATTATGACCGCTCACTCAGACTTAGACAGTGCGGTTAACGCCTATCAAAGTGGTGCATTTGAATATCTGCCGAAACCTTTCGATATAGATGAAGCGGTCAACCTAGTGCAGCGAGCGTTAACACATGCCCGTGAACAATCCAGCAAAAATCAACAGCCTGAACAAATAAAAGCTACTGAAATTATTGGTGAAGCACCGGCAATGCAAGAGGTGTTTAGAGCGGTGGGACGTTTATCTCGTTCTAGTATCAGTGTCTTGATCAATGGTCAGTCGGGTACAGGTAAAGAGCTAGTGGCCCATGCATTACATCGTCATAGCCCCCGTTCAGACAATACTTTTATTGCCCTTAACATGGCTGCTATACCCGCAGACTTAATTGAGTCTGAATTGTTTGGCCATGAAAAAGGTGCGTTTACTGGTGCTCAAGCTGCAAGACAAGGGCGCTTTGAGCAAGCCAACGGCGGCACACTGTTTTTAGATGAAATCGGGGATATGCCTTTAGATGTTCAAACTAGGTTGTTAAGAGTTTTGGCTGATGGGCAATTTTACCGAGTCGGGGGGCATAATCCAGTTTCAGTTGATGTACGTATTATCGCTGCGACCCACCAAAATTTGGAACTGCGGGTGTCTGAAGGTAAGTTCAGAGAAGATTTATATCACAGATTAAACGTGATCCGAATCCATATTCCGACCCTTAGCGAAAGACGTGAAGATATCCCTCTGCTGGCTGGCCATTTTTTACAAAAGGCGGCAGCAGAACTAGCGGTAGAAGTTAAATCTCTGAGTAAAGAGACTAAAAAAATTCTATCTAACCTGCCTTGGCCCGGTAATGTTCGGCAGCTTGAAAACATGTGTCGCTGGCTAACAGTCATGGCTAGCGGGCAAGAAGTTTTGCCGCACGATTTGCCTCCAGAAATTAATCAACAACCTGTATCAGTAGAGAAAACGGCTCAGTCTGGAGATTGGCAAACACTATTAGCCAGTTGGGCTGATCTACAATTGCAATCGGGGCACAACAATATTCTAGATGATGCCATTATGAGCTTTGAGAAAATTTTGTTAGAAAGAGCTTTGCACTACACCCATGGACATAAGCAGGACGCAGCTAAACGTTTGGGTTGGGGCAGAAATACTCTGACCCGAAAATTAAAAGAACTGAATATGTAATACGCTAACCAATTGGCTTTGCTATTGTTTCGGGCAACAATAGCATGGCTATTGGTTAAAGCGTTCGCTACAAGACTTGAACAATACTACTGCTTATCTGGCTCGCTCACTGGTTAATAATGCGGCCATACCTGTATTGAAAGCCTGCATCCATTTAGTTGAAAACTGCCCTTTGGCGATACGGTTAATTTCGATAACCGCCTTTTTCTTGGGGCGTTTTGTGTGGCTCTGATGTGCCCGAGCGTGTGTAATGGCGTCAAAGGTATCTAAAATGGCTAATAACTTGGCGCCTTCGCAAATATCATTTTCCTTAATTCCTAGTGGATAGCCACTGCCGTCGATACGCTCATGATGTTGCATTACAATTTTTCGTGCTTCATTCCATTGCGTGAGGTTTTCTAACAAGCGTGCACTTTTATACACATGTGAACGCATTAAATTAAATTCGACTTCTTGAAGTTTTTCTTGTTTGTGTAGCACTGCAATTGGCATAAAGGCCATGCCAAAATCATGCATATAACAGGCTACTGCTAGCTGAACTTCGTTAATAGGCGAACCTGCTATTTTATTGATATAACCGGCTAGTTTCGCAATTCTATCGCCGCGGCCATCCCAATACTTAGAGCGTTTTTCTATGGGTTTCATCAATTCTCTAAAAAATACTAAATCTTCCCTCTCTTCGTTGCTAATGGATTTTGGTATGCCTGTTGTCGCAATACTGACCGGCGCCTCAGAAGCTGTGGTTTCATTGGATAATTCATGCTCTTGGCCAGTATCAAAACTCGGATCTAATAAGACCACAGCTTTGGCTAGCAAATGTTCATGCTGGGGGCCATTTTCTGGCGTAATACGTTGAATGGCGGTAACCAATTGTTCAAACAATTGTTTGTCATATTCAGCTTGCCCAGTTTGAATGCAGCTTTGAACAAACACTTTCACTTTGTCCATTATCAGTAGCACTAAGTCACTCATGTTACTGGTATATTGAATTTGCCCTTTACGCAGGTAGTCGAGCAATTCTTCAGCGTACTGTAGCAGCGGGATAAGGGGAGAGAAGTTCACTAAGCCTAAGTCACCCTTAATGGTATGGATAGAACGGAACAATGAACGTTGTAATTCGTTATCTTCCGGCTTCAACTCTAATTCAATTAAGGTTTGTTCGCTGGCTTCATAAAGCTCGTTAATTTCTTCCAAAAGGTCTGTGAGAATGTCTTCATCGAGTTCTTCATGTTTAAACATTTGCATAGAGTGAATGGCCTTAATGATTGAAAGAATTTATTGTTTTTTTAAGTATCGGCTAAATACAAATTTTATTCATTTATTTATGCAGCAAAAAGAACAACCTATTATGTAACTAAGTAAATCAACGACCATAATTGTTTTAGGAAACAGTTAAAATGAGTATACTCAGCGCCCATTTCACTGGTTAGGGTATGCCTTGTTAGCGTTACTACGCATTATTGCGATATTCTTTTATTTTTTGCTGATCAATTTGTTATTGATTTTGGTGTGTGTGTTGCGGCCTTTTCACCGTGACAACGTTCACGCTGCCGGTGTGTTGTATAGTTCTGTTTCTTCTTTATTAGGATTAAAACTTGAAGTACGAGTCCCTGATAGTGTTAAACAAGGAGGGCCTTATGTCTTTATTGCCAACCACCAAAATAGTTTTGACTTACTAACTATATGCGCCGCAGCGCAAAAAGGCACAGTAACTGTTGGTAAAAAAAGTCTCATATGGATCCCAATAATAGGGCAAGTGTATTGGCTAACGGGAAACATTATGATCGACAGGAAACACTCAGGTCGAGCACATGATACTTTACAAGACACAGTACAAAAAATTCAAAAAAGGCGCTTATCTGTGTGGTTTTTCCCTGAAGGAACACGCAGCAATGGTCGTGGCTTGTTGCCTTTTAAAACCGGCGCATTTCGAATCGCTAAAGCGACTAACGAACCCATAGTAATGGTGACAGCCAGTAGTTTACATAACAAAATAAAATTGAATAGATGGGACAACGGTACGTTAGTGATACAACTGTCTGAGCCAGAATTCATCAATGAAACTCAGTCGGTTAAATACAATGCCGAATATTTTCATCGTAAAATGCAGCAACAAATTACACAAATCAATACAGAAGTAGATAACAAAAAAGTCTAACTAACTTGCCCATAGGAGTATTTCATGAATTCACAGCAAACATCCGAATTAGCCGAATGGCATGCATTTAATCAAGAAACAATCGAAGCGTTAATCGAAGATGGTAGTGACGCCAGTAAAGCACATACCATAGAGTATCATTTTGCTAGTGCCGACTTTGAGTTGTTAGAAAAGGCTGCAGTTGATGCCTTTAAAGCAGGTTTCGAAGTAGGAGATGCGGAAGAGTTTGAGTTAGAGGACGGTGAAGAAGTGTTTTGTTTTGATGCCGTTGTTGAGCGTATGTTGGATGTGGATTTAGTTAATCAGGATACCGATAAACTCTTTGCCATTGCCGAAAAGCATGATGTGGATTACGACGGTTGGGGCACATTTTTTATTGAAAAATAGCCACTAATAATAACTACGGCTAAAATTCGAATTTAAGTTCAAAAAGCAAACTATTGACATAAAAGTGTCATTAGTTTGCTAAAAAAGTGTAGTAAAACCATCATCTAAGCGTCAATAAAAGTACATCCCAGTTACACATTGCTCATTCATATTACGCCCCATAAAAATAAATCAACTGGGACTACACATTTAATGAACAGCAAAACACCATCTAAATTAGCTTTATCGATATCCTTAGCGCTGAGTGCCTGTGCGATGACTATGCCAGTGATTGGCGCTGAAGAGTCAGACAAAAACGAAAACTTGGAGTCAATTACAGTAGTAGGCAAAAGTGTGTCGTACGCCAACAATCAAACTTCTGATGAGATGGCGAAGCAACAAAGTAACTTAACGAGTGTGTTAGCCCAAATAGACAACTTACCAGGCGTACTGATAAACGAGGGAGACACTTTTGGCTCAGACGATTGGTCTACTACTGTTTCAATTCGTGGTTTCCAGCTAAGCCTAGACGAACAGCAAATCGGTATTACTATCGATGGGATCGCTAACGGTAATTCTAACTATGGTGGTGGAGCCAAAGCGAATCGTTACATCGACACTGAAAACTTAGCTGCTGTTGAAGTATCACAAGGTACCGGCGACATCGCTTCCCGTTCCAATGAAGCTCTAGGTGGCACTTTAAATTTTACAACTATCGCACCTAACGATGATGAGCAAATGACTTTGAGTTGGTCACAAGGCAACTTTGAAGCACAGAAATTTTTTGCACGTTACGATACAGGTGAAATTGCTAAAGATACTTTTGCTTGGGTGAGTGTTTCAAATAGTCGAAATTCCGATTGGGTTGATCAATCTGCCGAAAATAGACGTGATCATATTGCAGCCAAGGTAGTCAGTCTTTTTGGTGACATTGAAGTCACAGCTTATGGTTCTTGGGATGACACTCATGAAGATAACTACCAACGTGTCAGCCTTGCGCAATTCCAGCAAAACCCAGAATCAGATGGTTTGATTTCTCAGTGGACGGGTATTCCTTACGTTGACCAAGTGTATCGTCAAGGTTGGTCTACTCTGCGAGAGAATCTCTTTGGATATGTGTCTGCCCAATACAAAGGCGACAATATTGACTTGAGCGCCAACGTTTATTATCACGAAAATGAAGGTCGTGGTGACTGGGTACCGCAATATGTTGTTGATGTGAAAGCGGATGGTGACAATGCGCCTCATTCTGAATTAGTGTCTGGCCAAACGGTTAGTGGCGGTTCGGCTTTAGGTCAACTTTTCTTTGTTGATAAAGCGGGCAATGCTCTTAGTCCTGAAGCGGGATGTGAGAGTTCGATTACTTTCCCTTATGGTGGTGCCGGTGCGGTATATGATCCTGCATGTTATTCAGATGGTGCGATACCAGTGGGCTCTTACCGACATACTCATTATGAAAAAGAACGTTTCGGTTTTAATGCTGACTTTACTTGGTACACCAAAATTGGCGACATGGATAACTCCTTACGAGGCGGTGTTTGGTATGAAGACTATAGCCGTAATGAATCTCGCGATTGGCATAAAATTATCGATTCTCGTTCTAGCGCTGAATTTGACCATACCCCATATTGGGTGGAATACGAACGCACGTTCCCAGTAGAAACTACTATGTTGTATTTAGAAGATGAATTGGATTTGGATTTTGCAGTGATACGTTTAGGTGCCAAGAAATTCTTAGTCGATTTAGAGCGTGAAGACAACTTCGACTCTACTAATGGCGCTACGGTATCATCAGATTCTGATGTGTTAATTTCAGCGGGTATAGTGGTGCCAACCCCTGTGGATGGCTTAGAGGCCTTTGCTGGGTATGCAGAAAATTTTGCTGCAATCAAAGACACCGTACTTGAACGCGACGCTTCCACTTTGGATTTAGTGACTCCCGAATCAGCCGAAAACTTAGACTTAGGTCTACGTTATGTGTCGCAAGATATTAATGCGAGTTTAACTTACTACAGTATTAAATTTGATGACCGTTTAACCTTTATTGCACCTGATTCACCTGATGGTATCGATTATCTAATTGGCACTAACGGCAGTTACGTGAACGTAGGTGGGGTTGAATCAAGCGGCATCGAAGCCTCACTATCAGTACGATTAACCGAGACAATCTCTGTTTATGGTGCCTTTACTGCGAACGATTCTGAATACACAGAAGGCTCTATTGGTTACCCAGCTGGAAACACAGTATTTGGTTCAGTCGAAAACATGATAGTGGTGTCGCTAGATTGGCAACAAGATAACCGTTTTGGAGGGCTTTCCTCGAAATGGGTTGACGATCGTTTTATTGATGCTGCCAATACCGCTGTTGCCGATGCTTACTTAGTCACAGACTTGTACGCTGGGATTAGTATCCCTTCTTTAGCTGAAGGGATGGGCGATTTAGAGCTTCGTTTTACAGTCAATAACTTGTTTGATAAGAGTTATTTAGGCGGTATCGCTGGCCAGTCTGCTTGGATTGGCGCACCTCGCACAGCAGCATTCAATGCTACTTTGAAATTTTAAACTTTTACAATAACCAGTTTTCCCTGTGTGTCACTTTTGGGACGGACTTTATGTTCGTCCCTTTTTTTATTTGCGATGAATTAATATGAAATACTTATACGTTTATGTGCTGTTGTATCTAGGATTTTTTAATGCGCCAATAATGGCTGCGGATAACCTGTTAGTAGTGAGTCTCGACGGACTGCGCTGGCAGGAAGTGTTTCGGGGTTATCAAGATGATGTGCTCAACTTAGAAGACTTTGAAGGAAAGAGAGAGGCGATTGAGCAAGAGTTTGCTGGTAATTCGGCACAGGAGAAGCGTCATAAGTTACTGCCATTCTTATGGCAAGTTGTCGCCAAACAGGGCATTTTACTGGGTGACCGAGATAATCATTCATCGATGCAACTCACTAATAATTTATGGTTTTCGTATCCTGGTTATAACGAGTTATTAACAGGTAAAGCGGACCCCAAAATTGACTCTAATCATGCCAGTGATAATGCAAACGTCACCTTTTTAGAGTGGCTAAATAGTCAGTCTGGCTACCAAAATCAAGTGGCTGCATTTGCCAGCTGGGATGTCTTTCCGGCAATTATCAACCGAAAACGCAGCAAAATTCCCATAAACGCAGGGTTTGAGTCAGCCGCTTGGCCTAATTTATCTGAAAAGGCCAAGTGGTTAAATGCGCTACAAAAGGAAATTCCCAGTCCTTGGCACAACGTGCGTTTAGATGCTTTTACTGCTGGTTTTGCACAGGAGTATATTTTGCAATATCAACCTAAAGTGATCTATCTTGCCCTTGGAGAAACTGATGATTTTGCTCACCAGGGTAACTATCCAGAGTACTTGCGTGGAGCCAAAAGAGCGGATCAATTTATTGCCAATATATGGGAGTTATTACAATCCTTAGAGCAGTATCAAGGCAAGACTAACTTAGTGATTACCGTTGATCATGGCCGTGGAAATTCAGCAAAAACTTGGCAACATCATGCAAGTGCTAAAGCGGTAAAGGGGTATTTAAATGGCCTCAATCATTTTGAAAATGGCATACCTGGTGCGGATCAGGTTTGGTTAGCCGCGATGGGACCTGATGTAAAAACTCGCCTAGATACTAAGCAACAACAGAATTTGAGTTTGAATCAGGTTGCGGCTACTGCAATTCAATTGCTCAACCTAGACTATCAGAAATTTTCTGCTGATATTGGACAACCTTTACCTATAGTCAAACAGAGATAAATGATCATGACATATGTCGTAAACAGTATTTTGCTCGTTCTTATATCAATGAGCATTCCGGCCATGGCTAAAGAGGTCTCCGCGACCAAGATTAAAATTTTGTTTGGTTCATGTTTGCATCAAGACAAACCTCAGCCCATTTGGCAGCCAATGAACCAAGAGCAAGCCGATTTGTTTGTTTTGTTGGGTGACAATATTTATGGCGACACCCAAAATATGTCAGAGCTGGAGGGTAAATACGCCAAACAATGGGCCACCGCAGGTATGCAAACTATGTTGGCTAACACCACTACTATTGGTATTTGGGATGATCATGATTTTGGTGAAAACGACGCCGGCGCTGAATACCCACAAAAAGAAGCCTCGCGTCAAATCCTCTTGGATTATTTTAAGGTTCCAAAAAATAGCATAAGGCGCACTAGGGCTGATGGTATTTATACGAGTCATATGTTGACTCAGGATGAGATTCGAGTACAAATTATTCTTCCCGACTTGCGCTGGAATAGAGGCCCCCTTAACTCGGTTTCTAAGCTTGAATATATCAGTAACAAAGCACCCAATAATTTAGGCCCCTATTTACCTCACTCTGATCCCAAAAACACTTTGTTAGGGGATGCTCAATGGCAATGGTTAGAGCAACAATTACAACAACCAGCGGATGTGCGTATATTTGCCAGTAGTATTCAATTATTGCCAGAATTTTCTGGGTGGGAGTCATGGGCAAATTTACCCCATGAAAGGCAAAGATTTTTAGGCTTACTAGATAAATATCAAATTGATAATTTGATTATTGTTAGTGGTGACACCCATTGGAGTGAGTTAAGCCAAATATCCCGACAAAACGGCAAAGCCTTGTGGGAAATGACCACCTCAGGTTTAACTGAAGAGTGGAAGGCCGTAAGCCCGAATACCCATCGTCAAGGGCAAAGCTATAGTAAAGCGAACTACGGGGTAATTGAACTCAATAATAAGCAACTTAGTATGTCCATTAAAGATGTTACAGGCAAAAAGGTCATGACAAAAACACTGTCTTTGGACAAAGGTTAGGGAGTAAAGGTAGACTCAATCATCACACTTTTTTGGGAAACGATGATGAGTATGTTTAAGTTGGGTTTGATGGTGTTAATTGGCTTGAGCCTAGTTAAGGTTCAAGCTAAAGAACATTTAGCTGAATTCTCAATTGCAGGCTCACAAATACGCACTCTTGAGTCTCACGTTGTTAATCAAGAATATCAACTTTTGATTAATACACCGGCAAGTTATGGCGAGTCAGATAAAAGTTATCCCGTCATTTATTTTCTTGATGCGCAATGGGACTTTCCTTTGATGGTGTCTACCTACGGACAATCCTTCTACGATGGTTTTATTCCCGAAGCCATTTTAGTGGGTATTCAATGGGGAGGAGAAAATCCTAATCCAGACGTTTTACGGGCGCGGGACTTCACACCAAGTCATTTGTCATCAGTGCCAAATTCTGGCGGTGCTGAAAAGTTTTTGCAGTTTATCAAACAAGAGCTTATCCCTTTTATGAGCAGTGAATATAGTACTAGCGATGATAGAATTTTGATGGGAAGCTCCTACGGCGGGTTATTTACCTTATACACTTTGTTTACACAGCCCAATTTGTTTAATGGATATGTTCCCACGGCATCGGCCTCTGGTTGGGATAATGATATTTTGTATTCTTATGCAAAAGGGTTGAAGCATAAAAAACTCACTCGGCCCATTAAACTGTATTCTGCAATAGGTGAATTTGATAGCTTAATCTCAGCCTTCGATGATCTTGAAAGTTACTTCAAAACACAACACTTCAAAGATGTGTCATTTAGGTTTGAACGTATAAAGGGGTTGGGCCACGCAAGTGTCAAAGCTGCTGCTAATACTTGGGGGTTACACTATGTGTTTGCGAAAGAGAATGTTGTTTTAAGCAAGCAACAACTGACTCAGTTTGTTGGGCTTTACCGAAGTAAAACAACAAACATTTTAATCGAAGTTTTGCTGCAAAAAGGGCAGTTAATGCTGCAACTCGAATCTAACAAACATTCGCTACTAGCTAGCTCAGTTCAAAAATTTTATCAGCTAGGGGAGCGATTTGAAGTGGTGTTTGATTCATCTGTTGAACCACAAAAATTGTCACTAAGTCGCTTTATGAATGTCGATGAGTTTTTTCGAATTCAAAAATAGTCAATTGAAAGGCGCTGTTTAAAAGCGCCTTTTTTATTCGTCAATAAAGAGTAACTGGAATTAATCGTTACTATGTAAGCTGGCGTTTAGACCACCCCATTTTGAAGAGTCAGCAACTACGGCTTCTACTGCACCTGATTGACTGTTACGACGGAACAATAAACCGTTTAAACCTGATAACTGACGGGCTGCGACAACTTCACCATCTGGGGTAGTGACTTTAGTACCAGCTGTGACGTATAAACCCGCTTCAACGATACAATCATCGCCTAACGAAATACCAATACCCGCGTTTGCGCCCAACATACTATTTTTGCCAATAGCGTTAATTGACTTACCGCCACCAGACAAAGTACCCATAGTTGAAGCTCCGCCACCAATATCAGAGCCATCACCTACTACTACACCCTGTGAAATACGGCCTTCGACCATAGAGCTTCCTAAAGTACCCGCATTAAAGTTCACAAAACCTTCGTGCATAACAGTTGTGCCCGGTGCCAAATGTGCTCCCATACGCACGCGATCAGCGTCACCAATTCTGACACCTTCGGGGATCACATAGTCGACCATTCTTGGAAATTTATCGATAGAAGTAACAGCCAAATGATGAGGTTCTGAGGCAATGAGTTCTCTCAATTCTTCTACCTTATTAGGTAATACTGGTCCAGCTGAAGTCCAAGCCACATTGGTCAATAAACCAAATACCCCTTCAAGGTTGATATTATTGGGCAACACTGCACATTCTGATAGTAAATGCAGACGCAAATAGGCGTCTTCAGCAGATTGCGGTGATGCTGTGATATCAACAGTGATTTCCACAAACTCGCCTTTAATCAAGCCGACTTTGCTGGCTAAGCAATGACGCTCAATTTTTTTGTTACTACGAGGAAACCAAACATCTAAGGTTTTGCCACTTTCGACATCAATATATCGGTGACCATTGCGGGTAATTGTCATTATTAGGTCCTAAAAAAAGAGAATTTGAATATAGTGGGATTATCGCGTGAATTGGATCTGTTCGCAGCCAGTATTTGTTTATAGGTTATGCCATAAGCCCATACTGCCGCGAAATGGATATTTCAGGATGTGCGGTTTTATTGGTTACAACAATATTTTAGGTTTGTCATGTGGGTTCCCTAGCTCCGTAATTTGTTGACTAGTAGGGAAGTCATGTAAGTCTAACTCAACACCTCTGGAGTTGGGGTTAGCACTAGTTTTATCAAAAAAGCAAAAGGTCAAAATTTGTTGAAATGTATTAGTTTGCCATAAATAACAGCGGTCAAAGCCACTGTGCATAAGAGCGTAATCTTGTTCTCCTTTCACCCATTTTGAGCTTCTAGAAATGTTACGCTTTTGAAAATACTCTAAGGCTAAGGGGTGTATCTGATCATTGCTTTGTAGTCTTTTAATAAAACGTTCAAATTTAACTTCTCCATTTTTTTGACCACTTAAATCATAGACTTGCTGCATGGTCATAGGTGTGCCAAATTTATCAATTGCGACACTTAGGCTCTGCTCCCTAATGGGGACTATGCTTAAATAGGCATCTTGCAAGAAATAAGTGGCTGTAACTTGTTTAATAAACCCATTGTATTTATCGAAGTACAATTCCACTTTTTGCTCTAGGCGAGAATCTTCATAGGGCTGGTAAAAACTAAGTTTAATCTTATCGCTACGGGAGCCTCCACGAATACGACCTAACTGCCCACCTTGCTCTTCTAGATTGATGGCTTGTTGTAATATGTTGTCGCCAATTTTAATCCCTTTAATTTCAAGTAAAGCATCGGGCGTTTGAGTCACATCGTGCATGGCCAAAGTACTGGATTTATTAAAGCGTTCTAAACCGCGCAATGTTTCAAATGGGTGAGTTTGAGTTGGCGATTCGGCCCATACTAGTGGCGTTGCCAAGACTGCTACCAATCCACTTATTAACGCAAAACGTTTACCCACAATTAAACTCCTAATTGATTTAACTAATATTTTTAAGCATACCACTGCGAGTGACATAAGGATCAAGTTTGGGTTATCTAACCTAACGCAACACTAATACGTAAGCACTTACATTTTTTAGCTTTTTAAGATTATATAATTTGCTAATGTATAACACGTATCCTTAATCTATATGGAATTGTGTTACTTAATGGCTCATCATTTTCGTTACTTTTTTTTATTTACCTGCTTTGGGTTTATAGCTACTTCATCTAACGCGAAAATTTCTGGCATTTTCTCGCAACAGCAAATTGACGTAAATTTTAATATTGATCAACCGGTTTTAATCGCTGACCTGTTACCCCATGCAGGCAAAGAGTTGGTTGTGGTTGGGATAGATGACCAACAACAGCGGATGTTAGTGATTTATTATTTCGATACCCACAGCGATAGCTATATTGCACAGGACACTATCCAAATTGCTCCTAATGTATTTGCTTATGACGTGGGCGAACCTCTACTTGATGGTTTGCAACGATTATATCTTTTAGACAAAAGCAACGTGTATCGATATGAGCCAGCGCATTTGTCACAAAAATCAACTTGGGTGCAGGCTGAGTCAGTTGCGTCTATGTATATTGGTGATAAACCTGACGCGTTTCAAAAAATGGATTTTGTACGACACATCAATAACGACAGCCTTGACGACATAATTTTGCCACACTTTGAACACCTGAATTTATGGTTATCTGACTGCTGCGGCGCGAGGCATCCACAAACATTACCAATAGCTGCGCGGATTGAAATGGAAGAAGGTGGTGTGGGGTATCATGATCAAAAACTATACTTTCAAGATATGAATGCAGACGGTAAAACGGACCTAGTAACAGTTGAGCAAGGGCAACTCAATGTGTTTGCGCAACAAGATGATATGCGGTTTTCCGACATTGCCACCAAGATAGAAATTAACAATAACATTTATGCCTTGGATTGGTGGGATATCAAAGCTGCAAATGGGCAGAGGATGGACCAAAGCAATATTCAACACAGAGTGGTGAGGAAAATTGAGGATTTGAACGCTGATGGTATTCCTGATATCGCGGTTCAGTTTACTAAAAGTTCTGGGGTTTTAGATAAAATAATCGACTTTGAGTTTTATTACTCCGTGATAGAAAAAGGGAAGTTGAGCTATCCAAATATCGCCAATACTAGTGTTACTTCAACTGAAACTTTGTCTGATCTTGTCGTGTTTGACTCAGATTTGGATGGTAAAAAGGAAGTCTCTGTTTCCTCTTTTGATATCGGAATTTCACAAATTATAGGGGCATTATTATCCGGCAGTATTGACCAAGATGTATTAATTTTTTCGATGGATGAAACGGGACAATATAGTAAAAAACCCATTGTAAGCCAAGAAGTAGAAATGACCTTTAGTTTATCCTCTGGGGCACAGGGGCAGCCTTTAGTTAAAATGATAGATATCAACGGTGACGGGGTTAAAGATATAGTGTATTCAGATAGCGATGATAGGATTCGAGTGTTGTTTGCGACTCCTGACCATAAAAGGCCCTATGCAAAACGCGCCCAAAAACAAAAAATAGCCATGCCTAAAAACCCTTTCGACGCTGCTACTGGTGATATTAACGGCGATGGCAAAACAGATATAGTGTTACATCACGGGTCCGCAGATAGTTCAGAGTTATTAAAACGATTTATAATATTGATGGCCAATTAGCGGGAGATTCATTGAAAGTTGTCGAGACTGTGTTGTTATCAGATATGATTTTTATTCCCTATTTATGTGTAGATTTCCGCTTATACTATTGTTCCCTGTAGGCGCAGGGTCATAGTTTACCTAGCTGAGTGGTTATTTTGATTTTCAGAGGTTTTTCCGCTGTGGTAAACTTTGTAAGCGTGTTAGATATCATTGTGGCGAGTAAACTTGATATCATATTATTTGTGTTTTTAAGGGGTTCAAATCTAGATGATTCGAACGACGTGATAATTCAACCAACAACTAAAACTGTTGGCCTTAGGTTTTAATGAAAATACCAAAAAGATTACAACCACTTGTAGAAGATGGTTTGATAGATGAAGTCCTTTATCAGCTTATGAGCGGTAAAGAAGCCACAGTGTATGCGGTGCAATGCGGAACTGAAATTCGTTGTGCTAAAGTCTATAAAGAGGCAATGAAACGCAGTTTCAAAAAGGCCGCGCAATATCAAGAAGGTCGTAAGGTACGTAATACTCGCCGTGCCAGAGCCATGGAAAAAGGCTCAAAGTTTGGCCGTAAGCAGCAAGAAGATGCATGGCAAAATACTGAAGTTGACGCCTTATTTAAGTTAGCGAAAGCCGGAGTCAGAGTACCAGAACCCTACGGTTGTTATGAAGGGGTGTTATTAATGGAATTAGTAACAGACGACGAGGGGGAAGTCGCCCCCAGACTAAACGACGTATCCATGTCTGCCGAGCAAGCCATCGAAGATCATGCCTTAGTGATGCTTTACGTCATGCGAATGTTGTGTGCGGGACTGGTACATGGCGATTTGTCAGAATTTAACGTATTGGTCGATGACTACGGCCCTGTCATTATTGATTTACCCCAAGTAGTCGATGCCGCTGCAAATAACAATGCCTTTAGCATGTTACAGCGAGACGTTAGAAATATGAATGAGTATTACGGACAGTACGCCCCTGAATTAACAAAAACGTTTTATGCAGAAGAAATGTGGGCGTTATTCGAGGCCGGTGAATTAACCGTTGATACTGAATTAACCGGACAATATTTGCAGCCAGAAGAAGATGCAGACGTAGATTCGGTATTAGAAGAAATCAAAGCCGCTTTCGCCGAAGAACAAGCCCGCCAAGAAAGAGTCAAAGAAGCCAACGAACCGCTTTAATCAGTTTACACGGCGTAACAAATCGCGAATCTGATGAAGCTTAGAGAGTAATGAGCTAAGCGATTCTAGGGCAAACAATTAAAGACTCACTAAATTTGTTTAATAGGAAGGTGAAAGGCGACTTTTTAAGATACTTCATTATATCTGCGTAAATGATCAGCAATAGGTGAGGGAGTATGTAAATAACTGTTTTGTAGCTCAACTCACATTAAAAATAGCTTATCTCACCAATAACAATACTCTTGAAACTGACCTTAATTTTTCAATAAATTAAGGTCAGTTGGATACATAGAAAGTAATGTGATTAGAGTACTGTTTAATGTTTTAGTCGCGGTTACGGCCCAGTTTATCGTGACTACTGACCCAATGGCCGCCGATTACGGCACAACCTAATGATATGTCACCCGCTAAAACTGTGGCGGCTACAATTTCGGCTAGTTTGTTTGCCTTGCCTTGACCATAGCAACCTAACAATTCAAGGCACTCCTTTTGTGTGGGAAGTCCGGTTCCACCGCCATAAGTTGCGACTATTAAAGAGGGCAGGGTGACCGACATGTAGATGTCGCCATTATCTAGTAATTCATGGGCTAACAATCCTGCGTGTGATTCCACTACGTTGGCTTCGTCTTGGCCAGTGGCAATAAACAATGACGCAATACCATTGGCAGAATGAGGGCCATTGTACGCAGCTCCAGCCATCATGGCTCCGGTATTTGCTAAAACCGTAGCCCTTGCGAGTGTTTTGGTATCTACCTTCATTATTTTCTTAAGAACGGATTTTTTAAGCACTACTTCGGCGATCACTCGTTTACCGCGAGAATGTAACACGTTCAAATGAGAGTGCTTTTTGTCGGTGTCCATATTTCCTGACAATAAATATTCGCATTCATGGGGATAGTTAGCAGTAATCCATTCACAGGCAGCCAAGGTGGCCTTTCCGACCATGTTTTGTCCGGCGGCATCACCAGTTGTATAGTTAAACCTTAGGTATTTAGTTTTCGAGACTGACCACTGCTGAATATGTTCCAATTGACCTATGCTAGTAGTGACTTCTGCGGCAGCTTTGATTTCGTGGAAATGTTCGGTAACCCAGTGACCAAATTCTCTTGCTTCACGAGCGTCAGCAAATATAAAGGCTGGTGCCCTTTGCATAAATTGCTCAACAACTGTGGTTTTCACACCGCCACATTCGTTAATAACGCGCATTCCTCGGCTATAGCTGGCTACTAAGGTACCCTCTGTTGTTGCTAAAGGTACATAAAACAATCCATTAGCATGCTCGCCATCTATTTGAATCGGTCCAGCTATGCCCACCGGTAACTGCACAACACCGATAAAGTTCTCAACATTGCCGGGTAATTGGCTTGGGTCGACTGAATAGTGCCCAGTGTTATCTAATGTTGCACCAGTTTTTTCTGTTAAAAACTGTCTTCTTTTTTCGGCCCATTCATGGCTATGGTCATTCATCGTGTTGCGGGGAATACGGGTAGGATCACTCATTGTTTTATTTCCTTAATTAAATAACGCTTCCTTCATACAGCTTAAGCTTCTTATGTTTGTTTGTCAGTATTCAATCTAGGCTGACAAACAAACAAAAAAGCGGGTTTGAGTATGTAAGGCATGTGAGTATATGCAGGAGTGAGGCCAAGCTGTAAGCCTATATTTTTTAGGCTTTTTTTGTGCACTGTTAACTAGCATGTGTATAAATAACTGCACCAAAAAACATCCTCCTTGCACTAATATAAGACCAATCTCAATTTATATTACTAGTCGATCGTTATAAATTATGAGATAGCCATATTAAACTAAAATGACAAAATAATAGGAAAATTTTTAACCGAAATGAGAGTCCAATATGTGCATTAAACGACATTTTTTGAAAGTAAAAATGGCTTCTGTTTGTAGATGCCTCAACTAAAAACAAAAATGGTGATGGCAGTGCACCGTAGCACTATTATTTGATAAACATCACCGATTGCTGTTGGTCAATCTTGAAGTCAAATTCCCGTAGAAAGTTCATGCCCAATAGCCCATCGGCGTTTTCAATGCTTTGCAGTGGTAATACCACCACGGGTAAGTTTTCCACAGTCGCATGGTTGATAGTTAATTCTCGAAATTGGTAGATTCTTGCCATTATGCTTCCAGCCGCCGTGGCAATGGTGAATCTGCCTAAATAATTAACCTTATATCTATTGCTTAAATTATCAAAATATTGCTTAGATATGGCGGTAATTGATGCCCCAGTATCAATCAATAACGCCACTTGATTGCTGCTTAGTCGTGCATTGACTACATATTGGTCACCAAATTGTTGCAGTGGGATGGGGTGCCCTAAGTTTGTTTCTAGCTTATTTGAGTCGAGGTTATTGGTTTCGTTTATCTCGGTGTTTTCGGTTTGTGAAGCTTGATGCGCCACAATGATTCGTCTGATTTTTTGAGCGTCTTGATCGTCAAAGTCCAGGGAGGCAAGCGCGTTTTCCATTAAGCTTTCTTGATAAAGTTCAGCGTAAGCTTTTGCAAGACTTAGAATATATAACCTATTATCTGGCTCTAGTTGTAAAAGTGGCTCCACAAACATCGCTAAAATATCCCAAGAGTAATTGCGGGTTAACTGTTCGATGGTGTTAGTGGTTAATTGTTGAATTTGATCTGTAATTTCATGCCGCTGGGCAGCAGTCATCGGCTTTCTTAATAAATCGTAATAATGGGCGATGGCATCACTTAATAAGGTGGTTTCAACATTCACTTTGGCTTCTATCAATAAGAATTCCATGTCTTGGGGATAGCGTTTTAAATAGTCACGTAAAAAGGGCACAAGTTGCAGAAAGTTTTCATTTTTGAGCCACAGATTCGCTTGTGCTAATAACTCAAGGCGCTTAGCAGGGCTTTGTTCTTGTTGTCGTACTTGATTGTTTATTTCGGGAAATTGTTCTCGTGGTGCAACTTTTAGTTCATTAAAAGTAGGATTAAGTGCAGAATTTTGTTGTTGTTCGGATATTCGTTCAGGTTGTGTTGTGAAATGTTTTGATGTTGGCGTGTTAACATCAATAGGAGCAGAAGCATCAGACAATAAATACACGTTTAAGGTGACAGAAACGCTTAGTAATAACAGCAATAAAACTATCCATTTATTCATATCGTTTCAATCATGAACAACTGGCTGTACGTTAACGCCGTATACTTCGGAAAATTCTTTCGGCATTCGTTTAGGTTTGCCTGAAGACAAAGCGATACACACGAACTCTGTTCGAGCCGTCAATAGGGTAAGTTGGTCGCTACGGCGAATAAACTGAAACTGCCGCGCTAATTTAAGTCTATTGTCACATTCTACTATCCAGGTGGCGCAATCAATTAAATCATTCATATGTGCTGCGGCTAAATAATTGATTTCGTGGCGACTGATCGCTAGCCCTCTATCTAACTCTTTATATTGCTCGATAGTTAATCCCAATTGATTAGAATGTTTCCAAGAAGTGATTTCTAACTGACTGACATAGGCCACGTTATTGGCGTGTTGATAATGATCTATCTGCTCTGGCATGACTTGCCATTGGCATAAAAACGGATTAGGAAGCAACCAAGACATCTATTGGTTACACATTCGGTAATGGGTTCGGAAGGTTGGGGTTAATTAATTGCTGCATGATCTGGTGTTCTTTATCCATAACTGGGTTAATAAAGTCGTCTACATCGCCAATGTTCTTAAAGGATTTAAAACCTTTTTCAAGAAACTCATGTAAGGCTAACACTCCTGCTACTTTTGCCGGCTTTCGAGAGATAAATAACAAGCTGGAAATACCTTTCATTCTCACTACATCAGCCAAATCGTTTCCCAAGGTACGGATATAGTCAATTTGTTGTTGTCTGGTTGCGTGATTGTTGCACTTTACATAGGCTGTCGCATAAGTATCTCGATTAATCTCAGTGCCTACTAACTCTTTGGCGAGGTCAAAATCCAACTCGAAAGATAGAGTGTTCAGGTGTAATGCTGAAGCTAATGATTGCAAAGCACTTTCAGGTAAAAATTTCGACATTTTAGGAATAATTCGCGCTATGTCTTGATCACGCTGACTAAAGTCGTTGGGTCCGTAGAGTTCGTTAATAAAAAATTCAACAGCTGGTTTAAAACGTTTCTGTTGGTACATGTGCTGATGACTGGTCAACAGACGTTTGCACTGCCAAGCTTGCACTGCTCTGATGTTTGGCATTAATCCAGCTTTTTCTGCAATTTCTTGCATCGTACTTATGCCATGTAAATGGCGAATAATTTGTTTGGTGCTGTCGCTCATATTTTTAGCTTAGTGTGCCAATATACTTTGGCATCCGTCCATCCAAGGTTAGTGTTTCCATTTTTAAGCTACGATACATCAATTTGTTGGTAAAATAGAAACCTTAGTCACAAAAGACCACCCCTATTTTAGCTGGGTAATCATTTCATAGCTTGGCGTAATTTATGAGCGAAAACAATAGGTAAAACTTATTACACAAAATATTACTGCAATTTGCGACTAAAGCTGCATCTGAAGTAGTTTTGCGTATAAAATGCGGCCCACTATGAATGAATACCTGACCGAAACATCCGAGCAAACATTTTCAACGCTGTCTTTGGCGCAGAGTAATGTACATAACTATCAAGATCTCATTGACCTGTTTAACGCAACTTTTAGCAAAACTGAAAATACAGTTTTAGTGAAGGGAGCCCATGAGCCTATCTATATTCCAGCCAGCGTGAAACACCAGAGTCATCGGATCGTTTTTGCACATGGCTACTTTGCTAGTGCGCTCCATGAAATTGCTCACTGGTGTATCGCGGGCAAAAAAAGGCGGTTATTAGAAGACTATGGGTATTGGTATAATCCTGACGGCCGTGACGCAATACAACAAGCTGAATTCGAAAAGGTTGAAGTCAAGCCCCAGGCTATCGAGTGGGCATTTTCATGTGCAGCAGGTAAATCATTTAGAGTGAGTACCGATAATTTAAATGGTGCACCTGTGAATGTTCAAGGGTTTCAAGAGGCAGTGAAACTGCAAGTTATGCAATACGTAGAATATGGATTTCCCCCTCGTGCTGCTGAGTTTATAAAAGTTTTACAGCGCTTCTATCAAACCCGTGAATTAGACCTAGGAGCCTTTGCTGATGAATCAAAATAAATCGAGTAGATTGTTTAAATTAGGCATCTTAGTGAATCCCTATGCTGGAATTGGTGGTGCCTTAGCATTGAAAGGTAGTGATGGGGCCGCAATTCGAGAAAAGGCCCTCGCCATGGGGGCCGAGAAAAAAGCACTAGATAAGGCGCGTTTAGCCCTTGAACATATTGTACCCATAAAAGAACAAGTGAGCTTATATGTTGCATCGGGTGATATGGGGGAAACCCTAGCTCAGGAGTTGGGGTTTAGTTACAGTTTGGTATATCAGCCTGAAAATATTCAAACGGAAAGCCAAGACTCTGAAGCTACGGCTCAAGCGCTGCTCGATGAGCAAGTTGATCTTATCTTATTTGCGGGTGGCGATGGGACTGCACGCAATGTTTGTCATGTGATTGGCAACTCAGTACCCGTGTTAGGTGTACCAGCAGGCTGCAAAATTCACTCTGCAGTGTACGCGGTAACTCCAGCCGCTGCCGGAAGAGTGCTAAAACAAGTTGTTATGGGTGAAATTGTCAGTGTCAGTGATGCTCAAGTCATGGACATTGACGAAGCTCTATTTAGGCAGGGCAAGGTTAATGCTCAACAATTTGGTGAAATGCAGGTGCCCACTGAACTAAGATATATCCAAGCCGTGAAAATGGGTGGCAAAGAATCAGATGAATTAGTTCTGGCGGATATTGCGGCCCACATAATCGAAATCATAGAGGACCATCCACAACACCTATTTGTAATGGGATCAGGCTCTACAGTTGATTTTATTATGCAAGAGATGGGTATCAAGAATACCTTGTTAGGCGTTGATTTAATTAAAAATAAGCAACTGATTGCCAGTGATGTAACTGCACCTGAGCTATTGAACCTAACTGCCAATCAAAGTCACAAGTTAGTTCTGACGTTAATTGGTGGGCAAGGGCACATCATAGGTAGAGGAAACCAACAATTGAGCCCGAGTTTCCTTAAAAACCTTGGAAAAGAAAACATATTATTAGTCGCGACAAAAAATAAAATAAATAATTTGTCTGGACGTGCACTGATCGTTGATTCGGGTGATCTAGCTTTGGATCAACAGATGGCGGGGTTAATTAACATCATTACCGGCTACCATGATCAAGTGTTATACCCCATAGACAATTTACATTTTAAGGAGCCAGTTTGACAATTGCTAAACAAACACCCAATGAACTGACACTGTTCATCAAAAAAACCGAAAAATACTTAGATCAAGTAGTTGAAAATGGCAGTGATCAAGAGTTATTTATCGCTAGTTATTTGCAGGGGCATTTTGCGGTTGCCGCAGGACAAAGCCAAGTCAGAAAAATGACACAAGTGACTCAATTAAATGACTTAATGGAAACCAGTTTAGATGCAGCTTTTGATAACAACGAATTAGACAAAAATGATCAGCATCAAGTGTTAAAGCTATGGCAAACACTACTTGCAGATTAAGCGAAATAGGCCAACTTAAGCGTAATTAACCTGAACTCGGGATAACCAACGCCTGTAAGCGACGCTATTTTTGCCCTTATCTTCGTTGTTCAACATGAGTTTAGAATGACTAAACAACATGATGAACGCCTCGATAAGAACAAAAATAGCATCACTTACCCCAAATTGACCGTTAATAAGTATCGATGACGTTCGTATCTCATTGAAATTTAATTAAATTTGTTGTTGTTGTCGACATTTCTTATCCCGAGCTCAGGTTAATTAGACTAAGGTATAATTTAAAACGAACAGAAAAAGCACTACTATTTTAGGCTCTGGTGAAACCTTAGTGTCAACAAAATAGGAGCTTGATACGTGAATATTAGTAGCATTTTAGTCAAACACGGCAACGAGCTTTTCAAAGTCGATGCAAAAGATGAGTTTGGGGTGTTTATGCATGTTGACGGATTCAAAATTCATGTGCGTCAATACGATGTCAATCTTGTCACGGGAATGCCACTTAGAGAATGTTATCCACTTATCGATAGTTTGCAAAAAGTGTAGAATATGAGTTACCCAAGTGAGGGTGACAGCTTTATTGTTTATAAAATACGCAGTGAAAAAACGTTACATTTTGACTCAATTCGGCGTTCTCAGCTCGAAGTGTCGCAAATCCTTGTTCACTTATTAGTTTTTTGTTTTTCTTGGTCAATCCTTCAATCGTCGAGTTCATTTTGACGTGTTAACACTTGAAGTTTTTTCAATTGTTGTTGTTCGGTCTATTTAACAGCTGTAATCACGCCAGTAAACTTCATGTTTGAGATCACGCTTGGCGGCGGATAAGCCCCCTGACTAAAAACCGATTAGGGTTTAGGGCGTCTAATAAGTGGTTAGATAAAGGCATGGGTTGGTCCAATATATGGCTCACCAACATTTCGGCACAAAGGGGCGCAGTAGTTAATCCTCTTGAGCCTAGTCCACATAGCATAAATAAGTTTTTATGATTAATCGGCTGTGGGTACTTATGGGCTGGCAAAGCTTTATACAAGTGTTGATATTGCTCGGTTTGTGCGCTGATATCTGGGATTGCGCCTACCATGGGTAAGTGATCAGGTGTACTGCACCTTATCGAAGCCCGACCATTGGCGGTAGGCTGAATGTTGTGTATCCAGTCACATTTGGTTAGCGCTTTTTGATGCATTGCTAGATTAGTTTGTTGCTCAGATAGTCGATAATCGCAGTTTTTGTCTTCCTTAACGTAAGTAGAGCCCAGCGCATGAGACCCTTGATATGCAGGCGTTAAATACCCTTTATGACACAACACTGTGGTTAACTCGGCTAGTTCGTTTTGGCTATGTATGGCTTCGACTTGCCCTCTAATCAAACGAAACGGCAACTGCGACATTTGCTGGCAATTGCCGCTATCACTGCCGGTAGCCATTATCACAATATCCGCATTGTCTTGAGCACCATCTTGCCAACTAAGTTGCCAGGTATTATCAAGAGGGGTTAGGGAAGTCAGTTGTTTCTTAACTATCACTGCCGCATCAGCTGCACGGGTTAGTTCGGCTACCAATTCTGGTAGATTAATCCAACCTCCTTGGGGGAAGTACAAACCTGGATAGGGTAACTGCAGGTTTGCTAACAACGATGCTTGTGGTGCATCAACCCAATTTAGCAGTGCTTCTGGCCAGGTTTTATTGTCAATTAACTTACGGTAGCGACTGATTACCTTGTCATTAAAGCCTAGCTGCAACGTTCCGCACCACTGGTGGCTAAAGCGGAAGCCTTGGCTTATTAATTGTTTATATAGGTTGCTAGCAAAATTAAAAGCTAAGGCTTGAATTTGACTTGAATGCCCAGCATCAGCATTTAGCAAAGGGTAAAACCCTCCTTGAGCATTGCCCGACGCGCCTAGAGCTAATCTGTCCTCTTTACAATAAATTGTAGACGACAGCCCCCGTTTACTCAGTGCATAGGCACAGTTTGCACCAGCTAAACCCCCTCCTATAATCGCAATCTTTGGAGCTGTGTGGCTTGTCGCAGGTACTCGAACAAAATAAGGTAGGCGACTTAGATTCATTGTTGACTTAATAATTGAGCCGGCTAACATATCGCGTTTACGTCCATGACCAGGTCGTTTTTCGACACTAAAGCCTGCTTCTCTTAAGCCACGTTTAACATGACCTGCTGCGGTGAAAGTCGCAAAGTGACATTGGTCTTTAGCTAACAAAGCCATATTTTCAAATAGTGCTTGAGTCCACATATCTGGATTTTTACTAGGGGCAAATCCATCCAAAAACCAGCTATCGACTATGCCTAGAGGTTTATTTTCAATTTGCGGTAGCACTTGGTGTACATCCCCTAACCACAGATCCAAGGTCACCTTGCCTTCTAGAAAGCTCAAACGATGGCATCCTGCTATTGGGATCGGGTATTGTTCGAGCAAAGGTTCTGCATACCGCTGTAGTTGCGGGTAGAGTGCTAAGGCTTTAGACAAGTCTGCGTGACTAATAGGAAATTTTTCGATAGAAATAAAATGTAAGCGAAATTCAGGGGAATTGATTTGTTCACAAAACTTTTCGAAGTACATAATAGTCACTAACACATTCAAACCCGTACCAAAGCCGGTTTCTGCGATAGTAAATAATCTGTCCGAGTGGGTGTGCCAGCGTTCTAATAATTGATTGTTCTTGACAAACACGTGAGTGGTTTCATCAATACCTTGAGCATCAGAAAAGTATAGATCTTCAAATTCAGTGGCGTAGGGGGTGCCATTTTCATTGAAACGAATGTTTGCATTGGTAATAGTCAAATCAGGTAAACTCTTTATTGTCACTGGTAAATCGCTTTGTGTATTATACATGTGCTTTTTTACAATAATCCCAGTTATAATTTGCAAGCATAAGAATTTATATTTAAGCTAACACGTGTACGCTGAAAGCAGACCAGTTAACTGAGTAATTTCATTAGAATGTGGAAAATTTTTTCCTGAAGGGTTAAACATGAGAAGAGCGGTAATTACTGGGCTAGGTATAGTATCCAGTATTGGAAACAATAAAGATGAAGTCACAACCTCTCTAAGAGAAGGTCGTTCGGGTATTACTTTTTCTGAAGAATTTGAGCAAGCGGGTATGCGCAGCCAAGTTTGGGGAAAAGTCGATTTAGATATCAAAGATCATATCGATCGTAAAATAATACGCTTTATGGGCGAAGCAGCAGGATATGCATATATTGCTATGGAGCAAGCTATCGCGGATTCAGGTTTGAGTGACGATATGGTCTCAAACTTAAGAACAGGTATTATTGCAGGGTCTGGTGGTGCATCTTCCAAAAACCAAGTTGAAGCCATCGATATTTTACGCGAGAAAGGTGTAAAACGTATTGGGCCGTATATGGTGACTCGTTGTATGGGCAGTACAGTTTCAGCTTGTCTAGCCACTCCGTTTAAAATTAAAGGGGTGAATTATTCGATTAGTTCGGCCTGTTCAACCAGCGCTCATTGTATTGGTAACGCGTTAGAACAAATTCAATTAGGCAAACAAGACATTATTTTTGCTGGTGGTGGTGAAGAATTGCATTATACCTTGTCTGCTGAATTTGATGCCATGGGAGCCATGTCTACTAAGTTTAACGACGACCCAACCAAAGCTTCCCGCACTTATGATACAGATCGTGATGGATTTGTTGGTGCTGGCGGTGGTGGCATGGTGGTTGTCGAAGAGTTGGAACACGCTTTAGCTCGCGGCGCTAAAATTTATGCTGAAATTGTAGGTTATGGTGCGACATCAGATGGTGCAGATATGGTCGCTCCTTCTGGTGAGGGCGCCGTGCGTTGTATGCAACAGGCCATGCAAGGACTAGATAAACCTATCGACTACATTAATACTCACGGTACCTCTACCCCTGTGGGTGATGTGAAGGAGTTATGGGCGATACGTGAAGTGTTTGGTGATACAACACCACCACTTAGTGCCACTAAAGCTATGACAGGTCACGCACTTGGAGCGGCAGGGGTTAACGAAGCGATTTACAGTATATTAATGATGGAAAACGATTTTATTGCTCCATCGATTAATATTGAAAATCTAGACGAACAAGCTAAAGGCATGGACGTAGTCACCGAAACTCGTGACAGTAAATTAACTACTGTAATGTCAAATAGTTTTGGATTTGGAGGCACTAATGCCACCTTGGTTATGCAGAAATACCAAGGGTAATTATTAATCCTACTTTTAGCATTGTTGAAAACAAGGCTTGAACAAAAAACGCTCACTTAGATGGGCGTTTTTTTTGATTAAGAGTACTGATAGAGCGATTTTGTTGGTTTTATCAGCAGTTAGCAGGATTTAATTAAACTAAGCTTGATTAGTGGACTCAATGTCGCTATCTTGCGGCTCGAATCGGACGCGGGATGGAGCAGTCTGGTAGCTCGTCGGGCTCATAACCCGAAGGTCGTAGGTTCAAATCCTGCTCCCGCAACCAACCGATTCTTCAGTTAACCTTTCGAAAAACTCAAAGCATATTCGCCTTCTGGCTCACTCTTAATATCCGCGAAAGGTCGTAGGTTCAAATCCTGCTCCTGCAACCAACCGATTCTTCAGTTAACCGTTCGAAAAACTCAAAGCATATTCGCCTTCTGGCTCACTCTTAATATCCGCGAAAGGTCGTAGGTTTAAATCCTGCTCCCGCAACCAATTCCGATTTTTCAGTTAACCTTTCGAAAAACTCAAAGCATATTCGCCTTCAGGCTCACTCTTAATATCCGCGAAAGGTCCTAGGTGCGAATCCTGCTCCTGCAACCAACCGATTCTTCAGTTAACCGTTCGAAAAATTCAAAGCATATTCGCCTTCGGGCTCACTCTTAATATCCGCGAAAGGTCCTAGGTTCAGATCCTGCTCCCGCAACCAACCGATTCTTCAGTTAACCTTTCGAAAAATTCAAAGCATATTTGCCTTCGGGCTCACTCTTAATATCCGCGAAAGGTCCTAGGTTCAAATCCTGGTCCTGCAACCAACCTATTCTTCAACGTTATTTTCCAAAGTTCGAATATAAATTCGCACTAAATCTCGATCTTAATCTCCACCTATTACAAATCTATTTTCTAATAGTTAATCTTATTGATACAGGTTTTAGTTTTTCAACGTAAAGGGTTTAAGACTAAAGTATAAAGTAAAGTTTCGATCAGCTTCTGCTTTGGTGTGCTACCCTATCTAAGTGTCTTTCAACATAACCCAATTCTGAATTTTGGGCTTTATCCTCAATAGAAGTATGGGAAGGTTAATAACGAATATGCTAAAAGCTAACTGTGGTAATGTTGATCGTATTATTAGAGCTTTACTTAGTTTGGCCTTGATTTTGTACTGCTTGTTTTTTTGGGGGGAAATAGGAGATGTTTTCCTGCAAGCAATTGTTTTGACTTTTGCCATTTTAAATTTGATATCCACAACCATTGGATGGTGTCCTATTTATCAACTTGCTAATATAAATACTCGTAAATCAGATTTGAATTAGATTTCTGTTTGTAACATGCGAGCCAACGGATTAATCAAATCAAATGCAAGTTTACGCAGGCGTTTGCTTTTTGGCTCTGTTGGCCTAGCAGTTGCGGTATCGGCAATATTTATCTCTGTTGCATACAAATTGGCTCGTGATTTAGGCGAGACTACCGAGCTTGAACACACAAATAAGTTAGCTAAACAACTATTTTATCAAATACCCGTCATAGCTACTCAGGCATCTGAAGATGCGGTCTTTAGTGAAATTCTAACCAACAGTCCCTTAATTCAATCTTTAAATCCAGAAGTACTTGGTTTAGAAATTTGGTTTGCTGGGAATCATGTTAAAATCAGAAGTAACCGAGAATGGACATATCCAGCTTAAATTTCTTTGCTGATGTCAACAGGTGTCAATGGCAGTGGCTTCACTTCTCACCAGAAAGAACGTTTGCTTTGGGTATATAAATCAGACGTTAATACTGGCCTATCAGTTTTATTGCTGCAGAAAACTAATTCACTAAATATTGCGCTAGAATATGTTGCCAATAGACTCTCCATTACCGCTTTTTTGACCTTTTGGCTGGCTGTTTGGGCTGCTCTTGTTATGTCGGCCTTAATTTCCAATCGCTTCGAGCAAAACAACAAAAGATTGGCTTTTATGGCTAGCCACGACGACTTGACGGGATTACCTAACCGCTATCACTTGGTATCGATGTTAAATAACTTTTTAACTAAAGAAGAAACCAGTGGTGTCCCACCTGAAGATCGCAAAGGCGCGTTGTTGCTAATTGACCTAGATAAGTTTAAGGAGGTGAATGACACTATGGGTCATGCTGCGGGAGATGAGTTGCTAGTATCTATTAGTAAGCGACTCTCCGAGTTAGCCGGCACTAAGGCGCAAGTCACAAGGTACGGAGGTGATGAATTTGTTATTTGGCATCAAGAATTGGACAGGATGGAAGCAGAAGTTTTAGCTCAAGATATTGTTGCCGCATGTCGCCAACCTCTTTTAGTTAATAATATTAGGTTTGAAATTGGTGCTAGTATAGGAATTGCCTGTTATCCACAACACGGCTCAGAGGTTGATGTATTGTTCAAGCGTGCAGATGTAGCCATGTACCACGCTAAAAAACATCGATTTGGCTATCAAATGTTTGACCAAACCCTTAGTTCCCAAACCGCGTATTGGACTTCATTAAGGGGGCAACTAAATAATGCTTTGCAGCAAAGTCAGTTTGTTTTGTATTACCAACCTAAAGTGACCTTACCCCAAGGAGTTGTGGTGGGTGTAGAGGCGTTGGTTAGATGGGAGCACCCGGAAGAAGGTTTGCTAGCACCAGGTATGTTTATCGATATCATAGAGCAAAGCACTGTTGTTCATGAGTTTACCCGCTACGTCTTACGACAAGCAATTATGCAATGTCGCCTCTGGCTGAACCAAGGTATACGAATTAGCGTGGCGGTCAACTTATCGCCGTATAATCTTAGGGACGATGAGTTTATCCCTTTTTTAAAAGAGCAGTTGAGCGCTCACCTAGTCCCACCTGAATTAATGGAAATTGAACTAACAGAAAGTGGAACTATGTCAGATTTAAACGTCGCCCAAAGAATGTTTCCACTTCTACGGGCGGTAGGAGTGAAAGTGTCAATTGATGATTTTGGTACAGGCATGAGCTCGCTAGCGTATGTGAAAAAGTTAGATGTTAATTACATTAAAATCGATCGGTCATTTATTACTAATATCACTACAGACTTTCGAGACGTTGCAGTGATAAAAAGTATGTTATTGCTTTGTTCCAATCTAAACAAAGAAGTGATTGCTGAAGGTGTAGAAACGCCAGAGCAAGCTGAAAAACTGCATGAATTAGGCTGCCAACTAGCTCAAGGCTATTATTTTGGTAAGCCAATGCATCCTTTGGTTATTACTCCATTGCTTATCAAAGATATACCTGATTTAGCGATAGTAACGCCTATAAAACCTATAAAAAAGGCTACTCCTTAAACATAATAGTTATATCGATTTGAATCAACTTACATCTTTGTTTAACAATTTAATGCAGCCTATTCTAGTGCAGCTACAAGAATTTAGCATTGAGCATCGCGAGGTTTTTACAAGCATGAGATTTCTTGATTGGGACAAAGGGAAGGCTGTTGTGGTTTCAATATATATGGCTTGGGTATATGAGTCATTCTATTCTTCAGTTAATTATTTATAAAACTTGGCTTAAAAATTGCTAGTATTTATGGATGTTAAGGTTCAACTTTATTGCCCTTACTGTGAATAGGTTAACCTGTGTTGGTTTTTATTTATTAGAGAATTTAATAACGCGATTGCCCATTCAACAAATGGCAATATTCAAGAGTAAAGGGTTACTTTTTAGAGCTATTGGCGATTGCTTTCCATGGAGTAGGGTAAAGCGGCAACGAAGTGCCATCATTTATTCGAGGACCAAAGATGATCAACAGCATTCAATTTAGCGAAAAGTCACTCAACTTATTGAGCCTTAGGCAGCTTAATAACGATGAGGTCCAACAATTCTCTGACATTCTAAACCAAGCCAAAGACCAGCAAGGTTCAGCAAAGGATAAATTATCCGCAATGTCCTCAGATGAACTGGCATTAGTGCAAAAAGCGAATTCGTTAGCCGCAGCAATTAATGTCTCAAGTTTGACTGAAGAAGGTGCCGCGAACCTGTTAAGTCAGCCTGACAACTCAGATAAGGTCGACTTAAATAATGATGGAATTGTTGAAGTCGGCGCAGCTAAGAACCTTATTTTTCCACCGGTTAATGCTCCCGCTTACGTTAATACAGCGTGGGAAAGTGCTACCGCAGATATGAGTGAGTCAGACAAATTCGTACTTGAGTTAAGCATGCATATTGCAGTGTTTGGGATCAATATTGACGGAGTGCAACAGCAACAAGCCCTCAGTCCACAGCAGCAATGGAGTCAACAGGGCATAGATGACTTATTTACCAATTTAAAAAGTAATCTTGAATTTAGAGTCAACCTAGAAGGCTGGACCGACCACAATCTAATGCTGAAAGGTTTTTATGAACGTTTTGAATCGGCCCTTAGCCAAACCTCATCGCTGCTAATCCCTAGTGCTCAAACTAATGCTAACGCCACAACTAACACCACTGAAAACAACCAGTCAACTTTCGAAGAAAGCAACACCACTTATTCCAACATGATGCAACTTTTGCTTGACGCCCGTATGGGCATTGATCGCGAAAAACTTGAGGAAATCGAAGAAAAAATCCAAACCATTGAAAATAACCCAGACCTTAGTGGCAAGCAAAAACAGCAACTGATAAAGGCATTACAACAGCAAAAAGAAGTCATATTTGAAGAGGCTCAAAGGCGCACAGTAGAAAACGAAAAACGCAAGTCGTTGTTGCCTAACAATATTAATCTACTTGAACGTTTAGAAGAACAGCAATTGAAAGAGCTGGGCTAGTTCACTTTTTAAACGAAAATTAAGGGCTTTCTGTGCAACATTGTGCCGCGCTCATTCAAATAATGGACAGACAAACAATATTAATTTTGCGTTTAAACGGATGAGGGAATTGTCAAAGTGCCAGAGCCGTTTTATTCGACTAAATTAACAACGACCCCTTTTATTTTCTAATGATGTTTGGGTAAAAGGATAATTCTTTTTACTCGAACATCTCTTCTTTTTTAAATGTATCAGCAAGATGATCAAGCAAGGCCCGTATTCTTGCCGGTAGGTGCCGGTTTGAGGCGTACACAGCGTTTAATTCCAATATGCTTGCTTCATAGGGTTCAAACAATAACTGCAATGAGCCGTCTTTTACGTAAGGTTCAGTCACGTATTGTGGGCCCATGCCTATTCCCAGCCCTTGGGAAGCCATATGGGTGACGGCTCTGGGGGAGTTAGAAGCAAAATCGCCGCTAACATTGACGGTAAAAGTATTGCCACCTTCTTTGAACTTCCAGTTTTCAGGGTCGTTTTGAGAAGTCTGCAACAAACAATTATGTGTCTCAAGCGCACGGGGATGGTTTGGTTTGCCATTGCGCTTTAAATACTCAGGAGAGGCAAAAAAAACAATACGCATATCCATCAACCTTTTAGCGATCAGCGTTGAATCCTTCAACGGTCCGAACCTCACAGCAACATCCACACCTTCATCGATGATAGCCACGTACCGATCAGACAAGTTCAACTCAACATTGATCTTCGGATGCTGGGCTAAAAATGGGGCCAGTGTATCGACTAATTTGGTACTACCAAATGCGGTAGGTGCGGTTAAGCGAACCGTGCCAGACAGTGCAGACTGTCGATGCTGAATGACATCTTCTAGCTCTTCAAATTGTTCCAACAAAGGAACGCATCGCGCAAAATACGCCTGCCCAGTTTCGGTCAAGGTAACACTGCGCGTAGTGCGGTGGAACAACAAAGCACCGTGCTTTTGCTCCAGCTGAGCAATGTATTTACTCGCCAGTTTAGTGCTTATGCCTAGTTGCTTGGCACCACCAGTGAAAGATTTTTGCTTAGCCACCGCAATAAACGTGCGCATGCCATCCAGTGTATCCATAAAAGCTCCCTATGTTTCCCCGTGTAGTGTTCGGCCTAATTTATGAACATTTTGTACATAGTGATTCTATAAATCAACATATTGTTCATAAGAAACTCAACGCCTAATATTTACCCATGTCACGACAGGTCAGTGGCTAACATCAGAAGTCATCAGTCAACGATTAAATAAGGTAAATATCATGTCAAACGCCATTAAAATTCACGGTTTTCCATTATCCGGTCATGCCCACCGAGTAGAGTTATTTGCGAGTGTTGCAGGCATAGCCCATGAAGTTATTTATGTAGACTTACCCGCTGGGGAGCATAAACAAGCCCCCTTTCTGGCTCTCAATCCATTAGGTGTAGTACCAGTAATTGAGGATTCAGACGTGGTAATTCACGATTCAATATCAATCTTGATTTACTTGGCACGCAAATATGCCCCTTCATATATTCCGCAAGATCTTGCCAGCGAAGCTGAGATGCATCGTTTTCTTGCCATGTCTGCAGGGGAGATATCCTACGGCCCTGGTGCAGCAAGGTTAATTAACGTTTTCAACTCGCCGGTTGATCCTGTTTTCGCTAAAGAAACAGCAGCAAAAGCCCTGACAAAATTGGAACAACAACTCGATGGCAATGACTTCTTAGTGGCTAATAAAGTAAGCCTAGCCGACTTCGCGATATACAGCTATGTCGCCCACGCTCCCGAGGGTGATGTGTCTCTTGACCCATATCCGAATATACGTCGCTGGTTATCTAACGTAGAAGGGTTAAGCGGTTTCGTTCCTATGCAGGCTACAAAAGCGGGACTGGTAAAGTAAGTGTTTGTTTTAGCGGCTCTGCCTTTCAATGAATAGATTTGAGCCCGACATTCTTTTGCATCACCAGTTTAATATTTTGGCAAATGCTTTTCCGGCGCACTGCGCTAATGGAGTCATTATGAACACACACATTACTTCAAGTGCTTTTCACGAAGGTGAACAGCAAATGCAAAGAAGTGCCGGAAGTTACGAAAAAATGCGTACTATTGGCCGCCGCGCGATTCGCGAATTTATGCCTGATCAACACAGGCAGTTTTTCCAACAACTCCCGTTTATGGTGCTGGGTAGTACATCAGATAAGGGGCAACTTTGGGCGTCAATTTTGCCCGGCATACCGGGCTTTGTGATGTCTCCTTCACCGACCAAGCTCACAGTAAACAGCCCAATTTTATCAGGTGACCCATTAGCCACAGCAATCAAACAAGGCGCTCGCTTGGGTTTATTGGGGGTAGAAATGTCGACCCGGCGTAGAAACCGCGTCAACGCTTGTGTTACTAGCGCAGCGAACAACCAATTTGCTTTAGAGGTTGAGCAATCTTTTGGGAATTGTCCGCAGTATATTCAAACTCGCGACCTTCATTTTATCCGTTCGCCAGAACTACCATATCAAGCACCGGCAGCTGAAACGTTCTTCGAATTAGGCGATGCCTTAAAGACCTTCATCCGCCAAGCGGATACGTTTTTTGTTGCCAGTTCTGCGGGTCACGAACCTTCAAACGAAGTAAACCGTCAGGTATCTGCCCATAATGCTATGGGGGTTGATGTGTCACACCGTGGTGGCATGCCAGGTTTTATAAAGGTTGACGAAAACACCCTCACTATTCCTGATTATGCAGGGAATAACTTCTTCAATACGCTGGGTAATTTCCTGTTAAACCCCAAAGCGGGTTTACTGTTTGTTGATTTTACCAGCGGCGATGTTTTTATGTTAACCGGCACGGTTACATTACTGGCGAGTGACTCACCTTTAATAGAAGGGTTTCAAGGTGCACAGCGCGGCTGGCAATTTACCCTAACCCAAGGCGTGACATTAAAAGCGGCACTCCCATTTCGCGCCAGCTTCGATAGCTACTCTCCCAATTCTCAAGCCACCGGTACTTGGTCACAGACAGAAGCGGTGTTAAAAGCACAAGCTAAACGTAACCAGTGGCGCACATTTACCGTCAGTAAAATCGAAGACGAGAGCAGTACAATCCGTTCATTTTACTTGCAGCCAAAAGATGATTCTCCTGTACTGCCATTTTCCCCAGGGCAACACTTAACCCTGCGTATTAAACAGCAAAACTCTGATAGTTGGCTTGTGCGCAATTACACTGTATCCAGTCCCCCAACGCAAAGTGGTTATCGTATTTCAGTCAAACGTGAAGAGTATGGTGTGGTATCAAGTACCTTGCATTCTCGAATATCGATTGGCAGTGAAATACAGATTAAAACACCAAGCGGCCATTTTTTTATCGATAACACACAACAGCGCCCAGCCATTTTAATAGGTGCAGGTGTGGGCATAACGGCAATGGTGGCCATGGCAAATGATGCACTTAATGAAGGTATACGCACTCGCTATATCCGCCCAATGGCAGTTATTCAAGCGGCCAAAAATAGGCAGCAACGTGCTTTCTATGCAGAACTGAGCAACATTGCAAAGCACAGCGCTGGGCGTATTCAGTATCATTCTGTACTAAGTGATATTCACTACGCTCAGACAGAGAGTTCTGCGGCATCGAACGATTACACTTCCCAAGGGCGAATTAGCCAAAGCTTGGTAATGGACGTGCTTAATGCAACGGCCACAGAGCATAGCGACGATTTCCCATCGCTGTTCGACAAAGACTTTTATCTGTGTGGTCCTCAGGGATTTATGCAAAGTATGTATGACTTACTGATCGGCATTGGTGTAAAAGATGAAGATATTCATGCCGAAGCGTTTGGGCCGTCTTCTTTAGCCCGTCAATTAGCAGATACCAGCAACCACGCTGAGCAAGAGGCTGAATTTGCTGTGATAAAGTTTGCTCACTCGGGTATTGAACAAAGCTGGAATAAAGGTGATCCCCCCTTACTAGATGTGGCCGAAAGCAAAGGGCTTACGCCACCATACAGTTGCCGCAACGGCCAATGTGGCTCATGTGCGGCTAAACTAAAAAGTGGTGCTGTAACGTATCGTACCAAGCCAAGTGCGCATATTGACGCATCAGAAGTATTGTTATGCTGCGCGGTACCAGCGAAAGATAGTCAAACAATCACGTTAGCCTTGTAATCGAATTAAAAACGTTAATTTACCCAAAGAGGATTTAAAAATGAGTACACGCCCACCACTGCCCCCCTTTACCCGCGAAAGCGCCATCGAAAAAGTGCGTCTAGCAGAAGATGGCTGGAACAGCCGTAATCATGAAAAGGTATCACTTGCTTATACAGTGGATACCAAATGGCGTAATCGCAGCACTTTCGTGAATAACCGCGAAGAAGCCGCCGCATTTTTAAAAGGAAAATGGGAAAAAGAATTGGAATATCGCCTGATAAAAGAGTTATGGGCTTTCACTGAAAATCGTATTGCAGTGCGTTACGCGTATGAGTGGCACGACGACAGCGGCAACTGGTTTCGCTCCTACGGCAACGAAAACTGGGAATTCGATGAAAATGGTTTAATGCAAAACCGCTTCGCTTGCATCAACGACTTACCCATCAAAGAATCAGAACGAAAATTCCACTGGCCTCAAGGACGCCGCCCCGACGATCACCCAGGGTTATCGGAATTAGGGTTGTAAGCACATCGGATACATTCGATAAAGCTAGCTCTAGCTAGGCGTTCGTGCAGAACGCCTTACCTAATTCCCCTGATCAAAAACACCGAGTGCCCTCACGCGCACCAACAGTGCACTAACAGACAGGCATGAAAATTCTTTTATTTTCAGAGTCTCTATAATGAAAAATCAGCAGTAAAGTTATTCGACTTGTTTAAAATGAATGACTTTTTATCTTCCCCCTTAACGTTAATAAATAGCTTTGTGCTGTGCCTATAAATATCTTTGACTGCACCATTTATTAGTTGAATAACACTTGCTTGTTTAGGTATTTTTATCTGCATAAAAGACACCGATGCTTCATGTCCCAATTTTACAGTACCTTGTCCAAGCGCTATGCTTTTATCTTTTACCTTGCTCTTATCCAGAGCCATATTTTTATCTCTTACAGTGATTTTAAGTGTGGAGTTTAAATGCTCGAGTAATTGTTCTTTAAATTGTTCAGGAGTGGCGTAAGGTGAATCAGAGAAGTGTATTCGCACTTCTTTTCTAAAGGCATCCAAAGATGATGTAATACGTAAATTCCAAAGATTATTTTCCGTTTCGGTCAACACTATAACCGAATAGTCAAATCCATGGGCTTTAACTCCTAACGGAAAACACAATAAAAAAAATAAAAACATAGTAAGTTTCATAAAAATAAATCCAGTAAATATATGCTTGCTTAGGTAAAAAACCTGAATCACGTTAATGTGACCCAGGTACTCTTTTTAGTAGTTAAGGAGGTCCATCACCACCTTCGTCTTCATTTTCAGCCCAAGCACCGTAGAAACAATCGAGAAATTCATTACTTTCTAAAGACAGTACATGATAGTGATAACCTCTGGTTGCATCTTCATGTCCTCTACACTCATCTAAATCAGTCGCGTCATTACCATTCGCATCTAATTTAGCGTAAAGCCCATGTCCATCTAAAGCATATCCAATCATGGCAGAGTGGTCGTCAGACTGTTCAATTCTAGTTGTCATACCAGTATCACCGTGATAATGGTATCCCCCACTATTATTTACATGCCCACCAGCATCATCTACAGGCGCAATTTGATACCCTGCAAGAATAATATCTATGTCTGCTGGATGGTCAAAATTAACACCATTAAATGCAAGCCCTCTGACTGAAGGACCATACTCAACGCCTCGTTCCTCTAAAGTGGGCCCGTCACTTAACACTACAGGTTCATCTTGTTTACTAGGTGTAATGGGGATTAAATATGAAGTCTCAGTACTCACCCATTCAGGTAGGCATTGTGCGCACATATTAGTAAATTCATCTTCTATATTTGGATCCGCACCCTGTTCGCATTGCTCTGCAGTTTCCATTCTGCGCACACTGCCGTCATCTTCATACATCTTAAAGCCTGGATCATCATAGTATGTCGCGAGATTTAAAATAAACGGACCATCCAGGTCGTTTATTTCACCGTTATCAAACCATAACCCGCCACTTTCCGCGGTATCATAAATGGTTTCTGGACACCAAGGCCCCATGTCATGTTCCGATGCGACGTGTTTAGACGTGATTTCATAACACAGTGTTTCGGTACCATCGGTCAATGTACAAGATACGGTATCCACACTGAGATTATCACTGGTTAAAAACAAAGTGGCATCAACGTCTAAGACAACAGATGACTCATCTGAATCACTATCATTGGTATCATCAACTACTGTACTATCACCATCATCACTACTGCCACATGACGCCATAGCAAGGCCAAATAAAATAGCAGCTACTTTTATTATCGTATTATCCACACAACTCTCCTTTAAGAAAATTAAGACAGTGTTATACATAGGTGTATTTTCAATATGCCAAGCTACGCGTAACAAAAGGGTAAACATCAGGCATTGGAGAACATTATTAATCCCCTATGCCATAGCTTTAAGTTACATGTTCTAGAATAAAAAAGTGTGCAAAAAATAAGGACTCTATCAGGACATAAATGGTCACTCCCGTTTGATCAACAGGTTTTCGTTGTCTTTCGCAAACTTCTAAGCGTTATGTTGTCATAATTGGTCTTTTTCCAAACAGCTTTTGCATAAAATGAAGTACGGTCTTGTGACTTATATCCGGCATCTTTATGGCGATATTCATGCTCGCTGTGCCCTCATGTGCACTAACATGCATTAAGTCGTCTAAACCTCACACCTTAATATAACTTGTAACAAGGGATGTTTATTGGCCCGCGAGAATAGCTTTATAAAAATGGGTCGTTAATAATGTCGTCTTCCATTTAAGTCCTCGCGCGACCGCCAAAGAGACTTTATCTTCAATTTCTGTATAAGGACATAATGCATGCGCTTTGCGTCTATTGATGTACTTCGTGGTGTTGCCATTTTGGGTATTTTGTTCATGAATATCCCTTTTCACGCCAACATTTATCTCGGTTATGTGCCTTTTGAGCCAATGTTACTGTCAGATAAGCTGATGAATTTGTTTTACAGCATTTTTGCTGACGGTCGGTTTAGAAGCGTGTTTTGTATTTTGTTTGGCGCTGGTATCGCAATTCAATATGAGTCGTGTAAACGAAAAGGAATAGATAGCAGCATATTTTTAAAGTCTCGTTTGAATTGGTTGTTGTTCTTTGGGGTTTTGCACGGCGTGTTTATTTTTGGTGGCGATATTCTCATGTTATATAGCGTGGTGGGGGTTGTGTTGGTCGGTGGTCTATCCGAAGATCCAGACTCATTACTAAAAAAAGCCCGTAAGCTTTTGACTATAGGTAGCGCGTTAATCTTAATAATCGCGATTGTGCTCATGGTTTTTTCTGATCCTAGTGAAAAAATACTCAGAGGCTCTGAACAATACATAGAAGACATAGCACTTTGGCAGGGCAATTACGGCTTTCAGACATTAGTTAACGCAGGGGTCTCTATTGGTTTGTTACTTTTGTCGCCGTTAACTCTTTTTTGGCAGACTTTGGGGCTGATGTATTTGGGGGTGTATTTGTATCGAACTGACTTTTTCTCTCAGGGGTTTTCGACTGCGACATGCATTAAAATTCTAATTTGCAGCATCGTAAGTACCCTTTTGATGATTGCTCCTCAATTATTAATAGATGACCTTAGTCCTGAAGTGTTGCCATTGTTGTCGAGTGTTTCAGCCATTTTTGTTGGATTACTTTACGCCCACATTATCGTTAAGGTGTGTCAATCGCACAGCAGATTAGTCAAGGTATTCGCTAATACGGGCAAAGTGGCATTTAGTCTATATATTTTGCAATCTATTGTAATGGGCATTTTACTGCGATGGCTAATACCTGATTTTGCTTTAGCGGCCAGCCTAGTGGATTACTTTCTGATTGCCTTGAGTTATACGCTCATCCAAATCGTGGTGGCGAATCTATACCTACGCTACTATGCACAAGGCCCTCTAGAAACGTTATGGAGAACACTCTACAGCCGAAGTGTTGATAAAAAACTGCAGGCGGCAAATATACAGTCAAATACAAAGGAGCTTGGCCAGTAATTCTTGATGGTCAAGTTAATCAATCGTTTTTGCAAGCTCCGCTAGGTCTATATGTTTGAATGGACCACCATATACTTGTGATATCAGATCATACTCTTTTTCTTTCTTAAATAGGCGGCAAACTAGTAGTTGACAATATACCAAGATGATTAACGCTGGGGACTCCCACCCATGAGTATAATTGGACATAATCGCAACTAATGCTTATTCTGTAAAAGTTGGTAGAGCAAAATAAATTAATCTTTTTGTTATAAGAATGTTAACGGCGTTGGGGCAGATACGGCAATTATGGATTCTATTCTTCTTATTATTTTTATCTCTCTGGCTATTGCCTGCGTGCTTAATTTGGTCTTAAAAAAATTCTCAATTTCACACATTATCGGTTACATCATTACCGGTACGATTATTAGCAATATTTTTGATTTTAATGGCAGTGAGAATTTAAGTTCGTTAGATTTAATTGGTGAATTTGGCATAGTGTTTTTGATGTTTACCATAGGGTTGGAAATGTCCTTTGCCAAACTCAAAAAAATGCGTGAAGTGGTGTTTATAAACGGTACTTTGCAAGTGGTGCTCAGTGCGCTGGTGATATATCCTGTTGCCCATTATATCTTTGCATTGGATTCCATTTCTTCAATCGTAATCGCCTTGTCTTTTAGCTTGTCGTCTACCGCCATCGTGCTGACTTATTTAAAAAAATCCAAAGATATCGTCACGCCTTATGGTGAAAAATCTGTGGCTATTCTGATATTTCAAGACTTGGCGGTGATACCCATTCTGCTATTGATTAGTTTTTTAGCGAACAACGAACTGTCAATGCAGGAAATTCTGATTAAAACCTTGCTGTCTGCCTGCGCCGTCATTCTGTTTATGTTTACCTTAGGCAAAAAGCTGATTGAATGGTTATTACATTTTTCTACTAATGCCAAACTTGAAGAGCTGTTTTTAGGTTCGGTTTTAACCATAGTGATAGGTGCATCGTTACTGGCTCACGAAATGGGATTTACCTATTCTCTTGGAGCATTTATCGCCGGGATGATCATTGCCGAAACCCATTACCACGTTAAAGTTGAATCGGATATCGCTTCATACAAAGACGTGTTGCTTGGAGCGTTTTTCTTTTCTATTGGCACTAAGATAGATATCTATTATTTCTACTATGAGTTTTTCTTAGTACTCGGTGTATTACTATTGGCTATGTTAGTTAAAGGGGTAATCATTTTTGGTTTGATTAGGCGTAAAGCTAACAAAAGTGACGCCATTAAATCTGCCATTGCGTTGTGCCAAATTGGTGAATTTTCATTTGCGATTTTTTCTTTAGCTGCAAACCAGCAAATTATTTCTGAGCAGCTGGGAAGTTTCCTAATTTTAGTGACAGTGTTGTCAATGATAGTGACACCTTTTATGGTGAATAATATCTATAAGTTAGCCTCGTATTTTGTGGTGGAGTTTTTTGAGTCAGACAAAATTACACCTATAGCAGCCACTAACCATATCGTTATTTGTGGTTTCACAATTGTAGGGCGTATTGTTGCAACTGAGTTAAGTAAACAAGGCAAAAATTTCGTGATTATTTCGGATAACTTATCTCATGTGTTATTGGCTCGTGATCGAGGTTATATGGCTTATTTTGGGCACTTAGAAAAGCTACCAGTATTAGAGTCGCTTAAGGTTGAGCAGTCTGCAAATATCATTGTCACAATGAATACGTTGCTAACCAAAAAGATAATCTGTCAAGCAGTATTGGATTATTACCCTGAAGCAAAGCTTATCGTTAAGGTCAACAGCCGCGCCGAGCAATCAGCCTTGTCAGGGTTGCATATACAGGCTTTTGTTCACGCTCGTCGTGAAGCTGCTTTGTTACTGGTTAAAAAAAGTTTGGATTCGGCAGCTTGATTGCATTTTTGCCTTCAATATAAAACTTAAATCATTGAACACCCTAGAGTTGTAAAAAAATTCTAGGTTATTTGTACTTAACTTAACAGCACAATGATTGAACCTAGTCTGCTGCTGTGCCAAGATCATTGGCGATATTACTCTCACAATTCTAATGGACAGCCGTTGCGTCAGATACTCCTGTTATTGTTGCTACTGCAATTTTTATTCTTTGCGTTTAGTGTACGTGCCGAATTTAGTACTTGGACTGAATTCAAAAGCTCACATTTTAGGCTTTATTCTGATCTTGATAAGCAACAAGTAGAAAGTGCCTTGTTGGATTTTGAGGTGTTTAGAGCGACCTTGGTTGAGTTATTACACTTAGACAATAAGAACTTTGCACCAGTCGATATCTACGTTTTTAAAAGTCAAAACGATTACGCAAAAATACAACCCAACCGCAAAGTCAGTGGTTTTTTCATGGATACCGTTCGGGGACCAGTAATGGTAGTTGGGCCCGGAAATTTAAGAAAACTCGATTTGAGTACTTTATATCACGAATATTTACATTATTTGCTTAGAGTGAATTCAAGTTTCAGATATCCACGTTGGTTTGATGAAGGCATTGCCGAACTTTATTCGAGTTTGGAATACGATGAGAATTATGTGGTTATTGGTAAAATGGCTAATCGAGCAGCAGGGAAATACGCGAATAGTGGTTTGCTCGATTTAAAAAGTTTATTGACCCAAACCGATATTATGTCTGCATCGAATAACATCATTCAGAAATATTATTCAACGGCTTGGCTTTTTGTACACTTTTTGCAATTTAGTAGTGTGAATGGATTTGAGGATTACAACGATTCGTTGACTAAATTTTTAAATCTGTACAATAAAGGAATGGCTCCTATTGAGGCGTTTGAGCAATCTTTTGCTGTCAGTATTGATGAACTACAAAAACAATTAGAGCGCTACAATCGTAAACGGATCTTATATGCCAAGCGCTTTACAATACCTGAGTTTAGTTTGGATTATCAAAGCGAAGAGCTTAGTCAGGGCCTGCTTTATGCCAATATGTCTCATTTAGCTTTTTCCAAAGGTCAACGCAAAAGTTCCGATAGGTTTCTCCAACAAGCCTTAGAGCTCAATGAGCCAAAGGCGCTATCGGTCAAGTCATTTTTGTTGGTACGCCAAGGGAAAACCACTCAAGCATTAACTCTATTGGATGGATTAGTTCGCACTAAAAATCTGGATGCAGAGGTTTACCTAAATATAGGGCAGGCATACAAGGAACTGATCAAGCGATTACCCAAACGCAACGATGAAATGCGTCGGCTAGCGATATATTATTTAGAACAAGCGAAAAAGAAGGGGCGATTCAGTCAAACCCAAGTATTTCTAGCGGATTTATACTGGCAGATTGGTGAGTACCAAAAATCATCCGAGGAAATTATCGCAGCGGTGAGCCTAATGCCTTCGAATATCTATCTTAACTATAGAGCCGGCTCATACATGGTGAAAATGAAAAACAAGGAATATGCTCACTTTTTCCTAGGCAACGTGATTAATTGGTCAAAAAACTCGCAGCAAATTGCCCAAGCAAAAATATGGTTGGAGAGCCTTTAATCTTTGTCACCATGGCCAGAGCAAGTTATTTTCATTATCGTTAGCGGTGTTCTAGTACTTTGCATACTTGCTCCCCTTCAAAGAGAGTTGCAAGCTTTGACGGCGAGCGCTTCAAAAGTTGCGTGTCGTTATTACCTAACGAATAAAAGCCGAATCAAAAAAGCAAAGGAGGGGATTTGCCGTTGCATCAGGAACCATAAATCAACACCAAAATAGCGAAAACAAATCCAATCCCCGCTATTTTTAAACCATTCTTAAATAATTTGGTTTTGGGTAGAAACATTATAAAAGCCGACACCACAAAAAATAATAGGCTTAGACCAAAACTAATATTGAGCCAATAAAGCGGGCTATTAGTGGTCGCTTTGTGTAATTTAACTAGCTTTTGAAGCACTTTGGGATAGTCTTTTTGGTTAACGACCGCTAGTCCAGAGGTTTTGTCATAGGTTCCTTGTTTAAAGATAATCGTAGATTCATCTTGCTCTAGTACTGCAAAACCCTTGATCCGTAGTTGCTCACCTAAAGCGTCAGCGCTGAGTTGTGTCGCTAGCTGATGTTGTTCTTGTTGTGGGTATTTCAGTATGTCGGTGTTTCTGAAAATTAACAAAATACCGCTGATAGCATAAACGGCCATAATGCCAGAAAGGAAAAATCCTAACCAACGATGGTATTGACGCAAAGTACTGTGAAGCTTAGTAGATGCCATAGAGTTTATTAGACCAAACATAGGTGGTGAATTGGCTTATAAGGTACTTCATTCATCCGCTAAGGTTAATATGCTTGACGGATTTTTTACCAAAAACCAACTGTTGTTTTGATTTAGATCTATTTAAAGGGTCGCCACAGGTTTGATAACACAAAAGATTTGGTGAAAATCACGCAAAGGTATAACCTATTGTTAATGTTTTATTAACTTTATCTGCACAGGAGCCTTATAAATATGGCAAAGAAAAATCTATTGGACGTCTTTAAAAGTGTCGCTGCCAGTATGCTAGGCGTACAAAGTGACGCCAATTATAAGAGTGATTTCGAACAGACCTCTTTTGTGCCTTATGCCATAGTGGGAGTGTTATTTGTACTTGGTCTGATTGGTATATTAGTGTTGATAGTGAATCTAGTACTTTAAAACAGGAATCGTTAAATTTGGCTTAACTTTTCGAGTGCGCTTTTGTCTAAGATGATGATCTTTCCATATTTAATGTTTATGACATTTTCTTTTTGTAAGCTTTTCAATATTTTGTTGACCGTTTGCCTAGAACTATGAATCAGTTGCGCGAGGGCATCTTGAGAAATAGTTAATTCATTTGCTAGTGTATCTTGTTGTTCTTCTAATCCTTTGTGTAACAAGCTTAGCCTTTTACACAGCTGACCTTTTAAAGATAAACACCCCGTTTCATCTAAAAGGGTGAAAGTAGCACGAACTCTTTGACACAGAAGGCGCATAAGGTGCTGCGACCAATCCTGATGCTCATTGAACATTTTCTCAAAAGCTGACTTGGTGATTTTTAATAGCGTCGTTGTATCTTCAGCATGTCCATCGTGCGTGCGTGGTTGTCCATCAATCAGTGAAATTTCGCCAAACCAATTTCCCGGTTGAATCCACGTTAGTACCAGCTCCTTGCCTTCTACTGAAAAGTTACTGACGCGAATTCGACCACTGAGTACACAGTAAAATCCGTCCGCCAAATCATTTTTTTTATGCAATATTTGTTGATCGTTCAGTACTTTTAGCTTTCCATTATCAAGTAATGTATTTGCTAATGATTCTGGAAGGGAAGCAAACCATGGATTTTGCGAAAGGATCTGACGGATTTCGTGTGATTTCATAAAAACTCGACAATTGTCAATTTGGCGACAGTTTAGTTTGTGCCCTCTAGCTTATCGTAAGCTGATTAATATTCAACAGAGAAAGAAACGAATGACAACTTCAGTAAAACAACAAGTGAGTGAACAAGAATGGCAAACCCGAGTTGATTTAGCTGCGTGTTATCGAGCCGTCGCCATGCATGGTTGGGATGATCTAGTGTTTACGCATATTTCAGCCAGAGTGCCGGGGCCAGAACACCATTTTTTAATCAATCCTTATGGAATGATGTTTGAAGAAATCACTGCGTCCAGTTTGGTTAAAATTGACTTACAAGGCAATAAAGTCATGGAGTCGGATTATGAAATTAATCCAGCAGGATTCACTATTCATAGTGCTGTGCACGAGGCCCGAGATGATGCGAAGTGTGTGTTGCATTTACATACAGCCGCAGGTATTGCAGTGTCAGCAAGTAAACAAGGGCTTTTACCCCTTAGTCAACAATCGTTGTTTCCACTTTCGTCACTGTCTTACCATGACTATGAAGGTGTGGCATTAAACCCTGATGAAAAATCACGTTTAGTAGCAGACCTAGGTGAAACGTATTTTATGATTCTTCGCAATCATGGGTTGTTAACCTGTGCTGAAACTATTGCAGATGCATTTGTGTATATGTATTTTCTGGAATGTTCTTGCCAAATTCAGCTTAAAGCACAAGCTAGTGGCCAAGAATTGAACCTTATTCCGTCGCAGATTTTAGCAGGAATACAAGCCCAAGCTAAACAAGTTACACGCTCCGCTGGCGGTGCTTTGGCGTGGCCTGGAATATTACGTAAGTTAGACCGTATCAATCCTGGATACGAGCTTTAATAGTTGTTACAACGTGATTTAGAAGCCTATATAAAAAATGCTGAATTCAGTGAGTTGTGCGGACACCGTATTGCTCACTGGCAATCATTGGACTTCCAAACAAACCCTCACAAAGAAACCATTTTGTTTATTCACGGATTTCCTAGTGCAGCGTGGGATTGGCATTATCAATGGCAACATTTGGCTGAGCAATACCGCTTAGTTAGCTTAGATTTATTAGGCTTTGGTTTGTCTGCTAAACCGACAAACTATCAATATAGCTTGCTGGAACAAGCTAATATTATAGAGTTGCTATTGAGGCAATTGGGAATTGAAAACTATCATATTCTTGCACATGACTATGGGGACTCGGTGGCACAAGAGTTATTGAGTCGCCACAATATATCGGGTCAATCGGCTAAAATTCTGTCGCTTTGTTTTCTAAATGGAGGGTTATTTGCCTCTCAACATCGACCACTATTGACACAAAAATTATTAAAAAGTCGAATCGGTGGTTTGGCAAGTTATTTCATGAACAAGGCGAGTTTAAGTCGAGGATTTAAAAAAATATTCGGTGCTAAGAGTCAGCCCCAAGATGATGAGATAGATACTCTGTGGCAACTCATTGAATATAATCATGGTAAAAGAGTGTTACCGAATTTATTGAGCTATATTGACGAGCGCCGCGAACAAGGCCAACGTTGGACCTCAAATATGCTCAGAACATCGATACCTCTATATTTTATCAATGGGGTACAAGATCCTATCTCTGGCCAACATATGCTTGACCACTATATTGAAATTATTCCTAATCCGAAAACTACCGCTCTAGATGTGGGGCATTATCCACAACTTGAGGCACCTCAAGACGTTTTAGATTTGTATCAAGCATTTTTGAATGAGGTAATTGTTTAAACTTTGTGCAATAGACACTATGTTCTAAACAAACTTAACTTTGATTAGAAACGTGTCGAAACAGCGCCAATTTGTTGCTGTCAAATAAAGCTGTACCTAGCTGCTGTGAGTTATATAGATTCTCGGTAATGGGTCGGCAACTGGGAATAGTTAATTCAAAAAAACATCTCAGAGCGTGGCATAATAATCCCCATCACAAAATTTGTTATTCTCAAATCATGAAAATTTATTATGAAGACAGTATGCCTTATGCTGCTGAGTTTTTTGAAGAGCTCGGAGAGTGTCAGGTTTTCTCCCACAAAACCGTTAACCCTGAAATGCTGGCTGACGCAGATGTTTTATTAGTTCGCTCTACCACTAAAGTTAACGCTGATTTACTTTGTAAAAATTCACGCCTTAAATTTGTAGCCACTGCTACTGCAGGTACTGACCACGTTGACCAGAATTATTTAGAATCGAGAGGTATTCCTTTTGTTTCAGCAGGTGGATGTAATGCAGTCGCGGTAGCTGAATATGTGTTGAGTGCCATGGTGGTGACGGCCAATAAACATAATTGGTCGTTACAACACAAAACTGTAGGTATTATTGGGGCAGGGCATGTTGGGACAGCTTTATCTGAGCGCTTGAGCGTGCTTGGCATTAAATACAAATTGTGTGATCCACCGCTAGATGATGCTGGCGATCCCCGTGATTTTGTGCCCATGGATGACATTATGCAATGTGACGTTATTACTCTACATGTGCCATGGATAAAAGCAGGTAAATATCAAACTCAAGGTATGTTTGATAAACCTAGATTAATGCAATTGTCTGAGCAACAACTGTTAATTAACGCTTGCCGTGGTGAAGTATTGGACAACCAAGCGGCTCTGGAATTATTCGAGCAAGGTAAAAAACTTAATCTAGTGTTAGATGTTTGGGATAACGAGCCGGATATTCAATTACAGTTAATTCCCTATATTACTCTCGCCACGGCACACATTGCCGGGCATACAATTGAAGGTAAGGCTAGAGGCACCGAAATGTTGTATGTGGCATTAAGTGAGTTGTTGGGAAAGCAGGCTCACAAGACTCTCAGTGATTATTTACCGAAACCTAATGTTGGGCCATTTGAGGTGGATGCTGAACAGAGTTTTGTAAAGGTTGCGAGTCAATTGATTCTTAACGTCTACGACATTGCTAAAGATGATCAAGTGTTTAAAAAACAAGCCTTGGGCCCTGAGCAATTTAGATATATCCGAAAACACTATCCTATAAGAAGAGAATTTTCAGCAATCGCGGTAAATACTGGAAATTTTGTTGATTCAAAGGCAATCTACGCTCTTGGATTTTTAGCTGCAAAATAGTGCGGCTTAAATTCATGATAACCCCATTTTATTTAAATTTTTAGGAGTAATAAAACCATGTCTCGGGCCTTTGATGTCGCCGTGTTGGGCGCTACTGGATTAGTAGGACAACACATGATTGAAATTCTTGAACAAAGAGATTTTCCAATCAATAAACTTTATCCATTAGCCAGCGCACGATCTGCAGGCGGAAAGGTGACCTTCAAAGGAAAAGAGATTACCGTTTTAGATGCAGATAAGTTTGATTGGAGCCAAGTTCAGCTCGGCTTTTTCTCGGCTGGTGGCAGCGTGTCTGAGAAATTCGCACCGATTGCGGCTGATGCAGGTTGTGTGGTAATCGATAATACCTCTCACTATCGTTATGATGCAGATATTCCTTTGGTTGTGCCAGAAGTTAACCCTCAGGCATTGGCGGACTTCCGTAATCGCAATATTATTGCCAATCCGAATTGTTCTACTATACAAATGATGGTGGCTTTAAAGCCTATTCATGACGCGGTGGGTATAGAAAGAATTAATGTTTCTACTTATCAGTCTGTATCGGGAGGCGGAAAATCTGCAATAGATGAGTTAGCCCATCAAACGGCGGCCTTGCTAAGTGGTAAAGAGGCCAAACCTGATGTATTTAGTCGCCAAATTGCTTTTAATGTTATTCCACAAATAGATGCTTTTATGGATAACGATTACACCAAAGAAGAAATGAAGATGGTGTGGGAAACCAAAAAAATAATGGGCGATGACTCTATTTTAGTGAATGCAACAGCAGTGCGTGTACCGGTCTTTTATGGTCACGGTGAAGCGATTCATCTAGAGACACGTGCCCCTATTGATGCTGAAGCAGTGAAGGATTTATTGGAAAATGCGCCAGGAGTTGTTCTGCATAGAAGCAGAGAGGATTTTCCTACCCAAGTAAGCAGTGCTAGTGGCAACGATGATACCCATGTTGGGCGTGTCAGGAATGACATATCTCATCCTAACGGGATCAATATGTGGGTTGTTTCTGATAACGTGCGCAAAGGCGCAGCAACTAACAGTGTACAGATCGCCGAGGTGCTTGTTAGGGATTATATGTAGGTCACATTCCAGCGAGAGTCACAGCTCAACTGTGACTCTCAATAATTCCCTATTGTTGCCGATAATATCCTTAGCTAAACCATTAAATCAGACATTTTAGCGTTATACTTTTTTAGGAACCAACCGCTACAGTGATCTTTGCAAACTAAGTTGTGATTCTAGATCAAACTGACCTTCTAGTTTATAGTTGTATAAATAGTTAGTGGTAGCTTTCAAACTTGGAATACGAATTGCTTTAGGTATACGTCTGGGAATGTATCAGTCAATAAAATGACATTAATAGCAATCACTTAGTCAGTTATTCATAACAATAAAAGATACTTTTTAAAACGAATTTATTCTAGATCGGCACTGCTGCGAACAACCATGTTAATAGTGGTAAGTTGATGTTTTGGGGAAAAGGAAACATATGAATTTGCGAAAGATAGCATTACAGCTTTTTATTATGCTGAATTTCGTTACTGCTGTTTATGCTGCTGATTTTCAACAAGTTCAGATAAAAGGCCCCAAGGACGCAAGCGATCAATACTCCGGTACTATTTATGGACCAATAGAATCTTCCGATACCTTATGGCAAATTTCCCAGCGTTATAGACAAAATAGTGGTTTGTCGGTTTATCAGGTTATGCAGGCGATCTATGAACTAAACCCTGATGCGTTTGAACAACAAAATATAAATTTATTAAAAGATGGTTCGATTTTAAAGTTACCGTCCGAACGTTATATCGCCAGAGTTAGTAATCAACAAGCAAGACAAAAAGCGGATCTGGATTCACAGAACTTACAAAACCTCTCATCTAATTCATCCAATGGAAGTAGCGCAAATAGCCAAAACCAATCAACTAACAACAACGCCACTTTGGATGAAACCAAAGAGCTAATAGAGCAAAAGTTAGGGGCTATCGACGAGGCACAAAATCGCCAATTTATGGCAATTAGGAAGCAGTTTGCCGAGTCAATTAGTAGCGTTCAAAGTATCTTAGATGAAAATAAAAGGTTATTTGAAAGACTCGATAAAGTGAATACCGACATTGATGAAATGCGCGGTCAGGAACAACAAAAATCTCTGCAAATGGAGCAGATGGGTGAAAGCATTGAGGAGTTGTTAGAGAAGTCTCGTCAAGAAGATGCCAAAAAAGCGGCACTCTTGGCAGAGCAAGGAGAGTCTTGGTTAAATAACCCAATTATGCTTATTTTGCTGTTCACCCTTCCTGTTTTATTAGTGCTTGCAGCTTTTGCGTATTGGATGATTAAACGCAAAGAATCGGTAGCCGTTACTGCTGAAGAAGATGATATCGACGACCTTTCTTTGGATCCCTTAACCGCAGAAATGGATGACTTGTCAGACGCACTCAGTAACGAGTTGTCGTCGGATGATAGTGACGATCTCGATAACGACAACCTATTTGGTGATGATGATTTACTCGACGATGTTTTAGCTGAAGAGCTTGAAGAATCCTTAGATGATGCGCTTGGCGATAGTATAGAAGAGCCCCTCGTTGATGATTCAGAAATCTTTGATGAACTAGGTGATGACGACCTCGATAATTTACTTGATGAAGAAGAATTCGAAGTTGGCGCCGAAGTTGTAGAGCAAGATGACCTAGACAGCTTATTTGACGAAGATGATGAATTGTTATCTGAATTGGATGAAGAACTTCCAGTTGATTCTGATGAGATCTCTAATGATGACTTGTTAGCGAAAGTGTCTGATGGTGCAGATAACTCAGATATCGACGATATGTTGATTGAAGAAGACGAGCAACAAGTCGAGTCGGAAGCCGATGACATAGAATATGAAGAAGATGCGACACCTGATGAATCTTTGTTGGCGCCAGTAGAGGTTGACGAAGAACAGCCAGAAATTAGTATTGATGAATTGCTTGAAGAACCTGAAGACAAAAACGTGGCCAGCGAGCTACTTGAGGATTCTGGTGATATTAATGAAGAGGTGTTACAGAACCTTGATAATGAGATAGCGTCCCAAAATGAGGAGCTCGACAATGTAACAGGTAGTCTTATTGAAGAATTAGAACAAGTCGAACAAATGCGTTCGATGATGCCTGATGAGGAAGACGAGTTACCTGAATCTGCAAACGAACCACAACTTGATATTCAGAAGTACGATGGTTTAGAAGAAGACATTGATGATGATTTATTAGCTGAGAACTTTGCAACACCAGATTCAATTGATGCAGACGATGATGTTGAAATTGATATATCTGAAGTACTTAACGAGACTGTACATACTGATGTAGACGAATTACTTGATGTTGAGTCACAGCTAGAATCCGAAGATATCGCACCCTCGCAAGAAGAGACAGAACTAACCGATGCGCTAGTAGATATTCCCCAAGTAGCCCCCGCCTCTGAAGAAGCAGAACCTGTCGAAGCAGAAACAATCGATGAAGTAGAAAAATCTGCAGATGTTGGGTCAGTTCAAGAAGCTTCAGAGTCGGCAGAAGCTGACATAGTCGATGAACCCACAGAAATAGAGTCAGTAGAAGATGCCGCAGAACCAGCCCAAGTTGAGTCTGTTGATGAAGCATTAGAATCTACCGAAGCAGAAAAAATCGATGAAGTGGAAGAGTCGGCAGAACTAGAGCCAGATGATGAAACAGCAGGGTCGGCTGAAGCAGTTGAAGTCGATAAAGCTGCAAATATAGAGTCAGAAGTAGAAGCTGCAGAACCAACCCAAGTTGAGCCTGTTGATGAAGTAACAGAATCAACAGAAACAGTCGATGAAGTGGAAGAGCCTGCAGAGCAAGACCCAGAGGATAAAACAACGGAGTCGGCTGAAGCTGTCGAAGTCGATGAGCCCGCAGATATAGAGTCAGAAGAAGCTACAGAACCTGCCCAAATTGAGCCTGTTGATGAAGTAACAGAATCAACCGCAGCCGCGGAAGAATCTGCAGAAGTGGAGCCAGATCTTGAAACAGCCGAGTCTGCTGAAACAAATGTAGTTGACGAACGGGAAGCAATGGAGCCAGCAGAAGAAGCCACAGAGGCTGCTCAAATAGAGCCGGTTGATGAAGCGGTGGAATCTGCCGAAGCAGAGACAATCGATGAAGTATTAAATACAGAATTGGATTCGTCTAGCGACAGTGACACTGCTTTAGACGAAGACCAATTAGAAAAAGCATTAGAAGATTTTGAAAAAGCGGAGCTGGACGAGGTCTTAGAAGATCTTACCTCAAATGAGTCTGCTTCTATCAGTTCTCTTGACGATTTAGAGTTTTCAGCAGATGACTTCGTCTCTAAAGAACAAAGCCCAGATCCTGCGCCTAAACAACCTAAATCTTTAGATGACTACGATTCAATAGAAGATTTTGATGATAGTGAACTTGATAATGCATTTGACGAAAATTTTGAAAACACAAGGGTTGACTCATCACCAAGTGGTAGTGATGAATTAGATGATTTACCTGGTTTGGGGGATTGGTTAGATGATGATGCTTTGCACCCGAGTGAACAGCAAGCGACAGTTAGTGAAGATAAAGAGGTTTTGGATGAATTAGAAGAATCAAACTTTGATGAAATGCTTGAGTCTATTGATCTGGACGAAGAGTTATCAACAATTGAAGATGATGATACTGGGTTTGATATTGCAGCGTTACTAGATGAGACACCTAAAAACGAAGAGAACAATGAGATTCAAGCCGATTCAGAAGACTTTTTAGATGTGGAAGCATTATTAAATGAAAGTGTAGGTGCTGAATCAGAAGATGAAGTAGAAAAAGCATTAGACTTAGATATACCCCTTGAGCCCTTTGTAAACGAATTCGATAATTTGGAAATGATCGACGTTGATGCTGACGATGGGTTAGGCGCGAAATTAGACTTAGCCCATGCTTATATAGAGATTGGTGAAGAAGAATCAGCCAAAGAGTTGCTTGAGGAAATTTTGCAAAAAGGCAGTCCAGAGCAGATAGCCGCAGCGAGAAAAGTCATAGATAAATTGGACTAGAAAGCTATCTTATGAGTCGAATGAAATAATTAAAACTCAACTAGCTGAAAATTAATGAACGATTTTGACGGGTTGCTCTGTCTATGAAGTTTACGAGTCATCAATTAAAGCGAATATTAATTCACTGCGCATTGCATGGATTTTTATGTTGTAGTCTGACATTCAGCTATGTAATAACATATTAAATACAGCGTTTATCTAAGCAGCAGATTACATTCGAATTTAGGCATCTATGTTAAAGTTAATTTTAGTGTTCACTCTATTCTCAGTTTCTTTTTTTGTTCAATCCAATAAAATCTCTGTCAAAGTACTGACACAGGAGAGGCAACGGGTGGGCAATGTTGTGGTTTATCTCACGCCAAAAGCGTCAAAGGTTAGCGCTATCTCTAATAAAATAGAAATTATGGATCAGGTAAATACACAATTTTCACCGCATATCTTGGCTGTTCAAAAAGATACACAAGTGCGCTTTCCTAATTCTGATTCAATCAAACATCACGTTTATTCATTCTCTCAAGCAAAGACTTTTGAACTGCAGTTGTACAAAGAGCTACAAGCTGACCCATTGCTGTTCTCAAATACGGGGGCAGTTGAATTGGGGTGTAATATTCATGATTGGATGTTGGGCTATATTTTTGTTGTGGATACCCCTTATTTCGGTAAAACGGATAGCGAGGGCAATCTCACTCTAGAGTTACCTGACGGAGACTATCAGCTCGACGTCTGGCATCCAAGAATTCAAGATAAATTTAGTGTTTTGTCTCGTCCATTGTCGTTACCAGCTACCTCTGATATTGAAATTGTACTTTCCTCACCGCTTCTGCCTGACGTAAATCAGTATGAAGATATTTCTGGTGAATTTTCCGATTATGAATAATGCGGTAAACTGCAAATTAGTAGGCTTGCCAACTATACTGAAATGGTTGGTTTTGAGCGCGCTGGTTTTCAGTGTTAGGGGGTTAGCGGTCGAAGTTACGGGGCTAGTACAACTTAACTTTGTTAAAGCAAGCGAACAGACCTCATGGTTTGATGAAGGAACGGGGATCCTTGCATACTCTAAAGACGGCGCTCACGTTCAACAAGCATTTGTTGATTTATCAGATAGTTTTTCCAATGGTTTGAGTTATAACCTTGTAGCCAATTATTATCAGTTAGGTGAGCAAAATTTAGGTATTTCTCAAGCGTACATCAGTTACAAACCTTTAAGTCGTTCAAAAATTAGATGGCGTGGTCGTATAGGTTTTTTTTACCCAAAACTCTCATTGGAAAATGTTGATTCGGGTTGGTTGTCTCCTTTCACCTATACCCAATCAGCGGTAAATAGTTGGATTGGCGAAGAACTGCGCACCCCAGGTTTAGAACTTAGCGTATTTAGTCCAGGACGAAGTCGAAACAGTCCCATTTCTTTTGAGTTGCACGGATCCTTGTTTAAAGCCAATGATCCCTTAGGTACTGTAATTAGTTGGCGTGGTTTTGCACTGCATGACAGGCAAAGTTTAAATAATGACCGTGTCCCATTTGCCGCCTATCCAAGTGTCATTGCTGAAGATAGAATCTTTCATCCTAACTATGTTGAGCCCTACCATGAGTTAGACGGCAACATTGGTTTTTATCTAGGCGCACACATCGATTATTATAGACAGTCAACTTTGCGTTATTACTATTACGACAATCAAGGCGATCCATTGGCGGTGAGTCATGAAAGATTGTACGCGTGGCGAACCAAGTTTCACTCCCTTGCGCTGCAGCATAAGTTTGATGGTAATACTCGTGTAGTTGCACAATGGCTGTCAGGTAGCTCAGTGATGGGAACACGTTTTGTTTATATTGATTTTGACGCTTGGTACATAATGCTAAGCCATAAATACAAAGCGCATAGGATCAGTCTACGTTTTGATAAGTTTAAAGTGCGAGAAGATGATGTTTTTGAGTGGGATCAAAATAATAGTGACGGCCACGGTTATACCTTGGCGTGGCGTTACGATTTAAATAGAAATTGGCAAATAGGTTTAGAGCAACATATAAATGAAAATAGTGCCGATATTAGAGCAACGCTAGGAGAAGACCTTGAAGTCAACCAGCAGCAAAGCCTAGCGGTACTGCAATATCGCTGGTAATGACGAGTTTATCTAAACGCTACCTTGTTTTTCAATGACTAACACTCTTGCTTCAGCAATAGGGGCGGCATAATGTTTACTGCCCGCCGGCACGTAAAAAATGTCACCGGTTTCAAGCAATGTTGATAGCTGTTTAGTATCTTGTTGGTAATGCATCATTACCTTACCATCTAACACCACAAACACCTCTTCTCCGTCGTTGATATGCCATTGATAGGGTTGATCTGTCCAATGTAGTCGAGTGGTTATACCTTGCATGCAGGCTATGTTTATTGCGTCCCATGCATTTTCAGCGGTGTAGTCTTTGGCTCGAATAATTTGCATTAGCTACTGCCCCTTTTAGTTGAAGGTGGATATTTTGCTAAGAGTGCTTTTGGACGGATTGGCCTTTTTTCCAAATTCCCTAAGCAGTTTGGACACTGAAGAATATGTATATTTTCAGTACAGGTATCGCAAAAAGTACATTCAAAGGTACAGATATAGGCTGTTGAATCAACTGCTAAGTCGCAGTGACACGTTTCACAGTTGGGTCTAATCTGAAGCATGTGAGTTATCCTGATTTTTGTTAGTCAGTCCATTATTGTTCCAGCGGAATTCCATTTGTTTAGCGGTCGCTAGGGCAAGTTGTTGGCTACTTAATTTGCTCAACAAATGTAGACTCATATCTATGCCTGCACTAATGCCAGCAGAGGTAATAACCTTTTGGTTGTCTACCCAACTCACATTTTCAATTATTGGGATAGTCGAAAACATTTGTGTAAATTGCCGTATGTCACTCCAATGGGTTGTGGCTTTGTAGCCATTCAACACACCTGCTTGCGCTAACAAAAATGCTCCTGTACATACAGAGGCCAAAATAGGCACAGTGATAGCTTGTTGTTGTAACCACTCAATAATACGTGATTTTTGCATTTCTACGGCGTGTACACCTCCTGCAACTATGAGCAACTCAAGTGGTGGGTGACTATCAATATTGTAGTGTGGAGTAACACAAAAACCGCCTCTAGCAAGAACTGACGAGTCGTTTTCTGCGATCAAAAATACCTTAAATTGTTGTGCTGTTTGGTTTAAACGGTTTGCGGTTGTAAACACCTCAAATGGTCCTGAAAAATCCAATACTTCAGCATTTTCGTACAGGTAAATGCCGATATTAAGCTGCGGTTGTTTATTTAACATTTGTTTGATTCCATTAAAGGTAAACCTAGTCTTTACTGTTTCTTGCTGATTTAAGCTGATTCATTAACTTGCGAATTTCGATTCTTAAATCTGTAAATACAATACTAAGACACAAAGTAATTGACTGAAATGACATAAAAGTATAATTTTCTGCCATGTTTATGCCTCGCCGAATTTTGTTTGTAATATTTGACCAATTTGAAATGTTGGATCTCTCCGGGCCGTCCTCGGTTTTTAGTGCTGCTCAAAGGTTTTTAAAACATCCTGCTTATTCTGTTCATACTTTGTCAGTGACTGGTGGAGTAGTGCATTGCCGTGCTGGTATTGAGGTAATGACTCAAAGCTGTGAAGGGGTTAGGGTGTGCCCATCTGACACTATATTAGTTGTAGGCGGAGACAATAACGCTATCGCTGAGATTTCCAATCATCCTAGTTTGCACGCTTGGTTAACTCTCAACGCTCCTATAGCTGAGAGGTTTGGCTCTATTTGTTCAGGTGCGTTGGTACTAGCAGCAAACGGTTTATTGGATGGTAGAAACGCCACAACTCACTGGGCTGACCTCGCACTGTTGGCTCGAGATTATCCTGCTGTGAATGTGCAACAAGATGCACTGTATTGCATAGACGACAATTTATGGACTTCTGCAGGGGTGACGACAGGGATAGACATGGCTTTAGCCATGTTAGGGAGTGATCATAGCAGTAAAATAATGCGAGAAGTCGCTAGTTGGTTAGTGGTTTATGCCCATCGTCCCGGTCACCAAACGCAGTTTAGTGAACTGTTAGCAGCACAGAACCAGGATGTTTTCGCAGATATTGTAGTCTGGTTAGATGCCAACCTACATAAGCCGTTGAGGGTACAAGATATGGCAGAGAAGTCAGCGATGACAGAACGTACTTTTTATCGGCGATTTACTGATCAAGTGGGTTGCACACCTTCAAAATTTTTAGAAAATAGGCGCTTATTTAGAGCTAAACAATTGTTGGAAACAGGAAGCGTGGTTAAGTCAGCTAGCGCAAGTGTTGGTTATAAGTCGATATTGGGTTTTAGTAAGGCATTCGAAGCGAAGTATGGGTTATCTCCAGCTCTGTATAAACGGCTGCATGGCAATAAGGAATAGTGAGGTTGATTATCAGGCCTATAATACTAGGCCTGATATACTCAGTGGTATTTTTAGAAGAAGCTATATACCAAAGTGACAGCAGTTTGTGTATCTAACTTGTCAGTATCACCTTCAACATCAGAGTTATGATCCATCAAAAAAGAGAGTTTAAGCGATAAACCACCACTGATTTGAGCGGATACTGATGTTTCTGATTTAGACTTAGTATTATCGCTACCTACTTCAGTACTCAATAATTGCTTGAAGGTGGCAGTATCAGAAATTTTCCAGTTGTAGTCTAACGCTGCCCTAACAATCATGCCGTTTTGTTCAACACCGTCAGTGGTTTCTGCGAATGAATAACCAGGACCGATGCTGTAGCTAAATTTACTGGTATCGTCTTCCCACATCTTTTGTGACCAACCGGCAGCTAAGGTTGCTTGATAGTTATAGCTGCTAAATCTGTCATCTTCGTATGAAGCAAAACCAAATAAGCGGTGATCTGGGTTTTCTAACTTGTAGTTTCCTTGTGCAGACAAAAAGTACTTTTGTGCGGTTGTCTCGTCTACGGGGCTATCACCCACCTCGTCTTTTTTATAAAGGGCTTCAAGGGTATAGTCATTACTCCACTGTGTGAGTTCTTGATGAGCTGACAATTTTCCTTTCACAGAAGTTGTTTCAGTATTACCTGTTGTGGCTATGTACCCAAATTCACCGTCCATTGTAAATGGTTTTACTTCGTCAGCAGCAAATGCATTTCCAGCAGCACATAGCCCAAGTAAAATTAGAGGTTTTTTCATTCGTATATCCTTTGTATGTATATTTAATTCGTTTTGTGCAGATGTGGGTATTTTGACAGAAGCTAAGCCTCAGAAGAACCCTACTTTAGTCTTACCGCACTATTAAAAAAATTGGTAAACCAGAGTCACAGCCGCTTCCGTGTCTAATTCTTCAATATCGGGTCCAACGCTAGTATCGTGATTCATTATTAAACTTAGCTTCATCGCTAGTGCGCCAGTCAGTTTTGTTGATAGAGAGGTTTCGGATTTAGTTTTGTAATACTCTTGATCAGCTTCGGTGCTAATAAACTGCCGAAATGTCGCATTGCTAGAAAATTTTTGTTTGAATTCCATTGCCGCCCTAACAATCAATCCTTTGGTGTCTTCTTCAGTATTGTGTTTTTCAACTTCTGAAATGGCATAACCGGGTCCTACACTGTATTTAAACTCACTTTGTTTATCGTGCCACAGTCTTGACGTCCATCCTGCAGCTAATGCGGCTTGATAACGAAAACCACTAAATCTATTGTTTTCATATTCACAATAGATAAAAAGCCTATCGTCAGGTTCGGTTAGTTTGTGATCGAATTGTCCAGACAAGAACAATCTTTGAGCCGATGCCAAGTCTTCTTCTTCTCCCTCTATTTCTTGTTGGCTTTGTTTGTACAAAGCGCTACCAATAATTTGATAACTCCAAGATGTTAACTCTTGGCTAGTATTTATCTTAGCTGTGGTGGTTGAGGCATTAGTATTGCCACTTGCAACCAAAAAACCAAATTCGCCAATCATAGATAACTCATCATCATCTAAATCGGGTCTATCCGCTAAATAAAGCGAATGCATGATGTTTTGCCCAGCGAAACAATTATTAGCTGTTAGTAAAACAAAAAGGAGTGGGAGCCACTTCATAGTGTAAACATACTATTAGTCTAGAAATTTAGCGGGAATTATATATAACTTCACGGTAATTGTGCATAGTTAAAGGGCAAAATCTATGAAAAGCTGTTATTTTCCGAATTCAATTAACTAAGTGTCGGGTTCATCACTCCTAAAACACCGTCCGCTTCCATTGATGCAAATTTGACCGCATCATTCAGATCTTCTTGATCTAGTTTTAAGTACTTCAAAACGAGAGGCGTAATTAACTGACTCGCAGAATATAAATTATCATGAGTCATGGCTACGCTGGCACGTACAGCTGTGTAAATAATTGCGATATCTTTGTTTTGTAGCGCTTTATTTTCATCATGTAGATCCATTACTGGAATATATAACTGGCTAGGTAAGCGCCAATATTCCATTAGTTTTGCGCTGCAATTTGCGTAGTCAAAACCTAATACTTGGCGTTGAAGTTTCCAAGGTGAAGTCTTTTTGTCATATTGACTGCAGTCTATTGCCAAGTTTGGCGCTTGCACTGCAACTAACAACTCGCCTAAATTATGTAGTAAACCTAATAAAAAAAATCGTTCACTTCCGCGTATCTTTACCATCTTAGCAAGATGTTTTGCGACCAAAGCTGCGTAAATACTCTGTAACCAAAATCTTTTTAAATCAATCACATCGCTGCTGAAATGTTCAAATGCAGAGCTTGCGGTTTCTGCCATGACCAGATTATATAAGGCTTCACCACCAATAATGTTAATGGCTTTAGCCAGAGAATCAATTTGTGATTCGAACCGAAATAAAGGGCTATTGGCTAACTTCAATAGTTTTGATGATAAAGAAGGATCCAATGCAATGAGCCGACCAATATCTTCAAGATCGGATTGATCGTCATCTAACATGGAGCGAATACGCACACAAATATCCGGCAACGCAAACGATTGCCCGGCGATTCTAGTGATTTCTGAAAGGTTAATTGATGACATAGTTCAGTATTTGGGAATTTGTATTAGCCTAGTATAAACATTCATGATTTGAAAAGAGAGGGTCTTTTTATTTGTAATCACTAATATACAGAAAATAGGTTGATTTTTATTAGTAATTATATAGGGTGTTTTAACAAGTAGTTAACATTTTGAGTTGTATATCTATGGAAGAGCTTTCTGGAATAGACGCATCATTTTTATATCTGGAATCACCAAAGATACCTATGCACATAGGTGGAGTAGCCATTTTAGAAGGTTCTCTCAAGTTTGATGATTTTCGAAAATTTGTGAGTGACCGCGTACACACAGTCGAAAAGTTAACGCAAAAATTGGTCACCGTTCCCTTTAGTTTAGATAGACCTTACTGGGTAGAAGATCCAGACTTTGATATCAATATGCACTTACACCAAACTGCGTTGCCTCGACCTGGTGGTTGGAAAGAATTACGCTATTTGGCTTCAAGGCTGTTTTCTCAACAGTTAAATCGGGAACGCCCGTTATGGGAGTTTATTTTTGTGGAGGGTGTGGACAATATTCCACAAGTTCCAAAAGGTTCGGTTGCCTTAATTACTAAAGTCCACCATTCGGGATTCGATGGCAAGTCTGGGGCCGATTTAATGTCGATGTTGTTTGACGTTTCTGATACTCCTGCCCCTCCAAAGCCAGTTGTTATCAAACCTAAGAAACCCATTCCCGGTCCTGTTGGGTTGATGGCCAAAAGTGCCTATAACTTTATTTCTCGTCCAACTAAGCTGCCGGGGTTATTGTGGGATACTGGAAAGGCGACTTTTAAAGCCGGTTATATGACCCGTGCTCAAGGCATAAAAATGCCAACGATGCCGTTTAATGCCCCAAAAACGAGGTTTAACAATTTGGTGGAAATGGAACGCACTTGGGATTCAGCAATACTGGATATCAATCGGGTTAAGGCTCTTAGAAAGGTGGTAGACGGGGCGACATTGAACGACGTGATTCTCGCCATCTGCGGTGGAGCGCTTAGGCGGTATCTATTGGAAAAAGGTGAATTACCTGATAAACCACTTGTTGCAATGGTGCCAGTATCCACACGTACCGCAGAAGAAAAAAATGCCATGGGTAATCAAGTGTCAGCAATGTATGTGCAACTGGCAACGGATGTTGAAGACCCTTGTAAGCGCCTCGAAAAAATTCAAATTAATACCATGGTAGGTAAACTCTACCAAGATGCCATAGATGCCAAGAGTTTAATGGGGTACGCTGAATTAATTCCTTTTGGATTAGCTGGCGTGGCGGCGCGGTTCTATTCTAGAGCCGCTATCGCCAAACATCATAGTCCGCTATTCAATGTGGTGATTACTAATGTTCCAGGGCCGCAAATTCCCATTTATCTAGCGGGGCATAAACTCATTGTTAATATGGGAACTGCCCCAATATTTGATGGCATGGGTTTAATTATGCCAATTTGCAGTTATAACGGAACTTTGACTATTAGCCCCACAAGTTCCGCTAATTTAATGCCTGATTTAGAGTTGTTTACCCGTTATATTCGTGAAAGTGCCAATGAATTGGAGTTGGCAGTACAAGAAAAACTAGCGGGTCGAGCAGCTCTTGATGCGCTTATGCAAGATGAATAATCTCAACGTTTTATAGGATTTGTGATGAAACATGTATTACCTAATATTCCAAGGCCTTCTTTATTTCATATGTTTGGCGAAGGTCGGTCGTTATTTGAGTTGAGTGCTTTTGGGATTACGCTACCTTTTCTAAAAAGGGCTCCCAACGGTGACGGTCACCCAGTGTTAGTGATCCCCGGTTTTTTAGCCAGTGATCTGTCTACCAAACCCATTCGCTCCTTCTTAAAAAGAAAAGGTTACCAAAGCTATGGTTGGGAGCTTGGACGCAATTTGGGTACACATATAGTAGGCGGCGAACAAGTACTAAGTGATAAACTGATTAATAGAGTAATTGAATTATCAGTAATTCATAACGCCAAAGTGAGTATTGTGGGGTGGAGCTTGGGGGGCATTTTAGCTAGGGAACTTGCTCGTATTATCCCTGATTGTGTGCGACAAGTGATTACATTAGGTAGTCCGTTTAATGGTACACAAGGCTCATCTCTTGCTGTTGCAGGATTATTTGAAATGATAAATGGAAATGTTTCAAAAACTAATCCGGAAATAGTACAACATATGCATACGCCGCCCCCTGTGCCCAATTCTGCATTATATTCTAAAAGTGATGGTGTCGTGCATTGGCAATCCTGCATTAATCAGAATATTGAAGATCATCACCTGGCTGAAAATATCCAAGTCAGGGGCAGTCATTCAGGTTTAGGACATAATCCACAAGCTGTGTGGATTATTGCAAATAGGTTGGCACAGAATGAATCTAATTGGCGACCGTATAATAACCAATCATTTCAAGACGTGACTACTGGGCAAAAACTTGAGCAACTCAGCCAAGGTGTATAAATTGCAGCAGTATTGGTGCTTACTCAAACCTATAAAATATTAAGGTGTAAATGAAAAAAGGACGAACTTGTAAAAACTAAATATTCAGGCAAGCTAAGGCTTGCTTAATTTTTGTGAGTCTACACCTTTGAGTTCAATTATTTATCATCCAGAGCAAAGAGTTTCGGCTAACCAAATCCAAATAAACTACGATAGTTTTGGAGATACAAACCATCCCCCTATTGTATTGATTATGGGGTTAGCCACCCAGATGATTTATTGGGATCGACAATTTTGTCAATTGCTTGCTTCTCAAGGTTATTGGGTTATTAGGTTTGATAACCGTGACATAGGTAAGAGTACTTGGCTAGACTCACTACCTACCCCCTCAAGTCTCGCCTTATTAACTAATGCGGTATTCAGACGCCCGCTAGGTGCAGCTTATTTGTTGTCGGATATGATGGAGGATACGCTGGGCTTGTTAGATGCCTTAGGCATAGAAAGTGCCCATGTTATCGGTGCATCTATGGGAGGCATGATTGCCCAAGAACTGGCCATTCATCACCCTCAACGAGTTAAAAGCTTAACTTCAATTATGTCTACCACAGGTAATAGGAAACTACCTAAACCGTCAGCATCCTTTAGTCTCAAAATGCTTAAATCGCCACCTAAAGAAAGCAGTAAAGCCGTTGCTTATGGAATTCAATTGTGGAGATTGATACACGGCGAACACTATCCTTTTGATCAACAAAAAATACTGTCTTTGATCAATCAAGCACTACAAAGAGGTTTTAACCCCAAGGGAAATACGCGGCAATTAGCTGCTATTTTAGATTCTCCCGATAGAACCATACCACTGGGTTCTTTACGGGTGCCTAGCTTAGTCTTACATGGAGCGGATGACCCCTTAGTCCCTGTCGCATGTGGCGTAGCGACTGCAAAGGCGATACCCAATGCCAAAATTAAAATTTATTCGGGAATGGGGCACACCCTTCCTAGCCAACTTTATGATGAAATTACTGCTGAGATACTAGATCACATCAAAGCCACTAACTCTTAATGGGGCTAATTAAAGCGGGCAAATAAACCATTTACGCCTCTAACCAACCATTTTGGATAGTGGGTAGCCCATTGTACTAATAATTTATTGGCTATCTTATCCAAAAATATGACATCTCCTTTCATACTCGCTTTATATGCTTGTGCAGCAAGTTCCATAGGATCGGCTTTAAGAAACTTAGGGATGAATTTTTCCAAGCCATCGGCATGGCTAAGCATTTTCGTTTCCGTCATGCCAGGACAAACACAAGTGACAGTCACTCCAGTGCCGCGTAACTCTTCTGCAATACCTTCTGTAAAGGACAATACAAAAGCTTTACTGGCACCATAGGCTGCAAAATTAGGTGTAGGCATGAAACTCGCTATGGAGCCAATGTTGACAATTTTTCCTTGTCCTCGAGCCAACATAGGTTTTACAAACTGTTGTGTCATGTTAACTAGGCTTTGGATATTCAATTGCAGCAAGTTATTGAGTTGTTGTGTATCACTGAGGCTTAATTTTTCTACTTGCATCATGCCGGCATTATTCACCAAAATATCGACGTTGATTCCTTTTAAAGTGATCGCAGAAAATAGCTTTTGCGCCGCATCAATTGGGATCAAATCCGCTGCGAAAACTTCTACATTTATTAAGTATTGGCTTTGAAGCTGTTGTGCAAACTCTTCAAGCTTGGCTTGATTACGAGCCACTAATACTAAGTCATGTCCGTTTTTTGCATATATTTCTGCAAAACTTCGACCAATGCCTTCCGAAGCGCCTGTGATAAGTGCGGTATCAAGTTTGCCCATTAAAAACCTCGTACGTTGTTGTTATTCTTGTTTTTGGGGATCAAATAAATCGTCTATAAATCCAAGTTGTGGCGACTTATCGGATTGAGCTGGTTTTCTCTTCAGTGCGGCTTTTGCGCGCCTTTTACGTGCAGCACAGGCTTTGATTATTTTACTCTGTACATCTTGCTCTAGTTTAATCCAATGCACCCTTTCATCTCTGGAGCGAAAACAACCAACACAAAAACCTTTAGGCCCAGATTGGCAAACACCAATACAAGGGCTGGTAATTTCAAAGATTTCAATCTGCTTCAATGCTTGCCTCAAAGCCGTATTCAACGTCTAACATTAATAATAACATGTTGCGTGAAAACTGAGCAGACACTTTATTGCTAGACAAAAAAAAAGGCCGCAAACATGCGGCCTTCATTATTAATATGTCACTACCAGATTTGTACTCTATCTTCTGGTTTAAGATACATTGCATCACCTTCTTTTACGTCGAATGCTTGGTAGAAAGCATCAACGTTACCTACAATGCCGTTGACTCGGAACTCGCCAGGTGAATGTGGATCGCTTAGCAATCGAGCTCGTAATGCGTCTTCACGGGACTTGCTGCGCCATACTTGGGCATATCCCATAAAGAATCGTTGATTACCTGTTAGCCCATCAATAACTGGCGCTTCTTTGCCTTCGAGTGTCATTTGATAGGCTTTGTAACCTATGGTCACGCCCGCTAAATCACCAATGTTTTCTCCTAAGGTCAATTCACCGTTAACGTGTTGCCCTTCAATTGGTTCAAATTCATTAAACTGGGCAACTAGTTTCTTGCCTAATACATCAAAGGCCGCTCGGTCTTGATCAGTCCACCAACTGCGAAGATTGCCTTGGCCATCATACTTTGAACCTTGGTCGTCGAATCCGTGACCAATTTCATGTCCAATTACTGCACCAATTGCCCCGTAATTTACTGCGTCGTCGGCATTCATATCAAAGAAAGGGGCTTGCAAAATACCGGCTGGAAACACTATTTCGTTTCTAACTGGTGAGTAGTAAGCATTGATAGTTTGTGGCGTCATACCCCAGTCGGCTTTGTCGACTGGTTTACCAATTTTGTTGGTATCTTCAAAATGGTCAAAAGTAGAATATCGAATGTAATTACCAACGAGTTCATCGGCTTTGATTTCTAAATTTGAGTAATCACGCCATTTGTCTGGGTAACCAATTTTAGGTGTAAAAGCTGCCAGTTTTTCTAATGCAGCAGTTTTGGTCTCGGCTGTCATCCATTCTAGTTGTTTAATACTATCACCGTAGGCTTTAGTTAGGTTTTTAACCAAGGCATCCATTTTGGCTTTCGCTTGCGGGGTAAAGTGGCGCTCAACATATTGTTGCCCTAATACTTCGCCTAACACGCCACTAGTAGCGGCCACGGCGCGCTTCCAACGAGGACGTTGCTCAGGAATACCGTTTAAGGTCGTTGAGTGAAACGCAAAATGTAGGTCAACCATGTCTTGGCTTAGACGTGAAGCATAGGAATCTACAAGATTGAAGGTTAAATAATCTTTCCAAGTTTGTAAGTCGTGGGCCGCAAAAATACCAGCAATTTTTTCGAAATAGGGCATGTTACGTACGACCATATCATTCACTTCACCTACACCACTGGCATCTGCATAGGCTTGCCAATCGAAGCTACCAAGCAATGCGGCAACTTGTGCGGCGCTTTGTTTGTTGTAGTTTTTCTCTGCATCTCTACTTTCCACTCGAGATAAATGTTTGCTAGCAATATCCTTTTCCAACGCCATAATTTTAGTGGCTGCATCGGCACCCGCTTCGTGACCGGCTTTTGTTAGTATATCGGCCATGTATTTTTCAGTGGCCGCACGGAAGTTAACAAATTTTGGTTCTTCTTTACTGTAATAATCTCTATCTGGAAGGGTTAAACCACTTTGATAAAGATACATAGTGACAACATCAGGATTTTTAGCGTCGGGAGACGTATAGAAGTTAAATGCGCCGCCTACTCCTATTACTAGCAACTCTCCGAATACCGCAGAAAGTTGCTGCATGTTTTCTGCACTGTTGATCTTATCAATAAAAGGCTGCATTGGAGTCAGTCCTTTTTCATTGGCTAATTCGACGTTCATGTAGCTGTTATACATGTCACCTAACTTTTGAGTGTTTGAGCCTTTCTCTGCTTGGGTGTTAGCTGCCTCTTGGATTAATGTTTTTAAATTTTCTTGGGTGTCGTCGTATAACACGTTGAACAATCCATAGCTGGATTTTTCTGCCGGAATTTCGGTTTGTGATAACCATGCGCCATTTACATGATTAAAAAAGTCATCTTGGGCGCGCACATTTTTATCAACTGCGCTTAAATCGATACCAGATACTTTAGGTGCTTCGCTAACTTTAGCCACAGTTGTTTCTGTGTTATTTGCGGGAGTACATGCACTCAAACCCAAAGCAAGACTTACACTTAACGCTACAATATTGATTTTTTTATTGATTCTCTTCATCTGCCTACCTTTTGTGGAGCAATATATTTTGCTCTCGTGTTGTTTTTATAAAAAGGTGAGTTTACTGGTAGCGTGAAGTAACTGCAAAAACTGCAAGGAGTTAAGTGTGAGTAATTGTTTCAATCAGGCAATAAAAAAGGGCCAAAAGGCCCTTCTTAGTAAGAATAAAGAAAGAGCTACTTTTTCTTTGCCTTAGGGTTCGGCAAGTCTGTAATGCTGCCTTCATACATTTCAGCGGCTAAACCAATAGATTCATTTAGGGTAGGGTGAGCATGAATGGTTAACGCGATGTCTTCTGCATCAGCTCCCATTTCGATGGCTAGACCAATTTCACCTAACATTTCACCGGCGTTAATACCAACAATTGCACCACCAATTATACGGTGTGAATCTTTGTCAAAAATTAACTTTGTCATACCTTCTGTGCGTGCAGAAGCAATAGCACGACCTGAAGCCGCCCATGGGAAAGTTGCAGACTCATATTTGATACCTTGCTCTTTAGCTTCTTTTTCAGTGAGGCCAACCCAAGCCATTTCTGGATCGGTGTAGGCGACTGAAGGAATACATTTAGGATCGAAGAAGTGTTTCATGCCCGATATGACTTCAGCTGCCACGTGACCTTCGTGAACTGCTTTGTGAGCGAGCATGGGTTGCCCAACTAAATCACCAATCGCAAAAATGTTAGAAACGTTAGTACGCATCTGTTTGTCAACATTGATAAAGCCACGCTCATCTACTTTAACACCGGCTTTTTCGGCATCAACTAAACTACCGTTAGGACGACGGCCTACGGCAACCAATACTTTGTCGTATTTGACTGCGTCAGCTGGCGCTTGTTTGCCTTCAAAAGATACATACAAGCCATCTTTTTTCGCTTCAACACCGGTAACTTTAGTTTCAAGCATGACGTTAAATTTGTTTTTAACGTATTTTTGGTAGATTTTGACGACGTCTTTATCCGCAGCAGGTACCAATTGATCAAGAAATTCCACTACGTCAATTTCAGTGCCTAAAGAGCGATACACAGTACCCATTTCAAGACCAATAATTCCGCCGCCTAATACCAACATTTTTTCTGGTACATCTGCCAGTTCAAGGGCTCCGGTTGAGTCAATAACACGAGGGTCGTCTTGCGGGATGAAAGGCAAGTTAACTGGTTCAGAACCGGCTGCGATAATAGCGTTATCGAAAGTAATAGTGGTTTTTCCATCTTTACCTTCTACTTCTAAGGTATTGCCGCCAGTAAATTTACCGTAGCCTTGCACATGTTTCACTTTGCGCATTTTAGCCATGCCAGACAAACCACCAGTAAGTTTACTTACTACGCTATCTTTCCAACTACGAACTTTATCTAAATCGATTGTTGGTTCGCCAAAGGTTACACCATGGCCAGCCATTTCTTTAGCGTCATCTATTACTTTAGCAACGTGCAATAACGCTTTAGAAGGAATACAACCAACATTCAAGCACACACCACCTAAAACATCGTTGACGTCTACTAAGATAGTTTCTATGCCTAAATCAGCAGCACGAAAAGCGGCTGAATAGCCTCCTGGGCCTGCACCTAATACTACTAATTGAGTCTTAATTTCGCTCATATGATCCTCAAATTCTGTTTTTGAACAACATGTATAGCCAGCTGTGCAGGTAACATGTTGTGTATAAATTCAGCCTAAATGGCTTGATAACAGGTAGCAGAAACTGCCACCTATTGCTTACTAAAGTATTATTCTACGTAAATCAGTTAAGTTTGCAGCAACTTCAGTTGAGAAGCGAGCACCTACTGCACCGTCAATGACTCGATGATCGTAGGACAAACTTAAAGGTACCATCAAACGTGGTTCAAACTCTTTACCATTCCATTTAGGTTTCATATCTGATTTAGAGACCCCTAATATAGCAACTTCAGGCGCATTAACAATGGGGGTAAACGCAGTTCCACCAATACCACCTAAGCTTGAAATGGTAAATGTGCCGCCTTGCATATCGGTTGCTTTTAATTTGCCTTCGCGAGCTTTGAATGAGGTTTCAATCAATTCTCGTGAAAGTTGTTCAATGCCTTTTTTGTTAACATCTTTAATCACTGGAACCACCAAACCACCTGGTGTTTCTACTGCAATACCGATATTAATGAATTTTTTAAGAATTAAACTTTCACCATCATCAGACAGTGATGAATTAAACGCTGGGAATTTTTCTAAGGCTTTGGCTACTGCTTTCATAATAAAAACCAAAGGAGTGATTTTTAATCCCGATTTGATTTTCCCATGGTAAGCGTTTTGTTCTTTTCGGAAGTTTTCAACATCAGTAATGTCAGCTTCGTCAAATTGAGTAACATGGGGGATAGTAGCCCAGTTACGGTGTAAGAAAGGTCCTGATATTTTCTGAATGCGAGTTAAGGGTAAAACTTCAATCTCACCAAACTTGGCATGATCTATAGGTTTAACAGTCGCGATTTGTAGAACGTTATCAGCCACTATCCCATTGCCACTTGATGAACGAGGTTTAGCTAATTCTGCTTTTACATAGGCTTGCACGTCTTCTTTTAGAATACGCTTTTTCGGCCCAGTTCCTGCGACTTGGCTTAAGTCTACACCGAACTCTCTGGCTATTCTGCGAACCGACGGTGAAGCGTGGGCTTTGCCGCCTGTTGTTTGAGTCGCTGGTTCCGCTGGAACTGGAGCTGGTTTTGCCGGTGCAGCCGCTGCCGGTTTTTCGGCAACAGGAGCCGAAGCAGGAGCGGCGAGTTCCGGTTCTTTGGCTGCTGGTGCGCTACCCATAGTTTCAAGTTTTATGACCAGCGTACCTTGTTTAACTTTATCGCCAGAAGAAATAAAGACTTCTTTGACTGTACCAGCATGAGTTGAAGGTACATCCATAGTGGCTTTGTCGGTTTCTAAGGTAATTAAACCGTCTTCTTGTTCAATCACATCGCCAACTGATACCAAAACATCAATAACATCTACTTCACCGTCTTCGCCAATATCAGGCACTGCTACTTCCACAAGTTCGCTTGCAGATGCGGCTGCGGGTGCAGAGCTAGGTTCTGCTTGGGTCTCTGGTGTGCTGGTTGTTTCAGATTTTGGTTGTTCTGCTGGTGCAGCTACTTCTGTGTTTTCTTTCGCGACTTCTGCTGCACTTCCTTCCGCATTTTGTGTTGCGGACTTGATTTCACCAATAACATCACCTTCTTTGATCTTGTCTCCCACTTTTACCGACAAACTTGCTAGCTCACCGGCAAATGGCGCAGGGATGTCCATAGAGGCTTTATCGGATTCAACAGTGACAATACCGTCGTCGGCTTCTAATGTGTCACCAACGGCGAAACAAATTTCTATTATTTCAACTTCTTCGCCACCCACATCAGGGACTAGAATTTTTTGAATATCAGACATATATAAGACTCCTTATCTAGCCGCTATTAGGCGTAAAGTGGATTAAGTTTATCTGTATTGATGTCGAAACGTTTAATTGCTTCGGTTACAACACTCTTGTCTACTTCGCCACGTTTTGATAATTCGTACAATGAAGCCACAACGACATAAGCTGCATTCACTTCAAAGTGTGTACGTAAGTTATCACGGCTATCACTGCGACCGAAACCGTCTGTACCTAAACAACGATACTCAGTTTCTATGAATGCACGTATTTGATCTGAATAACCTTTAACGTAATCAGTTGCAGCAATAGCTGGACCAGCGTCTTTAGTAATAACCTGACCAATGTGTGCGGTAAGAGGCTCTGCTTCTGGATTAAGCATGTTCCAACGAACCACGTCTTGACCTTCACGTGCTAATTCATTGAATGAAGTCACAGAGTAAACATCAGAAGATACGTTGTAATCAGCGCTTAATATTTGAGCAGCTTTACGTACTTCATTTAAGATGGTACCCGAGCCCATTAGCTGTACATTAGACTTTGACTTGCCTTTACCTTGGGCTTCAACACGTTCTAACTTGTAAATACCTTTAATGATATCAGCAGCCACGTCATCACCTTCAGGCATAGCAGGGTGTTGGTAGTTTTCGTTCATTAGGGTTAGGTAATAGAAAACATTTTCGTTTTCACCATACATGCGGCGTAAACCGTCTTGTACGATAACAGCCACTTCGTACCCGTAAGTCGGGTCGTAAGTGACACAATTAGGAATTAAGTTAGCTTGAACATGTGAATGTCCATCTTGGTGTTGTAAACCTTCACCATTTAGCGTTGTACGACCAGCTGTTGCACCTAACAAGAACCCACGTGCTTGGCTATCACCCGCAGCCCAGGCCAAATCGCCTACACGTTGGAAACCAAACATAGAGTAGTATATATAAAAAGGTATAGTCGTCGCATTACAGGTTGAGTAAGACGTACCAGAAGCCACCCAAGACGCCATCGCGCCGAGCTCGTTAATACCTTCTTGCAATACTTGGCCTTTTTTATCTTCACGATAATAAGCGACTTGGTCAGCATCTTGCGGAATGTATTTTTGACCTTCGTTGGCGTAAATACCGACTTGTCTGAACAAGCCTTCCATACCAAAAGTACGGGCTTCATCAGGAATGATCGGGACTACACGTTTACCCATCTTTTTATCTTTCAACAAGACATTTAGTACACGTACAAAGGTCATAGTAGAAGACACTTCACGATTGCCCGAACCTTTTAAAATAGCATCAAACGCTTTTAATTCAGGCATTTCAAGCTGTTCTTCTGCTTGTACACGACGCTGTGGCAACGAGCCGCCTAGTGCTTCACGACGTGCCTTCATATATTTATATTCTTCACTGTCTTCAGCGAATTTGAAATAAGGTAAGTCTACAATTGCTTCGTCAGCTACGGGAATATTAAAGCGGTCACGGAATTTCTTAATTGAATCCACATCCATTTTTTTAACGTTGTGGGCAATGTTCAACGCCTCGCCTGATGCACCTAGCCCAAAACCTTTAATTGTTTTGGCTAAGATAACAGTAGGACGGTCTTTAGTATCCATCGCTTTTTGGTAAGCAGCAAACACTTTCACTGGGTCATGCCCACCACGGTTTAGACGGAAAATATCTTCATCGGACATATTGGCGACCAATGCCGCCGTCTCAGGATATTTGTTAAAGAAGTTTTCTCGGGTGTACTTGCCACCTTTGGCTTTACAGTTTTGGTATTCACCGTCCACTGTTTCGCTCATTAGTTGTAAAAGTTTACCGGATTTATCGCGGGCAATCAGTGCATCCCAGTAGCTTCCCCAAATAACTTTGACCACTTCCCAACCTGCACCACGAAACGTACCTTCAAGTTCTTGAATGATTTTGCCGTTACCACGTACCGGGCCATCTAAGCGTTGCAAATTACAGTTAATAACAAAGGTCAAGTTATCTAGGCCTTCACGGGAGGCTAAACCAATCGCACCTAATGATTCTGGCTCATCACATTCACCGTCACCCATGAAACAATAAACTTGTTGGCCAGAGCAATCTTTTATGCCGCGGTTAGTGAGATACTTTAGGAAACGAGCAGTGTAGATAGCTTGCAGTGGTCCCAATCCCATAGATACAGTAGGAAACTGCCAATAATCTTTCATCAAATGTGGATGAGGATATGAGGATAAGCCTTCGCCATCACATTCTTGACGGAAATTGTTCAAGCGTTCTTCTGATAAATTGCCTTCAACAAAGGAACGTGCATAAATGCCTGGAGATATATGCCCTTGTGAAAAAATAAAGTCACCACTATTTTTTTCATTCGGCGCCTTAAAAAAGTGGTTAAAACCTACATCGTACAACATGGCAGACGACGCAAAGCTACCAATATGACCGCCAAGTTCCAAATCTTTTTTGGAGGCTCGCAATACAATCATCAAGGCATTCCAGCGAATAGCACCACGAATACGCGCTTCAATGGTTTGATCGCCAGGCATTGTGGGTTCTTGTGCTACTGGAATGGTATTGATGTACGCAGTAGTTGCATCATAAGGTAAATGCGCTCCACTGCGACGAGCTTTGTCAATCAAAGCCTCTAAAAGGAAATGCGCACGTTCTGCACCTTCTTCTTCAAACACTGTTTCTAGAGAATCTAACCATTCTTGCGTTTCTTGTGGATCCACATCCGGATGCATCATATCAGCCATGGTGCTTTCCTATTTTATAGTTTGTTAATAAAGGAACTTATTAATAATCAATAAGTTGTTATTCGTTTCATGTTCGAATGTGCCGAAACACATACAGTGAAATCGTTAATTTACTTCAATCCTGCGTAACGCTCTTTGCATACGCATGTCTTGTCTATTAATGTTGAGTAAAGTGTCTTCAATATAGGCCAAATGTTCGTTACTAGCCTTGCGAGCCTCTTCAGGATCTCTGGCTAAAATAGCTTGAACTATATTTCGCCTTTGGCGATTTATGTTTTGTTCTACATCTGCATGTTTAGCTAACACTTCAAGGTTACGTTGGATATTATCCTGCAACATAGACTGTAGACTTCGCATTACGTGCTGTAAAACCATGTTGTGTGCCGCATTGGCCATCGTCAGATAAAAGTTAACTAAGGCAGTCGCCTCCTGACTTTTATCTGCCGATTTTGAACCTGTTGGTAATCCGTCCAACGCATTTTCCAGTGCCTGATAATCTGCTGGTTGTCCCCGCAATGCGGCGTAATAAGCTGCCATACCTTCAAGGGCATGACGAAATTCAAGTAAATCGAATTGCATTTCTGGTTTGTCGGACAACAGTAATAAAAGAGGCTCGGTAATTAATTCGTTAAGACGAGGCTTAACGAAGGTGCCTCCACCTTGTTTACGTTCCACCAAATTCTTGGCTTCAAGTTTTTGGATCGCTTCCCGAACTGAGGGTCTAGAAACAGCAAATTGCTCCGCTAAGGTACGTTCTGATTGCAACTTTTGTCCTGCCAACAATCTACCGTCTAAAATCATGGATTCTAATTGTTCCATGATATCGTCAGATAATTTTCTAGATTGCACTCTGCGCATTCAATAATTCCATAGAAGATAACGGCAACAAAAACACTATTTGGTAAATTGGTTATACCATTTAGCCGCAATAGCTTAGTAGACATTTGGCTTGGGGTAAATATTAATTTTATGAAAGAATAATGAAATGCAGTGAAAGATTAAAAAATTGTTGAAAAACAACAAGGTAAAGAAATATGGTTGTGGTCAGACCTTTAGTTGATCCAACCAGATAGAGTGAGCAATGCGATAATTACTAACAAAAACATTACGTTTCTTTTAGCTAAACGCACTAAAGTACAGGGTTCTTCGGTGCAATCATTATCGTCTGGTTCGATTTCTTCGGCTCGTTTAGAAACTTGCATTAAAAGTGTTTTAGCTTCAATGGAAGGGTCGGGTAGGTAGCCAAGCCAAGTTGGGAATGCTCGAGAAAAATGCCCCACTAATAAAAAGCCTAATGCTGTTAAGCGCACCGGTATCCAATCAATAATACTTAGTAAACGTTTTATTTGACTACTTATTTGCTCGTTGTTAGACGCTAGCCTAGTGTCCATTTCTCTGACCAAAACATAAAAAACTGCACCAGCGGCGCCACATGCAGCAAACCATAAAATAACGGCTGTGTAGTGCCGGTAATTTTGCCAAACTAAGTTGAGGCCAAAAGAATTAGTTGTTTTATCACCACCGCTGATTTGGTCTTCATACATGCTACAGGCCTGCAAATCACCACGATTTGCTGCTTGTAAAAAACATTTATAAGTTGCGCGGATGTTGGGGCATCCCACACAAATCATTAATATAGCAGTGCTAATAATTAGTTCTAACAGCCCTCCTGCAAATTCTTGAACAACAAAATAAACAATAAAAACAGGAACCAAGATAACTAAGGCTAAAACCCAAGTCTTAGAGGACGAATCAAACCAACCTCTAGGCTCTACAAGTTGTATGTATTTATCTGCATAAAATCCACCTTGCCAATATTGGGATTTAGTAGTGACGCGTTCAACTAGTAATACCAGCAACAAGCTGATTAATGTCATGATTTTATCTCTTGTTTTGTCTTAATTAGATTGGACCGATAAATTATATCATCTGCCGAAAACGAGACCAGTCAAAAGCAATCCCTGGATCGGTTTTTCTACCAGGGGCAATATCGTTGTGGCCAACAATTCGTCCTAGCGTAATCGCTGGATAAATTTGCATCAATTGTTTAGTGGCGATACCCAAGCTTTGATATTGTTCTTGGGTGTATGGAATATGGTCAGCGCCTTCGAGTTCAATACCAATAGAAAAATCATTGCACTTATTCACTCCTTGAAAACTTGAAACACCGGCATGCCAAGCTCTTTTATTAAAGGGCACAAATTGCAAAATATGTCCGTCACGTTTGATTAAACAATGAGCTGACACACGCATTTGATAAATACTGGCAAAGTAGGGATGTAACTTAGGATCTAAACAGCCAGTAAAAAAGTACTTAATATAATCACCACCGAATTGATTGGGTGGCAATGAAATATTGTGTACTACCAATAGTGAAACACTAGTTTTTTCGGGGCGTTCGTCCCAATGCGCAGTAGGACAATATTCGGCTTCAGATAAAATGGCGTTCTTAATCAAGGTATTAGCGGTATAAAAGGCCTGATATTGTTATCATAACAAAGTGAATTGGCGAAAGCTGAAAAATTTTTAGAGAGTAGTTTAAGCAATGCAGCAAAGTAAAATGGGTAAGGGCATGTTGATCGTTGCTTGGGTTATTGGTTTAGGCCTATTAACTTTGTTATTTGATGATCAACTTGCCAAACAGTTTAACCCGAACGCCGAACCCATTTCGTCTTTTAGCCAAGGTGTGCAAGAGGTACGTCTAAAGCAAAATCGAGCGGGGCATTATGTCAGTGGTGGCGCCATAAACGGTCAACCAGTAGTTTTTTTGTTAGATACCGGCGCTACCCATGTCTCGGTACCTATGCATTTAGCTGAACAACTTAATTTGCAAAAAGGCAGAATGTCTTGGGTGCAAACCGCTAATGGGCGTGTTCAAGTGGCGCAAACCAATATTCAACGATTATCAATTGGTGATATTCAATTGCATAATGTCAGAGCGAATTTAAATCCGGGTTTTAGAGATAATGAAATTCTGCTGGGAATGAGTGCCCTAAAACAATTAGAATTCACCCAAAAAGGTGAATGGCTCATTTTAAGAAACTTGTAAATAAGGCCAACTTAACCTTAAGTCCCATTGTTATAAGAGAAATTATGCTAGATATTGATATTAACTCAGCAGTTGCAATTGCGTTATCGGAAGATTTAAACGGTTTATCCGCTGACGACGGCGACATTACCGCAAATTTGATCCCTGCCAATCAAAATATTACTGCCGATATTATCACTCGCGAAGAGTGTGTGTTAGCAGGAGTGGCTTGGGTGACAGAAACTTTTGCGCAACTTGATAAAGCAATACGGTTGCAGTGGTTTGCCAAAGATGGAGATAGGTTACACGCCAATCAACCTATAGTGCGCGTGACGGGTAATGCCCGACGTATATTAACGGCAGAGCGTACCGCATTAAACTTCTTACAAACATTATCCGCTACTGCCACTATTGTTGCCAAGTGCGTAAAGGAACTTGAGGGTACTAACACTCAGTTATTGGATACTCGTAAAACATTGCCCGGAATGCGACTAGCACAGAAGTATGCGGTAACTTGTGGTGGTGGCACGAACCATCGTATCGGTCTTTTTGATGCCTATCTTATAAAAGAAAACCATATTTTAGCCTGTGGTTCGATACAAGCAGCGGTGGAAAAGGCAAGGCAGCATCACCCACACCTACCAGTGGAAGTTGAAGTTGAGAATATTCAAGAATTACTTCAAGCAATTGCTGCTAAGGCCGACATTGTAATGTTAGACAATTTTAGTTTGGACATGTTAAAGCAGGCCGTGACCCTCAACGAAGGTCAATGCAAACTAGAAGTATCAGGTAATATTACTATTGCAGAGTTAAAAAGATTATCTGGACTAGGTGTAGACTTTATATCGTCAGGCGCCCTCACCAAACATGTTCAGGCGGTAGATTTGTCTTTAAGAGTAATTGAAATAACCACCACTAAACTTTGATTGAAATGTTTACAATAGAATGGGAAGTGTATTTGAAGACAAGATTTAATGGTTAAGACTTGGGTATATATCTACATACTTGTCAGATGCACAACTCGATCTATACTGAACAGGAATTCAAAAACAACGCCCTAATTCGGCAACCGGCAAAACCTTTAAAACTTAAATTTACACAAAACGTGTTGGAGATAAAACCATGAACATGACTCAAATGAACAATGCAAAAAAACAAGGCGGCTTCACTTTAATCGAATTGATGATTGTAGTGGCTATTATCGGTATTTTGGCAGCGATTGCTTTGCCAGCTTATCAATCTTATACAGAAAAAGCACGTTTTACTGAAGTAACTAGTGCAACTTCGGCGGCCAAAACAGCTGTCGAGATATGTGTTCAAATGGGTACTGCTTTAGCTGATTGTGATGGTGGTACAAATGGTGTTCCTGCTGACATAACTGCAGGTACAGGGGTTACTGGTGTCGGCACTGTTGATGGTGTGGTTACAGGAACCAAAGCTACTGATTCAGCAGTAAGTGGTGCAGGTACTTATACTATCACTCCTACTCAAGATGCGACTACAAAAGTTATTACTTGGGCTGTAGCTTGCGACCCAACAACACTTTGTTAAGTTTATAATTCTTCAAAAATACAGGCCCGGATTCTCCGGGCTTTTTTGATTTTAAACTGGAATAAATAAGGTGATTTATGGCTACAGCACCCACAGTATTTGTTTACAATGGCTCTAATCGACGAGGCCAGATGGTTAAGGGCGAAATTGCAGCAACATCTATTGTTGAAGCAAAAAATCAACTACGTAGGCAAGGGATATCCGCGAAAAAGGTAAAGAAGCTTGCTAAACCTATGTTTGGTGGCGGAGAAAAAATTAAGCCTGTTGATATTGCGTTAGTATCTAGACAAATTGCCACTATGTTAAGTGCTGGTGTAACTCTTATTCAAACCTTAGATATGATAGCTTCAGGTCACGCTAACAGAAAAATGCGAACCCTACTCGGAGAAATTGGTGCCAGCGTAAGCGCGGGTAATCCTTTGTCAGAAACATTGCGTAAACATAATGACTATTTTGATGACTTGTATTGTGATTTAGTAGAAACAGGGGAGCAGTCCGGTGCCTTAGAAACAATCTATGACCGTATTGCTATTTATAAAGAAAAAGCTGAAGCGCTTAAGTCTAAAATCAAAAAAGCCATGTTTTATCCAATAGCGGTAATTGTTGTGGCTTTTATCGTAACTACTATCCTATTGATTTTTGTAGTTCCTCAATTTGAAGAAATATTCTCTAGCTTTGGAGCTGAGCTTCCCGCATTTACTCAGTTTGTATTAGGTATCTCTCGAGGGATGCAAGATTACGGATTGATTATAGGTGGAGTGGTGATTGCCGCTGGTGCGTTATTCGCTAGAGCCCATAAGAAGTCTTTGAAATTGCGGGATTGGGTAGACGCTAAAACCTTAAAAATTCCAGTGATAGGCGAGATACTTAAAAAGGCTTCTGTTGCTCGATTTACACGAACCTTAGCGACGACTTTTGCTGCTGGTGTACCATTGATAGGCGCGCTGGATTCTGCGGCCGGCGCTGCAGGTAACTCAGTGTTTAGAGATGCGATTTTATTTGTGAAAAAAGAAGTATCGGGTGGTATTCCAATGAATGTTGCGATGCGTACAACTAATGTATTTCCTGAAATGGTGGTGCAAATGATTGCCATAGGTGAAGAAGCCGGAGCCGTTGATGAAATGTTAAGTAAAGTCGCAACCATATACGAAGCCGAGGTAGATGACATGGTGGACGGTCTGACGAGTTTATTAGAACCGATGATTATGGCCGTTCTGGGTGTGGTGATTGGTGGATTAATTGTTGCGATGTACTTGCCAATATTTGAAATGGGTAATGTGGTCTAAACAATTTCACTTTTTACGTTTTTTGATCGCTCTCTCGTGGCTTGCTAGTTAAAATTCTGGCAAGCTAACGTCACTAAATTTTTATCCTACTGTCTTAAAAGTTAATTTATGCAAGCAACTTTTCAATTGATGGCTGACTCCCCAGCCTTTTTTATGGGCTTTGTGTTTATCGTCAGTTTGATGGTAGGCAGTTTTCTGAATGTGGTTATTTACCGTTTGCCGGTTATGATGGAGCGCTCTTGGAAAGCTGAAATAGCTGAATATACTGGGTCACAAGAAGCGGCTAAAAGCAACGCGTCGCAGCCATCAGCGCCTCCATTTAATTTAGTTAAACCCGATTCTACTTGCCCCAAATGTCAGCATAAAATTAGAGCGTGGGAAAATATCCCCGTCATAAGTTGGCTGGCATTAAGAGGTAAATGCAGTCAATGTAACAACCCCATATCGATTCGATACCCATTAGTTGAGCTAGCAACGGGGCTTTTATCAACGTTAGTTGCCTGGCATTTCGGTTTTGGTTTAGCAGGCTTCGCCGCTGTTGGTGCCACTTGGTTATTGATCGCCATGACATTTATTGATTTGGACACTATGTTACTGCCCGATCAACTAACGTTATCTTTGTTGTGGTTAGGTTTATTGCTAAGCATAGAAAGCCCTTTTGTATCGAGTCACGACGCACTTATTGGTGCGGCCCTAGGGTACTTAAGTTTATGGAGTTTATATTGGACATTTAAATTACTGACTGGAAAAGAGGGCATGGGGTATGGTGATTTCAAACTCCTCGCCGCAATAGGTGCTTGGGTGGGGTGGCAACACTTGCCTGTGGTTGTATTGCTATCGTCATTTGTAGGGGCAATTGTGGGGGTAACATTACTGACAGTGCAAGGTAAAGATAAAAGCCAGCCTATTCCATTTGGACCTTATTTAGCTGCAGCCGGTTGGTTAACTTTGTTGTACGGAGATTGGATTGTTGAACAATATTGGCAGTGGATGTTGCCATGAGTGATTATGTTGTTGGTATAAGTGGTGGCATAGGCAGTGGTAAAACTACTGTCACAGACTTATTTGCAAAACTTGGCGTAGACATAATCGATGCCGACGTGATTGCAAGGGAAGTGGTTGAGCCTGGCACTCCTGCACTAAAAGCAATCGTTGCCAAATTTGGTGTATCAGTTCTTGATGAGTCAGGAAAACTTAATCGAGCTAAATTACGAACTTTAGTTTTTGCTGATATTGAAATTAAGAATTGGCTAAACCAACTTTTACACCCAGCGATTAGAGAACTCATGATGATGCAAATCCAGCAAGCCAAGTCAAAATATTGCTTGTTGAGTGTACCTTTGTTAGTAGAAAACAAAAGTTATGAATGGGTTGATAGAGTAGCGATAGTCGATGTTGACGAGCAAACTCAGCTTCAAAGAACGGTGTTGCGTGACAAAACCAATGAGCAACAAATACGCGCGATTATGAGTGCCCAAGCGACTAGGCAGCAGCGTTTGGCCGTTGCAGAGGATGTAATTGATAACACGGGAAACCGTGAAGATTTAATTGAAACAGTCTCGCAGCTGCATCAACAATATCTAAAATTAGCTAATCAAAAAAACGGTGAGTTAAATACAGATTAATTTTAGCCTATTGATTTGATTAAAAATTCTTTACAATGTTTATCCACTGTAAGTATTACAGTTTAATCAAGGTAAATAGGTGATCATGTCTCAAGCAATTTACGAATTTCCACTCAATGAAAAGGTACGTACTTACCTTAGGCTTGAGCAGTTATTTAAGCAGCTCGAGCAAGGGAAAACAGCCGGTGAAAATTGGCAATATATTAATTTTCTGGACAGTTTATTCACTTTACTCGATTTGTCTGAACGTATTGATCTGCGTAACGACGTTCTCAAAGACATTGAGTCACACGAAAAAAATCTGGTCATTTGGTCGCAACACCCAAATATAGATGACGAAGCTCTGCAGTTTGCTTTACAAAAGATTTTACGTTTGCGTGAGTCCCTCAAAAGCAATAAAAAGGTTGGCGCAGAGCTCAAAGAAGATCGATTCTTGTCCTCAATTAGGCAGAGATTTTCGATTCCAGGTGGTACCTGCAGTTTTGATTTGCCTAATTTACATTACTGGTTACAACAACCTAGTGAATATAAACAACAGGACGTTAAAAGTTGGTTACTAGAACTAACTCCAATTCAACAAGCAATGGAAATTACTCTTTCATTTTTGCGTGAAAGAGGGAGATTTAGTGCGGTTGAAGCCGAAAAAGGATTTTATCAAGGTATCGCTGAAGATAAAAATGAGTTGATTAGAGTATTGAGCTCTACTGACCAAGGTTATTATCCCATGTTGTCGGGTAATAAATATCGCTATGCAATTCGTTTTACGTTATTTACGCCTACTATGGAGGGAAGTTCATCTGTGGAGTCTAAGGTGAATTTTAAGTTGGCGTGTTGCTAAACCTATCATTTTTTCAATTCGAGATTATACACATCAATGACTATAGTTAATTGCCCCAATTGTCAGAAGCAAGTGGAGTGGGTTGCCACTAGTGTTTTTCGTCCTTTTTGCAGTAAAACCTGTCAGTTAGTTGATTTGGGAGAGTGGGCTGACGAAGCGAAGTCTATCCCTTGTGGCGCAAATAAAGATCAAGAAACAATTAAAATACCTGACTTGGATATTGAAGATATCGAAGCCATGTTAAGTGAACAGTCTGAAGACTTTTTTAAAGAATAGTTTGATTCTAAAAATAGATTAAACTAATCAATATTAATTATTTTAAAAGATGAGCGGAAAAGCGTATCTTTCCAGTATTGAATCTTCACTTACTTATTTAACTTTTTAGGAGACATATATGACAAATCCAAATTTTGCAGATAAATCAGGACAAGCGGTACCACAATGTAGTTTTGCTGCGCGCATTAACGATGAATGGGTGAAAGTGACGACCGACGAATTGTTTAAAGGTAAAACCGTGGTTGTGTTCTCCTTGCCAGGAGCTTTCACTCCAACTTGTTCATCAACTCATTTACCTCGCTACAATGAATTGGCTAAAACCTTCAAGGCTAATGGTGTAGATGAAATTATTTGTGTTTCTGTCAATGATACATTTGTAATGAACGCGTGGGCTGAAGATCAAGAGTCGGATAACGTAACCCTTATTCCTGATGGAAATGGTGATTTTACCGCTGGTATGGGTTTATTAGTAGACAAGTCTGAAATTGGGTTTGGCAAGCGTAGCTGGCGCTATTCTATGTTGGTTAAAGACGGCGTAGTTGACAAAATGTTTATCGAGCCTGACCTACCTGGTGACCCTTTTGAAGTATCTGACGCTGATACTATGTTGGCTTATATTGCACCAGAAGCTAAGGCTTCGGTGGCCACTGCTATTTTAACTAAGCCTGGCTGTCCGTTCTGCGCTAAAGCAAAAACTTTGTTAGACTCCAAAGGATTCGAGTACGAAGAATTAGTGATGGGTAGAGAAGTATCGTTTACATCACTGAAAGCGATTTCTGGAAACGAAACTTGGCCTCAAGTGTTTATTGGTGGCAAATTAATTGGTGGTTTTGACGACTTAGAAGCTTATTTTGCTTAAAGTCTAAGTACGGCAGAAATGGCGCCTATGTGCGCCATTTTTTGTGTCTGCAAATTAGTAAATTATGATGCAACTGGATATAGTAGGGGTTATTCGAAATCAGAGCCTTACCCATATGAAGTTAGTTTTTGTGCTGTGCATTTTAAGCACTATTTCATTCTCTTTTGTCGTCAATTCTAAGTCGATTGACTCTAAGTTTGATCGATTTGACAGCATTTATCGAGCACAACTCGGTAGCACCAATGGTTGCCAAAAGCCTGAACTCAATGTATTTAAAGTGTGTTCAGAAAAATTAAAAAACGACGGCAATGCACCTTATATTTTGCATCATAATCAAAGCACCTCAAAAGTCGTGGTGTTGTTTCATGGATTAAGTGACTCTCCTTTTTATTTCCGCTCGATTGCTGAATCTATTCATCAGCAAGGTATTAATGTAGTTGTAGCCTTACTGCCCGGACATGGTAAAAAACTTGCCGATAAGGATATGCAGGATCCTGAGCTGGCAAATCGTTGGCGTAATCATGTAGCGGACTTGGTGGATTTTGCAGCGGGATTAGGTGAACACGTTTATGTTGGAGGTTTTTCTACAGGTGGTGTGTTAGCAACGGAGTATATTTTGCAAAATCCGCAAGTAGTGAAAGGCCTAATGTTATTTTCTGGCGCTTTAGCCCTAGATTCAAGCGTAGAATCTATCGCCAAAATTTGGGGCATCCAGTGGTTAGCGAAACTTATCGATGGTGATTATGACACCCAAGGTCCTAATCCTTACAAATATCCCAAAATTGCGCGTTTTTCAGCATTCGAATTAACTGAGGTCATATTTTCGGTTCGAGCGTTAATTGAAAATGGCGCGACACTCAATTTGCCTGTCTTTGCTGCACACTCAGTTGCAGATAAAACTACCCCTATCGCGGGTGTTAGAAACCTTATGGCGATCAATCAAGGTGTGAATACATTATTTGAAATCCCCATAAGTGCTGACCTATGTCATGCCGATGTGGTGATAAATAACCAACAAATTACAGACATAAACTATGATGCATCAAGGTTGCAAGAAATACTGCCGTGCGATGTGCCTAAAGCTAATCCCAAACATGCAGAAATGCTGATGTCGTTGCAGAAATTTTTGAGGGATTATTAGAATGAATCATTGGATTGTTTTATTCAGAGGCATCAATGTAGGCGGTAAAAACATAGTTACTATGAAGCAGCTCAAAGAAATGCTGTTTGGACTTGGCTGTCAAAATGTTGAAACTTATATTCAAAGTGGAAATGTTGTGTTGCAACATTCAGAGTCAAATCCTCGGGTATTGTCTAAACAGATCGCCAATGAAGTCCGCGTTGGCTTTGGCTTTCAGCCACATATATTGGTATTAACATTGGCTCAACTTCAACGAGCTGCGGAAAATAACCCGTTTCCTGGTGCTCAAGCAGACCCGAAAACGCTACATCTGTATTTTTTGGCGGCACCTGCTGAAAACATAACCTTTGATATAATGGAGCAAATTAAAAAGGACAATGAAGCGTTCAAGCTGATCGAACAAGTATTTTATTTACACGCGCCAGATGGCATTGGCCGCTCTAAATTGGCCGAAAAAGTAGAAAAGTTGTTGGCAGTGCCGACCACGGCTAGAAACTGGAATACAGTAAACAAATTACTAACATTGGCTAGCCAGTAATAAAGCAGAATAAACAGAAAGAGTAGAATGAACAGAATAAGTAGAATAGAGCAGTAAAAGCTGTAAATGAAATAAAATCTGCAGCAGTGGTAATAACATCAGAATGGATAGTGCAGCATGGGCTGCACTATTCTAACTTTTTTTGGGGTGTAGGTGCCTTTAATTATCTCTTAGAGATTTTTTGGTCTTTAGGGTATTTTTGATCAGTTTGCCAAAGGCTTTATCTTGCTGATGAGATTGGGCCAATGACATACTATTTCTAGCTTGTTCCTTAAGCATTTTTTGATAGTTTTCTAATCTGCGAGGGGCCAATTCACCGATTTCTATCGCCGCTAATACTTTACAACCGGGTTCTGTTTGGTGTTGGCAATTGCTAAACTTACACTGGCTCGCGATTAGCTCTATATCCGAAAATACTGTCTTAATTCCGTCTTCACAATCGGTGAGTTGCAATTCACGCATTCCCGGACAATCTAAAATTAGCCCTCCTGAATGAGTAAAATATAAAGAGCGGCCTGTTGTGGTATGCCGGCCTTTGCTGTCATCCTCTCTAATTGGTGCAGTACTTTCTTGTCTTAAACATAATGTATTGCAAAGGGTGGTTTTCCCCACACCAGATGAACCTAGTAACACGACCGTTTGCCCGACCTTGCACCAATCGTTGAGCTGATGAACGTCCTCGATGTTCAGGGCATTAAGTGTTACTACATTCAAGTGTGACTGTAACTCACGCAATTGTGCCAAATAAGCGCTTTTTTGTTCCTCGTTAATCGTATCTATTTTGGTTAAAATTAATACCGCTTCTACTTGTGCCTCCTTCGCTAGGGCTAAATAACGCTCAATGCGGGATAGGTTGAAATCGTCGTTGCAAGAGCTAACAATAAAAGCCGTGTCTACATTAGCTGCAATCAATTGGCTGGTATTGGAGCCGGGTGATTTTCGTTGGAACACACTCTGCCTTTCTAAAATGACAGGTTCTTCTGTTATTGTTTGCGGAATCAGCAACCAATCACCCACAGTGCAGTTTTGCAAGTTAGGGTATTGGGCTAAATTCAAGTCAAGTTCGCCGTTTTCGCCTAACACAATAAGACGATTTCTAAAAACGTGGGTGATTCGATAAGGTGTAGTTTGTTCTAAGTTATCTAAAGTTAGCTGTTGGTTGAAAAACGTTTTCCAACCTAATTGCGCTAAGGTAAAGTTTATTTCAGGCATGATAATTCCTGTTGTCTAATAGTTAATGAGTCAATTTATGGACAATAAAATAGACATCGCTCAACAAAACAACGGGCAGTGGATAAGAGAAAAAAGCTCTTAGTTTAGACAGCTACCCGCTTAAGCAAAGCAATGTAGGTAGTGACAACAACCATCAAAAAATCTCCTTAGTTACGAAATAGTTACACAGCTAAAATAACAGCGCACTACAAACCTGTAAAGCTGTAACTTGTCTCAGTCTGCTTATCACAGATAAAATTTATAGTTAACCATCAAGTAAAGAAATGGCGAATAGTTGAAAGCGTTTTATTCTAGAGTCGGTTTATATAGCTGCATTAGATTAACTCTTCTTAAGGATAATACATGTCTGAACAATACACTCTTTATGGCGCCCCAATGTCTCTATATACGGGTAAAGCTAGAGCTTATTTAATTTTTAAAAGTTTGCCTTACACAGAGGTGTTTTCTTCGTTAAAGGTATACAAGAGTGTCATTGTTCCTAAAACTGGAGTCCGTTTTGTACCCGTGGTTAAAACTCCTGAAGATGAATATTTACAAGATACCGCTCAGATTATTGATACTCTTGAGCAGCGCCATCCGCAGCGTCCTGTTGTGCCTGCAACCCCTAAGCAGAAGTTAGTTTCTTACTTATTTGAAACTTGGGGTGATGAATGGCTAGTGATACCGGCTATGCATTACCGCTGGAATAAAGATAACTTTCCGTTTATTTATCAAGAGTTTGGAAAAGTTATAGCCCCTAATATGCCTGGGTTTATTCGTGCTTTTTTTGGTAAAAAAATCGGCGCTAAGTTCAAGGGATTTGTGCCATTGTTAGGGATTACCGATAAAAGTATTCCAGCAATTGAAGATTGGTATGAAAACCATGTTTTACCCCTTTTGGACAAACATTTTGCGGAATATGATTATTTATTGGGAAGTAAGCCTTGTGTTGGTGATTTTGGTTTAATGGGTCCTTTGTATGCACACTTATACCGAGATCCTGAGCCAGGCTCTATAATGAAAGAACGGGCTCCTAACCTAGCACGGTGGGTTGAAAGGATGAATCAACCGCAACAAGTTGAAGGAGCCTATTTAGCTGATGATGTTATTCCAGATACTCTACTTGAACTATTAACCCGTATCTTTAAAGAGCAGTGGCCAGTGTTAATTAACACTGTGAAAGCATTACAGGATTGGACAGAGCAAAATCCACACATTGCTGAAATACCTAGAACCATAGGAGAGCATGCATATACTATTGGTGAAGTAACCGAAAATCGTGCCATAGGTACCTTTCATCAATGGAAAGTACAGCGAATAGTTGATTGTTATTGTCAATTTGAGGCTCAACAGAAACAATCCGTTGATACTTTTTTGCAATCGGTTGGTGGATTAGAGAGTATGCAGTTAGATATTAAAAAGAGGCTGCGTAGAGTAAACAATAAATTAAAATTTAATTAAGTCACATAAAGCAAAGTAAAGGAAAATAAATGCACATAGTTTGTTCCCATTGCCATGCAATAAACCGAATTCCAGAAGGCAAAAGCCATACACAGGCAAAATGTGGTAAGTGCCATGAGGTGGCTTACTCCGCGACTCCCATTGAGTTGACTGATAATTCATTTTACCGTTATATCGAAAAAAATGACTTACCCGTAATTGTGGATTTTTGGGCAAGTTGGTGTGGACCCTGTCAGGCTATGGCTCCAGGGTTTAATTCGGTTGCGAAACAGTCTGAGGAGCTTTTGTTTGCCAAAGTGAATACCGAACAAGCGCGGCAGGTTTCCGCAGATGCGGCTATTCGTAGCATCCCCACCTTGATTTTTTTCCTTCACGGTAAAGAAATCAATAGAGTATCCGGTGGTTTAAGTGAGTCGCAACTGAAAAGCTGGATAATGCAGTGTTTGCAAAAACTAAATTGAGCGAAGTGTCACTTCTTAGATTCGTATTAAAAGCGCCATTTCTTTTTAAAAGACATGGCGCTTTAATTGAGGTTAGCAGCGAATAGCCTGAACTATATCAACGCTTTTACTGCCTTAGCCGTAATAGGTAAGTTGCGAACTCTGGCACCTACAGCATTAAATATTGCGTTGCCGATCGCAGGAGCAACAGCAATTAAACCAGGCTCACCTAATCCGGTAGGTATTTCAGTATTTTCTACAAAACTGATATCTAATTCAGGTACATCTGCCATGCGCAGCGGGGTATAGCTATTTAAATTGGTATCCGCCACCTGACCTTCTTGAATCGCCGTTCCTTCGTGTAACGCAAGGCTGAGTCCCCAGAGCATGGCGCCTTCTGTTTGGGCTAATGCACCATCAGGATGAACAACAGTGCCACAGTCCATAACACTGGAAAGCTTTAATACTTTGACTCCACCCGTTTTAGGATCAACTCTAACATGGGCCACACAGGCACTCCATGTAGGCATACTACGTTCTTGTCCCGCCGCTATTGCTATGCCTAACCCTTCATCTTTGGGTAAGGTTTTACCCCACTCGGATTTCATTTTTATTTCTGTTAACACATGAGCTAGACGTTTTGCTCCACCTACGGCTACTGGAACAGTTCCAGCGTTTTTACCTTTTGCGTCTAACAAATTTAAACGAAAATCAACAGGATCTGTATTTTGAGCATGGGCGACTTCATCCATAAAAGACTCTACGCCCCATGCAATCCAACCTGGACCTACAGCACGTAACCAACCTGGTACAAAGGTTTTTTGCGCCAGTGTATTGTTGATGGCGCGTACTCTATGATTATTGAGGCTGTACCAATGGTCGGCGCCACTAATAGAAAAACTATCAACTTTGGTTTTTTTATCAACACTGTCTGGCATAAATCCGGGCGCCATGGTTAAGGTTGGCCATCCTGCAGCGGCGGCATGATCAATACCTTGTAACGCGTTGTTGCTATCCCAATAGGCCGCAAAATGTTGTACTGAAGGAGAGCGAATACAGTCGAAACGTGAATCATCTTCGCGGGTAAATACCAGTTTCACCGGTTTACCTATGGCTTTAGCGGTCAGTGCCGCTGGAATCATGTAGTCACCTGCTAGGCGTCTACCAAAACCACCACCGAGGTAATATTGATGAATAATGACTTTGTCGTCAGGGAGTCCAACGGATTTAGCGACAACCGGCAAAAATAACGATTGCCATTGGTTGCCTGTATGAACATGACAAATCCCGTCTTTGAATTCGACTACGGCATTGACTGGCTCCAAAGCAAAGTGCAATACAGAAGATGTTTTGTATATAGCATCGATAGATTTTTTGGCTTCAGAAGACGCTTTATTTATGTCTCCGTAATCAACAAACCGTCCACCAGAGGTCTTGTCAGCAACTAGTTTTTCGCCTTCATCAATTAAATCTTGTTCACTAACATTGGCAGTTTCACCCGCTTGATATTCTACATTCATAGCTTGGGCAGCTTGAATTGCGCCGTAGTAGGTATCCGCCAGCACAGACACCCAACCTTGCAGAATATTACTGGGATCCTGCAAAATCTCATAACCTATATAACCTTTAACCTTAGTCGCTTTGCTATCGTTCACTTTCAGTACTGTTGAACCATAACGAGTGGGAGGTATCAACGGACGGGCGTACACCATGCCTGGGATTTCTACGTCAATACCATAATTTGCGGTGCCTGTCGTTTTTGCAGGTATATCCAAAGCGTTACTAGGTTTAGCCACTAACTGTCTGGCTTTGGGATCTTTAGGTGTGAGTAGCGCCAATTCCTCGGCACTATAAGTTCTATCTATACTGCCCTGACTAATTATATCGGCGAAACTTATCGACTTGTTACCACAAACCACATGACTATTTTGTGCTTTACAATCACTAGCTTGAACCTTAAGCAATTTTGCTGCGGCGTCAATTAAAACTGCGCGCCCTGCTGCACCTGCCTGGGACATAGGTAAGTAAGATTGCCAAACAGACCATGAACCGCCAGTGACCATATATCCCCATTTGGGATCAGTATCCACATGTTTGATCGAGACTTTATCCCAATCAGCACCCAATTCATCGGCAACAATACGGGCGATGGCAGTACCTACGTGTTGTCCCATTTCAGCTCGTGAAATGTTGATTAGAATCGAACCTGATTGGTCAATTTCAAACCAAACGGTTGGACTAAATCGTTTTTTATTGAGGGCGGTTGCCGCTGATTCTGAGGAGTAAGCAGTCATTACCGGTGCAAAGGCCATAACTAAGCCTGTACCTACTGTGCCTATTAGAAAGTTACGACGGCTTTGTTCAATTTTTTCGGTTTTATTAAGGCGAGTCATTTTACACTACTCCCTGTTCATTGTTATCTACTAGGATGCTGTCTCTTTTGGGATCATAAATTTCTACGACACTGGTACTTGATGAAGACACTTGCTTAATCGCTTCTTTAATACGCTTATATGACATGCAACGACATAAGTTTCCGTTCATATAATTAACGATTTCCGCATCTGAAGGATTGGCATTAGTCGCCAATAGCGCAGCGGCTTGCATGATTTGACCAGACTGACAGTAACCACATTGAGGCACTTGATGCTCAACCCAAGCTTTTTGCAAAGGGTGTTTATTTTCAAGCCCTTCAATGGTTGTAATTTTGCCTCCATCAATAGCGCTAATTGGCAATGAACAAGACCTTACTGGACTACCGTTTAAATGCACGGTACAAGCCCCACACATAGCAATTCCGCACCCAAATTTAGTCCCTTTGAGTCCAAATTCATCGCGAATGATCCACAATAAAGGCGTATCTTCAGGTGCATCGGTACTCATTTTGTTACCGTTAAGTGCAAATGTAATCATAGTTATGCTTCTTGTCCGATTGATAGATTAGCTTAGTTATGTTGCTTAAACAGTGTAGCAACAAAAACTAATGTTGATCGTGACGTGTTTGAATGAGCTTGAAGTAAGACTTGCACACATTTAAACGGCAATTTACGTATCAGTTGTATTGATTGGTTAACATCTTAAAAGCTTATTTATAGTTTGCTTCAGAGGTTGTTAATCTATTGTTCACTAAGAAATTGAGAATTGAGTCAATGCATAATAATAAAGGCTTTTTAGGAAAAATCGTTTTAGTCACTGGTGCCGCTTCAGGCATAGGGCAAGCCGCTGCTCGCTCTTTCGCTCACCAAGGTGCTAAGGTGATTTTGACGGACATTGATACTCAAGGCGAACACTTGGCACAAGAACTTGTTTCCCTTGGTCTTCAAGCAATTTTCCACGAATGTGATGTGAGTAATAGCGGTTCAGTCACAGCACTTTTTGACTTTATTCAAGACTCTTTTGGACGTTTAGATATAGCATTTAATAATGCTGGCATCGACATAGAGTCAAGCAAATTGGCTGAAGGAAGTGAAGATGTGTTTGACAAAATCATGGATGTTAATGTCAAAGGTGTGTGGTTATGTATGCAACATGAGATTCAAAGCATGCTAAAAACTGGTGGTGGAGCTATAGTGAATACCGCCTCTGTAGCGGGATTAGGTGCTGCACCTAAAATGAGTATTTACGCTGCAAGCAAACATGCCGTTGTTGGGTTGACTAAGTCGGCGGCAGTCGAATATGCCAAAAAAGGCATCAGAGTGAACGCAATTTGTCCTGCAGTGATTGATACCAATATGTATCGACGCGCCATTGCGGGAGATGAAAAGAAGAGCCATATGATAGGTTCTATGCACCCCGTTGGTCGCGTGGGAACAGTAGAAGAAGTCGTGGCTGCAGTTATGTATTTAAGTTCTGATGCAGCAAGTTTTACAACTGGATCTACCTTACCTGTGGATGGTGGCTCGACCTCAATATAAGGCATAAGGACGCATACAAATAAAAGTAGTCTAGAGTAAAAAATTGAGATGACGGATTGGCATTAGCTCGTTAAGAGTGCTTTTTAAACTTGAATCTATCAATTAGGATATAACTAGTTGCAGCTGAGTTGGACCGACGGCTGCTTTGTTTAACTTATTTTAGATTCTGGAAAGTCATGCAAAAGTCGCAAGCTGAAGCCCTTCAAGACTCAGAAAATGTAGAAAAAAGTCAAAGATTAGCTAATATTCCGAGCATCAAATGGATCCTGATGTTGGCAGTTTTTTATACTCTATATTTTGCTCAATCACTCATTATCCCATTGGTATTAACTATACTCATTGCGCTCCTATTGAGTCCACTAGTGACATTGTTAAAACGCCTACACATACCACGTTCTCTATCATCTATAGCATTAATGGCTATGCTCATCGCTCCTTTTACATTACTAGGGCTCGAATTATTTGAGCCAGCCCAGAAGTGGGCAAAACTTATCCCTAAACTATCTGTGCAGCTTACTCAGCAAGTTGAATCTATTAGTGACGCATTTGAAAAACAACAACACGAAGAGTTGGTAAAAGCTAAACCAGTAAAAGAGTTTAGCTTTTTAGATTGGTTCAGTAGTGAAGATGTTGAAATTCAACCTAAAGAAACGACTAGCGACGTGGTGACTGAACACATTAAACAGGGAGGCCTCGAGTTTATTCTTGAAGCATTGGGAGCCGCCCCAGTTTTTTTAGCACAAGTTTTGGTTAGTATTATATTGATTCTGTTTTTACTTATCTTTGGTCCGAGTCTTTTCAACGCCTTTATTAAGGAATTGCCTACAAAAGAAAAGCGCGATAAAGCAATCAATTTGGTGAATATGACCCAAGCGCAGCTTTCTCGTTACATTATCACTGTCAGTATTATTAATACTGGATTAGGTTTATCTACAGCCTTGGTTTTATATTTCATTGGTTTAGAAGATGCGCTTTTGTGGGGGGTCATGGTGGGAATTCTAAATTTTATTCCGTATGTAGGCTCAGTATTAGGGGTATTAATATTATCTTTAGCCGGATTAGTGCAATATGGTGTCAATATATCTGTGTTACTACCAGTGGCTGCTTATCTAGTGTTAAATATGCTTGAGTCACAGTTTATTACGCCAACAGTTTTGGGTAGGAACATGCTAATTAATCCATTGGTTATTATGTTGTGGTTAATCATCTGTGGATGGCTGTGGGGGCTGTCGGGTATTTTGTTGTCTGTACCACTATTGGTGTGTATCAAACTGGCTTTGTCTGAATTAGGCCTTTGGGGAAATTGGCTTAGGATCATAGAAGCTGGTGGATAATGGCTAATTTTATTGGTCCAATGCTAATAGTGATTGTTTGCTTTATCAATAATGGTTTTACCGCGTCCTTGCTGTAAAACCATTATTGATATGTTTTTATTCACTCAATATATCAACAATTTCTTTTAAATCTGCTAATTGTTTAGTCAAGGCTGTTACCTGATGTTCTAGTTGACTAAGACGCTCTTGGTCTATAGTGGTTGTAGAGGTTGAATTTTCTTCCTGGTCAGTAGAATAACTGTAAGTTGAAGGTTGTGATTGGATTGAAAATTCTTGGTCGCTACCAAATAAGTGTGCATAACGAGAATCACGTTTGCCCGGTTCCCGCTCTAGTTTCACTACTAATTGTTGGTCGTTCAAATCATGTAATTTGTTAAGGGTTGTTTCTACTTCATCGACATTTGCAAAGTCGGCCAAGCGGTTGCTGCGAGTCCTAAGTTCCCCCGGAGTTTGCGGGCCGCGTAGCAGTAATACACATATAATCGCTAATTGTTGTCGGCTAAATTTTAAATCACTGAACTCGGTATTACAGAAACGGTGTTTGTACTTGACCACTCGACTGCCAGTACCAGTATATTCAAGGATCAATTTTTTATCTTTAAGTTCATCCAAGCCATTTTGAACTTCAGATTCGCTAAGGTTTATGACTGGATCTCGGTTACTTTTTTGGTTGCATCCTAGGGTTAAGGCATTCAGAGATAAAGGATATTGATCCGGTGTGGTGACTTCTTTTTCGAGTAATACACCGATAATCCGTGCCTGTATTGGTGAGAGTTGTATAAGCATTTAAATGTCCGTTGGTACCGCTAATTTATGCCTTATTATAAGGCGAGAATAATCTTTGCATATCCACTTTGGCTTTTAATTTTATTGCCAATAAAAATAACCCTCCAAGTTTTCGGTGTAAAAATATTGCGTTGGCAGAAGGTGTATGCGCATATTCTCGTTCTAGTCCCAGTTGCATCCCGTGTTGCTGCAAGCGTGAAGATAGATCTGAACTAGCAAAGTCGTAGGGCGATTCTACATATAACGGTTCGCAAGCCATGTAAACTAAGTCTGTAATATTGCGCTGAACATTTTCAGGTAAATCGAGACGAATAAGCCCAATATTTAAGATTGCTTGGCGAATTTGTGATTTGTCATGACGGCAGGCACCTTGCATTAGCTGACGGTAACCTTCGGCCATTTGTGATGTATAAGCTCGGGTGGCGCCAAAATCTAAAAGTACAATTTTTTGTGATTCTTGATCATATTGAAAATTGCCAAAGTTAGGATCGGTTTGCACCAATTTGAAGTCAAATAACTCTTTGAAAAATAGCCGCATTAACTGTGTCACTACTCGATTTCGAGTTTCTTGAGATTCGTTGATTAACTGTTCTATTGGTAAACCATCAACAAAACTCATTGCGAGAATCGAATCTGAACTCAACTCTTCATCTAGCACCGGCATCACAAACGCATCATCGTTTTCAATAACAGCGGCGTAGCGATCTAAGTATTTTCCTTCAAGCTTATAATCTGCTTCATCATGCAGTTGTTTTTTTGCTTCTTCCAATAGCGGCTTAATGTCCAAACCTTTGGGTAATAACCCGGTTAATTTTATTAAGGTCGCGACGTTATCTACATCACTATTAATACTTTGTTTGATTCCTGGATATTGAATTTTAATGGCTAAACGTTTTAAGTCTTTAGTGATAACTTTATGAACTTGGCCAATAGAGGCGGCAGCTATAGGTTGTAACGGAAATTGTATAAACTCTTTCTGCCAGCCTTGCCCCCATTGTGTTTCTAACAAACCAACGAGTTCTTTTTCTGGCATAGACCTAGCGTCTGAACGCAACCGAGCGAGTAAATCTGTCAGCTCTTTTGGCAACATATCACCTGCATCCATAGATAACATTTGCCCCACCTTCATCGCCGCTCCACGCATTTGGGCGAGTTGCTCGGTCACACGCATCGCGTTTGATGGGGTGAGCAATAAGTCTTTTATTTTTGGTCGATTTCCTTTGGCTAATTCACTGACCCCTTCAGCAAGCACATTTCCAGCTACCCTCCCTGCCAAAGATCCTAATTTGCTGAATCGACTTAATCTGCCCTTGGGTACAGAGGCTGCATTTGTGTTTTTTTGCGTCTTTTTTTGCATTTAGAGTCACGCCTCATAAAAAGGTCAATACGTTGGGTAGTGCGTTTCGGATGTATTCCACCACCAACAGATTGGAAAAATTAGTTTATAACCTTGCGGCGCGAGTGGCTAGAAAGTGTTTTCAAAGTGCCAAGACAAGAACTTAGCACTGAGTACAAACTACTAATTATTGCCGTTTTATGTGCAATTTAGATGGCTCAATTACACTTTATTCCGATTGTGTGACGTCATAAAGGGTACCCACTTCTAACAGTGGCGCTGCGTCTATATCTTCTGCATCCATCATGGATGCGATACGTTGCATGGTAGAAACCAATTGAGTTTGCTCCCATTCTTGAAGCTTTTCAAAGCGATCAATAAAATGTGCTTGCAGAGGGCGAGGCGCATTTTCTATGACTGTTTTCCCTTGCTCGGTAAGATGCAAACCGACCCTGCGCTTATCTGTAAGTGAACGTTCTCGAATAACGTAATTACGTGCTTCAAGTCTATCTAGAATACTTGTTACTGTTGCGGAACTAAGATTAATACTTTGCGCTATATCCTTAACCATACAGCCGTTATGTTGCGCAATTTCCTTTAGAACAATAAGTTGCGGACTAGTAAGTCCACTTTCTTTGGATAACTTTTTTGAATAGAGCCCGATGGCCCGAGTGACCTTTCTTAATGATACTAATAATTCTTCATATTTTTGCATATAACTGACCTTTGCATACCTTTGAACACCGGCCGAAAAGTCTAATTATTAACGCCCGATAAATGTCGCTTAATGTAAGAGTAATTAACCTAGAGTTCAATTTTTAAATTCAGAATTAACCCCATTATTTATCTGAGGTAAAAGTTCAACTCTATCTAATTACCACCTCAATGAACTATGTTATATCGATTCTGGTGTAGAAATTTTATTAAAAAATAGTTAGTATACGAATTATTAGATTACTAGGTAATTTTAGTCAAACTTTTAAGAGGACCAAAATGCAGCTTTCAAACCCATCATGACCTCTCCAAGAGAATAAGCTTTAATTTCAAAAGCTCTTCAAATAATCGAAACATCAGGCAATGAAGCCTACATCAATAAAATAGCGTTGAATTTCGCAAGGTAAGAAATTAATTATTATGAATAGATTTAATTGGAAACGTATTGTCATAAAAGTTGGAAGTGCATTAATTGCGCCCCATGGAAAGGGCTGTAGTAGTCAGTATTTAGAAAGTATTGCGCAATTTATTAAGAGTTGTCGTGCACAAGGAATCGATGTGGTTCTAGTCTCGTCAGGGTCCGTAGCGGCAGGCTCACATTTGTTTCCAAATGAGTTACAACAAACTATCCCTATCAAAAAGGCAATGGCAGCTGCCGGCCAAGCGGAAATGATTGCAACATGGGAAAAGCTTTTTGATTTTGCAACGGCACAGATGCTACTGACGCGTTGCGATTTGCGTGATAGGGAACGCTACATCAGTGTAAGGGAAACCATCTTTACGTTGCTAGAACATGGTGTTTTACCCATTATCAACGAAAATGACACGATAGTGACCGACAAGTTAAAAGTAGGGGATAACGATAATTTATCTGCGATTGTTGCGGCCGCTGCAGACGCTGATGCCTTGATCATTTGTTCCGACATTGATGGTTTGTACAATAAAAACCCACATAAACACCAAGATGCAGTTCTCATCCCTAATATCTCAGAAATAAATGCAGAAGTGTTTGCGATGGCTGATGGAGCGACAAGTGCCGTGGGCACCGGTGGCATGATAACTAAAGTCGAAGCAGCAAAAAAAGCAACCTTGCATGGAATTGACACCTATATAGTCAATGGTTTTACCGAATTGTCTTTTACTAAGTTATTAAACGGTGAAAATCCTGGCACGCGGTTTTCTTCAGCATCCTCTCCTATGCAGGAGCACATTCATTGGATGACACATACCTCTACGGCTCAAGGTGAGGTGATAGTTGAGGATGACTTTAAAGCTAAACTTGATGCCCACAGTGAACAACTTACCAGTGAAGACTTGGTGGAAATTAAAGGCGAATTTGCAGTAGGTGATACGATTTTGGTACGCAGGAATGACGGGACTAAATTGGCGAAAGCCAAGTCAAATTATAGTAGTTGTTTGCTGAGCTTTATTACTAATCAAGAAGATAAAAACTTTGCGAGTGATTTTCAAGAACAAACAGGGCCGATTATTTCAGACAAAAATGTCGCGTTGTTGGAGACAGTATGAGTGTAATAAAAAATTTAACATTGGGCGCGGTTAAAGCATCCAAAACCTTAGCCGTGTTAGATGAGTCAATTAAAAACCAAGTATTATTAGCGATGGCCAAGGCTTTGCGTCAACAACAGCAGGTTATCTTAACGGCTAATGAGCAAGATTTAGTGTCAGCAAAACAAAACAATTTGGGTAGTGCTATGCTCGACAGGCTGACTTTAGACCCCCAGAGAATTGAAGCAATGGCATCGGGTATTGAGGTGATTGCCGGGCTCGAAGATCCTGTTGGGGCGCAGCGAGTTGTTAGTGAGCGTCCAAATGGACTACAGATCCATAAAATGCGGGTTCCCCTTGGTGTTGTTTGTATGATTTTCGAAGCCCGTCCTAATGTAACAGCGGACGCTGGCGCCTTGTGTTTTAAATCAGGGAATGCAGTAATTCTGCGTGGCGGCAAAGAAGCACTGATCTCTAGTTTAGCCATAGCCGATGTTTTACAAGACGTTTTAATATCATTCGATTTGCCCAAAGAGCTGATTACAGTTGTTCCAGATCCCAGTCGTGACTTGATGTTCGAGTTGATGCAGCAGCGGGATAGTATCGATGTGATCATCCCAAGAGGCGGCGAGGGCCTGATTAATTTTGTAACTGATAACAGTAAAATACCGGTGATTCAGCATTTTAAAGGGGTGTGTCATCTTTATATAGACAAAGATGCTGACCAGAGTGTTGCTATGGATTTATTAATCAATGGTAAAACTTCTAGAACCGGCGTGTGTAATGCAATTGAGGGATTATTAGTCGACCAATCTATTGCTGCGGAATTTTTGCCAAAAGTGGCCGAAAAGTTAAAAGAAAAGCATGTCAAAGTCCACGCTTGTGGGAGCGCTTGCCAATATTTCAGTAATGCAAACTTGTTAGAAGTGGAAGATTTTGGTCAAGAATACTTAGAGCTTGAGATAGCGATCCGTATTGTGGGAGGGGTCGATGATGCCATGGCGCATATAGATAGGTTTGGTAGTCATCATACTGAAGTTATCTGTACCCGAAATGAATTAACAGCAAAACGTTTTCAACGTTCAGTTGATGCCTCTGTGGTAATGGTGAATGCTTCCTCGCGTTTTTCAGATGGCAGTGAGCTTGGGTTAGGTGCAGAAATCGGTATCGCAACCACTAAGCTACATGCATATGGCCCAATGGGAATCGAGTCTCTCACCACTGAGAAATATTTGGTTATGGGTGATGGACAAATTCGCGCTTAACTTAAATCGTATCAGAGCGGGAGACCGTAGCTCTATTATCTTATGTTTTTTGTTCCTAGCCTTGAATAATCAATTGTTAATGGAATCTATTTTAAAAACATTAATAACTAGAGTTTGGGGTGTTATCAGGGTCTATTTCACCAGAGACTTCGTCTGGATCTACATCGTTAATTAACAAGGTTTCTCGCACAGCCTCAATATGATTCAGGACGATTTGGTAGCGGTCACCATATTCGTATTTAGTGACTTCAATGGCCTTTGGCATGTAGCTAAAGGCTATCTTAAGTGACATAAGTGCGTCACCATCCAATTTTTCAGTCATAGCTTTCCATTTCTCTTAGTTAAGTTGTAATCATAATGATTGCATTGTTTGTGTCGGTGATTTACTCTCCGTACACCTAGTCATTATGAGTCTATCTAGATGGAATACCATAATAATTCGATTGAATTGGAAATAAATAAAAAGCTTGCTGAGTTAACCCATGCTCAAAAAGATCGTTTAGCCTTTATTGATTTTAGTTTGCAGTTTTTTGGTCATGTAGCGCGTAGCGACTTGATTCAACGTTTTAGAACGGGATTGGCAGCTAGCACTCGAGACTTTAGTGCTTACAAAGAGCTTGCCCCGCAAAACCTTATTTTACGACATCAAACTAAAAGTTATCACCGCACAGAAAATTTTCATGCAGTATTTAATCATGATCCTGAAGTGATTTTGACTTCCCTAAGTCGCGGATTTGGCAATGGTATTTCTACCGGATTGCAGCCGTCAGAGCAGTGTTTTGACGCGGTCAGGCTTATACATCCCGAAGTGACTATTATCGCAAGCATCATGCGTGCTATTCATAATAAACAAGCCATTAAATGCGGATATGTATCAGTTTCTTCTGGAGAGACAGAGAGGGCGTTAGTACCGCATTCCATAGTCAATAACGGCCATCGATGGCATGTTCGCGCCTATGATCGAAAGAGTAATAGTTTTCGAGATTTTGTGTGTACGCGATTTACTTTTATTGAGTCTATTCAAGGGGCAGTTCATGTACATGAAGCTAGTCACTATGATCAGCAATGGCAACAAATAGTAGAAATAGTGCTTATTCCGCACCCTAAGATCCAGCATCCCAAAGCGATCGAGATGGATTATGATATGTTGGATGGAAAACTGACCGTGCAATTGCGTGCGGCTGTCGCTTCTTATGTTTTGCGGCAGTGGCAAGTGGATTGCTCAACACAGTATGACAATAGTACATCTAGTTGTCAGTTGGCGCTTGCTAACTTAGATGCCTTAGAACTTATTGAGAATATTTCTCTGGTGTCCGGTACTAGTTAGATGAACATGTTATCTAGTCTAGATCTCGAAATGTGATCACAGCATCTACCCTATGTTTTATAGCATGGTGCTTAGACTGCTCTTTCAGTGAGAAGATCGCAATACCGGGAAATAGTGATAGGCGTTTAAGCAAATAGCTTGTTTCTTGGTTGGCATATCTATCCCGTGAATCTTGAACTTTGGGCGCTTTTCCAAACAAAGCGTCAGCTTCGTCAAAGAATAATATCCAGTGACGGGATTCTGCCTGTGCAACCAGTTTTGACAGATTTTTTTCAGTTTCTCCAATATACGTTTCGACCAACCGATGGCAGTCTAGGAAACATACTGTTTGATTTGTGACATAGGCGAGTTGATTGAGTTGTAGCGCTTTCTCGGTATTATTGTTACCGCAAAAAACGAGCTTGGTATTAATGTTTTTTGTGGCTCTAAATCGCGCGTTTTTTAACTTGTCGGCATCGTCCTGACTGATGGCGGTATCCCGTGTGGTGGCAACGGGTTTTGAGAGTAAGTGGATGAATGGGGCTGGACCATGATGATACTCACTAAATACGGGTTTGTAGTTTGTGATTGCCAAAATCCTTCTCCTAATTTAATTGTTTAACGCAATAAAAAGACACAAGTATAACTATAGCAAACCGAATTATTTGTCATGGAATTTAATTTTAGTGTGGTGAAATAAACAAGAACTCAGTTTGTTAAGCACTTAGAGAATAAGCAATAGCCATAATTGCTTTCTAATTTATGAGAATTCTGCTATTTTTCATCCTCAAATAGACGTCCAGATGTCTCAAACTAAAATCTCAGTCGGAAAATCTCATGAGCAAAGTGTCGTTGCCAAAAGAAAAAATCAAAATTTTGTTACTAGAAGGTCTACATCAAAGCACCTTGGATACTCTTCATGCTAATGGCTATGAAAACATCGAGTATTTAAAAACATCACTTCCAGAAGACGAATTAATTGCCAAAATTAAAGATGTACATTTTATAGGTATTCGTTCAAGAACTCAGTTGAATGAGAATGTGATTGCTGCCGCTAAAAAACTGGTTGCCGTTGGATGTTTTTGCATAGGTACCAACCAGGTTGACTTAGCTGCCACACAAAAGCGTGGGATCCCAGTGTTTAATGCACCGTTTTCGAATACACGTTCTGTAGCAGAGCTGGCGTTGGCGCAAATTATTTTGTTATTACGTGGTGTTCCTTCAAAAAATGCCAAGGCACATAGGGGTGTTTGGGATAAAAGTGCAGTTGGCTCTTTTGAGGCGCGAGGTAAGACTTTAGGTATTATTGGTTATGGACATATTGGTACCCAATTAAGCATATTAGCCGAGCACCTCGGTATGCGCGTGCAGTTTTACGATATAGAAAATAAGTTGGTTTTGGGTAACTCAACACAAAGCAAAACTCTAAAACAATTATTGAATACTTCTGATGTAGTCACGCTACATGTTCCAGAAACGCCACAAACCCAAAATATGATGGGTGCGAAAGAACTAGGAATGATGAAAGACGGCGCAATTCTTATGAATGCTGCCAGAGGCACAATTATCGATATCGATGCTCTAGTAGAAGCTCTGAAAAGTGGTAAGTTGGCGGGTGCGGCAATTGATGTTTTCCCAGTGGAACCTAAGTCTAACGATGATCCCTTTGAATCGCCACTTACTCAATTTGACAATGTGATTTTGACGCCTCATGTTGGTGGCAGTACTCAAGAAGCCCAACAAAATATCGGAATTGAAGTGGCAGGCAAGTTAGCTAAGTACAGTGATAATGGCTCGACTTTATCAGCGGTTAATTTCCCTGAAGTGTCTTTACCTGAACAAGTTGATCGTTCTCGTTTATTGCACATTCACAGAAATATACCGGGTGTGCTAACACAAATAAACCAAGCGTTTGCGCAAAAGGGGTTGAATATTGCCGCTCAGTATCTACAAACAAATGAAAATATTGGTTACGTTGTGATTGATGTCGAAACTGACCATGCTGAAGAAGCATTTGAGCAATTGCAAAAAATTGAAGGCACAATTAAAACCAGAATTTTGCATTAGTCATCACGATAATCAGTTATAAATAAAAATGCCTGCTTTTTAGCAGGCATTTTTATTTTGTACGTGACGTTTTGTTTGTTTTTGGGGAGTGGTTATGAAATGGGTAACACTATAGTGAATTCGACGCCTTTACCCAATTCAGAGCGACAGTCAATCGTGCCTCGAAGAACTTTCATTATAATATTATTGCAAATATGCATACCTAAGCCGCAACCATCCTTTTCTCTGGCTAAAGTGAAAAATGGCTTGTACATGTTTTCAATCGTTTGGGTATCCATTCCTTTGCCATTGTCTTTATAAACTAAGATTAATTTTCTGTTTGTCGCTGAGTCATAGTCAATATTCGCCTTTATCGTAATTTTCCCTTCCGCATCGTTAGCAAAAGCATGATGTGCTGAATTCATGATTAAGTTAATCAATATCTGACTCAAAGCACCTGGATTACTATCAATAGTTAAGTCAGTCGGGATATCGACACAAATTTTGTGTGGCGTATGCTTTAATCTAGGCTTTAACGAGAGCAAGACTTCGTACACATATTCACACAGGTTAAATTTACGGACGTCTTGACTGTGTTGATCAACGGATAAGCGTTTAAAGGTTTTGATTAATTCATCGGCTCTGAGCATATTACGCTCGATAATCCGCGATGCTTCCGCAGATTCCGTTAAATAGGTGATAAGTTCCGAGCGTTTGAGTTGTTCATGCTGTACTTTTTCTAGACAAGACTTTTGCATGTCATCTAAAAAGCTAGCAGCAGTCACTGATACTCCGATTGGAGTACTTATTTCGTGAGTTAGGCTAGACATCATTGTGCCTAAAGCCGCCATACTTTCCAATTCTAATAATTGACCTTGTACTTCGGCCCGTTGCTCAATGGCTTTTTTCAACAAACCGTTTATGTCTTCTGCAGTTTCCTTTTGCATCATAAACTTTTGATGAAGGGTTATTTTGTGCTGCAACTCCTGTGTTTTTCTTTTTGAATGAAATAACAAGGCACAAATACTCTTAGCTGCTCGACTTAGCAATGACAACTCGGACGAACTAGCCTTTCTAGTGGTATTAAACAAAGCACTAAACAAACCAATAACCGACCCGTCATCGGTTATTATTGGAACCATCCAGTTAGCAACAATTTTCAAATTTGATGCTTCTACAAACATAGGTTGCCATGCTTTAGACGTACTCATATCAGGCACTATTACGTCAATGCCTTGCGCTAAATCGGTACCTAAATCAGATTTAGGATTGTTTAGAAAATGTTTGATGAGGTTATGAATAAAACTAGCGTAGTGATCATTACTTCTATTAAGGGAACGGAAAGTTGTCTTTTTGCTATCTAGTAGCAGTACCTGACAATGACAACTGTCTAAAATAGTTTCTAAACATTTGGTAATAGTATTTAGTGCAAGATCTAAGGGATTACCATTTAGCATGCTTTCCATCGCACAAGCACGGGCTTCATCTAATAGGTGCTGAGACGCTAACGAAGTGTCTAATCCATTATCGTCGTTGGAGATAAGTTTTAGGGGCTGCATAGAATTTATTATTTTTATTGGAACTATACTTTGCCGCTTAAGTTAGCATAAATGTAACCAGTTGTAAAAGTAACGGGCTATTTTATAAATCACCATGTATAGCTTGCAGCGCTGATATGGCGGCTATTGCAGCGGTTTCGGTGCGTAATACTCTTGGACCAAGTTGAATGGTCTGAAACCCATTTTGTTCTGTTTGGTAAATTTCTTGCTCTGTAAAACCCCCTTCTGGTCCAATTAGTAATCTAGCACCAGCAGCAGGCATACTTACATGTCTAAAGGCTCGATCAGCGCGGGGGTGCAAAGTAAGGCGAATTTGGTTGGTAGAGAGTGTTATCCAGTCCGCAAATGCTAAAGGGGGATGTAATACAGGCAACACGTTTCTGCCACATTGCTCGCAAGCAGCGATTGCCAGTTTTTGCCATTGTTGATGTTTTTTGGCCCATCTTTCTTTACTGAGTTTTACACCACAGCGTTCAGTGATAAGCGGAGTAATCTCTGTTACTCCTAACTCTATAGACTTTTGAATCACCCATTCCATGCGATCTCCCCTTGATATTCCTTGCCCTAAGTGAATATTCAGAGGTGATTCTATGCTAATAGAAATTTTAGAATCAATTTGAGCAACAACTTTACGTTTTGTGACTTCAGTTAACTGCGCACTATATTCGTTTCCATCGCCATTAAATAACACCACCGCTTGTCCAGTCTTAGCGCGAAGTACATTGGCAAGATGATTAGTCGCATCTTCTGTCAAAGTGACAAAAGAATCCGCCGACATGTCAAAAGGGTAGTAAATTCGGATAATACGCATTGTTCCACTCAGTAACCAATATTGTTTAAAAGAATGGTATCAATACAAAGATATTTAAAGAAGAACAAGCAAGCAAAATAATAAGCATCGGCGGATGGTCCAATTCCGCCTAGCCATTAAATGTTGCTCATCTGGACTAGATTACATCAAACATGCTGATGGATTAAGCGGTCTCTTTTTTAGGTGATATGGCGTTAGCACCTTTTCGAGCAAACTTAGTATTTTTTCCCTTTTCTGTTGACATAGAAAAAACGAAAAGTAAAACCAATGAAATAACTAATAAACTGACTAGTAACATTTTCAATTCCTTTAAAAATATTAGATCACCAAAAATCGGTGAGCTATATTATAGCACTATTTTTTTTTATGTTTAAAACAAAAAAAATTATTAAAAAAACACTTCCGCTGCCTCAACTCAAAGGCAATTATAGGTGCGCTAAATGACAAAATTATGAAGCTAGAATACTCAAATAAAACTAATATCGTAACTAGACTTTTGTCTAATTGATTAATAAAACAAATCAATTATTATGTGTGTTGCATGGAGAATGGCATCTCATTAATCGCAATAATTAATCAATAAAAAGGTAGGAAAAAAAATGTTTGGATTTGACGCGGAAAAAATGTCCGAAATGATGGAAACTTATGTGATTCCATGGGGAATTAACATTGTTATGGCGATTGTCATATACATTGTTGGTAAGATTATTGTAGGCATGTTGGTTAATGTCTTTGGTAAAGTAATGGCGCGTTCAAAGTACGACGATATGTTGATTGATTTCGTCAAGGCCATTATCAATGCAATTTTAATGTTGTTTGTTATTGTTGCTTCATTAGACCAGCTTGGTGTTGATACAACATCTCTTGTTGCCATCTTAGGTGCGGCAGGTTTAGCCATTGGTTTATCCTTGCAAGGCTCGCTACAGAATTTTGCTGCAGGGGTTATGCTGCTTGTATTTAGACCGTTTAAAGCAGGTGATTTCATTGAAGCTGGTGGTGCAATGGGTGTAGTGAAAAGTATCAGTATTTTCACAACAGTGATGACAACTGGCGACAATAAGGAAATTATTATTCCTAATGGTTCAATTTATGGCGGCAATATTACTAACTACTCTGCTAAAGAAACTCGTCGTGTAGATATGGTTGTAGGTATTGGCTACGATAGTGATTTGAAGAAAGCCAAAGAAATATTAAAAGAAATGGTTGCTGCAGATGAGCGTATTTTAAAAGATCCTGCTCCAACTGTTGCTGTGGCTGAGTTAGCTGACAGCAGTGTTAATTTTGTAGTTCGCCCTTGGGTCGCGTCTGCTGACTATTGGGCAGTTAAATTTGACTTTAATGAAGCGGTTAAGTTGAGATTTGACGCTGAAGGTATTTCTATACCTTTCCCTCAAATGGACGTACATGTTCATAAAAACGATTAGTCTTAAATCGTCATAAAGAAATGCCGCACTAGTATTCATATATAGTGCGGCTTTTTTTTGCTTTCACAAAATTAAATTTTGCAATTAGGTTTGGTACTCGCTGAACGGTAATTACTCAAGGCGTTAGGCATATTTTTTGATAAACTTTTGATTCGTGTCGCGGGAAGTGGATGAGTGGATAAAAGCTCAGGTTGCCTATTACCTTCGCTGGCTTTTTCCATGTTTTGCCACAAATTAACTGATTGTTGCGGATCAAAGCCTGCTTTAGCCATTAAGTCTAGCCCTATGAGATCCGCTTCAGATTCATGAGTTCGTCCGAATGGTAATTGCACGCCTACTTGAACGCCTAAACCTAAGCCAGCCATGATCAAATTGCTACTGGCAATGCCATTGGTTTGCAATAGTTGATTAGTGACTTCCATTCCTATACCAATTAGAGCACTGCTCGACATTCTTTCATTTCCATGTTCTGCAATAACATGTCCTACTTCATGACCAATTACGGCGGCTAATTGATGTTGATTTTCAGAAAGCTCAATTAAACCTGTATACACGCCAATTTTGCCTCCAGGTAGGGCGAAAGCATTGATTTGCGGAGAATCAAATACTACTAGCTCCCATTCTCCGGCAAACACTGATTTGGGTACATGTTGAGTAATGGCGTCTGCAATACATTCAACATACTGATTAGATACCTGTTGGGTGGAAACCTTCTGCTCAGTTTTTATGCCTGCAAAAGCTTGTTCGCCCATTCCAGCTAACTGAGAGCTTGAATAGAGTTTTAGTTGATTTCGACCTAATGGAGATTTAGCGCATGATGAAAAAAGGGTCAAAATGATAAATGTTAAACACAAATATTGAATACAACGCATAGTGATTATTCGCATAGTCTAGAAGTGAGCCAAATAATACCTTAAATTGTCAGTTGATTAAGCTTCTGTTCAGATAAATACAGCTAATTTATGCAGGTCTAAATTACTTATTTATAATTATTATGCATAAATCTTGTGTTGTTTCTTCGACCATTTTAGGGATATTTCTGCTGACTGCATGTGCTAACTCTAACCATGTAGACCATCAAGCAAAGAATCAATTTGTCACTGAGTTTTATGCTTGGGTACAAAATGTAGAAAAAATTAAATTTAAGTCCTATGTCGGTGAAGGCGCTGCAATTGGAGCAGTTGATGGTTTGCTCAGCAATGCCCGAGGCAATAGTGATGATATGCTCGCAGGAGCCATAATTGGTGGATTGTTTGGGGGAGTGTTGACTGCTTTGTTTGAGGGAGACACTAGTGGCTACCAATATGAACTTGCTGCGGTGGATGGAGATCTTGTTAGTGTTATTGCCGAAGATAAAGCCGCTGAGCTAGGCCAATGTGTCAGTGTAAGAGTTGCAGGTGATGTACGTATTAAGCTAGAACCAATGGCTGTTTGTAATGAAGCTGCACAAGAGTTCTCCCAATTTTGATAAGCTCAAAGTAAATATAGCCTCTATTAGAAAGAGGCTATATTTTATTGACTTTCGCTGTTTAAATACTCGCTTTTAGGCGTTCAGCAATGTCAGTGTTTTCCCATGGAAATTCTTCTCTGCCAAAATGTCCATAAGCTGCAGTCGCTTGGTAAATTGGGCGCTCTAAGTCGAGCATTTTTAGCAATCCAAAAGGTCTAAGTTCAAAATTTTCACGAACTAAAGCAACCAACACACTTTCTGACACTTTACCTGTACCAAAGGTCTCAATGCTGATTGAAGTAGGCTCTGCCACACCAATGGCGTAAGACAGTTGGATTTCGCATTTGTCTGCTAATCCTGCGGCCACAATATTTTTAGCAACGTAACGACCAGCATAGGCAGCTGACCTATCGACTTTAGATGGATCTTTACCTGAAAAAGCTCCGCCACCATGTCTTGCCATGCCACCATAGGTATCAACAATGATTTTACGGCCAGTTAAACCACAATCGCCCATTGGCCCTCCGATGACAAACCGGCCAGTGGGGTTAATAAAAAATTTGGTGTGTTTACTCAACCATTTTTCAGGGAGCACAGGTTTAATGATTTCTTCCATTACCGCTTCACGTAAATCGGCAGTACTAATACTCTCATCATGCTGTGTTGACAATACCACTGCATCAATTGCAACTGGCTCGTTATTTTCATACACAAAAGTGACCTGACTTTTCGCATCTGGCCTTAACCAATTTAGTTTTCCACTCTTACGCACTTCAGACTGACGTTTCACCAATCGATGTGAATAGGTTATGGGGGCGGGCATCAGTACGTCTGTCTCGTTACTTGCGTAACCAAACATCAAGCCTTGGTCACCGGCTCCTTGTTCTGCTGGTGAGCTACGATCCACACCTTGATTAATATCAGGTGATTGTTTACCAATGGCATTTAATATGGCGCACGAATCTGCATCAAAGCCCATATCTGAATGTACATAGCCAATTTCTCTAACGGTTTTACGGGTTATTTCTTCTATGTCGACCCAAGCTGAGGTTGTGACTTCGCCACCTACTAGCACCATTCCGGTTTTTACAAAGGTTTCGCATGCTACTCGCGCCTTTGGATCTTGAGTCAATATTGCGTCTAAAACTGCATCAGAAATTTGATCGGCAATTTTGTCTGGGTGTCCTTCAGAAACAGATTCTGATGTAAATAAGTGTGAGGTCATAAAAGCACCTTGGTTTAATGTCGATATACGAATTTATGGTGGTATTTTAGCAATTCAAATATAAAATACCAGTCTTTACTTCTAGACGTCCAAACGTCTATGAATTTTATTCTGCTAAGGTGTAAAAAAAAGTCATATGTAAATAATGATTCATAAGGGATTTAGCATTGCAGTTATAAGCTAGCTAATACAAAATGCAGAGCTATCTTAGGTGGCTGTCGCATAGAGTTACGGTACACCATAATTATTGGATCAGTCAGGAGACTACATGTCGTCATCACGTCGAGAACTCGCCAACGCCATTCGCGCCCTTAGCATGGATGCGGTTCAACAAGCCAACTCAGGACACCCTGGAGCCCCAATGGGTATGGCTGACATAGCACAAGTGTTATGGTCAGATCATATGCAACATAATCCTAGTAACCCAGATTGGGCGAACAGAGATAGGTTTGTGTTATCTAACGGGCATGGCTCGATGTTGATTTATTCACTATTACATTTGACAGGTTATGCACTACCTATTGAAGAATTAAGAAACTTCCGTCAATTACATTCTAAGACGCCTGGACACCCAGAATATGGATATGCGCCCGGAGTTGAAACGACCACAGGGCCGCTAGGCCAAGGTATCAGCAACGCAGTAGGTATGGCTATTGCCGAAAAAACCTTAGCTGCTCAGTTTAACCAACCTGATTTTGATGTCGTTGACCATTTTACGTATTGTTTCTTAGGTGACGGTTGTTTAATGGAAGGTATTTCTCACGAAGTCTGTTCTTTAGCTGGCACCTTAGGTTTGGGTAAACTGGTTGCGTTTTGGGATGACAACGGTATTTCAATTGACGGTCATGTTGAAGGTTGGTTCACCGACAACACTCCTGCTCGTTTTGAAGCTTATGGATGGCATGTCATTGCAGACGTAGATGGCCACGATCCACAAGCAATCGCCGATGCTATTGTGGCTGCAAAAGCAGAAACCACTAAACCGACTTTAATATGTTGTAAAACTATCATCGGCTTTGGTTCTCCGAATAAGTCAGGTAGTCATGACTGCCATGGCGCGCCATTAGGTGCTGATGAAATTAAAGCTGCGCGCGAGTTCCTGAATTGGCCACATGCTCCCTTTGAAATTCCCGAAGATGTTTACGCTGGTTGGGATGCAAAAGCAGCAGGTGCTGAAAAAGAACAAGCGTGGAATGCACAATTTGCAGCCTATCAACAGGCACATCCAGAATTAGCCTCTGAGTTAACCCGACGTTTAGCCGGTGACTTGCCTGCGGATTTTGCCCAAAAGGCCGATGCGTTTATTCAAGAGTCGCAAGACAAAGCTGAAAATGTGGCAAGTCGAAAGGCCTCGCAAAATTCAATTGAAACCTTTGCAACATTATTGCCGGAAGTGTTAGGTGGTTCTGCTGATTTAGCAGGTTCAAACCTTACTATATGGTCAGGCACTAAAGGTATTTCAGCCGACGATGCAAGCGGCAATTATTTATATTATGGTGTCCGTGAGTTTGGCATGAGCGGTATTATGAATGGTATAGGTTTGCATGGTGGGTTCCGTCCATTTGGGGCGACTTTCTTAATGTTTATGGAATATGCGCGCAACGCTGTGCGTATGGCCTCATTAATGGGTATCCCGAATATTTTTGTTTATACCCATGACTCTATTGGGCAAGGTGAAGATGGACCTACCCACCAACCTATTGAGCAAGTGGCAAACTTACGCTTAACCCCTAACTTGACTACATGGCGTCCATGTGATGGTGCAGAAACCGCAGTTGCATGGAAATCTGCATTAGAACGCAAAGACGGCCCATCAGCGCTAATCTTTAGCCGTCAAGGATTACCCGCCCAGCAACGTGACGCTCAGCAGTTAGCTAACGTTGCTAAAGGTGGATATATTCTGAAAGATTGTTTAGGTACACCAGATGTGATCTTAATTGCCACGGGGTCTGAGGTTGGCATCACAGTCGAAGCGGCTGAGCAACTCACGGCCGCTGGCATGGCAGTGCGTGTAGTGTCTATGCCTAGTACCTCTGTATTTGATAAGCAGGACGATGAATATCGTGAATCTGTGTTACCTAAGTCTGTTACTAAGCGTGTAGCGGTTGAAGCTGCTCATGTCGATTTTTGGTATAAATACGTTGGATTTGGTGGCACGGTAGTGGGTATGTCGACCTTTGGTGAATCTGCACCAGGAGCGGCGTTACTGAAACACTTCGGTATTACCTCAGAGGCAGTGGTTGAAGCTGCCAAAGGCTTAAATTAAAAGCCCTATTATTTTTCAAAGGCGCTTTTAAGCGCCTTTTTTCTATCGTCAAGTAATAAATAAAGAGTGTTATGTTACGTATCGCAATTAATGGGTTTGGTCGAGTAGGACGCAATGTTGTTAGAGCTTTATATGAAACAGGCCGCAATACTCAGGTTGAAATTGTGGCGATTAATGAGGTAGCAGAGCCAGAGGGTATAGCCCACTTACTTAAATATGATACATCCCATGGTCGATTTGGATTTCCTGTAGAATTGCAAGGGAAACAATTAGTTGTTGCTGGGGATGAAATCTTGTTATTACAGCATGAAAACATAGATGCGCTCCCATGGAAGCAATTGAATATTGATTTAGTCTTAGAGTGCAGTGGCGTGCATAATGACAGAATCGCTGGTCAAGCACATTTAGCACAAGGAGCGACAAAAGTACTGTTTTCCCAGCCATGTGGTCCAGACATGGATGCAACTGTGATCTATGGAATCAATGACCATCAACTCAGCGCTGACGATTTAATTGTTTCCAACGGTTCCTGTACAACTAACTGTATTGTGCCGGTTATACAGGTACTAGATGATGCGTTTAATGTACTCAGTGGTACGATTACAACCATTCACTCATCAATGCACGACCAACAAGTTATAGATGCTTACCATACAGATTTACGACTGACCCGTGCTGCCAGTCAGTCAATCATTCCTGTGGATACCAAATTGGCAAGGGGAATCGAACGTATATTACCTAAATTTGCGGGTAAATTTGAAGCCATTGCGGTACGAGTACCCACCATCAATGTTACCGCTATGGATTTAAGCGTGACCCTTGAAAAACACGTTTGTATTGATGAAGTTAACCTAGCGCTAAAACAGGCTAGTGAAGGTCGCTTAGGTGGAATTTTAAGCTACACTGAAGAGCCTTTAGTATCGGTTGATTTTAATCATGATCCGCATTCTTGTATAGTAGATGGAAGTCAAACAAGGGTAAGCCATAAACAGCTCGTTAAAACCCTAGTTTGGTGTGATAACGAATGGGGCTTTGCTAATAGAATGATTGACACTGCTTTGGCTATGTTCAACACCAATCAAAACTAAATTTTGAAGTTAATTTTTACAAGGTAAATTATGTCCATATTGAAAATGTCCGAGCTGGATTTAGCAGGTAAAAGAGTACTAATTCGTCAAGACTTAAATGTGCCAATTAAAGATGGCAAGGTGACTTCTGAAGCGCGTATTCGAGCGTCATTGCCTACCATTAATGCTGCCGTTGCAGCTGGTGCAAAAGTGATGGTTATGTCGCACTTAGGCAGACCTACGGAAGGACAGTTTGCTGATGAATTCTCATTGCAACCGGTAGTGGATTATGTTCAAGAGAACACCGAATTAAAGGTGCGCTTAGTGAAAGATTACCTATCAGGCGTTGCAGTCGAAACGGGTGAAGTGGTGATTCTGGAAAATGTACGTTTTAACCTCGGTGAAAAGAAAGACGATGAAGTCCTAGCAAAACAATACGCTGCGTTATGTGACATCTACGTCATGGATGCATTTGGTACTGCACATCGCGCCCAAGCTTCGACTCATGGGGTAGGGGTCTTTGCGCCAGTTGCTTGTGCGGGCCCGTTACTTGCCGGTGAGCTAGATGCACTAGGAAAAGCGCTCCATAATCCGCAACGTCCACTAGTGGCAATAGTAGGGGGCTCAAAAGTCTCCACCAAACTTACCGTACTTGATGCCTTGTCCAAAATAGCAGACCAACTGGTGGTAGGAGGCGGTATTTCGAATACTTTTGTGGCGGCCAGAGGTTACAATGTTGGCCGTTCATTACACGAAGCTGACCTTATCCCTGAAGCTAAGCGTTTAATGGATTCGTTAGATATTCCAGAAACTGTGGATGTGCGTGTTGGTAAAAACTTTTCAGAGTCTGAACCTGCCGTTATAAAAGATGTTTCTGAAGTGCAAGATGATGAAGAAATTATGGACTATGGGCCGCAAACAGCAGAGAACGTAGCCGAAGTATTAAAAGGTGCCAAAACGATTTTATGGAATGGACCTTGTGGGGTATTTGAATTCGATAATTTCGCCAAAGGTACTGAAGTCGTTGCTCGAGCTATTGCCGATAGTGATGCGTTTTCAATTGCTGGTGGTGGTGATACGCTAGCGGCAATTGATAAATGGGATTTAAGTGACAACATCTCTTATATCTCAACAGGTGGAGGTGCGTTTCTAGAGTTTGTTGAAGGAAAAGTACTACCCGCTGTAGCAATGTTAGAAGCTAGAGCGACTAAATAGCCTGTTTATTTGGTACCGAAAAATATAATAAAAAGAAGAGTTTTAGCTCTCAGTTTACTACCTTAAACCCTACAAGCCGTTATGCTCATCGGCTTACAACACAATAATAAAGGAGTGTTGCACATGGCATCACAAGCCCAGTTAGATATGCTTGCAAAAATCAGCAAGCAAAATGGATTTATCGCTGCATTGGATCAAAGTGGAGGCAGTACACCAAAAGCATTAGGTTTGTATGGCGTAGAACCGTCTGAGTATGAGGGTGACCAAGAAATGTTCGCCAAAGTACACGAAATGCGTACCCGTATTATTACATCAAAAGTATTTAACGGAGAGCGAGTATTAGGTGCAATTTTGTTTGAAAACACCTTAGATAGAGAAATTTTAGGGCAAAGTACCGCTAGTTATTTATGGCAAGTCAAACAAGTTGTACCTTTCTTAAAGGTTGATAAAGGCCTAGAAGCTGAAGTTGACGGCTCACAATTGTTAAAACCTATACCTGATTTAGATGGCTTGTTAGCCAAAGCTAATCAACAAAACGTTTTTGGTACCAAAATGCGTTCTGTTGTAAAGCTGGCTAACGCTCAAGGTATTGAAGCGGTTATTTCGCAGCAATTTACTGTGGCTAAGCAAATTTTAGCCGCCGGATTAATGCCAATTATTGAGCCTGAGGTAGATATTCACAGTCCTGAAAAAGCTCAAGCAGAAGCTTTGCTAAAAGCGGCAATTGTGAAACATTTAGATGATTTGGCTGCAGATCAACAAGTGATGTTGAAATTGACGCTACCTGAAACCGCTAATTTTTATCAAGAATTAGTCAACCATCCTAAAGTGTTGAAAGTCGTAGCATTGTCTGGTGGATACTCACGGGAAGAAGCGAATAGCAGGTTGACTGAAAATAATGGCATGATTGCCAGTTTCTCACGAGCACTTTCTGAAGGACTTAGTGCTAAGCAAAGTGATGCTGAATTTGATGCAACAATGGATGCATCAATTGAGAGTATTTATCAAGCATCTAAAACTTAAGCTTGTTAAGTTTAAAGCTGGGCAACTAAGTGCCCAGCTTTTTTATTTGGAAGATTGTATTGATAGGGCTATGATTTGCTCTGAGTTGTTATGTTGGATGAGAGCTAATTACGTATGGCCTATGACCTGCCTTTGCCTTTGTATAAAAAACTCACGGTAACATTTAGAGTCGAGCCGGGTTGTTTAGGTCCTGATGGGATTGAGCATATCGACGATTTTTGTAAATTTGCTAAAAAACAAGTAGCCGGATTAGACTCCGACTTTGTACGATGGGTTATTACTCCTCGTTATGATAAATCACTGCTTGAAACGGAATATAAAACCAATAACAAACGCCTAGATCATGACAAAGCAGAGAAGTACCTAAAGGTATTTGGTAAAGAACTTGATGAGTTTGAAGAACATCTGCAAGACAAGTTATCCCTATTAATTGATCAATATCTGGGGCGTTAATGCCGCTCTATTGTTACTTCACCCCTTCATAAGGTAAAAAATTCTCCCGTAATGTGTAAATATTAAGGATCCTTTACCTTCGAGGCTGACAAGAGAAGCAACTCCGATTACCTTAAGCGAGATATATTGAAGGACTAGTTTATGCTAGTTGTCCCATCAAACAATGGAGTGACCGCAACGCAATGCGTATACAGAATAAACTCTTTGCTATTTTCTTCCTCACTAGTGCTGTTCTAGTAGTCGCTCAAGTGCTGGTGATGCAGTGGAGCATTGGTAAAGGCATGGTCGACTACGTGAATGCGAGGGAGCTTAAAGCGTTAAATGGTGTGGCGACCTCTTTAGCTGAAATTTACCAAAAAGAGGGATCTTGGAAACAAATCACCGGTAAGCATCAACGTTTCAAAAATATCATAGATCAAGGATTAGCTGACTCGGAATTTAGCCACCCTCAAGCTGCTAGACCTCCTCATCAAGTAAGAGGGCCTCGTCCCGAAATGGGACAAGAAAGACCTAGAATAGATACACAAAGAGGCACGGATAAAGGCCCTCCCCCGAGACGAGGTGGGCCGCCTATTTTCGAAGTGAGTTATGCCTTGTTAGACGCTGATAAAGGATTTTTAGTTGGAATGTATTCCCCAAAACTCAGTTTTAGCTTTGTTGATATCCTAGATGAAGGAAAAGTAATTGGCTTTTTAGCTGTTTCGAAAAGAGATCAGCTCACCTCTGGCTATGAGTTGAATTTTGTTGAGCAACAACAACGCTATATTTTGCTTATCGCCCTTGGTTTAGTTTTAGTTGCTGTGTTGATAGCCATGCCATTAGCCGCACATTTTGTTAAACCAATTAAGGGTTTAACTTCGGCCATGAGCAAGCTCACATCGGGTGATTTCCAGCAGCGAATCGATCTAAAAAGAAAAGATGAGTTTGCGCACCTCAGCCGTGACTTTAACGAACTAGCAGCTACCTTGCAGCAAAATGAACAGGCAAGAAAACGTTGGCTTGCTGATATATCTCATGAGTTACGTACCCCAGTTGCGGTTCTTAAAGGTGAGTTAGAAGCCATGCTTGATGGAGTAAGACCATTATCAATAGAGCGCATTCAATCAATAAATGAAGAGGTAAAACAACTGGAGCAGCTGTTAGATGATTTACACGAATTAACTAGAAACGATTTGGGAACCTTACACTACCGTAAAGAATCCTTGAATTTACCCAGCTTACTCCATGAAGAAGTAAATCATTATCAAACATTATTGACAGAAAATGGCTTTAAAGTCAGATTTTCAGAACTGCCAAGTGAGTTATTTGTATTTGCAGACAGTAAGCGTTTACGACAATTATTTGGCAACTTATTTATCAATACTGCAAAGTACGCAAATGACGGTAATATGCTGAAAATAAGTGTCAATGAACTACAACAATCTCAACAAGTCGAAATTCGATTTGAAGACAACGGTTGTGGAGTTGATGAGGCTGATTTGGATAAATTATTTGAACATCTCTATCGAGCAGAAAATTCTAGAAATAGAGAAACCGGCGGCAGTGGTTTAGGTTTATCAATCTGTCAAAAAATTGTTGAGGCTCATCATGGAAAGATTAGCGCCTTTACATCAAACTTAGGTGGGTTGGGAATTTTGATTGTCTTGCCTTTAGAGTAATTGTTTATGTCGAAAAAAACACATGTCTTGATTGTTGAAGACGAGAAAAAAATCGCCTCTTTATTAGCTGACTATTTGGCTGCAGCTGAATACGATACGAGTTGTATCCATGACGGATTGGAAGTTGAGACTTGGTTGTCTGAACACCACACTGACATCATTTTACTTGACCTTATGTTACCCAGTAAAAGTGGGATCGAAATATGTAAGTCAATCCGCCTAACTAGCCAGATTCCCATTATCATGGTGACTGCTAAGGTTGAGGAAATTGATCGCTTGTTGGGACTAGAAATTGGAGCAGATGACTATATTTGTAAACCGTTTAGTCCCAAGGAGGTGGTTGCCAGAGTTAAAACCATTTTACGACGGGTTTCAGTCGCGGACACCTCTGACAATTTTACTCTACCGTTTGAAATCGATGCTCATAGAATGCTCATGACGATAGACAAACAAACAATAACCCTAACATCTGTTGAGTTTCAAATGTTAACCTTGCTTAGCTCTGATTTAGGCAGAATTTTCTCTCGAGATCAATTGATGAACGCCTGTTATAACGATCACCGTATAGTCAGTGATCGTACTATCGATAGCCACATTAAAAAACTCAGAAAGAAAATAGCCTTGATCGGAAATGAGCATTGGATCCAGTCTGTATATGGCGTAGGTTACAAACTGGTGGTGTGAGTTATATTCGTTAAATGGTTAAATTAATGTACTCAAAAACTTGCGTAAAAGGCAGTGACACACATAGTTTGATTTTACAGGCATTAGACTGTCTATAATTGCTGTTATATGTAGCTTAACTTCAACCCTAACTCTTTAATGTATTCGCTTTCACTTTCAAAATCGGCTCTAAATACTGGTTTTTGTTCAAGCCACTTATCGGGAAATTCAATGTGCAGCTTGTCTCCGTCGGCTTGCACGGAAAATTTTGGTAAAATGCCGTCCTGACGTTTTATGTTAAGCAATACTCCCAAACGCAGTAGTGCAATTAGTTTAAATACTTTCTCTTGTGCTAGCAGCGTAAACTCAGGAACTTCTGCCACTTTAATTTTCTTACGGTAGAACCTAGTTAACGTTGCTAATAAGTTTTGTTGCTCTTGCCCAAAACCGGGTAATTCAATATTTTGCAGTATATAACCAGAATGACGTTGAATTCTGCGAGTATTAATTTGCAAACCTACCTCATGCAATAGGGCTGCCCACGCCAACATGTTTTTTAATTCTTTATCGTCTATCTTCCATGCCTTTTTACATTGCTGATGTAATGTCATGGTAGTGGCAAGCACACGTTTGGCTTGCTCCACGTCAACGTCATATCGGGTAGCTAAGCTCTCAGCACTGCGTTGCCTGATATCTGGATGGGTCAGATGTTCTTCCATTTCATACAATACCCCTTCTCGCAGAGCATCCTGTGAATACTCCATTTCTTGAATATCTAAACTTTTAAAGGCGGCAATTAAAATGGCTAGGCCTGCTGCAAAAACTGGGCGTCTGTCGTCGGTTATTCCTTGAATTTGTAAGTCTCTACTATGGCCCGCTAGACAACATAAATCCTTCAAGGTGAGCAGGTCAGTAAGACAAACATGGTTTTCTCTATTGGTACTATCAAGTTGCCCTGCCAATTCAATAATAATTTTTATCGTGCCCGATGTACCTATACAAGTATTCCAACCTATTTGCTTATACTTTTTATCAATCATCTCCAGTTCTTGTTGGGCACTGGTTATCGCTTTTTCAAAGGCTTTGGGTTTGAGTTCTCCTTGCCTAAAGAATCGATTGGTATAACTGACGCACCCCATTTGTAGGCTTCGTAGCGCTGTTGTTTCAAAACCTTCTCCAATAATAAACTCAGTTGAACCACCACCTATATCAACGACTAGGCGTTGTCCTTGTTGGTGATTGGTATGGGCTACGCCTTGATAAATAAGACGGGCTTCTTCTGCGCCAGATATCACCTCTATTGGAAATGGAAATACTTTCTTTGCCGCTTTTAGAAAAGTTTTTGCATTACTGGCTTTTCGCAATGCGTGTGTGGCAACCACTCGAACAGACTGGGGATCAAATCCCTGCAAACTCTCGGCAATCACTTTTAACGTATCTAAGCCACGCTGCATGGCCTCTTCAGATAAAGCGCCATCAGTACCTAATCCGTCTGCTAAGCGTACTTTTTGTTTAACGCGGTGCAAAATTTGCACTGAGCCGGCCACAATGCGAGCAACCACAAGGTGAAAACTATTTGAGCCTATATCCAATGCAGCGACCTTGCTATTGTCTCTTATCTCGACATTATCGAATGTAGAATCAGGTACATGATGAGGGTTAGACATTTTTGTCCTTTTCAAGAGTTTTCAAATAACGATATATTTCAATCTGTGATCTCAACTTTTTGCGATTGCCCCTAGGCACATAATGATTGTTTTGTTGTTTGTCTATCACTCGAGCTTTGAGGGTATCCTTAAATTGAATATTTAATATATCCATAATTCTTCGTTTTAGGCTCTCATCATAAATAGGACATCCTACTTCAATTCTAAAGTCCATATTACGCGTCATCCAATCTGCAGAAGATATAAACATTTTTGAATCCCCAGCATTTTCAAACACCATTACACGAGGGTGCTCTAAAAAGCGGTCAACCACACTTATAACACTGATATTTTCACTCAAACCTCTTACGCCAGGCACGAGTGAACACATACCACGAATTATGGCTTTTATCTTGACCCCAGCTTGACTCGCTTTGTATAAATCATCAATTAAAAGTTTATCATCTAAGTTGTTGATTTTAAGCGTTATCTCTGCCTTTATTCCTTCGTTGGCGTTTTGTATTTCTTGACGCACTAAGGCTTGGATTTTAGTTCGGGCATTGAGTGGCGAGACTTGCAAATGTTGGAACTTTTGTCTTCGGTAGGGCTGCTGAATAAATGTAAATACGGCTTCTGCTTCATTTGCAAGTTCTTGATTACGGGTAAATAAACTAAAGTCTGTGTATATTTTCGCTGTTTTTTCGTTGAAATTACCGGTGCCAAAATGAGCATAATTGATTAGCTCTCCATTTTCTTCTCGGGTGACCACACACAATTTACTGTGGATTTTCAACGAATGCATGCCGAAAACTACTTGAACCCCAGCATCGGTCATTTTTTTGGACCATTCAATATTGGCTTCTTCGTCAAATCTAGCGCGCAACTCAACTACCACTGTAACCTTTTTGCCATTGTCAACGGCATCAATCAAGGAGCTAATGACTCTTGACTGACTGGCGACGCGATAAATATTGAGACGAATATGTTTAACACTCGGATCAAACGCTGCTTGACGAATGAATTCTGTTACATGTAAGAAACGATGGTAGGGGTAATGCAACAGAATATCTTTAGCAGTAATGGCGTCAAATACGGTGTCGTAATCTGAAAAATCCCTAGATGTCAGAGCCGGTAGTGACCTATTTTCTAAATAATCACGGCCTACGTTAGGAAATCCTATAAAGTCTTTAAAGTTACGGTACGGACCACTAGAAATGAGACTGTCATAGGAAGAAATTTTAAGGCGCTTTTTTAAGTCCTTGAGCATGTCGTTTGGCATTCTGCTGTCGTAGACCACTCGTACAGGTTCTGCAATTAACCTTTGTTTCATGCTATCAGACATTTTGTCTACATAACTCTCATCGATTTCATCGTTGAGAGAATATTCTGAATCTCGCGTCATTTTGAAAGAGAATGCCTCAAGAGAATCGAAGTCAATAAAACCTTTAAATATACTCTCCAAGTTCAGACGAATGATGTCATCCAACAAAATCATATATTTCTTTTTACGGCTTTTTTCTGGAGGGATAACCACAAATCGAGACATGTTTTGACTGGGGATCTCGATAGTGGCGTATGCCATAGCCTTTTCACCTTTATGAATGCCAACGTAAAGATAGGTAGAAAAGTCATTTAACCTAGAGAGTAACTTTACCTTCTTGTTTAACAATACGGGGGCAATGTGGCGCAAAATTTTATTTTTGAAATAATCGCTTAGCCACTGGGTATGATATTCGTTTAGGTCTTCTTCGCCGAGTAAAAAAATATTATATCGCGCTAAACCTTTGACCACATTGGCATGTATGCGATCAAAATTATTGGTCATCTCTAGAACTTTCTCTTGGATCCGTTCCATCAACAACTTAGTTTGTTCAGCTTCTTCGATCTCACCTTCATTTAAGTGAATATAAATTTTTCGTTTAACATCCGCTACGCGAACTCGATAAAACTCATCCATGTTATTTGAATAAATACCCAAAAATCGTATTCGTTCAATGATGGGGTTATTTACATCAGCAGCTTCTTGTAATACTCGTTGATTAAAGGAAAGCCAACTTAGTTCTTTAGGATAATAAATGTTTTGGGTATCAGGCATACATCACTCTTAACATAGTTAATGTTATCAATCGTCTATTGCAATTATGACAATTTAATGACAATCGCCTTAGTTTACTGAATTTCAATATCAACCATTAAGTCATTAGCGACGTTTTCTAACTTATCTCTCAAGGTCTCTAAGTCAAAATCTGCGGCAACTGTAATGATGGCTTTAGCTTTAAATAGTTCGCCTCCCCAATTCGGAGCACTCTCGAGTCGGGAATCAAATTTTACGATGTTTAAGTTAAATTGGCTTAAAATTTGGGTTATCTCTTGTACTATACCGGTTTTGTCGTTACCCATAATGTCTATTTGTACACTTTGTTGAGCGATTGAATGCTCGGTTAAACCTGGTAACAAGTGTATTTTTAAATCTGGGTGTTGTGAAAATAGCTCCATAAGTGTCTGGTGTTTTTCTGCAGGCAAGTCAACTTCAACAAATCCAGCAAAATGTCCCGCCATATGTGAAAAATTACTGCCTAACCAATTGCCTCCCATTTCGTAGACTGTTTTGGCTAAATCACTTATTAATCCTGGTTTATCGCTTCCAACTAAAGTAAATATTATGGGTTTCATAAAAGTGTCACATATCTGTAATAAAGTAAAAATGAGAGCCTGATGCTCGACTAAACTGCTTAGATAAATAGCCTAATACATTCTATCTAAGATGTAAGGTATTATTTGAAATCAAAAAATACCTTAATTGTGGTTGTGCTGAATCTTCAAACTTTAGAAAATTCAATGTAATCAAAATGCCATATTCAATTGATAACATGGTTTAGAGGGTCACAAATAGAGGCCATATTTGTGTTTAGCCCTCAAATTAGACTAACGTTATCTGTGTTTTTAATCGAAGAGAAAACTTATGCCAATTAATTCTTTTTTGGGGGTGTTTGCTAAATCACCGCTGAAGCCCCTAGAAGATCACATCAACATTGTTCACAAATGCAGTCGCGCATTATTACCCTTTTTTGAAGCGGTATATGCACAAGATTGGAAAACTGCTCAAGAACATCAAAAAGCTATTTCAATGATGGAGAAGCAGGCTGATGTGATTAAACGTGAACTTCGGATTAATTTGCCTCAGGGTATTTTTATGCCCATTCAACGTCAGGATGTATTGGACTTGTTGACGCAGCAAGACAAAATTGCGAATAAAGCAAAAGATATATCAGGACGCATTTTAGGTCGTCAATTAGCCATACCAGTGGAATTACATGAGTCATTTCTTGAATATTTGAATCGTTGTTTGGACGCGACTAACCAGGCAAAGAAAGTCATTAACGAACTCGATGATTTACTCGAAACTGGCTTTAGAGGACGCGAGTTACGATTGGTTGAAGATATGATTGAACGCTTAGATGATATCGAAGACGACACAGATAAATTGCAAGTTAGCCTTAGAAGAGGATTGCTGGCTCTTGAAAAAGACCTCAATCCAGTAGATGTCATGTTTTTATATAGCATTATTGATTGGGTCGGCGAGTTGGCCGATATTTCCGAACGAGTCGGTTCTCGCCTCGAATTGATGTTAGCCAACTAAGAGATTCTCAGAATGGAAATAATTAACAATTACGGTTTCGTTTTAATCGTAGTCGCCGCTGCGGTCGGCTTTATTATGGCATGGGGTATTGGTGCCAATGACGTAGCCAATGCGATGGGAACCTCTGTAGGTTCAAAGGCATTGACCATAAAACAAGCGATTTTTATTGCGATGGTATTTGAGTTTGCAGGGGCGTACTTAGCCGGTGGCGAAGTGACCTCGACAATTCGAAAAGGTATTATTGATTCCTCCTATTTTATCGATAGCCCCGAGTTATTGGTGTATGGAATGATATCTGCACTCTTTTCTGCCGGCGTCTGGTTGGGCATTGCTTCCTACCTCGGTTGGCCTGTATCAACAACCCATTCAATTATAGGGGCAATTGTTGGTTTTGCTGCAGTAGGCGTGAGTGCAGATGCCGTGGAATGGGCCAAAGTGAGCGGTATCGTTGGTAGTTGGGTTGTCACGCCTGCTATTTCGGGATTTATTGCTTTTTTGATATTTCAGTCAGCGCAAAAACTCATTTTTGATACAGACAACCCCTTCGAAAGCGCCAAACGTTATGTACCTTTTTATATGGTGTTAGCCGGGTTTGTTATGGCGCTAGTGACAATTAAAAAGGGGTTGAAACACGTTGGTTTAAATATCCCAGCTGAACAAGATTATATTATTGCGATAGGCGTTGCGGTATTGGTTGGTATAGTTGGTAAGTTGTTTATTAGCCGTATACAGATCAACCCAAAAAGTAAAAGAGAAGATCAGTTTGCCAATGTTGAAAAAGTGTTTGCTATTTTAATGATAGTGACAGCTTGTTGTATGGCATTCGCTCATGGTTCAAATGATGTGGCAAATGCAATAGGCCCGTTAGCGGCAGTGGTCAGTATTGTTGAAAGTGGTGGTGAAATCGGTAAGAGTGCCCAGCTAGTGTGGTGGATTTTACCCCTTGGAGGCATTGGAATTGTGGCTGGTTTGGCTCTTTTTGGCCATCGAGTGATTAAAACTATCGGTAATGGTATTACCCATCTTACTCCAAGTCGCGGTTTTGCAGCAGAATTGGCTGCCGCTTGTACCGTAGTTATTGCATCGGGTGCCGGGTTACCTATCTCAACAACACAAACCTTAGTTGGTGCAGTATTAGGTGTAGGCATGGCGAGAGGTATCGCTGCCATAAACCTAAGTGTTGTAAGAAATATTGTGGTGTCTTGGGTGATAACTTTGCCGGCAGGTGCAGGTTTATCTATTATCTTCTTCTTTATGATTAAAGGTATCTTTGCGCCTTAGGACTTAGCTAGTAAAAATCTAATACTTTGAAAGCCAGAAGCAATGCTTCTGGCTTTTTTGTATGTATCCCCATTCTCAGTTTATGAACAAAGTCATTTAGCAGTTTGCAACAATTTAACACTCTGTCACTTTTGCTTTGTCATAAATTTGTAATAAAAACGTCATAAAGCTTATGGCTTGCCCTAATAAGAGAGTAGAATGAGAGGTTAGGTTGAACCCACAATAGTTTGAACGTCGAATTTATGAAATTGACTAGAAGATTATCAGTTGCATTGGTCACCAGTTGTCTTTCAGCTGTGGGTGCTGCAGATCCAATTAAGTTTTATGGTTTAATGAACGTTTCGGCGCAATCATCCGATGAAGGAGAGAGTCGTTTTACGGAATTACGAAGCAACAATTCACGAATGGGTGTAAAAGGTAATTTAAAATTAGACAGTGATCTAGAAGTAGTTTACATGGCGGAATGGCGAGTAGACTTAACCGACGAATCCGGCTCAGATAATATTTCAGCTCGTAACCAATACATGGGCCTTAAGGGGAGTTTTGGTTCGGTGTTACTGGGTAGAAATGACACAGTGTTAAAACAGTCGCAAGGTGAAATCGACCTATTTAATCATTACGAAGCTGATTTAAAAGGTTTATGGCAGGGGGAAAATCGCATGGAAAATTCCGTGACTTACTTTTCGCCAAAGTTTAAAGGATTTACATTTGGAGCGTCGTATATTGCACAGGATAATACACAAGGGAATGACGCCCAGTCATTTTCAATTTCTTATGGCGATAAATACCTAAATAAAAGTCAATGGTTTGCTGCAGTCGCAGCTGATATTGATATGAAAGGATATGATACGCAACGTGTCTCTGTTCAAACAAAATTTGATAACTTAAAACTTGGGATGATTTTGCATAATCAAAAGCTTATCGCAACAGGTAAGTCAGAAGATGGTGCTCTTGTTAGTGCAGCATACAGTATCGGGAAAATAGTTGTGAAAGTGCAGTATCAAGTCGCAGGTAACGATGATAGTGCCTCTGTAGGTGCAGACTATGCGTTGGGTCAATCTACTAAGGCATTCCTTTGGTTCACTAATCGAAATTTACAGGACAGCGCCGACAGCTCCTGGTTGGCAGCGGGTCTCGAACACAAGTTCTAGTATTTGTGAAAATTAGCTGAGTTATCAATCCCAAACTATTTGTATGCGGTACTTTCAAACGGGCCGTTGTTCTCTATGATGTTTGTAAGTTTTTGATTTAAAATGATAAAAAAATAATTTTGTCCATATTCTTTGATGATTAGAAATATCGCAACCTTAAACGGTAATCCAATATTAAACTTTTGTGACATCTGATCGGTGTAACAAAACTGTCATGCTCCTTCGCTATCCTAGCCGCGTTTTTTAATTCTAATAATTTTACTCGCATTTGGAGAGCACAATGGAAATCAATAATACTTTCAAAGCTAGCGCAATTGTTTTAGCGTTGGCACTAGCCGGTTGTGGTGGCGATATCAATATTACCCCTACTGTTAACGATACTAGTGTTAATAACAGTAATAATACAACGACTACTACTAATGAAGGTAATGGCAACGTTGACACAGGTACTGATGAAAACCCATGTGCTTCTTATGACGATTCTGGTTCTACAGTGCAAGGTGAATACACGGGTGGAAACTGTGAATATAGCAAAAACTTTGTAAGCGCAGCTAGTCCACTATCTTCAGATATCACCTTAGCCAAGCTTGATAACGGTGGTGTACATTTCTTTGAGAGCTCACTGGTTGTGGGTGAAAACTGTAATACTTCTGATAACTGTACGCTTGTGGTTGATGGACCGACTTTAGAAATTGAAGCCGGTGCAACATTAGCATTTGATGATTCTTCTTCTCGTGTCCAAATTAACCGCGGCGCAAATATCGAAGCTGTTGGTACTTACAGTGACCCAATTACTTTTACTTCAGCTAATGCAATCGCAAGCTTAAAAGTTTCTGATGCTCAACCTCAAGATTGGGGCGGTATTATGATTGACGGTTTTGGTATCACTGATCAGTGTTCTGATGCAGAGCGAGCAGCGGTTACATGTAATGCAGAAAGTGAAGGGGCCGTTACTTATTACGGTGGCAACGACAACACTGACAACAGTGGTACATTAAAATTCGTTAAAATTCATTATGCAGGTGGTTTGCCAGCAGGTGCTGAAGAAGGTAACGATTTGAACTCTCTAAGCTTATTTGCTGTAGGTTCAGGTACTACTATTGACTACGTCGACATCTATGCTGGATATGATGATGGTATCGAATTGTTTGGTGGTGCAGTTGATCTTAAGCACATTGTGGTAACTGATACTCAAGATGACAGTATTGATATTGACGCTGGCTGGAGTGGTAACGCACAATTCATCTTAGTTAAACATGGTACTGTTATGAACGCAGCAGGTAATTCTATCAACATGGGTAACGGTGGCTTTGAGTCTGACGGGACTAAAGTTAAAGATAACAACGTTGCGCCTTCTGCACCACAAATTGCCAACGTAACTGTTATTACTACAGATGTTAACTCTGTACGTGACGATAATCCTTCAGTAGCTATCAAGTTAGATGACTTTATCTCTGCTACTTGGTACAACACGGTTTTAGTTAAAACCTCTGCTACTCAAACACATTGTTTCGAAAACTCTTCTGATGCAGAGCAAGTGATTGTTGATGGCGACGTGTCAATGAAAAACTCTGTGGCTGCTTGTGCAGTATTAGCTAAATCAGAAACAGTTGGAAGCACAACTTTCACTAACTGGTTAACTGATAATGCAGACGACATGAACACTGTTTCTGGTGGCGATGCAGACGTACTTGCAAGCAACGGTTTTGCTACTATCGCTGACCTTAAAACGCCATTCGACATGACTACTATCGATGCTAATTTCTTTGAAAGTGTAGACTTTATCGGTGCGGTAAGCCCAACTGATACTTCAAGTGACTGGTATGATTGGGCAAAAGATGCCTATGAAAATGCCATGGCTGACGAATAATAAGTCGTTTAGCAAACAAATGTATAGGCGTAATAGGTTAAGTGCCTAGTTACGCCTTTTTTGTTCATTTTCAGTGTGGGATAAATGATGAAGACTCAATACAGCGCGAGTAAAATCTCGTTAGCAGTTGCATTCGGTCTTGTCACGGGCTCTTTACAAGCCCAACAACAAGATAATGTGATTGACGAAGTGGTCACCACGGGTAATCGCCTCCAGGGTACTGCAGCCGCAGTAATCGAAGAACGTAAAAACCAAGCCTTTGTTGCAGATATTTTGGGTGCTGAGCAAATTTCTCGAACCGGTGATAGTGATGCGGCATCAGCTTTGCGCCGGGTAACAGGTTTAACCTTGGTTGACGGCAAATATATATATGTACGTGGATTAGGTGAGCGTTATTCTAGTGCTCGTTTAAATGGAGCTAGTATTCCTAGCCCAGACCTAACTCGAAACGTAATTCCGTTGGATATTTTTCCAACTAATGTGATTGAAAGTTTATCGGTACAAAAAGCATTTTCGCCTGATATGCCGGCTGCTTTTGGTGGCGGTAGTGTGGATATTCGCACAAAATCTTTACCTTCAGAGTTTGTGGCTGAATTTCAGTTAGGTATCGAAGGAAACTCCAATAATTCAAGTGGGTTTACTTATGATAAAAACGATAGCGGCCTGCCTGATACATTAGAAAGCGCGATTGTACATTACCGTGGTGATTTCTCTGTTCGTAATATTATTGAAAGACATAACTTGACGGACAACGAAGAGCAAACCGCTTTTCAACAAGCGTTTGCTACCAATCAGGATTTATTAAAAAGCCTGCCACGTAATATGAGATTAAAGGATGAATCATTATCTCCTAACTATTCATTCCAAGGTGGTATAGGTAACTCTTTTGATGAAGAGTGGTTAGGGGGAACAGTCGGCTTTTTAGCCTCTGTTGCCTATGATAACAAATGGAATTACACCGACCAAACCAACGCTGTTGTCAGTGCCAATAAAACTGACGATTGTGCTACTTTATTAGAGACTACTGAAGATGTCAGTAATCCATGTTATGACAGTCTTACCGATTCTAAAGTGACCACAGAAAATGAAAGACTAAATGGTCTTTTCACTTTAGGTTATCGTTTGGATAGTCATGAAGTTAGTTACAGTAAAATCTACATTCAAGACAATGAAGATGAGTCTGAAATTGCAGTTAACCAAAACCCGACACAAAGCAATACCATTGCAGTTGATGATCAGGCCGCGCGCAGCCATCAATTTACCTTTGAAGAGCGTGAACTAGAAATTGACCAATTTAAAGGTCAACACACCTTCTTAGATTGGTGGGGAGTGGGCGCTGATTGGCAATATACTGAGTCAGAAGTACATACCGATATACCCTTAGATGTGACCTATAACTTTGCTGATGAATATGCAGACAATGTTTACCAAGGTAGTGGTATTAACGGCGGCAACGGTATTGTTAACTATCAGTTTGTTGAGATGCGTGACTTTATGAAGTCATGGGGTGGCAATTTTAATCTACCCATTTCTAAAGGGAAGTTCGATATAGAACTCAAAACAGGTTGGGACTATTCGGATAGAGCTCGATACTACACTACATCTAGCTTCTTTATTAATAATAGTGGCGCGGGTGTCGATGTCGATCAAGGCAGTGAAAACATAGTCGGTCTTAGTGCCTATTTAAGCGATGACTTTATTGATAATAATGAAGTCTGGATTTCATTTAACGAGCCTGAAGCACCAGAAGCTGACGATTACATGGCGGCACAGAAGGTACAGGCAAGTTATGGCGCCTTTGATGTCATTTATGATAATACGTGGCGTTTTAGTGGTGGGTTACGCTATGAGTCTTTTCAACAGGTGACACTTGAATCGTCTAGTTTGATTTTCAATCGTGAAGACATTGAAACGTTTTACAGTGAAGAGCGTATCGAAGACCGCACTATCAATGATGACGATATCTATCCTGCATTGAGTTTAACTTACTTAGGCGGTGACGGTTATCAATTGCGCTTTGGTTATGGTGAAACCGTGGTTCGCCCTGATTTGCGAGAAGTGGTACCTGTTGGGTATTTTGATCCATTAACCGATATTCGTACGACTGGTAGTTTGTCTCTGATATCAAGTCAGTTGAAAAACTATGATGCCCGTTATGAATTATATGGCGATAACGGCGATAACTTAGCTATATCTTTGTTCTATAAAGATATTACTAACCCCATTGAATCAGTGCTAGCAGTAGGCGATTCTAGTTATACCGCATCATTTACTAATGGTGAGTCAGCGGAGCTATATGGTATTGAAACTGAGTGGTTATATGGCTTAAATTGGTTAGCCGAAGGTTTCTTTACCTCTGGTAATCTGACGTTAAGTGATTCTGAAGTGTCTATTGATGCTGCCGATTCAGGGAATTTAACCAACACTGTTAAGCGCATGAATGGCCATTCCGAATATGTTGTTAACTTACAGTTAAACTATGACTCGGCAAATGGAGAACATAGTGGCTCTTTAGTTTATAACGTCTTCGGTGAGCGAATTCTCGCTTCGGGTATCGGTGGTCGTGGCGATGCGTTCGAGCAACCGTTCCATTCTTTAGATCTTGTGTACACTTGGTACCCTAATTTTAATACTAATGTAAAGTTCAAAGTTAAAAACCTATTGGGTGAGAATCAAGAAGTGCTGCAAGATAACGTGGTCGTTAGATCTCGCGAAGTGGGCTCTACCTTTGGTGTGAGTTATAGCTACGAGTTTTAGATTAGCGCTACATGTTTAGATGCTGTGTAAAATCCGCTATTAATTTCGTTGATAGCGGATTTTTGTTTTTTGGGGAGGTTCAAAGTGGAGAGTTGACCAAAGAGGGCGTCGCGCATATTTAAATTACCCATTTCAAACTTATTGTTTTTAGGAAGCAAATTATTTTTGTGATAATTGCAATTATTTGCGAAAGAGCAAGCAGAAATAAATCTTGGGGTCATGCTTTGAAAGCCAAACAATCTAAGGTGTATCGAAGGTTCTAAATTTCACACTATGCAAACTTCAATAGCCTTTCATAAGTCCGTCATCTAACTGTAATATTTATGTCACATATAGCCTTTATTCTCTGCGCAGTTTTTAAATAACAGTAAATCGCTGTTATCCAATCTTTAGGGTTTGAGGTATGACACGACTGACCAAATTATCTGCCGCACTTGTAGGCGTATTTATGACAGCTGGCATTAGCCAAGCACAAGAAGAAAAAGCGCTCCAGCCTGCAATCAAAAAAGCGACTGAAATCAACCAGTCAGCAGCAAAATCCCAACAAAAAATCAACAGTATCACTGATCAAATTGATAACAAATTACAGCAATTTAAAGCTATCAATAAAGAAACCGTTGGATTGGACGTATACAACGGCCAATTGCAAAAACAAATAAATAATCAAATGCAGGAAATGGCGGATTTAAACGCGTCTATTGATGGCGTGAGCATTATTGAGCGTCAAATCACGCCGCTAATGTTACGTATGATTACTGGTTTAGCGCAATTTGTTGAATTGGATGTACCTTTTCTTGAGCAAGAGAGAAACAATCGTATTGCTGAGTTGCAAGCGTTGATGGACCGAGCAGACATTGCCCCATCAGAGAAGTTTCGTCGTGTTATGGAAGCTTACCAAGTTGAAATGGACTACGGACGCACACTCGAAGCTTATAGCGGATTACATACTATTGATGGACAAGAGCGCGATGTGGATTTTTTAAGAATAGGGCGCACCGCACTTATTTATCAAACTCGCGACGCTAGCCTGCAAGGCACTTGGAACAAACAAACGCGCCAGTGGGAAGCATTGCCGTCTAGTTATCGAACACAAGTCACAAAAGGCTTACGTATGGCGAAGAAACAACTCGCACCAGACCTACTTATGCTACCTGTAGCGTTGACGGATTAAGGGCCTGAAAAATGATAAACATGAATAATATCTTAAGAAACTTAGTTGTCATTACCGGTCTCGGTATGTTGTCAAGTGTGGCTGTAGCCCAAGAAGACAAAGCGTTAGATTTGGATGCTTTGTTACAACAACTTGAACAAGGACAGTTTCAGCAAGACAAAGAAAATGCACAACGTGAGAAAGAGTTTGCAGCGAAACGTTCTGAGCAAGATCAAATGTTACGTGATGCTAGGAAAAAGCGTGATGCGGCGTTAGCAGCTTCAGAGCGAATGGAAACTCAGTTCGAAGAAAATGAATTCAAATTGGCTGACTTAAATGAAGCCATGAATAAGCGTTTAGGCTCTCTAAAAGAGTTGTTTGGGGTGCTACAACAAGTATCAGGTGATACCAAAAGTAAATTCCAAAATTCTATTATTTCGGCACAAATTCCAGGCAGAGCTGAGTTTTTGGATGAGCTAGCTCAATCTATGGGGTCAACCTCTAAACTTGCGTCAATCGATGAAATTGAACGTGTTTGGTTTGAAATGCAGCGTGAAATGACAGAGTCGGGTAAGGTGACTAAGTTCACCACTGATGTAATTGAAGCGGGTGGTAATAAAGTCAGCAAAGAAGTCTTACGTGTTGGACCTTTTGCATTGGCCGCTGATGGTAAATATTTAGATTACAACGGCACCACAGGTTCAGTTGCAGAGTTGGTACGTCAACCAGCTGGTCGTTACGGTGAAAGCGCCGCAGCTTTACAAAGCTCTTCGGGAGAATTAGTTGAATTTGGATTAGACCCAACAGGTGGCTCAATTCTTAAATTGTTGGTTCAAGCTCCGAGTTTAAAAGAACGTGTTGAACAAGGTGGAACTGTTGGTTACATCATCTTAGCTGTTGGTTTTGTAGGCTTGTTGATAGCGATTTGGCGTTTCATCTCATTGTCTATTGAAGGCGCGAAAGTGAATCGTCAACTTAAGTCGACTGATTTCAAAGACAATAACTCTCTTGGTCGTGTTATGAAAGCCAAAGATGATTTCCCAGAAGCTGACACAGAAGCGCTAGAATTACATCTAACAGAAGCAATTCTAGGGGAAGTACCTAAGTTAGGTCGCTCACTTAGTATCATCAAAGTGATATCTGTGGTCGCACCTTTAATGGGCTTGCTAGGTACAGTTTCAGGTATGATCAACACCTTCCAAGCGATAACCTTATTCGGTACAGGTGACCCTAAATTAATGGCCGGTGGTATCTCTACTGCGTTGGTAACCACAGTACTAGGTTTGGTGGTGGCGATTCCTATGACTTTGCTTTACGCCATGCTAAATACTCGCAATAAAAACATCGTTTATATATTGCAAGAGCAAGCTGCCGGCGTAATCGCCGAGCGAGCTGAAGCTCATAACACTACTCGCAGCGACAAAGCTTAATTTATCATGATTGAGATTCTCGAAACCATTCGCGATTTTACCGAAACCGGTGGACAAGTTCTGCTGATTATTGGTGGCTTGATTTTTGTTATGTGGTTAATGATTTTAGAGCGCGTTATGTATGTGTTTGTTACTCACAAACAATATAAAAATGCGGTGATAGCTAAGTGGACAGCGCGAAGCGAACGTTCATCTTGGAACTCCGAGCAAATTCGTCAAGCGATGATTTCGCGAGTATCCCTAAAACTGAGTGCAGGTGTACCTATCATTCAATCTTTAGTGGCGTTATGTCCATTATTAGGTTTGATGGGAACAGTAACCGGCATGATTGAAGTGTTTGATGTGATGGCGATATCGGGTTCAGGTAACGCGCGCTCAATGGCATCGGGTGTGTCTAAAGCCACCATTCCTACAATGGCAGGAATGGTAGGGGCTTTGTCTGGTGTATTCGCTTCTACTTGGCTAGCACGAACTGCAAAAAATGAAAGAGCAAGCTTAGAAGATTCATTACGTATGGAACGTAAAGTTTAGCCCTGAGTATCGGATTAAAAGAGAAAAATATGAAACAGCATTTCCAAAACTTGATGGACGAAGAAGAAGCAGCAATCGATATGACCCCTATGCTAGACGTCGTATTTATCATGCTGATATTTTTTATCGTAACCGCGTCTTTTGTTAAGGAGGCCGGCATTGATGTGAACCGTCCTGAAGCTGCGACTGCAGTGAAAAAGGATCGCGCTAATATCTTGGTTGCCATCAGTGACAAAGGTGAAATTTGGATAAATAAGCGCAAGGTTGATGTACGTGCAGTACAGGCCAATATTGAGCGTCTTTATGCTGAAAACCCTCAAGGTACAGTGGTTATTCAGGCCGATAAAAAGGCCACAACTGATGTATTGATTAAAGTTATGGATGCATCACGGGCAGCGGGCATTCTAGATGTGTCTATTGCAGCGCAGGAGCCGTAAGTCGTTATGTCGCAGACTATGACAAAAACACTGCCGCAGACTTTGTCTAGGTTAGTTATAGCCATTCTATTGGCAGCGTTTGTCACCTTAGCGTTGTTCTTTTTGATGCAGTCGTTAATTCAAAGTGGTGGCAGTGCTTTAACGGATGCACCCAAGGGAAGTGTGTTGGATTTTGTTCGTGTTAAACAGGAAGAAGTGGTTCAAAAGAAAGACAGAAAACCTAAGAAACCACCCAAGCCTTCAGATCCACCACCCGACATGGCGCCGCCACAAATGGACGCTCCTAGCCCAGAAAGTGCAACGAGTGGGATGGATTTTGGCGCGGATGTCGCTGCCGATGTCTCCTTAGATGGTGGACTAGCACTGGAATCTGGTGACGGTGAGTTTTTACCCATAGTGCGAGTCGCAGCTGTCTATCCAAGGCGCGCTTTGCAGCGGGGAATTGAAGGTTATGTGGATGTTGAATTTACTGTGTCTAAGTTGGGTTCAGTTATCAACCCTAAAGTAATTCAAGCTTCACCTGAAGGCATTTTCGAACAAGCGGCCTTAGATGCCACTTTAAAATATAAATATAAACCGCGCGTCGTAAATGGCGAACCTATGGAAGTGTCAGGGGTTGAAGTGCGGGTTAAATTCGAACTTGGGGGCTAAAATGGCTATCAATAAATTACTACTTAAGTTGGCAACACCTGTCTTGATGACAGGTGTTTTAATGTCTGGCATACAAGCAAATACTGTAAACGCAGAGCAGGCAAAAGTAGAGCGTAAAACTAAACGTGTGCCAACGTTGCGATCGAAAGTGTATGATCAATTATCCCGCGCTCAAGGTTTAGCTGATGCGGGAAATCAGACTGAAGCCTTTGAAGTATTAGACAATGTTAAGTCTAAAAGCAGTTCAATGAACAGTTATGAACAAGCCATGATGTATAATTTTTATGGGTTTATTCATTACGAAGCTGAAAATTACGATCAGGCCATTGCTGCATTCGAAAATGTTGTGCTGCAACAACCTATTCCAGAATCGTTTGAGCAAGCAACTTTGTTCAGCTTGGCGCAACTACATATGATGCGTGGTAACTATGATCAGACAATAGCTAAAATCGAACAATGGGAAAGCATTCAAACAAGGCTATATCCTAATAAAGAAATCCCCGCTAAGAATTTAGTTTTAAAAGCACAAGCTATGTATCAAAAACAAGATTACGCAGCGGCTTCTCAATATATCAATGCAGCGGTTGAACAAATTGAAACTAACGACTTGGGTTTTCAAGTAGACGAACAATGGTATGTTTTACAACGCGCGATTTACTTTGAATTAAAGCAACCTGAAAAGGTTAAAGACGTATTGCTTAAGTTAGTCAAAAAATTCGAAGCACCCAAGTATTGGATACAACTAGCTGGTATGTACGGTGAACTTGAACAAGAACAAAAGCAACTAGCGGTGATGGAAATTGCTGAACAAAAAAGTTATGTGGCCACCGGCTCAGATATGTTTAATCTAGCGCAACTCTACTATTACCATCAATTACCTTTTAAGGCTGCGGCTGTGATGCAAAAAGCGATAGATGAAGGTAAATTACCTGAGAACGAGCGTAATTTAACCTTCTTAGCGCAATCATTGAATTCTGCAAAGGAAACTGAAAAAGCGGTTCCTGTGATGTTGGCTGCTGCTAAAATGTCTGAAACAGGCGAGCTTTATGCCCAATTAGGTCAAATGTACTTAAACATGGATCAATGGACTGATGCTATCGCTATGTCTCAAAAAGCTTTGGAAAAAGGTGGTCTGCGTAACGAAGGCATGTCGCATCTAGTTATTGGCATGGCGCAATTTAATATGGGTGAATACAACCAAGCGCTTACTCAGCTTGCTAAAGCCCAAGAATTTGATGGTAGCCGTGGCATGGCGAAACAATGGTCAAAATTTGTTGAGGGCGAAAGAAAACAAGTGGAATCTTATGCTTCTATAGGCCATTAGGTGTCATTTTATAGTTACCAAAAAAAGCGCCTGATGGCGCTTTTTTTATCTGTAAATCTAATCTAGAATGGTGGTCTCAATCGTTTTTATAGATGAAAAGTATGAAATGGCCCAACCTTAAACATCTTCACTATTTAGTAGTACTGCATCAAGAGCAACATTTTCACAGAGCCGCACAACATTGCCATGTTAGTCAGTCCACGCTGAGTACTGCAATTCAGAATTTAGAAGAACAATTTGGATCACAATTGTTAGAGCGCGACCACAAAACCTTTGTGTTTACACCCCTTGGTCTTGAATTAGTAGAGCGCAGCAAGGCGATACTAAACGACGCCCATGAGTTGGTCGATTTTGCTCAAAGTGCGGGTAATTGGCAAGCAGGCAAACTCAAAATAGGGGTGATCCCAACCATTGCCCCTTTTATTTTTGAAGGGTTAATAGACAAAGTGCATCAGAATTTACCTGATATCACGCTGCAGTTGCAAGAAGACACCACAGCTAATTTGCTAACTCAGCTTAATGAGGGCGCCTTAGACTTATTAGTGTTAGCTTTACCAATGGAAACACCAGGGTGCAAACAACTTGTATTGGGTCATGACCCTTTTCATTTAATCGCACATAGTGATTTGGTTACTAGTTTACCTGTGCCCTTAGATGTATCGGCCTTACCGAAACAAAGTATCTTTCTTTTACAGCAAGAACATTGCATGACCGGGCACGCAGTCAGTGCTTGTGGTCTCAAGCATAGTGAGCAAGTGAATTCTCTTGCTGCCAGCAGTTTGTACACCTTAGTGCAATTAGCGAATAGTAAATTGGGGTTCACTTTTATGCCTGAGTTGGCCATAAAGAATCATATATTGAGCACTAAATCTCTAGTTTCGATGCCAGCTGAAGACATGGCCTATCGTGAAATTGGCATGGTGTGGCGTAACGGTACAACACGAGTTAGATTGTTTCGTCATTTGGCTGAATTAGTCGCACCCCTCATCCCTATTCCTACATTGACCCGCTAATTTCAAAATTATTTTAATTAAAAATAAACTTTTTTACTTGTCCCCTCGACTTTAATGAGCAAAGGGGACAAACCCTAAGAGAAGGGAATTAAAACAGTGTTTGAGAAAACAGACGAACAACTCATAAGCAAAGCGCTGCAGGGCAATAAACAAGCCTGGCTGAATTTGCTTAAACGTTATGAAAAACCTATTTACAACTACGGCATGCGCATGACTGGAAAAAACGAGGATGCGTTGGATCTGATGCAAGAAGTATTTATTTCGGTGTTTCGTAACTTAGCGAGTTATAGAAATGAAGGGAGTTTCAAAAGTTGGTTATTTCGTATCGCACATTTTCGATGTATTGAGTTTTACCGGCGTAAAAAACCTACTCAGGGATTGGATGACGCCCCAGAGATAGAAAGCGAAGAGAAAAGTGCGGCAGAGAGTATTCATACAACTCAAGAGAACAAACAGTTAGTGAACGCGATGCAACAATTACCGCTGTCACAAAAGGCGGTAGTAGAACTGAAGTTCTTTGGTCAGTTTACTTTTGATGAAATCGCCGAACAAACCGGGATTTCAGTGAACACCGCCAAATCGCGTTTATATGGTGCATTAGAAAAGTTGAAAATATTGATGGAGGTCGATTATGCCTAAACATGATTCGCGGCTAGATGGGATAGATAAGTCTCATAGTAGTCATGCTAATTTAAGCAACGAACAATTGTTAGGTCTGTGGTCAGAGCAACAACTGACTGAGTCTCAGCAACATGAATTTGAGCAACGTTGTCTGCAGCAAGAGGATTTTGCTAAACAAGTTGAAACCTACAATATCTTTGCCCTGCAAAGTGAACATTATCACGATGACGAGGTGCCCAATTGGGACAGGGAAAGTACCTTTGATATGCCGCAAAAAGCGAAGTGGTGGCAATGGCAAGGTTTGCCGACTCTATCCTTTGCTACTTCAATGTTGGCCATAGTTATGGTGCTAACTGGACTGCAAGTGCGAATGGATGATGGGGCAATGACCATTAGTTTTGCTGGAAAACAAAGTACCCAAGAGATTGACCGCTTAGTGAATGACCGATTAGTCGAGTTTCAACAAGCACAGCAGGTAGCGTTAACAGAATATACCCAAGCATTAGGGCAACAACAAATGGATACCAGTGCGCAGTTAACACAATACCTGTTAGGTGCGAGCCGCAAAGAGAGACGTGAAGACTTTGCTGAACTGATTAAATATGTCAACGAACAGCGTGGCGACGATCAGCTATTTTACGCACGCCAATTAAACAAATTACAACAAAATATTTATGCCAAGCCCGAGCTAACTGGCACTATTAACGAATGAGGAAGTAACCATGAGTGTATCAATTAAACAAACTTTATTGGCGTTGGCTATAGGGAGTTGCGTTATTAGCCCGCTACAAGCTAAAACTAAAGAAACCAATATAAAAGAAGTGCGTAACGAAGTCGGCATAATGCTGAATATTCTACAAGCCACATTAAAACAGCAAAATTCAGACAAAAACATACGTTTTCGTGCTGACGCGGTTTTTTATCTTGCCGATCAAGGTGTGGTGTTTGAAATAGATAGCGGTAGGCATGGCGGCAATTTTTTTGGTTTTGATTTGAATGGTTTAGTTAACAGTATTCCACAAGCACCAAAAGCACCTAATTCCAACCGCTTTGAAATTAACATTGACGAAGACGAAATTGAAAAAATGGTGATGAAATTTGTCGAACATGGTGATGATTACGATGACTATGATGACGAATTAAGTGACAAAATGCGTGATTTGCACGAAGAGCAGCGCGAGTTGTCTTGGGAAAAGCGTGAATTTGATCGCACCCTACGGGACTTGGAATTTGAAAAACGCAATGCTGATACACAACGTCGTAAAGAGATTCAGAATCGTCAGAAAGAGCTTCACGACCAGGTGGCGAGACTTGAATCAAAAACCAAAGAGTTAGAAAAATTTCGCAGCGAATTAGAAACTGAACGTCATCAGGCGTTAGCGAAACGCCAAGCGGTAAAACAACAGTTGTATAAAGAATCACTTTCGCTATTTGAAGATACAATAGGAAACATGTTGTGCCGCTACGGTGCCGGTCTTAGATCTTTGTCTGATGACGAAAATGTCACTTTCCTGTTGTCCGACTTTGTAGACGCAGATAATGACGCGGTAATTGGTTCACACGATAAGGTGTACGTGTTTAAACACAAAGATATTCAAGCTTGCGTGACTGGAAAATCAAGCAAAGATAAATTATTAAGTGCAGCGAATACTTATCTATTTTAAATAACAATTAACTTATTATTTCAAAAAGTCAGCTTCAGGCTGACTTTTTTATTACAAACCGATAAGCTAACTAGATCTCAGTCGCATTTTGATATGCGACCTCATATCCCTTAGTTAGGACTTTACATGACATCTAGTGTAGTAATTAGCGGCTCTGGTTTGTGGAAACCCGCTCATAGTATTAGTAATGAAGAACTAGTCACCGCATATAACGCTTATGCCACTCGCTTTAATCAGCAGCATGAAATAGCAATCGAAAACGGAGAACTCGACTCCAAACCCCTCTCAAGTGCTGAATTTATTGAAAAAGCTTCAGGAATTAAAAGCCGTCATGTTTATGTGAAAGACGGCATATTAGACATTGATAGAATGCGTCCGAAAATTCCGGTACGCAGCGAAGAACAATTATCAGATCAAGCAGAAATGGCAATCCATGCGGCTAAAGAAGCATTAAAGTCGGCCAATAAGACTGCCGCTGACATAGATGTTGTCATTGTTTCTTGTGCCTATACTCAGCGCTCGTATCCAGCCTTAGCGATTGAAGTGCAAGGAGCCTTAGGTATTAAAGGGTTTGCGTTTGACATGTTAGTAGCTTGTTCTGCGGCTACTTTTGCATTGCATCGAGCGTACGAAATGATTGCGGCTGGTACTGCAAAACGAGTGTTAGTCATCAATCCAGAATTGACCACACCACAGATTAATTTTCGCGACAGAGACAGCCATTTTATTTTTGGTGACGTAGCAACGGCTATGGTAATTGAAAACTCAGCGACTGCGGACTCGGAACATATTTTTGAGATTTTAAGTACCAAAGCGGTGACGCAATATTCCAATAATATTCGTTCTAATTTTGGTTATGTTAGCCAGGCTAATGATGTTGATCCCTTTGCTGCAGAAAACCTGTTTCATCAAGAAGGGCGTAAGGTATTTAAAGAAGTCTGTCCTATGGCCGTAGAGCATATTTCTGAACATTTACAACGTCATCACTTGGGTGCTAACAACGTTTCACGGTGGTGGTTGCACCAAGCCAATATTAATATGAATACGTTAATTAGCCGCAGATTGCTTGATAGGCAGCCGACTCTTCAAGAGGCGCCTATAGTATTAGATACCTTTGCCAATACCGCTTCTGCAGGTTCAATTATTGCGTTTCATCTTCATCACCAAGACTTACAATCGGGTGATATTGGATTGTTATGTTCCTTTGGCGCTGGTTATTCAATTGGCAGCTTAGTGTTGAAAAAGCAATAACGGGCTCATTATGATAGCAACTGTTGGATACGCAATCAGTACAATTGGTTATGCCTTTCTGTTATTGCTGTTGTTAACAGTTCGTAAGTCTGGATTAGCCAAGTATTTGCTGATTCTAGCCACAGGAGCGACTTGTTTATGGTCTGTTGCTCCGTTTATTTTTGCCCAGCTTCCCGTCGAAAAAATATTACTGTTTGACAACCTTAAAAGTTTGGTTTGGCTGCTTTTTCTAGCCTCATGCTTAAAGGATAAGTTTACCAATATTATTGAAGTTCTATCTCGAAAAGAGACTTGGTTCATTTTAAGCTTACCGATTACAGCGATTGCCATGCCTTATCTAGGGATAGAAAAAGAGTCTTGGAAGTTTCTTCTGCAAACGATTATCGCTCTAGAAGTATTGGTTTTACTCGAGGTTATATATCGTCAAGCCGGTGAAAATAGGTGGGCACTCAAGCCATTAATATTATATCTGGCGGTCATTAGTGTTTTTGAATTTGTCACCTTTGCAAATGCTTTGATGGTAGAACAAATTCATATTAATTACATTGCAGCCAGAGGTTACATCTATTCTGCGATGATCCCGTTTTTAGTACTGGCTATAAGGCGCGTTGAAAATTGGGGAGTAGAAATCTATATCTCTAGAGATGTAGTGATGCACAGTACCCTGCTAATGGTAGCTGGGGGGTATTTATTCGTCATGGCCTTGCTTGGATATGCGGTTAAATATTTAGGAGGGGAGTGGGGAGCAACCATTCAAGTTGTATTGATAGCCTTGTCGTTGGCGCTATTAGTGTCTTTGTTTCTTTCGATGAGTTTTCGCACCAAAATTAAGGTGTTTATCACTAAACACTTTTTTGCCAATCAATTTGATTATCGATACGAATGGCTGAAGTTAACACATTTTTTGAATACCAAAGAGTCAGAGGACAACGTTTATGAAACTGCTTTGCGTGGACTCACTCAAGCCATTGATTATCAAACTGGCTGTTTGATCCAAGTTCAAAATGGTGAATTGAATGTGCTTGCGAACATTGATAAACCACAATTGAATGAAGATGAATATGCGGTATTGTTAGAATTTGCCGCGTTTTTTAACGTTAAAAATTGGATAATTGACGTCGAGGAACTTAGAACCCAGCCCTATGTATATGAAGAACTAAAAGTAAATCATGGCCTCTTAAACGGCGTCTCTTTTCAACTGGCGATCCCTATCTATGATGATGAAGAGTTTTGGGGAATGGTGGTGATGAAAGGTACTGATAACACCAGTAAAAAACTCAATTGGGAACTAAGAGATTATTTGACTGCAGTTAACGCGCAAATTTCTAATTTTTTGTTTCATCATCGAGCAGCACAAGAACTAGCTGAAAACGCCCAATTTGCCGCTTTCACTAGGATGTCTGCTTTTATAGTTCATGACTTAAAAAATGTTTTGGCGCAAATAGATCTGATTTTGTCGAACGCCGAGCAGCATAAGAACAATCCAGAATTTATTGACGATACCTTTGAGACTTTAGAGCACACCAAGGCAAGAATGGACAAAATGCTTTATCAATTGACTGAAAAAAATGCGTTGCAAGATGGTGCTGATAGTTTAGTGAGCGTATCTGAGTGTGTGCAACAGGTGGTTGAACAACGATGTGGTTCCTATTTGCCTACTCCTAAAGTGCAAGTGAACAGCGAAGTGCCAGTGGTATTAGATAAAGATAAATTTAGTAACGTTATCTATCACTTAGTGAGTAATGCTCAACAAGCAACCAGTGATGATGGTAGAGTGGAGATAGAAATAGAATTATCTGTTGATGAAAGGCATATGTTGATCAATATTGTGGACACAGGTTGCGGTATGAGCGAAGATTTTATTCAAAAGCGCCTGTTTAAACCATTTGATACCACTAAAGGCAATGCTGGGATGGGCATTGGTGCATTTGATGCGAAAGCCTTTCTAGAAAAAATAGGCGGGCAGTTACTGGTACAAAGTAAACAACAACAAGGTACAACTTTTACATTACGTATACCAACAAGCTAAGGGTTTTGACACATGGATAAGATTTTGGTCGTCGATGACGATTTAGGGATCCAAAAACAATTAAAGTGGAGCTTTTCAGGCTACGAAGTAATTTTTGCAGAAGATCGCACCTCGGCCATCGCGCAATTACGGCGCTTTGAACCTAAGGTTGTCACCTTAGATTTAGGGCTCCCGCCTGATCCTAGCAATGCATCTGAAGGATTAGCCACCTTAGAAGAAATTTTAGCGTTAGCTCCTCAAACTAAAGTCATAGTAGTCACAGGTAACAACGACAAAAAAAATGCTTTAAAAGCAGTGAATTTAGGGGCTTACGATTTTTATCAAAAACCTATCGATTCAGAAACCATTCAAATTTTAGTCAGCCGCGCTATCAATCTTTTTGATTTAGAAATGGAAAATCGCCATTTAGCTGAACTGGCACCTTCAATGGACAAAATCATAGGTCAAAGTGAAGGCATTTTAGTTGCGAGTAGAAAAGCGGAACGTATCGCACAAACAGATATTAGTACCTTGTTGCTGGGAGAAAGTGGCACAGGTAAAGAAGTGTTTGCTCGCAGTATTCACGAGCATAGTTTACGTAAAGATAAACCTTTTGTAGCCATTAACTGTGCCTCTATCCCAGAAAATTTGCTTGAAAGTGAATTATTCGGTTATGAAAAAGGCGCGTTTACCGGTGCCAATAAAACCACTCCAGGCAAGATAGAAACGGCGCAAGACGGCACCCTGTTTTTGGATGAAATTGGCGATATGCCAATAGGGCTGCAAGCGAAGATGTTAAGGTTCTTGCAAGAAAGAGTGATTGAACGAGTCGGTGGACGTTCTGAAATACCGGTAAATATAAGGGTGATTTGCGCTACTCACCGAGACATTCCAGCCATGGTGGCTGAGCAGACTTTTCGGGAAGATTTGTTTTACCGGGTAGGAGAAATCAGCATTCTGATCCCTCCACTTAGACAGCGAGATAATGACGTAGTGTTATTGGCCAAAACATTTTTGGTGCAATATAACGAAGAGTTTAATACCAAACTAAAAGGTTTTAGCGATACTGCCATTAAAGCCATGAAACAACATCAGTGGCCGGGCAATATTCGCGAGCTACAAAATAAACTCAAATCGGCGGTAATTATGGCGGAGGGAAGCCATATTCAAGCTGAGGACCTAAGTTTAGTATACCAAGATGACGGACCGAGCATTGATACCCTCAATTTGCGAGAAGTCAGAGAACATGCAGAAAGTCGAGCAATACGTAATGCTTATTTAGTGGCGGAACAAAATATGTCTAAAACGGCTGAGCTATTAGGGGTGACTCGACCCACTTTGTATTCATTGATTGAAAAATATCATTTAGAAGATGTTAAAACTGGCAACTAACCCTGCCAAAATTGCCTGAGCTGCGTAATGTCAAAAAGATATATTATTGAATCGGTGCTGGCTTTTTTTACACTTATTTTGTTTTTGTTTCTAGGAAATAGATTAAGTCACTATATTGCTTTGCCCGCCGCATTATTGGGGCTATTGCTATTATTTTTGGGGTTGCTTGTGTTAGGGCGAGTGCCCACAGCCCTTGCAAAAGTCAGTCAATTCTTACTCAGACATCTGTCTTTCTTTTTTATTCCCCCGCTAATCGGGGCTTGGTTTTACGCAGAACAATTAGGCAGCAAATTATGGTTGTTTTTGTTGGCCATTATTGTCAGTACTTTTATTAGTTTGTGCATAACGTCATGGTTAGGACTGCGTTTGTTTAAAGGCGCAAATAACACCGCGACCCAGGACGACCATCAGTAGTGAACTGGCAATCTCTCACCCAGCTAATTTCAATTGAGCAACTTATATGGTTAACGCTTACGTTATTTGCTTATGTATTAGCGATTGGGATTTTTAAGGGTTTTTCATACAACTTATTGTTTCACCCCATAGTAATTGGTGCAATTTTGATTGCAGCCATGATTGCTGTAAGTACAACTTCATTGCCGGATTACCAACTATTTGTACACCCCATAAGTTGGATGTTAGGTCCAGCTACTGTGGCATTGGCAATCCCTCTATATCAGCAAATTAGAGTGATAGTTGCTGCCGGTAGTAAAGGTATGTTGGTGATTTTTATTGGTGGATGTATTGCTCCATTGTTGGCACTTGGTTGGATAGCTATATTTGATTTTTCGGACTCGGTTCAATTGTCTTTGCTAACTAAGTCTATAACGACACCTTTGGCCGTGGATACCACACGGATTATTGGGGGGATACCAGAACTTGCCGCGGGTGTAGTCGTAGTAACCGGTATTTTAGGTGTGATTTTTAGCCAAGTTGTTTTTAAGTTGACTCGCTGCGATGACTCAAGAGTTAAAGGACTTGCACTAGGAACCGTTTCCCATGCAATAGGCACGGCGAGAGCCCACCAAATTGATGCTAAAGCGGGGGCTTTCTCCACTATGGCGTTATGTGTCAACGGTATTATTACTGCTATCTTACTACCTCTATTTTTCTGGTTGTTCGCTTGAGTTAATCTTCTGGCACAACTCATTTAAGTTGGCAGATTGTTGAAATGCCAAATTTACGGTGTGCCAGTGGCACAGTAACTGCTTAGCTTTAAATATTAAACTGCTTTAGAAGATAAACATTTGTCTATTATTATGTCCATCCAACAATCCATTTTGACAGTTTTGGTCCTCGGCGTATGTTTAGCTGGTTGTTCGGGGAGTAAACTCGAGAACGACTCTAATACGTCTACACCAAGTGTATTGGTCAATGCCGGTGGTGACCAATCTGTTGATGAACAAATAACCGTCACTTTAGACGCGCTGGCCACTGGGGAAAGCGATGAGTTAACCTACAGTTGGACGGTTACGCCTAATATCGCAATTACTCATGAGGATACTAGCCTAGCGACTGCTAGTTTTACAGCACCGACTACCACCAGTACCCTAACCTATACTTTCACTGTGGAAGTGACAGACGCAAATGGCAATAAGGGTAGCGATTCAGTGGAGTATCAGGTTAACCCAGTAAACAGCCCCCCATCGGCACAAATACAAGTCACACAAGTTGCAGATTTAGCTAACAACCAATTTCCCGCAGGTGTTGAAGTTACTTTAGATGCTTCTGATAGCACTGATATTGACAGCACAGATGTTAATGACTCCATTTCGGCATACTTATGGCAACAAACTGCCGGTGAATCGGTTTTGTCCGGTATTAGTTTACAAGGTGACAGCTTAGCTTTTATTACTCCAATTCTAAGCGAAGCGAACTCAGTGACTATATCAGTGACGGTTACCGATGAAGAAGGGGCACAGGACGTTGAATCGGTGACTCTGAATATCCAAAGTGCCGCAGATACGCTACCTCAAGTGAATGCCGGCACAAACCATCAGGTATTTAGTGGTGAAAGTATTAACTTAAACGGTACGGCGAGTACCACAGTTTCTACCTCTGAACCTTTAGTCGCCAATTGGTTGAATGACTCTGAAAGAGACCCGCAAATAGAAAATATCAATGCTTTACAAACTGTAGCCATTGCACCTGCAGTAACCGCTACCGAAATAGTGACATTTACGTTAAGAGTCGCAGACGCACTAGGGAACGTGGTTGACGACAACCTTACTGTCACCATTAAACCACTACCCATCCAACCACTGAACGATACAGGGGTCATTTTACAAGGCAATGACACGCAAATATTAGATCAGTACCAAGCTGATTACCCGGGGCAAGATGGTCAACGAGGCCAAGATATCATTCATGCAAATGGTTTATCTGAAAAAGCCGGTAGGGGAGAGCAGGGGTTTGACTTTACAAGGCTAGATGAGATTGGTGACGAAGTGGATGATGAAAATGCTGCTTGGAGTTGTGTTCGAGATAATATAACTGGCTTGATTTGGGAGTCAAAAACGGCTGCCCTTAGTTCTACTCTACATAGTAGTCAATTCAGTTATTCTTGGTATCAAATTGATGATGAAGAAGTGGCAGATGGCGATGCAAGTGGCGTAGGGGCGAGCTGTTCCCTTAATAGTTGCAACACCCAGGCTTTTATAGCTGAAGTTAACTCTCAAGGATTATGTAACTTCAGAGATTGGCGATTGCCGACACATAACGAATTACTATCGATATTACATTTGGGGCAAGCGAGTGCTCCAATGATTGATGCCAATTATTTTCCTCATACTACAGAGTCATTAACTGCTCCTGTTTGGTATTGGACTCAAGATTCAAGCGCCGATGGTTTTATCAACGAACAAGCTCAGAATGCATGGGCGATTGATTTTTCGTCGGGTAATGATAATTTTCTAAACAAATCAACGGCGGCTAGAGTGCGGTTGGTCAGGGCAGGGCGATAATATGCGAGCAATTATATGAGAACTTACGTTGTAAAAATACTGGGTCTAGTTTGTTTTTTTATTTCTTATATGGCGGCTAGCCAAACTTGTCTTCCAGACTTTGATGCTGACTTAACAGTAGATGAGTTTGTCGATAATGCGGATGGCACTGTAACCGACGAATCTCTGGGGCTAGTTTGGATGCGCTGCAGTTTAGGGCAAATTTGGGAAAACGAAACTTGCACTGGGGATGCCAATGAACTGACATGGCAACAAGCATTGCAAGCGGCTCATGGATATGAATATGCCGGGCAACTAGGCTGGAGGGTGCCGAATATCAAAGAACTAGCCAGCTTAACTGAGCGAAGTTGTGTGCGCCCAGCCATTAATGAATTGTTTTTTCCCAATACCTACTCTGACGACTATTGGACTTCTACTCCTTCAATCGTGGATCCTAAACGTGCTTGGGTAATTGCATTTTTTAATAGCAGTAATTCTCTTAAAGATAAAAATCTGTTTGTTTTCACTCGACTGGTCAAAACTGCAGATTAACGTGAGTTTTGTCTGTCCTATCTGATCTCTTATTGCTTTTGTTGCGTTTAAAGGCAAACTAGCATCCGAATTACAATTTTCGAGTTTTTATGCGTTATCTGATTTTTATATTGTTAATGACAAGCTCCTTGGTTCACGGAGCCTCAACTTGCGAAGTGTCACTGAACTACGGCGTCGTGGTGAGTAAACAGCAGATCAGAGTGATCAGTGAAGGTGGTAGATCTGTTTATCAGATTAACCACCCCGCTCAGCTTATCGTTCAAGGTAACTGGATTGAACTTGATACACAACAAGAGCAAGAACTGACGGAGCTTTCTGCAGGTATTCATCAAGTTGTACCTAAAATGATTCTTTTAGCCAACGAAGGTGTTGAGCTTGCGATAGGAACTATTGAACAAGTGTATGGTGGATTGGTGAAGGACGACGCAAGCCGCAAGAAACTTCAAAAATCCCTCGAACGTGTACAACTTAGTGTTAAAGAAAAGTTTATCCGCGCCAATGATAACTTCTACATGGGACCCGGTAAGCTTGAACAAGTGAATGACTTGGTCGATCAGGAGTTAGAAGAACAAATCGAAGAAGCGATGAGCACCTCTGTGGGTGGTATCTTGTCGGCCATTGGTGGTTTGGTCACTAACGGTGAGGACAGCGAAGAAAAAATTGCCGCAATAGCTGAACAGTTAGAAACGATGGGAGAAGGATTGGGTCAAAGTGTTGGGCCTAAAGCAGAGAGCCTAAAACTCAAAGCTCAATGGTTTTGTAATAAGTTCAAAGAGTTAGACAAATTAGAAGATAGACTTAGAGCCTCAGTAAAAGAACTTCAACCCTATAATGTTTTACTAACAAACACTAATGCATATTTGAATGAGTAGTGAATGGGGGGGGATGTGCTTAACTAAGCTACACCATCATCTCTAAAAGAGTATTCAAATAACGCCTACCTAAAGGCGTGACTTGCCATTCGTCGCTAGATTCAATTAATAACCCTCGCTTTACCGCAACCTCAAGGTTTTGTGCAGTTTTATTATCTAAGCCTAGTCCTGTAAAGTTTTCGTAGTCTGTCTTAGGGCAAGGCTCAAGTAAGCGGAAACGATTCATAAAAAACTCAAAGGGTAAATCTTCAGTTGGCACCACTTTGTTGTCGCTCATATAACTGCGGGTTAAATCCATATAACCTTTGGGGTGTTTTACCTTAACTGTGCGAATGATTTGATTTTTCTCAGCCAAAGTGATTTTTCCATGGGCGCCACAACCTATGCCTAAGTAGTCTCCAAATCGCCAATAATTTAAATTATGCTGACATTGTTGCCCAGGCTGACTGTAAGCTGATATTTCGTATTGTTCGAATCCTGCTTGTTTGAGCAAAGCATCGCCTTGTTCTTGTATGTCCCACAACATCTCATCTTCCGGCAGTTTGGGCGGTTTGGAGTGAAATTGGGTATTGGGCTCAATGGTTAATTGGTACCAAGAAAGGTGTGGCGGTTTTTGACTAATAGCGGTATCTAAATCAAACAACGCATCCTCTAAAGACTGCTTGGGTAAGCCGTGCATCAAATCTAGATTAAAACTGTTAAGGTCGATGCTTTTAGCCAATGTAGCGGCTTTCAGCGCCTGATTTTCATCATGAATACGACCAAGTGCGGATAACTTTTCTGGTTGAAAACTTTGTACACCTATGGATATTCGAGTGATACCAGCTATGACATAATCTGCAAAACGTTGACTTTCTACTGTACCGGGATTCGCTTCCATGGTGATTTCAGCATCAGCTAAGAGGTTAACCCTTTGTTTGACTCCATCCAATAAGGTCTTTATGGAGTGAGCTGAAAATAAACTCGGGGTACCGCCTCCGATAAAAATACTATGAATTGCTCTGCTACCCACCAACTTTGCATCTTCGGCCAAATCATCTAACAAGTGGCTGACATATTCAGTTTCGGGCAATTGCTGTTGTTTTTGTCCGTGGGAGTTAAAATCACAATAAGGACATTTCTGCACACACCAGGGAATATGGATATACAAGGCTAAGGGAGGTAATTTTAGGGTGGTAGGTGCTGACAAGCCGTTAACCAATCTTGCTTTTTAGTTGAGCCAAAAGCAGTTGTAACGCCTTACCACGATGACTTAGGGCATTTTTTTGTTCCGCAGACAATTGCGCCGAACTACAGTTTTGATGAGCGACCCAGAATACTGGATCGTAACCAAAGCCGTTTTCACCGTGTTGCTCAAAGGTGATTTCGCCCTGCCATTCGCCTTGACAAATAATAGGAGTGGGATCATCTGCATGGCGCATAAACACCAACACACATAAAAACTTGGCTTGACGTTTCTCTTTTGGAACCGTCGACATGACCTCAAGTAACTTGATGATGTTGTTTTGGTCTGAAGCATGCTCGCCAGAATACCTAGCGGAATACACCCCAGGTGCACCACCCAATACGTCCACAGCTAAACCAGAATCATCAGCAATTGCCGGTAGACCTGTTTGTTCAGCCGCATGACGAGCCTTGATAATAGCGTTCTCAATAAAAGTCGTGCCTGTTTCGGCCACATCACTTACCGCAAATTCGCTTTGCGGCACGACTTCAATCGCTAAATCAGTCAACATGCGAGCCAACTCTTTAACTTTACCTTGATTGCCCGTTGCCAGTACTACCTTTTTAATATTGTTATAATCGAGCATTTAGGCTTTGGGTCCTCGTCCTTTCTTTTTACGACTTTTGGCTTTTGCGGTTCGTTTTGCCTTAAGAACTGCCTTCTTAGTTTTATTACTGATTTTTTTCTTAGTCGGTGGTTTCGCTTCTTTATTTTGTGGACGAAGCTCGGCAATGACCCGACGTTTAAGGGCTTGTTTGGTATAACGCTCAATTTTGGGTACCACACCAATGTCATGGGCCTCAACCAAAGATATTGCAGTGCCTTTGTTACCAGCACGTCCAGTGCGACCAATTCGATGTACGTAGACATCAGCAGTACGTGGCATATCATAGTTGATCACGTGGCTAATGTTTTCTACGTCTATACCTCTTGCCGCGACGTCAGTGGCAATGAGTATTTTTACTTCTCCGCTGCGAAACCGCTCCATAGCTTCATTGCGTTTATCTTGGGGCATTTCGCCCTGCAGCCAACAACAGTCAATATCGATAGATTGTAATTGACCAACCAACGACGCTAAACGCTCTCGAGTTTTGACAAAGACTATTGCAGTATCGACTTGGTTTTGTAAAAGGTGCGTTAATAAATCCAGTTTATGTTTAGCGTCATCAGCTAGATGGAGCCATTGATGGATCACGCCTTTTTCTTTACGGCTCGAATCTGCTTCTAATTTAACGGGATCATTCAATAACTCATCAGAAAAACGGGTAATACCAGTACCTTCTAAGGTGGCCGAAAACAACATAGTTTGTTTACGCCAGCGTGCTTCTGCGGCTATTTGATTAACAACGGGCGAAAACCCCATATCCAGCATACGATCTGCTTCGTCTAGAATTAGGCATTCGATATCGCGGCAATCAAAACTTTCTTTTTCGATATGTTCAAACAGGCGGCCCGGAGTTGCGACTAAAATATCTAGATTTTTCTCTAATAAATCTCGATCTGTACCGTAGTTAATACCACCAGTAATCACCCCACAGGTAATATGTGGTAGGTATTTGCATATTGCTTTAGCTTGCTCAAATATTTGCAATGCCAATTCGCGGGTGGGAGTCAGAATTAAAATCCGTGTCGAACCGGGTTGGCGCCTGGGGTAATCCAACAAAAACTGGCAAGCCGGTAATAAAAAAGCCGCTGTTTTGCCGGTACCAGTAGGGGCTGAGGCTAAAATGTCTTTGCCATTCATGGCCTCTGGAATGACCTGAGCCTGAATGCTGGTGGGTGTTTTATACCCTAAATCCGTCACAGCGTGGATTAGGTCATCGTCTAGTTCTAATTGTTCAAACATGTATGTTTAAGCCTTGTTTAATCGTTGGCTTGGGAATTGTGGGGATTATAAAGGAGTGGCGAGGGAATTGCTTATTGATTTTTCAAAGTCAGGGCGATGAATGTAGCTCCTTGCTGTATTCTACATTCATTACCGAGTTGAAAACTTAATATTGAGATGGAGGTTACCCCAGACCGATAAATCTCATCGCACTACTTTTCTTCTTAGCGAAGAAACCTTTTTTGGTATGGGTGCCTTTGTTGCTTTGTAATCCGCTGAGTTGCAGTCGCGACTTTTCAATGTCTTTAGCGGCGAGTTTGAGCATAGGGTCCATTTTCTTTTTCTTAATTTCTTCTACTTTGTCCTTCCATCCGGGGATCCCAATATCTGCTATGAAGAAATTCGCCACTGTTGAAGTATCTGCACAAGTTAAAAAGTAACAACCGAGTATCGGGCATTCATTGAATACGGTCAGATCTAAAGTAGAAGGGCTGCTAAGTCGTTTATTGCCGGCTTGCATTTCTTTGATTTCCAAGCCCAGTGCAAATAATTCCATGCCTAAAGCCGCTACCGCATTACACATGCCAATCGCCGCTGTAGTGGCAGTACCTCCATCTAGTACTAGACCCGCAATTTTTCCTCCTGTGGCAGCACTATGTCTGGTCAGGTTGATAGAATCTTTGGCTAAGTCGCGTTTGATTAGGACAATAATGGCTTCTGCCGCAGCCAAAGGGTCGCCTGCGCGAAAACCATGTTTTTGAGTACGGCTTTGATATAAGGCTTTGGCATCGGTCGCCACGGCTTTTGCTGCTTTTGCTGTTTTTAGGGCACTTGCGGCGACGCTGATAAAAGGGATAATTTCTGAGATTAATTCACTTAGAATTTCAGAGGTCAAGGCTTCGACAATGTCTTCTATATTGTCTACGTCAGCACAGGTTTTAATGAACTCTTTTGCCACCGTTTGCATTTGTTGCGCCGCAAAACCACCGCCTGAATGAGTGGCGTTTTTGACCTTGTCGGCACTTTTCTTAATTTTGTTCCCTGACTGCAACAATGATTTTGCGGTTTTGACTTTTTCTACGTTGCCAAAAACCAGTTTCGTGCCGCCAAACATGTTTTGCATAGCCATACGTCGGGCTTTTGAAAGTTCCGACATGGCTGCAAAATCTGCCATTGTGAGTTGTTGAGCCATTTTGATTCCTTTTCGTTAATTAACCCTAGCGAAAAAGAGTATAGTATTATTGGGGAATATGGAATCGATTAATATTCAACCGGAAGTGAAATGGATTAGATTGAATTTTTGCGAAGAAATGAATCTTTATATTCGATTAATTATTTACAGAAATTTAGGCAATCAAAATCGAGAATATAGCCATTTTGGTCAAATTCACGGAATTTTCATAGTTGTTTATTTTTGCATGTGTAAGTAAAGTAATGTCAGATATCAATGTTACATTGATCTGCTAATTAAAATAACTAGGGAGAGTTAAGTTTGTCTAAAACAACCGAAGAAGCCCTTAGAGCTGAGTTGAGAAGAGTAGCTACGCCAAATACTAAAATGGTCTTGAATGATTCTGATGCTTTTAGTTATATGGTTAAGATGTTTAACGGTACTTTGGCAATGGCGAGTGGCAAAGGAATTGACATTGCTATGGGCAGCCTAGATAAAAGTATCGCCACTGTAGATTTAACTTCACAGGCTTCTAATTCAAATAAAATTCTTCTCACTTCTCGAACAATTCAACTCCTATTGGAGTCAGCAAAATTAGCTTCTCTTGCTGGGAAAACCAATCCCTTAGGAATTATGGCAACTGTTGGTGCAACACTGGCAACAAAAACATCAATAGCCTTGAGTATGGCTGGCAGTGACAATAAGCAAGCAACTTGTATAGCAGCGTTTTCGGACATGGCTGCGGGAGGGTTAACACTTACAGCTGGTATAGCTTTTAGCGCAACTGGTTTAGGTTCTTTGGCAAGTGTCGCATTAGTTGTCTCAAGTGTCTCGCAAATTCTAATAGGCGGATATAATGCACATAAAGCCTGTATAAGGAAATAGAGTATTGACTACCAGCACAGTCATTTTGAGTTCTACTGTATATCATTCTAAATACGTATTGAATCAGGGGTAAACATTTAACCTATTTAGCGGGTATTTCGAGTTTTCGCTAACTCCTGTTTTTTAACCTTGTTAATTGTCCATCGTACTTGTGTCCAAATGATGTCAAAATATAGTTCAAATTAAAGACTTTGATTTACAGACTGCCAATATGAAAAACTTCATAGTTACAGCATGATATGAAATTGTCTTGACCAAATGTTTGAATTTCCTCACCTAATCACTACAACTTGGCATCAGGTACTCGATTTAATATGTTTAACAAAACTATCTTGCAAGCAGCTTTAAGCACTCAAACTTGGTCAAAGGGAGCAAGGCTTTATCAAATGAATTATGTTGTCAGTGCTGCCCTGAATGACAATATATTGAGAGGGACAGTAAGAAGTGAGTCGGCGTTAAATGAAACCTATTTAACCCGTTTTGAATTTGACGAGAGTTTAAATCGAGCTAAAGCCTATTGCAGTTGTTATCTTAAAAAAGATTGCAAACATGCCGCGGCTTTGGCCCATCATTATCTTGAACATTTGCATGTAGGTTCGGCATCTAACAATACAATACAAGAGTGGCTAAATGAGTTTGTAGCCATGGAACCTCTGGTTTTTCAGCAGAAAAAAGCCTTACTGTATTTTATTAAGCAAAATAGTTATACCCCAAATGATTATTTACAACTCGAAGTTAACAGTTCTAACCTAAAGAAAAATGGTGGCTGGAGTCGTACCTTAAATTTCGAAAGCTTGGATAGTTACTTAATTAAGCAGCCTTATGTTGATGATCAAGATGTGCGAATCATTAGTGCGATGATCAGAAATCAACATTATTCCAGTGCCATTAAAGATCATGATTTATTGCAACTGATGGTGAATACAGGGCGCTGTTTTTGGCAAGCAGGTGCAGATTTAAACCATCCCATTTCGTTGGGGGCGCCCTTAAAAGCAAATTGGCAGTGGCAAAATAATAGGTCAGTGCACAAACTTAATCTTGTTTTAGAAAAAACTAATGCTGATATTAAATTGATAAAATCCCAGCCTATTAGTTATTACGACAGCAAAGCCAATTGTTTGGGATTAGTCGAGACCAATTTAAATTCCGAATTTGATATGCAGTTTCTCGATAGCCCGGCTATTTCAGAAGAAAAAATGCCTTGGGTGTTGAGTAAACTTGATATGACTCTAGGTGAAGTGGCTCAACAACTGCCTAAACCTAAACTTAAAAAAGAGTACAGCTTAACTCGCCCTGTTCCACATATAAGGTTAGCTACTCCCAATATAAATCAAGCGTACTACACTCAATTGTCATTATGGTTTGCCTATAATGGGCAACTGGTTAGCCCGTTAAATAATAAACATCAACTGCCTTCACAAGAGGGGGAAGAAAGCACCTATCGAGATTTTGCATTTGAAAAGATGATCATAGAATCTCTTAAATCCTGGAGTTTTATTGCGCAATTGCAAGCAGTGAGCACCCACAAAAGTTTCGAGGGGGGGTATATGATGGTGTTGCAAGGCAGACAACTTAATTTGTCGTTTTTGCATAATCAATTACCGCAGTTAAAGAAACAAGGATGGCAAGTTGAATATGATGCTAGTTTTCACTATCAAGAGTTGAGCACTGACAGTGTATTTGAGGCCAACGTTGAACAAGAGCAGGGTCATGATTTCTTTTCTTTAGGCTTAAACTTAAATATAGATGGCAAAAGTGTTGCGGCGTTTCCTATATTACTCAGTGCCTTGGAACAAATCCCAAAAGAAATCTTATTGAATGATGATAGTTACACAGACAGCGAAGATAGTGTTTTTGTTGAGCTTAGTGCTGGGAAGTTCATTGCTTTGTCTTATCAGAGTATTCGACCTTTATTAAAACAATTTGTGGAGTTATATATTCCAGGTGCTTTGCAAGACGATGACACTATGCGTTTGTCTCGCTTTCAAAGTCATCAGACTCTCAGCGAACTCGACAATCAAGGAATAGTGACACAAGGCGCCAATCGACTACGTCATTTGGCCGAAAAATTGAGAGATTTTGATGCGATTCAAACAGCAACTGTTCCCCAATCACTGCAGGCTGAACTACGAGAATATCAGCATCAAGGTTTGAATTGGCTACAGTTTTTAAGAGAATATGAGCTCAATGGCATTTTAGCCGACGACATGGGGTTAGGTAAAACCATCCAAGCTCTGAGTCATTTGTTACTTGAAAAAGAGCAAGGGAGATTGACTGCTCCTTGTTTAATTATTGCGCCTACCAGTGTGATCTTTAACTGGGCTAAAGAAATCCAAAAGTTTACTCCTGATTTGTCTTATATAGTGATTAATGGGGTTAAAAGGCAAGAGCATTTTGACAAGATTAATGAATACGACATAGTGATCACTAGTTATCCGTTACTCCTAAAAGACAGTGAAATACATCAACAGCACAATTACTATTATTTAATTTTGGATGAAGCTCACTACATTAAGAATCCTAAAACTAAGCTTTATCAAGAGATGTTGACACTTAAGGCTGAACATAAATTATGTTTGACTGGTACACCTATGGAAAATCACCTAGGTGAGTTTTGGGCGCAGTTTAATTTCTTATTGCCAGGATTTTTGGCGGGCTACCAGCAATTTACGCGCTTATTTAAAACGCCTATTGAAAAACACAATGATCATGAACGTAAAACACTACTCAACCAGCGTATTAAACCTTTTATTTTACGGCGCAGTAAAGAACTCATAGCCAAAGAGTTACCTAAGAAAAGTACTATTATTCAAACTTTAAAAATCGACGGTAAGCAAGCTGAGTTGTATGAATCTGTGCGCTTGACAATGGACTCTCGCCTAAAAGAGATCATTGCCGCAAAAGGCTTACAACGCAGCCAAATTGAAATTCTTGATGCATTATTAAAATTGCGACAGGTTTGTAACCATCCTCAGTTATTGTCGCTACCCAGTGCTAAAACAGTTCAGCAATCGGCCAAGTTAGAATTTTTGATGGAAACGCTACCTGAAATGGTGGACGAAGGCCGAAAAGTCCTGATTTTTTCGCAATTCACTAGCATGTTGGCGTTAATTGAAAAAGAGCTAGTAGCGAGCAAAATACCCCACGTGAAACTCACTGGAAGTAGCCAAAATCGCCAGCAAATCGTTGATAAATTTCAATCCGGTAAAGTGCCTGTATTTTTGATTAGTCTAAAAGCTGGGGGAGTGGGATTGAATTTAACCGCTGCAGATACCGTGATCCATTTTGATCCTTGGTGGAATCCTGCTGTTGAAAATCAAGCCACAGATAGAGCTTACCGTATTGGCCAAGATAAGCCGGTATTTGTATATAAACTGATTATCGAAAACTCTATCGAAGAAAAAATTCTACAGATCCAAGAGAAAAAAGCCGCGCTGGCGAATGCGCTTTTATCAGAGGAAGTCAGTCAAGGTAATTTGAGTCTAACCGACGATATTTTAGATACTTTATTGGCACCGCTTAGTTGATGTGACAGGAGATAGGAGAATAGTAGTTAGGAATTAGTAGATAGGGACTAGAGGGAGTATATGGGCGAGTTTATGAATTCAGTTTATTAGCTTGTCTTGCACAGTCTAGCGGCCAAGCAGAAGGACTACCCGCTCATTCTATACCAGAAGGGACGGGAGCTTAATCAACCTGTTAGTTTGGTCTTTTCTGGATTACCGCAAGACGAGTTTAGATTAGATGCCAATAATGATGGCAGCAGCAACTTGCTCGAATATCAAGCGGGTAGCGACCCTCTAAACCCTAATTCTAAGCCTGAACAACCAGAGTCTCTTCAGACCAAAGGTGGTGGAGGCAGTGTAGACTTACTATGGTTATTAACCTTAGTGATGTTAATTAGGAGCAGAAGCATCACTAGTTGAGGGTTGCCGTGGCATATATCGGGCGCGCTTTTTGGGCTTTAAGGTCGTTAAATCGGCTAACACTAATCCGTCTACGCAGTTATTAAAACCAGGGTCGATATTGAAGTCGATGAAATGTACGCCACCTTCCTGATAGGTTTCGGTGTATTGTTTATAGAGTGTTGGTACTGCCATGCCCATATTGGCTAATTGATGTTTAAGTTGACTGAAGTCTGCTTTGTAATTGTCACCACTAAAACTATGAGAGTGATCTTTGGGTAATAAATACGGGAGTTTAGAACGGGCAATATTGCCACTGTGGCCAAAATATAAGCTGTAAAATTGCACTAATAAATCTTTGGCGGCTTTAGGGTAATGGTCGCTTAAGCTAACGGCTCCGAATAAATAACGATAGCCTGGATGACGTTGTAAAAAAGCCCCTATTCCAAACCATAAATAATCTAGGCTACGTTTTCCCCAGTACTTAGGTTGGACAAAACTTCTTCCTAACTCTAAACCTTGCTCAAAATAAGGCGCCATTTCTGGACCATAATCAAATAAGCTAGCCGAATACAGGCCCTTAACCGATTCATTTTCGATGATTGTTTTGGCGTCGCCAAATCGATAGGCCCCGGCAATCTCTAAGTCCTCTTTATCCCACAATATTAAGTGATAATAATAGGCGTCACAGCGATCGATATCACGGCGTTTATTGGTGCCTTCACCAACGGCTCTAAAGGCGACTTCCCTAAGGCGTCCAATCTCTCTAAGTATGGGAGAACTGTCTCGGTGTTGATACAGATACATCACCTTAGCATCACTGGTTTCACCTAAATACTCACAATGATTCTTGAGAGCATGTTGTAATTCCGCGCGGTTTTCAGCGGGTGCGATAGCGGTTTGGGTTTTAAATACCCCGGTTTTACCATGACCAATTTTGTATAAATGTTTCTTAAATAATGCCACATGTTGTGAACGGGCAATGTTGTTACTACTATAGGAATCGAAAGGAATCAGTTCACCGATGCGCATGGGTAAGTGTTGGCGCTTATGTTTAAACATTTCTTTAACCAAAAGCATTCCGGCCAAGGGCTTGTAGATCATAGACAAACCATAAAAGAGTGAGGAATTTTTAGCGTCGATAAAGACCGGCAAAATCGGGGATTTAGCCTGTTTAGCTATCCGTAAAAAGCCACTCTGCCAGCGTGTGTCTCTAATACCTTGTGGTCTTAGACGCGAAACTTCACCAGCAGGAAATACTATCACCACACCTTCTGCTTGAAGGTGAGATTGGATGTTCTGAACGTGTTGTTTGGCCGTGCCCCCTTGCACGTTGTTAACGGGCAATAGAATACTGTGCATGGGTTTGAGAGCCATTAACATATCGTTGCCAATCACTTTAATATCTTGTCTGACTTCGCTGACTAATTTTATTAACGCAAGGGCATCAAGAGAGCCAATAGGATGGTTGGCAATAATCACCAATTTACCTTGGTTCGGCAGGCGCTCCTTTTCTACATCTCGCGCCGAGTAACTGATATTAAAGTATTCGAGTACTTGCTCAACAAAATCCAAACCTTGGTAATGTGGGTAGGCTTCAGAAAACTCCTGCATTTCCCGCTCATGTAACAGGTGTCTGAGCACAAAACTAAGAGTCTTAGATAATAGTGGTTTGTTAACAATTTGCGGATAGTGTTTTTCAAGGACTTCGGACACGGTAAACATAAATCACCCTACAGCTCAGAATTTTCTGAGCTAAGAGTAATCACCAATTATGACAGTTTAGTGCCACTTAAATGGCGGTTTGATGACAGTATTTGTAAACAACATTTGCCCGCTATTCTTTAGTGGACATGGGGTACTTAGTCAAGAAGGCGCAGTGGATGTTTGCCATCTACCATGCCCATAAAAGGCGGGTAAATTGAATATCCCACCAAAGAGCGCAACTCGGGAGATAAACAACGCACTGTATCTTTGTCTAATTCTAACAAGTAGTTTTCTTGTTGTCGTAAAAACGCTTCGCAATATTGATGAGTGACGGCCAATCTTGATTGGTTTGATTGGTTTTCACCACCACCATGCCAAGTTGTGCCAAGAAAAAATATGGCAGAGCCTGCGGGCATCACTGCTTTTATGGTTTTTTCATCAGCAGGGTAACGGTCACCATCCCACTCTTGGCTTCTAGGGATAACAACAGTCGCGCCATTTTGTTCTGTAAAATCATCTATGGCCCAAATACTTGCTGCGCCCAAAGGTGGACGTGGTCTGGGGATTTGATAAAAAGAATCATCGTAATGAAATGCTTGTTTGCTTTCACCGGGCAAAATATTGATCACTTGGCTTTGACTAAGTAAATAGTTAGGTCTAAACAGTAAATCCATTAAGCCAAGTATTCTCGGGTGATCAGCCAAATCATCGATACATCTAGTTTTTCCCAATACGTTATAGAGTCGCTGGGTTTTTTCGCCCTCAAAGGTATTTCTACCCGTGTGTTTGAGTAACGGTGCGCATTGCTGCTTAATTTGTTCGCACTGACTTGCAGAAATTAAGTTTTCGATAATGACATAACCTTCAGACATCAGGGTTTTAAAGTCTTGGTTAATTAACGCCGATTGTCGTTGTGGAGAGGGTTGTAACTGTTTGAATGTTCTAGCAAGGTCTTTGCCGGTATAGTCTTTAATAGCGCCTTCGATTTTCATAATAAAAGCCTCTTACTGCAATGTATAAAATTCTCAGTCTACTTAAGCTATACCCGTCATCTCCTAATTTTAAAAAAACATTGAAAATATATATAATTGTTATTTAAGAGGTTTTTCACTTTTACTTAGTTCGTTATAGAAGTAGACAACTTCACTTCGATTTCAGTATCCAACAACAATGGACAATAGCAGCACACTAGCATTATTTTTGAAGGCCATACAAATGCCGTGGATTTTTTGCAGTGCTTTTAAAGGTTTAAAACTCATATGACGACTGGGTTTGTCTGGGATATTTTGATTATTAATAGTAACCAATAATCCAGAGCCTAGAAAGAGAATTGGGATAATTGATTACAGCAACAAGGTTGAGTTTTCTAAGTGAAGAAGGTAGTGGCGGTAACAGTAATAGTGAGTGCTTCAAGTGTGTGAAACACTCACTGTAATCAGATTATAAATAGCATCATCAAAAACTTAACGACTTGCTATTATGAAGGATACCGTTGTACCAAACCTTGGTAGACTTTGTCGCTATAGTCACTCAAGCTAATATCAAGACTATTTAACACCTCTACAAGGTGTTCGTTATCTTCTCGGCCATTCCAAATCTTTTGGTAAGTACCATCTTTATAACCGTGATCTTGACGGAAAAAGTTTAATACATTTTTACCCACATACTGTCGATATAATTCGTCCGAGTCCATTTCAGCTTGTTCGACTATCTTCAAAAACAAAGGCACATCGAAACGTTTAGCCGCGCATAAACCAGCCATTAGTTCTAAATTATCTAAAATGTGTTGTTCGGTGAACGGGTAGTCATTGCCGTCAAATGTCACTTCACTGCGGTTTGAAGCGAGTTGTTCGGCTATAGTGTTGGCAGATTGCTGAATATCGCCACCAAAACCAATTATGATGTCAGACAATGCAAAGTGCCAAATATCCACCAGCTCCATTTGTAACTGAGGTAAGTCTTTGTGCTGGGCTTTCCACCATTTCCAACCATGGTGCTCAATGCCTTCTACCGATTCAATCATAGCAGCGCGTAAATAAGCATAACCGGCGTTGAGCCAATCAGGGTTCACTTTTTTATTCATGCCGTCTTGGAGCGATAACATAGTGGCAAGTTGGGTAGAGCTAAGCATAGTGGCGGTTGTCCTTTATATTGGGTGTTGCGTTTTATAAAAATTCTTAAATTCATTAATAGCGAGAATACGTTGCTGCTCGGTTTGTTCTTTAATCGCTTTGCCTTGATAACCTTTGGCGACTATAGCTTTGATATCAACTTCAACTGCTGCTTGGTAAGCTCGCCAAATATAATCGGCGTTGTTGTATTCGTTGTTTTCAAAAGTTGTTCTACCTCTGGCGTCGGCTTTACAGGTCAATAGAAAGTCGCTAAACCTTTGGGGTTTGCGCCATACGTCACAGCGATTCAACATGCCCAATATAGTGCTGGCTTTGAGTTCGAAAGCTTTATGTATATGAGTATGATATTCACTGACCATTAAACCGAGTTCGCGGCAGTCATTTGGTGCTTTTAGTCGGTCGCATAACGCATTTATTCGCTCTAATCCTAACTTTTCATGACCTGGATGTGAGGGCCATTTTTCCTGAGGTGTCGCACCTTTACCTAAGTCATGCACCAGTGCGGCAAAACGTACAGTTAGTTTATCAGACAGTTTCACCCCTTGTTGTAATACCATCATGGTATGAATACCGGTGTCGATTTCAGGGTGCCACTTTGGCGGGTTAGGAATGCCCCAAAGCAAATCCAATTCCGGGAACCATACAGCTAAGGCGCCACATACTCTAAGATTTTCAAAATACACTTCGGGGTGGGTTTCCAACAGACTTCTGGCAGTTTCTTGCCACACCCGTTCAGCGCTTAGGGCGGTGAGTTCATCATTGGCCACTATGGTTTGCATCAGTTTCATGGTGTCTGGTGCGATACTAAATCCTAAACTATGATATCGGGCTGCGAATCGGGCAACACGTAAAACACGTAAGGGATCTTCAACAAAGGCGTCTGATACGTGGCGCAACAATTTGTCTTTGAGGTCTTGCTGTCCATTGTAGGGGTCGATGATATTGCCATCACCATCCATTGCCATGGCATTGATGGTAAGGTCGCGGCGTAATAAGTCCTCTTCTAGCGTTACGTCGCTAGAGGCGTCGCAACTAAAGCCGCTATATCCGGCTCCTATTTTTCGCTCGATACGCGCGAGGGCATATTCTTCTTTAGTTTCGGGATGTAAAAATACCGGAAAGTCAGCGCCTACGGCTTGAAAACCTTTAGCTAACATTTGTTGAGGCGTGCTACCAACTACCACCCAATCTTGATCTTTTATGGGGCGGCCTAATAACTTGTCGCGCACTGCGCCACCAACTAAATAAGTTTGCATAGGAACTTGGAAAATTTCATTGTATCTATTATGCCTTAGACTCTCCCATTGCAGAAGATGCGCGACATAAAAATTAACAATAGTCTCTTTGACAAAATCCAGTGAACTGGTTAGTTTAGGCGTTATATTCTTGCGGTATTTTTCACGGACTTGTCTACCTAACTTATGTATCTTAGCTACTTTGGATTATCTGATAATCCGTTTTCTATTGCCCCCAATCCCGACTATTTGTATATGAGTCCTCGACATAAAGAAGCACTGGCTCACTTGATTTTTGGTTTGCGTGAAAGTGGCGGTTTTGTGATGTTAACCGGTGAAGTGGGCACGGGGAAAACCACCGTATCTCGCAAACTCATGCAGCAATTGCCCGAAAATACCCAAGTAGCCATGATTTTAAACCCTACTTTATCTGCACTAGAACTGCTGGGCACAATTTGTGACGAGCTTGGTATTGAATATAAACGTAAACATGCCAGCTTAAAGTATTTTACTGACCAAATTCTCAACAAGTTAGCGAACAACCATGATAATGGTGTGAATACTGTGTTGATTGTTGATGAAGCGCAGCACTTGTTGCCTGAAGTATTAGAACAGTTAAGGTTACTGACAAATTTAGAAACCAATCGCGAAAAACTACTTAAAGTGGTGTTGATTGGCCAGCCAGAGCTACAACAATTATTAAAACGTAATGAGTTACGTCAGCTAGCTCAGCGTATCACCGCCCGTTATCACCTGTTACCCTTAAGTTCCACCGAAGTCGGTGCCTATATTGCGCACAGATTAAGTGTAGCCAATGGCGATATTAGTGTGTTTTCTAAGGCCACTATTCGAGCCGCATTTGATATAACTGGTGGGATCCCAAGAGTTATCAATTTATTATGCGACAGGGCGCTGACCCTCACTTTTACGAAACAAATGGCTGTGGTTCCGCAGCATATTTTTATCGCGGCAGCGCAACAAATTTTAGGTGAAGATGTGGTGCAACAGCGACAAGGAAAACGCTGGAAAGTTATATTGTTGGCTTTATTTATAGGTTCAACCGCCCTTGGTTTTGCAATAGGCCAAATCAATGCTTAAACAAATTAATATTCAAAACTTACAACCCGGCATGGTGATTGTGCGGGTCACTAAACAAAACGGGCCGGTTAAGATTAAAAAGGCAGGTTTAGTTACCAGTCAAGATATGGTTCAGGGTTTGATAGAAATGGGTATTCAACAAGTAGAGATCGACCCTGATCAAACTGTAGAAGTTGAAGCGCCAAGAATTAAAAAATCCACTACACGTAGAATGTTAGAAAGCAATACGGTTAATCATACTAGGGCGAATGACGGTTTATCAGACCAGTTCCACCGCAATTTGTATTTGCCTTCAGTGCAAGACATACCCTCTCCCTGGCAACTTTATACAAAACGTTATTTGTTGGCGGCCTTTATTGTTTTAAGTGGTTTAAGTTTAGGTTGGAGCTTAGCCAATTACCAAGCAGTATTCGGTGTTTTTAGCTCCGAAGAAGACACGCCTGTCGATGCGGTTGTTGTGTCGGATGATCTATCTTTAGAGCAACCAAACAAACAGTTGGATAATGCGCCGCAATCATCAACACAAAGCGATGACTCGCTAATTATCGAGCCCAATCAAAAGGTAGCCACTTCTGAGAATCAACTTGCGACTACGCCTAAAGAGCAAATTACTCAAGATACAAGCAACCCAGAAGCAACAAGTTATTCAGCAACAACTGAAACGGAAACCAATGATTCCGAATTGTCCGAAGGGGCAGCAACAGACTCAGAAGTCGAAATTTCTGGGACTCAAGAGCCTGAGCCGCAAATTTCAGCAGACGTCTTAGCCAGATTTAAAAAAGCGATTTCAGATGTTGAGGAATCACCTACTGTAGCCACTCCCGTTGAGCCTGTATCGAGTAGCAATAATGTCCCTCGAATTGATCAACTTCCACCATGGGCCATGACCAGACTGCCGCGTATGGCATTTTCAGCACATATGTACGCATCGGTTGAGTCTGAGAGATGGGTCAGAGTTAATGGCATCAGAATGGTCGAAGGAGATAAAATTGATGACATGATTGAAATTGTTCGAATTGAACCACAACATGTCATTCTAAATTTTTCTGGACAAACCTTTTCTATGGCGGCACTGACTGATTGGTAAATATTCAGTCATAAAGATGCTTTTTATTACTGGGCTAAATTATCAAAAAGCTGATTTATTAAGACAACTATTTATTAAAAAAAGAATGGCGTAGGAAAGTTGGCAAGTTTAGGCTAAATTCGTCAGGCGAAACACTTGCAACAATTTCATCGTCTTCTTTAGATAAATTGATTTGAATAACTTGCTCTTGCTTGGTTGCTAGATCGTAAAAGGCCATCACTACTGGTGATAACGGATAAAGGCGATTAAGTCGCATTACCATCGCAAGTTTTCCACTGCCTAATTTAACCAAAGAGCCAATTGGGTGTGGGCCTATACAACTAATAAATTGGCCCAATAATTCTTTGTCTAATCCTAGATCTTCATGTTGCATTTTTTTCAAGGCATCCGCGGGTTTGTATGCATTGCGATAAGGCCTAGTGGTAATGAGTGAGTCGTAGGTATCGACTATGGCTGCCATTCTGCCATAAAGTGAAATCTGATCTCCACGCAACCCATCGGGGTATCCAGTGCCATCAAGTCTTTCCTGATGCTGTTTAATAACGATAAGACTTAGCTCATCTATACCTTCAATCGGTTCAAGCAGATTTAATGCTATATCCACATGACGCTGCATTTTTTGGAGCTCCGTTTCTGATAGCTCTATTGCTTTTTGAGTCAACAAAAGTGGTAGTTTTAGCATTCCGATATCCATCACCAAAGCCCCCACGCCCAAATGTTGTAAGGTGGTTTTTTCGATATCAAGTGAACGCCCAAAGATCACCATTAAAATTGCGCAATTTATACTGTGCTCCAGAAAATATTCATCATTTTGTTTCAGTAAAGTGGTAATGGCTAAGGCGTCGTCACATTCAAAGGCTCTTTTGACAATTTGTTGAGTAATAGTGTCGATTTCATCAAGGTCGGCTACTTTACCTTTTGCCACACGTTTAATTAAACGACCTTGAATTTGATTGGCTTGATCATGAAGTTTAAGAGAGTGTTGTAACTGTTCGTTGTAACTTAAACCCGAGGCGTTAACGTAGGTATCATCAATATCTTGTTGGAGGTTGAGGTGGCTACTTTTTGAGAGATCAACTTGAACTTGTAAAATACCTTTATCTACCAGTTCTGCTATATCCTGCTCGTCGTTCACTTTTCCTGCAGAGGCAACGTTAAGTTCCCCCTGTTGTTGGGTCACTTTTGTCACGAACATTCCTGGCAAAAGAGCATCAATGTTAATCAGTCGCAGCATATTTTTGTACTCTATGTGAACTCGTTGACCAAGTTTTAGAGAATTTCCTATTTCAGTCAAGTGGAACCGAATAATTCTGTGCGGTATTATTTTTTTTGTGGTAGAAATGTGCATGTCTATAGGGTCAAATATCAACCAAGGGATTTAAGTTTGTTGAAGTTTAGTAGTCAGTTGAAAAAGACCCACATTCACTTGTTATATATGCCATTTGTAATCTTACTGGTTATTTATTCTCATCATAGTGTGGCACAGTCTGGGGCAAATAAAGGAAAGGTTAAGTTAGCAACCGGCGCCGGGTATTCGCCTTTTGTTGATAGCAAACTACCAGAAGGTGGGGGGTCAACTAGCTTGGTTAAACAAACATTTAGTAAAATGAATTTGCTGGCGACAGTTGAGGTTTTACCTTGGAATAGAGCATTAAAATGGACTCAAGAAGGTAAGTTTCTGGCTACCTTTCCTTTTGTTTACTCAAAACAGCGGGCCGAATCTTTTTTGTATTCGGATGCAATTAACTTTGTACCAGTTCACATGTACGTAGCGAGTAACTCACCATTTACATCACCTGAGCAATTGCAGAATAAACGATTGTGTTTTCCTTTTAGTTACAGCTTAGATTCTCTTGAGCAAGGCATAGTAGACAAGTACCAAATGACAATTAACCGCGTAAAAGACGGAATTGGTTGTGTTAAACATGTACAAAAAGGCTGGAGTGATGCAGGTTTAACCAACGGCTATATTCATGCCGAGAAGCTACCCAAAAACATCACAAATGACGTGACTATCGTTATTTTCCCAGAACAGTTGGCATTAGTTCCCTTGTACTTGGTAATCAGTAAAGATTACTCTAATGCGCAACAGTGGATAGAAGAATTTAACTATGCCTTTGGACTACTGCAAAAAAGTGGTGAAAAAATGGCTACCGAAAAAATGTACCTTGAATTGATTGATAACTTACGGATCTCCACGCAATAGTTATTTTTTTAAACTAGTTCTGCAAACGTTTTCATTATTGTTAATTTTTTGTGTATAGTCAGCACATTATAATTATTAAAGTGAACAGCGAGAGACACTATGCAGCAAAGATCCTCCACTCAGCAATTATCGTTTGGTGAAAAAGCCGGGTATGCAGTAGGAGATACCGCCAGTAATTTATATTGGGGGGTATTTAGCGGCTTTCTTTTATATTTTTATACCGACGTGTTTGGTTTATCTCCTGCCGCTGTTGGCACTATGCTACTTGTTACTCGGATCATAGACGCCTTTACTGATCCAATGATGGGGGCTCTGGCCGACCGCACCAAAACTAAACTGGGCAAGTTTCGACCCTACCTATTGTGGGGAGCGTTACCTATCGCTTCTGCAGGTGTATTAACATTCACCGTTCCCGATTTAGACGATGGCGGTAAGTTAGTCTACGCCTACTGTTCTTATATATTGATGATGTTGGCCTACACCTTTATAAATGTGCCATACGGGGCATTATTAGGAGTGATGACTTCAAATTCTCAGCAGCGCACTATGTTGACCAGCTTTCGTTTTATTGGTGCGTTTTCAGGCGGTATTTTTGTATCCCAATACACCTTGAAGTTAGTCGAATGGTTGGGGCAAGGTGATGAAAAACTTGGCTGGCAGTTAACTATGGTGTTGTATGGCGTGATTGCCATTTTGCTTTTCGCTTTTACTTTTTTAGTGACCAAAGAGCGTATTGAAGCGCCACAAAAACAGGCTACCCCGATTAAGGAGGATATTCTTGATTTGTTCAAAAATAAACCCTGGGTGGTGTTATTTTGTTTAGCGTTAATCGTTATGGTTACCATTACCCTGCGCGGTAGTTCCGGTACCTACTATTTTAAATATTATGTTGAGCGTGAAGATTTAATTGGCGACTTTTTAACAATTTATATGATCTCTCTGGCAATTGGTGCCGCAAGCACACCTTTACTCACCAAGTTTTTTGATAAAAAAACACTCTTAATGCTTTTGATGGGAGCAGTGGCAACACTATCGATAGCTTTTTATTTTGTGCCTAAAGATCAGATCTGGTTAATATTTACTATACACGCAGCAATTGGTTTGTGTTTGGGGCCTAAATCTCCTTTAGTTTTTTCTATGTATGCAGATACCGCAGATTATTCAGAATATAAAACCGGTCGCCGTGCCACCGCGATGATTTTTTCAGCAGCTGCGTTTTCTCAGAAGCTTGGCGGTGCAGTGGCCGGAGCAATGATTGGGTGGACCCTTGGGGCATTGGGTTACGTGGCTAATCAAGTACAAACTGGTGGCTCAGAACACGGCATAGTTTTACTTATGACCCTTGTTCCTGCAATTTTTGCGGCCTTAGCGGTTTTTGTGGTGCGTTTTTATAGTTTAGATGAGGCGCAAATGAAGACGCTTCATGCCGCGCTTAAATACGATCAATAAGGACTATTACCCAATGCCAACACTCGATAAAAATACCCTAGAGTGCCGCGACGGCGGTGCAAAGTATATTTTAAAAAGTCCTACTTTATTACCTAATGCCAGCGGCTTTTTATGGAACAAAAATATGCTGATTCAGGCGAATTGTCGTGGTTACGCCATTGCACAGTTTATGCAGCCCGAAGCGGGGAAATATGTCTCAGGACCAGCGCTAGAGGCAAAAACCTTTATGCAACCCGAGCAGCCTTATTATGCCCATCACCCAGGACGTTTCGTGTACGTTAAAGATAATGCAGATGGAAGCATATTTTCAGGGCCCTATGAGCCAGTCCGAGCGGCGCTAGATAGATTTGAGTTTATTCCAGAGCCCGGGCAAATTACCTGGGTGTCAGAGTTTAACCAAATTCGACTGACCTTATGTTTACGTTTGCCAACACAGACCGCTGTTGAATGCTGGAAGGTGACGGTTGAAGATTTGTCGGACACCGAACGCGACTTGAGTATTTACCCGTATTTTCCCATTGGTTACCGTTCATGGATGAATCAATCGGGGCAGTTTGATGCAGCATTAAATGCCGTGGTGTGTCGCAGCATTGAACCTTATCAGAAAGTCCAAGACTACTTTAAAAATCAGTCTTTACATGAGCTAACGTTTTTAGCTGCAGATAGACTAGTCGACGCTTGGGAGACCAGTCAGCAAGTCTTTGAAGGAGAGGGGGGATTACATTGTCCAAGCGCTATTCAACAACCCTCATTAAATAATAGCCGCGCAAACTATTGTACGCCTACTGCCGTTATGCAGTTTAACTTGGGCTTGCAAGCGAGGCAGTCAAAAAGTATTCATTTGTTGTTTGGCCCCGCAAAAGATCAGCAACAAATTCGCGACTACAGCAAAGCGTTTTTAACCCCAGTCAATGAGCGTTTCAGCCAAATCGCTGAAAAATATCAAGCCTATTTAGATGAGGGGCGAGGAGTGATTCAAGTGGAAACGCCGGATGCAGAGTTTGATGCTTATGTTAATCATTGGATGGCGCGGCAGCTTTATTATCATGGGGACGTTAATCGTTTAACCACAGATCCGCAAACTCGTAATTATCTGCAAGACAATATGGGCATGGTTTACATAAAGCCTAACGTCAGCCGTGACGCTTTTATTCTTGCATTCAGCCAACAGCATAACAGCGGTGAAATGCCCGATGGCGTTTTGCTTAACGATGCAGCAGAACTCAAATATATTAATCAAGTACCCCATACCGATCATTGCGTATGGCTACCTATTTGCCTAAAAGCTTATTTAGATGAAACCGCCGATTATGAGTTGTTACAGTTGCAAGTAGGTTTTAATGACACCCAAGATACCGCGACTGTAGCCGAACATATTATCAAAGCGTTGCAGTGGCTAGATAAAAGCCGAGACGAGCGTGGCTTAAGTTTTATTAACCAGGGAGATTGGTGTGACCCCATGAATATGGTGGGTTACAAAGGTAAGGGAGTGTCTACTTGGTTAAGCCTCGCGTCAGCTTACGCTATGAAGGTTTGGGCGCAGATTGAGCAAGATGCGTTTGGTTGCCTGTCGAGTGATGGCCAATATTTATTGACTCAAGCACAACAAATTAATCATCAAGTGAATCAACATTGCTGGTCCCACGACAGGTTTGCACGAGGCATTACCGACCATGGGCGGGTATTTGGCATAGACTCTGATGTCGAAGGTAAGATATTTCTAAACCCTCAGAGCTGGGCCTTTTTAAGCGGCGCAGCGAATCAACAGCAGCAACCTCTGATGTTACGAGCCATTCAACAAAACTTGGCTACACCTTACGGTTGTATGATGCTGGCGCCTTGTTATACACAAATGGTCGAAGACATTGGACGTGTGACTCAAAAATTTCCAGGTACCGCTGAAAACGGCTCAGTCTATAACCACGCTAACGCGTTTTACGCTTATAGTTTGTATACCATTGGTGAGGGTAATCTGGCGTTTGAACAGTTGAAAAAAATGTTACCTAGTCACGAGGATATGCTCAAACGCGGCCAGTTACCTTTATTTATACCCAATTATTATCGCGGTGCGTTTTATCAATATCCTGATGAGACAGGTAAGTCGAGCCAGTTATTTAATACTGGAACGGTTGCGTGGTTTTATCGTTGTTTGCTAGAAAATTTATTTGGTTTGTTAGGTTGTAGTCAAGGTTTGAGTATTTCTCCACAATTGCCTGATGCTTGGCAATCAGCCAAAGTGACGCGAAAATTTAGAGGCGCAGTCTTCAATGTAGTCTACACCCGGAACCAAAAGGTTTCACAGCAACGAGTGAGTGTAAACGGCGAATTAATTGAAGGTCGAGTAATCGGCGATATCCAAGCGGGTAGTGAGTTTGATGTGTTGGTTGAGCTTCCTTTACCTTAATGGGTAGGGAGCCTCGCGCTAAACTAAACTGCTCTCCTGAGGATGGCAGCTCCTTAGGTTATCCAGCCTTTGAACTTGGCATGAACTGTTAACCAAACAAGATACAGGGAAATAATCATTATCATCACTGGCAAAATGGTCTCCTGTGGTGCAAGTTGTTCATAAGATTTCGTTAGCACAAAACCGTGAAACATCTGCATGATTGTGCCCACCAAGGAAATTAACAAAAAGGGTAAGGCAATTGCTTTTTTGAAAGCCAATGCAATACAGCCTAACGTGCCGCCAAATACCGCACAACCAAAGGCAATATTGACCCATAACGGAATGTCTTGATATAAGGATTGCTGTTTTGGTGGCAAAGCCGCGATTTGTTCAGCAGTCATCGAAATTTGCATCATAAACGCCATTACCCCCATAAGATTCCAAAGTACTAAAACAACGGCTAAAACAACAAACCATTTGGGTGCCTTGGTAGTGATGCTAGTAGTGTTATTAATAGGGGTTTTCATTGCTCATACTCTCGTTAATTGTTTAACTCGAATGATAATATTAACAAATGGTTAAATATTAGGCGAATTTACATTTTCAATATCAATCACAGATTGAATACCCTTGTGATTTTCTACACACTGTTGTGACACAAAATTCGGGAAATTTAAATGAGCATCTTAGGTTCAGCAGTAATCTTTTTGGCCGCAACTGTGATTGCAGTGCCTATTTTTAAGAAACTAAAGTTGGGGGCAATATTAGGTTATTTGGTTGCTGGGTTGGTGATAGGCCCACAAGTGATGAATTGGGTCAATGATCCCGAAACCATATTACATTTTGCCGAACTAGGCGTTGTATTGTTGTTATTTGTAATAGGCCTAGAATTACAGCCCGAAAAACTTTGGGGAATGCGAAATCAAATTCTATTTACTGGTGGTGGACAACTACTAATCAGCGCCGTTGCCATTGGGCTAATACTGCATTATTTGTTGGGGTTTTCGTTGGTAATTTCTGTAGTCATTGGTTTGTCTTTGGCGCTTTCGTCAACCGCTTTTGCAGTACAACTCATGACCGAACATCGCATTCTTAAATCGTCTCCCGGTCAGCAGGGATTTTCTATCCTTCTAATGCAAGACTTAGCCGTTATTCCGATTTTATTAACAGTTGAGCACCTTTCATCTGGTGACAGCAGTTCAGGTCCTCCCTGGTGGATGGGAGTGTTAGCTATTATCACCGTTTTAGCTGTGGGGCGTTACTTAACCAATCCATTTTTAAGGCTGGTATCTAAGTATGGTAGCCAAGAAGTAATGACGGCTTCAGCATTACTGATTGTGATGGCAACCGCTATAGGCATGGAGCAGGCGGGGTTATCAATGGGAATGGGTGCCTTTGTCGCCGGAATGTTATTGGCCAATTCGAGTTTCAGGCATCAACTTGAAACCGAAATTGAACCCTTCAAAGGTTTGTTGCTTGGGTTGTTTTTTATCGCTATTGGTATGAATTTAGATTTAAAAATATTAATGGCTAAACCGCTATTTATAGTATCAGCGAGTCTGCTGTTGGTAGCGATTAAAACCTTGATTATTTTCTGTATTTTTAAGTTGGCCAAGCAGCGTAAAACTGATGCGTGGCGCGTCGCTTTAATGTTGTCCCAAGGTGGCGAATTTGCATTTGTGGTGATGGCTCAAGCGGCAAGTAACGGATTATTGCCAGTGCAAATCAGTAGTGAAGTCACTTTAATAGTGGGGATCTCAATGGCACTCACTGCTCCCTTGGTTATTTTACATAGCTTATGGTTTACCAGTAAAAATTGCCCCGCCGTATATGATACTAAAGCCGATCTCAGCGAACCTGAAGTGCTGATTGCGGGCTTCGGGCGTTTTGGGCAGGTATCTGGGAGAATTTTAGCGGCGAATAATATTCCTTTTACTGCATTGGACAAAGATGCCGAACACATCGAATTTGTAAAACAGTTTGGGAACAAAGTGTTTTACGGCGACGCGTCTCGCTTGGACTTACTCGAGGCGGCGGGGATAGAACACGCCAAGGTGATTTTAGTGGCGGTCGATGATGAAGACGACGCCCTGAAAATTTGTGAATTAGTTAAAGAGCATTTCCCAGAAGTGAAGGTAATTGCAAGGGCAAGAAATCGTTTTACCGCAATAAAACTCTTTAACCTGGGTATACAAACCAATGTCAGAGAAGTGTTCAGTGGCGGTTTAGAGGCGGCACTTATGTTGTTGCAAGCCTATGGAATGGATGACCAAGAAGCCAAAAATCTCATTGATATCTTTGCCGCTCACGACAAACAACTACTAGACAACACTATCACCGAAGATGTGGATTTTGAGGAGTTAATTAAAATTAGTAAACAGGGGCGTTTAGAATTGCAGCACCTTTTTGAAGAAGATAAACAAAACATGGATTAACAGTTTTTCGCTATAAAAATAGTGGCTTATAGGGCTTTGACTTGGCTAGGCTCAGTTTCTCTGGCATATTTAATCCTCATTGCAAACGATAACAAGGACCAATATGAAATGCACTGCATGTAACCAAGGCACATTAAACCCCAGCTTTATCGACGGTTTATTTAGAGCTCATACCTGTTCAAATTGTGGCGGCGATTGGATTTTAATTGAAGATTACGCCGCTTGGCGCGAACGACATCCTGATTATGAATTTGCTAATAATATTCAGTTTCAAGAAGAGCAAGTCTTAGACAATAAACACGCTATATTGTGCCCAGTGAGCGGCACTATTATGCGTAAGTTTAAGATCTCAGCACACAATAGTCATAGAGTAGATTACAGCTCTAAAATAGGTGGCTTGTGGCTGGATAAAGGCGAGTGGGAATTGTTGAGCCGTGAGGGGCTTGCAGGTAGCCTTAACGCGTTAGTAACGGACGCTTGGCAACGAAAAATTCGCGAAGACAGCGCCAAGGAACACTTCAGTGATATTTATAGTGATAGATTTGGCGATGATGTGTACAACAAGATAAAAGAAATACGCGCTTGGTTACAAGCCCAACCACATAAAGCTGATTTACGGGCTTATTTGATGGCAGAAGACCCCTATTCTGCTAGGCGTTAACGCTAGTGCAATTCATCACCTATATTTGTTGTTTATCTTTCGTGCATTAGTAAACAAGCGAAAGATAAACAATGACATTGTCTAAGCAAAATATCACATTCTCGAAAATTTTTAGACTTCTATACCGCAATAGTGATTTAGCGAAAAGCCTGTCCTATTACTTTTTGGTAACCTTTATATTGTCGGTAACTCATTAATAAATAAGAAGAATAAAAATATATTGTATTCTTAAGTAATAAATTCTTTCGCCAAGCCACAAACTAAGCAAAACAAACAAGTGTATTACAGGATTTAGATGGGAAGTGACTTTTACCAATTATCTATTCTGCCCTTTGCGGGAATTATCATTAAAATCTGTCGCGCTTATACCAATAGCCAAGAAGATTTTGAAGACTATTACCAAGAAGTCTGTCTGCAAATTTGGCGCAGTAGAGACAACTTTAATCAAGAAAGTGCATGGTCAACGTGGATATATCGTATCTCACTTAACGTGTGCCTGACTTATTTAAAGCGTCGCAAGAATGGCGATAAACAAATAGTGTCGGATTCTTTACCTGAAGAAGTGATTGATGACAGCAAGGCATTTATAAGCGATGAAATTAATCAATTGTATGGGGCGATCAAACATTTATCTGAAACAGACAGAGCCGTTATTTTGCTTTATCTCGAAGAAAAGTCATATGAAGAAATAGCCGAAATTATTGGCAGTAATGCCAACAATATTGGTGTGCGTATAAAGCGAATTAAAGACAAACTTAACAAATATATCAATCCGGAGGGCTAATACATGAATAAATCAATTGAAGTGATGTGGAAAGAAGGTTTTGTGAACGAGGCACATTTGTCAGCCCCTAAAGTAAATGATTTATATAATCGCAAGTCACAGAACCTAGTTGACAAGCTTCTAAATATGTTTGCAGTCAATATTAAAGCCATAGTCTGGGGCTGTGTAGTTATGCTCATTATTATGAGTCTTGTTGGTGCGCCATTTTTGGGATTATACATTTGTTGCTTACTTGCTCCAATTGTCATCTTAGCTAAGAAGGAGCTTAAAAAATCTGTAGATTTGTCAAAAGGTCAAAGCAGTTATGACTACATTGTGAATTTTAATCACTGGTTAAAAAGTTCGATAAAGGTGTATTCAGGCTATTACAAAATATTCTATCCACTGTTTTTTCTTGGCATGGCCACTCAAGCGATTGTGAGTAAAGCGGGGGGGAAATTGATTGCATTATTACTTGAAGTATTTCCAACGAGTCTATTTATTCTGGGGCAACCCTATTATATTTTGGTCGTTTTAGTAGTGGGTATAGTTTTTTTTGCTAGATACGCTGAAGCGATTTATCAATGGGATCTCAATATGGTGTATGGTCGCCAGTTTAAAAAGCTAGAAGAGTTAATTGCTGATATGGAAGAGCTGAGAAAATAATATCCAAAATGACACCCAAAGATACTCCATACTTTAGGCCGTGCTCGTAGACTTTTTGTGGTATTTTTATGGCCGTTTTTAAGGGTAGGGGTGTTTAAATAGTGCAGTTGTGGCTCCAAGATGATTTATTGTCCAGAAAAGTACTGGTGCGAAGGGCATTAATTTTTTCTGCAGTGACTTTGTTTGTTTTATTTTTGTTTCAGCCTTTTGGTACTAATAACGATCTTATTTCCTACAAATTTCTGCGACTGGCAGGTTATGGCTTAGTGACGTTTTGTGCTTTATTGTTATCTGGTGCATTAGAGATAGGCTTAACTCGCCTCAAGTTAAAGAGTCAATTCCAACGATTGCTTATTCCTAGTCTTTATATTGTGATAGTTGCAGTGTTTAATCACAGTTATTTTGTGGTGGCAATGTTGGGCTCTTGGCATTGGCAAAATCAGTTGTTGTTTGTTTTTTATACCTTAGCAATAGGGTTATTTCCTATCTGTTTTATGTTTCTAGTTAATCGTCATTCAGTCACTATCTCGCCACAACAGCAGATAGATCTTCAGAAACCTCAACCTGAAGGCACCCCATCAACTCAAGGTAAGCTAATAACCTTAAGGGGTGAAAATAAAAACGATTATGTGCAATTTGCCTTATCGCATTTATTGTTTATCAAATCCGCGGATAACTATTGTGAGCTTGCTTTACTTGATGGTGAGAGTTGCAGCCATAAATTATTGCGCTGTTCCTTAAGCAACCTTTTAAAACAGCTGCCGAATAACTCACAGGTGGTTCGTTGCCATAGATCTTATGCGGTGAATGTTTTATTAGTTAAAGCATGGCAGGGTAATGCTGGTGGTTTGCAATTATCCATGCAGGCAGGTGATGCAGTGGTTCCTGCATCACGTACTTATGTGGATGCCATAAAACAGGCTTTGTCATTGGTCCCTAAAGCTTGTTAATCACCCCGATTTTTTGTCACTAGCCCCTTAACAACCAGGTTTATCCCTAACTTATCGCTCTTTTGGATTGTGCTGTCATGCTTAGTGTGAATTCTAAATTTCACATTAAGCAGGTAACTATGAATCACATAATAAAATCACTGGTGTTATTAACTACCTTTATGTTCTGTCATTATTTGATGAGAGAGTTTTGGGGCGATAGTTGGAGCGACGTTTTACTCAGATTAGATCAGCAATCTTACGTTTTACATACAGTGGCCAAGTATCTATTTATTTACGGGCCACTAGTATTAGTAGCGACCTTTCTGTTTAAAGAACATCCTTGGTATGACGTTTTAGGCCTTAATGTGGCTGGCTCTCAACATTACTTTTTGGCGGCAGTTGCTTGTTGTATCCCTATGACTTTAGGTTATGCATTTTTAAGTAGCGAGTTAAACCTGTCACTTTCTGCCATCATTACGGGTTCAATATATGCCGGTGTGTTCGAAGAAATTATTTTCAGAGCCGCGTTATTTGGAGTGTTATTTCACTATTGTCGCTGGGGGTTTATACCTGCCGCATTAATTAGCTCAATTATTTTTGGTTTAGGACATATTTATCAAGGCCATGATGTTATTTCGGCTGTGATGGCGCTGTCAATAACGGCGATTGCTGGGACTTGGTTTGCGTGGTTATATTGTGAGTGTGGATACCGTATTTGGTTTCCCATGTTTATGCATATCTTTATGAATGCAGCATACGGCATATTTGGTATGTCAGGGGGCGCAGCAGGGGACATAGAAGGTAACCTATTCAAAGCTACCTCAATTATCTTAAGCATTATTTACGTGTATATGCTGGTTCGTAAAGGTAAGCCTAGGCAAGTAACCATGGCATCCTTATGGCACAACAAAGCTAAAACTAACCCTAATCCAAAACCAACAAAACAAAACAAGCACTTGGAGCACCACTATGTTTGAATTATTTTTAGTTATGATGGCTCTGACATCACCGATTTTATTTATTATCTTTGTGCGTAATTATTTTAATTATAAATCTGAGGTCAATCAGAAAATATTAGCACTGCAAAAAGACAGTGATACCGAAGCTGTGGTAACCATGCAAGAGAAGGTAGAAGTGTTGGTTGCAAGAGTGATAGTGCTTGAAAAAATTGTGACAGATAGCAAGTTTGATTTGGGGCAGCAAATCAATCAATTATGACTTAATACCAATTCCATTAAAGAAGTGACCTCTCAGCGAGTGAGTGAACACTTCTTTAATGGGATTGGTATAAGTCTGCAGAGGATAAAAAAAACGGCTCAAAAAGAGCCGTTTTTTTATTATTAAATTTACGCTTTTTGCCACTGTGGCAAATTATTCTCAAACGCGGTAATTTTATCGTCTAGTTCTAAAGTTTGACCTATTGCATCCAAACCTTTGAGTAGATTGGTTTTATGCTGCTCGGCAATGTCAAACCCAAAACTTAAGTCGTTAACCTTAACTGTTTGATCTTGCAAATTAACAGTGATTTGCGCATCGGCGTCTTGTTCAACAATGGCAAATAACTGATCCATTTGTTCACTTGTAAGTTGTACTGGCAATAATTGATTGTTGATACAGTTGCCGTAAAAAATGTCTGCAAAGCTGGTGGCAATAATCACTTTAAAGCCATAGTCGTCGAGTGACCAAGGGGCATGTTCGCGACTTGAACCACAACCAAAGTTTTCGCGGGTAAGTAAAATACTGGCACCTTGGTATTGTGCTTTGTTTAACACAAAGTCAGGGTTGGGTACTTGTTCGTGTTGATCAAGATAACGCCAATCGTGAAATAAATGCTTGCCATAACCACTACGAGTAACAGCGGTTAAAAATTGTTTTGGGATAATCTGGTCGGTATCGACATTGGCCTGATTAAGGGGCATTGCGCTACCAGTGTGGATATTAATACCTGTAGTCATGATGAATTTGTTCCTTATTGCCTAGCGTTTATTGATAGTCGCGCACATCGGCGAAGTGACCAGCCAATGCCGCAGCCGCTGCCATAGCAGGGCTAACTAAGTGGGTACGCGCCCCACGGCCTTGACGACCTTCAAAGTTACGGTTACTGGTTGAAGCGCAGCGATCACCCTGTGTAAGGATGTCGTCGTTCATGCCAAGGCACATTGAGCAACCCGGTAAACGCCATTCAAAACCCGCTTCGATAAAAATTTTATCTAAGTGTTCAGCTTCAGCTTGAGCTTTGACTGATACCGAACCTGGCACCACTATAGCGGTCACACCTTGGGCCACTTTGCCCTGTTTAGCAATGGCGGCAGCGGCGCGCATGTCTTCGATGCGGCCATTGGTACATGAGCCGATAAATACGTTGTTAACGCTTAAGTCAGATAATTTCTGACCCGGTGTTAAGTCCATATAACTCAGGGCTTTGTTGGCAGAATCTTTGTCTATTGGATCGGCAAAATCGCTAGGGGAGGGCACGGCTTGATTCACGCCAATCACCTGACCAGGGTTGGTGCCCCAGGTGACTTGTGGGGTGATGTCGGCAGCGTTTAGTTCAACCACAGTGTCAAAACTGGCGTCAGCATCAGAAACTAAAGTCTTCCAGTAAGCGATGGCTTGTTGCCAATTTTCTCCTTTAGGGGCGTATTCACGGCCCTGTAGATAATCAAATGTGATTTGATCTGGGGCTATTAAACCGGCTTTGGCGCCTGCTTCGATACTCATGTTGCATACTGTCATTCGCTCTTCCATAGAAAGGCCAGAAATCGCTTCGCCACAATATTCGATTACGTGTCCGGTCGCGCCAGCGTGACCAATTTTACCAATGATTGCCAAGATAATATCTTTGGCAGTGATGCCAATAGGTAAACTACCGTTGACTTGCACTTTCATGCTTTTGGCTTTGCTTTGTTTTAGGGTTTGTGTTGCAAACACATGTTCAACTTGGGAGGTGCCAATACCAAAAGCTAAAGCACCAAACGCGCCATGAGTGGCAGTGTGAGAGTCGCCGCACACTACTGTCATGCCAGGTTGAATTAAACCCAACTCAGGGCCCATTACGTGCACTATGCCTTGTTTTTGATGGCCCACTGGGAAAAGTTCTATACCGTGTTTTTCACAGTTTTCAGCCAACGTTTGTAGCTGTAGTTTATTCGTAGGGCCACAAGCGTCTAAGGCCAACGAGCGGGTCGAAATACTGTGATCCATAGTGGCAAACGTACGCTTAGGGCAGCGCACTTTGCGGTTTTTATCATCTAAACCAGCAAAGGCTTGAGGGGAGGTGACTTCGTGGATCAAATGTCGGTCGATGTACATTAATCCTTCTTCGCCCGTTTCAGCCGTTTTTTTTGCTTCTACAATATGGGCTTGCCATATTTTGTCATATAAGGTGGTAGCCATGACTGATTCCTAAATTTATTAAATTAACGCGGCGATATAGTCGCCCACTTCACTGGTGCTTTTTGCTAAATGACGTTGTTCAGGGCTAAGTAAGTCACCTGTTAATATGCCATCACCCAAGGTTTTGACTACTGCTGCATCAATCGCATCGGCCGCTGCGGTTTCGTTTAAGCTGAAACGCAATAACATGGATGCTGACAAAATTTGCGCAATAGGGTTAGCAATGCCTTTACCGGCGATATCAGGAGCTGAACCGCCTGCTGGCTCGTACATACCGAAATTGTCTTGGTTGATGCTAGCTGAGGGCAATAAACCCATTGAGCCGGTGATCATCGCACATTCGTCAGAAATAATGTCGCCAAACAAGTTCGAACATAACATCACGTCAAACTGACTTGGGTAACGAATAAGTTGCATGGTGGCATTGTCGATATAGATGTGTTCAAGTTCAACTTCAGGGTAGTCTTGGGCCACTTCTTCGACTACTTCACGCCATAAACGGCTACATACCAATACATTGGCCTTATCAACAGAGGTGACTTTTTTACCGCGCTTTTGCGCCGCTTCAAACGCACTAATCGCGATTCGGCGGATTTCTTTTTTGCTGTAACGCATAGTGTCGTAGGCAAATTGTTCTTCACCTTCGCCTTCTAGGCCTTTGGGTTGACCAAAGTAAATGCCACTGGTGAGTTCGCGCACCACTATCACATCAAACCCACTGGCGGCAATATCAGAGCGAAGCGGCGAGAAAGCCTCTAAACCTTGATAAATTTTAGCCGGGCGTAAGTTACTGAATAAATCAAAGTGCCCGCGTAAGGCTAAAAGAGCGGCGCGTTCAGGGCGTTCTTCTAAAGGTAAGCTGTCCCATTTGGGACCACCAATTGAACCGAATAATATCGCACTTGCGTCTTCACAGCCTTTTAGTGTGGCAGCGGGTAGGGCTTTGCCATGATTATCAATGGCAAAGCCACCGACATCGAAATCGCTGAGATTAAACGAAATATTAAATTTTTTGCTAACGGCTGCTAACACTTTTTTGGCCTCAACCATGACCTCTGGGCCAATCCCATCGCCAGCCAATACTGCTATGTTGTAGTCAGACATTCTTCTTTATACCCCTGCAATTTTTACTTGTTGCTCTTTTTGCTGATCAATCCGATCTGCTAAATGAGTGTTGTTTAATACGTAAATTAACGCTTTCACCCCTGACTCCACAATGTCTGTCGCCAAACCTATGCCATTAAAGCGGCGGCCTTTGTACTCGGCAATCACAGATACTTGCGCTAGCGCGTTAGCACCTTCACCTTTGGAATCGAGCTTGAAGTCGACAATTTCAACTTGGTTGTGACCTACCACTTTAGTAATCGCATTGTAGGCGGCATCTACTGGGCCATTGCCTGTGGCAGACTCTGTGATTTCTTGATCGCCTACTAACATACGCACTGTGGCGCTAGGTATGATCTCTTTACCTGAGTTCGCCTGTAAGTAGGTCAGTTTATAATGTTCGTCTTCTTGTTTGGTTTGGCTGAAAAACAATAGTGCTTCTAAGTCATAGTCAAACACTTGGCCTTTTTTGTCGGCAAGTTTAACAAAAGCTTCGTACACTGTTTCTAAGTCAAAGTCGGTTTCTTCATAACCTAACTCAATTAAGCGATGTTTAATCACATGGCGGCCAGAGCGAGAGGTAAGATTCAAATTGTTTTTGTTAATGCCAACACTCTCTGGAGTCATGATTTCGTAAGTATTTTGGCCTTTTAATACGCCATCTTGGTGAATACCTGAAGAATGACTAAAGGCGTTCGCACCCACAATGGCTTTATTGGCCTGTACCGGCATGTTGCACAAGTTACTGACTAACTTAGAGGTACGAGAAATCTCTTCACTTTTTATATTGGTGTGCAGCCCAAGTCGTGCTTGTCGAGTTTGCAAAATCATGGCGATTTCTTCTAATGAACAATTACCCGCGCGTTCACCTAAACCGTTAATGGTGGCTTCTACTTGTCTGGCGCCTTGTTCTACAGCCGCCAATGAGTTGGCTACCGCTAAACCTAGGTCATTGTGGCAATGCACTGAAATAATCGCTTTATCGATATTAGGAACACGGTTAAATAGGTTATGAATAATGCCACCAAATTCGGTAGGGGTGGTGTAGCCCACTGTGTCGGGGATATTTACTGTCGTCGCCCCTGCGTGAATGGCGGCTTCTACCATGCGGCATAAATAATCAATATGGGTACGACCTGCGTCTTCGCAAGAAAACTCCACATCGTTGGTATAACGGCGCGCATGTTTCACCGCTTGTACCGCCATTTCTACTACTTCATCCTGAGACTTACGTAATTTAGTGTTCACATGAATATCAGAGGTGGCAATAAAAGTATGAATGCGGAACTGTTCGGCGACTTTTAAGGATTCACCGCAAGCATCTATGTCTTTGGCTAGGGCGCGAGACAAACCGCATACAGTGGCATTTTTTATTTCACGGGCGATAGTTTGTACTGATTTAAAATCACCAGGAGACGACACCGGAAAACCTGCTTCGATAATGTCTACGCCAAGACGCTCCAGAGCCAGAGCAATTTTTAATTTTTCCTTAACACTTAAACTGGCAGGCAAGGCTTGTTCGCCGTCCCGCAAGGTGGTGTCGAAAATTTTGACCTGGTTTGCATTGTTTTGGCCAGACATACCTTACTCCTTATTGCTCTATTGATTGATTACTCTAAGTAATCTCAGAAATACACATACAAAAAACCCGTGCTAAGCACGGGTTTTGTAAACTGGTCAACGCTTGCTTACAACCTACCCGTGCAGTCTTGCTGCCAGCAGGAGTAAAGTAGATAAAAAAGCGTTACTTATGTTTAACATGTTTAAAATTCTTACATTTGCGTATCACAAAATTGATGTGTATTTGTAACTCGGATAGCCCCAACACGTCAACCACCGATTGCCAGAAAACATATAACTTAAAGGTATAAATTTAAATATTAAGTGTTGATACTTAAAAATTGGAATGGCTTTGGACAGAATATATCTGAACGTCATTGGGACACATCATTGGCTGTTACTGACAAAATAGCACCTTGAACCTTAAATTTGTACGAAGCAAATTAGTTAATAGCTAGTCTAACGCTACTTGCCCCCAATGAAGTCTTAATTGTTCGCGTTTTTTATGGTGTTTGATCTGTAGGCCTTTAAGTAACGTGCTGCCTTTAGGTTACCTTGCTCATAGGCAAGTTGTAATAGTTTTAAGCTTGCTTCTGAATTTCGCTCTGTGGCGAGTCCTTGCTCGAACATCATAGCGAGGAGTATCATTGCGTCAGTATTTCCTCCTTCAACAGCGAGGTCAAAGTACTCGAAGGCTTTCTCATATCGTTTATTGATAAGGTGGTCTTTTCCTATTTCATACCGCGCTAGTACACTACCTTGTGAGGCCGCTTCTGAAAACCAGAAAATGGCCTTCTTACGATCGTATATTGCCAATGCTTTGTCGTCATATAACAAGGCTAAGTTTATTTGTGCATTAACAAACCCGCGTTTTGCAGCTTTTTCTGCCCATGCAATTCCTTCGTCAATATTTTGCTTAACACCTTTACCCTCCAAATACATGACAGATAAATTGACTGTACCATAGGGGTCGCCTGACTGGGCTGAGAGTAAATAATACTCAAAAGCCTTTTTATTATCTTGGGGATATATTTCACCGGTTTCGTATAAACGTCCTATTTTATAATGCACTGCAGCGCTGTCACCCTTTGCCGCCTTGTTTAACCAATACATACCTTTTTCTTTATCTTGGTCTACACCTTCGCCATGAAAATAACTGTATCCCAAATTGTATTGTTGGGTAGCAATGCCTTTTTCGGCCAATGGAATGATCTTTTCCAAATCTAACTTTTGTGCTGAAGCACTGTTGAAAGTAGATGTCATGACAATAATAAGGAATATTATAATTTGCTTCATAAGTGTAAACCGCTAGTTAGAGTTTGAATTGTAGAAACCGAAGTATGTTAAAGATAAATCTGCTTAAAAGGCCTAGTATCATGTCAACAGGGCCTTATAAGCAAGAGTAATTGGCGCTTTCGAATTTTTACGGAGAGGGAAAAAATCTAGTTAAGTTTTTTAACCCATGTTTTGAAGTCGTAGATAGCTGTCGCACAGTTCACATTTTCTAATTGCCATTGTTGATGTTGAGCATCAAGTTCTTGGATGATGTTCCATCTAACTTGGCATTTAGGGAAGTTCACCAAATCGTTACTATCCGTAATATCAACAATAATTGCGTCTGGTTCTTTGCTATAAGTTCCGCTGGCTAGATTGTTTACTTTTACGTTTGCTAAGGGGGCGTTATAACATTGTGTTGTGCAGTCTTGTGTGACTAAAGGCTTTACAACTTTACCTACTGTAATGTTGTCTCCATCAAATTGCCAAATAAAGGTATCGTATAAAGTACAACTCTCGATAACCGTTTCTTGGGTTAAGGTTTTATCATGGCAAAAAGACCACGATCCTTGTATTCCAGCTCCGCTTTTCTGTAATGGGGTAACGGCATTTTCGGCTTCTTGCTGTGCTGAGTCAGCTGTCGTTAATTCAATGTTTTCTTGTTTACTGCATGCACCTAATAATAGGGTGCTAACTGCTAATGGTAATAATAGTTTTTTCATAAGGTACCTTGTTTGCAAATAAGTTCAGTTAATAAGAGTCATTAATCAATGGAATTGTTCAATTTTTTTATTACTAAATTGTACTTTTCTGTATTTGGTTTTAAAACACAATTTAAACCTGAGAGAAATAAAAAAGGAGCCCGAAGGCTCCTTTTAATTTCATTATTTTAACTAAAACATATTAGTCAAAGTTAACATCTATTCAAATTAGTTAGAGTTAACAACTGTGTATGTTTCGTTAGCCAATGCTTCATCAGTGATAGCACTTTCAACAGTATCTTGGAATATCAACTGTGTAGTCAATGCATCAATAACATTCACACCTTCATCCAACACAACTGTGATTGTGGTGTAATCACTGCTGAAGTAAGCACTGAAATCACCGTTAGCATCAGCCATGTTACCAGCTGCACCAACACCAGGACCGTCCAAATCGATTTGGAATAAAGCATTTGCTTCTGCAAGTGTCAACGAAGGACCACTAAACGTACCACCAACTGCTGCAGCATCTAACGCTAGACCTTGTGCTGTACCATCCAAATCAATTGGGTGGCTGAATGTAAAGCGTAATGTTACAACGCCATCGTCATCACCATCAAGAGGTGCACTAGTATCGCTATAACCAAGTGTTTGTTTGGTGATAGTAAAGATACCAACATCGTTATAAACCATGAAACGAGGTGCATCAACTAAGTAACGACCCTGACGGTCATCAGTAGAATCATTATCAGAATCTACAGTGTCACCTAAAGCTGTAAAGCTTTCATCACGGTCAAATGTAGCCCAGCTGTTTCCACGGGTATCTTCGATGTCATCAAAGTTTAATGCTAAGTGATTTTCAACAATAGAATCACCGTCTGAATCAAACTCAAACTCATCATTAGGACCATTTTGGAACAATCCAGCAATGTTCGTTGCATTAATTGCTACTGTTAACTCATCACCAGCAACATTCAGACTATATGCACCTTCAGTTGGGAAAGTAGCAGTAGAGCTTAATGTTAATGTGTAATCATTAGTTGTAGTAGCTAAGTCAGTTAAAACTAGATCATCATTGTTTTCAGGAACAATAGTTTCGTTAAACGTGATGATAAGGTTAGAACCATCCCAACGACCAGCTGTAACAAACGGAGGCATTGCATCACGAATCACTACGCGAGCATCAGAGTTTGCATTAGCTAGGTTGCCACGTGCATCTACAATTGAACCATTAGTGAAATCAACCGCTTCATTATGGTCGTTGTTAGCAAAGGCAATCATATCAGCAACAGTGAAACGTGCTAAATCAGAACCTGACTTAGGTATTACATTGTTACCAGCTGTATCAACTGTACCAACAATTAAGTTACCATCAACATCTCTTGTTAAGCCATTCAACACACCAGTAAGTGCTAGAGCAACTGAAGCAGAATGTAATGGTGAAGTTGCACCAGTAGCAATTGTTTCAGAGAAAGCCACACCTAAACTGTTACCACGGTCAGACCAACCTGCAAAACCAGGGCCGCTATATAGTGGGTTATCATTAGCACCTTCGTTATCCAAATCAGTGTCGAAAGCAAATGCATCAAACTCTTCATAACGCTCTGCAATATTATTTGACGCTGTAGGTGTCAAATGACGTGGTTGGATGTAAATGATTGGGTCACCCTCATCACCACTCACACTACCTTCAGCTACTTCACCACCAGAACCTGTTGCACCAGTACCAGCAGAAGCAGTTGTAGAGCTGTAGTCAGCTTCAATTGCCCATAACTCGTAGTTTTCTTGCAAGATTGTAGTTGGAGCCACTTTATCTTCAAGAGTTACAGTTATTGGAGTACCAGACACACCAAATGCACCAGTAGGAGTAAGGGTTACTGTCGCACCGTGAGAAGTAGTAGGAACAACAACTTCAAATTCACCAGAAGTCGCAGAGAAAGTTACAGTACCTGCAGTAGCAGTAACACCTGTTGCATTATCTACAGAACCTACAATTACCGCTGTGTCATTGGTAAACGTGTCACCAAAACGTTCAGCTAAACGCTCACCCGTATCAAGACCTGCTACCGCGTTTTCTTGACCATTTAAGTTTGTTACATCAGAACCACTACCTTCGTTATCCCAAGAAGGGCTAACTGCTAGTAATGAAGAATCTAGAGTTTTAACTAGTTGCTCAGCTTCAAGACCTTCTGGTGTTTCAGGAGGCGCGATATAAGTACATAGACGTGCACGAATATAACCAATTTTACCCGTCTCTTGAGAGAACACGTCACTTGCAATACCGAACTCAGTTGAACCAGCACCGTCACCAGCAAGAGTATCAATAACTAAGTTATCTTCGACAGCATCAGGAGCAGTTAAAGCGCCACCAACACTGTAATCATCACCAGTCACGATTACATTCGATTTGTTATCTACATATTGATGTTGTGGGAACCAGATTGAGAAACGTGTCTCATCATCAAGGGCTTCAGCAAGTACAACAGTCATAGACATGCCGTCATCTGCCAAAGTAACAGACGCTACTTCTGCTTCAACTTGAACAGTATCGTCAGCGTTGGCCGCTAAAGTTACTACCACATCAGTAAGATCAACATCAGCAGCTGAAATAGCTTCACTGAAGTTCAATGTGATACCGTCAGTACCATCAATACCTTTACCTAAAACTTCGTATTCATAAGTAGTGGTACCAGCGCCTGTAGTCTCGCCAATTGAACCAGCAACACTTGATATATATGGAGCACCTGGAGTGATATCAGTCTGCGTGAAGCCAACTGGACATACTTCGATAGTGCCTAAGAATTCTGAAGAACCTTCTGAAGCTGTAGCAAAAGCAGCACCACCAGACGTAATTTCCCATCCTTGTTTAGCTGAAATAGTATAGCCAGAGTTAGCTGCTAAAGCTGCAAGTGAGAACATGCCGTCAGCATCTGAACCGATTGTGTGAGTGTCTTCTGCAGTTGTTATTAGAGAACCATTCTCAAAACCACCGCCAACGGAGTCATTAATGTCGTCAGAAACAGCACTGAAATCTAGAGATAAGATGTCAGCAGTATCAGCTAATGGAGCCCCTGTACGGCAATCACGAATATAACCGTAAGCACCAGCGTTTAACATAGGAAGTACAGCGATACCTGCTTCTGCAGTAAAACCATCTACAAATGTTTGAACTGTAGTGTCGGAGTTAGAACCATTGCCACCGCCATTATCGCCTTGACCGCCAGTGTTATTAACTTGAGCTTGAGGAGTTACTGTTACAAGCGCACCTAAATAATCAGCAGTTCCGCCAATTGTTACAACTAAGGTTTGAGTTACGTCATTGTCGCTCTCGTCACCCTCGTTGTTTACGCCGTTAACATTAGTTACGCCAACACCAGTAAATACATACTGACCACCAGCATTTGTAGTTGTTTCTTGGCTACCCAAGTAAACCATTACATCAGCAAGAGGATTGCCGTTAGTGTCAACAACAACACCTTGAACTGTGCCTGTTAACTCTGCTTGGTTGCCAGTTTCGTTCTGAGTTGCGTCAACTGTAGAAGTAGAATTAGATGTGCTACCCGCATCGCCTTCTGAGTCACCACATGCAGCTAAACCTAAACTTAGGACTACTGCTAGTGCTACTTTAGTTTTATAAAATTGAGTTGTATTAACCATTATTATAGTGTTCCTATTTATTTAAATATTATTAAGTACTTTCTATGTGAACATATTGAGTACATTTCAATCCTGTTTTTCGGTTTGCAACATTATCATGTTTTACGGGCAAGCAATATATCATCATATATTTGTTATTGACAAATAACATTTACGCGTAGAAACACTTATTCATAGTTAAAACCTATAACAATCCTTCGTAGTAGTTCTGTTTCAAAACAAAATTTTACGTAACATATAACTATTAAACTGGATAACTATATGACGTCAAACAAAATTGTATAATGATAGAAGCGTACCAGTCAAGCACCTAAATCAAATTCGTTTAACACATATTCCATGATGTATTCCACGAATTACAAAGTATATAGGGAAGGGGGAGTCGAAGTACCCAATTTTCTCATCAATTTGTAATTAGTTTGCTCAAAATGTAATTTTTTAGTGGTTTTATTGGGTGATTGTGGAACTTTTTGACTATTTAGTGTTCCGATTTCGGTTAAATGCCTAAAGAATATAAATTTTGCTTGGGGGTAAAATTCAAGAAATAATTTATTTTTGAAGCTAAATCGAGAGGTTTTGCTAAGTGTTTGTATATAAAGGTATAGAAAATTACTTTTTATAGTGAAGGTCATTCACTTTTTTCATCAATAGTTTAAGTCTGTTATCGCCACTTCAACACACTCTTCATTATTGAATTATCGAAAGGTCTTCCAATTAATACTTAAGGATAAAAGTAACTCCCTTAGCGACAGCGCTCGTTGTTGTCCTTTGCCTTTGTGATCCCATTTATGGCCACAACAAGCAGCAGTGAAAATTGCCTTACTCGGTTTGAGCAGTCTTAGATTAAGGATATCCTCTTGTCTGTAATTTTGGTCGGCAAATTCACCGTCAAGGTTAAACCAGCCAAATTTGTTAGTATGCAGTTTGTGCTGGTTTAGGTCGATTCTGTCAATTGAGTCAAGTTCGATATATTCACAGCCTAGCTGTTTAATATAAACAGCAACACAACAGCCAATTTGAATATCCTTTGAAAACCATTGTTGGGTTTTTTGTGGGTCGTAATTGTTGGCCATACATTTAGCGGCTTGTTTGGCTTGCCAACTGGCGTTATGAATATCAACTTGTAGCGGTGACTGTTTTTGCAACAGGCTATAAGCAGCGCGTTTGACATGATGCCTTAATCCGGCGATTTTGCGTTGCAGCAAACTTACGTTAGTTATTTTTTGCTGGGCTAAACTGGCCAGCTCTCGTTCATACAGGGCATTACACAATTCAGCATAATGCAGCTGACGTTGGTCGTCAGAAAAAATATCTACCTGTTGAGAGTGGGAACTATGCATGCTTTTGTATTGTTAGAAACTAAAATGGCCAGCGTTAGCCGACCATTTTATACTCAAAAGTTTGAAGTTGCAGTTAATATTACATAGAGAACATTATCTGCTACTGCTAAAAGCCAGACTTACTGACCTTTCACTTCAGATAAACCGTTAAAGATAGCTTTGTCGCCTAAGAACTCTTCAATACGTAATAATTGGTTGTACTTAGAGACACGATCAGAACGACATAATGACCCCGTCTTGATTTGACCCGCCGCTGTACCTACTGCTAAATCTGCAATAGTTGCATCTTCAGTTTCGCCACTGCGGTGTGAGATAACAGCAGTAAAACCAGCATCTTTCGCCATTTTGATCGCGGCTAAAGTTTCAGTTAACGAACCGATTTGGTTAAACTTAATTAAGATAGAGTTACCAATACCGTTTTCGATACCGCGGGCTAAAATCTTAGTGTTAGTCACGAACAAGTCATCACCCACGATTTGAACTCTGTCACCTAACAATTTCGTTTGGTAAGCAAAACCGTCCCAATCTGACTCGTCTAAACCATCTTCAATTGAAACAATGGGGTATTGGTCACAAAGTGTGGCTAAGAAATCAGAGAACTCATTAGCTGTAAATTGTTTGCCTTCACCTTTAAGGTCGTAGATTGCAGATTCTTTGTTGTAGAACTCGGAGGCTGCACAATCCATGGCTAAAGTCACGTCTGTACCTAGCTCGTAACCTGCCGCTGCTACCGCTTCTTTGATTACCGCTAAGGCATCAGCGTTTGAGGCTAAATCTGGTGCAAAACCACCTTCATCGCCAACCGCTGTATTTAGGCCTTTGGCAGATAATACTTTTTTAAGGGCGTGGAAAATTTCAGCACCCATACGTAACGCTTCTTTAAAGCTTTTTGCGCCAACAGGTTGGATCATAAATTCTTGGATATCAACGTTGTTATCGGCATGCTCACCACCGTTGATGATGTTCATCATTGGCAATGGTAAAGAGTAAACACCTGGGGTGCCGTTTAAATCAGCAATGTGTTCAAACAATTGTACACCTTTTGCGTTTGCTGCAGCTTTAGCAACGGCTAAAGACACCGCTAAAATGGCGTTAGCACCAAATTTTTCTTTGTTCTCTGTGCCATCTAAGTCGATCATGATTTGATCGATTTCAGCTTGGGCTAGTGAATCTTTGCCAATTAATGCGGGTGCGATGTTGTCATTAATTGCAGCAACGGCTTTTAATACCCCTTTACCTAAATAACGTGATTTGTCGCCGTCGCGTAATTCTAAGGCTTCACGTGAACCTGTCGATGCGCCAGAAGGAGCAGCAGCACGGCCCCACACGCCAGACTCTAAATATACATCGGCTTCTACCGTTGGGTTACCACGAGAGTCCATGATTTCACGAGCAATAATTTTACTGATATTTGACATTCTTGTTGCCTTCTATTAATTGTGATTCTTAAAATATTCGCCTGCGGCTTTGACAAAACCTGAAAAGAGCGGGTGACCGTCGCGAGGCGTGGAGTTAAATTCTGGGTGAAACTGACCCGCTACAAACCAAGGGTGTTCAGCAATTTCAATGACTTCTACCAAACGTTTGTCTGCAGATAATCCTGTGACTTTTAATCCTGCTGCTTCGATTTTTCCGCGCAGGTTGTTGTTGACTTCGTATCTGTGTCTGTGGCGTTCGTAAATTTCGGTGGAACCATACATATCTTGTACTTTACTGCCAGGAAGTAAGTGACACAGCTGACTACCTAAACGCATAGTGCCGCCTAAATCTGAAGATTCATCTCGAGACTCGGTGGTACCTGCCGCATCTAACCATTCAGTGATCAGCCCCACAACAGGAAAAGGTGAGTTAGGGTCGAACTCGGTACTGTTGGCATTTTCCATGCCCGCAACATTACGTGCATATTCAATGAGCGCCACTTGCATGCCTAAACAAATCCCTAAATAAGGCACCTGATTTTCTCGAGCGTATTTAGCTGCGGTGATTTTACCTTCAATACCACGCTCACCAAAACCACCAGGCACCAATATGGCATCAAGGCCCTGAAGAATATGTTCACCTTTACTCTCAATATCTTGGGAGTCAACATATTTGATATTCACCGTTAAACGGTTTTTTAAACCGGCATGTTTAAGGGCTTCGTTAACTGATTTGTAGGCATCGGGTAATTCAACATATTTACCAACCATACCTATGGTGACTTCACCTACTGGATTTGACTCAGCGTAAAGTACTTGTTCCCATTCGGTTAGGTCAGCTTCGGGGCATTCTAAACCAAATCGTTCAACCACTAACTCATCCAAACCTTGGGCTTTAAGCATGGCGGGGATTTTATAAATACTGTCGGCGTCTCGTAACGATATCACTGCCTTGTCGATAACATTAGTGAACAATGCGATTTTTTGGCGTTCGTTAGAAGGTAAGGGCACTTCAGAACGACACACTAAAATATCTGGCTGAACCCCAACCGAGCGTAGTTCTTTAACAGAATGTTGTGTGGGCTTGGTTTTAACCTCACCTGATGCCGCAAGATAAGGCACTAAAGTAAGATGCATAAACATGGCGCGATTGCGACCTACCTCAACACCTAATTGGCGTATTGCCTCAATAAAAGGTTGCGATTCAATATCACCTACTGTGCCGCCTACTTCTACTATGGCAACATCCACACCTTCAGCACCCGCAATCACGCGGCGCTTAATTTCGTTAGTGATATGTGGAATAACCTGGATTGTGGCACCTAAATAATCACCTCGGCGCTCTCTTTTAAGTACTTCTTCGTAGACACGGCCAGTAGTGAAATTATTACGTGTGGTCATGCGTGTACGAATAAAACGTTCGTAATGACCTAAGTCTAAATCTGTTTCGGCACCATCGTCGGTGACAAACACTTCACCATGTTGAATTGGGCTCATCGTGCCAGGGTCAACGTTGATATAAGGGTCAAGCTTGAGCATAGTAACGCTTAAGCCCCTTGCTTCTAGAATTGCCGCAAGTGAGGCTGCAGCAATACCTTTTCCAAGTGATGAAACCACACCACCTGTGACGAAAATATAATTTGTCATGTGAACCCTAATAAAGGCGTTTGAATTGAATAGGTTTGTACAGTTTGGTTTGAACTCTCTTGTTGAACTTATCGAACCTTCTCAAGATCTCAAGAATTAAACCACTACTAGACGGGAAGATATTATACTAACAAAAGGCACCCCAGACAAAGACTAATCTGAAATAAAAGACAATAAGGTATGTCAATTTGATGAAATACCCATCCCCAACTCATTAGTTGAGTAGTGATGTAAGGGAAGGGTATTAAATGTGGCAAGTACTAGCTCACTAAATTGTATAAAGCCCCGCCCAAGCTGCCTAGTATGAGCACAACGTTGGCCAAAAAGCCCAACACAAAACCAAGTGCTCTACTGCGAGGGTTTTTCACATAAGATACGTAATAAACGGGGCGGCCTACTAAAAATACCACACCAATTGCTGCGGCTATTACCGGGCTGATAAACAAAGAAAATATCCACAGAGCCGGAATAAAAACAATTAATTGCTCTAAGGTGTTTTGTTGCACGCGGTAGTACCTTTCCCAAGTTGGATTACCCGTTACAGCAGGTGCAATCACTTGATATTTCTCTCGATTCATTCCAACTTTGAAGCCAAAAAACAAATATTCTATTAAAGCCAAAAGCGTAACAATTGCTGGTAATTCCACTGGGTGTTCCTTATTTAGGTTAAGTCATTTTGATAGTAATAGGTTTACTCTTCAGCCGCCAAGGTTTTGAGTTGATATAAATACTCAAGGGCCTGCTTAGGGGTGAGATCGTCTGGGTTAATCTGTTTCAAACTCAAGCGTAGGTCATCCACAGAATTAAGTAGGTTGAGTTGTTGTTCACGCCTAGCGATGGGTTGTTGCTCAGGTGCAGGCTGGTTTTCTAGTTCTGCCAATTTATGTTTAGCTTGCTGGATCACACTTTTGGGAACGCCGGCTAACTGTGCCACTTGTAAACCGTAACTTTTGTTGGCGGCCCCTTCTTGTACTGCATGCATAAAACGAATGGTTTCTTGATGTTCTGCTGCATCAAGATGCACATTGGCTAATTCAGGTAATTCTTCGGCAAGTTGTGTGAGTTCGAAGTAATGGGTGGCAAATAAGGTATAGGATTGCAATTTAATGGCTAAATATTCAGCGCAAGCCCAGGCTAATGACAATCCATCGTAGGTACTAGTACCACGGCCAATTTCATCCATTAACACTAAACTGTTTGCCGTTGCGTTATTGAGTATGTTGGCGGTTTCGGTCATTTCCACCATAAAGGTTGAGCGGCCCGAAGCCAAATCGTCAGAGGCACCGATACGGGTGAATATTCTATCTATGGGTCCGATTTGCGCGTTTTCTGCAGGAATAAAACTACCGATATAAGCCATTAAAACAATCAATGCCGTTTGCCGCATGTAAGTAGATTTACCACCCATGTTAGGGCCAGTGATGATTAACATGCGCCTATGGGGATTAACAGCTATAGGATTGGCAATGAATGGGTCTTTCATTACGTGTTCCACTACTGGATGCCGCCCTTGGCCAAAGTGAATGCCACTTTGTTCGCTCAGTTCTGGGCAATGGTAATTCAGCGTTTCAGCTCGTTCTGCAAGATTGGTGAGTACATCTAACTCTGCAAGTGCATCAGCACTTTGCATTAAACTGCTTAGTTCAGGTAACAAAATATCGAATAGTTCATCGTACAAACGTTTTTCTAATGCCAAGGATTTACTTTGACTGGTGAGTACTTTGTCTTCGTGCTCTTTTAGTTCTTGAATAATGTAACGTTCGTTATTTTTTAAGGTTTGCCTACGTACATAATCAGCGGGCACTTGGTCAGCGTAGCTGCGGCTCACTTCTATAAAATAGCCATGTACTTTGTTGTAACCCACTTTTAAGGTGGCAATGCCAGTGCGCTCTTTTTCGCGCTGTTCCAGTTCATCTAAATAATCGGTTGCCCCTTTGGATAAGGCGCGAAGTTCATCTAATTCAGCGTTATAGCCAGATTTTATGACGCCGCCGTCGCGGATCAAAACCGGAGGTGCTTCTTCTATGGCATTATTGAGTAAATCTGCAAACCTAGGAAATTGATTGATATCGTTTGCCAATTGCATCAAGCCAGTGTTGGCGCTTTCGGCCGATTGGTCAGTGACAAACTCTTGGATTTCGGGCAACAACATAAACCCTTGGCGTAGCCGAGCAAAATCTCGGGGTCTGGCTGAACGCAGTGCTAAACGCGCTAATACCCGTTGCATGTCACCTACCTGTTTGAGGCTAGCTTGCAATTGTGGGTAGTCACTGTTGAGTAGCGATTTTATATTTAATTGCCGTTGTTTCAGTGTTTGTAAATTGGTTAACGGGCGATGTAACCAGCGCTGTAACAAACGACTACCCATAGGGGTTGATGCGTTATCTAACACGCTGGCAAGAGTATGTTCTTTGCCGCCGGCTAAATTTTGCGTGAGTTCCAAATTACGCCTAGTGGCCGCATCCATTAAAACCGTATCAGATTCTGTTTCAAGTAGAATACTACGTATATGTGGTAGGGCACTTCTTTGTGTGTCTTTTACATATTGCATCACACACCCGGCGGCGCATAATCCTGTTTTATTGGCTGTTACCCCAAAGCCGGTAAGTTCTTTAGTGCCAAATTGTTGATTTAACTGCGCCGTGGCGGTTTCAAAATCAAACTCCCAAATTGGGCGACGTCTTAGACCTTTACGCTGCTCAATAATATGTAAAAAACCAAAGTCCTCTGGATACAATAACTCTACTGGATTAGTGCGCTGAATTTCGGCGGCTAGGGCTTCAATGTCTTTAGGTTCACATAGGGTGAAACGCCCTGTGGTTACATCAAGCGTGGAGTAACCAAAATAGTGATTATTCTGTTGTTTGACACTGGTTACTGCCGCTAAAATATTGTCTTGTTTGTCTTCTAACAAAGCTTCGTCAGACACAGTGCCTGGGGTAACGATACGTTGTACTTTTCTTTCTACCGGACCTTTGCTGGTCGCGGGATCGCCTACTTGTTCCACTATGGCAACCGACTGCCCCATTTTGACCAAACGGGCCAGATAATTTTCGACAGCATGATAAGGGACTCCCGCCATAGGAATGGCATTACCACCAGATTTACCTCTAGCAGTTAATGATATGTCGAGTAATTCCGAGGCTTTTTTGGCGTCATCAAAAAATAGTTCATAAAAATCACCCATACGGTAAAACAGTAAAATATCCGGATGTTCTGCTTTTATCTTCAGATATTGTTGCATCATAGGTGTGTGTGATTGTAGCGCGGGGCTATTTTTTATGGTTTGCTCTGCAAAATTATTCGGTGGCATAATAGCGGTTACTTTATTCTTCTTATCTGATGGTTGGCGTGACATATTTATCGTTAGATATCACATTTTTAGGTTGCCTACATGACAGCAGACATAACCCAACTAGCTCAACTTTTAGGAAATACACTGGCGGCTAAAGGTTGGCATATCTCTTGTGCAGAATCATGCACAGGAGGAGGGGTAGGATACGCCATCACAACTATTTCTGGAAGCTCAGCTTGGTTTAAAAAGGGCTTTATCACTTACTCGAATGATGCCAAACAAGAGATGTTAAATGTCAGTGAGCAAACCTTACAACAATTTGGTGCTGTGTCTGCACAAACTGTGGAACAAATGGCAGCCGGTGCGGCGCAGCAAGCAAAAGCTGAAGTGGCTGTGGCTATAAGTGGTATTGCTGGCCCTGATGGCGGCACACCTGAAAAACCTGTGGGTACAGTGTGGTTTGGTTTTTTCGTTAATGGGCAAAGCAGCACAGAAAAGTTATTGATAGAGGGCGACCGGCAACTGGTCAGAATCAAAGCAATTGAATTTGTGTTGTCACATACCTTGAAGTTGCTGGCTAAATAAATAGATCCTAAAGTCTAAAAATAATTTCTACTTTTTACTTGTAACTGTATAACCATACAGTATACTTCGCAGCTAACTACTGTATAGCAATTAGTATTGAATTGAACGTCTTCAATACCGACAATCACAAAGGACATTCTGATGGATGACAATAAAACTAGAGCGTTGAGCGCCGCCTTAGGCCAAATCGAAAAACAATTTGGTAAAGGCTCTATCATGAAATTAGGCGATAATAAAACCATGGACGTTGAAACAATTTCAACGGGCTCATTGGGTTTAGATATAGCGCTTGGTGCGGGTGGCTTACCTTTAGGGCGAATCATTGAAATTTACGGTCCAGAGTCCAGTGGTAAAACGACCTTAACACTTGAGGTCATTGCAGAAGCACAACGTAACGGTAAGGTTTGTGCTTTTATTGATGCAGAACACGCTCTTGATCCGATTTATGCTAAAAAACTTGGTGTAGATGTGAAGGAGCTTTTAGTCTCGCAACCCGATACAGGTGAGCAAGCATTAGAAATTTGTGACATGTTAACCCGTTCTGGTGCGGTTGATGTGATAGTAGTGGACTCGGTTGCAGCGCTAACGCCTAAAGCTGAAATTGAAGGTGATATTGGTGACTCACACATGGGGTTAGCTGCCAGGATGATGAGCCAAGCTATGCGTAAGTTAACGGGTAACTTAAAACAGTCGAATACTATGTTGATTTTTATTAACCAAATTCGTATGAAAATTGGGGTAATGTTTGGTAGTCCGGAAACCACAACAGGTGGTAATGCCTTGAAGTTTTATGCCTCAGTGCGTTTGGATATTCGCCGCACCGGTGCGGTTAAAGCGGGTGATGAAATTGTTGGTAACGAAACCCGAGTTAAGGTTGTTAAAAACAAGATCGCTCCTCCATTTAAACAGGCTGAATTTCAAATAATGTACGGTGAAGGCATTAATAGTTATGGTGAGCTGATTGATTTAGGTGTAACCCATAAAATGGTCGAAAAAGCCGGCGCTTGGTACAGCTATAATGGTGAGCGTATTGGGCAAGGTAAAGCCAACTCAATTGTTTATTTAAAAGAGCATCCTGATATGGCAGCAGATATTGATAAACGTTTAAGAGATTTATTATTATCTAAGCCAGTAGATGCTGATGAAGCGCCACAAAAAGAAGGTGCCGAATAGCTCAAGGTGCTGACAAATGACATAAAAAAACCGCGTTAGCGGTTTTTTTATGTGTCGAATTCAGTGTTGATATTAGTTTCTAAACAAGAGGGACTTGATTGACTTCGACTAAGCTTGGATGCTCAAGTTATCTAAGTTATTAATTAACTGATTACTGGCTTGTTCCATTTTTTCAAAAAACTGTAAGCTTTGTTTAATATCACCACTTTGCAATGCTTTTAAGCCAGCAATGCCATTTTGGTGAACATCACTGTGGTGCCTATCTAGAGTTTTATATGACGAACTATCTTGGTATTTGCGTGAATTATCGCTGTTGTACCACAATCCCAACCTACATTGTTTATGATCTACAAAAGAATCAATAGATTTTTGTGAGCGTCCCAAGGCTACTTCGTAGACTTCACCCTTCCATACTATATGGTCTAACTTCACTGTTTGAATAAAACTGCTTTCTGACGCCCCAATAATCGACGTTTTCATCGACCCCACAGTATTGTTAATTCCACTATAACTGTTATTTAAGCCGGCAATAGTATTAGACAACTCTACGTTAGACTCTTCAAGTGCGGTAGCAAATTTAACACCAGACTCCGTATCTTGTTTAATTCTTGCAATAAGACCGCCAACTTCTTCAGCTGACTTACTGGTGTTGCTTGCCAAGCTTCTTACTTCATCAGCCACAACTGAAAATCCGCGCCCAGCATCACCGGCTCTTGCCGCTTCAATTGCAGCGTTAAGTGCTAACAAATTGGTTTGATCTGATATTTTAGAAATGGTTTCTACAAAAGAATTAATACTGTCGGCAATGGCTTCTAAGTTGGCCATACTTTGCGACATGTTTTGCATTTTTTCGGTTATTTGCTCCATGCCGCCAGCGATACCCGTTATGGATTCTTGACCGCTATCCAAGACTTGATTGAGTTCATTGATGGATTGAGCTTCTTCTTGGATCAATTCATAGGAAGACAAAACCGATTCTCTGATACTGGTGACTTGGCCAATACAATCAAGCAAGTTGGGCCATACTTGGTTGTCAAAGCTAACCTCTGCGGCAGAGGCTGAAGCCACTTTCAAATCGCTTATTTCTGCAATGAGGTCTTCGTTCTCAGTTTTATAACGATTTTTTTCTGCTTCTATTTGAGCTAATTTTTGTTCTAATTCAACATATCTGCTTTTACTGACGAACATGAATTGAGACTCCATATATAATGAATAGTAAAGGTCCAATGTCCCTTTTTATAACCTACTGAGAATTTATAGCATAAGTTCTCACTCAGTACTGGGTAAATCTGTGATGACTAAATTAGTTTTCGGCTGATTGCCGCAGAACTAAAATTATAATGTTGTTTTGCAAAACTTTGCTTACATCTTCTTTATCAGCATTAAATCGGCAGCTAGATAAGCGCGATAGCGGCGATGTTATTAGATCTTAGGGTACTGAAATCACACTTTTTTAGACACTTTGCTATGCATTTTCGCCCAACTATCAGGAAACTTTCCTTGTAATACGTATGAAAAAGAAATGAGTTCTGCAATGACATGGTATAGCTGTTCAGGGATTTCTTGGCCTAAGTCTAAAGTGGCGAGAAAATCACTCAAGTAAGGGTCTTCATGCACTAACACTCCGTTTTGCCTCGCCAGAGCAATAATTTCTTCTGCTAAATCACCAAATCCTTTGGCGATAATGGTGGGAGCTGATGATTGCCCTTGCGCAGTGGTGTCACTTTGGTTGCTTTGCTGATACTTAAGGCCAACAGCGCTTCTTTGCTTGGGTTTGTTTGATTTTGGGTCTTTCATTAATCTCGTGCTCTTTTACGCTTTGGCTTGAAACATGTGATACGGACGTTGTTGCAGGGTATCTGGAATTTTTCCTAACTGGCAATGGCTTTTGCTTACGTCAATTCCAAGTGAATCAAATTTTCTGCGTAATAAAGGTAAATAGTTCATTACCTGAATTTTCACCGCCTCATTAGAGGCATAAAAATTAATTTCTAAGGTATCAGTTCTCAGTTTGGCTTTTGTGAGTAATTCTCCTAATTCACCCACCGCCAGTTTCATAGTGAGCTGCCATGTTTTATTACTACTTCCGTCATCAGAAGTGTTTTCTTTATGGCTATCTTCTCGTTTAATCAGTAATTCTATATCTTTAATTGTGCCGCCTAAAGCAGCAGGTAGATTGTAATAGAAGGTTTCTTGTCCCTGGATCATTTGTTCAGCATTGCTCAATTTGTTGGCTTGATGTCCAGACATCAAACGTCCAATCTCTTTCATCAATTGGTGTTTTTGTTCTAATTGCGACAAATCAGTCATGGCTTTTGGCGTAACAGTAGTAGACGGATTCTTTGTGGCGCCGCTTAATACATTGTTTAGGGTTTCAGTAATATGCCCAGCACGAGTTGTTTGAGTTCGTGCCAATCTTGCACTTAGAGACATTTGTAATAGCGTGACTAAACCACTCATAAACCCTTGCCCAGTGGCTGGGTTTACCATTTGCAAAGCTGACAAATTGAGGGCAGGGGTGGACAGTAGTTGTCGTATCTGACTTACATCTTGCTCTTTTCCTTGAGGTAGCGCTTGTTTGATTTGCTGTTGAACTTGTTCAATCAATTGCTTGCTTGGTTGTTCCGTCACTGCTTTAAAAAACTCCATATCACCTAATGCTTTTTCTACAGCTTGAAGTGGAATCGCTGGTGATTCGGCTTTGGCTTGTACTATTCGCAATAAACTTTGAACAAGATTAAGTTGTTGTGTTTTGTTAGCAATGAGATTAGGGGTTATCACACTTTCTTTAAAAGGTGTGTTTTGTATAGCTGCAAGCAAATTTGACGCCGCGTCTTTCAAGTTTAATTTTACATCCTGAGATTGATTACCATCGACGCTTGGCACCGCTACGTTCGATTTAGTCATACTTGGAAGGGATGCCGCTATAGGTGTATTTGATTTCTGTGTCGTTGGGAGCAGTTCAGTCTGAGAACTCTGTTGTTTGTTACTTGAGGTGGTTAATTCAAGTTGCTTAATGAGAGCCTGTTGATTGGGCAATTTAAGTGGAGCCAAAGCTTGAGCAATTTCTTTAGTGACAGGAATTTTGGCCACTGGTTGTACACTTTGAAGCAATAGTTCAATTTCGCCTCGTGGTCTTAATTGTAAAGATATTTTGTTTAAAGGCAGCGATTGTAATTTGTTTAGTAGAGCTTGATTTTGTGGGTCGTGAATTTTGCTTAGTTGTTGTAATACGGGTTTGATAGGCAGTTCTAAATTTAGGTCGTTAGTTTGACTAAGCTGCTGCAAGCTAGCTTTAATAATAGGTGTAGCAAGCAATGGGGCGAGTATACTTTGTTGACTATTCGCGAGTTTTGATTGTGAATTTGGCTCTAAACTGACGCTGGTACGGGTTTCTGTATTAGGTAAGTTTGTTGTCGTTACCTGTTGTGAAAATGGGCTCGCAATTTTAGTTGAAGTATCTTGCAATGGTGTAGCGACAGAATGGTTTCTTATCTGCACTCTATTGGCATTGGCCGCGCTATTTTCACTGGTGCTAATTTGTACTTGATTCGCGAGGCTGGTTTGGTTTTGTACAATAGTCAGTTGCCAATTGTTTCCCCTTGGACTGATGGTAAGCGATACTTTGTCTCCAACAGTAAATTGATTAACGTTTTTAACCGGCAAGTTTAGTTCAACCGCAGGTCGTTGTTCAGTCAACTTTACTTTAATAAGGTTTTGCTGGTTAGCCACAACGGTGTTTGGTTCAGCGTTAGCATTAGTAGTGTGTGACCTAAGTTGCTCGGTGGCACGACTTGGGCTGGGTAACACCGATAATACAGTGGCATTTAGTAAAGGCAATTTTATGGGGGTATCTGATTTTATTTGCGGATTATTTGTTAGTAGCTGTTTTGCAGGTAATTTAAGCAAACTCTGAAGCTGTTGTTCTGTGAGGGCAATACTACTTGTTTGTTTGTTACTTGCCTGTGAAAAAAACTCTAAGCTGGGCATAGGCTCTAAAGAAATTTTTACTTGATGATTTTGACCTTCGGTGAGTTTGCCTTTAATTTCAGGGTTATTTAACAAAACTGTTTTATTTGCCAACACCGCGCTTTTATTTAAACTTAGAGTGTTACCGGCTAAATGTTTTACTAATACCTCAATTCCTTGACGAGCGGCTTCTGAAGTAGGGGCCAATTGGCTCAACTGAGTCAGTGCCTGTGAAATAATGGCTTGCGATGATTGAGTAATGTCAGGCATATAAATGTTATCGGCTGATATCAAGAAGCATGAGTTAAATCACAGTTTACTCGCAACTAACCTAAATTGGCTAATCCAGTTGTTCATTTGGCGCGTTTTTAGTGCCGTTCAAATATTCTTAACGCAATTTACTGTATTTATTACTCATGATTATTTTGTTACTAAATGCTGGTAACTATTTGGTTTAGCTAGTAGGTCAAGGGCCAACCCTATGATATTATTGACGGCTAACTTGCGGCGTGCTCTGTAAAATCATATAGAATCGAAATTGAATAAACGAGGATAGGTTTGGCGCTACTTTCTGTAACTAATTTATCGGTTGTCAAAAGAGATAGGTTATTGTTTGAAAACATAAACTTTGCTGTTGAAAAAGGCGGTTTACTTTATGTCAAAGGTCAAAATGGTGCCGGTAAAACCAGTATGCTGCGAGTGTTAGCAGGATTAGTCGCCGCCGATTCTGGCGAGGTGTGTTTCTCTCAACAAAACATTCAAACAAGTCGTGAAAGTTATCACCAAAACTTGGTGTATTTTGGTCACAAACTGGGTATTAACCAGACCATGAGTGCGGTAGAAAATTTGCAATTTTGGTGTAACCAACATCAAGTATCCATTTCAATTGAGACAATTTTTAGTACCTTACTGCAACTTAATTTGGTTGGTTTAGAAGATATTCCCGTTGCCAACTTGTCGGCGGGACAACAGCGACGAGTGGCATTGGCGCGGTTTTGGTTAAAACAAAACGCACAATTGTGGATATTGGACGAACCTTTCACTGCCCTTGATACCCAAGGTATTGATTTATTGAGTAAACAAATTACTAAGTTTCTTAATAGCGGTGGCGCGGTGATAATGACTTCTCATCAAAGGTTAGATTTAGATTATCTGACTGATGAGTTGACCTTGGAGTATCGTATTTAGTGGCAGCATTAATGGCTATTTTGAAGCGTGATCTTGCTTTGGCTTATCGTCAAAGGGCAGAGTTGCTGCAACCCATGATGTTTTTTGTATTGGTTATTAGTTTATTTCCTTTAGCGGTTGGGCCTGAGTCAAATACATTACAGGTAATTGGGCCCGGAGTAATTTGGGTTGCCGCAATATTGTCATCGCTATTAGGTTTAGAGCGTTTATTCCGTGATGATTTTCAAGATGGCTCACTAGAGCAACTAATGTTGTCCACTACGCCTTTGGCGATGGCAGCGTTGATAAAAGTTTTGGCCCATTGGTTGACGAGTATTTTGCCCTTGATCTTATTATCGCCATTGTTGGCATTGTTTTTACACTTGAGTGAGCCTATGTATTGGGCTTTATTGAAAACTTTGCTTCTTGGTACACCAATATTGAGCCTTATAGGAGCGATAGCCGTAGGTTTGACTGTGGGGTTAAATCGTGGCGGGGTGTTGTTAGCATTGTTGTTATTGCCGGTGTTTATTCCCTTGTTAATCTTTGCTACTTCGGCAGTAGAGTCGGCTTCAATGCAATTGCAATATACAGCTCAACTAGCGATTATTGGCGCTATGTTCCTTTTTTCTCTAGCCTTGGCGCCTTTTGCCATTGCTTATGCACTTAGAGTGAGTCAAACCTGATGTGGAAGTGGTTACATCCTTACGCTAAAACTGAACGTACTTATCATTTATGCCAAAGCTTGTTGCCTTGGTTTAGTTTACTTGGATTACTAGTGATAGTAGTGGCTACCGTTTGGGGACTGGCTTTTGCCCCTACGGATTATCAACAAAGCGAAGCTTACCGAATTATTTATGTACATGTTCCAAGTGCGGTGCTCTCAAAAAGTTTATATAGCGCGATGGCTATTGCTGGCTTCGTTGGTTTGGTTTGGCAAGTTAAAACGTCATTTATGGCGATGGTTGCCTTAGCACCTATAGGCGCCACAGTGACTTTTGTGTCACTGATCACCGGTGCCGCTTGGGGTAAACCTATGTGGGGTACATGGTGGGAGTGGGATGCACGATTGACTTCGCAATTAATTTTACTGTTTTTGTTTCTTGGTGTGATTTCCTTGTACAAAGCCTTTGAAGATAAACAACAAGCGGGTAAAGCCGCTGGGGTGATGGCATTAGTGGGCGTGATTAATTTGCCGATTATTCACTACTCAGTGGAATGGTGGAATACGCTGCACCAAGGTGCCACCATTATGAAGTTTGATAAACCTTCAATGCCCGCGGAAATGTTATGGCCACTACTTTTGGCGATATTGGGCTGGGCATTAGTCAGTGGCGCTATTTTTCTAATACGTATGCAAAATGAAATAATTAGGAGAGAAATTAAGCGCCCTTGGGTGGTGGAATTGGCAATTAAAAACGCTTCGGCGAGTAAGGGGAAATGATGCATTTTGAAGACTTTAGTAGTTTCCTTGATATGGGCGGTTACGGTTTATATGTATGGTTATCTTTTGGTGTTACAGCACTCAGTTTGTTGATTTTATGGCTGGATTCAATTTTTTCAAAACGATCATTAATGTCCCAAGTTTTGAGCGAGCAGGCAAGGCAAGCACGCATTAAAGCGGCAACTGAAAAAAGTGTTAAAGGAGATTCAGTATGAACCCAAGACGTCAAAAACGTTTGATGGCGGTATCTGCAATCTTATTGATAGTAGGCGGTGCTATTGGTTTGATGTTGTATGCATTAACTCAAAACATCGATTTGTTTTATACCCCTTCTGAAATTATCCAAGGAAAAGATGGCAAAATTCCCGAAGTTGGTCAGCGTTTACGCATTGGAGGTATGGTTGTGCCTGGTACGGTAAAACGGGATCAACAGACCTTAGCAGTGAGTTTCGACTTAGTTGACACAGGCCCTACTGTGACCGTGAGTTACCAAGGAATTCTGCCCGATTTGTTTCGTGAGGGGCAGGGCATAGTAGCCACTGGAGTATTGACTAAAAATAATCATATTGAAGCTCACGAAGTGTTAGCCAAACATGATGAAGAGTATATGCCACCGGAATTGGCTGAAAAAATGAAGGGCATTAAACACGTTAAACCAGACCAAGCAAGTTACGGTTCGTCAAAGGCAGGTGAATAATCATGTTAGCTGAATTAGGTAATTTTGCTTTGGTACTAGCGCTCATGATGGGGATATTGTTGTCTATTTATCCTATGTGGGGCGCTTATAAAAATCATACAAAAATGATGGCAATGGCAAAACCGTTGGCCATTGGTATGTTTGTGTTTACCGCTTTTGCTTACGGATGTTTGACCCATGGCTTTATAACTGACGATTTTAGTTTGACTTACGTGGCTAATACTTCGAATAGTACCTTACCTCTTTACTACAAAATAACCGCTGTATGGGGAGGCCATGAAGGCTCGTTCTTATTGTGGGTGCTGATATTTTCTATGTGGACAGTGGCGGTAGCTCTTTTTAGTAAAGCGATTCCCCTCAAAATGGTTGCCAGAGTATTATCTATTTTGGGCATGGTGGGCATTGGTTTTTATTTATTTATGTTACTCACGTCTAACCCGTTTGATCGTCTGTTGCCGTTTTTCCCGATTGATGGCAAAGACTTAAATCCTTTGTTACAAGATTTTGGAATGATTATTCATCCACCTATGTTGTATATGGGTTATGTTGGGTTTTCTGTTGCTTTTGCGTTTGCCCTGGCAGCACTGATTTCTGGGCAATTAGACTCAACTTGGGCACGTTGGTCTAGGCCTTGGACCATTGCGGCTTGGTCTTTTTTAACTGCGGGTGTCGCTCTTGGTAGTTGGTGGGCGTATTACGAATTAGGTTGGGGCGGCTGGTGGTTTTGGGATCCAGTAGAAAATGCTTCTTTTATGCCGTGGCTGATAGGTACTGCTTTGATTCACAGTTTGGCGGTGACCGAAAAACGCAAAGTGTTTAAGTCTTGGACTGTCTTGTTAGCTATTTCCGCGTTTTCTTTAAGTCTGTTAGGAACCTTTTTAGTGCGCTCTGGAGTACTCGTTTCTGTGCATTCATTTGCTAGCGATCCTAGCCGAGGGTTATTCATTCTTGGTTTATTGGTGGTGATTATAGGCGGTTCTTTAGGTTTGTATGCATACCGAGCGCCGCAACTCAAAGCAACAGGTCGTTACCAATTGTTTTCGAGAGAAGTGTTGTTGATTGGTAATAATGTATTTCTCACTGCCGCTACTTTAGTGGTGCTGCTCGGTACTTTGTTGCCTTTAGTACATAAAGAGTTAGGTATGGGGTCTATTTCAATTGGGGCGCCATTTTTTAATCAAATGTTCACCTATTTGATTATGCCTTTTGTATTGTTTATGGGCATTGGACCTCTTACTCGCTGGAAAAGCCAATCACCGCAGGCATTGTATAAACAGTTGTTGTTGGCATTTGCGTTAAGTATTTCAGCTGGCGTGTTAATTAACGCTAGTTTTGAACAAAGCAGTTATATGGCTGCCTTTGGATTAGTGATGAGTTTCTGGATTATTGTTGCCACTATTATGGAAATTCAGCAACGTATACAACCTCAACTCACTTCAGGTAAGTCGACTATTTTGCAAAGTCTACAAAAGCTCACTCCTAGTCATTGGGGCATGGTATTTGGACACTTAGGCTTTGCGGTCACTCTCATTGGTATTGCATTAGTGAGTGCGTATAACGTCGAGCGCAACGTTAGAATGACAATTGGCGATAGTGTGTCGTTACAAGGATATGAGTTTGTGTTCAAGGATGTATCAAATTACACCGGGCCGAATTATACCGCAGATGTTGGTCATGTTGATGTGTACCAAAATTCTAAAAAGGTTGCACAGTTGTCTGCAGAAAAACGTTTTTACCCAGTACAACGCAACGTGATGACTGAAGCGGGAATCGATTCTGGATTAACGCGAGATTTATTTGTGGCATTGGGCGAACAGCTTAAAAATGGAGATTGGTCTGTACGAATCTATGTGAAACCTTTTATTAATTGGATATGGCTAGGCGCCTTTATTATGGCTTTTGGTGGCATCTTATCTATTAGTGACAAACGTTATCGTATGACGAAAATGGCTAAAAAGCCGCATACGAATAAAACGCCGTCTCCGGTTTTAAAGGAGCAAGTATCGTGAAAAAAATAGCCGTTTATTTAATACCTTTAGCGCTGTTTTTAGGGCTAATTATATTCCTGTACCAAGGTTTATTTTCTAATCCAAGGGAACATCAATCTAGTTTACTTGAACAGCCGATGCCCGAATTTGTATTGCCTGATTTGATGAATATTGAAAAAACTTATACCCAAGATGTATTTCTTGGCGAAGTCACTTTGCTCAATGTATGGGGAGTCTGGTGTATCACATGTGCGATAGAGTTACCCTATTTAAAACAGTTACAGGGTGAAGGGAAACACATTGTTGGTTTGTACTTCGATCAAGACATGGATCCTGACTTTGGGATTAAAACCGTGGCGCGAGTGCAGCAGGAAGTCACGGATAAGCTCAACCAGTTAGGTAACCCCTATGCTTTCAATATTTTTGATGTAAAACGGGATTTATCTTTAGATCTTGGTGTGACTGGTGCTCCAGAAACCTACTTAATTGATCAACAAGGGAAAATCCGCCTTCATCACATTGGTGATATGAATGCTCGTGTTTGGAGTGGAAAATTTGCCCCCGTATATGATGAGTTGATTGCGCAATGAATCGATTTAGAAGCATGTTAATAATTTTTTTCTTTGGGCTTGTAACAACTCAAATTTCAGCAACAGAAGATAAGTTTCAGTTTGATTCAACTGAAAAAAACGCTTTGTTTTTGGAGCTGACCAAAGAATTACGATGTCCTAAATGTCAAAACCAGAACATTGCTGATTCGGATGCCATGATAGCGGTAGATTTAAAACGCAAGGTGTATGAGTTGCTACAGCAAGACTACGACAAAGAACAAGTGATAGTCTTTATGAAAAAGAGGTATGGGGATTTTGTCTACTATCAACCTCCGGTAAACCCAATGACCATTTGGTTATGGCTGTTACCAGTGTTGTTTATTTTTATTGCTTTGGGTGGAATAGTCATTTCTCGTAAACGCCAAGCACCAGAGATTAGTCAAGAACAGTTAGATAAAGCACAAGCAATTTTGGAGCGTGAGCAGTGAGTCTTTTTTATCTTGGTGCGGGGTTATCTGTTTTAATTGGTTTGATGTTTATTGCCTTTCCGTGGATACGTAACAAAGAGAACGATTCATTCAGTACGTTAACCAATAAGAGCTTAATTAAACAACGCCTTGCGGAATTACATTCAGAACAACAACTCGGATTATTGAGCGATAGCGACAGACAGAAATCAGAAAATGAGTTAAAACTGGCTTTGTTGGATGAATTAAATACCACTGAAACTCGTGAAACTAAAACTAGTATTGCAATCGTAATTGGTGCTCTGGTGAGTTTGTCGGTAGGTATTGGCGCCTATCTATATGCTAATCAAATTCAACCTATTCAGCAGTGGCAACTAGCGCAACTAGAAACAAGCGAACTTGGGCAGCGAATGATTAAGGGAGACGAGAGTCTCAATTTACAAGACTTACAAACCTTTGCTCTGGGCTTGAGAACTAAATTGTTAGATACCCCAGAAGATGCGACGGGTTGGATGTTATTAGGCCGAGTATCAGGTGCGATTAATCGAATAGATAGTGCTATTCAAGCGTTTGAGAAGTCTTTGAAGTATGACCCTAGTAACATTGGGACTCTATCGAGTTATGCTCAAGCATTATTGATGACAGGACAAGAGCAGCAAGTTTTGCAGGCCAAAAATGTGTTGTTGCATATTTTGACGTTAGAGCCAGACAATACTAACGCCATGGGAGTGTTAGCTATTGCAGCGACTGAATTAGGCGATAAATCATTAGCCCTTGAAAACTGGCAACGTTTAGTCGCGTTTATACCCGAGTCTGATCCCAATTTTATGGCGGTTAAACAGCGTATTGTGCAGCTACAGGCAGAGTTAGGGCAGTTGGGGCAGTCTCTGGAAGACAATGCAGAGCCTGAGGTTGAAAGCTTAAGTTTAACTGGCGTTTCTGTGACAGTTAATATCAGTGAAAACTTGCAGAATAAATTGCCTAAAAATGGCTACCTTTTTGTATTTGCACAAGAGAGCACAGGTCAAGTAAAAATGCCCGCTGCGGTAGTAAAAATGCCGTTGCAAAGGTTTCCTGTTGTAGTTGAACTTTCAGATGCTAATGCCATGATGCCAAATTATACCTTGTCGCAATTACAACAGGCTAAGTTAGTGGCGCGGATCTCTATGGATGAAAATGTTGCTCAGTCAGAGGGAGAGCTTCAAGGTGACGCGATGGTTACGCTAAGTTCAGAGCAGATGACCCAAGAAACAATAACGATAAATAGAGAATTATGATGAATAAAGTAGGTGTTTTAGTTTTAGTATCGGGATTGTTGTTGGGAGGATGTGCGTCACAACAAACCACAGCTGAAAGAGCGCAACAGTATGAAGATCCCAAAGACCCTTTAGAGTCATTCAATCGCACTATGTGGGATTTTAATTATGATGTCTTGGATGAGTATATCTTGCGACCTACAGCAGTGGCTTATGTGGACTACATGCCGCAAATTGCGCGCACAGGTCTTTTAAACATGGCTGACAATCTAGAAGAGCCCTCTAATGGCCTTAATAACTTGTTGCAGGGTAAGTTGGACGGCACTTTTATTAGCTTAGGGCGCTTTCTACTCAACTCCACTGTGGGGTTGTTAGGTTTGATTGATGTTGCTAGCGAAATTGGATTAAATCGTGAGGAAGAAGAGTTTGGTGAAGTATTAGGAAAATGGGGGCTGAATACTGGACCCTATTTGATGGTACCGGCTCTAGGACCAAGTGATCCACGTAGTTTAGTGGGGGATGTGGTTGATTCCTCTTATTCACCTATTGACGGGCTTAATTTCTACTTGGGTTTTTTACGAGTGGGTATTAAGGCATTGGAAAGCCGTGCATCGTTAATTCAACAAGAACAACAGTTAAATTCTTCGGCTGACCCTTATGCTTTTGTAAAAAGTGCTTATTTTCAAAATTTGGAATTTAAAGTGACTGATGGAAAGGTAGAAAAATCCGAAGAGGAAGAAGCCTTAGAAGACGACATTGACGCGTTTTTGGATGAATTTTAATCCAAGGTTAAATCTAGCAAGCGTTTAAACCAAAAAGCCCTGAATATTTTCAGGGCTTTTTGGTAGAAGGACAGTTTATTTATAACCGTTTGGATTATTCGCTTGCCAATTCCAAGAGTCTCTACACATTTCCGCTAGTCCTCTGGTGGCCGTCCAACCCAAAGCCTCGCTGGCTGTTTTTGGATCTGCATAACAAGAGGCTACATCACCTTCTCGTCGCGGTACAAACTGGTAAGGGACGGTTTTGCCACTTTGTTTTTCGAACTCTTTTACCATGTCTAGCACGCTATAACCTTGGCCAGTGCCGAGGTTATAAGTCACTATGCCTGGAGCCGTATAAAGTTTCTCTAAGGCTTTTAAATGACCAGCGGCCAAATCTTCTACGTGTATATAATCTCTAACCCCCGTGCCATCTGGGGTGTCATAATCGTTGCCGTAAATAGAAAGTTGCTTACGTTTTCCTGTGGCTACCTGAGTGATATAAGGCGTCAAATTGTTGGGGATACCATTTGGATCTTCACCGATAAGTCCTGACGGATGAGCGCCGGCCGGATTAAAGTAACGCAATAGCGCAATATTCCAATCGTTGTCAGATTTATACAAATCCCCCAATACTAATTCAACCATCAACTTTGACATGCCATACGGATTGGTCGGTTGACCTGTTGGCATATCTTCACGAAGGGGAAGTTCAACAGGATCGCCATAAACCGTTGCCGAGGAACTAAAAACGAGGTTTTTCACCCCATATTTTTTCATGGCTTCGCATAATGTTAAGGTGCCATACACATTATTGTTATAATAATTGAGTGGTTTTTCTACGGATTCACCTACAGCTTTTAATCCAGCAAAATGAATGACCGCGTCAATTTTATGTTTAGAAAAAAGTAACTCTAGAATAGTGTGATCGCGAATGTCTCCTTGCACAAAAATGGTACTTTTACCGGTTAATTTTTCAACCCGATTTAACGATTCTTGAGAAGAGTTACATAGATTGTCCAACACTATGACTTGGTTGCCAGCCTCTAGCAGTTGCAAAACAGTGTGACTACCTATGTAACCTGCTCCGCCCGTAACCAAAATGGTCTGCATAATTAATCTCCCTGTGTTTGAGGTTGTGGAATATATTTAGCACACAATCCATATTGTACTGGTTTGACTAGCAAAGGATAAAGCAAGGTAACCAACAATGCCCAAACAATTGCCATCCAGTTTGTTGCCATCTGAATTATAAATACAAATATGGGAATAACGACCAACATTTTCAAAATATTGAGTAATAACTTTTCTGGCCCAATTAGTTTGCCTTGGGCTATTTGTATTGCTGCCAATCTGTCGGTAAGAGGTAAGTGTTGTAGTTGTGGGATGTTTTTAGTAGAAAAATACAACTTCATATTAAGAGTGACCTGAGGTTAAGGTTAAATAGCCCAACTCAGTCTATGGATTGAGTTGGGCATTAGATCTTAACGATAAGTTTACATTAGTTGCTAGCTTTATCCGCCAGCTTTTCCCATTTCTTCGTTTTAAAGGTCAATAGGAAAATGACAATACCAATTGCGATGGTAAATAGACTGATTTGAAGATACAAGTTAGGCATGTCTTCGACTTTGTTTGGATCAAAGTTACCCGCTAACAAGCCTGCAATTACGTTACCTATAGAGTAAGTCAGTACAAACACGCCCATCATTTGCCCCGCAAAACGTTTAGGTGATAATTTACTTACTGCGGATAACGCGACTGGGCTTAAACATAACTCACCTACAGTGTGTAAAAAGTAAGTAGCGATAAGCCAGTATGGGGCGACTTTTAGACCTGTGGCAGCAACTTGGGCAGCAAAAAACATCACAAGAAAGCCTGTGGCCATGATGATTAAACCTAAAGCACATTTTACGCCGTAAGAAGGAGTGATCATTTTTTTAGCCATGTTGATCCACATAGCTGCAAAGAAAGGTGACAAAATAATAATAAAAGTAGAATTGGCTGATTGTAACCATTCAGGGGGAATTTCAAATGTTCCAATAATTCTATCTGTGTAGTTTTGTCCGAATAAATTTAGCGAGGAGCCTGCTTGTTCAAAACCTGTCCAGAAAAATATAGAAGCCACACAGACTAAAAATAATGCCCCTAATTGACGCTTTTCATCGGGCGTATTGTTTCCAAGAAAAAACACCGCTGCGAAATATACCAAAAATAACAGAGTCGCAATAATGGCGAATTTCTCTGCCACTACTACTGCATTAAAAGTCATCATATTGTTCATTAACATATACGTGACAGCGACAATAGTCAGTAAAAACGCACCAATAACCGACCAACTGATTTTTGTTGCTTTAGGTGACAACTTTACTGTGGGCTCTGCGCCGGCACCGTTTAATTTGTCGAGAGTCATTTTATAGGTAATTAAACCCACACCCATACCAACAGCAGCGGCACCAAATGCCCAGTGCCAACCCATATTGAGACGTAAATAACCACAAACAGTGTAGCCAATCAAAGAGCCTAAATTGATACCTAAATAATAAAGCGTGTAACCACTATCTCGTCTTTTATCTTCGCTAGAATATAACTGACCAACCATAGCGCCAATATTCGGTTTAAGTAAACCCGTTCCCAAAACCACTAAAATTAAGCCGATAAAAAAGGTGGTGTCATCAGGAATGGCTAACACTATATGGCCACACATTATTATAATACCGCCATACCATACGGCTTTTTGTCCGCCTATCAAACGGTCTGCCATCCAACCGCCAGGCAAGCCCATTAAATAGACCGAACCGGTGTATAGGCCATAAATAGCGGTAGCCGAAGCAACTGTGATAGCTAACCCACCTTCTTGCATAGATGCGGTCATAAAAAGTACTAGCATGGCGCGCATACCGTAGTAACTCATGCGCTCCCACATTTCGGTGGTAAATAGTGTCAGCAGACCTCCGGGATGCCCCAAAAAGTCTTTTGTTTTTGATTGAACTGATTCAGTTGTCATTTAATCTGCCTTTTATTTTTATGGTGTTTGACACGTTAGGCTAAGCCTTAAGATGCAAGCCTCCCTGAAGGCCAAAAGTATCTAAAGTCTATGAGTTATCAATTCAGTCCAAAAGGTTTTTTAAGTCTGTATTGGAAAAACGCTTAACTGTGCCGGTCATTTGGACGCATTGTTTATACTAGAGCTCTGAGATTAAAACAACTATGGAGTAAAAAACAGACTTTGTGAAAGAGTCTTTCTGCATTTTTATTAGAAGGCATTTTACGAGTTAACAAAGGTACGACTATGACATTTCCGGACTGTTCTCCGTAGTTTTTACAACAATGCATTGGCGTCAACAATTTTTAGCATGCTGGATGTATTGAAGGGCGTAAAACAACCATAGCCACAAAGGAAAGAAGGTTTGAACAATCATAAGGTCTGGGGGCGCGGCACGTAACGGGAGCTCGAAGAAACTTAAATAAACTATCTAAACGCAATTAAAGCGACAGGCCATGGTCAGCCCGCAAGTTTATTATTGTATTTGTGGTTAAAATTCAGACCGTTATCACCCTCGTGCAAACCTTTGTGCGCCCGTTATGTACTGCGGTTCAACTTATTAATATAGTTAACTTAATTAACCGTTTCACTCATTCATCAATTCAGCTATTATACTGCCGCTTTATTTAGGACAGGTATTATGGTGTTGAAAGCCTTATGGGATTTAGGAATAGCAATATGTTAAGACAGTTAAGAATTCAGATCATCGCAGTCGTTGCTTTAGTATTCATTGCCCCAGTTAATGCAATATCGCCCACTTCACAGCAAATTGAACAATTCAAAAACATGCCGCGAGCGCAACAAGAAGCACTTGCACGACAAATGGGATTTAGTCTATCTGACTTTCAAATATCATCTCAAGGTGTTGATGGGCAGTTAGAACAAGATAAAAAAGACTACCAAGTTGAAAGAAATGTTAATGAACAAGACATTTCGCTGCAGTTATCTCAACAAAGTGCAGTGCAAGCATTAACGACCGAGTTGAAGCCTTTTGGCTACAACTTATTTGCTACCCCTGAAGGTGAAGAAAGTCGCATAACCTTTGCACCTTCTGATAATACACCTGTACCTGCTGACTATGTTATGGGACCAGGTGACAGTATTAGTGTTCAGCTTTTTGGTAAAGAAACTAGTCAGTTTGAATTGTTTGTTAATAATGAAGGCAGCATTCAGGTACCTAATTTAGGACCGTTGTCGGTTGTGGGCCTTAGTTATCAAGAATTAAAAAATCAACTCACAGAAAAATACAAGCAGCAAGTGATTGGTGTGACTCCCCACATTACTATGGGGAAATTAAGAACAATTCAAATATATATGGTAGGCGAAGCTTACCGTCCAGGTGCATATACACTAAGCGCATTATCCACTATTACTCATGCTTTATTTGCAAGCGGTGGCGTGAACGATATTGGTTCATTGCGTAATATTTTATTGAAAAGAGCGGGCAAAACCGTGGCTAATTTTGATCTCTATGACTTGCTGGTTTTTGGCAATACCGAGCATGATAAGCGCCTGCAGCAAGGTGACGTTATATTTATACCCACAGTGCAAAAGTTGGTGAGTGTAGATGGAAACGTTCGTCGACCTGCCATTTATGAAGCTAAAGGCGATGAATCGCTGCAAGACATAATTTCAATTGCTGGTGGTGCGCTTCCAAGTGGCGCAATTGACATGGTTCAGATAGCCCGTAAAACACCACAAGAAGGGTTGGAAGTCAAAACTATTAATTTATTGAGTCGTACTGAATCCATGGCATTAGAGAGTGGCGACTATATCAATATACCTGATGCCAACGATGAGTTTTCTAACGCCATAGTGGTGTCGGGGGCTTATGCTACTCCAGGTATGATCCAGTGGAAGCCTGGATTGTCATTAGCAGAAATCATTAAGCGTAACTCCATAATTAACAGCACCGATTTAAATTATGCTTTAGTTTTAAGGCGTGACAAGTTTGCTAGTCAGAGTGAAGTTATTCAGTTTGAACCTAGTAAAGTATTAGATGGGGCATTTGATTTACAGTTGAAAAAATTAGATCAAATTACCTTATTCAACCGTTATGGTTTTGATGAAGTTAAAGAAACCGAAAAAAATATTGTTGAAGGAGACTTAAAAGCGTCCCCGGAAGAATTAGAATCCGAACAAGCCAATTATCTACATGAACTCGAAGCGGTATCATTTACCAATAAACAGCTCTTGTTAAAAGAAACCAAAACCTTTTCACGTAAAAAACTGTTGACCCCCGTCATTGCTAGGCTAAAAGATGAAGCGAGCCTTGGCCATCCGTTAAAATTAGCCGAAGTATCAGGGCATGTGAAGTACCCAGGTGTTTATCCTATTGCAAGCAATGGTAGGGTGCGAGATCTTATTTTGGCCGCTGGTGGGCTTGTTGAATCTGCTTATGTAGAAAATGCGGAACTATCGAGAACTCAAATTGATAGCAATAAGGTCATGAAAGTTCAGCATATCAATATTAATCTGCTTGATGCTTTATTAGCTAATAACTCTGCTAATCAAGTTTTAATGAGTAAAGATGTGCTCAATGTAAAGCGAACCCCTGACTGGAATTACGACCGTAAAGTTGAATTGGTAGGTGAACTGGTTTTCCCTGGTGTCTATCAAATTAGAAAAGATGAAACTTTGTCACAAATTATCAAACGTGCTGGTGGTTTTACATCAGAAGCAAGCGCCAAGGCAGCAATCTTTTTACGCCAAGAGCTTAAAGAGCGCGAGCGCATCAATCTAGATAAAACGGTAGAAAGCCTACGTCAGCAAGTGATTGCCAGTAACTTATCTGGAAGTCAAAATGTTAAGGCAATCAATTACAGTGAAGCCAGCCTTATGATTGAAGAGCTACTTTCTGTAGAGCCAATTGGACGTCTTGTCATCGACTTGCCTGGTTTATTAGCAGGTAGTACAGCTAATGATATTCAGCTTGAACATGGAGATAAGATATATATTCCAAGAATCTCCCCTTCTGTTTCAGTAATTGGTGAGGTCTTTGTACCGACTACTCATATTTTGGAAGAGAATATTACGTTAAATGATTATATTGAGCGCTCAGGTGGGCTTACCGAGCGTGCTGATAACAGTAAAATATATATAGTAAAAGCAAATGGTTCAGTGATAATTCCAGACAACAGCTTTTGGTTTAAAAATGAGAGTGTAATCTTTGAACCAGGTGACACAATAGTAGTGCCAAGAGATGTGGTTAATTATGAGCGACTTGGTTTATGGCAAACGCTTACCCAGATATTGTATCAGTCGGCAGTGGCACTTATTGCAATTAAAACATTGTAATTTGACTAAATTCTTATTCGAGTAAATAACATGACTGATAATCAAAACAATGCTCCGCTAAGGGATAATGTAAGATATGTTGCCATATCGCCAGATATGCTGCAGACCTCAAAAAATGCTGATGATGAGATAGATTTACGAGAATTATGGTCTGCAATATGGTCTGGCAAATGGATTATTATTGCAGTAACTGCCATATTTGCCATCGTATCCGTTTTTTACGCACTTAGTTTACCCAACATTTATAAATCTGAAGCACTACTTGCTCCTGTACAAACTGAACAACAAGGAGGCATTGGAGCATTAGCAGGGCAGTTTGGTGGGCTTGCATCTTTGGCGGGCATTAATTTAGGTGGTGGAAAAGTAAATAAAACCGCCTTGGCCATTGAAATCTTAAAATCTAGAGAGTTTTTTGCTAAGTTTGTAGAAAAGCATAATATTCTGCCAAACCTAATGGCCGCTGAAGGTTGGAGGTTGACTGATAATACCGTTATTTATGATGAAAATATTTATACGCCTGTCAGTGGCAAATGGGTAAGAGAAGTTGAACCTCCAAAAAAGACACTGCCTTCATTACAAGAGGCTAAAAAAGAGTTCGATCAACTAGTAAATATAGAGCAAAGCAAAGATACGGGAATGGTTATTATCAGTGTGGAGCATGTCTCGCCTTATGTGGCTAAACAATGGGTAGACTGGTTAATACAAGATATTAATATTGAGATGAAGACGCGTGATAAACAAGAAGCTGAAAAGAGTATCACGTTTCTTCAATCTCAAATTGATAAGACAACAATATTTGAGCATAAAACTTTATTGTTTCAACTTATTGAAGATCAGACTAAAACTTTAATGTTTACAGAAGTCCGAGATGAATATGTTTTTAAAACAATCGATCCTGCTTTGGAAACTGAATTAAAGTTTAAACCCAAAAGGGTCTTAATTGTTGTTCTTGCTATTATTTTGGGGGGGATGTTATCAATAATTATGTTATTAATTCGCCATTTTTCAGCAAGTACTAAAGAAAAGGAGCCAGAGGATAAAACATCTGCTGGACGTTACTAACGGAATTAATTGGGAAGGCGCAATGTTCATTGGTCTGAGTGTAATTTGTTGCAAACCTTTTTGGCAATAATGAACTTGCTTGACTCTGTTTACGTTAATAGAAATTCCGAGGATACGTTTTTCTCTCAATAGATAAAACCACACGTAAAATCAAGTTTGAAAGTTACGATGATGGTAAATGATCAAATTGACATTTCACGTCGCATCTAAATCACATAAGGACAAAATTGCTAATGTTTTAAGTCAGATTATTTTGAATACGATCTTAATGATATCGACGCGTTTGTACTCTCTGAAACTATGTCTGTAAAAACTAATCTGCACTAAAAGTGATAGTCAATAGAGTTCAAAACTTTGTAATTATTGTGGTGTTTATTTCATTGTTTATTTTAGTGCAGTAACCGTTGCTTTGAGTAGGTGTGGAGCCATACATGTTAAATACACTGCTTATTATTCGAGAATATACTCAGAAGTAGAGAAATGGTTGAAATGCATATATTTATGATTATTTCCCAGAATGGGGATACAAGGAAATTAGCCTTTGAGCTCACTGGTTAAAAAATTTTTAGGTACAGCTGGATTACAATTAGTCAGTAAAGGATTAATGGTTATATCAGGTGTAGTCTTTGCTAGATATTTAGGGGCTGAGCAATTTGGTTTATATAGTTTTGCTTTATCAATCGTAACACTAGCGACCCTACCTGTTATTGCAGGTTTGCCTAATTTATTGGTTAGAGAAATCGCAAATCATCAACTTGAAAAAAACTGGGGATTATTGACAGGTGTTATAAGTTGGTCTCGATGGTATGTGTTTATATTATCAATCTTGATCATTTCTTGTATGTATATCGGATTAAACCTAGATTTTTTTGAAAATAGTGTTACTAGCTTGTTATGGATGGCTGTTTGGTTGATCCCGCTACGTGGTCTATTGACTCAAAAAAGTGCGGTTTTAAATGGATTCAGACAACCTGTTTTAGCTCAATTACCGGCTCAATTACTCGTTCCTTTAGTTACATTGTGTGTACTATCCTATTATCTATTATTCGATATTGAATGGAATTCAAGGACGTTAGTTGGTATCTCAATATTGGCATCATTCATTGCTTTGCTACTAAGTGGTTTTCTGCTTAGTAATACAATGAAATTACATTCTAAAAAGTTAAAATCAATATACACAATAAAAAATTGGCATCGTTCATTAATACCTTTTACGTTAATTACTTTTATTTCAACTTTAAATACAGAATTAGCAAGTGTTTTACTTGGTTGGTTAGTCAGCTATGAATCAGTCGCTCATTTTAAAGTTGCCATGCAAGCTGTGGCATTAATATCTTTAGGTTTATCTTCAATAAACGCAGTGATAATGCCTAATGTTGCCCGTTATTATAAGCAAGGTGACTTAATCAAAACACAAGAAATATTAACTAAAAGTGTACGTTTAAGTACCTTTGTATCATTACCAATTATCTTGATATTGGTTTTTTTTGGTGAATATCTAATTCGAGCATTATTTGGTAATGAATATTTACCCGCCTATCCCATTTTAGTTATTTTGTGCATAGGGCAATTGGTTAACGTCTTAATGGGGTCTGTAGGGTTAGTGCTTAAGATGACAAATAATGAAAATAAGGTACTAAAAAGCATGTTATTAACATTAATTTTGACTGTTTTACTATTAGTATTATTGATTCCTTTTTACGGTAACATAGGTGCAGCAATTGCTGTGTCGATAGGTTTAGTATGCTGGAATATAATAATGGCAATAGATGTGTATAAATTAACCAAATTAATGCCTTGGATAAAGTGAGAGAATTTTAATGGAACAGCAAATAATTGTCTTAGGTATGCATAGAAGTGGTACATCTATGCTTAGTAAATTATTAATTAACTTAGGTGTTGACATGGGGGATGGAAACCATGTGGGGAGTATTTCCAATGTGGATGGTCATAATGAAGACACTGAAATGAGAGTTATTAATGAGGCAATTTTATCTACCCTGAAATCTACCTGGGATGATCCACCTAAAAAAGAAGATATAGCTCATATTGAGGATTTTATTTGTAAACAGTATACCGAATTTGTTGATAAAAGGGGCGGACTTTGGGGAGTGAAAGATCCAAGACTTTCACTTTTTGCATCTGAGCTGGATAAAGTTTTGACCAATCCAAAGTATATTTTTATACTTCGTAATGAGGATAGTGTCGCGAAATCTTTAAACGTTCGTGACGGAATGTCTATTGACAAAGCGAAGAAACTTAAATGTAAATATGACGAATACATAGTCGATTTTTTATCAAATAAGAGTCATCTGAAAATACAATACGAGGATTTAATTGACTCTCCTACTCAAGTTTTATTTTCAATCTGTAAATTTCTTGAAATTAAAGTAAGAAAAGAAGCAATCTCACATATAAGAAACCAAACAGACCTTGAAGAACTAAAAAAACAAAAATTATATTTATCTTTGAAAAATGCACTTTTTTCTGTTTGTAAAGATCCCAAAAAGATTTTTAGAAAAAATACTTTTACATTCATAAAAGCTAATCTACGTCGTATAAAGGAGTTGTATTTATAAAGTTATTTAGAGTATTTCTTACAGGGGAGCTTGTGTGAGGAGGTAATAAATTCTAAGTGTCTGTGATTTGACAATAATCTCTTCGAGTTAGGCCGGTTAGTCAGTCATAAACAGTTCACTGTTAGTGATAGCTTTCATCTTCATCATCGATTGGGGACTGCTAGCGTTACTTTAGCGTCTTGCTTACCTAATTATTGAGTGACTCAATCTCATTGGTAATGCATACACTTTGAGTATATCAGTGGGAAAATTGAATTTTGTGTAGGGATTGTAGTAATGGACAATTATAGGAATCGTTTGTTTTGAATTTTACAAAGAAAGTTAGATTATGATAGATATAATTCTTCCAACGTATAATGGTGATAAATGGATAACGGAATGTCTTAATAGTATTGTTAATCAGAGTTATCAAAATTGGAATTTGTATATTGTAGATGACGGTTCTACTGATAGAACTCTATCTATTGTACAAGATTATATAACGAGGAAAAATGAATCAAGAATAAACGTTTTTAATAAAAAAACGCAGAAAGGCGCACCCTCGAGCCGTATGGAATTTTTATCATATTCAAAGTCTGAATACATTGCGTTTATAGATCAAGATGATTTTTGGCATAAGGATAAACTCAAGTTACAGATTGAGCAGATTGTGGATAATAATTGTGATCTAGTATTCGGAAATATAGAAATTATTGATCCGCAAAGCAATATAGTACTAGGTAAAGCCAATAATGAAAATTTGAGAAGAAATCACTTTGATTATAGTAAGACATATATTGAATTAGCGAAAGATATTGTATTGTACTGTCCTATCCGTATAGGAACTGTTTTGATATCTAGAAGCTCATTAATTTCGTCTGGTGGGTTTGATTTGAGTCTTACGGGTGGAGAGGATTGGGAGTTTTGGGTTAGATATATTTGCGAAAGAAACAAGATCTCTTTACTACAAAAGGTAGTTTCTTATAGGAGGGTGCACGGTGAAAATACTTCTATTATAAACCGTATACCTAGACTAAGGTCATGGTTATCAGCTGCCGACAAAATATCAAAAAGATATCCTTATCTTGAATGTGTAATTAAAGATTTTTATAGGAATACATATTTGAAATCTATAATTTCAATGATGAGAGAAGGAAATACCGCACAAGTAAATCTAATTGACAACGTTTTTAAAAGTAGAGTTAATAAAAAAACTAGATTGCTGGGTGTTGTTATAGTGAAGTTTTGGTGGGTCAATAGTATTTTTTTGAGGTTACTAACGAAAAACTATGGTTTGATATTTAAAGTCATGAATAAGTAAAGTTTATGATTACCGTTGAATTTTTAGCTTTTCTTACTTTGTTTGTTATATGTCTAATTATAACTTTTCTAGAACGGAGTTTTTCATTTAACAAGTTAACATCGATATTTATTTTCGTATGTTTATTTATGTATTTTATTGTTGTCAGATACTCTGGGCCTGATCATGACATATCGACTTATTATGACATGATGTCGTCAGCCAATATGTCCATTTATTTCTTCAAAGAACCTATCTTTTGGTTAGGTTCTCGATACTTGTATCTATATATAAATGACCATGAAACTGTCTTATTGTGCTTTGATACGGTTTCAATTTTAGCCGTTATTCGTGCAACAAAAAACTTTGGTTTACCAAAATATTTTATATTTCTTTGGTTTCTGTTTTTTGCTGTTCTTATGGGGTATCAAAATGTTTACCGCCAGTTTCTTTCTATTTGCTTTTTCTTCCTCTCAGCTTCTTATGCATATAATTCTAAATTATATAAGGCGGCAATTTTATTTTTGATTTCGATATTGTCACATAATGTCGCGGCATTGTTTCTCCCAATCTTAATTATATTGACGGATTTTAGAATATTTAAGAAATATAAAAACATTCTTGTTTTGTTATGCGCATCTAGTGTGTTGGTCTTATTGCCTTTTGTTGTGTCGTCTAAATCAAATAACAATACAGGAAATATGGGCTCGGAAATATACTTGATTTGTTTGGCATTAATATTTTTGTACTTAGTACTAATTAATAAATTAAAACTAACTGGAATATCTAGTAAGTTCTTTATTATTCAAATTTATAATTTAATTTTATTATGTAATGCCATTTTACTTATGGGGAGTGCTCAATCTAAGAGGGTTGGGATGTTTTCTCTATGTATAAGCCTATTTTGCTTGATTCTTATTAGTGAACAAAAAATGTATCGCTATAGGGCTTTTTTTCTTTTGAAGGTTCTTATAATTATTATGCCAAGTTTAGTTTTTTCAAGTTCCTTTGATATGTTACTAACAACTAACAATCAATAAATTAGGTGGGTTAATGAATATTGCTTATATTTTCATGGGATATCCTGCCCAAAGTGAAGCTTTTGGGCAAGTGGAAATAAAAGGTCTTAAAAAATTAGGTGTGAATGTCGATATATATTCATTATCTAGTAAAAACAAGAAATTAGTAGTTGATGATTATTGCACTTATTACAAGTTTTCATTAGCGGATTTAAAGATCATGTTTTTATTTCTGCCTAAGTTTATTTATTTTGCATTCAAGACATCCGGATCCATTTCTGAATTCCTTAAATTAACGTACTTATATTTGCCTAGTTTGAGCATTGCAAAGAAAATCTGTATTAACAAATATGATGTGGTCCATCTGTTTTGGGGGCATTATCCTTCATTGATTAACTTTCATTTAAAAAACTTTAACAGTGATACTAAAGTTTCTACATTCCTTGGTGCTTATGACTTGCTATCGAATTTAGGTATATCCAAGTGGGGCGTAAATAATTCAGACTTAGTTACAACGCATTGTAACTTCAATTTAGTATTATTAAATAATATATGTAGAAAAAAGGTCACTGTTTTGTATCGTGGTATTGATATATTACCTCAGAATTTGAACGTTAAGAATGAGTTGAGAATCTGTTTTGCTGGTCGTTTAATTAAATCAAAGGGTGCAGACAAAGCAATAGAATTGCTAGCATTGTTAAATAAATATGATTCGTTTCATTTAGATATTTGTGGTGAAGGTTCAGAAAGTAGTACGCTAATGTTATTGGCTGAAAAACTTAACGTATCAGACAAAGTAGTTTTTCATGGGCATGTACCTCAAAGTGAGTTATTTGACATAATGCGGAACTCTACATTATTTATTCTACCCACATCGCATAACTCTGAGAGACTCCCTAATGTAATTAAAGAAGCAATTAATAATAATAGTATACCGCTGACTACATACACTCCTGGTATTGCTGAGCTGATTCCAGAACGTTTAGGACTTATCTTAGATTTTGATGATATGGATTCTGTTTTAAGCCGAGCCAAATTACTATTGATGGATAATAGTGAGCGTATTCGAGTTCTCATAGATTTATACGATGGATTGTGTCAAGACTTTGATAATGAAAAGTTATCTAAAAAACGTTTACAATATTTTAAGGGGTACTAGTGAAATCAGTTTATATACACGGTTCTTATTTTGGGAATAATTACGGGGACGTTCTCCTTGTTGATTTATTTGCTACAAGAATTAAGTCTGCTGGTTATATGCCGGTTTTTCCTTTTGCTAATTCTTTTTACTATGAACAAACAGGTGTAACGACTGGATTGGTTCCGCCATCAGATGTTTTATGCGGTATTTATTGTGGTGGAGGATATTTTGGTGAACCGTCAAAAGGCAAGTTAAAATGGAGTGTTAGGAATACATTTAGACATATTCGTAGTTATTGGCTTTTTAAGAAGCATTCAATTCCTTACGGTGTGTTTGGCGCTGGCTTTGGGCCAATTTCTTTCCAGCCATACAAAGGGACTGCTTTGAAAATATTTGGTGGCGCAAATGAAGTTGTGGTTAGAGATTCTGAAAGTAAATCATTTATTAATGAGTATTCTTCAAAGAAAACTCCAATGAAAATAGATGTAAATGCCGATGTTGTAATATCTTTAACTAAAAATGACATTCCAGAGGTTAAATTTAATACCGCCAAACAAAGTTTTGATAAGTTACCTAAAGGAAAAAGGTATGTTGGTATTCATGTAACGAATAAGTACAAAGATAAAGGGGCTTTCAAAAAAGTTGTAAATGCTATTAATGAACTTTCTCAAAAAAATTCTGATTTATACTTCGTAATTATTTCAGATGGTACTTCTCGATTAGGAAGAAAGTTACAGCAAGAAATTGATGGAAAGCTTATTGAAAATATGTTGGGAAGTAATAATTGTCAATTTTATAGTTATGAGAATCACTGGGTTCTGACGGCTTTTCTCTCCCTTTTAGATGTGGTAATAACGTCCAAATTACATGTTGGTATAGTTTCTACTGCTTTACATACTTCAGTTATTTCAATACCCTACCACTCAAAAACGATCAGGTATTATCAGCAGGTTAAATCCCCTGAAAGATGTTTGACGAAATTTTCTAGTACTTCAGATGTATTAAATCATCTCGAGTCTTTTATTTATTCTAATCCAATAGATGTTCCTCAAGAGGTAATTGATTCATCGAAAGATGTTTTTTCTCGGATGATTAAATTTGCAAAGTACTGTCAAGCAAGTACTAAGGGGAGGCGGTGTTAGTCTCAATTATTTCCCCGGCTTATAATTCCGCAAGCTGGATACTGAAAACATACCAATCAATTAAGAGTCAAAGCTATTCAAATTGGGAGTGGTTAATTACCGATGATTGTTCTTCTGATGAAACGTTAAATATACTAGATAAACTAGTTAATGATGATCCTAGAATCAAGGTGTTTAGTAATACAAAAAATAGCGGAGCGGCTGTATCTAGGAATAACTCTATTAAAAATGCAGCGGGTGATTTTTTAGCCTTCATAGATAGCGATGATCTTTGGCTCCCAGATAAACTCGAAAAACAATTAACATTTATGGGGAGTCATATTGCTTTCTCATTTACAGCTTATGAACTTATTGACGAAAATGGAACTAGGCTTCATAAAACTGTAGATAGCACTCAGCAAGGTAGTTTTTCATATAAGGACATGCTTAGAAAGAAAGCTACACTTGGGTGTTCAACAGTTATGTTACGTAAATCAAGTTTTAATGATATAAGCATGCCCTTGATTAGAACGGGTCAAGATTATGCTTTATGGCTTAAGTTATTAAAAACGGGTGAAGATGCACATGTTTTAAATACAATTTTAACTCAGTATCGAATTCTGCCTAATTCAATATCAAGGAATAAAGTAAAAAAAGCAAAACGTCAGTGGGAAATTTATCGAGAAATAGAGAGATTGGGTTTTTTTGAATCAAGTATTAGTTTTTGTTTTTATGCCACAAGAGCAGTATTTAGAAAGTCATAGATCTAATTAAGTGCAGTAGTGTGATTACCAAGGGATTATGTCAGTCTAATTACCGAGAGACTTTGTCGTAAACAGCATATCAGCCAGTTAATATACTGGCTATGTTTTATGCAGATTCTCGGATGAGTTTTGTTCTTTTAACTCTTTGTGCTGTGGTATTCATGTCATTCCTTAACCATATGCTGCGAACGCCATTTGGGCTAACATCAATTCTAAGTACTTCAGTTAGCTTCTGCTGACGAAGGTGAGGATGTTCTAGAGAGAACTCGATAACCGCTTTCTCGATTTCCATGACTATGCAGTTCTTATGACGTATGTTGGGCGTCTCATGTCGTTTTAAGGCATCAGCACCACCTTGCTTAACCAGTTTCAAGTGGCCGTTTATTGTGTCACGCGATATGTCACTTTGGCGCGAAGCTTCAGAGATATTACCTAACCTTTCAACCAAGACCATATTAAAATACCGTATAAAGAAGTGTCCACTTCTAGTCGTTTAGATTAACTGAAGCAATAATCAAATTAGGATTAAATATCCCTAAATTTAAAGTAGTACTTGACTCTCAATCTGAAAAATAATAATGAAGTTTGATTTAGATTGTTACCAAACCTATTGAAATATATACAAAAATCTATATTATGCATTTTCCTATTGAGGATGTAATTCAATACGCAAGGGAGTTGTTTCAATTACACATCCAACCAATTCCTTCCTGTCGTTACTGTTTACACTACTATCTTTTTTTACAAAAAGAGCCCCGAATGATTATGACAGTGAAATGATGGAATTGAACAATGATGTTGACCTGAATTTATATTCACGATATAAATTAATAGCTTACAGGTGAAAGGCGCTCAAACAAGGTTATAAGGAATTTTATTTTGAAAAGGCTATTTTTAATGCCAAGATTTTTGGTTTTTTACTTCACTGTATCATTATTTTCTGCACCTAACGTTTATTCAAGTGATTATCAATCAGTCGCCTCAATATCTGATGGGGTTTTTGAGTCACCCTCTGAATTTGTCTTTTCATCAAATCAAGAATATATGTATGTTGCAAGTGCAAATGGCATTGTTGTTGTTGAATTGGATGAATCAGGTAACCCAACTTCCAATACATCAACCTTTAGTGATTTTGGTGATGGAGAGAGTGCCGCTGGATTTGGAGAGGGACTAGTTTTATCGCCTTCTGGTGAGTTTCTATATTGGGCAGGTCAAATTAATAACTCAGGTCAATATTTTCATGGACTTGTGGCTTTTTCAGTTGACACCGATACGGGGTTACTCACCCATTATCAAACATTGGGATTTGATGCAAGTTCTGGCGTAAATACCGGTAGTTCTGAAACTATTATGGTGTCACCAGATGGCAAGTTTCTTTATTCGCATAATCCCTATGGTGATCCAGGTTACGGTTTATTTCTTATTTATTCACTTCATGCTGAAACTGGCGCCATGGCGTTTGTAGATCAGTATGATTTAGGAGATGTTGGGGTTAATTATGAGCACAATTTTGATCTCTCATTTGATGGAGAGTATTTGATTTATGCTTACTCTGATTATAGTAATAATGGTGCACAAATAGTAGTTCTAGATAGAAATCCAATTGCTGGGCTTTTAAGTGAAGTTAGCAGAACTACTTGGGCTGAGGTTTCATCATTATCCGATTTAACAGTTAAATCTTCTAAGTCTGATGGTTCAATTTATGTTTATTCTGGGGGAACCTTATCGGTTTTTACCATCGATGAACTGGGCGTTATGACTTGGTTATATAATGAATCAACACCAAATTATGATGCCGTAGCGGCTATGTCATTAGACGTTAATAATTCAAATGACCAAATTGTTGTAATGGCAAGGGATAGTAATGACAAGCAGTTAATTGATAATTTTAGGCTTAGTGCTAACAGTAATCAATTTGAATTCAGCGAGCGAATAGAAAACCTAAATATCCTTTCTTTTCGAATAAGGTTTAATGAATCCCAAGATAATATCGTATGGCTAGGGCATAGCAACGATAGAGTTTACTATGTCGACAGAAATAATGTTAATTTGGGCAGTATTGTCGAGTATCCCTTTGGTGATTTCGGTTTGGAGAATTTTAGTCCCCTTTATGTTAATGATAATAGTTTATTAGGCTCGGGGGTAGTTGGTACAGTAATAAATACAATTGATTTGATGAGTAATGCAGGCGAAATTGAAGTTCAATCTTCAATGCTAAGTGAATCATATCGTCTCTATAACAATTTTGTCGCAGTCAATTCCGAACTTGCTATTGGTCTATTGGTGCATCCTTTTCCAAGAACGACAACAGTGGAGTTCTATCAAAAAAATCCACTGGACGGCAGTTTTTCTATTAGTGATGAATTTATTCTTGGGGATGGCTCTAACAGCTATGATGTTTTTAAAGCAGAATCTGATCCTTCTGGTTCATATTTAATTTCATTCGAACGTAGTTCTAATACTTCCGGTGTTTTTGGGCTTGTGGTTTATCAGATTGATTCAACTAACCATAATTTAGGTGTCATTGATGCCGTACTTTGGAGTGATGTGGACGCTAATTCGTCGTTCCCTAGTTTTTGGTTCACTGGAGCTGTAAAGTTGGTGTTTTACGAACAATCAAATGCTTTTTCTATGGGAAATAAGTTGTTTCGTTTTAACGGTAGCGAGATTACATTTTTAGGCGATATGAGCTCCCCAGCCGATACAGACCTATTTGTGGCTGATGACGGAGTGACGGCTTTCAGTGTAGAAAGTGATGGAACAACATCGACTATAAATAGCTATTCCATTGATTTATCTGCTACAGAAGCGAATACCTTTTTAACAGAAGCAGGGACGTTAAATGGCGTTAATGGTTCAATCACGCCACTTTTTGCATCCAATGGCCAAATGGCTTATGTAACAGATTCATCCCAAGGTCAATTAGCGATTGGAGAAATAAAGTACAATGCAAACTTAGATTTATTTGCGCCTGTCATCGCCAACGTCATTCCACTTAATACAATTACTCCTGACGGTGTTGCCGTTAAAGCGTATCAAGCCGACGATAATGCCAATGTATTCTGGTTGTTGTTGCAAGGCGGCCAATACGAAACAATTAAATTATCCCGCACATTCCCGCCAACCCAACTTTTTAGTTTTAATTATACTTTTGATGCGTCTGAAAGAGGTACACAAGGGCATGTAATGAGTGGTGTTTTTGAAGGGATACTTCAGGAAGATAACGATACGATTGTGATAGAAAGCTTTGTCGCAGGTAGCCTAGCGGGATTCGATTACCTTACATCGGGTTCAGTGGGCATGCGTGCTGCAGATCCATCCGCTAAGCCTCAGATGAGTTTATCAGGGGATACAGTAGACTTTTGGATTTGCCCACAAGGTTTTAGTGCAGTTGGCGACAATGGTAATGGTGATTGCTCCTTTGGCTCTGAAGGAGGTTTTTTAATTTCACCTTATGTAAATACTAATACAGGTGATTGCATTGCAGAAAGCTCCCCCGGAATTTGTGAACTTTGGGCTTGGGCGGGTATTCCTGAGTTAGGTGATGATTACCGTGATGGCGATATTCCTTATAATAAAGCCAATTGGTCGGCGGTATTGTTAGGGGATGCCATTGATAGCGACGGGGATTCTATTTTTGACTTATTGGACTTTGATGACGACAACGACAACATTGATGATGTTGATGATGCCTTCCCGTTAATAGCGATTGGCAATTTATTAGATTCTGATAATGATGGCGCACCGAATGAATGTGACTCAGATTGTTTAGCACTGGGTATGACTGCTGATAATGACGATGACAATGACGGTATTGCCGATGTTGATGACCCATTTCCATTAAATTCAAACTCAGTACCTCCCCCTCCGGTCATTAGTTCATTGAATGCTGAGGACGGCGCTTTAATGGTTCGATTCTCACCAAACGGTGACGGTGGCTCAAGCATTCTAGATTACACAGTAACCTGTGGAGACACGAGTGTCACCAGCACGCAATCACCGATTCGAATCGAAGAGCTCGAGAATGACGTTAGTTATAGCTGTACAGTAAAGGCACGTAACATTTTGGGTAGCAGTTTAGCGTCAGACATTGTCATAGGTACGCCAGAAGGAATAATCAGAAGCGGATTGAATATCCCACTTCTAAAAGTAATTATAGACGCTCAGTCAGCGACTTAATAAGTGAATTAAGAGCGCTACTTTATAATTTTTTTAACAAGGAAATAGAATGATGAAGAAACATAATCTGCTTACATTGAAACAAGTTTGGCTATTGCCATTAATGTTGTTGGGTTTAACGGCATTTGATGCTCAGTCGGATACAGGAAAAGTGACGACGACTGTCAGTCAGTTTTTAATAACGGATGGTAATTATGGTAATTGTATGGCTAAGCTAGATGTTAGCCCGCGTTCTGAATTGCCACAATGCGGAAATCACTGGGTGAGTTTCAGTTGTGACGGCACCTATCAAAGTAAAGACATAGCGTATCGCATGTTGGACACGACACAGATGGCTGCGGTTTTGGATAAAGAAGTGACTATTCATCTAGATGACAGTCGCAGGCACAATAGTTTCTGTTTAGCGACTCGCGTTGACTTTATCCCATAGTCAACGGAAAGTGGTATTGTGAAAAGTCTAATAGTCGTTGCGGTTACAGTGTTTTTCATCCTGTTAAGTATTCAGTGGCCATCATTAGATGACAATCCCCCTGAGTTGGAGGTGGCATTTGTTGATGATTTATCTTTGGAAGTAGTGCCCTTTATTGACGATAAGTCTTCAGAGGTATTAACTATACCTTCTGAAGACTCGGTGCCACAGCAGGTGGAGTTAGCGCAAATTAGTGAGGCGGAGTCAATCCAAGATGTAGGACCGACCTTGGATCCAGACAGTTTTGTAGAAAGCTCATCTGAGGGTGAGCCAACTAATGTTGGTGAATTTCTCGATCCAGATACTCATATAGCCCCCTCACCGAATAGTGAGCCTCGTGATGTGGGTGAACCTTTAGATCCAGATAAAGTTTTTGCAGAGCAACAGGCATATAGAGAAAGTAAAAACATTGGACCGATACTAGATGTTGATGAAGTCTATATGGTCGACGATGAG
>NZ_JAHKQO010000044.1 GCF_018861065.1 Paraglaciecola arctica
ATATAAATCAAGGTCTCTGACCCTATCGATTCAAGGTCTCTGACCCTATCGATTCCAAGGTCTCTGACCCTATCGATTCAGATTCGATTCAAGGTCTCTGACCCTATCGATTCCTACTAGGTTAGAGTACCTTGCGACAAAGATGAAATTTCATTTAGTTAACGGAGATTCATTAGATTCGGTAGCCAAAGCTTTTAACAATGAAAATAAAAAACAAATAAATACTATTGGTGAAAGCGATGGTGTTAAAAGAGATATAACACAGGGCGATAGAAGCCGCGGAACACTTCAATCGAGTACATGGACGTATAACCAATTTGGAAAACCAAGAAAGCTTTTTTTAGTTGTTACTCGACAAGATCAGCCTTGGGCTCAGAATCAAGTGAATGATGAAGAAAGTTATGCTCTAGCGATATCTATCACGGATCGAGAAAATGAAGAAGCCAGATTGTACCAACAAATATCTGAAAAACTCCAAGCCCGTGAGCAAGTGAAGCAGCGAGCTAAAATCAGCTAAAATGACCAGCGGGTCAGTATCTTTTGGATCCGCAATGGATGTGTATTACGCACATCCGTGTGCCTATGGCTTTCCTGTCGATTTATTGATGCTCGCGATAATCTTAACTGTAGCACCGCTACTGCTCACGCAGCTATTGAGTACATAACCCCAAACGACCATCATTCTTGGCCATTTTTTAAGAAATATAATTCTGTAAACCCCATTTTTACAAATTCGGCATCTCTAAAATTTCTTACGGTAGCTTTGTCTTTACTGATTAAAGCAATTTGCTGCTCAGTTTGTAAAAATTGGGTCAGGTCTAGTCCTTCAGCATCGGCCACTGCCTCATGCATATTTTGATGGCGGCTGTAAGAAAAACTTATTTCTTTTGCTACACCATTAAACTTATAACGTACTTTATGGGCCATTTCTACTCACCTGGGTCCATCAATTTCGAAACTATTTGACCGCCATTATAAACGCAAATAACGGTGTTTATTCAATAAGCTTAACAAAAAGCATAAATGTCGGGGCCAGAACAAGGATCTGCGAGGTCAGAAAATTAAAATGATTATCTCTGTAAATGTTGAGCCATTCCTATGCTCAGTTCAGTTCAACGCAGCTGCGTTTTTCTAGTATCTATTTACTAGCCCCTATTCACTGCTCTTTTCTGCAACGACCTGCTTAACTCTGCTCCACACTGACTTTTTCTTTGCGGCATAGCGCTTTGTTCACTGTGGTGAATAGCTTTAGTTTTTAATGGTTGGGATGATCGCTTTTAATCGCTCTATATCGCCAGTGCCGACGTTTTGCTGCAGAAAGTAGGTTTGCCATTCTTGGGTAAGTTGGCGTACTTCATCAATTATTTTCTTAGCTTTAAATGGTTTTAAGCCAAAACGCATTGATTGGCTGAGTAGATTGTTGATTGTGCCTTCTCGCCCGTCATGGCCAATGCCTATACCATGTTGAGCTGAGTTATTAATAGGTAGCACGTCAAAAGCAGGTGATAAACGCCAGTGAGCTTTTTCGAACGGATAGATAAATCCATGGTTGCGGGAGTGGTCGTCGGTGTTACCGAGTAATACGTTAAACACCATTCGGTGATAAAGGTCATGGGCGTCTTTTGGTTCAGCGCCATTTTTCATTATGAATTCGGCTAAGTAGCCGTAGGTATAAATACTGCTGAGAACAGATGTACTCACCTTGTTCTGATTGAATATTGAGTTGGCGCTTAAGTAATGACAATTAGGTTTACTATGTTGCAAATCAAATCGTTCTACCAGCAACACGTCGCCGCTTGGTGATGGTAGTAGGTGAGTTTTAGCCACGCGGCAGGGCAGTTCATTTAGCATATTCATCGCGGCATGTTCGACTCTAACTACGTTGATCACGTCATCAAAGCGGTTGAATTTGGCTAGATAAGAAATGTCGCCATTTTGTATAATAGTTTTTGGCCTTGCCCCCCCCATGCTTGAGCCATATTCAAATGCTAGTTTGGCTTCTTGGGGGATCTGTTTATCTGCAAGAATGTCATCTTTGGCTTTGAGTAACATAGGTAAGTCGGTAAGCGTGTTCTTGTTGTATTTGGGTTTTGATTGGCTGCTTGAAAGACTAAACACCAATGCGCCTACACCCATGCCAGAACCTGCCAATAAAAACTCTAAAGCATTTTTAGGCTTGGTTGTGTGCAGCGATAAAATGATTTTTTTGCCCCATGAATCAGCACCTGCATCTGACAGAGCGCCAAATACCCCCTTATTGAATTGGGTCGACAGCTCTTTTTCTGTTAAGGGTAAGTTTACGGGGTCAAGAGCAAAAGAATCTGTGCGATTAAGGTAACTTTTACCGTAACGAAAGCGGCCTGTTTTCGTCGCTTCATCTATTTGAATAACGCCACAAACAATGGGGGTATCTTCTAGACCGTCAATAAATACGTAGGCTTTAGAAGTCATTATCTAATTCTTCTATTGGTTTGCGAGATTTACGACTGAGTTTAGATGCGGTGTTGTTAAGCTGCTGCTCGATATTTGCCTGCAGTTCGTCAATGATGTTCAGGTGTTCAAGCACTAGAAATAGTGATTGTGCATTGACACTTTTGCCATTTTCTATTGAAGAAATTGTATTGCGACCCACGCCAACACGAGTACCTAACTCTGCTTGATCCATAGTTGTGCTTCTGGTGTTTTTAACCAGTTCACCTATGGACTTAAGTAAATCTTGTGTTTTATGCATGATATTTCAAATATAAGTTAGCTTGTGTTTGAAATATAGGGCAGGTTAATTGAAAAGTAAATGTTTATTAAATCATGCATTATGCATCATATGTTTAATTTATTAAGCATATTGTTGGGGTTTGGTCTTAGTGGTTTAAGTTTCCAGTGCTGTTTTGAGCTGGAGTTTATTTTGATGTTGTCACTGTGGATCCCTGCTAAAAGCGTGCAGGGATGACGGGGGGGAGTCATTGCTACAGTGTTTTGGCTGGAGTTTATTTTGATGTTGTCACTGTGGATCCTTGCTAAAAGCGTGCAGGGATGACGGGGATAAGGGTCGTCATTGCTGCGATGTTTTGGGCTGGGGTTTATTTTGGTGTTGTTACTGTGGATCCCTGCTAAAAGCGTGCAGGGATGACGGAGTGTAGTGGGGTCATTGCCTGTTATTTCTTAGTCATCTACCGCTTTTAGCTATGAGCAAGGGCTGTGTGAGATCATCGGCGTTGCCGAATAAGAAATTACAATGGGGGGCTGTCATTCTGAAATTCCAGTTACGCTTTGTTACGAATAACCTCGGCTCGACACATCAAACTGGTTTCATTTAACAGGGACTCTCCTTATTCTGTTTTAAATCAAATTCACTCGTATACTCCTTTTCTAAACCAAGCAAAGTGATAACAAGTGTTATTGGTCAATCTCAGTTATTTTTGAGACACATTTTTAGCCATTTAAAACGATATATTTTTAACTAACTAAAGGTAGATTCATGTTTAAGATACTTGTGAAATTCGGACTTTTTGTCTCGCTATTTTTGCCATTACTAAGCCAGGCTGCTCCTAAAGATAATCTTTCTGAATTTCATTTGTTGATCGATGAATTGGTGTCGGCTCAGCGTGAATTTGATGACAAAGCACTATCAGAGTTATTGCATAGTGACTATGTGGAAATTTCACCAGCAGGTGAAGTTGACCATAGAGAAGAGGTGTTGGGGTTCTATGATAAGTCTCACAAAGAGAAGGGGCAAAAAAGCCCGATAATTGAGATCAGTGAACTAGAGATGAAAATGGATGGAAAGTATGCATTCGTCATCGCAAAAGAAACGTTCATTATCCCAAATAGCGAGCAGAAATTTTCTATGAGGGTGTCTTTTACTTTTAAGAAAACCCAGGGCAGCTGGCTATTCTATCAGGCACAATACACTGGTATACGACCCTAACAGGTGCGCCCGAAACGCTGTGCGGTGAATAGTTTTTAATTTTTTAAATTTAGTCTTTGAATCGGTTGCTGTTAACAACTGACAGGAATGATGATGGGCTGGATTTTATTTTGATGTTGCGACTGTAGATCCCTGTTAAAAGCGTGCAGGGATGACGGAATGTGCAAAAGGTATTATTTGTTATTTCTTAGTCATTTATCGCGTTTCGTTGTGACCAAAGCTAATGTTCTTCGAAACAATTGAGTGAGATCCGCTTTATAGGATTTTACTGAAAGTCTCTCTCCTTCAAATAAATTGAACCTACTTTTAAAGCACTTCTGTAAGTGCGTTGGTATGAGAAATGGCCGAATCAAAATCGTATTGTCTTAGTGCTTTTTCAGTATTTTTAAGTTCCTTCATCACATCAGGCGACAAACCATTAGTATTCTTTAATAGCTCCTCAAGAACGTCAATTGCTCCTGTATCATAATCGTCTAGTAAGCCGCGTAATTGCTCCAACGTCGCCTTAAATGTCGTTAAATCAACACTGTCATTTAGATACGTCTCGGTGGAACTCAATTGAGCAGATGCAGAATCTATAGATGAAATAACAAGGGCCAAACTATTTAACATGACTGCCATTGCCTTATCTGAGCCGAAATCTGCTTTTCGGGCTAATTCCAAAGCTTCGGCATCTTGATAGAGTGCTTGCGCACCAATGCTGCCAGCCAACCCTTTCATAGTGTGTATATTACGAGTTGTATCCGTACTGCTATTCTCTTCATCATGAATATCTAAGGTATCTGCAAACTGACGATATTTTTCTGCGAATTTAAGTAAATGCTTCTGGTAAAGTTCAGCATTATAGTTTGTTGATGACAGCCCTTTCTTAATATCGATGCCATTAAGGGTATCCACTGGAAAGTCAATTTGACTGACTTCATCGGCTTCATTGGTTTCAACAATAGCATGCACTTGATTTGGCGCTAAAATGTGCGTAAGTGTTTCATACATACCTCTTACGTTTATAGGCTTTGCAATGTGCGCATCCATACCACAGGCCCTTACTTCTGCTATGTCATCAGACATAACATTTGCCGTCATTGCAATAATAGGAAGGTGCTGATACTTAGGCTGCTTGCGGATTTCTCGGGTCGCAGTATAACCATCCATTACCGGCATTTGACAGTCCATCAAGATACCGTCAAAGCTCTGCTCTTCTATAAGGGACAACGCGACTTGGCCATTTTCAGCCAAGGTTGTTTTAATGCCAACAGCATGGAGCAATTCACATGCTAACTCTTGGTTTAATTCGTTATCTTCTACAAGCAGTAAATGAAGTCCAGAGAGTGCTTGGTTGAAGAAACTTTTTTCAGTTGCATTTTTTAAGGTGGTTTTCGACACTTTATTTATGCCCACACTGCGTGAGATTGTTTCTAACAAGGTTGACGCAGTCACTGGCTTTGTTAACGCACTTTCAATATTAAGTTGATTCGTTTCTTCCTCTATGTCTTTGTTATTAAACGCCGTCATTACAATAATTTTAGGTTGATAGGTCATTGATGACGAACTTCGAATACGCGCAACAGTTTCCAGCCCATCCATTTCAGGCATTTTTCGATCCATCAATATTAAGTCAAATGGTTGAGTATGCTGTTGAAGTTCTAGCAAGGACAAAGCTTCTTTTCCACTTCTTACCATTTGATGCTGTATGCCAAAGCTCGAAAGTTGCTTATGAAATACCTCTCTAGCAGTTTCACTGTCATCCACAACTAAGATATTTAACTCAGGTTTAATGTCATGTTCGAGGTGTCCTTGGCTTTTCTGTTTATAACCAAGATTGGTCGTAAAACAGAATTGGCTTCCCATATCTACTTCTGATTCTACCCAAATTTTCCCTCCCATTAACTCAACGAGATCTTTTGATATCGCGAGTCCCAGCCCCGTGCCACCATACTTTCGTGTAATAGATGAATCTGCCTGACTAAAGGACTGAAATAGTTTGGATTTTTGCTCCGGCGTCATGCCAATACCGTTATCCGCCACGGAAAACTCGATACAACAATGTTTAATGTCCGAGTTAGCAAGTTTTACCGTTAGGATGATCTCTCCGTTTTCTTTGGAGAATTTAACCGCATTGTTACCTAAATTAAGCAAGACTTGTCCTAACCTTAATGGGTCACCAATAAGGGTCTTTGGTACGTCTTTATCAATATCAAAGTACAGTTCTATACCCTTTTCATCAGCTTTAATTGCAATGGAGTTCGACATATTTTCCAGTACTTCGTCGAACTCAAATGGTACTTCTTCAATATCTAAACGGCCTGCCTCAATTTTAGAAAAATCGAGAATGTCGTTGATTATACCCAGCAGTAATTCTGCACTTTTGTGTACTTTTACGATGTAATTTTGTTGCTTCTGATTCAATTGTGTTTGTAAGGCAAGGTGGCTCATTCCAATAATGGTGTTCATCGGTGTACGAATTTCATGGGACATATTTGACAAAAAATCTGATTTTGCTTGGGTCGCACTTTCAGCTTTGTCTTTTGCTTCTTTTAATGCGGTCTCCATTGCCTTTGCAGTATTAACATCAAGATGGATTCCAAATACTTTGAGAGAGTGTGTATCGCTGTGCTCTCGAATCGCACGGCCCACGCTTAATACCCACTTATAAGCACCATCAGCGCATCTAACGCGATATTCACACCGATAGTCGTGAGTTTCATTTAATAGGTGTTTTTTCAATTCAAGCTCACATTTGTCTTTATCATCAGGATGAATTAAAAAATTAAGAAGATTGGAATCAACACCATATTGTTCTGAAAGTTTGTCCTTTGAATATCCCAACATTGACGCCCATACGGCATTTGTGATTAACGTGTCGCTCTCAGGATCCCATTCCCAGGTTCCTGCATTCGCGCCAGTCATAGCTAACTCCAATCGTTGCTCTGCTTCGGCAAGTTCTTCAAATGAAAGACTATTAGATATTGCAACGGAGGCAAAACTTGAGGCAATGCGGAATATGTTAATTTGCGATGTATCGAAGGCTTTTGGTGTGTTCGCATGAATTGCTACTACACCTAGTAGCGAGTTCCCTGCCATGAGCGGTTGGCATACCGCAGACTGCGTGTGTTCGCCATTTAAACTTAACGATGGATCTATTCCAACTTGCTCCCATTGCTCGGTAGTCTGTGCGATAAACTCCTTTTTATTATTCATTGTCCAAGCAATAGGGTCGTTTGACTGGTTGGACTTTACAGAAGAAGGTTGGATCTGTCGGCCATCAATCATTGAGAAAATAAAACTAACATGCTGAGACTGCGGATGGTACAAGCCCACCATAAAGCTACTAGCTTGAAGCGCTGTATCCAATTGTTGATGCAGTAACTTAGCAATGCTTTCTGTATCAGTAGTTGCCGCGAGGTCACGCCCTACGTCACCTAAAACAAAAATGTCTCGAGTTCTACGTTCAACTTGTGCAGATAAATATCGCTGTGTCGCTTGATGTTTTTTAACACGACTTGTGTAGAAAGCAAAGGCGAGAAGCAACAGTACCAGAGGGGTCAAAATTTTGAACCATGTAGTTTGATACCATAACGGGGGCACAGTTAACGTTAATGTTTGTGGATTAAGGTTCCAGGTGCCATGGTTATTACTGCCAATAACTTCAAAAATATAGGTGCCGGGTTGCATACGTGCATACGACACTGTATAGCGATCGGTTATATCTCCCCAAGAGTCGTAGTAGTTTACTAAGCGAGTACGATATTGATTGTCTTCGCTGGCATGGTAATCCAAGGCGGCAAAGGTAATGGTTAATTGTTTATAATCATTCGGAAGCTCAAACGATTCTGGCACTGGAAATATGACGTCTCCATCCACCTCGATACCGGTAATTGCAATAGGTGGTATAGTATCGTTGGTGTTTACTGCACTAGGGGCAAAACCTGTTAGGCCATCAATACTACCAAAGTAAATAAAGCCATCAGGCCCCATTAATGCTGAACGGGGTAAAAATGTATTACTGTGAATACCATCATTAGTCGTAAAATATTTAAAAACACGTGATTTAGGATTTAGTCGATAAATACCCTTTGATGTCGCTAACCAAAGGAACCCTTCGCTGTCTTGCACGATAGAAAGAACCGCAAAACCCACACCGTCTAAGTCTAAACTGATGCTTTCAAATTGGTCTGTAGATGGTGTGTATTTTTCTAAACCCCGATTGGTAGAGAACCAGATGGTATCGTCATCTGTTTGGATGGCGGCGTTTATATGATTGCTGCTCAGTGCATTGCTTTCGTCGTTGGTACTATAGTTTGTCACTGAATGAGTAGATGAATGTATCTTAAATAAACCCTCGCCTTGGGTACCTACCCAAGCATTGTTTTGTTTGTCTACGAAAGTGAATTCAGCATCAACCTCGTCTAGAAAGCTTTGAACCTCTTTAGTTTTGGGGTTCCATCGCACAACATGACGATATTTAGCTAAATTCAACCATAACCAACCATCAGCATCTACTTCAACCCATTCAACTGTGTTGTTTAGTCCCCCAGCCCAATCTAAAGATACTTCCTCCAAATTGCTCGTCGGCGTTGCTAAATAATACAGACCGAAATCAGTGCCAAGATATAAACCGTTATTATTATCGTAGCTCATACTATCAATGCGAAGTCGATTTAATTTGTCTAAACTTTGTTGGGACATGTGTGGTGTAAATTTTGAAGTACCGTCAAAATTGACCAAACTTCTGCCTGTGCCCAACCACATTTCTCCATTGGGCTTTTGAACCATTGAAATTATCTGGGAAAAAAGACCAGACAACATTTCACTACTTAGAATATCAGTCCAACCTTGAAAGTGAGGGGGCTTTAAGAAAACCTTTTTGATACCAGAGTAGCGCGTGGCGGCCCAAAGAAGCCCTGAAGATTCCACCAACACTTGACGTACATCGCGGTTTTCCAATAGTGCCCAATCGCCATTATCAGCAGCAGGTTCAAAAGCGGCTTTTCTAGTATCAAATTTAAAAATGCCAGCGAAGGTTGAAAGTAATAGAACGTCCTCATAGGGCGTAATCTTGGTAATACTTGGAATTGTGCTGGCGGGGAACGCTATAGGTGAATAGCGATTTAAACTAGGGTAAAAACGACCAAAGCTGTTGCGAGTGGCTAGCCAAATAGCACCTTTGTCGTCAATATAAATTGATCTAACCTCGGGGTGGTCCAATCCTTCTGCTGAATCGCCAAAGCGCTCAAATTGCTGTGAGGAGTGATTTTTTTTATAAAGTCCTTCAGAGGTGCCTACCCAAATGTTGCTATTTGGGTCTTCTGCAATACTCCATACTCGATTGTGTCCGAGAGTAGATTCATCATTAGGTTTGTGTACATAACGAACAAAGGTGTCATCGACATCATTGTACAGGTTTAGGCCGCCACCATTAGTACCAATCCATACTTGGCCAGAGCGAGACTCGAAGATAGCTTGAATTTTATTACCTCCTAAAGTGGATGGATTGGCGTTGTCGTGTAAATAGTGTTTGAAGTTTTGTGTTTTACGTTGATAAAGATTTAATCCTCCGCCCCACGTGCCAACCCACAATCTATTTTTCTTGTCGATTAACATTGCCCCCACGCTGTTATTAGATAACGATGATGAGACGTCCTTATCGTGTCGAAATGAAATGAAGTTATAACCGTCGTAGCGTTTCACCCCATCGGCTGTACCAAACCAAATAAAGCCTTGTTCGTCTTTCGCAACGTCGTAAACTTGAGGGTTTAGTAGGCCATCATGAAGGGACAGGCTTTCAATTTTTTGTTGGCTATATACTGGCAGCAAAACACAAAAAAATAGCAATAGTGTAGTAATTGTCCGTATGATTTTTAAAGAGCCATGACGAAGTAGTGTGTTCAGATCTTTAATGTTTAAAACCATGTTGCTTGCTGGAATAGGATTGCGATCACACATCAATAGTACCCTAACTGTGTAGTTCGAATGACTCGTCGCTGAAACGTGCCTGAATATCTCTTACCTTTTCTATACACTCTAGAAATAATGGAACTAGATTTGGGTCGAAGTGTTTACCGGATTCGGACTTAATAAGTGCGAGTGAACGCTCTTCGCTCCATGCCTTTTTGTAAGGACGCTCACTGGTTAATGCGTCAAAAACATCTGTAATTGCTACGATACGTGCCGAAAGAGGGATCGCCTCACCCTTCAGACCTTGGGGGTAACCACTTCCATCCCATTTTTCATGATGGTTCAGCGCAATGTCTCTTGCCATGTTCAATAAAGGCTCATCGCTATCGCCAATAATTTCGCCTCCAAATTGGGAGTGCTTTTTCATCACTTCCCACTCTTGTGGATCTAATTTTCCAGGTTTAAGGAGTATTGAATCCGGTATACCTATCTTTCCCACATCATGCATAGGGGCAGCGTTATGAAGAAGATCAATCCACTCATTAGAAACATCGAGCTTTTCGGCTAAAAATTTACTGAAGTAACTCATGCGAATAACATGCATACCGGTTTCGTTGTCTTTATATTCCGCGGCTTTACCTAATCGTCGAATCACCTCGAGTCGAGTATGGTGCAAGTCTTCGGTTCGCTTTGCTACGAGCGCTTCTAGATGTCGAGCTTGGTCATAAAGCGCAATTTGGGCATTCACCCTAGATACAACGATAGGGGGGCTTATAGGCTTAGCAATATAATCTGCTGCGCCCAGATCGAAACCTTTTTGCTCGTCTTCAATCTCGCTTTTTGCAGTAACAAAAATAATGGGAATGGCGGCGGTAGAAACATTGCTCTTTAGCTGTCGACAAACTTCGTACCCATCTAGATCAGGCATCATAACGTCTAGAAGTATTATGTCTGGTTTACTTTTACCCTGCGCTATTTTAATAGCCAATGCACCGTTCATGGCAGCTTTGACTTTAAAATACGGACTAAGTACTGCTGATAGTAGATCGATATTTTCTGGTGTATCGTCGACAACCAAAACGGTTTTCTTTTCTCCTAGCAACCTAAACTCTCCTTTTTACATGCTCGTCTAATGCTACAAATTAAATCTAGCATTATTACAACACATAATAAAAAATGATTGATTATTACGGAAGGAGACGGCTATAGATTCGACTTTAGTTTGGATATTAAACTGATGAAATGAAGATTTACAATATTCATCTTAATTTGAGGAATGTAAATCCATACCTTTATCGCTATTTTTATACGTAACACAATGAGTAGACCATCCACGATAATCAAATTTTGAAATAAACTTAGTTAAAACAATCAGCTATGATGTTTGATGTTAATTGCTACGTCGCGAGAAACAGGATTCTTTAGAAGCAGCGAAGCGCTCTGTGGTGAATAGTTTTTAATTTTTTAAATTTAGTCTTTGAATCGGTTGCTGTTAACAACTGACAGGAATGATGATGGGCTGGATTTTATTTTGATGTTGCGACTGTAGATCCCTGCTAAAAGCGTGCAGGGATGACGGAATGTGAGGGGGTATTTATCTGCTATTTCTTAGTCATTATTCGTTTCTAGCTATGAGAAAAACGCAGGTAATTACCAAGACATTCAACGCAATTTACTCAAGATTAAAATGTCCTCTGTAAATGTTGAGCCATTTCTTTGCTCAGTTCAGCGCAGCTGTGTTTTTCTAGTATCTATTTACTATTCACTGCTTTTTTCTGCAACGAACTGCTTCACTCAGCCTTTAAAAAGTGCATATCACGCCACTCATGTGAGCTTGAAGTTTTGGTAGAAAAGGGGTGAAGTTTAGCGGCTATAACTTTGCGCTCAACATCTAACTCAAAATGCATAAAAGCGTCGGAGGCCGCATTTTTATTGTCCCACTCTATTTTGTAGCTGGCATCTTGAAAGGCGCTAAGCGTGCCGCGTAGATTTGCCATGCGAGAGGAGGTGATGCGAAGCCTATTTGCTTTTTTGTTGGTTGTTTGTTCAGTAATGATAAAGTCACCAAACCATTGATCACTATAGGTACCCACCACCTGTTTATTACTAAGTGTGCCTTTGGCCAGCGCTTTTGGGGTGGTGTCGCCTCGGGATAAGTAGGCTTGCTCACGCTCGTCTTGATAAGCCACATACTCAGCCACCCAATCTTTTTGTTCGGTATCAATAAACATTTTCAGAACGGTTTGCATAACGGCGCTGCGCGCTCCGTAGTTAGATCCGTTATTAAGCACTACCACGCCAAGCTCCAATTCTGGAATAAGGGCAACAAAAGCCTGATAGCCCGACAGTGTGCCAGTGTGAGAAATATGTTTATAACCTTCGTAGTTACTTAAACGCCAGCCAAGGCCGTAGTTACGAAAATAGGTTGAGTCCCATTCGGTATCCGTGTCAGATACACCTAATATGGTGTACGACTGCCACATTTTATTTAACTGTTTATTAGAAAACGGTAATTGTTGGCTGCTCTGTGGTTGTTCACTTGTTTCGCTAAGGTCACTAAGCTCATCAGCCATTTTAGCGTCATTCAATAGCGCGCTGACCCATTTGCTCATTTCTGCGGCGCTGCACACCATGCCACCGGCGGCAGCAGACATTAGCGCGTCACCTTGAATGGCGTTGCGTGGAATAGGATAAATTCCCTCGCTGTCTCTATGGCCGTAACTCATGGCGCTTTTATTCACCGCAGTTTTGGGCATATCGCCGGCGTAACACTGCATTCCCAAGGGTTTAAATACGTGTTGGTCAACAAAGTCTTCAAAGCTCTTTCCTGAGATTTTCTCAACAATTTCACCGGCGGTAATGTACAGCACATTGCTGTATGCGTAGCGTTGTCTAAATTGATCGCGAGGGGTTAAATAGCGTAAATTTTTGACTACTTCTGCCCGGCTAAAACCGCTAGGCTCAGGCCAGATCATACTGTCGCCTGCGCCGCCAACTAAGCCACTTTTGTGGGTGAGTAAATCTTCAATGGTAAAATGCTGCGTGGCATAGTCGTCTTGCATTCTAAAATGGGGAAGGTGGTCGATAACCAAGTCTTTCCAGTCGAGCTTTTCTTGATCAACCAGTACCCCAATGGCTGCGGCTGTGAAGGCCTTGCTAGTAGAAGCTAAGCGAAAGTAAGTGTTTTTATTCACAGGCAATTGTTTTGCAATGTTGGCTAGGCCAAAGCCTTTTGCATATATCAACTGATTTTGGTGCACAACAGACACGCTCATGCCAGGAGTATAAAAGGTATCTATGGCGTTTTTCACAGTCGCATCAAGGCTTTGCGGATCCCACTTTGCTGCTGCGCTAGGTACCAGTGCTAATAATATGAAAATCAATGTAAAAAACTTCATAACCAAAGGTCTACTCGCTAACAAATTATGCGTTCAATTGTGCGTAAATTTTTCCGTAAATTCAATCTCTTAGGGACAAAGCGGTTGAGTTACTATAAATATGAATAAATGGTGCCAGAGCTTTTGGGAGCCCCTGGCAATCTATAGATGAAATGTTGGCTCGATTGTAGGCGTTTGTAATATTGCTTTAGCTGCCACCCGGTATCGTTTTAGCAACCTGTTATTTTCACACCTTTAGGCCCATAAATTGGTTGATTTTGTCACTGTGGATCCCTGCTAAAAGCGTGCAGTGATGACGGAATATTTGGGGGATCGTTGTCTGCTATTTTTTGATCTCCTATTGTTTTTCGTAGTATTTTACGAGCTCTGCGTTGAATGTGCTCTGTGCTTTAAATTCTTTGCGGTGTAGCGGTACTTGTGCTCTTTATTGCTTAACCCTGCTCAACACTGTCTGATTCCGTTTAATTCTGGTTCTAGCAGTATTTCCCTGCGGCTTTTCTGAAGTTACTCTTCACCCGAATAGCTAATCACTTTATTGGCAACTGAATAAGAAAACCCTTGGCCAATCAAATGTCGCAATGCTTTTTGTTTGAGTTTTTGATCTTCAATAGGGGATTCCCCGAATTTCTTAATTTTAAGTGCTAGGGCTTTATCTAAATAATCGTCTTCGGTGTTATCTATTGAATCTAGACATTCATTGATTATTTGGGATGTGAAACCTTTGGCGTAAAGCTTTTGTTTTATTTTATTAGGGCCAATATTCTTTTCTGAGAAACTTTGAGTCAAACGTTGTGCATAGCGAAGATCATCAACAATGCCTTGTTCGATAAGATAGTTAAGAGCTTCCTGATTAAATGAGGTGTCTTCTTGGAATAGTGTGTTGGCCTTTTGCATTAAGGTTTTTGCCGTGTAATCGCCATATTTTCCGATTAGCCACAAGAAATACCCTTTGACTCGTTCGTAGGTTATTTCCTTAGGTTTTTCATCCTGCTTTTTCTTAAACATGTTTCAGCGCTGTGATTTTACTTTGGCTTCAAAGTGCTAATAATAGAGTTAATCGCGGTAACAATAAAATGAATCTACTTTGCAGCAATTTCGCAGTGATCCTTGATTGGCAATTTAGCTGGGTAAGCGGGTAATCCTTGGCTATTGGATAAATTTGCGCGGGTTGGATTGCTTTGCCATGCATAACTAACACTCACTAACTTATTGGCTTCTTTCACTTTCAAAACGATGGAAGTCGGATGTAACTCACCTTCAATCCATCGATAGTTAGCGTTATCTTCACTAATAGAAAAACCTTGTACTTTGGTGTCTTGCCCAGTTATCGCTAATGGGGAAAACTCGCTGTGTATTTTAATTTCGTGGCCACTGACTCGTTCTGCGCAAGTTAACACTGGCCCTTGGTAGGAAAAATCAGGTTTGTTATAGACTTTTTGTAAAGCCGCGTTTGCGAGACGTTGACCCACAGATGCTTTATTTTTGGGGTGAATATCGTTCCATTCACCTAAGTCAATTGCCGATACCATAGCGGTATTACTGACGGTTAACCCTTGAGTTTGTGCTGCGCGAATCTCAGCCCAACCAGCAATGCTTGGATCTTGCTGCGCCTGCATATAGTTAGCTAGTTGCACATACAAAAAAGGTAATGTTGGCTGCGAAAAAAGTGCGCGCCATTGCCTTATCATATCTGGAAATAAGCTTTGGTATATAGTTGGCTCTTCGGCGTTACTTTCCCCCTGATACCAAATGACTCCCTTAAACTGGGTGTTAGCCAGTGGAGCCAACATCGCATTATAAAACACTGAGGGTTGTTCATTAGTTTTGAATTCAGGGCTAGGCATCGCATTAATCATGCGATGACCCACCTGATAACGCCACAAGCCATTTAGCGAAATCAGCGAGTCTTTAAATTCTAATTGATAGGGTTTCGCTGGCACAAAACCGGCGTGTCCGGGACGATGCGCCACAATTCGTACACTGATTTGGTTCTGGCCTGCTTTAAGTACGCCAGAGTCGAGTGAATATATGCGTTGCGGATACTGATATTGGGTTTCACCAACCTTTTGACCATTAATGTAAACATCGTCTTGATCTACAATGCGCCCAAGTACCAGTCTTGAAGCTTGGGAGGCTTGTTCAGCAGAAACCCAGAATCTAGTTCTAAACCACATGCTACCACTAAAGGCTTCTTGTCCTTGATTGGTCCAATATCCGGGAACAGAAAGTTGTGGCCATTGGTTGTCATTAAAGTGCACAGCAAACCAATTATGGTGTAAACCTAGGTCCTTAGCCGCCAACTCTTGTTGCCAACTTTGGTAGCGTTTTTTATCGCGTGTTTGTAACTTCTCTATTTCATGTGATTGTTTATTGCGCTGTAGCAGATTGACTTCTTTAGGATAGGCCGCCAACGCACTTTCGCTCATCCAGGCTTGAATACGTGAACCAGCATAGGCGTTGTTAATGATGCCAATTGGTATGCCTGTGTGAGTGTGAACTTGCTTTGCAAAAAAGTAGCCTACCGCTGAAAACTTGCTTAAGTCTTGTCCTTGGGCGATTGTCCATTGCCCTTTGGCGACGGTACTTAACGGGCCTTGATAAGCGGCATTCCGATCTACTCTGAATTGGCGGATATGTGGCAAGTTAGCCGAGAGTATTTCTGGCGAATAGTTACTACCTAGGGTACCAAGGGTGTACTCCATATTAGATTGCCCAGAGGCAAGCCATACATCACCAAACAGAACATTGCGTAATTCAATCAACTGAGTGGATGTTTGTATGTTTAAGGTATGGGGGCCACCAGCAATGTGTGCTGGCAATGTAAGCTGCCATGCACCTTGTTCTACTAATGTGGATTGCAGTTTTCTGTCATCTAAATAAACACTAATGGATTCAGGTTGGTCGCTATACCCCTGCAATATATTAGGGGTATCTCGTTGTAATACCATATCATTAGCAAATTGTGGGGCGAGAGTAATTTTCGCATTAGCAGAAAATACCGCCATCAAAATCAATAGCTGTGCGCTAATATTGACTGTCGCCTTCACAGGTCTAAGGTTATTTAACAACGATTTCATAAACCGAAATCGGGCAATCGTTATGGGTTTTCAAAAACTTAATTCTGAGGTGATCGGCATTAATGGGTGAGGTGAAAACACAGTCAACTACTGCTTGATAGTTATCTGTTTTCTCATACAGAATCTCTCCCTGCTTATCTAAAATTTGAAAGTGTTCAACACAAAAGGGTACACGATCTTCTGGGTGGCCATAAAGTGTGGATTCAAGGGCATGATCAAAGTCAGCATCAAAATGTAAAATTATTTCACTTATACTTTGTGGTTGTTGCCACTGCAGTGTTAATTCAGCATCAGAATGCTCCGTTGCCGCACACCACACATTGCTGCGTTGAAATGGTCGCGTATAGCCATTTGTGAGGTTGGTTGTGGCAAAGCAATTGAGCGGTGGACTAATTGATAAGGCAAAGTTATGACCGCCTGGGCGTCTTTCTGGTGTCCAAAATTCAAATTCATCCACCCCTTTGTCACCGTCTACAGTTTGTTTGCCTGTGTTAGATACTGCTTTGTTGACACCATTGAACACTGCGACCAATGATGAAATACGACTAGTAGAACAAGCAATTTCTATGTCTGGATTCGCTAAAAAGCACAGCATGGCATATTGGTCTTGTTTTAGGATCTCGGCAAATTTAATCTCGAGTTGATGTTCGCCAGCTTGCAACTCAAAACTCTGCTGACCCAATATGACCTCTGGGGTAAAGTTGGTTGCTTTTTCGCTATGACGCAATTGGGCGCAAAGCGTTGTGTTTTTTAATGCTCGTACTTTTACTGCGAATTGATAGGTGGTGTCTTTTAGCAAAGGTAACAACTGGCCAGCTGAGATATTTAGGGGCCGCCACGGCCCATTATTTGGCAGGCTGCTCAATAACAGCTCACTTGAAGCACTGATTGTCGCTTTACTCGCTAGGTTATATTGAGGGTGCATCGGCACATGGGGAATAAAATGCCCTTTTTCGTTAAGGTTTTGCTGTAACTTTTTAATATGTGTGGGTTGCAATAAATCAGTGGTTGAACAGTTGTCATTTAGACAATATGCAATCGCTTGACCAACCGCTTGACCACCGTGTCCGCAGGTAGCCATTACCCGGGTAGAGCCAAACGCAATATGTGAGGTACTAATGATGCGTCCAGCATAAAACAGGTTATCAATATCTTTGCTAACAAACGATCCCAATGGAATTTGATAAACCCCTTTGGTGTGATATTGCGTACAAGGAGGTTTATTGCTGTAAACACCGTCGCCAGGGTGATGGTCAATTGCCCACCCTCCGAATGAGATAGCATCATCTACAAGACGCTGCTCTACCACATCTTGTTGTGTCATAAATGAATGTCCAATAAAGCGACGGCTTTCACGTTTACCGGGGATAGTGCCAACCCACTCTAACGTGAGATTGTCGACATTTTCAAATTTACCGCTATTTTTGATGTAATCCCATATCCCATAGACGACTTTCCATAATTGCCACTTAATCTCTTCTGACTCATCTATCGTTTCACTGTTGCCTCCATATTCGAGCCACCATAGGCGAGGTCCAACATCTTGGCTGCGAATACGTTTCATGCGATCTTCTGTCATACCGTCAATTGAGGCAAATGAAGGGGCAACAAACTTCACAGGTTTACCCACGTCTTTACTGTAGAAATATATAGAGTGTCCTAACAGTTCTTTTCCTGGCTGTTCTGGCGCCATTTTTTCTGAAAACTCGTCAGCTGCTTCTGCGCCCATGCGAAATTCTGCACCGGCTTGAAAAGCGACAATACCGTCTCCAGACGCGTCGCAAAAATAGGTCCCATGAAGATCATAGAGTTTACCGTTCTGAGAGCAGAATCCTTCCACTGAAGCAATCTTACTATTGCCATTTTTGTGTGTGGCAAATACTGAGGTGTTGAGCAATAAAGTGATGTTTTTCTCTTCTGCCACTTTTTCTAACATGATGGTGTCAAAGATTAGTGCATTACCTTCTTTATTTCGAAACAGGTTTTCTAATAATAGTTCACCTATTATTCCCCCTTCGCGTGCCCAGCGATTGTTATTACCCATATGGGAGGTTGCACCTAAAACCCACAAGCGTACTTCGCTAGAAGCATTACCACCTAAAACTGGACGGTCCTGCACTAATGTGACTTTTACACCCGCCCTAGCTGCTGATATAGCACAGCACACGCCAGCGATACCGCCTCCAACTACGACAAGGTCCGACTTTATCGTTTCTACAGTAGATGACCTACCATGTGGTTCGCTAAGTTCGTGATACATGATTACTTTGCTCCTAAGTTACTTTATTCGTTTTAACAAAAACCACAGTGACGGCAGCGCAATGACAAGTCCCACACTAAGGGTCTCGATATTGGCTGAATCGGTAACAGCGCTTAAAACCATCAGTAAAATACCGATGGCACATACTCCAATACTGAGTACTTTTTTGCTGTAATCGTTGTCAGTGGTTTGTACTTCTGTGTTTGATTGTGTGGTTGCTTGGCGGCTTAATTGGTATGCGCGATAGTTATCGTAGTCAGGGTTAATGTTTCGAGTCTGGTAGTAGTAAATTTCAAATCCAATTAACCACAATACTGGGGTAATAACTCCTAACATCATTTCCCATTCTCTACTCAGAGCAAGATCAAACAAACCAGGCGTTACAAACTTAAAGAACGCATTGATTAGCAAGCTAAAAACGGTGGTTAACAACAGGCTTTTGCCAGTTTGACGTTTTGAAAAAATCGCCCATATAGGTGGCAAATACAGCGATGCGCCAGTGAGTGCGGCAATACTCAACACAACTTCAACAATTCCACCCATGCTTTGCACCGCCAAAGCCACAGTTATCGCCAAAAAACCAAAAACAAAAGTGGATATTCGGGCTGCTTTCATCAGACGTTGAGAAGGGTAGTCAGGTTTTAAGGGTTTAAGTAGGTCATTGGTGAACACTCCAGCGGCTATATTAATGGCCGTGTTGACCGAACTGGCGGTCGCAAATACCATGGCCGCCAGTATCAAACCGAGTAGCCCTTCCGGTACAACCAATTTGCTCATAAGCAGGTAAGCTTCTTCGGCTTCAGTGCCCGATAAATCTGGATTAACCACACGATAAATCATAGGGGGGAGCATCCATATGATTGGAGCCACTAAATACAAACTGCCAAATAGTAGGCCCACTTTTCGGGCTTCTTTGGGTTTTTCCACACTGGTGTAACGTTGTACATATGCCCAGTTACCACCAATAAATACGGTGTTGTAAATCACAAATGCAACGAGAAAAATCCAACTGTAGTTTTCATTTTGTAATGCGAGAAAACCCTCGGGTAACTTGTTTAAAAAAGTGTTTACTCCTCCAACCTCATTAAACGCTAAAGGAATAATAATAAGCACCGCTGCTGTGAGTACCACAAACTGCAATACATCAGTTACCAATACTGCCCAAAGTCCACCAACTGTGGTGTAAGCGATAACAAACAAACCTAGTACCAGTATCGCGATGTTCAACGGTATACCCGTGGAAACCTCAATAATTTTACCGACTGGATAAAGAAAGGCCCCCGCAGTAAACAAATTAATGAATAGAAATGCTGATGAGTATATTTTTTGCACAGACTTTCCGGCGCGATGGGTAAGAAAGTCCGCCACCGTTAAGGCCCGCGTTTTATTCCAAGCCGGGGCAATGATGCAACCGATAATGATCCCTGCTATGGCCATAGTTGATTGAATAACAACTGCCACTAAACCATCGCTATAAGCGATTGACCCCCATACAACAAAGGTGCCTACCGAGAAAAAACTCATAAACAGTGAAAGGCCACTGATCCACCAAGGCACGGCGCCACCGGCGGCGAAAAATGAAGTCATGCTCTTACCACTGCGAGAGAACATTAATCCGAGAAATAGAATAATTAACGCAAATGCGATAGCGACGTAGTAATCAAATTGGTTCATAAGGTTTCTTTCATATAATTGGGGCCAGTTACGCCAATGATAACGACAATACGCTGCAATTAGGGGGCTATCGGTTTAACCTTAGCAACGCAACGACATCTTGTGGTTACTCATAAAGCTGCTAATACCACGGAATAATGTGGATTTTGTATCACTAATAGAAACAAGTCAATGTAAATTTATTGTTATCTTATATGTGTTGTTTATGTTTTTTATGTCTGCATAGTTGTGTGTGGTGGAAGGATTCTTATTTAGCATGGGTTTTCGGGCAGATTTGGTTTTTTTAGGTGCAAACGAATAAAGTTTATTAAATGTTATAAATGTAAAAAAATATAAAACAAAAGCTTGTAATGTATCTATTATAGATTTATAAATGTCGTAGATACATAAATAACATGTAATGAACCACATTATGCTGACAGGTGTAATGTCTTGTTAATCAAGGGGGCACAATGAATAATTCAAAAAAACACAACTTTAAACTTAATAAAATAACTAAAACCTATATTGCAATGGGAACGGCCATTTTGACGTTTTCTGGTTATGCACAGGCGCAACAAGCTGAAGTTGAACAAAGCGCTGAAGATGTCGAGCTTATCCAGGTAACCGGTATTAGAAGTCAGCTCACTCAAGCTGTCGCTACTAAACGTGATAGCGTACAGTTTGTTGATGCTATATCGGCAGATGATATGGGAAAATTGCCTGATGCTAATGTGGCTGAATCGTTACAACGGGTTTCAGGTGTACAGTTAGAGAGAGGGATTGGAGAAGGCAGTACCGTATCTATTCGGGGGTTAAGTCAAAATGTCATTTTGGTTAATGGTCGCCAAGTCACAACTGCTGGTGGCCGCGGTGATAAAGGTCCAGATACCTTAGAATCTTCATCTTATAGTATGTTGTCGCTCATTCCTTCTAGTTTGGTGTCTAGCCTCGAAGTGTCAAAATTACCCAGCGCCAGCCAAATTGAAGGCGCCTTAGGTGGAGTGGTGAATATTAAGACTCGACGCCCTTTAGACAATGATGGCCAAAAAATTGTAGCCAGTGCAACGGGCTCTTACAATGATTTATCTAAGGACAATGGTTCCGAAGTTTCTGTTTATTACTCAAATAGCTTTTTAGATAATACTTTAGGTATTCAAGTCGCCGCCTCAAGAGCTAGCTCAACGTTTCAAGAAGAAGGGCTTAATACCTTCTCAGGATATAGTTATGACGCATCGGTAACTGCCGACCCTAATGAAGAAACCTTGGTTTTTAACGATATGCGTTATTGGGAAATCAATGACAAACGTGAGAAAACAGGGTTGAATGCCATGATCCAGTGGCAAACGAGTGATTCTTTAGAGCTGTACCTCGACACTTTTTATAGCAAAGTTGATTCAGATCGTGACCGCTTTTGGACAGGGTTTTGGACCTGCTGTGGCTATGAAAACACTGAAATTTCAGACAATGGAGTGTTGACTGCTGCTAGCATCAACCGGCCGGTGCAAGCAAATACCGAATATGCCCCAGCCTATATGGAATTCACTAGTACTGCGTTAGGCTTTAAATGGTTCGCCGAAGATTGGGAAGTAGAAGGTGAACTCGCTCGCACCGACTCAACGTCTAATTCGCAACAGGATTTTATGCGTTTTCAAACTGCAGAAGCGGCCGCTGTAGATTTTGATTTATTAGCTGGCGATGATGCTCCTGACGTTATTTTTGGTGGTGCTGATTTAACTTCACCAGATGGACTAAATCTAGCCATTGTCTACGATAATACCTCCTACAATGAAAACGTAGATACCGCTGTTAGGTTAGATTTCACCCGTTACTTTGATGGCGATTTTTTCACGTCGATTGAGTTTGGTGGACGTGCCAATAGCTTTGAGACTGACCATGACTATGTCGCTCGGGCAATCACCCCCAATTTTGCACTAACTGATTTGCCACAAATTTATACTATGTACAATAACAGTAATTTTTTCTCCGGTGATGGCCCGGCAGTTAATCATCAATATTTGATTGTTGATAAAAATAAATGGCAGGGATGTACCACTCTAAGTGAATTTTATGATGAAGCACAAACAGCCGAATGTGCCACTACTCATGATCTTTCGCCTTCTTACAATATAACCGAAGATTTGATCGCGCTTTATACTCAAGCTAATTTTTCGAGTGAAGTGGGTGGCTATGCAATTTCCGGTAATTTTGGTGTGCGTTATGTGCAACGGGATTTAACTTCAGAAGGTCACTCTGAAGATGTGACTACCGGTGTTGCGACACCCTTTACTACTAAAGTGTCACACTCAGAGTTGTTACCTTCTGCGGTTGTTAAAATGGACCTAACTGATGATGTGGTTTTGCGCTTTGGTGCTGCCCGTACCCTTACTTTTCCAGATACCTCAGATCTAAGTAGTGGTATCTTTGTTCGCGGAGACTTTACTGCCAATGGCGGTAATCCAGAGTTAGATCCTTTTGTTATCAATCAACTAGACTTTTCTGCTGAATGGTATTTTGGTGAGAGTAGTATTTTGTCCGCTGGGTTGTTTTACAAAGATGTTGAGTCTTTCATTGTGAATACTATCCAACCCCGCGATTTGCCAAATTATAGTCAGCAGGTATTTGTTGAACAACCCATTAATGGCGAGAGTGGCACGATTCAAGGTTTAGAAGTTCTGTATCAACAGGCGTTTACATCGTTACCCGGGTTTCTCAAAGATACTGGTGTGATGGCAACCTATTCATACATAGACAGTGAAACACCTTTTGAAGATGGCCGTGGTAATAGTCTTCCTATTCCTGGTTTGTCAGAAAATAACATCAATATGGTCGTTTACTACGAAGTGGAATCCTTTGGAATGAGGCTTGCTTACAACTGGCGAGACAGTTATTTAGGCTATTTAGGTGCTGGAGATAACGGCGTATTTTATAAAAGTTATCAAGATTTAGCCGCCACTGCGAACTATAAAATTAATGATAATGTCAGCTTAAACTTTCAAGCTTTAAACTTACTCGATACTAGACAAAAACAATATGCCGCATACGAAGAAGCGATACAGCGAAATGTTGAATTCGGAAGAAGTTATAAATTGTCTGTTTCAGTTAATTTCTAAATAAGTGTAGGCAATACGCTGTCACTTTGTGACAGCGTCACTATATTTTGCAGTACTGCCCAGCTGTTTTTCTATGTAGAATGGTGGGTAATAACAATAATTTCTAATAAGTCTATTATGTTCAATTCCAGCACAACTCTTAAAAAACACGGTAGTCAATTAAACCATAGTCTGATTGAGGGGATAAACGTCTTACAGGGTTTAGCTTCTTTTGAACGCCCCGTGGGTTGCCGTGAATTAGCACGTTTTTTGGAGCTGGATACCACTAGGGTGAATCGCCTGTTAAGAACATTGGATTACATTGGTTTAGTACAAAAGAACAGTGACCGAAAGTATGTAACTGGCCCAGCGATGTTGGTTTTGGCGGCTCAAGGTTTGTGTGCTTCAGGTGTGACTACCAAGGCCATTAAGCCTTTAGAAGAGCTGCGTAAATATGGTTTGGTAGTGGCCATGGGAGTGTTATGGCATGACAAAGTCACTTATCTTTATCATTCTCTGCCTGATATGGGAGAAGAAAGCCCACTTGGGCGTCTAGGATATTTCCCCGCAACCGAATGTGGAACAGGAATTTCTTTGTTGTCTGAGCTTGAAGATGAAGAAGTGCGAGCGTTATACCAAGAACGCGATATTCCTGGTTTTCCTGAGGGTATTGAAAGTTTGATGAGTGCGCTCAATCAATATCGTGAGCAAGGTTATGTAAAAATGCAAACTCACTATAAAACCCATTTACCGCACCACTCGGTTACTATAGCTGTTAACGTAAAAGGTAATATGCACAGTTCTATCGCACTTTCTGGTTGGATCCCGGAAGAAGCCACCGAAGAGTTAGTTACTTTGTTGAAAAATAAAGCCAAAGAAATAGAGTAAATCGTCTAGCAACCTAATGGGGTTGATTAACTGATAAGTCGACTCAGCCTCAACCACATATTCAATGACTGAAACCAATTGTACTCATGATGCAGACCAAAGCCGTGCCCACCATGAGGTAATAACAAAAGTTGTACTGGTACTTGTGACTCCTTAAGTGAATAGTAATACCTCAAGGAGTTGTCTACTGAAACGTGACTATCGTCATTGGCATGTAAAATAAATGCAGGAGGAGAATTTTTATTGATTTGAGTGTCATTCGAAAAGTACTCTGTGTCTAGTGAATTGGCATTCTCTCCTAATAATAAAGTTCTAGAACCTAAATGAGTAATCTTTGGATCCATACTGATTACTGGATAAATCAAAATTTGAAAAGCTGGTTTGAGCAATTTAGAGTCGATTGTTGGCAACACGGGGCGCTGATAGTGAACCGCAGCACTAGATGCGAGGTGCCCTCCCGCAGAAAACCCCATTACCCCTATTTTTAAAGGATCGAGATGCCATTCCTTTGCACCAGAGTTAACAACATGCAGTGCTTGTTGTAGGTCTTGCAGTGGCCCTAATTGTGGCGTGTCCATCGTTTTATCAGATGGCATTCGGTATGTAAGAACAAATGCGCTAATGCCGAGCGTAATGCAGCGCTTTGCAATGGCATGTCCTTCCATATCTACTGATAAGCCCCGGTAACCACCACCAGGGCAAATCACTACTGCGCAACCATTATGCAAGTCTTTACTAGGCCAGTAAGCGGTTAATCGTGGTTGACTCACGTCTACTACAAATCTCCCTGTATCGTCTTGCGATTCCACCGACTCTTGATTAATAGAATCTTTGGCTCCAGGGATTTGGGCTGTGTATAGTGCTATGGTTTGAACCGTTTCATTTTGCATATTGTTTCTAGTCTTAAAATCGTCAAAGCTGTTCTTAGTGTCACAGAATCAGACAATGACCTAAGTGATGTTTACTTTAGGTCATTGTTATCGCTGCTATGTTGTTTTACGAGTTCGAAAAAGTGTTTCTATTCAAGCACAATTTTATCGATAGCTATTTTAAATCCTGAACTACTTGGGTTTTGACCTGTTACAGTGAACCTCAATAATTTATCACCAGCGGTATTCACGTTAATTGTCCCTAATGTTGTTAATGGCCAATTTACAGCGGCACTATACTGGTCAACCTCCGAACCGAAATCCGTTCCTTCATATCGAGTTTGCGCTATGCCTCTAATGCTATGAGTCTTATAACTGTACTTAACGGTATAAGTACCAACGTCAATATTGGGTAGGGTAAATTCCACCCAATCATTCACCCCGTTATCCTGCAACATAATATATTCGCCTTCACTGGCACTTACATCGGAAATTACACTCACAGTGGCAGTGTTGCTAAAATATAAATCTTCAGCTTCATAAACTGTAGGAATAACTGGGGCGGGGATATCGGTCAGATCATCCTCCACAAATAACCCATACAACTTACCAGAGCTAGAACTCACAGAAGTAGGAGCTGAAGCATAGACAACGTCCTCGTCACTGTTCTTCACTTTAACATTCACTCGTTCAATCGCTTTGTCGCCGGACAAAGTGTAGGTATTCCAATCGCCGCCAGCAATTTTTTGGGATACATGTAACTGCTTGTCGTTACTCACAAAATAAGCTCTTACGCGATCGCCAACAATAGTATGACCTAGGGCTGCAATAGTATCTTGCGCATTGTATATGTTGGTTTTATCCACCCAATTGTTGCCGTTCCAGCGAATTCGAAACACCTCATAATCCCGACCACCACTACTAGAATCATCAGTACGGAAACGATATACCACGCTGGGGCGACCAGTACTACCAAGCGCCAACTTCGCTGATTGAATACCCTTGCCCACATCAACTGACGAGAAAGATTCGCCGCTCTCTAATCCTTGGTAAAATAGATTCGAGGTAGACAAGTTTACTGGCGCAGACACAGTGCTTCCGTTAGCCGTTTTAAACAATCCTGTATCTGGTTCATATTTTAAATAACTCCCGTAGTGTCTATCTGCCCGAGGATGGCCATAAGCCCATTCCCATATAATGTGCACATCACCGTTACTATCAATAACCACATCATCAGGATAAACACGGGTATTAGTTTGACTCGCGAATGTACTTATGTGACTCCAGATATTGGTATTGTCGTTCCAGTGAAATAGTTGCCCCTTACCAATATCCGAGCCATTGGTGTCCCTAACAATCAAATATATATCACCATTAGGTGCTGTTGCGGCTATGGGGTAAGTGTATATGCCAGAGTTATTGACAATATCTGAGCGCTTCAGCAAATTGCTCACATCTTTTGGGCTTGAAGAACGAAAATACCGCCAGTTGTTATTGTGATGGTCAGCAAAAACGTGAATATCTCCGTCACCATCTACCGCAATGGTTGGTTGGTCATGGCCATTGTCATCGCTGTGCTCCCAAACGCTACCATCGGCATTTTTTAAGAATCCAGATACCCAAGTCCCTGTCGAGGATCGTTTGGCCACTTTGACTTTATGTTTGCTGTTGATTGAGCCTGAAGAGTTAAACGAAAAGTAGGCTTCATCGTCATGCAAAGCTAAAGGAACCCACCAACCGGCTTGATTGCTCGAATCAACAGTGGCTACTTCTTCAATTACTACAGCAGCCATTACAGAGTTAATTACAAATAAACATATACACCCTTTAAATAGAACAGATCTTAAACTCATAATATCACCCTAAATGTATCTTTATGTGGAACAGGTATAAATTTAAACATTGTTTTTACAATTTATCAACATTTAGGTTTTATGGCTTTTTTGTCGATTTTCAATCAATTTTAGGTGTTTATTAGCGGTTTGCTTTTGATTTTCCTATTTTTTAATGTAAGGTTTTTATATTGGAGGGATATTCCTTCTTTTAATTGTATCTAATATAGATATTTATGAGTGTAATCTGTCAGTTGTTGCGACCACATGTTTGATGCAAGTTTGGTTAATACTTTTATTCTGCGTATTTGCTTGTTATCTTTCGATACTCGGTTGATCAAATTAAAGAGCAGGGCGAGTTAAATGAATGTGAAACAACCATCCGAATTAACCGATCAACAACTATTAAATGAAGTGGACAGTATTAAAACCTCAGGCAAAACTCACGCTCTGTTCATAGGGGTTATGTTTGGGATAATCATTTTTAGTATTTGGAAAAATACAATAGGCCTGTTTACCCTCATTCCTTTGTTTCTTATATACAAATTGTTAGATAAATCTAAACGAAAGCAAGCTTTAGAGTTGGAGCTGAAAGCTCGTAATTTAAGTTAGCTTAGATAATTTTTAACCAAGCTAAGTTTATAACTCACGCTCTGAATAAACTGGGTGTAGATAAATCAATATTGTAAGCCACTGAAGAAAAGAAAATATGGTTTTACTGCGAGATCTCTACTGCGACAGTGGTGTAATTCTTTGGCGGCGAAGCCGTGAATTTACGTTTAGCCGTTGATTACCTAAATTCGCCTATCGAAGATTTCATGACAAAGTAAATGTTTAGTAAACTCTCTTGTGTTTTTGATGGCTAGTAACGTTAAATAGCTCCTCGAACACTATTCAAATTAAAAGTGAATCACTCTAAAACTCAATGTTGCAGCGAGCTAATTGCTATTCAAGGCAAGCTTCTAACACTGTGGCTTCTAGCTTGTTTAAAAAATAAAGGGTCAATACAAAGATGTCCGATTGGAAACAGAGCTTACAAAAATTCCGATACGTAATGGATATCGTATTATTAGTGAGCTTTATGCTAGTTAGCGCCCCGCAAGCTACGGGTGTGCCGCTTCATGAGTGGTTTAGTTTGTTTTTTATTATTCCTTTTTCCATTCATTTATTGCTGCATTGGGACTGGATACAGCGCAGTTTCAATCGATTGGTTTCAAATATTAGTGGCCGCGAACGATTTAATATTGTTTGGGATTACTTAATTTATCTAATGATGCTTTTGGTATTTGTTAGTGGCTTTTTGGTGTCAGTCGCCTTGCTACCGGCTTTAAATCTTAGCTTAAATATCCAAGACTTTTGGTCAAAGATTCACCACGACTCTGCCACCATTATTATGCCTATGTTAGGTGTGCATTTAGCGCTAAATTTTGGTTGGATAGTCAAACTTAGCAAACGCATGTTTGTTAAGGAGATCAAGGAATGAAACACCTGCAGCAGAACTGGAAAACTCGCACCAGCCTAGTATTAATTGTATCGGTTTTAATTGGTCTATTGTTAGTCACTCTCGAACTTACCGATTGGGCGGCGCAAATTAATCAACAAGGTTATAGCCATGGTGCACCTGAAGGCGAACAACCTAATATTCCTTCATTCTTGATATACATTTTACCTTTTCTCAAAGAGTTAATATTAATAGGTGTGCCTATGTTTCTCACACTTGGTATTGCTAAATTGATTGGTTTAACAAAACGACGTTTTAAAGCACCGAGATAGATTTTTTATCTCAGTTTTGACAATAGTTACGTCAGATGTTTTGTAAAACATGACTCGTTCAAAGGGGCCGCAACAGCATCAAATTGGGTCTGGTCACGGAGACTAAACTATCTGTTACTTGACTTGCATCAAATCTAGTCAGATTTAAATACTGCATAATGTTAAGCGTAAAAGTATGGGGAATATCTATCATGGCAAGTGGCTTAAAGAAATCTTTGGGGGCCATAGTTGCCATTATTACAATACTAGTGATTTGGCAGTTGTGGCAAATAATGCAGATTCCAGCAGTGCCTGAAGGAATCGCTTGTGGTAATGGGCGCATTGAGGCTGTGCAAACCGACATATCCACTAAAATTTCTGGGCGCGTCGAATCTATCGTTGTTCAAGAAGGGGATTTAGTTGATGCGGGGCAAGTTGTGGCAACAATTGAAACTAATCAATTACGTGCTCAATTGTTGCGTGCCCAAGCCGACGTGGCTATTGCACAAAGTTTAGTTGCTTCAGCGCAAGCGACTATCGCACAAACCAAAGCCCAACAATTATTAGCTGAGCAAGAGCTTGCTAGATCCCAAGAATTAGTTAAGAAACAGTTAAGTAGCAAAGAAGACTACGATACTAAAGTCAGTCAATTGACTGTAGCCAAAGCTAACGTTGCTGCTGCGCAAGCTACTTTAGTGTCAAAACAACGTTCTGTTGATGCTTCTAAAGCCAATGTTACCGAAGTACAAACCCAAATTGACGACGCCACTTTGTTTTCACCTAGCAAGGGGCGCATTTTATACCGTTTAGCAGAGCCTGGCGAAGTGATTGGTAGTGGCGGTAAGGTGCTCACATTATTAAATTTGAATGATATATATATGGAGGTGTTTTTACCTGCTACCCAAGTACAGCGTATCTCTATAGGCGCCCCAGCTCGTATCAAATTAGATGCTGTTGATATTGTTATTCCAGCCACTGTGAGTTTTGTTTCACCGGAGTCGCAATTTACTCCAAAAACAGTTGAAACCGCTAGTGAACGTGAAAAACTCATGTTTCGCGTTAAAGTCCGTATTCCACAAGCATTGGTACGCGATCATATTGAAATGGTCAAAACCGGTGTCCGAGGAGTTGCATACATTCAGCTTACCCCTTTGCCTAATGAAACTATTCCACCATGGCCCTCTTTTTTAGAAAAGTTGCCACAAGAATCGCTCTCTAAAACCACTGAAACACTATAGAGCTATAAACAGCAAATGGCTGATTCAACTCCAATTGTTAGTATTACTAAGCTTTCGCACCGATACAAACAGGTGTGTGCCTTAGATTCAATTAGCCTTGAGATACCTAGAGGTCAGATGGTGGGTTTACTTGGGCCTGATGGTGTAGGCAAGTCAACTTTGCTTGGATTGATTTCAGGAGCGCGAGTAATTCAATCTGGCAGCCTTAATGTCTTGGGCGGTGACATGGCTTTGGTTGGTCATCGTAATCAAGTCGGGCCGCGCATTTCCTATATGCCACAGGGCTTAGGAAAAAATTTGTATGCTGAATTGAGTGTTGCAGAAAATCTCGATTTTTTTGCAAAATTATTTGGCCAAGGAGCTGCAGAACGTAAAAAGCGTATTACTGAGCTAACCAAGGCCACCGGGCTGTATCCTTTTTTGTCACGTCCAGCAGGTAAGTTATCTGGGGGGATGAAGCAAAAGTTGGGTTTATGTTGTTCGTTAATTCATGATCCCGATTTACTTATTTTAGATGAGCCAACCACAGGTGTTGACCCTTTGTCTCGGCGCCAATTTTGGGAATTGATCCAATCGATTCGTGAGCAGCGAGACAATTTGAGCGTGATTGTGTCTACCGCGTACATGGATGAAGCCGAAGGTTTTGATTGGCTGGTCGCAATGGATGCCGGAAAGGTTTTAGATGTAGGAAGTCCGCAACAGTTAAAAAACCAAACCCATACCGAAAATTTAGAAAGCGCCTTTGTTAAATTATTACCAGATAATATCGGAAAGAATCGTTCAGCCCTTGTTATTCCGCCACTAGAAATAAGTAACGAACCTCCTGCCATCGTGGCTAAAGGTATCACTCGACGTTTTGGTGAGTTTGTTGCCGTTGATAATGTGAGTTTTGAAATCCAAGCAGGAGAAATTTTTGGATTTTTAGGATCTAATGGTTGCGGTAAAACAACTACCATGAAAATGCTTACAGGGCTTTTACCCTTATCTGAAGGTGAAGCTATGTTATTTGGTAAACCCTTAGATGCCAGTGACTTAGAAACCCGTAAAAGGGTGGGGTTTATGACCCAAGCCTTTTCACTTTATGGCGAACTGAGCGTTAAGCAAAACCTCGATTTACATGCTCGTTTATTTCACTTAAGTCCTGAACAGTCATCGCAACGAATCGCTAGTTTGATTCAACGCTTTGGCCTAAAAGCTTATCTAGATGAAAATGCCGACGCTTTGCCTTTAGGTATGCGGCAACGTTTGTCTTTAGCTGTGGCTGTTATTCATGAACCCGAAATATTAATTCTTGATGAACCTACATCAGGTGTTGACCCGGTTGCTCGTGATGGATTTTGGGAGCTGCTAATTGAATTATCCCGCAAAGACAAAGTGACTATATTTATCTCGACTCATTTTATGAATGAGGCGATGCGATGCGATCGTATTTCACTGATGCATGCCGGACAAGTTTTAGCCTGCGATACTCCTCAAAAAATTATCGATAGTAAACAGGCCGATACCTTAGAAGTTGCATTTATTCATTATCTTGAAGTTGCCAGTGAACAACCTGATAAACCTAAGGCAGCTAATGACACCTCCAAAGACGCTACTCCTGCTATGGTCCCTCCCAGCCCAGAAACCTTAGGTAACATTGCTTCGACAAATACCAATAAAAGCTACGGTTTTAGTTTAACTCGTCTACTGGCATATAGTTATTTGGAAATTATAGAGGTGATGCGTGATCCTGTGCGTATCGCATTTGCTTTCTTAGGTAGTGCAATTTTACTACTGGTGGTGGCATATGGAATTTCTCTTGACGTTGAAGATCTTCGTTATGCTGCTTTTGATAACGACAAAACGCCAGAAAGCCGTCAATATTTAAGTCATTTCTCGGGTTCTCGATATTTTCTTGAACAACCAGAAATTGTTAGCCAAACAGAAATGGAGCGACGTCTAAAGTCCAATGAAATTTCATTGGCCATTGAAATCCCAGCGGGATTTGGACGGGACTTAAAAAATGGCCATGGCCCTAGTGTGTCAGCATGGATTGATGGTGCAAATACCATGCGCTCAGGAATTGTCGAAGGTTACGTGTTAGGTAACCATGCTAAATACTTGACCCAGCTTGCTACTGAAGCGGGGATTGACGTCAGTGCGCTATTACCGGTTTCTTTGCAACCAAGGTTTGTTTATAACCCGTCTTTTGAGTCGATTTATTCTTTTGGCCCGAAAACACCGGCGTTATTATTACTGCTTTTCCCTGCGATATTAATGGCGGTCAGCATTGCTAGAGAAAAGGAAATCGGCACCATTACCAATTTCTATGTTGCCCCAACTCGAAGACTGGAATTTTTAGTGGGTAAGCAGTTGCCGTACATTGGTATTGGTATGGCTAACTTTGTGACATTAACCTTGTTAGTGGTGTTTGTGTTGCAAGTGCCTATTAAAGGAAGTTTGTTAGGATTAACGTTAGGGGCGTTTCTTTATGTATTTGCCGCTACCGGTTTTGGTTTGTTAGTGTCTTCAATTACTAAAACCCAAGTGGCAGCGGTGTTTGCGACTACTATATTAACCATCATTCCGTCCATCACCTTTGCCGGATTTATCCATCCTACGTCGACATTAGAAGGAGGGGCTCACTTTTTAGGGACTATTTGGCCCGCCACTTATTATTTGCATCTTAGTGTGGCGGCCTTCACTAAAGGGTTGGGCTTTACTGAATTGAGATCTGATTTAATTGTACTGGCTATAACTGGACCAATATTGGTGGCCATTGCTACCTTGTTCTTAAAGAAGCAGGAAAAGTAAATGTTGAAGATTTGGTCAAACATTTTCTGGTTGGGCACTAAAGAGTTACGTAGTGTGTTAAGTGACAAAGTGATGGTGATCCTGATCATCTACTCGTTTACCTTAGCTATTTATACTCAAGCGACGGCTACCAGTGAGTTTGTTAATAATGCCTCAGTTGCCATAGTAGATGAAGATCAGTCAGCTCTATCAAGGGCGATAGCCAATGCCATATACCCACCATATTTCAAGAAACCAGTACTGATCTCATCTGATCAAGTTGACCTCCTTATGGACCACGACCAGTTTATGTTTGTGATTGAAATTCCCCCAGATTTTGAGCGGGATATTCGCGAAGGCCGACAACCTAGTGTACAAATTAATATAGATGCTACAGCAGTTTCCCAAGCCAGTTTGGGTAATAGTTATATTCAAAGCATCGTCACAAAAGAGGTGAATCAGTTTATTAATCGCTCGAGTGAACAGTCAGAAAGTACCGTAGAATTAGTTCAGCGTTTAGCCTTTAACTCCAATGGAATTGGCATGTGGTTTGGTGCCATCAATGCTTTGATTAACCAAATATCCATGATTACCATCATATTGACAGGTTCGGCTTTGTTGCGAGAACGTGAACACGGCACCATAGAGCATTTAATGGTGATGCCTCTGACTTCATTTCAAATTGTAATGGCTAAGGTTTGGGCCAATGGTTTGATTATTCTATGTGCATTTACCTTTGCTTTATTAGTGATAGTTAAGTGGGCCTTAGACATACCATTTGCTGGGTCTGTTAGCTTATTTTTGTTTGGCACTACACAGTATCTTTTTGCGGCTTCTGCTATCGGTATTTTCTTAGGCACTATTGCTAGCACTATGGCACAGTTCGGCTTGTTAGTGATGATGGTGATTGTTCCTTTGATAATGCTATCTGGCGGAATGTCACCGATTGAGAGTCAACCCGATCTCATCCAGCCTGTCACTTGGCTGCTACCTTCTCGGCACTTTGTATCATTTTCACAAGCCGTCGCTTTTAGAGGCGCAGATTTTAATATCATCTGGCCACAATTACTCACAATGACAGGGTTAGGCGGGTTGTTTTTTGGTAGTAGTTTATTGCTATTTCGTCGTTCAATGGCCACCAATAAATAAACATCTAAATAGGTCGAATAACATAAATCTTGAATTCCTGGCCTTGTAGACGGTATTACACCGTCCATACTAAAGATTCTCTGCTAACAGAATACAGGTGCCGGGAATCGAGGCCAATACGATGGGCGTTAACGTTTCAATTCAATTGAGTAAATATACTCACAACCGCCGATGAGTGCCTAGAATCTAGAAATAACCCATTATTACTGCCTTCTATAACGCTTAAGATTGTCACGTTTTCTTATTATTTTTGCGCAGCTTGGGAACGCTTCCATGCTATGAGTTCCCCTGAGGTTTTGTTTCTTTATCAATAGGTATATCGGTTTGACTCAGGTAACATTGTCAGTAATTTGATCTAAGCGATAATGATGCGATAACTAGGTAGAGCTCATCTTACCTTTTTAAGGCATGGTACGAGTAAAGTAGAGTAGATAAAGATTTGATACGTATTTTTTTGTGTTTTTTAGTGGGGGTTATTCCTTCTTCGTATGGTGCGTCGTTAGACGTGTATATTGCAGAGTATCCACCTTTTCAGGTGATAGATAACAAAAACGGGCACACTGGGTTTTCGGTAGAGTTGTTTAAGGAAGCATTAGATTTAACCGATATCGATGCGAATATCATAGCGGTGCCATGGGTGCGTGCGTTAGAGTTTGTTTCTCAACAAAGCAATAGTTTATTGTTTGCTATGGCGAAAACTCCAGAGCGAGACAAACTCTACACTTGGGTTGATACTATTTATATGGTGAATGAAGGGGTCTTTTCCCGCAAAGATAGAACCGACATTAAAATAGATAGCCTTGATGACGTGCATCAATATTCAATAGCACTCCCCCGCGGTGACGTATCTGTAAGTACCTTAAATATTTCATCAGAGCCTTCTGAAGATGTTTACATAGTCGAGCATCAAGAACAATGTATTAGGATGCTAGCGATAAATCGGGTTGACCTTAATTACAACAATGACGTAGGCTTTTTTAATGCCGTTAAATCTTACGGGATTGACGCGAATCAATTTAAGCAGGTCTATATTACCAAACGCACCGAACTTGGCATTGCCGCAAATAAAAATATGGATGCAAAAATTATTGCGCAAATACGTGAAGCGTTACAAACCTTAAAGCAAAACGGTGTTTATCATAAATTGAAACTCAAGTGGTTCGCGAATAACTAAAAGCGGTGTTGGGTGTCGATAGATTGCCGGGAGTCAACTGCACATTTATGGCGTAGCGAAACCCCCAGTTGAATTCACTCAAATTGGGGGTGGAACTTCAAGTATGGCTTAGCGTTTTGCACTTTTTCTAAGCATTTCAATTTAGCAACAACAACCTTGTTGCTATCTTGAAGTGTTACCCTTGCAGCATTTTCACACTTGGCTTTGAACGAATCATAAGCGTTAAGTCCGTCATGAAGAATCTCTAATCCATCTACAAATTGTACTTCCATAGTCTGTTCAAATGAACTGCAGCCTTCTATAGGATAAGTTTTTATATAGTCATCATTGCTACTGAAACTAACGCTTTTACAATGGGATTTCATCAGATTATGAATAACTTGTTTTCCCCAATGTTTGAGGACAGAGTTAGGGTAATCTTCAGAATATTCAGGGGATATTTCTGTTTGTTTAAACCATGAAGCAATTTCCATTTGATTGTCTAAATCACTAATGGTGCTAAAATTCTCAAATGCTAAAGACAGTTTTTCGGAGCCGGCTAGACGATTTAACGCGTCAAAATAATCCTCTTGGTTATAAGTTCTATCCTTACTATTTGCATCAAACACATGTTTCCACACATCAAAAACAGTTTTACTGGAATCTTTTGCTTTAACCGCAACATGAGTCGCCAAGCCCATTGCCGCACCACAATCATAATAATTGCGATAACGCCGAAACTGAGCTGATTGTTGTAACGACTCATTGCCCTTTTTTAAGAAACAATTATTGGCAGCATCTTCAAACTTCAAAAGCATTTGTTCATCGTTTATTAGCCCAAACTCCATCATTGCAAAATTGGCAAAGGTATCGGCACCGCCTTCATGCATCCAAGCGTGGTTTTGATCTTCAATTGAGAACATTTGACCGTTCCAAAAATGTGCAGCTTCATGAGCCAAAAAGTGAAATAAGCTATTAAATTTGTCTTGGTTCTCCAAGTTCCAACGTTTTCCACTAATAGTGAGTTGAACAAGTCCATCCAATGTGCCGCCACTATAGTTTGAATAGTCACCATCGACTTGGTCATAATTAAAAAAAACAACCGGTTTAAAACTTAAAGAATGCCCAGTTTTTGATTGGTAGTAGTCGAATAGCTTGGGGAAGTATTGCTGAGTCTGATTCCACGCCCACTTAGGTAAAGCAGGATCAACAACAGCGATCATATTGTCGTTTTCAATGGGTTGAATATTGCCGAAATATATATAAGTGCCTTCGCCTTCGAGGTTCCAAAAAGCTCTATTTTTGGCACTTTTCCCTAAAAATACGATATTTTGATTCGGGCCATAGAAATGAAATTTTGTACCTTTAAATGATACGCCAATCGGACTGATAGACTTATCTTCAATGACGTTAGCACCTAAGGCTAAATAATTGGTATACAACAACACACTGCCATCCGAGTATTTAATGTTGTGTGTGTAATCTTTGGGGATGAAGTCATAGTAAGAAGAAAAATGAATATTCACAGAGGTAAACTTTTTGCCATCTATACTGCGAATTAATTGTATATCGCCTTTTTTATCCCACTTAAATCTTGACTCATCTATTTTGTAAAGCATGCTTCGGTCAAAGTTGCCGAGTCTACTAAAAGCAATGTGATCTACAGCAATCGGTAACTCGTAGTTAGCTTCCCATGAATCTGAATCTTGCTGATAGTGAACATGAACCTGTAGTTGCAAGTCTTTATCTGATGCTTCAGTGCTTGCTAATAAAAAGATGAGTAGTGCGAGGAAAATACTATATACAAGGTTTTGTTGATATTTCATTATTCATCTCTTCAATCAATTTGTTTTCTTTAATGTTAAGTTAATTCAATTGGGGAGCCAATTAGTGACATAAACTTTAATTTGGACAGAGGTCAAAATTAACCACTGCGTACATTTTCGGCGCAAAGCCAGCAAGTTGGGGGGTAGTCCACTTACAATAAAGTGTAATCAACACAGTAAAATAGTATGAAGTGTATTCTATCTACAAATTTAAGCAGCTCTCACGCAGCATTTGTAAGTAGAAGTTGCAATAAGCAAGTCGTCGACGTTAAGTGGTATCTCGACGACTATGCTTTGCTTGATAAAGAAAATGCACTTATAAACAAGACGAATAAGCGACAAGATTAATATGCATTGAATAATAGTGGAGGATTTTATCGAATTTAAGGTCCACGTTATGTTGTCGGCTAAATTGTAGTGTTTAAATAAGGTATAGAGTTAGCAGAAAATAAAACTTAGTCACAACAAGTGAGTAGATAGGGGTAAGACTTTTGATTGTTATTGTACCTCAGGTTTTTTAGTCAACCATTGTAACAATGCATTAAGGCATCAACTGTGAAGGAAATAACGTGCAAGCGAATGACATAAGAGTATTTGTGCCTAGTAAGGATTACCAAACATCTCAATCCTTCTATCAAGCTATGGGGTTCAAAATGGATCCTGCTGGTGACGACCTTGCTATTTTTACAAATGGTACCTGTACATTCTTTCTGCAAAGGCATTTCAACGAAGAATTTGCAAAGAATCTAATGTTGCAGTTGATTGTTGCTGATATCGAAGCGGCATTTGATGTTATTTCCAAAATTGAAGGCTTCAATATTAGGTATGAACCCATAAAATCCGAACCTTGGGGTAAGGTCATTTATTTATGGGGACCTTCGGGCGAACTGTGGCACATCACCGAACTTAACCGTTAATAACGCAGTTAAACAATTCCCGCGAAAAAATCGAGTTTGACGTGCTAATGCTCGCCTTTGAACGCGAAGTGAGCTTATCCAATCGAACTTCGTTCACTTTAATAAGGACACAAATATCATGAAGTTATTTTCAACCATTATTGCCACCGTTACTTTGATTGTTTCAAGCCTTAGTTATGCTGAGGCCCTAACAGGCAAGGAATACCAAGCCGTGGTTGCAACCGCTTATAATTATTTCAATGGGGCTGCCAATGGAGATCAAACACTACTTTCCAAAGCATTTGATCAAGAATTTGGTGATGTGAAAATGATCACAGTTGACAAGGACACCGGAAAAGAAATCATCAGAACCGTACCACTTAAAGAGTTCTCTGGATACTTCAAGAATGCCACCCAAGATAAATGGGAAGCCAAGGTTTTGTCTGTTGATATCGTTGATGATCAAATGGCTATGGTAAAGCTTAATTTTGATACGCCTAAAACTCACTACATCGATTATCTAGTCATGTATAAGCGTGAAAATGAGTGGCGCATAATCAACAAAACCTTTGTTGCAAAGACAAAGTCGTAATTATCCTGAGCTCGGTAATATATTAAACTGACAGTCCACTATGGGACTGCCGGTTTAATCCTCCAACAGTTATCGTTCAGGATAACTGCAAGTCAGAACCTGTTGATTAAAGCAGAGTTTTTTATCTAACTTAACCTGCAATAAATGTCATTTCATGTACTGAAAATTCAGACACCGAATTTTCAGCCGCAGCTACATAATCAGCGAAATGTTGAGTGTCGCCATGGGCTTGCCATAACTCACGCGTTTGCCACTTTTCGTAAATCATGAAATGCGCCGGATTTTTATTATCTTGGTGTAAATTGTAGTTGATACAACCTTCTTCAGTAAGAGTTTTTTCAACAAGTTTTACTAACTCAGCTCTTATAAAGTCAATTTTATCGGCATTGACAATGATGTTTGCCACTATAGTTAAATTCGCCATGTAAATTTCCTATCATGTTGTGCTTAATTGTTCAGGGGGTAGTTTTAAAAACCTTCTAAAACGATTTTTCCTATTGATTTGGTGGATTCAAGTTCTTGGTGAGCCACTCTTAAATTCTCGGCATTGATTAAGCCAAGGTTTTTACCTACTGTTGTTTGGACGTGACCTTGATCAACCAAGTCCGCAATATTGTTCAGAATGTGATGTTGCTCGCTGATATCCGCTGCTGCAAACATTGAACGAGTAAACATAAATTCCCAATGCAGTGAAATACTCTTGGGTTTGAGTTTGGCGATATCGAGTGTTTCTGGGTCGTCGATTAATGCAATTTTTCCCGCGGGTGCCAGCAATTCCGCATAGTCGTCTAGGTAAGAATCTGTATGAGTCAAACTCGCTACATGAGTGACTTGACCAATGTTTAGGGCATTAATTTGCGCTTTTAGTGGCTTAGAATGATCTACCACATAATCTGCCCCTAGTTTTTTCACCCAAGTGGCAGAACTTTCCCGCGAAGCCGTGGCGATAACGGTTGAACCAGTCAACTTACTCGCTAATTGTACTAAAATGGAACCCACTCCTCCTGCCGCGCCCACAATAAGAAGTATGTCGTTTGTGGGTTGCACGTGAGTTGGACTAAGTTGTTTGATTGCCAAACGTTCAAATAATAACTCCCAAGCGGTAATCGCGGTTAGAGGTAAGGCAGCGGCTTCGCTGTCAGATAAACTTTTAGGTTTATGGCCAACAATACGCTCATCCACCAATTGATATTCTGCGTTACTACCTTGGCGATTGAGATCGCCTGCATAAAACACTTTATCACCCGGCTTAAAATGACTGACAGCTTCACCTGTTGCGACTACTTCGCCTACTGCGTCCCAACCCAATACCTTATATTCGCCAACAGATGGCCTAACGTTTTGACGGATCTTGTAATCAACTGGATTAACAGCTATTGCGTTAACTTTTACTAATAAGTCATGTCCAGCGGCTTTAGGTTGTGGTAAATCAATGTTGATTAACGCATCTGAATTGTTGATTGGTAATGGTTGTATGTAGCCAATTGCTTTCATGGGGACGCTCCGGTTAATTTTTAAATGTGGAGTTGTGGATAAACTCAGCTTGGAACCCATAATAGACGTTGAATATAAAAAGAAAAACAGCATAATAATTGAAACATTATCAATATATTATTGAAAATAATGCAGCTTGAAGACCTTAATATCATTTTGAAAGTGGCGGAGTTTCGCAGTATTACCGCGGCCGCGGAGAGTTTAGATATGCGAACCGCAACTGCGAGTGCGGCAGTTAAACGTGTTGAGCGTTCACTTGGGGTTGAATTGTTTATTCGAACGACACGGCAACTAAGGTTGTCTGCCGCTGGCGAAAAATATATTCCTAATTGCGAGCAAGCGTTGCAAATGTTGCAGCACGCCCAGCAAAACGTCAAAGATGACCTAGATATCATAGACGGTGAATTAAGGATTTCTGTGCCTTCTGACTTAGGTCGAAACTTAATTTTACCTTGGTTAGACGAATTTATGCAGCTTCATCCTGGGGTGAGACTGAAGCTACACATATCCGACAGCAATATTGATTTTTACAGAGATCCCATTGATGTTGCATTGCGCTATGGTTTTCCAAATGATGCCAGCCTCTATGGTTTTAAAATTTGTAACGTACCTAGGGTGATTTGTGCCGCACCTGAGTACATTGATAAATATGGTTTGCCTAAGCACCCCAATGATTTGGCCTCTCATAACGGGCTTCTCTATCAGTTGCACGACATCGTCCATGACGTTTGGAAGTTTTCGAATCAAGGGCAGTCAATTAAAGTAAAGGTTCAAGGTAATCGCACATCAAATGACGCGGAGTTGGTGAGACGCTGGTGCGTGAATGGAAAAGGCATCGCGGCAAAATCCTGTTTAGATATGGCACCAAACTTACTAACTAAACAAGTTATTCCCTTGTTATCAGAGTTTACTGCAAAGCCTACAGAGTTGTGGCTTATCTGTCCGAGTAGGCAAGCGATTACACCAGCAGTCAGGTTGCTCAGAGAGCATATTAAAGAGAAGTGCGCAGATATTATTACCAGTCTGATAGAGCAGGGAATTTTGGAGCAGTAGTGGTAGTAATCCAAAAACATACCCGAATAGTAAAGTTAGGGGGAAGTTGTCCCTAACTTCACTGTTTATCTGCTAATTTCTGTTTGTTGTTAGTATTAATTTTTTGGAGCGTGTGACGGGCTCAATACTAATCGACTAAAAGTGACTTGAGTATAATCGCCATTTTGTTTGTCAATTTCCCAATCTCCGGTACCTAAACAACCTGCATACCAAGTGGTGTCAGCGACCTCTTTGGTACTGCATTGGTTATATGCTCCCGCTTTAAAATACATAGAATCGGCGGTGTAACCTAAGGGGGGATCGTATTTATCAATTTCACCGTAGGCGTCAAGGTTATTGGCAAGGTTAATTGAATAAGTGACTTGTTTTTTGTTTTCTGCATCAAAAGTAAGATACATGGTGTTTTGGTGTAGGTTAATTGTGTAACTAAACTCTTCGCCCAAGGCTATGCCTGAATCACCAGGTTCTGACGAGTTTTCCCAAGTATTGCCCCATACCGGGTAGGTTATGTCGGTGCGATTAGGATCATCTTTAGGTAAATTGCGTTCATAATTCCAAAAAACTGAGCCTCTTTCGTGATTGGGCCATTTTTTGAAGTATATTTTTATGGGTTCGTTACCCCAACCAAATCCTAGGTTTTTAGCCATTAAATCTTTATCTTTAAGCGCGTGGATTTGCCCAACTACCACTGAGTAAGCGGCAGGAGTATTAGGCAAGTTCGCGCGAAGTGCCACATGATCCACTTTTAGCGTTGCTTGCATTTTCCCACCTACTGCCGCAAACCTTTCTGAAAGAGGATGGGCGGCAATAGCAAAGTTATTGCCAGCATATTGAGTTTTAATTTTTTTGTTTGCACCGCGGAGCATTTGGCGTAGTTCACTGCGAGTGTTTGTGGAAGTGGCTGTGGTAATCGCTTTGTTGGGAGCAGCAAATACCATACCTCGATTTTCATCTAGATAGAAAAAATCAGGGTGTGCGTAATTTTGAATATCACTAACGCCAACTTCATCAATTTTACCGTTGTTATCTAAATCAACAGGAACGGTGATTTTCCAATGAGACAAATCAAACTCAGTGGCGGGTACTATGGCTTTATTCGATTGTGGGCTTGAAACTGTAGTGCCGTTTTCAAAGCCAGAACAAGCGGCTAGCAGCAAGGCACAGCTGGAGAAAATAATGCTCGACTGCATAATTTTTTTTATGTGAAATTGGGTCATTATTGGTTTATCTCTATATATAGAATTAGCTTTTAATAGCGGTGATTGTAGACAACTTTAAATTTAATTAATAACGCTAAAAATTTATCTCTATTTTTTTCTTACATTCGATTTGGCTCAAGCGGTTTTTTGGGTTTCCATGGCGAGTGTTGATAGTTGAGTGTGCTCTTTTACATTGTGGTGTTCAGCTATTTTTAGGTTGGCTAAATGCTTGAGTATACGGGTTTGTATCGCTTTATAGTGCAACGCTTCGGGTTTTTTCCAATCTCCAGGGATGACATATTCGTTTTTTAAGAATTCGATAAATCCTTTTAGTAAATGTGGGTCCACGGAAAAACTATCCAGAGTGTTGATATGTTGTGAAAGTGCTGGCGTCGAGCGAGCACCAAGTACCATAGACTCAATATTGTAAAATGCCTCGCCTAACGTAATGACCTTGGTGCCCAACAGCAGGGACTCTAAACCTACTGTGGAATTAATTGTAATGACCGCCTCTGCATGGGCAATAATCTCAGATAGTTCACTTTGTTGATCAAAACATACGCGGGGGTGTTTAGCGGCGAGTTTATACAATGAGTTATACTTAGTTTTAGCACTAGGGTGCTCACGAAACACTATATGCAGGTCCTCTGTGTGACTCATTTCTAAGGCTTCGATCAATACATGAAATAGCTGGCTCATGGATTTTATCCAAGGTGAATTGTCTAATATCTGTGAGTCGCGGTCTTTTTGAAACGGTACCAGAAGGTATTTTTTAGGCCGATTAAAACTAATCTGGGGGTTTTTATGTTGTTTGTATTTCCGCCCTTTGATTTTGAAATTGGACTCTATATTTTTAGATACCACTGAGTCATAAAAACGCGCTTCGCGTGGCACACTGTTTAAGGCATTGATACCATTAAAATCCATGGTGGTTGATTGGGGTAATACCCCATTTTCAAAATAACTGACGGCAATGCCAAAGTGTTGATTAACGGCGTGAAATACATTGTCTTGCCATTTGTGACCGTTCCATATGGCCACCAATTTAGGAGGGCTTTTTGTCAGGTAGTGAAACAAACGTGAATACAGAAGTCTAATTTGCCCTATTAAAATGGGGCGGGCCAGTAATTTGACTCTCTGCCAAGATTCGGATTTAGCGTTGTATAGTTCTAATTCTGCTTTGTGCACAATCTGCTGCAACACCCGCTCTGACAGCAAGACTGAAGGCGCGCTTGGCAGCCCGTGGTAAGATTGCACTTGGCAATTTAATAAGGTGAGTGACTGTTCTTTGAGTAAATTAAAATAGCGTTTCTTTTTTTTGGTTCGATACAAAAATAACACATCAGTATGGGGTGATTTTTCCGCAACCGGAAGATTTACTGGCTTCATTGTTAAGGTTTCCATGCAGATGGCTTATAAATTTCACTCTTACAATATCAATCACATTAAAGCTGTGTGAGTGGAGTCGTGTTAGCGAATACTGGCAACAGTGCCCATTTAGCGTCTAAAGACTAAATTAGCGGTTTTTAAATTTTGTCCACGAATACGTAACCAAGACCAAACGCTCCCTTTGGTATAACGGCCTTTTTCTTGATGTTGAATACGGTATACACCTTCTATAGGAAGTCCTTGTCCTTGTGTGCCCAAAAACCAGCGATAAACGCGATCTTCTAAGGCTTTACACCAGTGCCGAGCAGGCTTTTGATAAATTTTTGACTGTTTGCAGTATCCTAGTGCTCTTGCCACGTCACCATTGACAATTTGTAGTGGGCCCGTCGCGCGAGTAATAGTAGTGGCCGTGAAATCTTCTGGATCAATATCCACTAATGTTGACTTTGAGGGATTTAAATTTAGCTGCTCGTGTTGCAACGATAGCGGTTTACTGCGCTTTTCAATCAAAGGAAATACTAAAGGGGATCGTGCTTTTGGAAGTTGTTTTGCCAGCGAGTTAAAACAACCCTGATGAAAGATAGAATCACAATCGCTAAACCAGATCCAATCAGCTTTAGTATTTAAGGCTGCATGGTTACGCCCGATTGAGCGGCGAAATAAAAACTCTTTAGGAAAACTTTGCCAATTCCAGCGGATATTAGTTTTTTTTATTTGTGCAAAATAGTCCAATGTTTGTTGCGTTTTTAGATCACTTTGACAGTAATAAACCGTCATGGTGACTTTTACGTCTTTTGGAGCATATAACACCAATGATGACAATTGATAACGCAATAGGTGGGCGTATTGCCAACAATGGCTCACAATTTCAATGGAAAGAGGCTCGTCTGTAGAGGTGGCCTTTAGTGAGGGCTGCTGTAACTCTTTATAAAAAAGTGTGGCAGGTAATATGCCCCCGGCAAATAGTTTGATTACCGCTCCTTTTAACGCATCAATTCTAGAATAGTACTTTAAGGGACCGCTGCAATGGTTTTGTAACATATAAACCGGCACTGTGCGCATAATAGAAAGAGATTCAGTGTATAGGTTGTTTATGGCAGTTTTATGTTATTGCTGTGGTCAAAATCACTGATACAACCAGCTAAGGCGCCCCAGAGTTGCAATATTTCTGTCACGATAGTTGGTTTACACTGTCGAGGTTTTTCGTCAGGAGATGCACTTTGCAACAGCATAGAGTCAAGGCGCCACAATTTGAATGGTCTTTTTTATTGCCCAATTATTGGTTGGTTTGGTTAAGTATTTTGGTGCTGTACCTTATTTCTTGGTTGCCGTACAAAGTGCAACTGGTTTTGAGCAAAGGAATGGGTAAGTTACTGCAAATTTTTGCACACAAACGTTATCAAATTGCCAAACGTAATCTTGAACTGAGTTTTCCTGAATATAGTCAACGGCAAAGAGATGATTTGTTACAAGCGAATCTAGATCACGCTGGTATGGCCATTTTTGAAACGAGCATGGGCTGGTGGTGGCCAAATTGGCGAGTAGCCAAAAAAGCGGAATTTGAAAATTACCAGTTAATTGAAGAGATCTTAGCCAAGGGAAAAGGTGTGTTGGCGTTTGCCATTCACAATATGAATCTAGAGTTTGCTTGTCGTGTAATGGGACTTAAAAATCCGTCAGTAGTGTTTTACCGTAAACACAAAAATAAACTCATGGAGTACATGCAATACCATGGGCGTACTCGCTCGAATAAATACATGATCCCCAGAAAAGATGTTATGGGTTTGCTTAATGCCTTAGACGACGGCGAAGTTTGTTTTTACTTGCCAGACCAAGACTATGGACGCACTAAGTGCGAATTTGCTCCTTTGTTTGCGGTCCCACAAGTGGCAACAACTACAGGTTCGATGTTATTTGCTGGGCAATCAAATTGTGAAACGGTGTTTTTAGTGTCTATACGTACCTCGACAGGGTACAAAATCAAAGCCTTACCAGGTTTAGATAACTTCCCTAGTGGCGATGACCAGTATGATGTCACTCGTATGAACCAAATGATCGAACAAATGATCTTGTTAGCACCAGAACAATATTTGTGGATGCATAAACGTTTTAAAACCCGTCCAGACCCAAAGGAGCCTTCCTTATACCGCTAGATTCCACCAATTTTAGGTTGCCGCTGCTGGCCGTCTATTTAGAGACTCTATCTGACACATAATTTACACATGAGTGTTTTAGACTATTGGATATCATTATGTCTGGCGATTATTTGGAAGCCTAATGCATCTAACAACAGTCTACTGTTTATTATTGGTCAAGCTCTCATATGTTTAAATTTTTCAAGGCGCAACTTGCTTTTAAACGTGCTGCTCAGGCTAATTCACAGTCCAATAAATTAATTCGTTATTTGGTTTCAGCGCAGAATTGGTCCATCAATCATGATGGCGAGTGTTTAATGGCAAATTTGCCGCGACCCATCGGTGAATTAACGATAAGTCACAAAGGTATCCATCAAGGCATATTTCACTTTGGTGGTATTGCTGATGCCTTGAGTCATGGAAAAATGCGCTGGCCACAAGCCAAGATAAGCTGCGGTCTAACCTGGTTTCATGTACTGGAAAATGACAAACGACTCAAACTTGTGCCTGAATTAGACAAAAGGTTAGATTTTTGGCATTCCTCCTGTCAGAGCACTTTAGATAGGTTAATTGCTTGCGGCGCTACAGCCTCAAAAACACATTGCATTCCTTTAGGTGTTGATACCGATATTTTTACGGTTGCTACACAACAACAAAAACTAAAACTCAGGCAACAACTCGGTATTGACGACGATGCTATTGTGATTGGTTCTTTTCAAAAAGATGGTCGCGGTTGGAATAATGGCCAGCACGGAAAAATGGAAAAGGGCCCTGATGTTTTGTGTGATGTGCTTGAGTCTCTCGCTAAGTCAAATAAGCTATTTGTTTTATTAAGTGGGCCAGCGCGGGGCTATGTTAAAAACCGCTTACGTGCCTCAGGTATCGCGTTTTATCACACCGGCTATTTACCACATGCCAATGACGTGGCGCCTTATTTTCAGGCGTTAGATATTTATTTGATTCCGTCGCGAATAGAAGGTGGCCCCAAAGCCTGTTTAGAAGCGCCGGCGTGTGGCATACCACTGGTGAGTACTAACGTAGGCATGGTGCCAGATATCATCAAACACGGTCATCAGGGATTAGTGGCTGATGTGGGGGATACCCGCACTCTAATTGAGCATTGCCAGGCGATCATTGAAGACCCCAATCTAGCAAAAAACTTGTCTCAAAATGGCCGAACCATGGCTCAAAATTATACTTGGAAAAACATAGCACAGCGCTATTATGATGAACTTTACTTGCCGATACTTGAAGGTCAAGCGGCTGTTACAGCATCGCTCAAATAAATATCAGTAGTTGATTATCTCGTTTCAAGATCTATTTAACCTGATGTGATGGTCATTTAGGTTTATTCATTATGATAAGACATATCTAGGTATTTTTTCAGAGCTAATATTTTATCAATAATACTAATATACTAGTGCCACAATGCGGTAAAGGTTGTTTTGATGGGGGGAGACTCAACAAAAAAAGAGCCACTTGAAGTAGAATACCTCTAAGTTGGTGCCTGTTCATCGCGGGTTATCTCGTCGTCAGTGATTGTTTTATAATGCATGACGAGCCTATGTTTTTTCCGTATATTAATTGAAATAGTTTTTTTAAAGCCAACGTATATGTTTGTAAATGTTAAATATATAGCGTTGCTGATTGCTGCAGAACGAGCCAATCCTACTTAATAGAATTGCTGGTCTACAGATACAGGAAGTAATAATGAGTTGGAGTAAATTGTTCAAAATTGTTGGGGTGCTAGCTTTTATTAGCTATCAAACTAATGCACAGATGATTTCAAAACAGGGATTATTGCAGTTTCAATCGAATTTTGTTGAGGCTCAACAACAATTAGACGCCCGCCTTGCTGATACCTCTAGTGACGCCAATGTTGCATTGGAACTTAACCTTCAAAAAGCCCAGTTGTATATGTTGTATCAACGAGCCGATTTATTACAACCTTTGTTGAGTCAAATACAGCAACAGATATTTGCGCAGAAAGATGAAGCAGTGCACAGCCAATGGCATTTATTAAATGGGATACAATTTTATTTGGTTGGCAAATATGCTCAAGCTGATGAGAGTTTGTCGTTATCTCTGGAGTTGCTCAAAAGTAATAACCGTCATTTGGAAAACGCTTATCTAGAAAATTTTATTTTGATGTATCAAGCGGTTAACCGGGTGTATTTACAGCAATATGAAGCGGCACTAGCCGAGTTAACGGCAGTATATAAAAGAGCTGAAAAAAATAACTGGTCAATTATTCAGGCGCGTAGTTTAGTTTTTATGGGTGAAGTGAATTACGCCTTGAAAAACTACGAACAGGCGTTGGAATATTATCATAATGCTTATAACACCTATCCCGAGAATGCATTAATCTATCGCGCTGAAACCCTCATGTTTGAAGCTCAGATGGTCAATATTGTGGGTGAGCGCAGTGTGGCGTTTACACAATTAGAACAAGCCATGGACGTTTTTATTGAACAGCAAGATGATACTAGATTAGCCAATGCCTATCTGTTGAAGTCGTATTTTTACAGTAAAGTACCAGATGACTTTCAAGCGTTAGAATGGATAGCTAAATCGGTTAAAAAACGCGAGCAGTTAGGCAATGCTATTGAAATAGCGAATGCCTACGTGCATTACAGTTCACAACTGGGGACCAATGGGCAAATACCTTTGGCATTGGAATATGCCAAAAAGGCTGCGGATTTAGCCGAAGTTCATGAGGATATCTCGGGTCAATGGGATTCATACGGTAATTACGCCGATTTGTTAAATCAAGCCGGAGATTATCAACAAGCATTTCATTATATGCAGCTGAGCGAGCGAGCTTTGCTCAAGAAAGCGCGATTAGATATTACCTCGCAAACAGCCACCTTAAATGCCGAATTTAATTTAAGCCGTGAACAATTAAAGAGTGAGTTTTTGGATAAACAAGGCCAGTTATTAGAAGAGCGTAATGCGTTGTTGAACGAACAGTTATTGATGGAACAACGACAACAGCGTCACCAAAACTGGGTATTAATGGTGTTATCAGCCGCATTAGTGTTCTTTTTGATTATGTGCGCAGTTATTTATCGTTTGTATATCAAGAATAAGTTGTTAGCTAGCCGTGATCCGCTTACCTCACTGCATAATCGACGCAGTGTTTTAGTGCTTGGGGAACAAGTACTCCACAGTAGCGATCGCTATCAATTTGCTGTGAGTGTTTTGATGTTAGACATCGACAGCTTTAAGGCAGTGAATGATCGGTTTGGTCATGAAACTGGCGATCGCGTGATTCAATACGTAGCAGATATTTGTTTAGCCGCTATCAGAAAACCAGACTACGTTGGGCGGGTCGGAGGTGAAGAGTTTTTATTGGTTTTACCGCATACCGACGAACAAGCCGCATTATTGTTAGCTAAGCGTTTATGCGAACAAGTGGTAAATGCAGACAAAAAGAGTATTGAGCAAGTTAAAAAAGTGACTGTCAGTATTGGTATTGCAACTAAAAATATTCATAGTGAACAGCCATACAACAGTGATCCACACAAAGATCTTAATCAACTTATTCGTGAAGCTGACGCGGCTCTATACATCGCAAAAGAAAAAGGTCGCAACCAAGTACAGGTGTACCACACCGATTTAGATTTGAAAGATCACGCGGTAAACTTAGATGCGTCTACACCGAATATGTTGCGAACATTGCCTGACTAGTGAGTCATTTACTAAAGACTTTACCTCCAATCATTTTAAATGCGGGAGTGCCTCTTATTAAGGCATCTCTGGCAAAAACGTTATGGCATTTAGGGCACGTGCACGGGGACAAAGTGTAGTCTTTGGTGATGCGTTGCTTAAAGCATTTTAGTAGAGAACCTTTGCCTCCTTTACGGTATTTAAATAACTGGGTTTTACATTGACTGCAGAAAACATCGACCGTGGACTCAGGGGCTTTTTTATTGGGTTTGGACATTTTTTGTGGCTAAGTAGATAACTGATAAGGTAACTTTAAAAAAGAATATAACACAAGCGCTAGTTTAGATGCTGTAGCTGGCTCACCTATTGATATCACCATGACTGAAATAAGAAGGAAGGCAATGAAAATTGTTACATTAGTTTTAAGCTTTTTCGTGGCTGCTTCTGCTGTTTCGGCAAGCGAGCCGCTGGCTATTCAAGCACAAGAGCAAACAGATGACTGGGCGGTCGAATGGTGGATGCCGCGCCATAATGAAAAGTTATTAGTAAAAGAACAGATGAAAAATGTCGACCTAGTGTTTCTAGGTGATTCAATTACCCACGCTTGGGAAGATAAAGGTAAACAGGTTTGGCAACAATACTATGCTAAACGCAACGCTCTGAACCTAGGTTTCAGTGGTGATAGAACTGAGAATGTTTTATGGCGCTTACAAAATGGTGAGATATCAGGCATTGCTCCTAAGTTACTGGTGTTAATGATAGGCACTAATAATACCGGGCATAGACAAGACAAGTCTCAAGACACTGCGTTAGGCATTAAATATATTATCGAGCTTTTAGGTGAGCGGTTACCTAATACCAAGGTGTTGTTGTTGGCCATTTTTCCACGTGGTGCCAGCGCGGATGATCCTCTACGTAAAATAAATGATGGAATTAATGACATTATTAAAGAGTATGCCGATGGCAAAAATATTCATTATTTAGATATTAATCACTTATTTATTGACGAAGATGGCAATTTGAGTCAAACCGTTATGCAGGATTTATTGCATCCCAATACCGAACAATACCAAATTTGGGCAGAAGCAATGGAGCCAAAAATTAGCGCTCTAATGTCTCAGTGAGTGACCCGATTTAGGGTTGATGCATAATCCAACTGGCATGCCCCTAACGTTTGGTGTTTAGGGGCTGTCCTGGGTTTTATCGATTATTCGATTTTTTCAAGTTGTAAAGTATCGTGTATTTCCGAAACTTGCATTAAAGCCGCTGAGCCGTAGTATTTTGTCATTTCATAATCAAATATCCCCGCTTTGACTGCAGGATCGGTTTTGACTAATGCTTGTGCTTCTTCAATGGTTTTAACATTAAAAATGAGCAAGCCACGCTTAGGTTTATCTTCCATTAACGGACCTGCAAGTACTAGTTTAGAGGCTTTTGCCAATCTGCTCATATTTGCAAAATGGCCCCTAAATAACTCGTTGCGTTGTTCTTGGTCAGATATTTTTTCATCATTTGGGCCGGTTTTTAGAATAACTAAAACATAGGACTTCATACCGTATGCATCGGCTCCTAATTTTGCAGCGAGTTGGGCGTCATAAAGTGGATTGGTAGTTGGCTTATTTTGGGCTTCTGACGCAACCGTATTATGACAATGGACTAAAAATAGACAGGTGAACAACAGCTTAGATAGTTTCATTTTTGTTCTCGTAAACAAACAAGGACAACAAAATATACAAAACTTTATGACACAGCAAACAATTTGACCTAGTAAATAGCTGGGAGTGCTTCAAAGTGGGAATGAAATAATGACCCATAGGCAAATATCTCGTCGTGTTATGTCAGTATTTTGCCGTCAATTTGCTACCCGATGAATGTCGAGCAAACTTTAATTGAAACGATTTAAAACTATGAATCAGAATTATCCAATCACTATCAAATTAGCATAATTAGACATGCCTATATTAAATCTCTAAACTGCTATTTTCTTCAATGAAATAAGTAGGTTGTCTTAAGAATGAATGTGAAAATTATAATCTCGATTATATTAATTATTGCTGTTTACATAGTATTTAAATCAACCTCAGAGGCGCCCCAACCAGTGAATGATACAACTGCCGCTTATGGATCTTGGCCATCTCCTATCACTGCCGCGAGTATTTTTGAAGCATCAGACAATATTGCTTATCTGACTGTTGAAAACAACGAACTATATTTCGTTGAATCAAAAGCCTCTGCAAATGGCAAAAATGTGCTGTTCAAACTAAGCCCGCAAAATACTGCGGTAAAACTTACGTCAACTGACGTCAGTGTTAGAACTCGCGTACACGAATACGGAGGTCGTCCTTACCTTGTAGATGGAGAAAACATTTATTATTCGCAATTTGCAGATCAGAAAATTTATCACCTATCAAAAAATGGCAATGCTGAAGCTATTACCAATGAAAACTTGCGGTATATGGAATGTATTGCGGACCAAAAAAATAACCGGCTAATTTGTGTCAGAGAGGATCATCGTGGTATTGGAGAGCCAGTCAACACTTTAGTGGCCGTTGATTTAAGCGAGACAAATCAAGACATAGTGTTATTTGAAGGAAGCGACTTTGTTAGTGCCCCGGTTTTATCGCCCGACGGCAACTCAGTGGCCTTTATTACCTGGTCACATCCTAATATGCCTTGGGATGATACACAGTTACGGGTTGTAAGTTTGGACGACAATGGTGCTGTCGCAAACGTTAGTGAAGTTCTAAACAGTGGCAACGTATCCATAAAACATCCTCACTATGCTGAAGACGGCACACTTTATTTCATCGCAGACTTTGATAATTGGTGGACTTTGTATCGTGTTAGCGAATTATCAGCGCAACCAGAAAAAGTACTCAATGAAAACATTGAGGTGAATAGTTTTGGTTTTGAAAACAACGAAAACGCGATTATTGCATACTCTAAAGAGGGAATTGGCCACATCGCTAGAGTGGATCTAACAACCGGTGAAATGAACAACATCGGTGATGGATTCTCTTCAGCTGATTCAATTTCTGTCGCTCAGGATAAGGTTTATTTTAGAGCTTCTACCTCTCGTACTAGCAACGCAATTTATCAATTAGCAGGTATTAGTTATGAGAAAATTTATCAACCTAATGGCCCTGTTATTGAAGACGCGTTTCTTTCAATTCCGCAACCCTTTGAATTTCCAACCGGTAACAATGAAATCGCATACGGATTTTATTATCCGCCACAAAATGGTGATTTCACTGGGGCAAAAGGTACTTTGCCACCACTAATTGTTAAGGTTCATGGAGGCCCTGTTGGCGCAACTGACTCGAGCCTAAATGCGGGAATTCAATTTTGGACAAGTCGTGGATTTGCAGTATTTGACGTGAATCATCGAGGCAGCACTGGATATGGAAGAGAGTTCAGGAAAAAACTCTATCCTAACTGGGGAATAGTTGACGTCGAAGATGCATCAAATGGAGTAAAATGGCTGGCTTCTCAAGGGTGGATTGACGCAGATAAAGTGGCTATTCGAGGTGGCAGCGCCGGAGGATATACCACCCTTGCAGCATTAGCTTTTCAAGACGTTTTCAAAGCAGGAACCAGTTACTATGGCATCAGTGATTTGGGCGTTTTAGCAGGAGACACTCACAAATTTGAATCTCGATATCTTGACCAACTCATTGGCCCGTACCCTGAAATGAAAAGTGTTTACGAGCAACGCTCGCCAATTAATAGTGTGCAAAACATAACGGCTCCCTTGCTTTTACTGCAAGGCTTGGATGATAAGGTTGTGCCACCCAACCAGTCCGAATTAATATTTAACGCTCTAAAAGAAAATTGTATTGATACCGCATACATTGCTTTTGAGGGCGAAGGCCATGGTTTTAGACAACCGGCGAATAATATTAATGCTTTAAATTCTGAGCTGAGTTTTTACGGTCAAGTATTTGGTTTTGTACCAGCCGGTAACATAGATGCTGTACAATTGATTTCGTGCGATAACAGTCAATAAACGCAATCGTCTAACTTTGATTTAGCGCTACGAGCTTTAGGGTAATTTGCCCGGATCTAATAGCGTTATTCTGTTTTCAGACGTTCATAAGCATCGTGAAGAGCCACTGTGTGGCTGCTATTGCCGCCTTTGTCAGGATGGTGCTGATGTAACATTTTTCGGTATTGTTGTTTAAGTTGCTGTAACGAAAAGGGCATGTTGAGATTGAGTATATCTAGCGCTTGTTGCAAAGGCATGGTGTGGTCGGGAGTATGATTCGGCAAGCCTGAAAAACCGGCCCAAAAGCTGTCGAGCAATGCTTCTACTTGGGATTCATCTGTAGCATTTAAGTTTGTCCAATCGAGGTAGTAGGCACGCAGTTTGTCTTGGTTGGCGATGCCATTTTGCCCCGCCTTCCATGGATCGCGACGAATGCAACTACAGTTAATTTGCAATACTCCTGTCCTATCTCTAAGCCAAATACCTTGCAACTGATATAAAGCATTAAACACAATGAAGTGACTTTGGAAAAGCGACAATGGCTGCTGTAAGGCGTTTTTGCTAAACAATTCATAAGGAGGAGATTGCAGGCACTGAAATAATTCATATTCCGAGATGCCACTCTCGTGAGCAAGTAAAATGTGCTGCAATATGGGTTGCAGTGGTGCCCAATCGCTAGGAGTCTGTGGCATACAAAGTCACTGGATCTCTATTTAGAATGAGAAATTGATTTATTGACAAATTCTGCATGAATATCTTCGAGTCTACGTCCTCGAGTATCGATGCCACTTTTAAGGAGTACAAAGGCAAAAAACAGCAAAGGTATCGCAATTAATAACGCCCCTAAAGACATATTGTTAAAGATGCCAAAGATACCTAATACAGCGCCTACAATACCTCCAAATTTGGAGCTGGCAGCGATGATTCCAGTACCAGAACCCCGAAAATGTACCGGGTAAATTTCAGCAGCGTAAGGAATTAACATCGCAATGACGCCACTAGAACTGACTAATAAACAAGCTGTGGCAATCATAATCGATTGGTTAGACAGTACGCCGAATAATTCACACAACCAGAACAACATTAAACTTGCCGCGGTTAACACTACAAATAACACTAATGTCTTAACGCTGCTCCAGTGCTGATATAACCAAATAACAGCCAAAATCCCTGGAAGAGCGATTAAGCCGGATTGTGCTAACAGTGCGTTAGTGTTTGCAGCGCTCAATCCCATTTCTTGTAAGTTAGTGGGTAACCATAATAAAAAGCCGAAGTTGACCACTCCCCAAACTATGCCAACGCCTAATAGCCCTATAGTGATGTTTAAATAACTGTTTTTTATTGTGTGAAAAAAACCGTTGTTAGTGGCATGTTGTTCAGTAACGGGTTCTACTGAAGGGGGATCCATTTTAACATTGTACTGAGCCAATACCGTTCTGGCTTCGTTACGTAACCCTACACTTGCCAAGAAACGAGGAGATTCAGGGATATAACGATTCAGAAAAATAACCGCAATTCCAGTGGGTAATCCCAACATCCATAAAATTCGCCAGCTAAACAATGGCTCTAGCATTGCCGCGGCGCCCGAAGCCAATAAATATCCAGCTGCCGTGCCTAAACCACCTAGGGCGACTAAAAGCCAACCACGATGACGGGCTGGTATCATTTCTGCCATTAAGGTAAATGTGATGGGCAGCAAGCCTCCAGCAGATAAACCCATAAGAAAACACATGGCTAAATTCCATTCAAAACTCGGCATAGCCCCACAAATTGAGGTACCAATAAACATTAATGCCGACAACAAAATTGCAGCTCGACGACCTAATTTATCAGCCATTGAGCCCCATAAAATAGAACCTAATGCGGTGCCAGTTAATGCCACAAGAGCCAAAGTTCCCGCTGTTTCAGTCGTTATTTTGTATTCCTCGACCATACCGGGCATAACAAATCCTAGTGTGGCAGGTTTCATGACATCAACTATGACTGCAACCAATAATGCAAAAACTAGGGTGATATGTTGCCAATTTAAGGGGCTATGATCTGCTACGTGAAAATGAATCGCATCGTTAGCGTTATTTTGTCGTAATAAATTTAATCTTGGCATCAAGCCATAACAAGAAAGCAATAGACCAACAGGGATCAAAGCCATGCCGACTAGCATTGTCATATCCATAGGCATACCCACCATGCGGTAACCCATATGTGATGCGTGCACAAACATAGGAATATGTGACAAAACACCCAAGGTAATTAAAATGCAGCCGACCCAAAAGGCACCGGGGTGATGAAATGAATATGTTTTAATTTGCACTAATTAAATGTCCTAACGGCGAGCGTTTTAGCAAAAGGCTATTGATACCTAATATTGATAGGTTAAACAAGCTGTATCGTTACTCCTGTTAAAGCTACGTTATCTATTTCCTAACTGGTGGCATGGAATGAAACGCTTAGTTTTTATGTGAGCGCAACGTTAGGTTTGGCAATAAGTCTAAAAACTAAGCTTAGAACAAAGTGCATTGACTGGCCTAGTGTGCATGGTCTTAATTCAACGTTTTGATACTTCTCAATACATAATGATGCTTGGTAGTTGTGTCGCAAATTGGTTTTAATAAGCTGTAACTTGGATTTAGGAACGGTAAGAAGTATGGGTACAAACGCAACAAACACTCAGCAAGTCACTTTCATAGACGCAGAAATACCACATGCAGGCAAGCTTCAAAAAGTAGCGACAGGTATTTATTGGTTGCGTATGCCGTTACCTTTCGACCTCGATCATATCAATTTATATCTACTCGAAGACAATCAAAACGGTCAAGAGGGATACGCATTAATTGACACCGGTTTTGGCAGTGAAAAAACCCAACTACTATGGGAGCAGTTGCTAGAAGTTTTAGCCAAACCCATTACAAAAGTGATTGTTACTCATTTACATCCTGATCATATTGGAATGGCTGGATATTTAGTGGATAAATTTCGGGCTCCATTGTACATGAGCCAAACCGAATATTTCACTGCTCGGGCATTGTCAGCTGGGGCGTGTGGCGCGTCTGATTGGCAAGACGAACAATACTTGGTACGTTGCGGTTTATCTGAAGAATATGTACAAACCGCAAGAAACAAAAGAAAACAAAACAGTGGCATGGGGCAAGCGATACGACCTATTCCGTTGCAGTTTTATCGATTACAAGAAGGAGATAAAATTCGTATCGGTGGCCGTGATTGGCAAGTGTATATAGGGCGTGGTCATTCTCCAGAGCATGTTTGTTTATTTAATAATGAATCCAATATATTGATTTCGGGTGATCACATTTTACCTGGGATCACTCCGAATATTGGGGTGTACAGTACCGAACCCGATGCCAATTCACTGCAGTTATACCTTGATACTTTGCCACAATTTACAGGACTACCAGAAAACACTTTAGTATTACCTGCACATAGGCAGCCCTTTTACGGTTTACATGTGAGAATCAACGAGTTGATTGGTCATCATCATGAACATTTAGATAATCTTAGAGATTTTTGCAAGTCAGGTAAAACCATCGAGCAATGCTTACCTGTGTTATTTAAACGCAAGTTATCTCCGCAAAATATGTTTTTTGCGGTTGCTGAGGCATATTCTCATCTTAACTATTTATATTTTGCTGGTGAATGTAGTCGTAAAATCAATGCCCAAGGGCACTTTGTTTTCACATTGGAATAAGCCGCGCTCAATTTTTAGTTACTTTTAGCTACGGTATGTTTTGTTTGACCTTCGATTTTAATGAAATAGTCTTTTAAATAATCGAGTAATAGTCTGAGTTTTTTTGAGGCGGCGCTTCCTGGTGGAAAAACCCCATAGATGTTGATGTCTTTTAATTGGTAATCGTCTAATACGGTTTCTAATGTTCCTGCTTGAATTTTGGGCCAAGCGTCATATATTGGCACTCTACCTATGCCATGCCCGCCTTCAAGAAAGGCTGTACGAGCGGCGGCGTTATTGGTGCTGACCCCACCTTGCACAGCAACGCTGTATGAAAGACTGCCCTTGCTTAGCTCAATAGCCCCTGATGTCATTTTGTAGACTACCCATTGGTGTTGCTGTAAATCAGCTGGGGTCTTTGGTCTGCCTCGCTTTTGGAAATAACTAGGTGCGCCACATAAACACGTCGATAAGGTAGATAGTTTACTGGCCTGTAAACCCGAATCAGGTAGTGGCGCACCACGGATAGCAAGGTCGATACCCTCTTGCATGATATTGACCACTTCGTCGGTAAGCATTACATCGAGGTCAATTTTAGGGTAAAGGTCGCGAAACCTATTCAACGCGGGCACTATCATTTGCAACCCCACGTTGACGGGACAAGTTAACTTTAACAAACCTTCGGGTTCGTTTTTAAGATTTTCTATTTGTTGGTTAGCTGTAGTCGCCCGCTCTGCAATGATACGGCAAGATTGATAATATTCGCTGCCAGCTTCGGTCAAGGAAATTGAACGAGTAGTGCGATTGAGTAGTTTTACTCCAAGCTGGGACTCCAACTTTTTTATGTGATAACTAACTACCGCTCGCGATAAACCAACATGTTTAGCAGCAGCCGTGAGGTTGCCCTGTTCAATAACTTGAGCAAAGACCACCATGCTTTTTAGTTGTTCAAAATATAGGTTCATGGTTCATTCTACCAATATTGTATCAATTGTTCTAACAATGTTGTCTAATTTGTGTGTATTGTTAGAAATAAAGTAAGTCATTACACTGCAATCACATTCAAGATAAATGAGAGAAAGTTAATGAATACACAACAAACAACTAAACATATATTAATGGTATTAACGTCTCATTCAGAGCTCGGTAATACTGGTGAAAAGACCGGTTTTTGGATCGAGGAGTTTGCGGCGCCTTATTATACTTTTGCCGATGCAGGGATTAAAGTGACCATTGCTTCTGTAGCAGGCGGACAGCCACCTATTGATCCAAAGAGTGAACTACAAGACTTTCAAACAGCAGCGACTGAGCGATATGATGTAGATACTAAAGTGCAGTCACTGATGGCCAGTACCGTAAAATTAGTCGATGTAAACGCTAATGATTACGACGCGGTATTTTACCCAGGGGGCCATGGTCCTTTATGGGATCTTACTGACAATTCAGATTCAATTACTTTGATTGAAAGTTTCTTAGCTTCCAATAAACCTGTAGCGGCCGTTTGCCATGCAAGTGCGGTCTTTTTAAATGTCAAAAATGCGACTGGCGAGTATCTCGTTAAGGATAAAGCGGTGACGGGTTTTACCAACAGTGAAGAAGAGGCAGTTCAATTAACTGATATAGTTCCTTTTTTATTAGAAGATGAATTGATTAAGCGTGGCGGTAACTATCAAAAAGTAGCAGATTGGAACGCATTTGCAATCCAAGATGGCTTGTTAATCACTGGTCAGAATCCGGCAAGTTCGGCGTTAGCCGCAGAAAAATTATTGGCAAATTTAGCTTAATTTAGCTGAAAAATCGCCAGCTCAAACGATTGAAATGATGAGGAAAAATATTCATGTTAAATTTTAGTTTTCAAAACACCACTCAGATTCTTTTTGGTGAAGGTCAAATAGCTTCATTAAACAGAAAGATCCCTAGTGACGCCAAAGTATTGGTGACTTACGGTGGTGGCTCTATCAAAAATAATGGTGTTTACGATCAAGTAGCCGCTGCCTTGGTGAATCACACTTGGTTCGAATTTTCGGGTATTGAACCGAATCCAGCCTACGATACCTTAATGAAGGCCCAAGACATTATTAAAGAAAACAATATCGACTTTATTCTAGCTGTTGGCGGTGGATCTGTAGTTGATGGCTCTAAGTTTATTGCCGCAGCCGCACTGTTTGAAGGTGATGAACCCTGGGATATTGTGAGTAAACAAACACGCATCAAAAAAGCCTTACCCTTAGCTTGTGTACTCACTTTGCCTGCAACGGGTTCTGAGTCGAACACTGGTGCAGTGGTGACCCGTGATGGAAATAAGTTACCTTTCAACAGTCCCTTAGTGCGCCCGATATTTGCAGTGTTAGATCCTGCAGTGACTTTATCACTATCTAGCCGTCAAGTAGGTAATGGAGTGGTGGATGCCTTTGTTCACACTATGGAGCAGTACCTTACTTATAGCGTCAATGGAAAAGTACAAGACCGATTTGCTGAAGGGTTGCTGCTTACGTTAATTGAAGAAGGCCCAAAAGCATTGGCACCAGAAACAGCCAATGACTTAGATGTTCGAGGCAATATTATGTGGGCAGCCACTATGGCGCTAAATGGTTTGATTGGCGCCGGTGTGCCGCAAGATTGGGCAACCCATATGATAGGTCACGAATTAACCGGTACTCACGGCATAGATCACGCTCGCACGCTATCAATCGTTTTACCTGCGGTAATGAAAGTCTGCAAAGAAGCGAAACGCGAAAAACTTCTACAGTATGCTGAGCGTATTTGGAACGTAACTGAGGGTGATGAAGATGCACGAATTAACCGAGCAATTGAATTAACCGAGCAGTTTTTTGAAAAGATGCAAGTGCCTACACGTTTGTCTCAGGTTGACTTAGGCGAAGCTGATCTCGATTTATTAATCGAAAAATTAACGCAACACGGTATGTTGAAGTTGGGTGAACACGGTGCTGTCACACCAGAGGTTAGCCGTGAAATATTAGTTACTGCACTTTAAGTTGAGTGATTCAAAAATTTAAAAAAGGGGCCAAGTGCCTAATGCTGTTCACTTAA
>NZ_JAHKQO010000049.1 GCF_018861065.1 Paraglaciecola arctica
CTTTACTGCCATCCCTCACCCTCGTCATTCCGGCGGTCTTTACAGCTATCGCTCACCCTCGTCATTCCGGCGGTCTTTTGGCCGGAATCCACTTTTATTGTTTTTACATTAATAATTTATCAATCGATTATTAAAAGTTTTCTTAACTGATCGGCATTATGCAATAGGCTGCTTTAAAATGCTCGCCTGTTACTAATGAACGCTTAAGCCAGAGGCCTATCAGTTGGGGTAAGGTGCTCAGCCTCATCTTTTATGAAATGTGGCTAATTAGATAGGTGTGAGTTATCAGATTAGCTAGGATTACACTCCCATGTCGATGGCCTTTTTAGGTGTAAAACTGCTGCCGATTGAAGCGATAATGATTAACACAATGGCAGCCCATTGTAATAGGGTCAAATGTTCGCTTAGTATAGCGAGACCCGCCAATGCGGCAATCGCTGGCTCTAGGCTCATAAAAATGCTGAAAGTTTGCGTCGGCATATTCCTAAGAGCAACCATTTCCAACGAGTACGGCACAGCACTCGATAATACTGCTACCAATAAACCAAGGGGCAACACTTCCCAACTAATTAACGCTAAACCTTGACTCACCGCGCCAATTGGCACAATCACAATGGCCGCAACTGTCATGCCCAGTGCCACGGTGATTCCGCCTGACGCTTGTTTATCGGTACGTGTGCCAAACAATATGTATCCCGCCCAACAAGCTCCCGCACCTAGGGCCATTAATACCCCGCCAATATCTAATCCGTGAGCCTTAAACAAATTAGGCATCAATAGAAAAATACCAATGGAAGCACACGCTACCCAAAATAGATCGCTTTTACGTTTCGAAGAAAACAAAGCCACGGCTAAAGGTCCAGTAAATTCAAGGGCCACAGCTATACCTAACGGAATGCGTTCAATAGATAAATAAAACAGAATATTCATGCCACCTAAACACAAACCGTAAACAATAATACTGCGCCAATCTCTGCCCTGTGGCAGTTTCCTCCATGGTCTAAAAATCACCCAAAGTAATACAGCGGCAAAACCTAAACGCAGCGCAGTTGTACCCTCAGGACCGACCAAAGGAAAAAGTTGTTTTGCAATTGACGCACCAGACTGAATAGTCACCATAGCCAATAAAACACAGACTATTGCAGTCACAAGTATACGATTGATTTGCATCGAGAAATGGTCCTGAAAATTAAGGGGTTAAAGTGCCGGCATTCTATCAGAGGAAATTTAAATTGGTCAGTAATTAATGTTGTTAAGATAAACCGCCATATCAACTGTCGTCATCATTTTGTTACATGCGGTTGTGAATAGAGTTTAGTATCCCCATTGTGTACAACAGCATCAATATCAAAGAATCAAAACCAAAGAATTAAAAGTTAAGGAGCGGAGTTTATGAGTCGTCATTTTGATAAGGCCGATGGTCTATATGAAGAAAAAGATGCAGCCACAGACGGCTTTGTATTTAACCAAACAATGTTGAGAATTGCCGAACCTAAGCGTTCATTGGATTTTTATACCCGTGTAATGGGGATGACTTTACTCAAACGCCTAGATTTTGCCGATATGAAGTTTAGTTTGTACTTTTTAAGTGCAGGGGAAGATTTTTCAGATATAAGCGATGATTCAAGCACTCGTACCGCACAAACTTTTGGACGACCAGCCATGTTAGAGTTGACTCATAACTGGGCTGACTCAGCAGAAAACACGCAATATCATAACGGTAATAGTGAGCCCAAAGGGTTTGGGCATATCGGTTTTCACGTGCCAAACCTTGAAGCTGCTTGCCAACGCTTTGAAGCGTTAGATGTGCCTTTTCAAAAACGGCCTAACGAAGGTGCCATGCAAGGCATCGCTTTCATAAAAGATCCCGACGGATATTGGATAGAAATATTTGATGCGAATTACGTTGCCGAGTCCATTAAAGCGCATTTACAAAACTAAAAACGCTATCAAATCGAAGTGGGCACGAGGACTCGAACCCGAAGGTACCTATTTCTTCAAGTGTCGGGTCACGATTACAACTAAATATTTTGCCTCAACTTAGGCCGACAAACGTTGGCCAGTATCGGGTTGTTGTGAAGTTAGCTGGCCTACAATATTTTCGCTAATTACTTCACTTGTGTCGCGATGAGCATTCATTTCGTCGTGTTTACGCCGAGCATATTTCCTCGCTTCGAAACTTTTTTCTGCATGTTGCTGCAAAAAGACTTTACCAGCGGCGATCCCCAATTTGTGATCATGTTTTAAATCGTTATCTGTGCTGCCTAACAATTTGCTTTGAAGTTTTTCCGTAGCAAAAATTTGCAGGATCTCAACATCGGCTGGTGGATTGGCAATAAATGCTAACTCCTGCTGATAGGCTGTTTCGTGCTGGACTAAATAATCAAGGGTTTTAGGGCAAAAACCTGAGGTACACACCAAAGATCTAAGTTTATGTACCCAAGCTGATTGCGCTTGAAAATGAGCATCGGCAGTGCGGATCACCACAATTTTGCGAGCGCCTCGCTTGTAGGCCTCATTTACGGGGAGTGGCGCTGCTAAACCACCGTCAAGGTAAAAGTCTGTTTTGGACGATGGGGCGCTATGGTCGGTCTCTACTGCTGGTTCATTGGCTGCAGTAGTATCTAACCACGGCGTAAGTTTAACCCCTTGTTTGTATAAAAAAGGCAAGGCGCTAGAGGCTTTCAGCAGTTCACGCCACTGCTGGCTTTCGCCTGTTGGACTTAAAAAGTAAGGGCGTCTATCTCGGGCGTTAGTCGCAGTAATGTATAGTTCACGCTGGCCTAACGTACGCCTAGCGGTTTGGAAATCGATAGCACGATTCGCTTCGGTCGTTTTATCGAAGTACCAATCCAAATCTACTATGTGTTTACCTACTAAACCTCTGCCTAAATGAAAGAAACGTTTATGCCGAGATAAACCGCGGATAAGTCGTTTGGCGTAGCCTTTTTGCTTTGCTAAATAGCTAGTTAAGTTTTGTGAACCTGCAGACGTGCCGAAGAACATATCGAAGGGATCGTAATTTTCTTGTAGCCAAGCGTCTAATACCCCAGCCGTAAATATCCCGCGCTGTCCACCACCTTCCGCAATCAAAGCAAGCTTAGGCTTTGCTGTTTGGTTAGAATTGATGGTGCGGCTTGAAGCTAGGGATTTCATGATGACCTTCTTGTTGTTGTGCTATTAATAATCTTAATAGCGCTATATTAAATAAGATCATGGCTATGGGATAATTGAAACAATCAATTGATTCGATAGATAAAATTGTAGTGTTAGGCGGGCTGTAGATAGGTTGCTTAAATTCAAATGCTGCGACTATGGGGGCAAATCTATAAGTATTGAGTACCAGGGTGACAACCATATCCACAGCGAGTCCGCTATCGATAACAAAATAGCCGTCAACGAGCGGCTATTTCGAGTAAAGTTTTTTAAACTACTATTTGGACGACTGGTTAGCGTGCCTAGTTAACCACTGTTGGCGCGCTGCTAGACGGTCAGCATCTGTTGGTGTTGAGTCACTAGCCAATTCTGTAGCGATTTGTTCAAGCAATTTATCCCGCTCTGCTATTAACTTGTCGGCATTTGGGAATAAATCTTTGGCTTGGGGGTATTCAGTTTTAATTGTTTCGATATCCAGTAATTCATAATAAGCCTTCTCGATGGCATCATTAAATTGGCTGCGCTCGGCCTGAAAAATCACATAGTCTTTCGCTGCGTCTGAATTAATATAATCGATGTCTTCACTCGGCATGCCAGCCTCTTTTGCGACAGCTAACGCCTTGTCTAACCACTCTTCAATTGCTTCTTCATCGCTTTGCAACATCGCCTGCTTAACACCTTCCACCAAATCCGAAGCTGAAAGAATCTGTTCTCGGGTAATAACCGGTAAAACAGACACTGGCTCATCGCTGATTTTTGGTTGCTGTGGATCTGGGTTCGAAAACCACAGGGCTGCGCCAATAGCTATTACAATAACGAGGGCGACTATCACTTTCATGTGCTTACCTTTTCAATATTGAACCGAAGAATAGGCTCAAACGACAGAATTTATTTAGCCGGCAAGACTAGCATATTTTTACTCTTTAGTGAGCATTGGTGATTCGGATGTTTGTTAAATTTGCAATATTCGGGGCACGATCGATTCGCTTCATGTAAACCTAATTCAGCTCGGAATAAAGAAACAAAAAAGGCTTATCTTTCGATAAGCCTTTTTCTATTTGGTGCTGGCGGGAGTTGAACTATTATTTTTTATATTTAAATCAGTAGTTTGCATCTAATCTTTTTTCCCAGTGACAGCTTGTATTCCATACTTTTTTCTTTCTTCACATAATTCTTTAGTCCACAGCTTGTAGTTTGGACTTATTTGGTTAGCGCAGCTTACGAGTCCTATAAACCTTTGATAAAAATTTATAGCTCCGTCTCTATCATTGCTCAAATTGTCAATAATTATACTTTTTTCCTTGTCATGATTTAACATTTTAACTCTTAATTTGTTTGGAACTAACATAATATTATTTTTAAGAATAACACCAGTTACTAATTTAGGAGTCTCTTTATTATAAACTTGAAATTTATGTATAACATAATCTGAATTTTTATTGAAAATATGAACGATGCGATTCGTTAAATCCTTCGTCAGTTTATGTTTAGCCGAAAATGTAAGGTCGTCAACATATAAAGAAAAGCTAATTTTGCGCTTCTTGCAAAAACTTTCAATTTGGTTAAATAGGTGAAGGTTGCAGAAAAATGCTAAGTTTTGTGACAATGAACTGCCAGTTGGTATGTGACTATTAAAAGTACACAACTTGGTCATTACTTTTGCTAAGTCAGGAGCCATTCTGAAGGTATTTACAAAGCATTTATAAACATATTTTGCAGACGTTTTTTCATAGTACTTTTGGATGTCCATTTTTCTCATATAGTCAGTTTCAACATGATACAAAGCATTACTTACATTTGAACGCCTTTTTACACCCGAGAAAAGGTAACCAGGCTTTTCTATTTTAGATAGAAATTTTTGTACTTTCTTATGAATTCGATTTAATTGAGGTTTTGGAACTTGTATTTTTCGTTGTACGATCTGCTTACTACCTTTTATAATTTTTTCTTGATTAATATGCGAAGTGTAGTAATTGTTGTTCGGTTGCAATAATAATTTTTCTAGACTTTTCTGAGGACAGTCTAAAATTTTTGCTAATCTCTTGAAAGAACGAAGTTTATAAAGGGGAGATTGATTTAGATGATATTGTTTTTCCATTTAAAAATAAGCTTCCAATCTTATAAAACAATTTATTGATAATACGAAAAGTAGAACTAGTAAGTCGGGAATGTTCACCTTGAATTATGCAAAACATAAATACTTCTAAACTAATGCCAATAAAAGATGAATAATAAAGGCAAATTTTGTTTATAAATACAGAATTTCTTAACAGGCTAACGTCTATTTGCTCAATAGACAAAAGATCTTCAACTTCAATGTTACAGGCTTGAGCTACACTAATAGCATCAATTCCAAGTAAATTTCTGATCATTAATAAGTTCATAATCACCTATATTAGGTATACGCAAGGGAGTAACCCTAGCCCTAGCAAATTTAAGCTACAAGTTTGGCACTAGTACTCCGAGGTACGTTAAGCATGCAATGATAGATATCCTTATAATTACTTTAAGTGCAAAGTAAAAACCATATAAGAATAGTCTAACCACTAAGATCCGCCACTTTGTAGCTTTTCTCAAACTCTTAGGTTGTTCGTTGGTTTTGCGATCAATAATTTTCATATTTTCTCCATCAAATGATTGGTTTAACCCCTCAAGACAATCTTGAAGGTCCACTATAAACCTTTCATCAGGAGTGGTGAGTTACCAACAAACTTTACTCCCCGACAACCTAGCGGCGATCCACTCGCCGCTTACCGGGCACGCCAGTGACTTTTGGCCAGAGCGCGTTACCGGTTCAGGTAGAACATAACTGTTCCTCGAATTAACATTTTTGAGCATAAGCTCTGTGGTTAAATTCACCTTTTTATCGCCCAATAAGGTTACCCTCTATGCAGATGGGCTGTCAATTAATAGTTCTAAAGTTACTGAGAGATTTTATTTTGTGAAGATTCTGGTATCCATCGGCCATATGTTTTTCTAATCATTCCCCAGTCAGCATGCCCCATCTGGGAAGCTACCCACATGGGGTTTTTCCCAGACGTAAGCATCATTGATGCGAATGTATGGCGACATTGATAAGGGTAGCGATATTTGACACCAATTTTATTAAGTGTCGGCTTCCAAACATATTTACGCAACCCGTCAGCATATTTGTAAGTGGTATTCGTTTTTGGATCAATAAATACTCTATATTCATCGCAATATTTGGAATTAATAATTGATTTTAAGGCTTGAATTGCTTCAAATTGCATCTCAATAGTTCTTATACTTCCTTTGGTTTTAGGCTCTTTCTCTTTGTTAAGTGTTATATTTTTGCGAATATGAGCAACACCTTTATCTAGGTCAACATCTTGCCAACGCAATGCCAATAGCTCACCAGTCCTAAGTCCTGTCCAAATGGCAAATTGGAAGAATTCACGATAAGGTGTTTCGAGAGCATCGAGTATTTTAGCTATTTCAACTTTAGTGAAAGGCTCAGGCTCTTTTTGGTCTTGTTTGTAACGTTCTATTCGTTCCGCAGTATTGCTATCAATAACACCATCAAAAAATGCACGTTTAAATATTTGGTGTATGACGTTGCGAGCTTCATTAATGGATTTACCAGACAATGTTTGTTTAGATGCCCACTCGTCAAACATACTGGCTTTGAAATCTTTTAAACGCATATGACCGAAGTTAGGCTTTATGTATGAATTATATTTTTGGCTGTAGCCACGAATCGTAGTATGAGACCAATTACGTTGTTTTTGCTGAAACCAAATACTTGAATAGTCATCTATGGTAAAAGCGTCTGATTCACATTTAAAAGCTTTTTGTAAAATTTTACTGTTTGGATATTTATCAAGTGATGATTTATCACTAATACTTATCGCTGTTTTATAAATGGTTTCTTGCTCTGAAATTCTTTTTTTAGTCGTTTTATTGTGTAATGCAGGAATAGTTTCTGTATATCTTTCATTATGTAGAAAAAACTTTATTAGATACCCGCTTTTAACTTCAGTAACACTCATAGTTTTTTACCTTCTATCCATTTATTAATCATTTCAACGTTCATCATCAATCGCCCGTCGGGCGCTTTTATGTAGTGAATGGTTTTATGCCAGACTCCTTTTTTAACCTTGTTGCGGATTGCTTCTGGCGTGTAGCCAATCATTTCTGAAAGTTTATTGGTTGTGACATACATGTATTTACTCCTGTTGGTTTAGACAGGGGTAGATTGGTACTCAAAGGTCTGGTAAAACAGATACCCAACCGGTTGCGTACCTGTCGTTTTTAGGGAGTAAAAATGAGAAAAAATGTTGATATTCATGAGTTTAAGAAAGTGTTGTTGTTGTCTCAGGAATATTTTCAACAGAACATTAATTCGTTATTTAAGCCGGCAGAGATACTATTTGCGTTGGTAGAAGATACATTAAGGCAACTGAATGAAGACATTTCAAACGTTAATATCGTTTTTGATTACTTAGAAATTCATAATTTAGTTTGGCCTCGTTTGGATAAATCAGAAGCCGCCAATGCATCTAGGAAAGTAAGAGATCACAGGAAAAAGATATTCGAAATTCTAGCTGAAGATGGCGATTTTTCTCAGTTTTTAAAGGAAAGAAATATAGATATTCGACTGACTTTTGAAAGCGATGATTCAAAAGGTGGAACCACGACCAAAATGTGGCTAGGGCTTACTGACTCAAATAAGAATCTTAAAAATTCAACCTGTGGAGTAGCTATCTACAAGGCAATCGATCTTAAAAAGCCATTTTTTTGGGTACAACCAATGACCAATACAACACTCAAAGGATGGGGAATCTTAGCATTTCTTTTAATACCCGTTTGTGTTGTTTTGGGTATACCCTTTTTGTTGTTTTCAATAAGCAAAGTTCAGTCCTCAATTTTCGCAGTATTTGCAGTAATAGTAATTATTCTGCTCTGGCGTTTCGGCTATATAATTTATGAGCTCATAACAAAAGGAGTAGCAAGTGCCCCTGATTGGATGGTTCGCTTGTCTGAACAAAATGCTATGTTTACAGTCAATAGAGAGGCCGCAACTGACGAAGAACAGCGTAGACATAAGATTATTGAATTAGTCATCTATGAGGCTGAATGCCCGACATGTAAAGACTCTTTATATATTGAAAAGGGAGGTAAAGAATTCAACGGCCGTTATATTGGCAAATGCACGTTAGCCCCACAAGAACATGTTTTTACATTTGATCATATTACTAAGCGAGGTGTGCATGCTAGAGGAATGAATAGTGATTGAATTCTTTACTCTGCATACAACTAAGCTACGTGTTGGTAACTTCTTCGCTGGTAGGGTAACAATGATTTAAATGAGTATTTTAAGTCTGAATTAACTCCCCAAGCCATTGCCAAGGCATCACTGCTATTTACAGTTTTTGATTGGCTATGTAGTTTAAGGGTAGGTAATACATAATCTCTAACTTGTTGCTTAGACGATAAAGGCGTACATGAATAACGAGATAGTTTGTCTAACACAAACCCTGCTTGGGCAAGATTATCAGCAGTAAAATTATCAGTAGCAGGAACAAAATTTTCATACCAAAATGCCAAAGCGACGTCCTTTAACCATTCTGAGGCTTTAGGGTGCTCTGGATTGAGTACTAATTGTTCAAACACTTGTTGTAAATTTTGCATTTGCTCGATTATCTTAAATAAACTAACTATTTTCGCATTCGATTATAACGTGACTAATATTTAACCGCAATTTTTCTGGATTAATAGAATAACCTGAAGCTTCTATCGCAAGTTCTTCAAATTCATCGAGTGTAAAATATCCTTTTTTATACAAAGCGACTATATCAGTGACATCATCGGCTTGGCAGCGTTCAAGTTTAGAAATAGCAATATCTATCGCAGAAACTAAATAGACATGTAAAACCGTATTGCCTGTTGAAAGTGGTATGACGCGTTCTTTGTAGTCAGGGTGTAAGGTTGGCAATCCAACATTAAAGGTATCATCTAAACTTAATACTTTGTCACCTTCTAGTGGGTCTGTGTAGTAAACGTCGTCTACTTCTAAAATTAGTGAGTGGGTATCTAGCTTTTTAGCCGAACTTATTTCAATATCAACATCATCACTGCCTCTTACATTGGTAAATAAATGAATAGCGCATCCACCAAAAATAAACGCTTTAATTGCCCCGTGTGTTTGAGCTTCGTTTAAATGAATGACTAATTTTTCATTAAACTTTTCGAATAATTCAAAAATAGCAGAGGCTAAAGGCGTGTCAGTATATAAGTTCAAATTAATCCTAAGACAGTTGCAATAAATAGTAAGCCAAGAGTGTAATGTCTTGGCAATACAATTACCAAATTGTTAAAGAGCTATATTCCTAAAATATTTCAGGTGACGACATAAAACGTACAGCACCAAATTTCTCTCTAGCGGACTCCATTGCTAATTGCTCTGAATCATAAGGGCCACTGAATTTAACTTCGTTACCAATGTTTGCAGTGATCACCCATTGTCCTTTGCCCAACTGGAGCAGTGGGAAATCTACCTTTGAATTTATCTCTCGTTGTATATCTCTGTTAACAGAAGACACCATGCAGCACAGCCCCTCTTCTGGCAGTTCAAATGGGGATTCACCCTCGGCCCTTGCTTTGTTGTAACCAAAGTACTGAATTAATACTGGGTCTTCTATATGTTCATCGTTTGTACCTAAGGCTCTTTGTTTAGATAAAGCTTCTTTAACCTGTGAAGAAATAAGGCAGCATTTTTTGTACTTTTTGCCACTACCACAAGGGCATATTTGGTTTCTTTGTATTTTCATATTTACTCTTTTTTTAGTTTTAATTTGTACCGTACAGTTATTTACACAAGTCCAAGGTCAAAGCGACCACCCGCTGAAGATTGCTCACTCGCGCCGGCCCGCGCGTGTGAGCAATCATCATCAGGTGGTGACGGTTTTATAGTCCACAGTTTGCGTTTGATAGGGACGAAATTATTCCCAATTTTGAATCCTGTGATTTGAGAGGACAATGATTGACCATAGCGACCTGTGCGAAATACTAGTTCACCGGTTTCATAATCAATGTCACTTGGAGGCAAGACATATTCAAGTTGAATAGGGCGTTCTAGGCGAGTTTTATTGATACCACCCATAAGCATCACGTAAGCCGCCCAATCTGACGCATCAGCTGCCATGCGGCAAGCTTCTAGTTCTTGATTCTCTTGTGCTTCTGCGCGACGTAGTTGTCGCCACAATGTCACACTTGGGCCACCAATGAATTGAAACTGGCGAATACCATTGAGGTTTGCCCACGCAGTTATCCGCTGAGCTGATGATTTGGCTTCATTGCCGTATGAGTCGGTTTTGATAAACTCACCATCAATATTTTTAGCCACATACTTAGCTATATAACCAGCCGCATCACCTTTGGCGGGATCGATAGGAACGCATTTATATCTGTGTTTTTCAGCCCCAGCCTCTTTACCATCTTCCTGCATTGCATAGTGTTGAATTATTTCTCTTGAACGCTTGCGGAATTCTGGGGCTGTAAATAGCAATAAATGCCAATGCGGTGTTCCATCATGATGAGGCTCACTCACTCTTATGCCGTATATTTTAATTTGCTCTCTTTCTAGTTTTGCGCGAATACGAGCCCATACGTTGCAGAGATAGTTGTTTGCTTGTTTTGAGGTTGTATTGTCATATTTAGAATTCTTAATTCCAGTCGTGCTATGCGAGTGCATTTTTGAAGGAGTAGTGATGGTATAAAAATCGCCTACGTCACCATTAAATTCTGCAACTTCTTCAAAGCCTCTTATCCGAGTCATCATTTCACATCGACGAATTGCAGGATTTGATACATTTGTTTTAGCTATGTCAGCTAGAGAAAATGTTTGACCATCTTCATTCTCGATAAACGTATTTTCTAGGTATTCTTTTGATTGCTCTTTATGCCAACGCCAATTATCACGAGCATCATCACTACAGTAGATACCTTTTGATTTATTAATGATGCCAGTCATACGCCTAACTTGTTCAATCGCCCTAGATGAAGCCACGCGAATTTTCTTGAGCCAGTAGTCTTCACAGCAAAGCATATTGAGGTTAACGCTAATATCAGAGTTTGCAGGGATGCCGAGTTTGTAACGTGACATGAGTTGAGATGACAGTTTGTGAGCAAACCGTTCTGGAAAGGTTCGCTTGAATCGAGCGCATATTTTTGATTTTTCTTCAGAAAATATATGGTGATTTTGACTATCGACGAGATTTAAATCGTCTATTAGTGAGTGTTTCTCAATTTCCAACAAGAAAAGGTTGGCTTGTATATAATCCGCTTTTTCACTGATTCTTAAGTATTCGCGTGCAACTTCATTACATACAGGTAAATGATTTTGAAAGAACTTAGCACGGAACTTACGACATTCTTTTGTGCCTATGCCTTGCGTTATTCTGTCGGAATAAGTGTCAGCCTCGCGACATTCAATGACATATTTAAGCCATTCTGAGGACTTGTCAGGACTTTTATAGACCCAGAGGTGGGCTAAAGGATTGTGGCTGTATGCCTTGGTATGAAAGGGATGTGACGGTCTAGAAGGGTCTAGACCGTCATTCGGTTTGGTGGAGCTGGCGGGATGTGACACCCATTTTAAGTTAATTTTCTCCCCTACAGTACACGTGGTATAAGGATTCTTCAAGATCTGGAAAAGGCTTATTGTGTGACACTTCTGTGTGACACTTTTCGATTGTGATTTCTTGGTAGGGAACTGAACTGGCGTCCGTTTTATTTTTATGAGATTGAGGTATCTATGGTCTACTTAATATTTGTTTTGCCAGAAAATTCAATGTAGGTTATCCGTAGTATTTAAATTGGAAAAAAGGCACAAAACACACATGCCAGTACGTTCACCCAAAACAACCCCCAATCCTACGTTGATAAAGGCTTTAGAAAAATCTAGAAAGGGTCTTTCTGAAGGGAGACCAGTACAGACAAGTAATCGTTATATTAAAAGCTATGCTCCTTCATTACTTCCTGTAATTAAAAGTAGAGAAGATCTTTATATAACCCATTGTTTAGATGTAAAAGCTGAGCAGTATATTAACTTTGGATTAAGGGCTGCAGTTGCTGCCCTTGTGAATGAAACTTCGATAAAATCATCACCACTAGTTACAACTGCCATTACAATAAATTTCAATGCCGATTTTTCTGACAAAATCAGACGCGCTGTTGCAAGTAAAAAACCTGCACAATATTTCAATCACTTATTCCGCTCGAAAATAGCCATACCATTCGAGATAGATGATTATATTTACGTTTTGGAAGAATCTTCATCTGGACTGTTACATGTACACATCGTTTGTAATATTGAAGTTGGCATTGAAAAGAGCGTTAGAAAAGCGTTGTGGAATTCAAATTGGCTAAGATTCGACTCTACAGGAGTTAAGAGCCCAAAATCCGTGGATATAAGAAACCGGTATAAAGTGAGGATGTACAGAAGAGCGCTTAAAAAAAATGACGCTGAATTATTAGATATGGAAATAGAAACAGATCCAGCATTCTCTCTTTGGGAATGTTGTGATGTAAGGACAGGTTCAAACGGTAAAGACTACTGCGCTGTTTATCAAGCCAAAGAGTATTCACAGATAAATGTAGGATTTGCTGACTATCTGAGTAAATCTATTTCAGACAAGTTATTTTCAGGTGGAAAGAATTACGGCATGAGTCGCTCTCTTAAGACCAAGATGGAACCATATATTAAACAAGTGATTTCAGAAGGCAAAGAAGCTGGTGGAAAAGGTACTAAGTCCTAGGTATAAGCCAAGTAGCTGGTAGTTACGGCTACACAAAAAAACACCGCTCATAATTACGAAACCTTATACTCATGGCTGACGGTTGTTATGCTTGTTTAGGGAGCAGTCAACAGAAATTGCCCTGTAGTTAATTCTAAGCGTTAAATTTGGTTTTTCTAGTGGTTTTAGGTGTTTCTGTTGTTTTGCTCTTAGCGTGCGATATAGGGCGATTTAAGATGTGTTTGATCTTGATTCTCAAAGGAAATTCAAATATCTGGAGTCTAATAAAGGCATAAATTCAATTTTCCCCGTACTTACCCCTTTTTTACCCCCATTATTGGTGTTTTTACCGATACTTATATCTATGAATTGGCTCAATAGATTTTAACTTACACAAACTATTTTAAAAGTGACTGCAAAATCACTTTATACCTTACTAAGGATTCAGTGCGGAGTTCTGGAAAGTGAGATCTTTTTGCATCGTTCAATTTCATTGTCTAACCGGTTTTTAGCCAATTCATATTCTTTTTGATAAGTGATCATTTTCAGTTGATTTGAATTTTCAGACAAAGAGCACCGTATCTGCTGCGATACGGTGCCTAAAACAATCACACTTTGGTTGATTTCGAATGCATCATCCGATACAAAATAGGCAAAACGACCAATGTTAGAATGGTGGACGAGATGATCCCGCCAATCACCACCGTTGCAAGCGGTCTTTGCACTTCAGCGCCAGTTCCGACATTCAGTGCCATGGGAATAAAGCCTAAGCTCGCTACCAGTGCTGTCATCAAAACCGGACGCAATCTTGTGATAGCTCCGTCAACGATTGAGTTAATCAAATCACCTGTTTCTAGTACTCGCTGTTTAATAAATGACAACATCACTAAGCCGTTTAATACCGCAATACCAGAGAGCGCAATAAACCCGACTCCGGCAGATATAGACAGTGGCATGTCACGCATCCAGAGTGCGAAAACACCTCCTGTTAAGGCTAAAGGCACACCAGTGAAGATGATCAAGGCATCACGAAATGAGCCAAACACCACCACTAGTAACACAAGTATCAGGAAAAGCGTGGCCGGCACCACGATAGACAGTCGCTGACTGGCACTTTCAAGCTGTTCAAACGTGCCGCCATAATCCAGCCAGTAGCCTGCTGGTAGAGCTACCTGTTCGGTTATTTTGATTTTTGCTTCGTCAACAAAACTCCCTAAGTCGCGTTCTCTGACATTGGCGGTAACCACGACTCTGCGCTTACCGTTTTCTCGACTGATTTGATTGGGAACAGACGAGTAACCCAGCGTAGCGACTTCTGATAAGGGCACAAATTCCCCATCGGACGTAATAATAGGAGTGTTGCCAATGGCATCTAAGTTTGTGCGGATACCTTCATCAAATCGCACAAGCAACTCGAATCGTCTATCTCCCTCAAAAATTAAGCCAGCGGTATTACCCCCGATAGCTGACGCCAACCACTCCTGCAAATCGGCGACGTCCAATCCATAACGTGCCAATTCGATTGGCTTGGGGTTGATAGTGAAGATAGGGATATCATCTACCTGCTCAAGTCGTGCATCCGCCACGCCGTCTATTGATTGCAAAACCGTTAAGATGTCGTTTGCAGAGGCAACAAGCGTGGTTAAATCATCTCCGAAGACTTTTATACCAAGGTCAGCCCTTACTCCACTTATCAACTCGTTAAAGCGCATTTGGATAGGTTGGGTAAACTCATAGTTATTGCCTGTCACCGCTTGTAAGTCTCGCTCAAGGGTTTCCACGAATTCAGCTTTTGATAGGTCAGGATCAGGCCATTGGGCTCGTGGTTTTAGCATCACAAAGGTATCGGTTACGTTGGGCGGCATCGCATCGGTAGCTACTTCTGCGGTACCGGTTTTCGCAAACACTGTGAGTACCTGTTCGTATTCCATCAAGGTAGATTCAAGTGTTTTTTGCATTGCGACGGCTTGTTCAATACCTGTGCCCGGTATTCGCATGGCGTGCAGTGCGATGTCTCCTTCGTCAAGCTGAGGAACAAACTCAGAGCCTAATCGCGTTGCCAACCATAAGCTGCCTACTACTAGCACGACTGAGCCGACAAGCACTATCCAGCGTAATTTTAGTGCGAGGTGAATGATGGGGCGATAGGCGGATTTGGCTGCAACAATAATGAAACTTTCTTTTTCACTAACTTTACCGCCCATAAACATCGCGACTGCCGCCGGTACAATGGTAATGGAGAACAGCATCGCTGCTATCAGCGCCATGATGACCGTTGCCGCCATTGGCTGAAACATCTTGCCCTCAACGCCTGTCAATGAGAACAGCGGGATATACACCACAGTAATAATCAATACACCAAACAAGCTAGGACGAATGACTTCGTTGGTTGCTTGAAAAACCAGTTCTAGCCGCTCTTTTAGTGGCAAGACTCCACCTGTGCGTTTCTGAGACTCGGATAACCGCCTGATACAGTTCTCTACGATGATCACCGCACCATCGACAATTAATCCAAAATCCAATGCCCCAAGGCTCATCAGATTGGCAGACACACCGGTATTAACCATGCCTGTGATGGTCGCCAACATCGCTAGCGGTATAACTGCCGCAGTGATGAGCGCGGCGCGAATATTGCCAAGCAATATGAACAAGATCACTATGACTAATAACGCCCCTTCTACTAAATTCTTCTGAACCGTGTCGATAGCTTTATTGACCAGTAGGGTACGGTCGTAGACCGGCTCAATGACAATACCATCAGGTAAGCTGGATTGAATGTCCTTCACCTTTTTGGCAACGGATTGGGCAACGGCTCGTGAGTTTTCGCCGACTAGCATCATTGCTGTACCTAAAACGGTCTCTTCACCCTCCTGCGTTGCCGCACCCGTTCTCAGCTCCTTACCAATAGCTACACTGCCAATGTCTTTCACCGCAACGGGGACAGTATTAATGCGCTTTATTACCACATTTTCTATATCGCTAAGTGTCTGTAGTTGACCTTGTGAGCGCACCAGTATTTGTTGCCCATTTCGCTCAACAAAGCCTGCTCCCTGATTGGTGTTGTTTCGCTCCAGCGCACGATGGATATCACTTAGACTAATATCAAAATTCAGCATTTTCTGTGGTTCAGGATTCACATGATATTGTTTTACGTACCCACCAATGGCGTTGACTTCAGTGATCCCCTTAACCAGTGCGAGCTGCGGTTTTACGATCCAGTCGTGTATCTCGCGAAGCGCCATTGCATCGTACGGCTCACCGTTTTTTTGCAGGGCATTTTGCTTGGCTCGCAAGGTATACATGTAGATTTCGCCCAACCCAGTAGCGATAGGCCCCATTTCAGGCTCTAACCCTTCAGGTAGCTGACTTTTGATTGCACCCAATCGGGTATTGATGAGATTACGAGCAAAATACAGATCAGTGCCTTCATCAAATACCGCTGTTACCTGAGATAGCCCGTAGCGAGATAAAGAGCGGGTGTAGGACAGATCAGGCAATCCAGCCAGTGCTGTTTCTACAACGAATGTGATCCGCTGCTCGGTTTCCAAAGGCGAATAGCCCGATGCTTGTGTATTGATTTGCACTTGCACGTTGGTGATATCGGGTACCGCATCAATAGGTAATTTTTGATAACTGAATATCCCCATGCCCAGCACAAGGAAGATCAACATCAGCATTAAACCTCGTCGCTCTATGGACAAACGTAATATGGATTCAATCATGTGTTCGCCCCCCAATAACAGAGACGCCTGACCAAATAGATAGCAATGAGTTATTAATGATCATGACCGGCCTCCGACTTTTCTAAATCGGCTTTAAACAGGTAGCTGTTCTGGCTGACAATCACATCTGCAATGTGCAGACCTGATAACACTTCAATATTGTGGTTATCTTGTTGACCTAAGGTAACGGGCACGGGACGGTATTCGCTACCTTCTTTGACAAACACCACAGAAGCCCCCTCAAACTCTTGAATCGACGTTTTAGGCACCATCATGGCGACATCAAGGGTGTTGATTGTGACAAGCCCTTTGATAGCCGCGCCAACCGGCCACTGACCTGAGGTATTAGCTATTTTGGCATACGCCAAGACATAAGGCTTTTCATCGGGTGAGGGTAAGATATGTTGGATAGTGGTGTCTAACGCTGCCCCTGACAGGCTAAGCTGAACGGGATGCTGCGCTGCAATATCTGATAGCTGTTGAGGGAAGACTTTAAGCTGTGCCCACACGTCATCATAGTTAGCGATTGAAAATAACACTTGGCCATTGGATAACTCGCCTTCATTGGCATGTCTGGCAATCACTGTGCCTGAAAACGGCGCGGCAACAGGATAGCTTTTCAGGCTTTCGTTGGATTCAACTACCGCCAGTGTCTCGCCTTTTTTTACCTTGTTACCTAAGTTTGCATTGACCTTGGTCACCATACCGTCGAATCGTGCACGCACATGACTCAGTGAAGCCGGGTCGGTCACGATATTTCCGAAAACAGTGGTGGTGATATTGAGACTACCCGTTTGCACACTTTGCGTCATTACGCCCATTTTTTGCGCCATGCTATCTGACATGAATACGCGTTCGTCATTATGGGCTTCCTCTTTACCATGCTCGCCTTCTGATGCTTGTATTGTGGTGCTTGAAAACAATCCCAACGCACTGCAAACAATGAAAACTAACAGCGTGTTTTGCTTCTTAATTAATATATTTTTGTTCATTTTGTTTTTCTCGAAAAAGAGCTGTTGATCGTATCCACAAGAGGCTGTGCAGTCAGTGATTCGATATCTGCACCACGCTGATGAGCTTGCTTCGCTGATTGAATTAAGGCTTGTTTGGCACTGAGTAGTTCTTGACGTGTACTCACCCATTCAAGGTAGCTGAATCGACCGTTTATATAGGCTTGTTCTACTAATTCCAGCGCTTGGACTAAGGGTGGGATAATAGAGTTTTGCAGTGTCTGTACATTGAGCAGCGCATTGTTTCTGACCATCAAGGCCATATTTAGCTGATGGTATAGGCTTTGCGTCGCTGACTCTTTTTGTTGTTCCAGCTGTGCCTGAATTGCCCGCTGCTTTTCGTACTCGCCAAGATTTCGGTCACCGGCAAACAGAGGTATACTCACGCCTGCTACAAAGGCTGTTTCATCTATGCCATTCATGCGCCTGATACCAGCCGTCCAGCTTAAATCCGATTGATTAGCTGCTTGAGTAAGACGGACTTGGGATGCCTGCAATCTCGATGCTTGTGCATAGACCTCAAGATTGGGGCTGTCCAATAAGGTGGTAAAAAGCGCGGTTAACGAAGGAGATGATGGCAACGCAAATAAGTCACCCTCCACATCAGTAAAAGTGGGATCTTTTTCCCCCCACATAATAGCCAGACTATTTATCATGGCTTGCTTAGTTTGCTGTGCCGTCACCACATCCAGTCTGGCTCTTGCTAAAGCTGCTTCAGCGCGTTTCTGTTCAAATGCAGGGGAAGCACCTGCATCCACGCGTTTTGTGACTGCTTGATAGGTATATCGAGCAAGTGTTTCTGCATCTTTTTGCGCGTCAATTAACGCTTGTTGCGCCAGTACATCGATGTAGCGACGTGTCACTTCAGCCAGTACATCCAAGGTGTGAACTTGGTTTTGCGCTTCGACTAAGGTGGATTGCGCCTTAGCGAACGCCTTACGTGAGTGGAGTTTATTGCCCAATTCAATAACCGACGACAATGTGAGAGTCAGCTCGGTGTTCTTAATGCCAGAGACCTCGCCTGTTCCTAAGAAGTTTTCCACTTCAATGCCTACGTTGAGGGCTGGTTTGAGGGAAGCAGTTTTAATTTCTCCCTCAATTGCTTGTTGCTTGTATGTGAACTCATGCAACTCGGGCGAATTCGCTAAAGTTCGCTGTATGGCGCTTTGCAAGGTCATTTCGCGATTGGTGATACTGTTTGTTTGTGCTACTACCACGGTGTGTGTTGTCAAAAGGACAAGCATCGTGGAAATCACCCAAGCGTGCACACGCACAGGGCGACTCAATGAAAAATGCATCATTGTTTTATTCCTAAATTATCAAAAATATATATCGCCAAGCAGTTGGCGAACGGTGTTTGATTAGTTCAGGGTTATGCTTTAGGTGGGCGTAGTAATTGCGTGACCGGTGCATCTACTACTTTTGATAAGTAATAGAAACCGTGATGGGTGGCAACAGAAGCAAGTTCAATTGCGGTGTTATTTCCAAGCCATTGGGCATGGGTTCCATGACAGTGACCACAATGGTGGCAATCAGCAGGATTGTGAGAAATATCTACGGGGGCGTTATCAGTATCGGGATGTTCGATAGATTTTAGTTGCACCTGCGGCTTTTCAGAAGCGATATTATCGCCCAACTGATGCTCGTGTATTTCGCTTAGATGTTGCGAGTCGATAGCATGAAAATCCAAGGACTTGGCGACAGCAGAAAACGACTGAAACAAAATCAGCGAAATCAACAGGTAGCTTGTCACCCTTACACTAAACATATCTATCTACTCTCATCTTTTTCATATTAACAGGTAATCGAACTAAGACCAATCGACCAACCGAAACAAAGTATTTCAATCATTACATTACTCATCACGACAATCTTCATTGGCAAATTCAATTTCAATGGTAGTGTGCACAAAATCAAACTCATCAAGGCCTTGGCGAAGTTCGTCTTTAAGTGTTCTCAACTGAGAAACCGAAACATCTTGTTGCAACTCCACATGTGCCGTCATGACGCTATGTTCACCGTCCAAAGACCAGATATGAAAATGATGTATATCCGCCACATCATCAAATGACATGAGCACTTTACGCACTTCCTCCATCTGCTTAGCATCGGGCGTGGCTTGCAAGAATAACAATAAGGTTTCTTTTAGATTTCTGACAACATTGAATAAAATGAATAAGGTGAAGCCAATAGATAAAATGGGATCTAAAATTGGCCATGGCTTAAACATCAGCACAATCGATACGATCAGCACTGCCACCCAACCTAATACATCTTCAAGCAAATGCCAGTTTAAGATACGCTCGTTTAAGGAACTCCCTTCGCTAAGTTTATACGCAGCAAATCCATTAACGGCGATGCCAAAAATTGACAGGAGTAACATGCCTTCAACTTGCGGCATTTCGGGTGCAGAAAGTCTTGGGATAGCTTCGAATAAGATCCATATTGAGCCAGTCGTTAACACTAACCCGTTGATCAATGCACCCAGAAGTGAAAAGCGTTTATAGCCATAGGAAAATGTATTGGTTGCTTCTTTATCACTGAGTTTATTTAAGCCCCAAGCAGTGCCAATGGATAAGCTATCGCCCAAATCATGCACTGCGTCGGCCATAATAGCCGTGCTGTTTGTCAGCCAGCCGCCGATAAATTCAATGATAGTGAACACGACATTCAAGAAAAATGCCCAGCCAATACGTTTTGATGCGCTGTTATCACTGTGACTGTGGTTATGATTATGCATGGTTGATTTTGTCCAATATCGCTTGATTTTCGGCACTGATTGGCAGTCGCTTAAAGGGGCTGATGTCAGTGCCACCTGTATTCCCTTTGGGTACAAGGCCGATAGCTGTTTTGGTTGCAGCACCAACTATTCTTATTACTTGTCCAAAAACGGCTCTCCAATCTTTGTTTAGAAGACCATGTCGCAGCATTTTACAATGAATTAAACAATGATAATAAGTAGAGTGCTGACCAATTACATGCGCATCCTCCAGCGCTGCAAATGCCTGCCCCTCATTATTGTTAGACATTGCATCTGAGTAATCTGTTAATTTGGAATCGATATGCGGCTTAACGGTTTTATTGTATTTCATAGTGGATCACCCGCTTTACCTTTAGATAGTTCATTATTAAGTACTTCCTGCTTGGCGTCTTTCAGGATCATCCACGCTCCGCGCAACACGGCAATCGACACTATACAGCCGATAACCAGATCCGGTACTCTGCTATCAAGCCATACCACTAGAACACCGGCGATGATGACACCCATGTTGGCAATGACATCGTTAGCTGAAAAAATCCAGCTGGCTCGCATATGTACTTCGTCGTTTTTATGATTACGAATAATCACCAAGCAAGCGACGTTTGCAATTAGTGCAATGAACCCCATTCCTATCATTAATGATGAGATAGGCTCACTGCCCAAGAATAATCTTCTCGTAATATCAATGAGAATGATCACGCCCAGCAATAGCTGAAAGTAACCACTGATTTGCGCAGCTTTGGCTTTGTGAAGTATAGATTTACCCACAGCATAAATGCCTATGCCGTATACAACCGCATCCGCTAGCATGTCCATAGAGTCTGCTATCAAAGCAGTAGAGTCAGCCAAAATACCCACGGTCATCTCAACGAAAAACATCGTCGCATTGATGCCGAGCAGCCAATACAGCACCCGTTTTTGTGAGGCATCTTTGATTTCCACTTCACAGCCGCAACCACTCATTGTTCAACTCTTATTCCCAAAACTATAGGTACAGTGTAAAGTCTATACCTAGTATAGAGTCAACAACACAAAGGCACGTTTATGAAAATAGGTGAGCTATCAAAAAAAAGTGGGTGTTCTATTCAGACGATCCGTTTTTATGAAAAACAGGGTTTGTTAGAGGCTTGCAATCGCAGTGAAGGTAACTACAGAATTTACGACGCCTCATCGTTGAGAGCACTGCGATTCATTAAACAATGTCGCTCATTAGATTTGACCATACTAGAAATTAAACAGCTGTTGAATACGAAAAACAATCCCGATAAAAGTTGTTCTAGTGTGAACAATTTGATCCAGCAACATATGGTTGAAGTCACACATCGCATTGCAGAGCTTGAGGAGCTAAAACTTACCCTATCTGAGATGGCCTCGGCATGCACAGATAATAGAAAAGTTAAAGAATGTGGGGTTTTGCAGTTGCTTGAAGAGTGACATTCATATCTATAAGTCCTGTGGTTTTATATTTGTCAACGGATTCATAGTGATACAGGCTCGACGAATTGAAATTCGATAAAGTAACCAATACACAATAAATAGCTATTATCGCTATATTGGGCTAAGCCGTCGGTCGGCAATGATAGCTTCAATGTCACGTGATCAATCATTCTTGAGCATCGAGTTAATTCAATTAACCTATACAGATTCAATATTTTAGCGGCATCTTTTTGATTCAGTACCGGACATTCAAACATGTCAGAGTGGATTTATGAGATTGACGTTGTCTCATTTGAGTATACCCCTGCGATACATTGTAAAAGTGTCTCATAAGGGTTGTTATTAATGAGAATAAGTGGCTTTGCAAATTACTCTTAGACTTTTAATAGATGCAAATCATTGTAGCCATTTTTGCTTAATGCCTAGTATGTATTACAGATCAAAAAACGTTGCATAATCTTGGGGCGGGGCGCCCATTTGCCAGCCGGTGGTAGAGTATATGAAAAGTCACCCTTAGTGCTGAAACAGTCGATTATTTCAGGATCAGCAAGTGCCGGTTCTGGTGGCAAACGAGAGCATCAAACTAGTTACTTCGTACCACTGGTATGTCCGCTTTTAGCAAAGAATCGAAGGATGAGTTTGAGCGAAAGCGGCCTGTCTAACTTTTGTTATTATTTTAATCGAAATTCAAAACTGATCCCTAAATAGTATGCTTCAGACAATGCAACCTACCCTAATTTAAATAGCCGCTGTATTTATGGTGTACAAGAAAAAAGTAACTTTTGAGTGATATTTGCATCTGTATATTTCGAATTAAATATAGTTGGGGTATCTAGTAAAATGTTTTAAAGTATAGATTATTATTTATACAAGTTGATAACTAACAACAGTCGTAATGTCAAGGAAAGATAAAATAAGATAGGGGAACGGACATGGAACGAGCTGAAAATAAATCATTCATGGCAACGCTCACTATTCAGATTGGAGCGGTAGCGGCCTACGCTGCTGGTTTTGAACCAATTGTAGATTCTGTTGCAAATGTAAGCGATAAAATGGGCATTCCTAAACTACACGTAGTTGCAATTTTTGCACTTCCGCTAATGTGGCTTCTTTTAATCAAGCTCAAAAACTTGATTAATCATTGGTTAACTAATGGCAGTTTTATTGAAGGTAAGGAATACCAAGTTGATACTTTCCGTTTGAGACCATTTGAATATTCTGCTTTGGATATCGAGAAATATAAAAACCGTTTACGTTCCGATGGCCTTGAAGTTGAGATTGCAGAATGGATTGCTAGCTCTAACGCTCCAGTATTATACCTAACTGGTAAGTCAGGATCGGGGAAAAGCTCACTTCTTGCAGCTTCCGTTTTTCCTTCTCTAAAGCAACAAGACACAAGTTTGCAGATTTGCTCCATACGAGTTTATAGCGATCCTATTGTTGATTTACAGCAAGGACTTGAAAAACTAAGTGAAGTGTCACTGACACCCAGAGAAGAATGTTGCAATGAACGTATCAAGGCGATTCTCAGATCATTAGCCCAAAGAGGGCAGGTAATAATCGCTATTGATCAATTCGAAGAACTACTAATTCTTCATAGTGAAAAGCAGCAAGAACCATTTTGGATATTAGTTAACGAACTATCTCAAAAACCAATTGAAGGAATCAAATTCCTATTTGTATGTCGTGAGGATTATTTATCCGAACTGGAGCAAGTTAGTACATTTTTGCCTCGTTTACGCTCTTTTGAAAATTGGCGACAAGTTGGGTTATTCAAAGAAAGTATGGCAAGGGCGTTTTTGACTTCAAGTGGATTAAAAATTGGTTCACGCTTAATGGAAAAATTGTTGAAAGAGGCAAGTGATGTAGAAGAAACAAAAGGACAGTATCGACCTATCATTTTAAATATGTTGGGATTGTCACTTGAACGACATATTCAACCAGCAAAACGTTTATTTCTTGGCAAGTCGTCAAGCCTTCTGCGCAACCTTGTTGAAGCGGAAGTTGGTGCGGGAGAAGATAGTTGGGGCATTCTAGCATCGATGATTACAGACAAAAGTACAAAACGAGCTTTGTCGTCAATTCAAATATCAAGGGAAAGTGGACTTTCGTGTAACACAACCAACGCAATATTAAGGAAATTAGAACTAAAAGGAATTGTAAGGCAAATCAATGAGGATGAGCAGGTTTGGGAGATATCTCATGATTTTATAGCTAGAATATTAGCGGGCTCGATTTCCACACGCCAAAACGCACTTCTACCAAAAATAAAACCATGGCTTGCACCGACTTTTAGTCTTGCTCTTTTAGGGGCGATAACGTTGCCATCCACCGAAAATGACAGAATATTAGAATTAGTGACACGTATAAATCAACATGAAAGTACGTGCGTACTCAAGAAAAACCAAAAATACCATTGTAATATTAAATTAGGATATGATGGCCTAGGAGAAACGTTGTTGAGTTCTGTAACAGAGTTAGATGAGCTTATACCCGTAACTTCTATGGTTGTTAAAAATATACATTCTAGTCAGACGATTGAAGATATTGTTCAATTATCGAATCTCACTGATTTCACGCTATTTACGGATGAAGTACTATCACTACCTGAAAGTATTGGTCAGTTGCTGAATCTCACAACACTTGATCTTCGTGGTAGTGGTATAATGTCGATACCTGAAAGTATCGGTCAATTGAAAAATCTCACTGAGGTCAGGCTTTATTCAGATGAGTTGCAATCACTGCCTGAAAGCATCGGGCAATTGACGAATCTTACAAAACTCGATCTTCGCTATAATGGTGAATTTCTTCCTGAAAGTATCGGGCAGTTAACGAACCTTACTGAGCTGGAGCTTTATATGTTTAAGTCTCTATCACTACCTGAAAGTTTCGGCCAGTTGAAGAATCTCTCTACGCTAACTCTTTATGCAAATGAATTCTCATCACCACCTGAAAATTTAGGTCAATTGACGAATCTCTCCTATCTTTACCTTAGAATTAACAAGTTAGAGTCACTACCAGAAAGTTTCGGCCAATTGAAGAATCTCACAACACTTGTTTTTAGCGGCAACAAGTTAGAGTCACTACCTGAAAGTTTCGGCCAGTTGAAGAATCTCACAACACTTGACCTTAGCAGTAACAAGTTAGAGTCATTACCCGAAAGTTTCGGTCACTTGACGAATCTCTCCGAGCTTAACCTTGACCATAACAGTTTAGAATCACTACCTGAATCTCTGAATCAGTTGAATAATCTAACAAGGCTTGACGTTCGAAATATCGGTTTAAAGTCGATACCGGAAAGTTTCGGTCAGTTGACGAGTCTCTCCGAGCTTAACCTTGGCTATAACAAGTTAGAGTCACTACCTGAAAGTTTCGGCCAGTTGAAGAATCTCACAACACTTGACCTTAGCGATAACAAGTTAGAGTCATTACCCGAAAGTTTCGGTCACTTGACGAATCTCTCAGAGCTTGACCTTAACTATAACAGTTTAGAGTCCCTACCTGAAAGCTTCGACCAGTTGGAGAAACTTACAACACTTGACCTTAGCAGCAACAATTTAAAGTCACTACCTGAAAATTTCGGTCAGTTGGTAAACCTTAGAGTGCTTGACGTAAGGTTCAACCCTTTAATACCGCTAGAAAGCATCATTCAGCTAAATAGCCTCACAGAGGTCTATATGGATGAAAATCAATCGAAATCACTTCCTGAAAGCTTGAATCATCTAAAATACAAGTTTTTTGATTTTAAACTTTAGTCTTTGAACTTTTTAATATCTAAGATGTTGATTCTTTCATAATGACCTGCGTGATTAGAGCAATTGATTCATATAAGTGATTGACTTTTCTCATGTCAAAGGAAAAGCTAATAGAGATACCTGAGGTATTCTAGGTTTCGAATTCATATTTATAGACTCTAAACTTAGTTAATGGCACAAAGGGGATCCAAATCTGAGCCAAGATCAAAAGACAGTGATTTGATTTATTGGACTTAAATTGAAGTGTTTGAAATTCATTTCAAGTGACTTCATGTAGTATTGCCCTCATTTATGAGAGGGGTTTTTTATTGAATGATAACTACCGATGTTGGCATATATCCCCCTATCAGTTTTGGTAAGCATTAATTAATAAAACTCCTAATATTTCCTTCGTAAATACCCCACATATTGAGAATGTTCATTCCTTTGAAGTAGCTAATTGATGCATTCTCTTTACTATATTGCCAACAGTGCTTGCCCAGAACATACCGCCGTTGGCTGTTTGAACATTCATTTGGTTTAATCGTTTTGCAATATCGGAGTAAGCCACCGAGGTTAAGGTCATAGGTTCAATAATTGGCCATAAATTTTGAGCAAATTGATCTGCTTGTTTACGCTTGGCTACATTGCGTTCGTTTGTTTTGGTTCTAAGGCCTCCTAAGCGAGTGCCACGGCTTTTTGCCTCGGCAAGTGCGGCCTTTGTTCGCTTACTTATGAACTCTCTCTCCTGTTCCGCCAAGGCAGCGTAAATATGAAGTTGAAAGGGGTCAGCGTGTGGCATTGTAGCTACTTTGAAATTCAGTTTTCTATCTTCCATTAACGAAGCGATGAACGATACTTTCCTGCTTAGACGGTCAAGCTTAGCCACTAAAAGTGTAGCGTCATGTTTCTTAGACAAATTGATTGCTTCGTTTAACGTAGCTCTTGCTGAATTAGCGCCTGAGTCTACTTCTATAAACTCTTCAATAACCTTGTACGGAGTTGTGCTGTAGTTATCGAGATAAAGCCGAATGTCTCGCTTCTGAGCCTCCAACCCCAAACCTGATTTACCCTGTTCTTTGGTACTCACTCGTAAATACGTAATGTATTCCATGATTATAATCTCCTATACAAGATAGCAACGGTGGTTGTGTTTTGTATGCTTTAAGTCAACTATAAGTATCGGTAGCTGTGGCGTCAATGGATAAACCTGAAGAAAAGAAAGACAGCTAGCCTGTATAGCTAAAGCCAAGCAAGAGCGCCCTGAAGTCTATCAGGGGCGTAAAGTTACTTCAGATGGTGAATGAGGTAAGAGATTTATTAGGAAGAGGACTGAAGCCTGTGGAGGTCGCTAAAAAGCTGGGTATTAGTAGGGCAACTGTATACCGATACCGTTGTGGTTAAACATTACTTAAAGGGAAACAAAAGTCCTAGATATAAGCGATATCATTGATAGATACCGTGGGACAAAAAAACTCCTACACAAATGTTGTAACCTTATATTTAGTAGCTTAGACTTGATCTGAAGTTTGAAAACTAACGCTCTTGACTTCATCTGACATTCGGCACTGTGCCAATGCAGATCTTTGCCATTGGCTTTGTAGTCGTAATGAGTTTCAATAAATCGGACTTTGAATTAACTGACTCGCCAACTAGTTTCTACCTAAATTGACTGTATACAAAATCAGGGATAATGAGATTTAGTAAAAATGTCAATTGCGCTTCCTATTATATAATTCTGATTGGTCTCACTTTCTTTTTCTCAAAAACAATAAGTTATTAATTTAAGAATGGAAAATATTTTTCACATAGTTTTTAATGGGAAGCAGAAAAGTTTCGTTAAAGTCAGGTCTCGTTTTGCTTTTGTAACTCTTTAAGGTTTTGATTGCAGGATAGTAAAAAATACTTAATAAAACCAAAAAGTAAGTTCTGTAAATGACGGAAGTAAAAATCAGATCGAGTAGTTATATATACGACATGCTCGATAATAAGCGTTATGTTTTTGGCGATGATTTATGACTAAGATTCAAAAGTTTGATTGTTTATCCATAAGGAGCAGTATGACTCAATTATCCAATATTATGCATAAAGAACATGATGGTTTTTTCTATGTGTATTTCGAAAACTACGATGATGATTGTAATTGCAAGTGGAGAAAAAATTCTGAGAATGAAAACGTTTATAATATCGAGCGTGTAGATATATTATCTGAATTTCGTAGAAAAGGATTCGCTCGAGTATTACTAACGGATGCAATTAAACGTATTGCAGTAGAGTGTCCCCAAGCTTGCATAGAGATCTTAGCAAAGCCAGAAGAAGATAGCGGGGTAACTGTGGAAAATCTTGTAGCTTTCTATGAATCTCTTGGTTTTGAAAAGCATTTAGATTTGAAAACTTATGTTAACCTCCGTCTGTATTTGGATGATTCTGCGAAGCCGGACATAGTGTACGATTATCCATTATATTTCAAATACGTTATTTCTAACAAAGACATAACAAGCAATTAAACAAGGACAAAAAACAGTTGGCTTTTGTTCCTTCGTCACTATTTTAGCCAACATTTTTTTGTCTATTAATGTGGGCGTTAGGGCTATTAACCAATATCGAGTGGGCTGAAAGTACATATGGAAAATGACGGAAAAATCATAGAGAAGTTGAATTTACATCATATTGGTTCGTTTCAACTCACATTGTTGGATAGAAAAGAATCGATTGAAGAAACAATTGAGCTTTTGAAAGTTGAAGATAGCTACAATACAAATGTTAATTTATTCGATAGAACAACACATTTGTATCGAACGTCTCAAGAAGCACTTAACCCATTGAGAGAAAGCATGATAAGAAATTCTTGCTTTACTCATGTAGAGATATTACATAAATCATCATCGTTAGGTTTACCTTACCAAATATTTGCTAAGCACAAAAGTGGACAAGAATTGTTCTTTGATGGTTTATCGTATCGTATAAAAACGGAAATACACAAGGACAAATTCAAACTCAGTGACGTTAGTAAGTTAGCTGGATATCCAAATAGAGAAGATAATGTTGTACGTGATCTTGAGACATCACTTAGGGAAGTTCTACCCAGTCTCCCTGAAATGTCCTATTCAATGTATTCTTTTTATACGAGTTTTGTAGATAACTGGAAAGCTCTCGGTTTTACAAAAGATGGAGATGCTCAATTACATGTCTCTGTGAACGATCCTAATATTGTTACTGTTACAGGCTTAGTACATTCAAAAGTTGGGAAGGAATATAACCTATTTATTGGAGATGAAAATGTTATTCTTGAAATGAATAGTCATCACCTATTTTACGTCAGAGAGTATGAGAGATTTTCAAATCATATAGATCATTTAAGAGGGAAAATTGAAACAGCATCTTTATGCGCTTCAGATACGATGTACGAAATTACAAAATCATTTGTAAAATTTGTACCAAAATATATTTCTTGGAATAAATCAAAATCCCAAATAAGAGAAATGTACAATATCAAAAAGAAAATATCGAAATACAACCTTCTCTCAGAAACACTGAAAAAAATTGTAAGTAATAATTGGGCATCGAGAAACTCCCCAAAGCAAATTTCGCTCGAAGGAGAGTTAGATAATGAATGGATGCAATCGTACTGGTGTACAAATTTCTTTCACGTAGAAATGGATAATGGTGAAATAAGTAAGCTTGATACTAATCCGTTGAAGCCACTATTTACTTATTCTGTGGATGAGGTGTCAGGTAAAGTAGAGCTTTTGAATAAAGAAGTTGCTAGCACACTAAGTGAAATACGAGATTTATTGTCTGCAACCCAGACCGAATTTTCTATGTATGCTGTTTGGCTAGCATTTGGTGCAGTTATAGTTTCAATTTTAATTGGCACAATTAGCAGTGTTGCAATATAGTCCTAACAAGAAAATCCAGGTGACGTCTGCGGCGCACCTGCTTTAGGCGTTAGTGCTCGGAGGCACAGTGGGAAGAAAGGCAAAGCACCATTATATTCCTAAGTGTTACTTAAAAGGATTCACAGATGGAGGTGAATATTCATCTTCATTTTGGTGCATTCCAATTAACAACGATACTCCGTTCAAAACAAGCCCAAATGATTCTTGCGCTACACGAGATTATTACTCAGTGGAGCATATTGATTCTCTAATAGTTGAGAACTTTTACGCGGAACAGATCGAACCAAAGATAAGTGCTGCGATTAGAGCCATAGAAGAACATAAATCTCTACCTACGAAGCAAGGCATGCATAATCTTATCTTGCTATTAGCAACGCTATATTTGCGGGTGCCCTCGTTTAGATCTACTTTAGAAGCTCCGAGAAAAAGAACTAAAGAAATTATAGATAGTATCAGTGAAGACGTTCCTATCTCTAATCGAAGTGAGTTCGAGTACAGTCAAACCGACCTAATAATGACTGAACTAGACCTCATTAGTACCGTTCAGGAGTGTCTTGCAAATAAGTATTATCAATTGTACATTATTGAAGAATCTGATCAAAATGTGATTACTTCGGATAGGCCATTCTTGTTAAGTCACCCTAAGGCTGGCAAAGGCTTCTATTTTGGGCTGAATACACCGAATGTTGAGATCACAGTACCAATCACGAAAAGAGCTGTATTACTGGCCAGAAACGAGCCATTTCATGAGGGTAGCTACATTGCCAGCAAGGAGTTTATTGGGCTTACTAATACCAAACTGATTCTATCAGCAAATAGATTCTTTTATTCAAACGCCGAAGAGATCATGCTGGTCGATAATGATATTAGCGTTTATAAACACAAAATAAGCACTAACAAATCAATGCGGCCAACCGTTAACGCGTCGGCTGATTGAGGCACTATGTTTAAACCTGTTCGAGTGCTCATAAATGATTTTTGATGAACAAAACACGGCTTTTCTGAGCAATAAGCTATGTATTAGTATTACCGAATTTGAAGCCTACCTTTCTGAACGTTTTGGCTCTAAATCTCAATGTTTCAATGCTCTAGTTAGCTTCTTAATTAAAGGTGAAGCAAAGCAGAAATTACCTTATCTTGACGTGATGAATCAGTCTTTTGAATGGGATCTTCTTCGTAACAGAGCATTCGAATATATCCGTGCCTCTTTTACGATTAATGATGATCAAGAAGATTATTTATACGAGACTATATGTTATTTCTGCTGGTATTATTCAGGTGGTTTAAAAGAGCTTTTTAAACATAGACAAGCCGATAATGAGGGACCGTGAATTTATCTAAGAGAGCGTATTACTAATACTGAAGTGATTGATTCGCACTTGCCAACTTCAGTTACCGCATATAGAGGTATGAGTGTTGAAGAGCTAGATTCAAATTCTTTTGGTATGTCTTGGACTTTATGTAAAAGCAAAGCAGAAGAGTTTGCATTTTCGGTTTACTCGGGCAAACCAAGAGGCTTAGTGGTTTGCTCGCAAATCGAAAGGGATAGAATTTTGTATTATGATCCCGAAGATAATGAGAAAGAAGTTGTCGTTGCCAATGGCACAATTACAAATGGAAATGTAGTAGCTAATTAAACATTACAAGAAATTGAATAAGAACAAAAAGCAGTTGGTTTTTGCTCCTTCTTCGCTTATTTTAACCAACTATTTTTTGCATGTTAATTAGGCTTAACACATCAGGTATACATGAGCGTCTATAGACAGATTTATAAGAAGTATAGGGTCACATTAGATAAGTGTATAACCTCATCTCAAAATAAAGCCGGAATCCCTTCGCCAACTTCATCACACTATTATGCATCACTAATTTTTACAAAGCTGTGCACAAGTGGGGTATCACTTCTTTCTATCTGTCCGCCACCTAAAAAGATTGGCAAGAACGCTCACTGGGATTGCGCATCCGCGGCAACGTTAACAAGAGCAATCGTTGAAGCATATTTGGTTTTTTTCTACCTATGTATAGAAGATTGTGAACCAAATGAATGGCAAGCTCGTTGGCGGCTACTTAACCTTCATGATCATATGTCAAGACTAAAAATGTTTAAAGCAATGGATGATTCTGGCGGTCAGGTTGCACTTTTTGAGGCCAATACAGATGAAGTTCGCTCTGATCTAGAAAAAACTGAATACTTCCAAGGTATCCCTGAAAAACAAAGAAAGCATTATCTCAAAGGAAATAATGCCTTTTTTAAAAGTCAGGATGAATTAATTGAGTCCGCAGGAGGCAGTGTAGATGAATTTAGATTTCGCTATCGTTTCTTATCCAACCATGCACACTCTTACCCCATGGGATTTTATCGGATGGCGGAAAGTGGTCGAGGCACAGGCGTAGAGTCAGAAGGTGAAATTGGATATACTGGGTTGTGTCTCTTGTGGGCGACCGAATGCCTAGAAAAAGCTCAATCTGAATTAACTAAGAAATGGGCTAGACATGGTGCCAAATGAATTGTGTACCAAGTCAACCAAAGTACGCCGAATCAAATTAATGTAGAGCTCGTTCGTGTTCGCTATAATCTATGTAATGGAAACATACTTGATTACGTCAATACCGAACTAGGTGAGCATAATGCATTTTTTACACATGAGTGTTGCCGTTCTTTAGCTAACATTCTACATACAGTTTCAAAAAACTGGGCAAAAGGTTTAGGTGAATTCAAGGCAAGGTTAAACGCAAAAAAATATTAGCCTACGGTCGGTCAATAGATACTACTTATCTTTTAAACAAAAAATATGCTTAATATAAATCCTAATATCACCAATGACTGATTGAACTCACAGCTCGTATCTGTCAGTGAGATCAAGTCCGAATTTTCAAGTGCAAGATTGAGTAAGAGGTAGTAAGATCTCTCTGTTATTTGTAATTTATGTCACTCAAATTAACCCCAAAGTCGATTGCATCAACAAAAGTCTTTAATCGAGCGATGTTAACCCCACTGTGGTTGTATATTTTATTTCTCACACCTTCTTGCTCATGGCCTGTTATGTAGTGCCGTTCAGAGTCATTCAAAACGCTTCCATTAAGTTCAGTTTTATCTATGTTGGTCACAAATCCATGCCTGAATGAATGGAATGAAACGCTCTGCTTTCCATCATCTGACCGCTTTTCAAGTCCAATGTATTTTAAGAATCGCTCATTAAACCACTTAGATGCGTAATCACCCAGTCCTTTCTTTTTACCGAGTGTTAGTTCTGGAAAGAGAATGTCGTCGTCATTTAATTTTTCAACATATCGAAGCAAACCTATTTCAATTAGTTGGCCAGATATCGGAATAAGTCGACATGAAGACTTATTTTTCTTGGATTTACTGTGTTCTGAGCCAATTCGCGTTTTAGAGTTCCAATTCTCATTCACATCAAAAACCCAAATACCGTCAACTTGCTTAATGTCGGCTTTTTCTAGACCAACAATTTCCGCTATTCTCATTCCGGAATGCAGAGCTATTAAAGGGAGCCAAAACTGGTGGTTTTGAATCTTACGTTTGCTTTTCTCAACTGGCTTATAAATATATGAGTTAAAAATTAGGTTTAGTTGATCTGTGGAGAACGGCACTCTTTCAATAGAGTCGGTTACGTTTTTTGGCTTTCTAAGCGCTGGTATGCGACTGTAATCTTGAGTGGTGGCATGTCTATCAAAACACCATTTAAGAAACGCTTTAACACCGTTGAAGTGCTTCTCAACACCTAAACCAGTTAACTTTTTGCCGGTATTTTCTTTAGCACACTTAACCCATAAGTCAGAGAGTTCCTGACTATTAGTAGGCACCTCAGTAGCTATAAAATTACTAAATTTAAAATTAGGTGCAATATTGCATATCACATAACAATATTCTTCAATGTCGTCACTACAGAGGCTTTCACTTTCAGTTTCATATCCTATTACTTCAACGAATCGCGTAAGATTGCTTTTGAGTTGAATAAATGTTCTAGGTTTCACTTCAGCTTCTTTAGCGGTTAAATATTTACGTAAAAGCTCATGAAACGGCTTGTTATTGCTGGTGGCTTTAACAGGCAGAGAAGGGGGAGGTATAGTGGCAGTAGCGTTTAGCGCGTCGAGAGCGGTAACAAGAGTTTGATTTGTTCTCTCCATTTTTGCACTTCGTTCAGTCACTTCTTTAACCCTTGATTGTAGTTGATGAAGTTGTGACTGAGATTCGACGTTTTGCTCTAATAGAGAGTTCACAAATTGTTTAAGTTGGCGCTGTGCTAATGCTGTTTGCCAGTGTTTTGGATTTTCTTCAGCTTCTTTGGTTAGGTTCCCAATAAGCTCATTAAGCTTTCCAGATACCTGATACTTTAATTGTTCCGCAATGCTTTCGTTATTCATATTTCTACTATCAAAAAGTGTGTCTCTTAAAACAGGACAGATATAATTATAAAGAAGTACGGCTAATTCAAACGACTTTGTGCGTAAAGAAAACCGAATTTCTTTTCTACCTTTTATATTTATAGATTTAGATACTGGGTAGATGAAACGCAGATAGTAAGTTTTATTGCGGTTAAGAAGCAAGTGTGGGAGGTTGGTTAGCATTGTGTGACACCTTTGTGTGACACATACCGAAGCTTCACTTGGAGAGTTGGCCTAACTCATTGATTTTTCAATGAATTAGGCCTTTTTTGGTGGAGCTGGCGGGAGTTGAACCCGCGTCCAAAAAACGTCAACCGTCGGTACTACATGCTTATTTTGTCTTTTATTTAACTACGTGGAACTCCGACAAACAGGATTTCGTTGCAGCTGGCCTAATACTATTTCGCGGTTCACCCTTAGACAAGGTTCCCTCGCTATTCTGCTGGGATGACCTTCCGAACCTCTACTAGCAGAAAAAGTATGAGTGGAAGGGCTTAGCCGGTTATTAAGCGGCTAGAGCGTAGTTTTCGTCGTTTGCGACTATTTAAATGCGGCTTTTTACGAGGCAAACCGCTCCTCGACATGCACCTAAAGCGTCTAGAGTCTTGTCGAATCCAAAATCAGCCCCAAGTTGTTGATTGCAAACCATCAACAGCCGTATTCTAGCATAGGCTTGTTAGCAGTGAATACATTGTTTTGGGAAAAATTATTAGAAAGCTTGTGTACCCGCTAATTAACCCAATATATCGATTACAAATCATACACATCGGTTAATTAACCTCTAATGACAGACTCAATTTTTACTCCATTCAACCTTCCTAATGGTCAAGTTCTAAAAAACCGTTTAGTCAAAGCGGCTATGGAAGAAAACTTAGCTACGTCTGAAAATTTGCCTGGAACCGAACTCAAACGTTTATATCAAGCATGGGCACAAGGTGGCGCGGGGTTAATCATTACGGGTAATGTTATGGTCGATCACTTGGCAATGACAGGTCCCGGTGGTGTTGTTTTAGAGCACAATACTGATTTGTCGCCTTTTATTGAATGGGCAAAGTTGTCGCAGGCCAATGACGCTAAAATTTGGATGCAAATAAACCATCCCGGACGCCAAGTATTTAAAAAAATGGGAGGTAAGGTGTTATCGCCTTCTAACGTGGCGTTGGATATGGGTAAACATTCGGCAATGTTTTCGGTGCCTAAACCTATGGAAGAGTCTGAAATTCACGATGTTATTCAAAGGTTTACTAGTACCGCGGTTCGAGCTGAAGAGGCTGGGTTTGATGGTGTAGAAATTCATGCAGCGCACGGTTATTTGCTTGCACAATTTTTATCGCCACTGACAAATAAAAGGCAGGACCAATGGGGCGGAAGTCTAGAAAATCGAGCTCGTTTATTGCTTGAAGTTGTCAAGTCAATCAAAGCTTCGTGTAGTCGGCAGTTTGCTGTTGCAGTAAAACTTAATTCCGCTGACTTTCAACGTGGCGGGTTTGATGTCGAAGATGCAGAGCAAGTTGTAAAAATGTTAGGTGAGTTAAAAATTGACTTGGTAGAGTTGTCGGGCGGAAGTTATGAAGCGCCGGCTATGCAAGGTCGTTCAGCTGATGATCGGACGTTAGCCAGAGAAGCGTATTTCTTAGAGTTTGCTAGCAAAATTGCACAAAATGTATCTGTGCCAATTATGACCACCGGAGGGGTGCGACGCTTTGATGTGGCTGAACAAGTTGTTGAAAGCGGTGTGCACTTAGTGGGCATGGCTAGTGCATTAGCGTTAACTCCTGACTTGCCTAATCAATGGCAGCAGGACTCGAGTGTAGTAGGGTATATCCCCGTGGTAAATTGGAAAGATAAAACCCTAAGTGGTTTAGCGACTATGGCCATAGTTAAACAACAATTGCGCCGTATTGGAAAGGGGAAACCATCGAAATTGCGGGTGTCGCCGCTATGGGCGTTAATTACCGATCAAGTCCGAGGGTCCAAATTAACTAAGCGTTATAGAAAACAGTATCAGGTTAATACACTAAGCTGATATTTCATGAAGTAGGGCTTAGCGACAAAGTAGGAGTTCATCCTCTTTGTCATTTGCGGTTATCGACTTGGAAAAAGCAGGTGTGGAGCTAACAATTATGGACATTTCAAGGCGTTTAAAGGTTACGCCTTGTGTTTCATCATACGTTCTTTATCACGGGCCCAATCACGGTCTTTGACTGCGTCGCGTTTATCGTGCTCATGTTTACCTTTACCTAAGCAAACTTCGACTTTCACCCAGTTTTTCTTCCAATACATGGCGGTTGTAATGATTGAATATCCTTGGCGCTCTACTGAACCAATTAACTTGTCCAATTCACGTTTCTTAAGCAACAATTTACGTTTGCGAGTGGCGTCACAGACCACATGACTCGAAGCTTGATTTAAGGCTTGTATAGTTGAACCAATCAGAAATGCTTCACCTTTTTCAATAGTGACGTAACTTTCTGAAATATTTACTTTTCCAGAGCGAATGCTTTTTACTTCCCAGCCTTGCAATGCCATACCGCATTCGAATTTATCTTCAAGGTTGTATTGGTGGCGGGCTTTTTTATTCAGCGCAATGGTATTATTTGTGGATTTGGAGTTCTTTTTCTTCATAGGGCGGTATTATAGAGATTGTATGAAGTGGTACAACATAAATTCTATGTTATTGAAAAAGTAATGGATTTAAACGACTTATGTTAATCTACTAGGGTTCTAAATCTTGACCAATTAGGGAGTGTGAATGGCCATTGTATCTCGCAGCGCGTTAGTTGCTTACAATGCTGAATCAATGTTTGATTTGATTAATGATGTACATCTATACCCAGAGTTCATCCCGGGGTGCGCAGAAACAAAGGTTTTGCAACAAGACAACGACAATATGCGGGCTTCAATATTAATTTCTAAGGCGGGTGTTAAACAGTGGTTTACCACACATAATACTTTAAAGCGTGGTGAGTTTATTCAAATGAATCTAGTCGATGGACCGTTTTCTCGTTTATCAGGTGGTTGGACAATTTTACCCCTGAGCGAGTCGGGGTGTAAAATTGAACTAAATTTGGATTTTGCTTTTTCAAGTAGTTTAATTGAAATGGCTTTTGGGCGAGTGTTTAACTCAATAGCTGCGAACATGGTGGTTGCTTTTACTGAGCGCGCCAAACAGGTTTACGGGTAAAGATATGACTGATCAACAAATATCTATTGAAGTGGCCTATGCTACACCTGAAAAACAAGCTTTGCTTGAAGTGGTCATCGAGCAAGGCACAAGTGTTGAGCAAGCCATTGCGGCATCAGGTATTGTAAAACGTTTTCCTGAAATAGATCTTGAAGTGCTAAAAGTTGGTATTTGGAATCGCACCTGTAAATTGAGCGACTTACCTAAAAAAGGTGACCGAATCGAAATCTATCGTCCTCTCATTGCAGACCCCAAAGAAGCAAGACGCCGTAGAGCAGAAAAGGCCAAAGACGAAGGCCGAGCTAATAAAGTCACTGGTGGTAGAGCCTAAATTAAACCCACTAAAATCTTAGTCCTAAGGCTTCACATATAAATTTTTGTAAGGGTTGAGCGCGTCCAAAACGGCTCGCCACCATTTTGCAAAAATCAGGTTGATATAGGTCATTTTCGGTAAGTGGGCAGATAGCAATAAAATCTTTGCGTTTTATCTCATCAATTAATTGATGTTCTCTATCGTAACCTTTAGGTGGACGAGTGAGTTTGTTGCCAGCCATTTCATAAAACTCAGTAAAAGGTTGATGTTCAATCGCATCCAAATATGGACCTGGCTTGGTTACAATATGGTCTCGTATCGCTGCCAATGAATCTCTGTCAGGGTGCCAAGTGCCCACGGCTAGAAAAATCTCATCAGGCGCAATATGTACATAAAATCCTGGAGCATGCACATCCTTGCCTACTTCATGACGAAACTGAATACCCACATTGGTTTTATAGGGCGATTTATCTTTAGAAAATCTTACGTCACGATAGACACGCATTAGTGACCCTCCTACTTTTTTGGGGCTGGCCTCGTAATGAGGTGAGATAAGACGGATCCATTGATCCATTTGTTCAATAAATGCAAGGGCAGGCGAGCGCACGGTATCTTCATATTGTTGTTTATGATCGTTAAACCAGTCGCGATTATTATTGTTTTGTAAGTCTCGCAAAAACTTCATTAATCTAGGTTCGAAATGGCTGAACACAGGGAATATTCCTTAATGGATAGGTTTAGTATTTTTTACGCTGTAAGCCGGTTGTAGCCAAAATTTTGGCTGAAATTTCTTCAATTGAATAACGGGTACTATTCAAAAAAGGAATTTTTTCTTTGCGGTACAAATTTTCGACTTCGCGTAATTCCATACGGCATTGCTTCAGCGACGCATATTTGCTGTTGGCACGTCTTTCCGAACGAATTTGATGTAATCTGTCGGCTTGTATGGTCAGCCCAAAAAGTTTGTCTTTAAAACGCCGTAAAGATGGCGGCAAACGTAAGATGTCGCCCATATCGTCTTCTGTAAAGGGATAGTTAGCCGCCTTTATGCCATATTGTAAGGCTAAATAAAGACTAGTTGGGGTTTTACCTGAACGCGATACACCGACCAAAATAATATCAGCTTCGTGGTAATCTTTAAGATTAGAACCGTCGTCATTTGCTAAAGCGTAGTTTACCGCTTCAATTCGAATATCATAAGTTTTTTCGTGAATACTGTGAGTACGGTGTTTTTCTGGTTTAGAAGGCACGCCTAGTACTTTTTCCAAAGGGGCCACAAATTGGTCTAGAAAGTTGTAGTTTATGCCCACTGATTTAGACACAATCTTGCGCACTTCTGTATTGACTATTGTGTAAAACACTAAAGGTCGTTGATCATCATCTTGAAAACTTTCAGATATTTTTCGAACTACCTCATTGGCTTCTTCAGGGGTTTCAACGAACGGAATGGTGATGTGTTTAAACTCGATCGTAAACAGGGAAAGCAATGCGTGGCCAAATACCTCCGCGGTAATGGCCGTTCCATCCGAAATATAATAGGCAGTTCTCAAAACATTTCCTTAACATTGTTGTAATTTAATTACGAAAAATAATAAAATTTTACTTTTATAACAACAACATTCTAAAATCCCCCTATCAAATGTAAAGGCGTTATAAGGATGTCGTTTTTTATACTGTTTTTAACAGTTTAATCTAAGACGTTTGCCTAACCTAACACGATTATTAAATTACCAAACAATCATTTGGAGAAAGTGAGAATGCAAGAACACGTTTTGTGGTACCAGCAACTAGGTATGGGTGATGTCGGGGTCGTTGGAGGCAAAAACGCGTCGTTGGGTGAGATGATTTCAAATTTGGCGAATGCAGGAGTGCAAGTTCCAGGAGGTTTTGCGACTACTTCTCATGCATTTAATTTATTTCTTGAACAAAGTGGATTAGAAGCGCGAATTCATGAATTGCTAGATAATCTTGATGTTGACGACATTGCCGCTTTAGGTGTGGCAGGTGAAACTATTCGCAACTGGATTATCGAGACACCATTTTTACCTGATATGGAAAACGCGATACGTACCGCGTTTGTCACTTTACAAGGTGAAGCCGGTGAAGAAGCCTCTTTTGCAGTGCGTTCGTCGGCAACAGCAGAGGACATGCCAGATGCCTCTTTTGCAGGACAACAAGAGACTTTTCTAAACGTAAAAGGTTACGACTCGGTTATGGTCGCAATCAAACATGTATTTGCATCTTTGTTCAACGATAGAGCAATTTCTTATCGCGTACACCAAGGTTATGACCACAAAGGTGTGGCGTTGTCGGCTGGTGTTCAACGAATGGTACGCAGCGATTGTGCGGCGTCTGGAGTGATGTTTTCAATCGATACAGAGTCAGGTTTTGAAGATGTTGTGTTTATAACATCATCTTACGGCTTAGGTGAAATGGTGGTGCAAGGAGCGGTTAACCCTGACGAATTCTATGTGCATAAACCCACTTTGCAAAAAGGCGTACCTGCAGTAGTGCGCAGAAACCTTGGCAGTAAACTCACCAAAATGATTTATTCAGAAGACTTGGAACACGGCAAACAAGTTGAAATTGTAGATATCGATGCTGCTGATAGCCGCCAATATTCACTAAGTGATGAAGAGATAATGGAATTGGCCAAACAGGCGGTCATTATCGAAAAGCATTACCAACGCCCAATGGATATTGAATGGGCCAAAGACGGTATAGATGGCAAGCTTTATATTGTGCAAGCTCGTCCAGAGACCGTTCGAAGCCGTGAAGACATTCAAGTTATTGAACGTTTCATGCTTAAAGGCAAAGCCAAAACCGTATGTGAAGGTCGAGCTATTGGCCACAAAATTGGTGCTGGCGTAGCAAAAGTGCTTAAAGGCGTGGAAGAGATGGATAAGATCCAACCAGGGGATGTGTTAGTCACTGACATGACCGATCCTGATTGGGAGCCAATAATGAAAAAAGCCTCGGCAATTGTAACCAACCGAGGCGGACGAACTTGTCATGCGGCAATTATTGCACGTGAATTAGGTATTCCTGCGGTAGTAGGCTGTGGAAATGCTACCGCATCTGTTGAAACGGGTGACAAGATTACTGTCTCTTGTGCTGAGGGTGATACTGGCTTTATCTACGGTGATGTACTCGACTTTGACGTGGTCACTTCCCGCATAGACTCAATGCCTAACATTCCTCTCAAAGTGATGATGAATGTGGGTAACCCCGATAGAGCTTTTGATTTTGCGCGTTTACCTCATGCTGGTGTAGGTTTGGCGCGACTTGAGTTTATTATTAACCGTATGATTGGTGTACACCCAAAAGCACTGCTTGATTTCGATAATCAACCTGATGAATTAAAAGAAGAAATTAGCGATATGATGGCTGGTTATGCTTCGCCAGTTGAGTTTTATATCGAAAAATTAGTTGAAGGTATTTCTACTATTGCAGCGGCGTTTTCGCCTGAAAAAGTCATAGTGCGTATGTCTGACTTTAAATCCAATGAATACTTTAATTTAGTGGGTGGTTACCAATACGAGCCTGATGAAGAAAACCCAATGCTTGGATTCCGTGGTGCCAGTCGTTATGTTTCAGATTCATTTCGTGCATGTTTTGCGTTGGAATGTGAAGCCATAAAGCGGGTTCGCAATAAAATGGACTTAACCAACGTTGAGATCATGATCCCGTTTATTCGTACCTTAGAAGAGGGTGCCAAAGTACTAGAATTACTTGCCGAAGAAGGCTTAGTGCAAGGTGAAAACGGTTTACGTGTAATAATGATGTGTGAATTACCGTCAAATGCGCTTTTGGCTGATCAATTTCTTGATATGTTTGATGGCTTTTCAATCGGCTCTAACGACTTAACCCAACTAACCTTAGGTTTAGACCGTGACTCTGGGTTAATCGCCCATTTATTTGATGAGCGTAATCCTGCGGTTAAAGCTTTGTTAGCAATGGCAATTCAAGCCGCGAAGAAGCGTGGTAAGTATGTAGGAATTTGTGGTCAAGGCCCCTCTGACCACGAAGATTTAGCACAGTGGTTGGTTGAGCAGGGTATTGATAGTGTATCACTTAACCCTGATTCTGTTGTTGAGACTTGGTTGTATCTGGGTGAAAAACACGGATAACATTAATAACTGTTAATCTAAAAAGCCGCTTAAACACGAGTCTAAGCGGCTTTTTTGTACCTAAAGACAGACTCACTAACTTCTAAGTTTTCTATCCAAAATCATTTTATCTAACTTACGCGCCGATCTAGACATGCCGTTTTGGCAAGTTCTTAACCAATCTCGGGCTTTGGGCACATCATAACTGAGCATTAATAAGCCTAATAACAACACAAACATCGAACCGGGTAGAATAAAAAACACTACGCCAAACAAGGCTAGCAGGCTACCCAATGCGATTCGTAATTTTTTCTTCATCTTTTTACCCTTGGTTGAATGTGGTTAATTTATTGATTAAGCATATACCAAGTTGTTTTTTACTGAAAATTTCAGTTGTTACAAACTATTTAATGCCGAACAGATCTAGAACACAGATGTTCATTTTGGGTATAATTGACGCTCTATTTTTTCATCGATGACTGAATTTCCCCTATGCTGCCAGCGTTAGACACCCAAGCTCTTATTGAAAGCCATTATCAGGACTTTTTATCCGACTTAGCTAAGTCCACTTACTCTGGTGATATTGAGTATAGCTATGCGAGCCGTTTGGCGGTGTCTACCGATAATTCAATTTACCAGCAATTGCCGCAAGCTGTAGTGTTTCCAAAAAGTCTTGATGATTTGTCACAGATAGGTAAAACCGCCAACGCTTATCAAGCAGTGAAATTTTCAGCCCGAGGTGGTGGTACAGGTACTAATGGCCAATCTCTCACCAGCGGAATTATTGTTGATGTGTCGCGGCACATGAATCAAGTCTTAGAGGTCAATGCAGAACAAGGATGGGCAAGAGTGCAAGCTGGGGTAGTTAAAGACCAGCTAAATGAAGTGTTAAAACCTTTAGGTTTCTTTTTTGCGCCTGACTTGTCCACCAGTAATAGAGCAACTGTGGGCGGTATGATCAGTACGGATGCTTCAGGGCAAGGCTCTTTGGTATACGGTAAAACCAGTGATCACATTTTGGCTCTGACGTCAGTTATGGCAGACGGAACGATTTTAAATACGACCCCAATGGCAATTGATGACGCCAAAGTCTTGGGTCAAGAACACACGCCTATGGCTAAAATAACCCAACAGTTATTGGATACTTGTTTGGGAAAACGCCAGCAAATCATAGATAAATTTCCTCGCTTAAACCGCTTTTTAACGGGGTATGATTTGGAAAATACTCTGAATGATGATTTGTCTGTATTTGATATCAGTCGAGTTATTACTGGCTCTGAAGGCTCTTTGGTTTTTGTGGCGGAAGCGAAAGTGAATATCACGCCTATCGCTAAGTTCAAAGCATTGGTAAATGTTAAATATGATTCATTCGAATCAGCACTGCGACATGCACCTAGTATGGTTGCGGCCAATGCTACGTCGGTTGAAACCGTAGACAGTAATGTGCTCAATATGGCGAAGCAGGACATTATTTGGCATTCAGTCGATAGTTTGATTACCGAAGTCGAGGGTAAAACTGTACTTGGTTTAAACATGGTTGAGTACAACAGTAATGATCAAGCTGATATCGAACAAAAAATAGCTACCTTAAGCGCCAATTTAGACTCCGCAGAAAACCTGGGGGTAATTGGTTATCAAATTACTTACGATAAAGCCGACATTCAGAAAATTTACGCCATGCGTAAAAAGTCAGTGGGATTACTGGGAAAAATAAAAGGCACTAAAAAACCTATCGCATTTGTTGAGGATACGGCAGTACCACCTGAGAACTTAGCTGATTTTATAATGGAATTTAGAGCGTTATTAGATGGCCATGGTTTGAAATACGGTATGTTTGGTCATGTGGATGCCGGCGTTTTACATGTGCGCCCAGCGCTGGACTTATGTGATTCTGAGCAAGAAGCTATGGTGCCCGAAATATCTGATCAAGTGGTGGCGTTAGTCGCCAAATATGGTGGCTTGATGTGGGGAGAGCACGGTAAAGGGTACCGTAGTGAATATGGACCGCAGTTTTTTGGAGATGAGTTATTCACTGAGCTGAGAAAAATTAAAAGCGTTTTTGATCCACTTAACAAAATGAATCCTGGGAAAATTTGTACTCCCTTAGACTCAACCGAGTCTTTGGTAAAAGTCTCAGGTCAAAAACGTGGTGAGTTTGACCGTCAAATTCCCATAGAAGTGAGAAGCTCGTTTGAACCTGCCATGAGCTGTAATGGCAATGGATTATGTTTTAATTACGATACCACTTCTCCAATGTGTCCATCATTTAAAATAACCGGTGATAGACGTCATAGCCCAAAAGGTCGTGCTAGCATGGTGCGCGAATGGCTGAGACTTTTGGCAAAACAAAACATAGATGTCAATGTATTAGAACATAACGAAGATCCACCTAGTTGGTTCGAGCGTTTTAGAAATTCCACTGATAAAAGAGTGGCCGATGATTTCTCTCATGAAGTACTAGAAGTCATGGAAGGCTGTTTGGCGTGTAAGGCATGCTCAAGTCAATGCCCAGTCAGTGTGGATGTGCCTGGATTTAGGTCGCGTTTTTTAAGTATGTATTATCAACGTTATATGCGCCCAGCCAAAGACCACTTGGTGGGGAATATTGAAACCATGGCGCCTTTAATGGCCAAAGTACCGGGATTTATTAACTTTTTCTTGCGTCAAAATTGGGTTAAACAAACAATTCGCAAAACAGTTGGTTATCTTGATACGCCTATTTTGTCGCAACCCACTCTTAGTGAAAGATTGGATGGTGACTTAAGCACGCAATTTAATTTAGAAGCGCTACAAAAATTAGATCCAAGTCAGTTGGCCAAAAAAGTGTGTATTGTGCAGGACCCTTTTACGAGTTTTTACGATGCAAGCGTAGTCGAATCTTTGGTATCACTGATTACAAAGCTAGGTTACGAACCTGTGTTATTGCCATTTATGCCAAACGGTAAACCGCAACATGTAAAAGGGTTTTTAACGCAATTTGCTAAAACGGCAAAAACCGCAGCAGATTTGCTGAATCAGTTAGATGAACTTGACCTGCCGATGATAGGTGTCGACCCTTCTATGGTGTTGTGTTATCGCGACGAATACACTAAAACTTTGGGCGCCGCTCGGGGTGAATTTAAGGTGCAACTCGTGCACGAATGGTTGTTGCAACTTGAGCTCCCAAAAGCTAACACTAATACTGCTCAAAACTATGCCCTGTTTGGTCACTGTAGCGAAAAAACCGCATTGCCAGCAAGTGAACAACAATGGCAACAAATTTTCGAGAAAACTGGCCTTAGCTTAACGGCTGTTTCAGTTGGTTGTTGTGGGATGGCGGGGACATTTGGACACGAAGCGAGTCATATTGAAGAATCAACCGGAATATACCAATTAAGTTGGCAGCAGGCAGTCAGTCAATATCAACCAGAACAAATAGTGGCGACCGGTTATTCTTGCCGTAGTCAGGTCGCAAGGTTTGAGACATTTAAACCCAAACATCCGCTGCAAATTTTGGCATTGAGTTTAAGTTAGAGCGGAAACACGGTGTAGCGCTGCTTTCTCGGCAGATAGTGATGTGAATATATTGAATTAACTGAGTATAAGGAAGATAGATTGCAAAACATGGATCTATTTGATGAGCCTGAATGTACGCCAATCAATGTGCTCGATTACGATGGGCTGGTGGAATACCATGGAACGCTTATTCCAGCTGAACAGGCTAATTATTACTTTGATGTGTTGCTTGAAAAAATTGAGTGGAAAAGTGACCAAGCCAATATTTTTGGTAAGCAGATCTTAACCAAACGTAAAGTAGCTTGGTATGGTGATAAGCCTTTTAGTTATACCTATTCTAACGCCACGAAATTGGCATTACCCTGGATTGATGAATTGGTTGTACTTAAAAGTATTGTTGAACAAAAGACTGGGGCTAGCTTTAATTCTTGTTTGCTCAATTTATACCACAGTGGTGAAGAGGGCATGGCTTGGCATAGTGATGCTGAAAAGGACTTATTAAAAAACGGGGAGATAGGCTCGTTAAGCTTTGGGGCGCAGCGAAAGTTCTCCTTTAAACATAAACGCAGTCAAAAAAACGTGTCACTATCGCTACAACACGGCAGTTTATTGGTAATGAAGGGTGAAACCCAAAGCCATTGGTTACATCGACTACCGCCTACTAAAAAAGTGGATACGCCAAGAATAAATCTAACCTTTAGAACCATTGATGAGTCTCAATCTGACGGTCGCTGATGAGCGATAGGGCAGGGTTAGTAGGTAGAGGCTAAGAAATAGAGGCTAGCTAAAAGCAAAGGGAAAAAGCTTTCAGCATGCCCTTGAACTTTATGAAGAGGGCGTTGTGAAGATTGCCATTGTAACTGCAAAACATGTAATGGCTTGGTTATACAAGGGATTGTATCTATGGTCAAAAATCACTACCAGCCTCAAGCGCTGTCAGCCCACTGATGGATAGGGACAGCAAGCCTTGGATCGTGTTGGAACTCTGCGGCCCATAAGATCCTATAATATTGACGATATTGACTCTCGTCCCATCCACGCATAATAGTGGTATTTATATTAACCAACGATAGACTCTCAGTCGCTTTCGCTCAATGTAGGCTGATAATTAGAACTCTCTTACACTATTACTCAATATACCAATGGCCTTTATTTACAAGTAGGGTGAGCAATGCGGTGAATTCTGGGAATTGACTGTATTGAGTTTCACCTTCTTGTTCAGCAATGAATGGCACTGATAAAAACTTTTTTACTAGGTCGGCTGATTCGATGGGTCCAGAATAAGACTCTCCTTGTATGTAAAAGGTAAAGGTGGCATTAGCGCTGATACTACTATTTGGCTCTACAAATATAGGTTTGACTCCTAGATTACGATGGAAATATTCGCCGTTACTAAGCATGTCGATAATGGCTTGTTGAGAAAACTCTTCGATTTGATGGTTTGATTCATCCTCTGCTTTTTTGTTGTCGCTTAAAAATACCGGTAACCATTGATCAAATTGCTCGCTTTGCAATATTTGCGCTAACAATGCTTTGAACTGTACAACTTCTTGTTGTTTGATTTCACCTGTGAATTCGCGAGGGGACAACCCATGATCTTTGTAGCGTTGGGTCAAAGTGTTGTGATCAATAGCGTAATCAGCAAAGGATGACAGTATTTCTTGTTGGGAAGGGGCTCTAAAACCCACTGAATAATTCATACATGGCTCTAATGCCACGCCGTTGTGTGGATGATTAGCAGGAATATAAATAATATCTCCAGCGGTGAGCACCTCGTCTATTATAGGCTCGAAACCTGTCACCTGAGATAAATCACAGTGGGGTCTGATTGTTTCGTAGTGGCTAGGTAAGCCTACCTGCCAGCGTCTGCTGCCCTTACCTTGAATAATAAATACGTCGTATTGGTCTAAGTGTGGGCCGACACCCGCTCCAGGGTTTGAATAACTCACCATTAAATCATCCATCCGCCACACAGGAATAAAATCAAAGGTGTTCATTAAACTATCGGCGTCAGGCACATAATGGTCAACTGATTGCACTAACAGACTCCATTGACCTAAACAGTGTTTATTTATGTCATCATAAGGGCCGTGTTCGACCGCCCATATGCCGTCTTGATTATTGACAATACGTGAGTCTACTGATTCTTCTTCGGTTAAGCCCGCAAGCTCATGTTCATCAATGGGATCTTGGAAATCCTGAAATCCTTGACGAATTAACAGGGGCTTTTGTTGCCAATAATCTTTAAGAAAAACTTCAATATCAATATTTTGTAATTTGTACATCTTTATCCAATGAGTTGTTTACGGCCTAATAACCAATAGGTATTGACCAAACCTAAGCCTTTAATTTCTATTTCCCCTCTTTTGGTGTAATCGAAGGTATTTTTTGTTAGCTCGTAAGTAGATTGTGTGGTTTGAATTTTATTGCATAAACCATGACTTTCCATGCGTGACGCTAGATTAACTGCTTCGCCCCACATGTCATAGCTGAATTTGTTTTTACCTATTATCCCAGCAATCACCTCACCGCAGCCAATACCAATGCGTAATCCTGTTTTTAAGTCATATTTTTGGCTGATTTTTTGAAATGCCTGTTGCATTTCTAATGCACAAAAACAGCATTGGATGGCATGTAATGAGTTGGCTTTGGGTAATCCACCAGCGGCCATGTATCCATCACCGCTGGTTTTGATTTTTTCTAATCCATACTTGAGTGATAACTCGTCGAAAGTACAAAAAGTCTCATTTAATATCTTTACTAATTCCTGTGGTGTATGTGTTCTACAAATAGGCGTAAAGTTTTGAATATCCGCAAATAAGATGCTGGCCTGGGCGAAATAGTCTGCGATTAAATGGGGAGAGCTTTTTAGCCGTTGCGCAATACTATTGGGTAGAATATTTAACAGTAGTTGTTCAGAGCGCTTTTTCTCTAAGGCTAGCTTTTTCCAGCTGCGGTTGACGTTTTTTTGAATATGAAAGCTACAAAGTAAACTGGCTAACGCCAATAGGGCTGCACTCGCAAATTTGAAACTTTGCTGCGCGTTATTGTATTGAGTCGTTAAGTTTAACTGATAGTAAGTCTCAGTCAGTAAAAACAAGCCTGTAAACAATATTGAAAACGCCCATTTGAATTTTGATTCTTGCTCAGTAAAAAAGAACGGACAACACACTACTGCTAACAGGTAAAAAAAGTGAATGTACAAGTCCATTTGCCATAAAAAACTTGTGATTAGAAGATTCAATATGTAAACAATAATTAACCAGGTTTTAGCCAGTAAATAACAAGACGCGTGATTTAAGAAAGGAACAAATACTAGTAGGGTGATCGTTGAACCAGTGATTAATAATTGAAAGTTACCAGCTTGTTCCCAGAACCATAAGGCGCCAGGAATTTGGCAAAGAGAAACTAATATGACCAAAAAGGCAATAACATTGGTAATTCTAACGGGGGTAAAGTATTCATGTGGGTAATTGGCGATCCCCGCCGATACCCACATTTTTAAGAAATGTTTGAGCATTTTAAATCCCTTTTAAAAATCGAACTAACTAATACCTACGCTACTGTTTACTGCTCAAAAGTTGCGGGGTGTTAAGTATAGTCTTTAACTGACTTTTAGGGAGTATTAATACTCGAGACTATTATCCTTCTATACCTTCAACAAATTCGATGGCTCGACCAATATAGTTAGCCGGGGTCAATGTTTTAAGTTGAGCCTTGGCGCTATCTGGAAGCGCTAAAGTATCAATAAAATCAGCCATAATTTGTTGGTTGACTTTTTTACCACGGGTTAACTCTTTGAGTTTTTCGTAAGGCTTTTCAATACCATATCGACGCATTACGGTTTGTACTGGTTCGGCTAATAATTCCCAGTTATTGTCTAGCTCATTTTGCAGACTCTGTTCATTGACTTCTAGTTTGCTGATGCCTTTTAGAGAAGACTGATAAGCAATAACAGCATAACCTACACCAACACCTAAGTTTCTCAGTACGGTTGAGTCAGTTAAGTCTCGCTGCCATCTAGAAACCGGTAACTTACTGGCCAAGTGAGCAAACATGGCATTAGCTAAGCCTAAGTTACCTTCAGAGTTTTCGAAATCAATAGGATTGACTTTGTGAGGCATGGTAGATGAACCAATTTCACCGGCTATGGTTTTTTGTTTAAAGTGACCAAGAGCAATATAGCCCCAAACGTCGCGGTCAAAATCTAGCAAAATGGTATTGAAACGTGCAATAGCGTCAAACAACTCAGCAATGTAATCATGGGGTTCTATTTGAGTGGTAAAGGCATTAAAAGTCACACCTAAACTACTTACAAACTCGTCGGCAAAGGTGTGCCAATCTACTTCAGGATAGGCGCTAAGGTGAGCATTGTAGTTACCGACTGCCCCATTAATTTTGCCTAACATTTGCACTTGTGCGATTTGATCTCGTTGACGTTGCAAACGGATCATCACGTTAGCCATCTCTTTCCCCATAGTAGTGGGAGAGGCAGGCTGTCCATGGGTGCGAGCCATCATAGGCACCGATTTTAGTTCAATCGCTAAACGTTTTAATTCAGAAATTAATTTATCACAGTAGGGTAAAATTATTTCATCTCGCGCTTCACTTAACATCAAAGCGTGAGACAAGTTGTTGATGTCTTCTGAGGTGCAAGCAAAGTGAATAAATTCGTTTACGGCTTGTAATTCAGGAGTGTCGGCTACTTTTTCTTTTAGAAAGTATTCAACCGCTTTGACATCGTGATTAGTGGTCCGTTCGATGTCTTTAATGCGCTGCGCATCAACTTCAGAAAACTCACTTACAACCTTATCTAAGAGTGTGTTGGCTTGAGTGCTTAGGGCCGGCACTTCTTGAATATCGATCGTTGCAGCTAACTTTTGTAACCAACGAACTTCAACAATCACGCGGTATTTTAGCAAACCAAATTCACTAAATATGTGTCTTAACTCAACTGTTTTACTTCCGTAACGGCCATCTACTGGGGAAACAGCAGTGAGTGCAGATAAATTCATGAAATACTCCTAATTGGGCGTGTTTATGTTGTTTAAAGTGTTTTGCGCGCTAGCAACAATTTGTTGACGGCTAAATAATATATGTCGGCGTTTTCCACCTAGTTGCCGCCATAGAACCGCTGCTCGTATGCCTGCCAACAATGCCGCTCTAACGCGATTTTGGTTGTCTGGGCGTTTTAGAATTTCCGGATCACCCGCCACTTGAATCTTTCTTGATACTGGGCTGATGACATCAGTATAAATGCTTGCAAGATTACTCAACATTTGGGTATTGGTAATCTCCAAATGTTGTTGTTGTCTCTGTACGTTGGAAATACGTTCACCTAAGGCAGCCATGGCTTTTTTATTTGCACTAAGCTTGCGCTCAATAGACAACAAATTAGCGATATACCTTGTGACTTCTACGTCTTTGTTTGTTGATTGATTACTAAGTTGATCAAGTAAGGTTTGATATCCCAGACCAAGATAATTGATATCACCAAATATTTGTTCAGTATTATCTGAATTAGTAATAGCGATACTATTCAATGACGTCGCTAACGCCTGTTGATCAAACTCATTACTTCGGGCGATTTGTTTTACCAATGCCGCTGCTTGACATAAGCCCGCTAAGGCGATGTTGCTTTGGTAAAATCGCTGATGATTATTGTTACTCATTAACGGATATAATTCTCTATTATGCCACCACCTAAACAAATTTCGTTTTGATAAAAAACGGCAGATTGTCCAGGCGTTACGGCTTTTTGTGGTTCGTCGAATTTCACCAACAGGCTACCATCTGTGTTCGGCGTAATTTGGCACGCGATATCTTGTTGTCGATAGCGGGTTTTCACTGAACACTTAATGGTTTGTTGTGGGCCAGTGCGATCTACCCAATGTAACTGATTAGCGAGCAATCCAGTTGAATAGAGTCTAGGATGGTCTGCACCTTGTCCTACAATTAACACATTTCGTGCAATGTCTTTATCTACCACGTACCAAGGCTCTTCACCGTATTCTTTCATGCCACCAATCAGTAGACCTTTACGTTGGCCCAAGGTGTGATACATCAAGCCTTCGTGTTTGCCAATTATTTTGCCTTCAGCAGTTTCAATTTCACCTGGCTGTGCAGGTAAGTACTGAGCCAAAAAGTCTTTGAATTTACGTTCACCAATAAAACAAATACCGGTACTGTCTTTTTTGTCGTGGGTGACTAAATCTTGTTCTAAGGCAATTTCTCGCACCCGTGGTTTTTCTAAATGCCCAATAGGAAAAAGAGTTTGTGCAATATGCTGCTCGCCTAAGGTATACAGGAAGTAACTTTGGTCTTTGTTGTTGTCTAAACCTCGCAGCATCTGCCACTTACCCGAATCGTTTGAGCGCTGCACGTAGTGGCCTGTAGCAATATAATCAGCGTTTAACTCTTCAGCCGCAAATTCTAGAAAGGCTTTAAATTTGATTTCTTTGTTGCACATTATATCCGGATTAGGAGTTCGACCTGCTTTATACTCTGCTAAGAAATATTCGAACACGTTATCCCAATACTCGGCCGCAAAATTGATGGTATGCAAGGTGATTCCTAACTTATCGGATACCGCTTGGGCATCTTTTAAGTCGTCAGCAGCGGCGCAATATTCATCATTGTCGTCTTCTTCCCAGTTTTTCATAAACAAACCTTCCACTTGGTAGCCTTGTTTTTTAAGAAGATAAGCTGAGACCGAAGAATCGACTCCTCCAGACATACCAATTACTACTTTAATTTGGCTGTTGTCTCGAGTGTCATCGCTGCTAGAGAAAGTTGTTGTCATAGAATTTAATTGTAAGAAGTTAGGGCTGAAAAAAAGGACGCGAAGTTTAGCAGTTCTTTATGCAAAAATCATCCGCTTAATCATGGGGATTGAGTATATGAAAGATGATGGATATAGGTCTTGTAAGGGAGGTATTAGATGAGACTAAATTAGGCCATCGGCCGGCACTTGTGTGCATCTTGAAAGCGGCACTTAGGTTGTTCTACTTTGTGATATATCTGTAGGTTGCAGCTGTTCTTGACTGACGATCCATGCCTATGGAATGCTAAACCAAATAAACCTCCAAAGTCGCCTCTGGAGGTTATACAAATGAGTTGTAAAAATTAATACCTGTCATCAAAACCAAAAATTGGTTTTCGAGTGATCCATTTTCCACGTGTAAAATCTGGAAACTGCACAGGTTCACTGCCATTGGCAATCGACTGCTCCGTGAGGCAGGTTACCGCCGCCCAAGATACACAGTCATAGACGTCCATTGGCATAGGTTCATTGGCTTTCAGTGCTTCTACAAATGCATGAATTACAAAGAAGTCCATGCCGCCATGACCCGCTCCCTGTGTATCTGATTCATATTTTTTCCATAGTGGGTGATCGTATTGCTTCATGTAAGCGGCATCTTTCTCCCATTCATGGGGAGGACTTGTACCTTCGATGTAAATTCCATCGTTAAGATCCATCCAGATACCATCGGTGCCTTGCACTCTAAAACCTAAAGAATAAGGTCTGGGTAGGTTGGTATCGTGGGTGAGGACTATTGTTTCGCCTTTAGCACATTTAATAACTGTAGTGACTACGTCCCCAAGTAAAAAGTCTAATTCTGCATTAGGATGGTCTTTGCCGCCCTTGGGATGCTCAACTATATACTCATTTAGACCTTTAGCCTTGGATGCGGTAGATGTCAGATAGACAAACCTATTGCCGCGATTATTATCAATATAATTGGCCACAGGGCCTAAACCATGTGTAGGGTAGAGATCACCATTTCTCATCAATGAATGGTCTGTTCTCCATTTTGCTTCGCTATAAGCTTTTTCTCCAAATTCAACTCCACCTCCATATAACTGTTTTCCGTTGTTGAATTTCACTTCTCTGAGATCATGTTGATAGCCTCCTTGCATGTGAATAATTTCACCAAAGAGGTTTTGTCTAACCATATTCAAGACAGCCATAATATCCCGTCGATAAGCGACATTCTCAAGGATCATAAAGGGAGTGCCGGTTTTTTCATAGGCATCCACTAATGCCCAACACTCCTGAATATCGAATGCTCCTGCGACTTCGAGTCCAACGGCTTTTTTGGCTTCCATAGCATCAATTGCCATAGGGGTATGCCAGACCCAAGGGGTGGAAATAATGACAGCGTCCACTTCGTTCGAGGCAAGTAACCTTTGATAATCATGGGGGCCGTTGTCGTAGCTTGTTGGTTTTGGCATACCTGCGTCTTGCACCATCTGTGAAGCATTAGTTACGCGCTCTTTATCAATGTCGCAGACCGCGGTCACCACTATATCCTTGCGTTTCAAAGTCAGTGCTAGTTGCCCTGTACCCCTGGCTCCTATGCCTATAAATCCTAATCTGATTTTATCTGGACTTTTTCCCATTGCGAAAGTCATTGCCGGCGATGCAGTTGCGATTGCTGCACTTGCAAGTGTTTTAACCATAAAATCTCTTCTTTGCATTATTATTTCCTATCGAGATATTAAAATGAATTTAGATTAGTCATTTTTAGAGACCATATTAATGGTTTGTGAATAAGTTTCAATCAAAACATAATGAAGCATTGCCGATTTATTGTAAATACGTAAAAATTCCCGTGTATAAAATAAAATGCGGATTTCATGGTAATCGAATGCCATGTGCCTCAAGCTTGGTTTTACCTTAATTCATGAGGTGTAATATGCTGCTTTAGACCTTGGATAGTAGAACGTTTACATAGGAAAAAGTGTATAAGCGCTGGCAATCTCAAATTTTATAGATTTACATTTTTCACTTTACCATTGCATTGATGATTTCATTTTGTTGTTTTGCTTTCATTTTGGGTTGATTGTATCCAGATTGATAGATACACTGCTTGATAATTAAATTGTTATTGGCGGGTTCATGGTATTGAAAATAGCATCTAAAATGATCAAGGAAATTCACAATAGACCTTGGTTAATTTTACTGGTTCTTTTAGGTTTATTAGGGTGCGGAGCGAGTAATAAAGTACAACAAAGTGAAAAGAAATCACAACCCTCAGTCATCAAATACGCAGTATCTAACGCTGATATAGTGAATCCAGGAAGAGGTTTTTATTATCCATATGCAACTAAGTCGAGTGATTTTGAGCCGCTAAAACTAGATGAAGCCTTAAACCTTCGCAATAATTTCACTACGCCAACAGATGGCAATTATGAAATTAAGCATTCTATTTTGTTACGCCAATATATTCTAGATTCCTTTGTTACTACCGAGACCTTATCGGCTGAGTTTTTGCAGCAGCTACAAGGTGATTTTGATATTGCTAGACAAGCAGGTGTTAAAATTATTGTTCGCTTTTCCTATAACAACGTACCTCCTACTGGCGACTGTGGTGCGTGGATATGCCCTCCTTATGGTGATGCAAATAAAAAAATTGTGTTGGCTCATATCCAACAAGTGTCAAAAATACTGAGTCATAATCATGATGTGTTATTGACTTGGCAGGCTGGATTTATTGGCACTTGGGGTGAAATGATGTTTACAGATCATTTTGGTGACTTTGACGCTCAGGGTACCATTTATGACGAAAACTGGCGTGATCGAATCGAAGTGGTTAAAGCGATTTTAGACTCTGTACCCAAAGACATCAGTGTTCAAGTACGTAAGCCGCAGTTAATTCAAAAGTTTGTGCATGGCGTAGGCGCGGCTGTTACGTCTGCAGCTCTTTCTGAAGAAGAGGCGTTTGATGGCAGCGATGCGTCCAGACTTGGCCTGTATAATGATTGTTTTTTAGCAACCGAAGATGACTGGGGAACTTATGCTGACTATGGCACATCCTCGCAGGCGCCCATTAATAATGACAATGTTGTGCAAACATTAAAAGAGCACCAAGCTCAGAACAGTTTGTACACCCTAGTAGGTGGCGAGACTTGCCATGATGACGATTATTCACCACAAAATGATTGTAGTGGCGGTGTGGTGGACACAATTGACCGTTTCAATTTCACCTATCTAAATTCTGCCTATAACAATAAAGTGAATAATGACTGGCAAGACGAAAGTTGTATGGCCGATGTTAAGCTTCGCTTAGGTTACCGTTTAAGTATGCGTGAGGCACGATTACCGGAGTCTGCAACTATAGGTCAACCCGTTCCATTTTATTTGGAAATTCAAAATTTGGGTTTTACCTCACCGATGTTTCCAATGGAATTACGAGTCGTGTTTACCCATAAAATAAGTGGTGAAACATTCTATATTGCGTTAGATCATTCGCAATACGATATTAGGCAATGGCGCCCTGAACAAACTATTGCAATTAAGGAAGAGCTACTATTGCCCACTACTGTGAAAGCGGGCGAATACAGCATGTCATTACATATTGCGGATATTAGTAATAATGGGATTATTGCGAATCGTCCTGAGTATAGTATTCAATTTGCCAATAAAAACACCTGGGATGAAGTAGCAGGTTTTAACTCGCTACTGCATAACATTAACTTGACTGAGTGACTTTTTTTCAGTGTTATATCTGATTGATTTTTGTTGTGGATTCTGTGTGTAAAAGGTCTGTGATAAAAAAACAATAATCAGATTACTATTTCATTTAAATTTTAATAAAAACAATAAATTGGATGCCGTATGAGTACTACAAATAAACCTTCTTCCACTTTAATGCCTATGTTGATTATAGGTTCGCTGTTCTTCATGTTTGGTTTTGTCACTTGGCTCAACGGTTCGTTGATCCCGTTCTTGCAAATTGCCTGTGAACTCGACCATATTGAAGCCTATTTTGTAACTATGGCCTTTTATATTTCCTACACAGTTATGGCTTTACCCATGTCTTATATACTGCGAAAAACGGGCTTTAAGGAGGGGATGGTATTAGGACTATTTGTGATGGTGGTAGGTGCATTAACCTTTATTCCAGCCGCTTATACCAGAGAATATGCTGTGTTTTTGGTAGCATTATTTATGTTGGGAGCGGGGTTAACTATTCTGCAAACGGCGTCGAATCCTTATATTGTACTACTTGGCCCACGTGAATCGGCAGCCGTGCGTATTAGTATTATGGGCATTCTAAATAAAGGGGCAGGGGTGATTGCGCCTTTGGTATTTACTGCATTTATATTAACCGACATGTCACAGTTTACAGAAACGCGTTTAGCATCTTTAGGTGCAGAGCAAAAAGCGTTGGAGCTTGCTGAACTTTCTTCTCGGTTGGTTACCCCATATTTGATGATGGCCATTATGTTGTTGTTACTTGGTATCTTTATCAAAATGATGCCGCTTCCAAGTGTCAATTCAGATGAGGAAACTTCCTCCATCGAAGATGACAGTAGTAGCAGTATTTTACAGAAACCACAGGTGATACTTGGAGCAATCGCGCTGTTTTTCTATGTGGGAGCTGAAGTGGTAGCTGGTGATACCATTGGATTGTTTAGTAAAGAGTTAGGTGTGAGCAATTTTGGACAGATGACTTCATATACTATGGGATTTATGGTGCTGGGGTATATTTTAGGGCTGTTGGTTATTCCTCGCTGGCTTAGTCAAGGAAAAGCCTTGGCCATTTCTGCCATTTTAGGTGTGTTATTAACTGTACTACTTCTGAATGCCAGTGTGAATTCCAATGGAATATGGGACATGCTATTTGCTTGGACAGGATTACCGGCTATTCCAAATGCGGTATTGTATGTGGCGCTCTTTGGTTTGGCTAACGCTTTGGTGTGGCCAGCTATTTGGCCATTAGCACTTAGCGGATTGAATCAAAAGGACACCAGTACCGCTTCTGCTTTACTTATTATGGGAATTTCTGGTGGTGCATTGCTACCTTTGCTTTATGGAATCTTAGTTGAGGCTTCCGGTAATGCTCAAAGTGCTTATTGGATAATGCTCCCTTGTTATGTATTTATTATTTTTTACGCGGTTAAGGGCCATAAATTGAGGCAGTGGAGTCGTGGTTAGTCAAAATTTAAATTCTGAACCTATGCATTATGGACTTGATATTGGTGGTACAAAAATTGAACTGGCAATATTTGATTCGCAACTCGAACGAGTCGAGTCGTGGCGCATGCCAACCCCTCAAAATGACTATCAAGCATTGTTGTCCGCTATTGCTCAAATGGTTGTGGAGGCTGACCAAAAGTGCAATAAAAAAGGAACGGTAGGTATTGGCTTTCCGGGCTATTTGGACAATCAAGGACGTTCTGTTTCGGCTAATATTGGCAGCGTTAACGGTCAATTAATTGTTACGGATACCTGTGCAAAGCTAGGTCGAGTAGTCGCGTTCGAAAATGACGTGAAGGCATTTGCATTATCTGAGGCTCGCGGCGGTGCAGCGCATAGTAAAGATAATGCTTTGGGCGTAGTGCTTGGAACTGGTCTTGCTGGCGGTTTGTGTGTCGCTGGACAACTTTATAAGAGCAAACAAAATGTGTCTTGTGAATTCGGTCATGTTTCTTTGCCAGCAGTACTGCAGCAACGTTACCAATTTCCGTTACGTCAATGTGGTTGCGGCTTAGTCGGTTGTGTTGAGACATATCTTGCAGGCCCCGGCTTGTTATGGATGTGTTCACATTTTAATACTAAATACACTTCAGTACCTATGTTGGTAGAGGCTTGTAGAAATAATGAAGCACCAGCCATTGAGGTGATGGACGTTTATATCGATTGTTTAGGCTGTTATTTCGCTCAGCTAACCCTTATGTATGATCCCGATATTATTGTTTTGGGGGGAGGGGTCTCTAATATTGCCGAGATTTATGCTCGTCTTCCTAACGTTATGCAAAAGTATTTTTTTAATGGCGTCATTGCGCCTCCCGTTGTGGCTGCAATGTATGGTGATTCAAGTGGTGTTCGCGGAGCCGCGATACTTGGGCGAGATAATGCCAATAGCGCAGTCGAGCAAAATTAACTAACAATCTGGATTATTCACATAAATGATTAAATCAATTATCAATGGCCATGTCTTTAATGGTGAAACGCTACTCAAAGATCATGCTGTGATTATTGATGGCAATAAAGTGTTGCAGGTATTGCCACAAGAGCAATTACCCGAAAATATCGAAGTTGACTTTGACCTAGCTGGTCATTATTTGGTGCCTGGTTTTATTGATCTACAGGTTAATGGCGGCGGTGGCGTAATGTTTAATAATATGCCTACTGTTGAGGGGTTACGGACCATAGCCAATGCACATCGTCAGTATGGTACCACTGGTTTTTTTCCCACTTTGATAACTGATAGTTATGACATGATGCGACAAGCCATTACTGCCGTAACCCAGGCGATAGAAGAGGGGGTTCCGGGAATTTTAGGGGTGCACCTAGAAGGTCCTTTTCTAAACCCCGAGCGCAAAGGTGCCCACGATGAAGAAAAGTTTTGCCTTATTGACGAGCAAGGTTTTGAGATTATTACCTCATTAAAAGTAGGTAAGACATTAATCACTATTGCGCCAGAATTAACTACTACCACAATGATCAAACGTATTGGTGACAAAGGTGTGGTGATTTCTGCTGGGCATACTGGCGCTGATTACGACCAAACCTGCGAGGCGTTAGATGCCGGCTTAACGGGCTTTACCCACTTATACAATGCCATGACACCGTTACAAAGTCGTGCGCCTGGCATGGTTGGCGCGGCGCTAAATGACGAGCATAGTTGGTTCGGCATTATTGCCGATGGATTTCATATGCACCCGGCGGCTTTTCGCGTCGCTGTGGCAGCAAAACAAACAGGCGGTGCAATTTTAGTGACCGACGCTATGTCTACAGTGGGTGCAACCGAGAAATCTTTTGTACTCGATGGTGAAACTATTTACGCCATTGATGGGCGTTGTACCAACGCGGCTGGCTCGTTAGCAGGGTCTGACTTAGATATGAATGCTGCGATTAAAAACGCCATGAAATTTGCTCGTGTTGACTGGATGGAGGCCGTGCGTATGGCGTCATTATATCCTGCTAAAGCAATGGGGCTTGATAATCAATTTGGCTATATTAAGCCAGGGTATCAAGCGAGTCTTGTGTCGCTAGATCATCAGCAAAATGTTATCAGTACATGGATTGATGGTGAACATACATGGTAGGGGTAATATTCGAACGAGTTCCCACATATGAGGTTTGAGTCAAAACGTTTCAGTCTCGATTGATAAGCTCTGTAGGGAGTAATGCATAATGTATTAAAGACCTGAATAGACAATTAATGCATAGCTATTAGGTAAGTACAATTAAAAAGTCTGGTGTAATGTAGAATTAATATCCTAATCACAAAAACTAACCCGTAAAATTAATCCTACCGGCTCACAATGTCAGCTATAGATGTAATCTCGTCATGGAAACCTATAGATATTTGTGATTTCTTTGATCTTAGTTATAAAAAGTTATCTAAAAAGTTAAAAAGAGGTTGGCTTTTGTTCATTCCTCACTTATTTTATGCAGCAGTTTTTTTGCCGCTTTTAAGGCAATGCAATTTTAATTTACAGCTCGGAGCCAATTTGAAATTTATCATGTTGTTTTTAATTCTGTTTTCTTCGTTTGGTATGTGTAATGACTCAGACCTTCAAAAGGAGATTATTGGAAGTTGGATTACAGGACAACAAGACGAATATTTTGGTGAGCAGTGGTTTATAACTGAATATAAAAAAGACGGCACAGCGATTCATCGGCAGTTTAAGGATGCGACCTGCCAAAACACTTCTGTTGTTATAAACGGTATCTGGAATATTCAAAACGGGCAACTAACCAATATTGTGTTGGGTAGTACTGGTGATTTTGAAATACCTTCAGGTCTAATGTTAGTCGACCAAATTATCAAGCTGGCTAACGGCGAAATGATTATTTCAACAGATTCAAATCGTACAGCCTATCGAATGAAAAGTGATAAGTGTATATAGATAAAACCGTTTTGATTAAATTCCATAATACTCACAACACTAATGGGTTAACGCTACCCCTTAATTCGTTTTGATTTATCCTCCTAAATACTCCCTGTTCTTTTAACATAAACAAATGTTTCTTGATTCACAGCTTATTAAAATTTTGTAATCGATTACTTAATTTTTTGAGCTATTGGCGCCGTACGCTTAATCCATATCGCAAAATTTTAATTGTTTTTCTATAAAATACAAAGCGTTAAGTCGTCACTAAAGTTGAAAGAATGAACAGAAGGATAGCGTTAAATTTGAATTTTAATGACACTGACCAAAGTTTTTCTAAATACGACTATGTCTTCTAAAAAATACTTTATAAATAAGCCATTTAGTAAACTGAAATCGATTTACATGTTACCCTATGATGTTGATTTTATTTAGGAGGTTTTTTTGTGGCAAATTTAGGAATAAAAGACATTGCTGCTTTGGCAAACGTCTCTCCCGCGACAGTCTCTAGAGTATTTAGCGCGCCTGATATGGTGTCTAAAAAAACCTTAAATAAAGTCAAAAAAGTCATCGATGAAGTGGGTTATCGGCCAAACCGCATGGGGGCCAGTTTACGAACTCGCAAAAGCGGCAACATAGTAGCGATTATTCCAGATATCACAAACCCAGTTAATGCGGGAATAATTAGAGCGATTGAGCAGGGTGCTCAAAGCGCAGGTTATTCAGTTTTGTTGGGTGACACCCAAGGATTAGAAGAAAGGGAGCAGCATTACGCCGATTTAGTGAGTCACGGCCAGGCTGACGGTATTTTATTGTTTTGTTCCCGCATACCTTTTAAAACTGATCCTAATAAATCGTTATTAGAACAATTGCCGCCTATGGTTAATGGCAATGAAAGAATTGATTCTGACGAAGTCGTGCAAGTTGCAGTGGATAATGTCGCCGCGGCAAAATCAGCCATTGATTATTTGATTTCCCTTGGACATAAACGGATTGCTGCGATTACTGGTCCAGACGACATTGCAAGTTCAAATGAACGGTTAGAGGGCTATCAATTGGCTCTAAAAGAGGCCGGAATTGAACTTGATAGCGCGTTACAATTGGAAGGTGACTACGTTGTAGAGTCGGGTATGGATTGCGCTAGTCAGTTATTGCTATTACCACAAAGGCCTACAGCCATTTTCTGTTTTAACGATGACATGGCAATTGGTGTCATGAAGTTTTTGCAAAAGCAGGGGTTTGTGGTTCCTGATGATATCTCAGTGATGGGTTTTGATGATATTAATTACGCTAAGTATGTGACGCCTTCTTTGACTACAGTCCATCAACCGCTGAATGAGATTGGTAGTACCTGTATTGAATTGTTATTAAAACAATTAAAAGGGCAAGTAGTAGAGCCTGGTAGACGTTATTTACCTTTTGAATTAAAACTCAGAGGTAGTACCGGGAAAGCTCCAAAATAATTCAATATCACTACATTGGATTATCGTATTCGGCATATTCGAATGAGCAAAGCCTAATTTAGCTAACTAAATTAGGCTCATTTGAGGTGATTTATTGGTGCTTCTGCATCTCTTTCTTAAAAAACGTTCCTTGTTGAGTTGGGGTAAAATCCCAGTCGCTGATCATAGTAGGTGACCAATCAGGGTCGAATACCCATGCCACCCAAGATATATTTCTGTGTTGCATAAATTCGATAATATGTGGTCCATAAGAACCATCGTTAATGACAGGTATATGTGCCCCTTTGCCATCAGCGTTGACCCAACCTATTTCTGTGGCTATTAGCGGATAGTCTTTTGAAGCAAAGCCCCACACTTCATCCCATAAAACGAAGAAATTTTCTTTAGTTTTGTCTTTTGGTTTAGCTTTTTGTGGATAGGGATGTGCGGTGTAGGCGATACCTTTGCGATCCACAGGGTTTTTCTGAATAGGTCGCAAATCGTAAGCCCAGTTAAATCCAGCCACTAGTGGAATAACTTTTTCATCGTGGGCATAAATTATGTCAATTAACTCTTCGTTGAAGGCTTTCCACTCAAGCCAATTGGCTTTGCCAGAGCGACCTCCTTGATCTGTTGGCTCATTAAACAGTTCGTACACGGCCACGGTGGGAACGCCGGCGTAACGAAAAGCAATGTCTTTCCAAAATGTACGAGTTTCTTTCATGGTGGTATCGTACATCGGGTGTTGAAATAGTTCGGCAGGCAAATAACCAATTGAGTGCCAATCAATGATGACATACATCTGTTGCGCGTTGGCCCAAATAACTGCTTGGTCGATTAGCTTGAAGTAAGCATTTTTGCCATGTCCTTGCCAAGACACAGGATGAATGGGCAAACGAACCACGTTGGCGCCCCATGCTTTGAGTTCTTTAAATAATTTCTCTGACCATTGGCCTTCTCGCAAGAGTTTATCGGGATCAGCAATATTTACACCCCTGAAAATAAACTGCTTACCCGATTCATCAACGAGTTTATTTCCTTGCACTGAAATTAAATCCAATTTGTTTTTCAATTGTTTACTGTCAAATTGGCTCGGGTAGGGCTCGCCCCACCAATTGTTCTGTTTTTTCGATTCTGAAGTCGCGGCGAAACTTTGAAAGTTTACAAATAGGGTCATGACAAATGCGCTAAATAATAGTGTTTTCATGATTAATTCTCTTTGCAAATTGTGGCGATGACATGGTGTTGATTAGAGTAAACGTTAGGGTCTAACGTGTCTCCAGCAATTTTCTGGCCGTCTACTTCAAGTTCTATTAATCCCTTACTTAAACCAGAGGGATTGCGCAACTCAATTGTGTAAGTCGCGCCTCTAAAGGCTCTACTCATGGTCACTTTATCCCAGCTTGGCAAGATACAAGGATCAATGCGCAAACCAGCATAAACTGGACGAATGCCTAGAATGTACTGGGTAGCAGCGTAGTAATTCCACGCTGCTGTTCCTGTTAACCATGAGTTTTTCGCTTCTCCTGGATGAGCTGAATCAGCCCCCGCAATCATTTGACTATAAACATAAGGTTCGGTTTTATGTAATTGCTGAACGTCTTGCAAAAATGCAGGGGTTATTTTGCTGTAATACTCATAGGCTTTCTCTCCACGACCTAACATCGCTTCTGATATAGTGATCCACGGGTTGTTGTGACAAAAAATCCCAGCGTTTTCTTTGTATCCAGGTGGATAGGAAGTGATCTCACCTAAATATTTGTTGTATTGAGTAAACGCTGGTTGATTAAGCATAATGCCGAAATCCGTTGATAAATGGTTTTCAACTGAATTCATGGCCTGCAGCGCTTTTCCATCATCGAATCCTATGCCAGCCATGGCACAAAAACCTTGGGATTCAATAAAAATTTTGCCTTCAGCGTTGTCGTTACTGCCAACTTTATCACCATTAGCGTCAAAGGCTCGCAAGAACCACTCACCGTCCCAGGCATGTTGCTCAATGGTTTTGCGCATTTTATCGACTTCAGTCAAGCAACTTTCTGCTAATTGCTGTTTTCCAATTTGCACACATAAATCGACAAACTCCTGACCATATAATACAAATTGCCCCGCAATCATCACTGACTCGGCCACGTCAGACGCACCTCGCTGCGTGGTTTGATAAGACTCATTGGGGTTTTCAGAGAAGCAGTTTAAATTAAGACAGTCATTCCAATCTGCACGACCAATTAATGGTAATCCATGAGGACCAAGATTATTTACTACATGATTAAATGCCCGCTCTAAATGCTCAAAGTGGCTTGCGGTGTTACTCATATCACTATCGAAAGGAACAACTTCATCTAAGATGCTGAAGTCACCCGTTTCTTTAATATAGTTAGCGGTAGATAACACCATCCACATTGGATCATCATTAAAATTTCCACCAATATCGGCATTCCCTTTTTTGGTCAATGGCTGATATTGATGGTAGGCAGAGCCATCGGTTTTTTGTGTCGCTGATAAATCTAAGATCCGCTCTTTGACTTTTTCTGGCACCATATGCGCAAAACCGATAGTGTCTTGATTGGAATCTCTGAAACCCATGCCGCGACCAATACCCGATTCATAAAATGAAGCACTTCGAGATAAATTGAATGTCACCATATTTTGGTATTGGTTCCAAATATTCACCGCTCTATTGAATTTTTTATCGGGAGTTTCAACTTGGAATTTTCCAAGCAGGTTATGCCAGTAGTCATGTAGCTTTCTTAATTCAGCCGTTACTTTTTGGTCGCTGTCAAAGCGCTCGCTCATGGCTTTTGCGGGGGCTTTGTTAATCACATTTGGTGCCGCCCATTTTTGGTCTGCTTCAAGCTCACAATATCCAAGAACAAACATGAGTGACTGGCTTTCACCGGCAGCTAGCTGTAACTTAAGGTGGTGTGAAGCAATGGGCGACCAACCTCGAGCGATTGAATTGTTGGCTTGGCCTTTTTCTACGCTTAAAGGCCTATCAAAACCTCTATAAGGACCAAGAAAACTCTCTCTATCGGTTTCGAACCCATCTAATTTGCGATTGACGGAATAAAACGCATAGTGATTACGGCGTTCTCGATATTCGGTTTTGTGGTAAATGATGCTGTCTTCAACCTCAACTTCACCAGTGGATAAATTGCGTTGAAAATTTGCACCATCATCTTCGGCATTCCATAGGCACCATTCAATAAATGAAAATACGTCGACTGACTGTTCAGAATCTGAATTATTGGTTACCACTAAACGATGTACTTCCGCCTTGGTACCAAGTGGAATAAAACTGGTCACTTCAGTCGCTATGTTATTTTTACTGGCATTAAAGCGGCTGTATCCCATACCGTGGCGACATGTGTATTCGTCAAGCTCCGTATTAACAGGACGTCCAGTGGCAGACCAATATTCGCCGTTGCAGCCAATGTAAAAATATCGACCTCCATTGTCCAGCGGCACACTATTATATCTATAACGAGTTAAACGCCGAAACTTCGGGTCCCGGTCAAAGCAATATCCGCCTGCGGTATTGGAAATTAATCCATAAAACCCATCGTTACCTAAATAATTTATCCATGGAGTAGGCGTGTAGGGAGTCGTAATTACATACTCATGATTCAGATCATCAAAATAACCAAATTTTTCGTTGTTGCTCGTAGTTTTTTTAGACATGGTTACTTATCTCTTTAGGTAATAGTTGGAAAAAAATTTTAAATACATAGTTTCGTCCTCGAAAGATTAAATGGCAGTGTTGACTGCAGTTCGACGAGCGATTAATTCTTCATTCATCAGTTTTTGTTTTTGTTCAGTGATAGGGTAAAAAGACATCAAAGCGGCAGCAGCAAGACCAAAAGCTGCTGGAATAAAGCTCATCAATAAGGTCATTCCGGGTAATGAAGCTTCTACTGTACTGGGGTCCATGCCGTTATAGCCATAACTTGCTAACACCACCAACATGAGCGCTCCTGCAAAGCCACTACCGGTTTTTTGAACGAAGGTACCTGCTGAATAAATGAGTCCTGTAGCGCGTCTACCATTGCGCCATTCGTTGTAATCAGCAGAGTCGCCAAGCATAGAGAAGAACAATGTGGGCATCATGGCCGCAAAAAATTCGGCGCTACAACCAAGAATAAATATTTGCGTAACGTCTGTGCCTGGCAACCAATAGAAGCCGCTGGTGAGAATGCTGCTCAATAACAAGGCAACGATAAACAGGGTTTTTCTGCCTAGCCTATTGGCTAAATAACTCGTAGATAAGGCACCTAGAATAGACACTACCAAAAGAGCGATAAAGTATTGGCCAACCAGTAATTCATCACCTACGTAATATTTGAAGTAGTAGGCAATCACGCCATATTTTATGCCGTTGAACATCATAGTGAGAAAACCGATACCTAACAAAATTAACCAAGGTTTATTGGTGATAAGATCCAACATGTCTTGTTGAACACCTGACCCTTCTTTTGCGGTATTTTGTTTGTTGGCCTTAAGTAACCTTCTTACAAACCAAGTCATAACAGACATAACTGCAATAAATAAAATACCTGTTTGCCAGTTGCGGTAATAGAAAAACAACGTCATAACAATCAGAGGCATCAAAATAAACGGCAACTGTTTACCGAGATCTTGAAGTTCAGAGCCGAGACTCTTCTCCACTTTTTGAATCGGAATGACACGCTCTTTAGTGGTGGCGACTGATATCACCATAAGCGCCATTAATAAGCCTGCAAACACATACATGGTATATTGGTAACCTACGACATCATCGCCTTTACCTAAGGTCTCGACCAAAGTGGGTAAAAATCCCATAACAAAAAGGCCACCGAGAAAGGCGCCCGCAAATCTGAACCCAGACAAAGAGGTTCGCTCATTGTCGTCGTCTGTCATTACACCCATCAAAGCTGAGTAGGGCACATTGTTGACCGTATACGCCAATGTAAGGCCGATATAAGTTACGTAGGCATAGACTAATTTTCCGCTTTCTGAGAAATCGGGAGTGCTAAAACATAACACCATAAATAGACATAAAAATGGTGTAGACCACAATATCCAAGGACGAAATTTGCCCCAAGAAGTATTAGTTCGATCGGCGATCATACCCATAATGATGTCTGTGACACCATCCGATAGTCGAACCACCAAAAATAGAACGGCAGCCGCTGAGGCCGCCAAGCCAAATGTGTCTGTATAGAAAACCGCTAAATAGGCGAGGGCGCCTCGCCAAACTAAGTTGGCTGCGGCATCGCCCATTGCATAACCAACTTTTTCATATAAAGGCAATTTTGTCATAAGCCGTAATTCCCTTGGAGTAGCAGGTATTGGTGTTTTTTATACATTTTTTTATTATCCCAAAATTCACAATTATTTGACTGTTATGCATTACAACCGATTTGAATTGAATAACGAGTTTATTAATAAGTTGTTAACAAAATAAATCATTATGAAAACGTTTTCAATGATAGATTCAATTTAATTCTCAAAAACCAATATTTGGGGGCCACAAATCATCTCAATCTTAATTAAAAATAGCGTCGATACTTTAATTCAATTAGGGATGTGATTAGTGGTTAGCCGTAGGCGCATAGCTTATGCCTAAACTGTTTTATCATTTAGGATCTAAAAAAGTGCTAATTGATAAACGTCCGTTCATTGGAGTGGGGTCTAAAGGTAAACTTTCACTAATCGAGCCAGAATGCAGCGAGTTTCGTCTATAGATGATGAGGCGGTTGAACAATCCTTTAGGTTCAGCAATACGCTCAAATAAAGCGGTATCGCCATTAATATAGCCCGCTCTTGGCATGTTTTCTCCATCATTTTCACTTTCCAGTGAGCGATAATAGTCTAATTCACGTTGCTGATTGATGAACTCGAATCCCGTTTTCCTATGTCGATAAAATGACGTTCCGCCTAGATCTTTTTGAAACAAATAGTGCACCGCCGCCAAACCGTTTTTGTCCAATGAATCAAAGTGAGGAATACGTTGTAATAACTTTAGTCGCTGGGGTGCTGTGCTTACAATTGAATAATGACAAACCGACAATGACAACGCGTGGGTCTCTAATTCAAAATATTCGATTAGGGTAGTTTGTAATTGTTGTAAAAGTAACTGCTGATAGTTCAACGGGGCCTTTGCTCTGACACCAGGGTAGTAGGGTGAGTTGGCAATAAAATGTTGTTGCGACGCGTGTTCAACTAGTTGTTCTGCCTGATTGATAAAATTATCAATTATTATCAATGGTGCTTGCTCTTTGCCAAAGCGACTCTTGGTAATTTTGAAGTTTGGATCTAAAGAAAGTTGCATCAGTTCTCAACTGGCCTATCTACAATAACGTTGAATAAACGCGGCATGATCCGGCAATTTATCTACCGCTTGAGTGATAGTTGCTCGAATATTCTGTAGGTGGGCTTTAAGTTGTGTGTCGGGGATAGTACTGATGATTTTGTGGTAACTTTGCGGTATTAAACCTTGACCAAGCATGACATGGGTCCAGGATTCGAGTCTAAACAACTCTTCGCCAGTTTGGAAAGCGTGCGCATTTTCTTTAAATAACTCAATACGGTGCGCTAATGAATCAGGTATTTGCATGTGTTTACAGTAGTGCCAAAATGGGCTGTCTTCACGCTCAGTCACGTGATAATGAAGAATAATAAAATCTCGAATTTTCTCTGCTTCTGAAATAGATTGTTGATTATATTCGTCAATTTTTGCCTGAGATACGCCATCAAAAGGGAATAATCGTAAAAGTCTAATGATGCCGTTCATAAACATATAAATACTGGTCGATTCTAAAGGTTCTACAAATCCACTGGATAAACCAAGGGCAACACAGTTTTTATTCCAAAACTTGTTGCGTCGACCGGTGTTATATCTCAATACTCTCGGTTCATTTATTCGTTTTGAATCGAGATTATTTAATAGTCGTTCTCTGGCTTGGTCATCACTGAGATATTGACTACAGTAAACCAAACCATTACCGACTCTATGTTGCAAGGGAATTTGCCATTGCCAGCCACTTTCATGGGCAATAGAGCGGGTATAGGGGGGTAAATTATCAGTTGATTCGGTTTGCACTGCTACGGCTGAATCACAGGGTAACCAATGCTGCCAAGATTCATAACCGGTCTTAAGAGTTTGTTCGATTAATAAACCATGAAAACCAGTACAATCGATAAATAGGTCTCCGGCCACTTCCTCTCCTGATTCAATAGTCACTGAATCTATGTAACCGTTGTGTTGATGTTGTTTGACGTGAGTAATTTTACCTTCAATTCTTTTTACACCTAGACCTTCACAAAAGTTACGTAAAAAACCAGCGTATAAAGTAGCGTCGAGATGATACGCATAATTAATACCTGAATTGGCAGATTTGCCAAATTTATGGGCTTTAGCAGCCTGAACTTCATATGAATACTCACCATACTCTTCGGTGATATCCCGACTAAGACCATGTAACCAGAAGTGCTGAAACTCTGCTAGAAAGCTGCCTTTACCAGTAGTTCCAAATGGGTGAATATAGCTATCACCGATTTGTCCCCAATTCTCAAAGGAAATCCCCAGCTTAAATGTGGCTTCAGTGGCTCGCATAAAAGCCTGTTCATCTATTCCTAGTAAATTGTGGAAGAGCTGAATAGGTGGAATGGTTGCCTCTCCTACACCCACAGTACCAATGGCTTGTGATTCAATCAAAGTCACTTCTATCAGCCCTGCTAGTTGTTTAGACAATGCTGCTGCGGCTATCCAGCCTGCAGTACCACCTCCAGCAATCACCACTTTTTTAATACTTGAGTTTTGCACGATAGCTTCCATTTAGGGACTTAGTTCATATTCATCTGTTTAGCTTGTTAAGCAACATAGATCTGAGTTGTTTTGATTTGCGTTCATCCATTTCCTCGAGGAACCCTCGGGCATGCTCTGGAAGGTGCGCGGCAGATTGTGAACCGTCACCAAAAATATAATAATTGAATACGTGTTTCCAGGCGTCTTTTTCATGTTGTGGTTTGTCTCGTAAACTCAGCATGGCGTGGTACAACACATTCATCGCTGACCCCATAAATTTGGGGGCATCACTCCACCAGTAGTTAACCAATACATTAAATTGACTTAGGCCTTCTACTTGATGCCACCACATACTTGGAATAAATATTCCATCTCCTGGCTCTAACTCGGCAACTTGCCCAGCAGCCTGAGCTTTTTTATAGTTGGGATATTGACTAAAATCTGGGTTATGGATATCTACCATGGTTAAGGCTTGCCCTCCTGGCGTTGGGGATAACGGCCCAGGATATAAATTCTCTATTTGGTCTGGTGGAAAAGTGATAAACCTTCTTTTTCCTACCACACAACAGGCAATATTATCTGACGCGTCATAGTGGCCCCTCGCGACAGATTTATTACCTATCCATATGCTGGGCACTGGCGGTTCGGTTGTGACTTCATTAGGTTTGATAGGGATATGCAAGTCATTGTGTTCTCTAAATTTCGGAAAACTTTGGTCAATAACATTGGAAGCGATGTAATAACTTGGGGGGTGATCGTCGTCTAAATGTTGAAGAATTAAATCCAGAACTTCATCTATTTGTGTTGCTCGGGATTCGTAATTTAACTGAGTGACGTCAGCGTTGTAGCCGTAGCGACCTTGTAGTTCGGGCGCACCAAAATACGCAAACGTTGGTTTGCCATTGTAAAAGGACTTTAGATATTCTACTGTTTTTGGCACAGAACGTTGCCCCAGTTCTACCATTTCCCAGTTTTTAACGATGCCTTTGAGTATCACAGGCTCAGTATAAGAACTAATATCTTCTGGAATATGACCCACTTCACAGTTTTCTAGTGTTCGAGTCCTTTTCGCAATATTTAACATTATGCTATTTTGCGGTTTGTTTTGGTTAAGCAACGATTCATTATGCTAGTCTCTGGTTCTTTGTATCAATTAAGTTCTTAACGTTAGTGATAGAAGCGATCACCGCGTACACTAACGGTAGCAAGCCTGACTTGTGTAATTTGTCTAATTCGCGAATATCGAGTGCAGCTAATTTTTCTTCGTTAATAGTGTAATTACCCAGCAAACGATGTTTTTCTCCATTGCTTAAATCAAAGTCTATATTCACCGCTTCAATCAATTGCATTTCAGACAATAACTCAAACAATGTATCTTGCATTAACATGCCTTGATGGATAGACATCAATCGGGTTGAAATTTGCTGCAAATAATCCGAGTTTCCACCATTTTGAAGAAATAAAGCTTCTCCATCAGCAGAATTTACTTTCGGATGGTCCATATCCATGTGAACCACAGGTGTGGAAATAGTCTGACCGTTTTCCTGTTGCTGTTGAAACCCTATAAGAAAGGGGCCGCGCATAACGGAACTAGGTATATAATTTGCTGCCCATCCTAAGTGACTCTTGGGATCGAGATACAAATTTTCTCCCTTTTGCAAACCCAGTAATACTGCAGCACTGAATTTGTGTGATTGTTCGTCCTTGCGAAAAACAATGGTGTATTCCTTTTGTAATTCTACAAACTCAGTTGGATACGCCAGAACACTGGCAATATTGTCACCTAAATCAGCTGCAAATTTACTGAGTACTTTAACTTCCTGATGATCAACATTGTTGAGTAAAACATGCTTTGGCATAACTAATTTTCCTTTAGGAGGACGCAATCAAATATTATTTTTAATAAAAATTGCAACCCTTCTTGTTTAACCATAAATATGTATATAAACGTATTTTCTGCTTGAATACAAAATACATAAGCCGTTGTCTCCAACGGCTTATTTCATTTGCTAACTGTCACTCCTCGAGATTATTGGAGTGTAGCCAGTTAGAACACGTATCGCGCGCCCAATTGGTAACGGGCGCCTAAGTCAGTCAAATACCACAGTTGGGTCTCATTTCGAGCATGGGAACGGCTGTCTTCACCGGTAACATTTAACGCTTCGACAAAAACAGATAAATTCTCATTAATGTCGTAACTGACATTCATATCTATTTGAGCATAGGCTTCTTCAAACTCTGGGTTATTAGAACTGCCTTTGTTTATTGTTTTAAGGTATTCGCCACGCCAGTTGTATGCAATCCTCGCTTGAATGCCATCCTTTTCATACAATGCCACTAAGTTAGCAGTATCACTTAAGCCCACAAGTGCAAATTGTGACACGTTGGGATCAGCAGTCACGTCAAAACCTACATCGCCTCGCACTAGTGTATAGTTGGCCGATAATCCGAATCCTGTCTCTCCAAAGAAGTGCTGTACCGCAAACTCCATGCCATAGAGTTTGGCTTCACGGCTATTGTCTGGCGTGTTTGTTCGAAAGGTAACGAGGGGATCGTCAGCGTTGGCAGTTAAATCTAATCCAGCTGTATTTGCGAGGAAATCTATTTGTGCTTGATCACCTGTAAAAGTTGGGTTTGTACCATATTCATCGGTAATTATTGGGTCGTTGTTATACTCCATAAATACCATCATTGCGTATAAATAAGTATCGTCTAACGGGAACCCGCCATCCTGAACCGCTTGTGCCGCTGCTTGTGCCCGTGGTCCTCCAGTTACGTCCTGTATGCCTAATAACGTTTGATCCACTTGGCGTGAACCAATAAAGTTAATAACATTCTTTTGGAACATCCCAGCTGATGCATAGCTGTAGTCGTCATAATACCATTCTAAAGATAAATCAAAGTTGGTGGATTCGAGAGGTAACAAGCCGGGATTAGAGGCATTAGCGGTAGGAATAGCACCAAATAATGTAGAACCGCCGCCGCCGCCAAAGTTGGATGCCGATACGCCTAAATTACCTAAACCTGCTCGCGCTATGGTTTTACTGAATGAGAAACGGCTAATCAAATCGTCGTCTAAATGCAGAGTAAAGTCCATGCTTGGCAACATATTGTCGTAACTAGTTGAAGCCGATACGGGGGAGGGAGCAACACTGCCATCGACCACTGCGTTTATATCGTTGTTGTCTTCCCAATTGAAGTATACTGAACTAACTAAAGACGTGGATTCTACATCTGTGGTTTCGTAACGTAGCCCTGCAAGTAAATCGAATGGCATACCACCCACTTCGCCGCTAACTGAAAACTGAAAATAAGCGGCTAACATGTCTTCTACCACTGTATTGTCGGTTGAAAATGTGGTTTCAGAGGCTGTGGGAATGCCGGGATACAGCGCTACTCCAGCGTCATATAATTCTCTCGGATCTGCGATAAAACCGTATCCACCAGAATTCGTATCATAGTCTTCAAACTCACCAGGTAAATCAAATGGTTGAATTAAATCGCCGAATTCACCTGGGTTACCAACGTTCCAGTTACCCATTGCAATATTGTTTCCAGAGGTTTGAAAGGTGCGAGATTCCATTTCGCGGCTTTCTATTCCGAAGTCAAACTTGCCGTCGTCAAATTCGTAAGTCCCGCCGACTTGGACTTGAGTGATGTCTGTTTTTTGCCCAGCGTTACGTAAGCGAGCGATTGAAGAACCCACGTCTAACGGATCAACTTGCCCGTTAGGATTCGCGCCTTTGCCTTCAATAGTATCATCGTAAACATTCAGATAAGTAGGTAGATCTGAACCAAACCACCATTCCCGCGAAGTAACAATAGGTGCGCCTAAGCCTACTGCTAGTTCACCAGTGTTGCGAGGCCCGGTTCCCACACTTTCCATTTCTGAACTATGGGCATCTAAAGTTAAGCTTAAGTTATCACTTACTTGGTATTGAAGGTTCAAACCAAGCGAATCTAAGGTGTTGGTTTGTTCACGCCATTGTTGTTCGTAACCTTCATCCACAGCCCCACCGTAACTTTCAGCGATATACAAAGGGGTTTTAACTACAGAGTCGTCAAATTCTACACGTACCACGTTAGAGCCATTCTGCACCCAGTTAGTTATCTCACCGCGATGCTCGCTAATTTCGTTTTGAGCGTAGGTATAATCGACTGTTCCTGTCAATTTATCAGAAGGAGCAAATTGCAATGTGAGTTGAGCGTTGTCTCTTACCCGTTGCGTATTAGAAAAGGCGTAGCGAATATCGTTGGGACGAGCATACAACTGACCGTCAGCTGGCGGATTGATATACTCTGCTGTGGTATTGTTGTTGTATAAACCATCGGGATCAGTGAGGTCTCCCCAATAGCCAATATTCCAGTCGTTGACTGTTGCTCCTGTATAACCAGAATCCCGCTCTTGATGGCTAAAGCTCAAACCCACACCAAAGGTGGAATCGTCATTGGTAAAGCTCATCAATCCTGATAGCTCTGGTGTAATATCACTACCTGTTCGATTAGTGGTATCGTGTGTGGCTTTCACTCCGGCACTCGCGACAAAACCTTCTCTATCTAAAGGTTTAGCAGTAACGATATTGATGGTCGCGCCAATCCCACCGGTTGCGATACTCGCTTTGCCGGTCTTATATACTTCAACTGCTTTTACACTTTCAGACGCTAAGTTACCAAAATCAAAGGCGCGAGTACTACCACCTCGAGTGGTACCGTCAGCGCCACTGCCTGCACCATAGGTGGTGGCAGCTGGCATGGTACGACCATTTAGGGTAATCATATTGTTACCACCAGCAAAGCCACGAACGGTAACTTCTGAACCTTCACCGTTGACCCGGCTAATAGAAACACCGGTAATACGTTGCAGCGACTCTGCTAAGTTAGTATCTGGGAACTTACCGATATCTTCGGCAGATATGGCATCTACCACCCCCATTGATGTGCGCTTAATCGCTGTAGCGGCTTGTAAACTGCCGCGGAGACCTCTAACTTCGATGACCTCAGTCTCTTCTGCAGCTTCTTGAGCAAATGTTGGAATAACGAACGCTGAACCAATCAATAATGAAATGCTTTGGGTCAGCAATGACTTTCTAAATTTATTATGGGTACTCATAGTGTGTCCTGTAGTTTTGTTAGTAACTTGAACTTAAACGGCTTACATCTAGCAATAAATTTAGTTTTATAATTGTCCGCCGCAGCAATTTTTCTTATCAGTACGCTTTCATATTTGCGTTATGAAAACGTTAACTGTGCGTTAATTTTTAGCGTTTTTTTAACGCACTTTTAACAATAAGCGTGGTGATTAAAAGTGGGTACTCCGTATATTAATTTGACTCTTACGTTTTTTCACATCCGCTAATTCGTGGGTGTTTCATGGCGCTATTGCGATTTATCCCTGTAACTCGCTAACAGCGCCAAGATCCCGTTGTTTTCAAACAAGTACTATACTTGTAGCAATAAATACCTCCTGAAAACGTTTTCATAATTTAACTATGTGGTTAGTTTTTGTCAACTTTATTGTTGCTTAATTGTTAATTGGTTTTGTTTTTGTTCTTGTGGTGGGTAAAAAATATCACGTGCTTGGTTGTTTATTGCTCATTTGGTGGCAGTTATAGTTGTGAATGCTGTGGTTTTTGGGTTTTTGAAAACGTTTTCTGTTGGTGCGTGTCGGTCGGTGCGCATAGTGTGTTGTTTAGTCTGAATTTGTTGCCGTAGATTGTTGAGAAACCCACCATGCTTTAAGGCAACAAATCAAACGTAAATTACCTATTTAATCGCTGTCTAATAGGCTGAATATGCTATTTAGCTATTTAGCTATTTAGCTATTTAGCTATTTACTCTAACCAGCTATCGCATAATTCCTGATTAATCACTTCTAATGCAATTGTGTCGCAAGGGGCTTCGACAGCAATAAAAGTCATATTTTTGAGCTTTTTGTCGCGAATGACGCTGAGTTGAATCGAATCACCAATCCTATAGTTGTTGAGTTGAGCAACGAGATTTTCTTTACTCACTACCCATTCATCCATCGCTATTAGCAGGTCACCGAATTGTAATCCCGATTGATAGGCGGCCGTTTGTTCTGTTACTTGTGTGATTTGTAAACCTGTTTCTAGTGCTTTGACTTGTGCGCCAAATTCAATTTTTATAGGAGTTGACGCTAGGTCACCACCCTTATCTTCAAGATTCTGTTTGGGTGAAAAGTTGCACTTTACTCCAAATGTCGCCAATAACTCATTAAATGGTAGCTCTTGAGTGGAATACAAAGCTGATTTGAAAAAGTCGCTAAGGTCTAGATTCATTTGAGTGGCAAGAATCTTTTGGATAACATCGACAGGGGTAGGGATGTTGTGTTTACCATGCAACTGCCACAAGTAACTCATCACAGTATCTAGATTGTATTTTCCATCACTATGTTTTTTTATCAATAAATCCAAACACATGGCGAGAATTGCGCCTTTGTTATAGTAGCTGACGATATTATTTACAGCGCCTTCATCTTGTTTGTAAAACTTCGTCCAAGCATCAAAACTGGAGTCGCTAATACTTTGTTTAAAGCGTCCTTTATTGCGAATTAATCGAGTGAGGTTTTGAGCAACAATTTTTAAATATTCAGCTTGTGAAATGATGTTGCAGCGTAAAAGACTAAGGTCGTCATAATAACTAGTGAAACCTTCGTAAATCCATAATTGTTCGGTATGTCTTTCTTTATCTAAACTTGCTGCAAATAATTCTTGGGGTTTGATTCGCTTTACATGCCAAGTGTGAAAAAACTCATGACTACACAAACTAAGGAAAACCTGATATCCCTCAGTCATTTTTTCCGCGTCAGAGAGCCTAGGCAATGCATTTCTACTATACATCAACGCGGTGGAACTAATGTGCTCAAGTCCACCAAAGGCGTTGTCGGTAAGAAGCGTGATAAATTGATATCTAGCCACAGGGGGAGCATCAGCGAAAAACTCAACGTGATGTTGACAAATTGTAGTTAAATCTTGTGTTATTCGAGATACATCAGCTTGGTGCCCACCTGCTAGAATCAGTTCAAATTCAACACCTGATGTACTAAATGGTAAAATATCGAATTCACCCATTAAAACGGGGTGGTCAATTAATTCTTCGTAATTACTCGCCCAATAATCGCCAAATTCATGGGGGGCTTGCATCTTAGTTGGCATAGTTGTGGCAACTTGCCAATGCTCTAGGTCAGTGTGGCTAGGTTTTGTAATCACTAGAGCGCAAGGTTTTTCGGTTTGTCCTTGTACTGCCAAAAACATATTGGTGCCATTGAAAAACGCGAATTCATCGTTGATATAGGCGCCTCTTACAGAAAGGTCAAAAGCGTAAACTTGATATTTAACAATGATTGCTGCGCTAACGGCCTGTACTTTCCAAGTCTGTTTATCGATTTTAATGATGTCTATATTATTGCCACTATCATCTTGTGCGTTAATGGTGATGATGTTTTTGGCAAAATCTCGGATCATGTAACTACCCGGGATCCAGGCTGGCAATGTGAGTATTTGTCCATTTTTATCAGGGGTTTCAATTCGCAGGCGAACATCAAAGGTATGACCGGCAATAGATGAAACACCTACTTGATATTGAATGGAATGAGGGGAAGTCTGCATGGTGTTTCTCTATTCTTTGACATTATCACTTTGGTAGTGATTAATGATGATTAGTCACATAAACATCGTTTAGTTACTTGTTGTTTATAAATACTTTATTTAACATCAACTTAATTGATGTAACACCCAAGATGATATCAAAGCCGTCCGAGGATTTTTAATTAAATGGCAATTTTGCAGGAAAAAGTTGGTCTCACCAACGAAGATCTTAAAAAGATTCGCTCCATGCGTCCTAGTCGTCCCATTGATTTACAATTGACAACCGCTACCACTACGAAAAGGGTACGCACCGAATTTGTGGGTATGGATGGCACCCGGTGTATGATTTTTAGATATCCAGACGAGGGGAAGTGGGGACCTTTAGGTGACGGTATCTTTAAAGACAAGGAAATTATTGCCAGATATATTCTCGAAGATGATACTGGGGAAATTATCGCGTTTAAGGTATCCATAATCTTAGTTACCACTAAGCCAAGCCATCTAATATTTACGAGTTTTCCTCTTTTTATCCAGAGTCACGATCTACGAGCAGAACCCAGAGCCAATACGCGAATTGCAACCAGACTATTGGATGCACAAAGTGATGCAGTTATTTGTGATTCGGTGGTACTAGATATATCCGTAAATGGATGTCGAATGAGTATAAAAAAAGGCAGTGTCATCAAACCAAAACTTAGGCAAGCAGTGAAAATGTATTTCGCGGCGTCTAAAGATAAGTACTCTTTTTTGGAAGGTACTATTATGAATAGCAAATCTGATGAAGTTTGTTTGTATTACGGAGTGAAGTTTGAAACGCCTGCAGAGGAAGTTAATAAGTTGCTGCGAGATATTATGTTAGTAACAGGCTAATCTAAATTTTTGTCATTTAATTAGGCTAATTGTCCGCAATAATGAGTGCGGCTAATCTCAAGTGCAGCACCCAATTATTCTATACCTTGGTAAACTCATTTAATTGATTTGGTCAGCGTTTTACTGAATTGTTTGGAAACAAAAAAGCCGCTAAAGATTACTATTTCGCGGCTTTTTCTTAGGCTTGAATACCCATTCTAGAATGTGTATTGCACGCCAAATTGGAATCTACGATCAAACATGAAACTTGAACGTTGGAATGTTTCACCACCTTCATTCAAGATATCTTTCGATGTTTGCAGTTCATCCGTCAAGTTTGTTCCTTGTAAGCTTACCTGTAAGTTGTCAGTTATTTGATATTTAACTGACGCGTCCAAGGAGAAATTTGAATCCTGTATATTGGGATTACCCGTTATAAAGGTTTCGTAGGAGTTTAAGAACTCGTCACGATACTGATAAGCAATACGTACTTCTAGCTTGTCATCTTGATACATACCCACTACATTGGCAAAGTTTTCAGATTGACCAATAATACCGTTCAGTGTCTCAATTCGGACTATGCCATCAAAGCTATCAGGATTGCCATCACCATCTGCATCTAATGAACGTTCGGGCGAATCGGCATCGACGTCAAGTTTGGTATAGTTAGCCTGAATCCCGAAGTTTGACCAAATACCGTCTAGTTGGTCAAAAAAGTATTGTCCCGAAATTTCAAATCCAGCAACCGTTGCATCTGACTGGTTGACTGCACCTTGATAGAAAATAGGTACCTCAGCGCCGTCTAATGCAACTGAGTCAACCTGCACAATGGTGTCAGTTTGGACTATATCTTTAATATCTTTGTTAAAAAATGCCAAACTGAAGTAATTACCACCCTCACCATACCATTCAACAGCTAAGTCAAAGTTCACTGCTAAAGTTGGTTCTAGATCAGGGTTACCACCTGTAACTAACAGTCTTGAAACAGCAGCTCCTAAGGCTCCGATAGGCTCAGGCTCTCCAGGTTCAATTTCTGGGAAACTAATAGAAGTTATTGCTCGTACTGATTGAGAAGCACTGTAATCAGAAATATTAGGCAGTGTTAAACCTTGGCTTAATCCCAATCTAACTAACCACTCATCATCTAAATTTAATTTAAGGTTTAAGGAGGGCAGATAGTAATCTTCATCTAATCCAAGCGTTCTGTCGGTGTCTCCTTGGTCAAGGTAAGCTGCTGATTCCGGTAGGAAGTCTCTTATACTATCAATAGCTTCAAGTTCTGCTGGACGATCTGCTTGTTGTTCGTCCACGGCAAACTCACTGTATTGGAATGAACCTTTTGAATCGATGTCCATTTTGACATAGCGAACACCAAAGTTTCCTTCTAAGAACATGCCATTATCAAAATCTTGCGCAATGTCAAAGCGTATATATAAATTGGTTACCACTTCGCTGACGTTTGCGGTTTGCCCGTCAGTGTATTGTTCGACGTAATTGGCATCTCTACGACCATTAGCAAATGGACTATAGTCTCCCGTTCGCGTGTTGTCTGGATCAGTGCCTGTATTTAAATCTGGCTCATTAGCCAAAAAGTCATAAAACGAATCTGGATTTCTTAAAAAATCGGGATGGGCATAAACGAATTCAGTATTATCGCCAACTACCACGCCGCCGCGTTGGAAATCAGCAAAATCGTAAGTTTGATGGGCTACCGTATCGAAGGCATTGTATCTTGCAATACCCCCCGCCCATGCTTGGCTTACACCTTGCCAGTTTAGGCCTGCGTCTTGGTAAATTTGTTCGCGTTCTGCACGGCGTACGCCAAACTTAACTGATTGGAACCAGTCGTCGCCATCTGGATTAAAGTTGTATGTTGCGTCTACCTTAACTGCGTTCGAATCACCTTCACCGTCTTGGTATCTATCAGCTGCATACCCCATAAAGTAACCTGCTGGATCAGCGGTAGAGGTTGGCGCAGCGGTAGGTACAACATTATTGCCCGCATCCAAAACGAAATCTTGGTTAAAAGCAAAGCCATCGTTATAAAAGAATTCAATTTCTGGATCATTGAGGTTAGGACGACTTCTGAAATCCAAATGAGTTGTTGCCCCAATCCATTGATCTCTCTTGGTTAGCTCGGAGGTAGTGCGATGAGCGTCAAATTCAACAAACCATTGGTCATCAACCGCCCATTCAATATTAACACTGATGTCGTCAGTGGTAGTTTCTGTACTTCTACCTATTCCAAGGTTACCTATTTGTGCACCAGGAGCACCATACCAACTACTCTCGTTAGAAGATATTAGGCCCTCTTCAAACAAGCCTCCGTCTACGGCAACAAGTTCACTACAAAAACCCTGTGATAACGCATTTCCATCGTCATCGTCACCTGCTACAGCGCCGTTACCACAACGAGGTACACCTGACGATGTATATGGAGTTAATGAAACATTGTTCGCAATAATATTAGAATCTGCAGTAGTAAGGGCAAAAGCCACACCACCGTCTTGCCATTCTGTTGTTCGCTCTAAGTCAAATACTTCGTTGTCTACACGAACATATTTAACTGTCGCCTTAAATGATTCGTCGGAACTTCTCCACTGACCAGCTAGGTAAACGTTACTGCGCTCTCTATCAACTTCAGTAGCGCGAAGCTGAAATCCGTTGATAATACCCACAGTTTGTCCCTCTGTTGGTATCATATCACCGGTGAAATCTTCTACATCCAAATCTGGAAATCTATCACCAGCAACCGAACCTACAGGAACTGGCACTATGGCGCCCGATTGATAACCGTTGAAAAGTGATTTTAATTCAGAACGAGAAAACGAGCCTAAAAGACCAAATTCACCCGCATCGGTTTCCCAACGGTTACTAAAGATAGCACTCATTGTAGGAGTGGTTTCTTCCCTCAAATCGCTATATGTACCATCGACCGAAACCACACCAAAAAAACCCTCTCTATCAAAAGGTTCAATTGTCCTAAGGTTAATGCTACCACCTATACCACCTTCAATAAGGTCAGCACTTTGGTTTTTGTATACGTCAACACCTTCGATCATTTGCGGAGGAATACTTGACCAATCTAGTGCGCGACTACCATCTGACGTGAACGCATCACGACCATTTAATTCAGAGCGAATCAGTCCTAGACCACGAATTAGGTTTCCTGAACCTTCTGCAGAAGGGAAATCACCACCATCAGCACCTATATCAAATTTTGTAACTGTCACACCTGGCACACGAGAAAGCGCTTCTGCAACAGATAAATCTGGCAGTGCGTTTGCATCTGATGCGGTAATAGAATCCATAAAGGTACTGGATTCACGTTTTAATTCTGCAGCATTCGCCAAAGCACCACGAATACCTCTAACTTCAATTACTTCTTCGGCATTTTCATCTACGGCTTCCTGCGCCGTTGCATTGTGTGCAGAAAGCGACGTCATGAGCGCGGTAGCGCCATAAAGCGCTACTTTCACCGATGAAGCGAGAATCGATTTCTTTTGTGTGTTCATGTTCTCTCCAGTGTGTTCTTTGTTATTAATTTGTTGTATGTGTTAATTACAAGGTGATACCAGGTTAGGAAAATTAAGCTATTGGTTTTAAAAAGCTCGACTTTTACGACAAAATGGTCCTAAGCAGCGACGAGACGGACTGAGCTGTCAACCCTCTCAAATATAGCCTTTTTATTTTTCTAACAAACAAAGCTTAACAACCTTGTAACAAAAAAGAAAACGTTTTCATAAAAAACTACATAAATTTACAAAAATGTAAGGAGACGTGGTAGATTTTAAGGCTTATGGTAGGATTTACATATTTTTATGTAAACGTTAACAATCTAACGTTCTTTACTAAAAAGTATGTTACAAAATAAAAGTGACTTAATAAAAGCTCTGTAAATGAGTAAGGAACATTAATTGTATGCGGGTATGCATTCTTGGTGGTGGAACTGCGGGTTGGATGACGGCATCAGCACTTTCAAAAAAACTAAAAAATGTAATTAAATCAATTGTTTTGGTTGAATCTGAAGCTATAGGTACAGTAGGGGTCGGCGAAGCCACGTTACCACATATCAGGTTGTTTAATGAAGCTTTAGGAATTGATGAAAGTGCCTTTATGAAGCAAACCGAAGCGACCTTTAAATTAGGCATTGAATTTTGTGATTGGGGTCGGCTAGGCGACAAATACATTCATCCTTTTGGTGATTTTGGGCAGAGCATAAACGATGTTGATTTTTATCAGCATCTACTCAAATTAAATCAACATGGCGATTATGGTGTTTTAGATGATTATTCTTTTGGCATAACTGCTGCTAAAAATGCCAAGTTTCAGCTTCCTAAATCAGGTAAAACTCCACTGCAACAAGCTTTTGGTTATGCCTATCAATTTGATGCCGGACTTTATGCAAAATATTTGCGACATTTTTCAGAATCTCATGGTGTGAGTAGAATTGAAGGCAAGGTAGTAGATACACAAATCAACAGCAAAACAGGGGATGTGACTTCAATAACATTAGATGACGGTCAACAAATTGATGCCGATCTGTTCGTTGATTGTTCTGGGTTTCGCGGTGTGTTGATTGAACAAGTCTTAAAATCTGGTTACCAAGACTGGTCAAACTGGTTGCCCTGCAATCGAGCGGTAGCTGTGCCCTGTGAACGCCAACAGAAATTGTCTCCTTATACGCGAGCGACTGCGAGGCAAGCAGGATGGCAATGGCGAATACCTTTGCAACATAGAACCGGTAATGGCCATGTATATTGGAACGAATTTATTTCAGACGATGAAGCAGTTGCTGTACTTCTCAACAATCTTGATGGTCCTGCGTTAAGTGATCCCAAACAGCTTTTCTTTAAAACAGGGCGGCGCAATCATTTCTGGAAAAATAACGTGGTGGCTATAGGGCTTTCTGCTGGTTTCCTCGAGCCCCTAGAATCAACATCTATTCACTTAATTCAAGAGGGCATTACAAACTTGCTTGAGCTTTTTCCACATGAAACTGTTAGTTCACTCGATGTTTCTGAATACAACGTACGTATGTCACTGCAATTTGAACGTGTAAGAGACTTTTTATTGTTGCACTATGTCGCAACTAAGCGTGATGACAGTGAAATGTGGCGTTATTTTAGAAATATGACCTTGCCTGAAAGTTTGCAGCAAAAAATTGAAATGTGGTTACATAGAGGTTATATCCAGCGCTATGAATTTGGTGCGTTTTTACCACCAAGTTGGGTCGCGGTGATGATGGGGCAAAATCTGTTACCTAAAAACTATGATCCTAGAGTTGATAATAGTAATTTTGAACAAGTCAAACAAGGCTCACAAGCTATGCGCGAGGATATTGCTGGCGCGGTACAGTATGCTAAAACTCATGCTGACTTCTTAAGTAGTTTTGGCGCCGCATCTAACACCGAATTCCGACGAGCTAAATAATGTCGCAACCAGATAACACTCAATTCTTAGTTTTTGGTAATTCACTGGCCGCTAGTATGACAGTATTAGCATTAAGCAAAACCCTTCCAAAGAATATCTCAGTTAAATGGGTAAAGCCCGCGGCTAGTAGTACAAGTGACATGCTCTATGGTGGCATTAGTTCACCAGAGGCTTATCAGTTTAATCTCAAATATGGCGTGACCGAGCCGCAACTAATTCTAGAAACAGATAGCACTTTTTCGTTCGGGACCCATTTTAATGAGTGGGGAAATCATAATCGCACTTGGATGCAATGCTTTCACTTGCCTTTTGCTGCAACAGCTGGAGTTGAGTTACATCACTTTATGACTAGGCATGGCACCTCTCTTGGTGATTTTTTAATTAGTGCCCAAGCAGCTATGAAAGGGACCTTTGCGCACCCACCCACAGACAATTTGCAATCACCACTTTCTCGGGCCGAATATGGATATCACTTTGACCCTGTGCAGTGGTCGGCTGTTTTCTATAAACAAACAGATAAAACCAGAATCGAGATTATTCATGGCGATATTACAAGGGTGAAACAAAGCCAGAACCAAGGCGAAAATCAAAACCAAATCGATTACGTCGAACTCGACGATGGCACTAAACAGCAGGCTGACTTATATATTGACTGTAGTGGCACAGACAGTAAACTGCTCGCCTCTCTAGCAGAGGACTTTGTGAAACAACGCGCTGTGAATATATCTACCGATACTCATGCTGTGGGACAAACTGGGCCAGCATATCGCCTAATCTCTGGCGGTGAGTCTGGGTGGCAGTCGGTGACTCCACTGCGAGATAACAATCAAATTCTATCATTGTTCGAATCATCAACAGATCGTGAGAACGAGAACTGTCAGACTTTTGAACTTGGACGTCGTAGACAAGCCTGGAAAGGAAATTGTTTAGGCATAGGACATTCAGTCTATGCCTTAGAGCCTATTACTCCAGCCGCGTATATTTTGCTGAAGAAAGATATTGAGCGGTTTTTGGAGTTAATTCCTGTAAAACCTGAAACACACATAGAAAGTCAGGAATACAATCGCAGAGCGCAAGATGACATCATTCATGCAGAACTGTTTCATCGAGCAATGTATGCAGGACAAGGTGAACTTGGTGATGTGGATTGCGAAAAGCTTGATAGAAAGCTCTCTCAATACTTACACCGTGGCATTGTGGCAGCTTATGACTTTGAGCCTTTTAACCAACAAGATTGGGCCATATTGCATGCAGGCCTTGGAAGAGTACCCAAGCGTTATGACAGAATGGCTGAACAAGTCGATTTCCAGCAAACTCAAAAAAATTTAGACAGAATGCGTGCGGGGATCGCACACTTGGCGGCAAGTATGCCAGCACATCACGTGTACTTAGAGAAACTTACTACCTATTTAAGGAATAGCGACAAGCATGGCTAACTCCAATATAAAAACCATTGCAATTATTGGAGGGGGTACGGCAGGTTGGATGACAGCTGCCGCGCTTTCCAAAATGCTGCTTCCTGAAAACGTGTCAGTTAAACTAGTCGAATCTGAACAGATTGGAACAATCGGAGTAGGAGAAGCTACTATTCCTGATATTGCCAACTTTAATCGAATGCTGGGAATCAACGAGCAAGAGTTTCTTGTTGCGACTAAAGGTACCTTTAAGTTAGGCATAGAGTTTCGTGATTGGGGCAAGTTAGGCGATAAATATTTCCATCCATTTGGAGGGCACGGTGTTGATATGAATGGCATCGACTTCCATCAGTACTGGTTGCACAGTAAACAACAGGGCAATACTGCCAAGCTTGAAGATTACAGTATTTGTTCAGTTGCAGCGAAACAGGCAAAGTTTATTTTACCTGACAATAATCCTAAATCGGTGCTTTCTCATCTTCGTTACGCCTATCATTTTGATGCGTCAGCATATGCCGTTTTTTTGCGAAATTACGCCGAGCAGCGAGGCATAGTGCGAATCGAAGGTAAGATTGAAAATGTAGAAACACATAAAGAATCTGGCAATATCCAAAGTGTTATTTTGCAGGATGGACGCAAAGTTGCCGCTGATTTTTTTATTGATTGCAGTGGTTTTAAGGCGTTATTACTAGAAAAGACTCTAGGCGTAAAGTTTAACGATTGGAGCCATTGGCTTCCTTGCAATCGTGCTCAAGCAGTGGCAAGTGAGCGCATTGAACCGCTTCCACCTTATACTCTATCAACTGCAAAAACAGCTGGTTGGCAGTGGCGAATTCCCACTCAACATCGCACGGGTAATGGGCATATTTACTGTAGTGATTTTATTTCAGACGAACAAGCGAATCAGGTTTTACTTGATGGCTTAGATGCTAAACCCCTTGGTGATGCGCGAACTATCCACTTTCAAACTGGTTGTAGAGAAAAGTTTTGGGTGAAAAATTGCGTGGCAATTGGGTTATCAGGGGGATTTTTAGAACCCTTAGAGTCAACCTCTATTTTTCTTATTCAGCAAGGGATCGCTAGGTTTATTTCACTTTATCCCGATGGTAATTTGTCAGAAGTGGTGCAGCGAGAATACAATCGTTTGATGACTAGAGAGTTTATGCAAATTAGAGATTTTATCATTTTGCATTATCACGCCACAACAAGAGAAGATACACCTTTTTGGAACTATTGCCGAACTATGCCTATCCCTGATTGCTTGCAACATAAAATTGAGTTGTTTCGGGCCGCGGGCAGAGTATTTCGCGATGATCAAGAGCTATTTTCTAAACCTAGTTGGATAGCTGTTTTATTAGGGCAAAATATTGAGCCAGAAGTTAAAGAGCCTATTTTAACTGGCATTCCTGTAAGTGATATTCAACGCAGTTTAGATTCGATGAACAATGCAATGGTACATGCGGTCAGCCGCCTGCCTTCCCACGCAGAATTCATTCACAAATACGCAAATGGAGTAAATTCTTGAACCACAATAATATTAAAAATGTCGTTATTGTTGGCGGTGGTACCGCTGGATGGATGGCTGCTGCCGCCTTGTCAAAATCGATCGGTACTAAAAATATAAATATTCAACTGATTGAATCACAAGAAATAGGCACCGTAGGGGTGGGGGAAGCAACCATTCCTCATATTAAATATTTTAATCGATTAGCTGGCTTAGATGAAAATGAGTTTTTACGTCAAACTAATGCAACCTTCAAATTGGGCATTGAGTTTGTCAATTGGGGAAAATTAGGTGATAGCTATGTTCACCCATTTGGCCCCTATGGTATTGATATGCAAGGGGTACATTTCCACCATACCTGGCTGCGACAGAAACATAAAGGTACAGCAAAACCAATCGCAGAGTTTAGTTTGCCAGGGCTTGCCGCCAAAGCCGGTAAATTCCAACATCCGAGACCAGATTTAAAAGCTTCGCCCTTTAGTAGCATGGATTACGCCTACCATTTTGATGCGGCTTTATACGCTAAGTATATGCGTGAGGTAGCAGAGAAACGCGGTGTAAAACGTACCGAAGGTAAAATTGTTAGAGTCAAACAAAATGACGAAAATGGCCATATTGAAAGCCTTGAACTTGAAAATGGCAATGTGGTTGCAGGCGATCTTTTTATTGATTGCTCTGGTTTTAAGGGATTATTAATAGAAGAAACCCTGAAAACAGGTTACCAGGATTGGAGCCACTATTTGCCTTGTGACAGAGCTGTTGCGAGATTAACTGAACGGTTAGACGATTTACCTCCGTATACACGGGCTACGGCAAAAGAAGCAGGTTGGCAATGGCGCATTCCGTTGCAATCGCGAACCGGCAATGGTTATGTTTATTGCAGCCAATATATCAGTGATGATGAAGCCCTAGCTAGTCTAAACAAAGACCTTGAGACTCCAGCCATTGCAGAGCCACGATTTTTACGTTTTAAAACTGGCGTTCGCAACAAAACATGGAACAAAAACGTGGTATCAATAGGCCTAGCAGCGGGATTTTTAGAGCCTTTAGAGTCTACTTCAATTCATCTTATTCAAAGTGCGATTGCAAGGTTAATGACGAATTGGCCTGACAAAATGTTTAATCAACACGATATCGATTATTTTAATCGCAAAACTCATACCGAGTATGAACAAGTGCGCGACTTTTTGATCTTGCATTACTGCGCCACCGAGCGAAACGATAGCCCGTTTTGGAACTACTGCCGCACTATGGCGCTGCCCCAAAGCCTTGAAGAACGAATTGCAATATATAAAGAAAATGCTCGACTGTATCGCGAAGATTTGGAATTATTTAGTTCTGTCAGTTGGTTTGCGGTATTTAACGGGCAAAATATTGAGCCTAGCAGATACCATCCCCTTGCAGATATCCTAGAAGATGATTTGATGGAAAGGCGCATGGCCGAATTACATCGTGCTACACAAAGGTGTGTTGAGGTGATGCCGTCTCACGAACAGTACCTCAAGGATCTTTGTAAGTCATAAACAGATTAATCCGTTGTGGTTTTATCATGTTGGCTGCGAGTAGGTAGACAATATTTGTGGCTAGAGCAACTAGGTTTTAATTGATGCCAGCAAATGAAGTTGTTAAATTAGGGTTAATATAACGTTACCGAGGTTTACATGCGTCAAATTGAGTTTTTGTTAAATGAATATGGCGAGAGTCATAAAAATAAAACCAACATTATGATCCACGCGATAGCTGTTCCTGCAATATACTTTGTTACTTTAGCGCTGGTTTGGTCTATCCCTACGCCTGAATTTTTAGATTATTTTGGTGTCACTTGGGTGCATGTTTTGGTGATCCCGACTTTGTATTATTACTTCCGTTTGTCAGGGCCTATAGGTGCGGCCATGACACTTTTATCAATCTTGTCTTATTTCGGTATTCAGTTATTGGTTTCGATGGACATATCGGTTTGGAAGTTTAGTCTTGCATTGTTTGTCGTGATGTGGATTTTGCAATTTGTTGGTCACAACATAGAAGGCAAAAAGCCCAGTTTTCTAAAAGATTTACAATTTCTGCTGGTGGGGCCCGCATGGTGGTGGGTACATTGGTTAAAACGTTTAAATATCAACTATTAAACTTATTTTTCTTATCTAGAAATAGTTGCGATAAAACACCACTAATCTAAGACCAAGGGAAGAGTTTCCTTGGTCTTTTTTTTGTATACTAGGAATCTAGCCATTATTCAGGAAATCATGTGCCTAAGTGGGAAAATTTAGTCGATAGCCGAGAACGGTTGTTTTGGACGCTACATACTGCGGGTTGGTGCGGGTTCGCTATTGTGTATTACATTGGTTCGTTTCTGCAAGATATGCGGAGTATTTGGCTGTTTGTCATCATACTTAACGCATATGCAGGTTGGTTACTGACAATCCCTCTTAGGTATGTGTATCGCAAAGCGCTCACTTTATCTCCACTTAAAATGATTATTCTAATTGGCGCAAGTTTATATTTTACAGCGTTAATCTGGACATTAGTCAAAAATGTCAATAATTGGGAAATTTACAAAAAGGGCTATCGGCCAGATGAATGGTATTGGTACTTCAAAGACACTATCAATTCTCTAATTATGATCGGATGTTGGACCGGTGGATATTTTGGTGTCAAAAACTATCAGATGTTACTAAGAGAAAAGCAAAATGTGCTTAAAGCCTCGTCAATGGCGCATCAAGCTCACATTAAAATGCTCAGGTACCAACTCAATCCGCATTTCTTGTTCAATACCCTCAATGCGATCTCAACACTTATTTTGATGAAAGAGAACAAAACAGCCGAAGCGATGGTAAGTCGTTTGAGTGACTTTTTACGTTACTCTTTGGATAAAGATCCCATTAGGCGAGTACCTCTTATCCAAGAAATTAAAGCACTTGAGTTGTATTTAGAAATTGAAAAGGTACGCTTTGAAGATCGACTGACAGTGGTGTGGGACATAGAAGAAAAGACTAAAAGCGCCTTAGTGCCAAGTTTAATATTGCAACCTATTATCGAAAACTCTATTAAGTTTGCTATCTCTAAATTAGAAGAAGGTGGGCGCATCAGTATTTCAGCCAAAACCTTTGGTCGTGACCTGATGCTAAACGTCAGTGACAATGGGCCCGGTGCAGAAATCAAAAACGGTCATTTGCCTACTAGTAAAAGTGGCGGAGTGGGCTTACACAATATCCAGGATCGATTACAAGCCCTGTACGTTAATAATTATTCGTTCGTTATTTCCCATAATTATCCTACGGGCGTCAAAGTCAATATCCGCATTCCATACGAAATAAGTGAGAGCTCAAATGAGTCAAAAATTGAGAATTAGCACCGTTATAGTTGACGATGAACCCTTAGCCCGTAAGGGGTTGTCTTTGCGTTTGGCTGAATTTGAGAATATCGAAATAGTTGGCGAGTGCAAAAATGGATTAGAAGCCGTCACACTTATTCCACAACTACGCCCTGACCTTGTGTTTTTAGACATTCAGATGCCAGGATTAAATGGATTTCAAGTCATCAACAAACTGCAAGAACTCAAGCAACCTATGCCTTTGATTGTGTTTGTTACCGCCTTTGACTCCTATGCCATTAAAGCCTTTGATGTTCACGCCTTAGATTACGTTTTGAAACCAGTAGACGAAAGCCGTCTTAAAGATGCGGTGGATAAAGTGTTAATGACCTTAGAGCGAGAACAGCAGGACGGCAATAATCAAAAGCTTGCCACCTTACTTGCTGATTTTACAGGTGACGATTGCGAAGATATTCTCCGCAAACTCGCCAGTGGAGAAAGTATTAGCACTAATATTTATCCTGATGTTTTGGCGATAAAAGACGGTTCAGAGGTCACCCGAGTCGCGATAAATGACATTCAGTGGATAGATGCGGCAGGTGATTATATGTGTGTTCACGCCACTGAAAAAACGCATATTATGCGCCGTACCATGAAAGAACTAGAAAACGATCTGGATCCTAAGAAATTTGTGAGAGCGCACCGCTCTGCAATAGTGAACATTAAGTTTGTACAAAAAATGGTGAGTCATATTAGTGGTGAATATCACCTGATATTAAATAATGGTACTGAACTTAAAGTCAGTCGCAGTCACCGAGACCGCGTAAAGGAAATGATCAAATTATAGCCTAGCTTAAAATGGCTCAAGACTTGGTACAAAACAACTGTTGTTGAAGTTTTAATAAATATTCATTTAGTGGTTTCTTTTGTAGCCAACTTTTTTCAATGGGGTGAGCGACTAATTTGCTGTCGAGTTCACCTACCATAATGTTGTTTTGTCCAGCTAAGGCTTGTTCAACCGCAAAGGCCCCTAACTTTGTTGCTAGAATTCGATCTTGGCTAACCGGTGAACCTCCTCTTTGTACATGTCCTAAAATGACAGGGCGACATTCTATTTGCGTTTTATCTGTGATCATTTTTGCCAAGGTTATTACACCTCCTGGTAACAAGTTTTCACTGGTAACCACGATAAAACTCGAAATTCCTCGTTGATTATATACTGCGTGTAAATGTTCAATAATGTTGTCGACTTCAAGGTCAATGTCATGACAATCTTCAGGCACTAACACTCTATCCGCTGCGGAAGCTACAGCCGCATTTAGCGCAATAAAACCAGCATGCCTTCCCATTACTTCAACTAGAAATATTCGCTCAAATGCATCAGCTGTATCGCGTACTTTATCAATAGAATCAAGGGCGGTTTCTATCGCGGTATAATAACCAATAGTGGCATCTGTGCAGCTAATGTCATTATCAATTGTTCCAGGTAATCCAATTACTTGGCCGTTATAATATTTACATAAATGGTGAGCGCCGCGAAAAGAACCGTTACCGCCAATTACTAGTAATGCATCGACATTTAATTCATTGAGGTTTTTAGCTGCCGCTCTACCAGCTGCTTCAGTGTGAAAATCATCACAACGGCCACTTTTTAGAATCGTTCCCCCACGCTGTATAATATTGGTGACATTGGTTGCTGCCAGTAGCTTGTATTCTTGGTCAATTAGGCCGTTATAACCATGTTTATAACCTATTACTTCAAGCTCATAATGCTCGGCTGTGAGCACTATTGACCTTATACAAGCATTCATACCTGGCGCGTCACCACCTGATGTCAAAACAGCGATTTTTTTCATGGCGTTCTTCTCAATGGAGTGTGTATCAACAGTTGTATCCTAGGGTAGAATGCAAAGTCACGGTAAACAAGATTTTTAGTAGATAAATTAATCAGTTACTCTAAAAGTAGCGTAATGACTATTATACGTGCTCACTTATCTTTAGCGTATATTAGATAGAGGTCGTAAGGCAGAGCTTCGACTTTTATAAATAACACCAAGATCAATTTAGTTTTTTGGGGGGGCCGTGGCGTTTACACTATTTCATTGCTCGCTATTTAGGCGGTGGTGAGATGATATGCGCCCCTTTCGCTTAAACAAAAGTTGCATTAATAACGATTAGTAAAGTATCGAAGGTGCAATGGTTAAGGTGATTATGTGAGTATTAGCATAAACTAGTCGGGGTTTTTGATATCATTGCCGGGTGTAAAAAAAGGATAGTCAAAGTGTTTGATTTTTGTGTGGTTGGGGGAGGAATGGTTGGGTCAGCAATGGCTCTTGGATTAGCGAATATGGGTTTTAAAATCGCCATGATAGAGCCTAATATTCCTGCTCCATTCGAACCTGAACAGCCACCTGATATGCGCGTTTCTGCTATCAGTTTAACCTCTGAAAAATTGCTGCGAGAGATAGGTGCTTGGGACGACATTAAGAGCATGCGTTTATGCCCGTATAAACGCCTGTCAGTATGGGATAAACCCTCGTGTCGTACTGATTTTAATTGTGTCGATATTGGTCAGCCACACCTTGGCAATATAATAGAAAACCGTCTTGTACAATTAGGCTTGCATACAGTTATCGCTGCGACTGAAGTGGATTGCTACAAAAATCTAAAAGTAACAAGTATAACCACAAACGAATGTGCAAGTGTCACCCTAGAAGATGGACAGATCATTCAAGCGAAAGTCTTGATTGGAGCAGATGGAGGTCATTCTGCGGTGAGAAAAGCGGCTAACATTGGCACGCAAGGATGGGAATACTCGCAACAGGCTCTTGGTATTCAAATTAAAACTAAGGATGGGCAACAGGATATTACCTGGCAACAGTTCACACCAGATGGACCAATGGCGTTTTTACCGTTATATGATGGTTTCGGCTCCTTAGTTTGGTATCACAAGGCTACAGATATACAGTATTTAAAAAGCCTTTCTAAAGCAAAACTGAAGCAACATGTGTTGCAACATTTTCCGGCTGAATTGGTTGATTTTGAGGTGGTTGATGTGGCCAGTTTTCCTTTGACACGTATGCACGCTAATCAATATTTTAAAGGCAATACCGTATTAATAGGTGATGCAGCCCATACTATCAATCCGTTGGCTGGACAGGGAGTTAATTTGGGGTTTAAAGATGTTGCTGCTTTACTAAGTGTCATTCGAGAAGAGTTAGCTATTTATGAGCGCTCAGCAGTATTAGAAGCAAGCCGTTACGGCCAGTGGTTTACTCAATATGAAGCCGCTCGTAGAAAAGATAATTTAATCATGATGAGTGCTATGGATTTGTTATATTCCACCTTTAGTAATAATCATATGCCACTCAAATTGTTGCGTAATCTAGGTTTAAAATTAGCAAACCATGCCGGCCCAATAAAAAACACGGCAATGAAATATGCGATGGGTTTATGACCCCAAACGCCAGTAGAAAAAGAGTAACCTCAATATGACTGTATTAACTATTTTGGCAGTGTTATTTATTGCTTTGGTTGTAATTGTTCCATTAATTGAACGTTCTAACTTTAGAATGTCCAGTGAACAAATGGGCAAGTTAGGTCGCTGGATTTTGCCTTTGTTGGTTATAATGGCAATTATTCAATTGATTATGTACTACGTTAATTAAAATCCTGTAGATAGGGTTTTCTCAGTTTTTAAATAGATTAATAGGCAGGATAAATGGCAGTTCATTGGTACCCAGGGCATATGCATAAGGCTCAAAAAGAGATTAAAGACGTTTTACCCCAAGTAGACGTGTTAATTGAAGTCTTAGATGCGCGTATTCCGTATTCTAGCGAAAATCCAATGATTGCTCAGTTACGGGGAAATAAGCCCTGTATCAAGGTGCTGAGTAAAACGGACTTAGCGGATCCCGAGGTTACTGCTGCTTGGCAAGAGTTTTTGGAGCGAGAAAGATCAGTCAAAACGTTTGCCGCTACAACGCAAGAGCCCGCCAAGATGAAACAGATCTTGGATTTATGTAGAAAAATGTTGCCCGAGAAAGATGCCAGCGTAAAAACTATTCATACCATGATAGTAGGCATACCTAACGTGGGTAAGTCGACCTTAATCAATATTTTGGCGGACAGGGTGATTGCAAAAACAGGCAATGAGGCTGCAGTGACTAAAACTCAACAACGAATCAATTTAGGTAATGGCATCACACTGTTTGATACGCCGGGCATATTGTGGCCAAAATTAGAAAATCCCAATAGCGGCTATCGGTTAGCCGCAACCGGCGCAATAAAAGACACGGCAATGGAGTATGACGATGTAGGTTTTTTTGCTGCCGATTACTTAATTAAAGCTTATCCTGAATTATTAAAAGCGCGTTTTGATTTAGACAATATACCCAATACAGAAATTGAGTTTCTAGAGCTTGCTGCGGCCCGGCGCGGCGCCTTAATGACCGGCGGGCGAGTTAATCTACACAAAATTTGTGAAGTGTTAATTAACGAATTACGTTCAGGAAAAATAGGTCGGATTAGTCTTGAAACTCCCTCTATGATAGAACAAGAAGTCATTGAAATGGCGGAAGTGGCAGCGAAAAAGGCAGCGGACAAAGTTGATCGCAAAGCACGTTTTAAAACAGGCTCCTTAACCCCAGATAAAAAAGACCGTAAAGAGAAACGTCAAAACGACAGAGCAGAGCAATCTGCACGTATGAAGAAACAATCGGGTCGTCGCAAATAATAATGTTCAATCTGATAGTGTCTGATGCAAAATTGTAATTCCTGTGGCAAGTGCTGCATCAAATACAGTAATGGCGATTTGTCAGCTTCAGATCAGGATATCGATATGTGGCAGCTATTTAAGCCTGATATTGCCGCTTATGTTAAAAATGGTTTGATTTGGTTTTCACCGCAAAGTGGCAAACTTTTATCTTTGTGCCCGTTTTTACGAGAAAGTAAACATGCTGGAGAACCGAATAAAACTTTTTATACCTGCGATATTTACTACGACCGTCCAGAAGACTGCCGATTTTACCCAGTCACAGTCAAACAGATGATTAACGATGAATGTGAAATGTTGCAAGAAGGGGATTTAGCCAACCCTCAACAGGCACAAAAAGACTTAGATACACTGCTTAAAGAGAGTCGTCCTAGTTATGATTAACAGCAGTGCGATCGCCAACGGCAATCGCCGGCCAAATTATCCAGCAGCTTTGTCATAAACCTGAACTCGGGATAAGCCATACCGTCCAGCACCGCTATTATTGCGAGCAATCTTGCTTTGATAAACACAATAATATCAGCACTGAATGCATTAAATTGGCGGCTAAATAACTAATAAGATTATAACCTATTGTTTTTATTATATTTACTTTAGAGGAAGCGGCACGTTTTAACCCGAGCTCAGGTCAATAAGGAAAAGAGTAGTGAGAGTTTGTTTTTGTATTTTAAAAGGGCAACAGACAATTGGGATATTCAGTATAAGGTTGAGCTACAACTCTATACTTGACGTTGCTTTACGCAATTGCGGCTAGTTAGGAGCGCAGCGGAATACCAGTCTTACAATACGCGCTTGTTATGCCAATTATTGTTGAACAATTCTGAGAGCCTTAAATGTATCCATTGTAAGCTTCTTTCTCAAAGGCAAATCTGAGCTTTGATTTATCTCGATATGGTTTGCAAAAAACCATGTTTGTTCGTTAACAATAAGATAACCCACATACCATCCGTCCTTACCAGACCAACCTGTTTTTGACCAGATTTTCATTTGGCTGTTGCTTTGTGACAACATAATATTCTTCAGTGTTTTAATATGTTGTTTCTGAATTGGTAGATTCTCTTCATACAACTTACGCAAAAAGCTAATTTGGTCTTTTACAGAAACTCTAAGATCACCATCAAGCCAAAATCGGGTGATCTCACTACCCGTTAATTGGTTTCCGTAATCAAAATCTCTAAGGTATTTGTGATATTTTACATGACCTATCTTTTTCGCATAACGTTGATAACACCATACACATGAGTTTTGAAAAGCACTTTTAAGAGTTTGATCTTTGTTCCATCGAGCATATTCGCGCTCTACACCATCCCAAGCAATGATTTCAGAAGCATCTTTAATCAATCCCTCCTCTAATATGATTAAAGTATTGGGGATTTTAAATGTTGAAGCAGGAACAAAGCTTGCTGGGTCGTCAACGTTATGCTGATACTTTATCTTGCCATCAGCAGATTCAATGAGAATTGCCCCATGAATATTGTTATCCCTATAAAGGCTTGCTATCTCTTTATCCGCAGCGTAAATATTGGCAGAGAAAGTCCATATAATAAGTAGTCCTAAATATTTCATCTTCATCTCGATTTTAATCAATAGCACCTGTTGTTTTTGTGAAAGCCATAAGGTGCTTGCCAGGTACTTTTACCATAGCTCTTTGATTAATGATAATTTGCCATTAGTAAATAAGATACAACAATGAGGGACAACCTAAGTAAAATCTTTAGCTAAACTCCTATAAAACCTCCACAACTGATTACCTTCCAAACGCTTGGCTTTTAGAGGGCACAGGCTAGATGCGTAGGTCAATAAGCTACTTTTTATAGGATGATAGCTTACTTCGGCAAGCCGTCGAACTGTGCCACACTTTCTAACTCAACAGTCCAAGACGCCTTGCTGGACGAAAAAATTTGCGCAGTTGGCAACATAGATATTTCAGTGTCCAAACATCCTGCAGGGACGACGAGCAATCCTGATATTTGAGTATTGGGCAGTGCAGAACCACAAAGCTTACAAAAGCTTTTACTGTGACGAGTATCAGGAAGCGTAAAGGAAGTCACTTTATCTGGCCCCGAAAGCCAGACCAATTTGGCGGACTGTGAGAATAGATTTGCCCCATGAGCCGAACCGGTATCCTTTTGGCAGTGATGACAGTGGCACACATAAAAACTGTCAAACTCTCCTTGTATCGCAAAGCTCACGGTTCCACAAAGACAAGAACCTAAATGATTATTCATCGAACTTCCTCCGTTACCTGCAATTCAAGACGACAACACTTTGCATAAGCGGTTTTGGCCGCTTTATTCATTTGTTAGGCACTGAAACTACCATAGTTTTGTCGGATCCGTTTTTTCTCGAAATTCTTCTGACAGCTCCTCTACTAAAGCTTCGTCCGTTAGACCTTCTCTTCGTAGTGCAATTAACTGAAGCCAAGCCTTTGATCTGCTGTGTCCATCAAACATCAAAGCCATGTGCTCATTTCTATTTTGAAGCATATTGTAAAGATATAAATATCGCTCATGAGAATGTTGCTGCTCATTCAAAACTACTTCCTTACACTCACTCAAAACTGACGAGCAGTATTTTTCTAATGCGAGTTCTTTTATTTGCTTAAATTTTTTCCAATCTGATTCTTTCATAAAACTACCTTTAAGCTCTACGGTTTTGGTGCCTAACGCTTAACATACGGGGATTTTAGGGGCGCTTTTTCAGCGAGTAAAATTCCCACCATGATGTATTTGTTAGCCATGCTGTCGTTTATATACACCTTGATAATATTCATAAATAAATCCAGGAATTAATGATGGTAAACCAACAACTAAAACCAAGATTAAAAAACTAATTTTATCTAACCTATCTTCTGAAATAGAACTACTAAAGATGGAATCCCTAAGCAAGCTCACCCAAGCAGTGGAGTTGTGACCTGTCCATAAAAGATACAAGGCAATTGAAAGTACGGGTAATAACACCGAAAGGTGGATAACCTTAGCTTTTACACTCATATTTCTAAATGAAAAGCTATCTTCCATTTGTGAAGAAAAACCTTTCGTTACTAATTCAGTGATAGAACATTCGTAAACAGCAGCTAAAGATTTTGCTGACTCTTGTGATGCAACTCCTGTTTTTTCAATTCGTTGAATTGTTCTTAGACTTAGCCCTGAGACTTCAGCCAATTGCGTCTGACTCCAAGCCCTACTATCTCTCTGGTTTTTTAACGTTTCTTTGTTTAATTCCATTTCCATTTTTCAAACCCTCTTCATAAATGTTTAACCAATATGAAGAAGTATTGCCTTTATTAATACGACATATATATGCCAGCAGTATGACAGGACAGTGCCAAGCATGGCTAACGCCTAAAGCAGCGGTTTATCCGCTGCCTTTGTTTGTTATGTTTATTTTCCACGAACTTTTGACCCAAAGAAGTTTTCAACTTTACTTATGGCTTCTGTGATTTTCGTACTGAACTCGTCATTGTCAGAGACGAAGTAAACTACCTTGTCGTTTTCGATAACTCTTTCAGGGTTGTTGTCTACTACTGCACCAGGTCCCGCGTATGCACCTTTCATCCAGAAGTGCAACCAAATTGCACCTCTTAGATCTCCAATTCTTTGTTGGATTTCGTTGAAACTGTTATGGGCATCATCAGACCAAACAACTTTTGTTTCTAAACGTATAGTCTGTAACTCAGCCCATTTTTCGTATAGCTGATTCATTCGTTCATTATAAATTCGTTGCTCTTCATCGAGCCTTCGACCTGCCTCGACCTCTTCCTTGCTCAAGTGAAGCATTGGATTTCTAACAGTTTGAAGCGCTTGCTGAATTTCATAAGCTATAAAAATAGCTTTTTTTGCCAATTCGTATTCACTAGTACCTCGAAGCTGTCTCCTCCAAGCTGTCAGGCCAAGCGTCCCTATAATTAAAGCACCAATTGTTCCTAAGATTGAAAATGCATCTTTGGTCAATGACCAATCAATTTCACTTATTGTTAAGCATAGATTCAATGCGTGCTCCTAAAAATATAACGCCCCAATATGCCGACGAAACGAGCGCAGCGAATGGAGGTCGGAATAATTGGCTTGTTATATGTCATTGCTGAAATTTCCATTGCAAATACTTACTAGTAACTCTGGAACAGTTGAGGAATCCCACCACTGCGCACCCATCCTTAGCCAGGCATTTTTTAAACCTTTGAAATCTTTTCCTGGGTTTTGAATAAATAACTGACTAATTTCACTTGCGAGTTTATCTCTATTTTTTGAATCTAAAGTACTCAAATAAACTTGTGCGCCCTCTTTTGAGCTGGCATAAATAACACCAAAGTCTTGATGAAACCAACGGGCAAATCTTTCCAATTCAGTCAAAGTTGATACCTGACATATAACGCTTATTATCAAGCATGTCGTATATGTAACTTTTCGATTTCATTTTTAATTTCGTCACCAACAGTACTTACCTCTTGATTTCATCAAGTAATTTTAACTTTTTTGCTAGCAAAACCACACAGAGTTGCAAAAGCAACAGGAGACCTGACTTTAACGCGACTTTTCTGCTTCCTATTAAAAACTATGTGAAAAATACTTTTCTTTGTTAAATTAATAACTTAACGTACTTTTGAAAAACAAAGCGAGACCAAAGGAAATGAAATAACAGGAAACGAAATAAGCACTATTTTCTAAATCTCATTATATTTGATTTTATATACATCTGATTCAAAGTTCGCCTTACTAAAGTTTATTGATATAAATACAATGACAGACTGCTGAAAGTGGCATCGAGATTTCCCTAGTGTTTAAACCTCGACTGTCCGTTTTTAGGTGCGAAGTTTTCTATCACCTCAATTCTTCTAAACATCTATCTTTGCTACAAAGCATTCTTTCAACTTTGAATAAGCCCCAATATTTTAATGGGGCAGACTAAGTGGGGATTCTTCTAAGTTATCAATGTTTACCAAATTCCGTCTTCTGATTTACCCTGTATTTCACAATCTCCGGCTTTGTAAGTGATTTTTTTACCACTTTCTCGTTTCGCAAAATAATCTTTACTGATAGATACAATAGTCGGCGTCATAAGCACTATTGCAGTTATGTTGATAACTGTCATTAATCCTAATGCCATGTCGGCTGCGGCCCAGACTTCAGGTAGTGCGGCCATCGAGCCCCACAAAATCATTAAGAGATAGCCTGTAGTGTACGCTGTACGTCCTATTTTATTGTCGAGCTTAAACATATGTAGGTTACTTTCACCGTAAGCGTAATTAGCGACCACAGAGGTAAATGCGAATAAGCTGATAGCTGCTGCAACAAAGTCACCCCCACCTTCACCTAAATGTGAACTCATAGCATCTTGCGTTAAACGAATGCCTTCCATGCCTTCTCCTGATGCGCCGCCAGCTAACAAAATGACCACTGCCGAGCAGGTACACAAAATCATAGTGTCTATAAACACCCCTAACATTTGTACGTAACCTTGTGATACTGGATGATTTGGGTTAGGTGTGGCACTTGCTGCCGCATGGGGCACGCTGCCTGAGCCCGCCTCGTTTGAGTATAGACCTCGCTGTACGCCGTGTTTAAACGCGGCACCTATTGCACCGGCTCCTGCTTCTTGCAGCCCAAATGCTGAGGTGATGATGTCCCACAGCATAGCTGGCACAAGTTGGATATTTAAAAAGGTGATGGCTAGGGTGACTAAAACGTAACTCACCGCCATGAAAGGAACGACCCACTCGGCAAATTTTGCGATGGCTCGTAAACCACCAATAACAATTAATCCGGCTAAAAATATAATGACCAAACCAGAGTAAAGGGTAGGGATGTCATAAGCGTGGTTAAGAGCATCAGTGATAGTATTGGCTTGTACCGCACTAAAAATAAAACCATAACCCAAAAATAAGAACAATGAGAATATCACCGCTAACCAGCGTTTGTTTAGCCCTTGCTGGATATAATAAGCGGGGCCACCACGAAACTCGCCGTTGGTATCTTTTACTTTATAAAGTTGCCCTAAAACACTTTCAGCAAAGCCTGTAGCCATTCCAAGGATCGCAATAACCCACATCCAAAATATTGCTCCAGAACCGCCTAATGAAATCGCTACAGCAACACCTGCTAGGTTACCTGTACCAACGCGAGCAGATAAGCTTGTACACAAAGCTTGAAAAGAACTGATCCCAGCTTTATCGCTTTTGTTACTGCCTTTCATCACCGAAAACATATGCCCAAAGTGACGTATTTGAATAAAGCCTAGTTTCACCGTAAACCACACACCGGCGGCCAACAGCATATAGATCAATACTTGGCCGTTTCCCCAGAGAATATTATTGATAAAGGCGACAGTTTCGTTAATCAAGTTTTGACTCACAAGTATTTGAATTTATGCTGGAAGTTTGCCGTTTAATGGCATTTTTGTCTAGAGCCTAGGGCAAATGAGCACAAACAAAACCCCAAGTAATAACTTAGCGCTTTTTAAAATTGGGCTGGGTAATTGGAATCGAACCAACGACAGAACTGCGGATAAAAACCTGCGTTAGAGATAAGCCAGTCGCAAAAAAAACGCCAAACAAATGCTTAGCGTTTTCTTAAATATGGCTGGGGTAGCTGGACTCGAACCAACGAATGACGGGATCAAAACCCGTTGCCTTACCACTTGGCTATACCCCAAGAGAGTAACAGAATGACTGGTCGTCATCTATTCTCAGAAAATTGTCAGGGAAATCCCCGAATTTACAATATCAATCTTTAAAATTCTGACCGTACTAGATTTAACTAACGAGTTAATCGAAAATGAAAATCTAATTTCACAATAGCCAAATTGTCTAAAAATTGGCTGGGGTAGCTGGACTCGAACCAACGAATGACGGGATCAAAACCCGTTGCCTTACCACTTGGCTATACCCCAACAAAAACTACTATAGAACCTACTATAATGGTGCGGAAGGAGAGACTCGAACTCTCACGCCGTGAAGCACTGGAACCTAAATCCAGCGTGTCTACCAATTCCACCACTCCCGCAAACTTTTATCTTATTTAAAGGTAAAAGTGGTGGCTACAGCGGGATTCGAACCTGCGACCCCATCATTATGAGTGATGTGCTCTAACCAACTGAGCTATGTAGCCACTAAATCACTCCGTCTCCGAAGTGGCGCGTATTATGCTGATCTAGGTTTTTGTCGTCAACCGTTTTATGACAATAAAGTGTCTGTTTGGTTAGATACTAAGCAAGTGACCGCAAATTTTTTGTCTAATTAAGTAAAAAACGCTAAGACTAAGCAATATTGGCCGATTGAGTTGCAAAAATGCAGCAATGTATCTCGTAAGATTATTACTCTTTAATAACGAGATAAAAGGTAAGGCTGACAATATAGGGTACGGAAAGGGTATGGAAAATGTAGACCCTTCAGTTAAAATAAACACAAAACAATAGTAAATAACACATGATAAAAAATTGGAAACTAATAGTTAAATTATCCATGATTGTTACCGTCTTAGTCTGCTTGGGGGCTTCAGTTTTTGTAACGGCATTAGAATGGCTAGAAAACCCAAATTCTATCTTTCATTCATCATCTGGCACTAACTGGCAATTTGTTGTTGACACTTTTTTTAGCTGGTTCTGGCCCTTATTGTTGTTAGTTTTTCCACTTTCTATCGTGTTATCAATAATTTGGTTTACGTTAAAAACTAAACAAAAGACTTAACGTTAAATGCTTGTTGGTGATTTAGTTATTATTAATCACGAGCAAAGGGAGTTTCAATTGGTGAATATTTTTAGCGAAGTCGAGCTAGAAATTTAATCAGAACAGGGTATCTTAGTCGGGTTTGTATTCTTCATTTATTAGCTATTGGAATAAAAAGCCTTTGGCTCAAAGGTAATATTGTTTTATCAGTGAATGTAGACAAAATAACAAATGGAAAATTATGGAAGATAGGCTGTATTTTTCAGATGTATCAACCCTAAAGTTTTACTCTTTCTAAACACAACAACAAGGAGGATCCAATATGGATTATTTTATTGGAGCGTTACAAAAATATGCAGAATTCACAGGTCGAGCGAGAAGAAAAGAATATTGGATGTTTTTTCTGATTTACACTGTCTTGATCATTCTAGTTTCTGTTCTTGATGCGATTTTGGGTCTTGGTTTCCTTTCGCTGATTTTTTCACTCGCTATGTTAGTCCCTAGTATTAGTATTGCTGCTAGACGTCTTCATGACACAGGACGTACCGGCTGGTGGCAACTCATTTCTTTTATCCCACTTATCGGTATTATTATTTTAATCGTATTTTTGGTGCAAGATAGCCACGAAGACAATGAGTATGGCCCTAATCCTAAATCGGGTGAAACGGCCTAGTTCTTGGTTGTTAATTAAATCATGCTAGGTTGCCCTGCCTAGCGTACATTACAACTAATGACACACTTTGAATTATTCTTATTCAAACCGTTACAAATCTTTACGATATTGAGGCCGTGCTTTCCGATAAACTAGCGGCCTATTTATTACTTTCAAGGAAGTTATTATGTTACCAATCAATTATCGTTTGTCTTTAGTGTCGCTGTGTATTCCTCTGTTCCTCGTTACTGCATGTGGTGAGTCCGATAAAATAGCAGATGAAATCCTCGAAGAAATCGAAACGGATTCTTACGCCGATATTGCGGTTGTCAATACCTTAGATAGGGCGGTTTCGATTCACGTTAAAAGTGAACTGTTCAATCGAGATGTATTCAACAGTGACTTTAAAGAACTGGAAGTTCTTGCTGAAGATGTGAGCGACAACCACCGTTATGAGTGGGTATCGGATAACGATAAAACAGACTTTGCTATTCAAGATGCGAATAATGGCGAAAATAGAGCCAGTAAAGAAGTCACCTTAGACGATAAAGAGGACTATTGGGTGATTGCATGGCAAGACGGGCAATCTCGAGCTGTGGATATTTTTGAAAAGGAACAAGCGCCCGAAGCAGACAAATACAAAGTAAGAGTATTTGCTGATGGTGCATACACTATCGCCATCGCTGGTGCAGATATTGCCTCTTCTACTCAAGGTGAGGTCAGTGGAGGGTATAGTATCACCAATTGTGATGAGTTGAGCATTGCCGGCACGGATATTGACCTTTGTACCATTGGCACAGCTGGTAAATCTTACCTAGTTACTTACATTGAAAGTGGTACGTATTTTATTTCGCAAGAATAGATATTTGTTTGAACTCGACTTAAAGAGTTTTAAGTTGAGTTTGAAATCACTTCAAGATAAGTAAATTATACGCAATTTTAAATGGTGCCCATTTTAACAAAACATATTGTGTACTCTCTAATTTAACATATGGCGCTGGTAGGCTATTAAGGATATTCATTTGAAACTCGCTGAAGCTCTAAGTATACGTGCTGACTTACAAAGAAAGGCAATTCAATTAAAAGAGAGAATATTAAGAAATGCAAAAATCCAAGTTGGAGAAAAGCCGGCAGAAGATCCCAATGAGTTACTTTTGGACTTGGGAAAGGTGTCAAAAGAACTGGTTATATTAGTTAACAAAATAAATCGAACTAATACTACTATAAAGTTTGATAGTGAAAATACGCTGGCGGATATTTTAAGCGAACGAGATCAATTAGCTTCTCTTCGTGACCTTCACCGAGAACTTGCTAAACAAGCAACGGTGACACAAGACCGTTACAAAAAACTGGAGATAAAATTTGTGCCAGCTGTTGACGTAAGGAGCATTCAGAAAATGGCGGATGGGTTTTCTAAACAGTTTCGCGAATTGGATGTCAAAATTCAGGCTTTAAACTGGACTGAAGATTTATTGGATTAAAGAAGTACGGTAAGTTTGTACGCGGGCGAATGTTTCCCGTCAACTGGGTTATGTTGAGATATGGTTAGGCGCAGGGGCATGCCTAGAGGGTTCGATTCCTTCAGTTATTGTTATCCCCTGTATTGGGTACATTAGAACAAAGTACTTATATTACTGTTACTACCATAAACATTGACGTATACAAGCTGAGGGTGGGTTCGGGGTAACCTTTAATCGATACGCAAATTATTTCTATGAAAAAGGCCTAGGCTATGTTTGGATTTCAAAAAGTAGCAACAGTTTTGAGCTTGTTGTTTTTATTTAACATTGCAACTGCGCAAGTACCACAGCAACTACAAAAAAATACAACTGCTTCCTATGATGCTGTGCTTAGTCAATATGACTATAGCCATGAAGTTAAGTTTTTTGAGTTGCAATCCCAAGGTAAAACACTGCAACTCGCCTATAGTTTTTTGCCGAGACAAGAAAACAAACCCGTAGTGACATTGTTACATGGTAAAAATTTTATTGCCGATTATTGGGCCACCACAGCCAGTTTTTTACAAAAGTTGGGTTACGGTGTGTTAATGGTGGATCAAATTGGTTTTGGTAAGTCTTCTAAACCAACAGATTATCAATACTCTTTTGCTGTGTTAGCCAGTCATACAAAAAGGTTGCTGGATAGTTTAGATATTGAAAGCACCATAGTACTTGGGCATTCGATGGGAGGCATGTTGGCAAGTCGTTTTGCTTTAATGTACCCAAACTCAACCAAGCAATTAATTTTACTTAACCCGATTGGTTTAGAGAACTATTTAGAATACGTTGAATACAAAGACACTGACTTTTTCTATAAAAACGAGCTGAAGAAAACCGCTGAAACGGTTAAAAATTATCAACGTAATTTTTATTATGACGGCCAATGGAATCAACGATATGCGGCCTTAACTGACTTTATGGTTGGGCAATTAAATGGACCAGACAAAGCATTGATTGCGTGGGTTAATGCCAAAACGTACGACATGATATTTACCCAACCAGTAGTCACCGAATTTGAACTCTTATCGATGCCGGTGAGCTTGATTATCGGAACTAGGGATAGAACCGGTCCTGGCAGAAATTGGCAAAAACAAGGCAATCACTACGAACTGGGGAGATATGACCAATTAGGTAAAAAAGTGTTGAGTATTATCCCCAATGGTAGATTGTACGAAATGCAGGGTTTAGGTCACTTGCCACATATTGAGGATTTTATGGGGTTTAGTAAAATTTTAACTAAGGCTCTTAGTCAAACTAGCCTTTAAGGGCGGGTTTCGAGAATTCTCCAACACTGATGTGGTGTTGGAGATATACATTAAACTAATGTCTAAACGTTAAACCTAAAGTGAATAACATCACCGTCTTTAACGATATATTCTTTGCCTTCTAATCGCCATTTACCCGCATCTTTGGCACCTTGTTCACCGTTGAATTCGATGAAGTGCTCATAACTGATAATTTCTGCGCGAATAAATCCTTTTTCGAAGTCAGTGTGAATCACCCCTGCGGTTTGCGGCGCAGTAGAACCTTCTCGGTAAGTCCAAGCGCGTACTTCTTGAACACCAGCGGTAAAATAGGTGTTAAGTGCAAGTAATTCGTAACCACAACGGATAACACGGTTTAGCCCCGGTTCTTCTAAGCCCATATCCGCCATAAATTCAGCTCTTTCTTCGTCGTCTAGCTCACCAATTTCCGCTTCGATTTCGGCACACACCGCTACGACGACTGCGCCTTCAGCTGCTGCGATTTCCCGTACTTTGTCTAAATACGGATTGTTTTCGAAACCATCGTCATTAACGTTGGCAATATACATGGTTGGTTTAAGGGTTAAAAAGTTCATGTAACTGATAAGTTTAAGTTCATCCTTATCTAATTCTAATGAACGTAATAGCGCCCCCTCATCCAAATGAGGTTTAATTTTTTCCAATACTTTAAGTTCGGCTTTTGCGTCGGCATCTCCACCTTTAGCGCGTTTAGCGACTCTGTGTAATGCCTTTTCCGTTGTTTCTAAATCTGATAATGCCAACTCAGTATTAATAATTTCAATATCATCTTGAGGACTTACTTTACCCGCCACATGGACAATATTCTCATTGTCGAAACAACGAACAACGTGACCAATGGCGTCGGTTTCACGAATATTAGCTAAAAACTTATTGCCTAAACCTTCACCTTTAGAGGCGCCGGCAACTAAACCTGCAATATCTACAAATTCCATAGTGGTAGGAATGGTACGTTTAGGGTTAACTATTGCTGCTAGTTTGTCTAGGCGCAGGTCTGGTACCGGAACCACACCGGTATTCGGCTCGATAGTACAAAATGGGAAGTTAGCCGCTTCAATTCCGGCTTTGGTTAAGGCGTTGAAAAGTGTTGATTTGCCGACGTTTGGTAAACCTACTATGCCACATTTAAAACCCATTTTGTTTTCCTCTTAATTTCGTATAAATAAACTGACGATGTGCGCCATAGTTAATATGTTTATTGAATTTTTATTCTGCCTTGAACGAATGCAATCGATTCATGGCTTTTTTGAGATCGTCTTTGACTAATATTTCTAGGCAACGGGTTGCTTCGTCAATTGCATCTTCAATTTGTTGTTGTTCTTTTTGTGGGGCTTTGCCTAATACATGACCCGTGACGCGATTTTTATTGCCTGGATGGCCAATGCCTATTCGTAAGCGCAAAAAATCTCTTTGATTGGCCATACTACTAACAATATCTCGAATACCATTTTGACTAGAGCTACCACCAGTTTTGAATTTTGCGGTACCTGGAGGCAAATCTAACTCGTCAAATGCTACTAACAAACCTGTGAGTGGAATTCGATAAAAATTCGCCATGGCCGCAACAGCTTGGCCACTTTTGTTCATATAGGTAGTAGGGATGAGAAGTCTAATATCTTGACCACCAATCGAGATGCGACCAGTGTAACCATAGAACTTGCTTTCAAGTTTTAAGGTGCAGTTGTACATTTTTGCGAGTGATTCTACAAACCACGAACCCGCATTGTGACGTGTGTGCTGATATTCAGGGCCTGGATTACCCAGGCCCACAATTAGGCTAATGTGCGCTAATTGTTTATCAGTCAAGCTACTTATTCCGCAGGTGCTTCTTCTGCATCTGCATCGTCGTCGCTTTCATCTTCAACTTTAGGACCTTTCGCAAGTTTAACTGTAACTACAGCTAAATCATGGTCGTCTTCGCCTTTGTTTAGCTCAACTAAAGAGACACCTTTAGGTAAAACTAAATCGCTCAAGTGAATAGTTTGATCTAGTTCAACGTTTAATAAGTCAACTTCAATATACTCAGGTAAATCGCCTGGTAAACAACTTACTTCAACATCAACCATGTGATGTTCAGCGTGGCCACCATTTAACTTAATTGAATCCGCTTTTTCTTCATTAATGAAGTGTAAAGGAACGTTAGTGTGAAGTGCTACTTTTGCGTCAATGCGTAAAAAGTCAACATGCATAACAATAGGTTTAAAAGCATGACGTTGCATGTCCTTAACCAATACTTCTGTTTTCTTTTTACCAATATTCAAAGTTAGAACATGAGAGTAAAAAGCTTCAAAGCCTTGGGCTTGAAAAAGTTTGTTATGATCAAGGGTCAAAGAAACGGCTTCTTTACCCGCTCCGTATAAGACTGCAGGTACTTTACCGGCGTGACGTAGGCGGCGGCTCGCACCTTTCCCTAAATCAGTACGGACTTCTGCGTCTAGTGTGAAAATTCCATCAGACATGTGGTAACTCCAAAATAAAATAGTATGTTTGTGTAAATTTTTGCGACCAAAATTTACGTAAGTGCTGTAAGTTTTCTAACAATTGCTATGAAAACTACAACGTCCCCAAAAAAGGGCGGCGAATATTAACACCAGTCTGAGTTGGAAACAATGTATTAGCGCGCTAAATTAGCAATAAAAAAGCGGCCAATCGAAGCCGCTTATTTTGTACTTATTCATTACCAACTTTAATATTCAAACATTGCAGAGATAGATTCTTCATTACTAACTCTTCGAATCGCTTCTGCCAGCATGTTAGATAGGGTCAATTGTTTAACTTTAGGTAGGGCTTTTATTTCTTCGCAAAGAGGGATGCTGTCGGTGATAATAATTTCATCAATTACAGAATCACGTAAATTTTGCGCAGCATTACCCGAAAAAATAGCGTGGGTAGCATAAGCATAAACATTTTTAGCGCCATGGGCCTTTAATGCTTCAGCTGCTTTTGCCAAGGTGCCGCCCGTATCAATCATATCATCAACTATGATGCAGTCTCTGTCTTGAACATCACCAATAATGTGCATAACTTGGGCTACATTTGCCTTAGGTCGACGTTTATCGATAATCGCCAAATCTGTGTCATTCATCAATTTTGCTAAAGCACGTGCTCGTACAACACCACCAATATCCGGCGATACTACAACGGGATTGTGAAAATCTCGTTGACGCATATCGTCCAGCAAAATAGGCGTTCCAAAAGCGTTATCCACTGGCACATCGAAGAAACCCTGAATTTGTTCTGCATGCAAGTCGATTGTTAAAACACGATCTACTCCCACATTGGATAAAAAGTCAGCTACGACTTTAGCTGTGATAGGTACCCTTGCAGAGCGTACTCGTCTATCTTGTCGCGCATAACCGAAGTAAGGAATTACAGCGGTAATTCGACCCGCAGAGGCACGTCGAAATGCATCAATCATTACAATCAATTCCATCAAATTGTCGTTTGTTGGCGCACAAGTTGATTGAACAATAAAAACGTCTGAACCACGCACATTTTCGTGTATTTCTACACTGATTTCTCCATCACTAAAACGCCCAACGCTTGCATGTCCTAGCTTGGTATAAAGCCTATCTGCTACTTTCTGGGCCAATTCAGGTACTGCATTTCCAGAGAAAATCTTCATATCCGGCACGGTAATATCCTCAGTGCTTATTAATTGATTGCTGTTTTAAAGTTAACTTCCGCGATTAAATCGTAGAGGAAACTTATAATCATAGTAACCAAATTTTTAAATTGGCTGGGGTAGCTGGACTCGATCCAACGACATAGTCGCGGATCAAAACCTGTTGCCTCAACAAGTATTACTAAATTTTGGCTGGGGTAGTTGGACTCGAGCCAACGACATATGTCGCGGATCAAAACCTTCTATTTCCAATGCCAAATTATTATCAAAATTGGTTGGGGTAGCTGGACTCGAACCAACGACATAGTCACGGATCAAAACCTTCTATTTCCAATGCCAAGTTATTATCAAAATTGGCTGGGGTAGCTGGACTCGAATCAACGACATAGTCACGGATCAAAACCTTCTAATTCCAATGCCAAGTTATTATCAAAATTGGCTGGGGTAGCTGGACTCGAACCAACGACATAGTCGCGGATCAAAACCTTCTATTTCCAATGCCAAGTTATTATCAAAATTGGCTGGGGTAGCTGGACTCGAACCAACGAATGACGGGATCAAAACCCGTTGCCTTACCACTTGGCTATACCCCAATTAAACTTCTATATTTGTGCTTGGATCTGGCTATGTAAAAGGGATGTATTCACCCCATTTGCAACGAAACTTGTTGTGCCTGTTGGCAACAACTTTTGAACATCTAACGCTTCCTGATGATGCTCAAACATTGCAAAAACACATGCTCCTGTGCCGGTCATCCTCGACGGCGCGTATTCTAACAACCAGTGTAATGCTTTTGCAACATTCGGATAGCGATCACAAACTAATTGTTGGCAATCATTGTGGGTGTTTGCAAAACTATAATCGCTAAAGTTAATCTTTGGCGTATTTCTGGGTAGATCTGCTAATGAAAAAACTTCTGCTGTAGATACATGGCTGTTGGGAAATACCACTAGATAAGATCTTTTTGGCAAGCTGACTGGTTGTAGTTTTTCACCAACCCCTTCGGCAAAGGCGGTGTTTCCCTGAATAAAAATAGGCAGGTCGGCACCTAAACTTAGACCAAGCTTTGATAACTCAGCTTCCGTTAGCTGGCAACCCCACAAACGGTTTAGAACTAACAATGTGGTGGCAGCATTTGAAGAGCCGCCTCCTATTCCTCCTCCCATAGGAAGCCTTTTTTTAAGGTGTATTGTGCAACCTAGATTAGTAGATAGAGCCGCAGGAATATGTTGTTTTAATAAATGCGCTGCTTTTACGATTAAATTATCTTCATCTGCAACCCCTACAATAGGATCCGCTAGAGTGATTTTACCTGACGAATTGACATCAAAAGCGAGTTCATCACCATAATCAAGAATTTGAAACAAACTTTGTAATTGGTGATAGCCGTTCTCGTAACGGCCATTAATGTGTAAAAAAAGATTAAGCTTGGCAGGACTTGGCCACCATATCTGGGAGAGGTTATTCATGTAAATTCCATGTGTTGACACGAATTATTAACTGACTGTTGTTGATCTTGTTATGTAAAACTACTTTATGAGGTAACCAAGTTTGCTCTACTATTTTGTAGTTGTCGTAATTGATTAACCAATTTTCACAATTGTCGCAGTTCGGTTGCAATTGGTTAACCCAACCTTGTTCGCTAATTTCCACTAAGTCTGCACGCTGATGTTGCCCTTTTATCCAAAAACGTAATTTTTCTACCGGTATCTGCCATCCAGTCACTCGCCAAATCAAGCGACTGGCATCTGTATCTTGGTAGGTTTCATCATCTGCAACCAGAGAGACAAGGTTTTCATCACCTTTCATATTTACAAGGGATGTACCAATGACTGATGTCATATTAAGTTGGAATTGTTGTGGTGTTTGTTGCCACCTAAAGTTGGCACTTTGTTTCTTTTCAGGGCTTTTAAAACCTAATTTACCTTTAATAGACCAGCGTTCTAGTCCTTTTAAGGATGCTTGATGCACAGAAGAATTTAAATTCACTGGAGGTGGTGGGGGATTAGCACAACCGAATAGAATGAAAACTAAGAAAAGGACAAAAAAAGTTGGTTTTATGTTCAGTTGGCTGATTAACACAGTTTGAATCACACTCATCAAAAGAAAAAATCGATTGAGTCAATAGGAACATACAACGCACATCGCTTTCAATAGTTTTACCTTTTGCGTACAATGCCGCCAATAAATTAGCCCTTTGTTGTAGTTTGTCTAATCACTCCATGATCCTAATTGCTTTTGGTATTAATCACAAAACCGCCCCAGTTGAGTTACGTGAAAAAATAGCGTTTTCGCCTGATGCGATAGTGCAAGCGCTAGCATCTTTGCGGCAAGTCACTGGTGCAACCGAATCTGTGATTTTATCAACCTGTAATAGAACCGAGGTTTATGCGCAACTTGACTCACAACAGACAATGAACATTGTTCATTGGTTAGCTAATTTTCATGGTGTGCAACTAAATGATTTGGAAGAAAACAGTTATTTGTATACCGAGCAACAGGCGGCAAATCATATTATGAGAGTGGCCTGTGGATTAGATTCCATGATGTTAGGTGAGCCACAAATTTTAGGCCAAGTAAAACAAGCGTTTACTGATGCTAGAAATTCTGGGGTGATTAAAGGCTATTTTGAAAGATTGTTTCAACACACTTTTGCTGTAGCAAAAAGAGTACGTAATGAAACAGATATTGGAGCGAATGCTGTTTCAGTTGCCTACGCGTCAGTTCAACTAGCTAAACATATTTTTTCATCCTTAGAAAAAAGCCGGGTGCTGTTGATTGGTGCGGGCGAAACCATAGAACTTGTTGCCAAACACCTCTACGAGCAGAATGTTAAGTCACTCACAGTAGCAAACCGTACCTTGGCGAGGGCCCAAAAAATAGCAGAGCCGCTACATGCCTCTGTATTAACTTTGGCGCAGATTCCGCAACATTTAAAAGACGCTGATATTGTTATTAGTTCGACTGCGAGCCAACTGCCTATTTTAGGTAAAGGTTTAGTTCAAAGTGCTTTAAAAGAGCGTAAACATAAACCAATGTTTTTTGTGGATTTGGCTGTACCTCGTGATGTTGAGGCCGAAGTAGGGGAGTTAGACGACGCCTATTTATATACTGTGGATGATTTGCAGCAAATAGTAGAAAAAAACTTAGCCAATCGACAGGATGCGGCTGCACTTGCTGATGATATGGTAGAACAACAAGTTCAACAGTTTATGCGTTGGCAACAAAGTCAAACTTCTATTGATGTATTAAAGGGGTTTCGCGACCAAAGTGCTATGCAGCGCGATAGCCTAGTAAGTAAAGCGTTAAACCAATTAGCAGATGGTAAAGACGCCGAACAAGTAGTTATTGAACTTGCCAATAAATTAACCAATAGTCTCATTCATGCGCCAACCAAAGCATTAAAAAATGCGGCTAGTGAACAAGATTCACAGCAGCTAGCATTACTAATTGATGCATTAGACTTAAAAAAATCAGATAATTAGCGGCAAAGTTAGTCCGCGTACAGGAAAATAATGAAAGAATCGGTTCAACGTAAACTAGAAACCTTGATTGAACGCTTCGAAGAGGTCCAAGCCTTATTAGGCGAAGTAGAAGTGATTGCTGACCAAGACAGGTACAGAGGATTAACCAAAGAATATTCACAATTAGAAGATGTAGTGAAGTGTTTTAGGGATTATCAACAAGCCCAACAAGACTTTGAGTCAGCTCAGGAGATGATGCAAGAAGACGACGCGGAAATGCGTGAAATGGCTCAAGAGGAATATAAAACCTCCAAACAGAGCATCGAGCAATTTACTCAAGAACTACAAGTTTTGTTATTGCCCAAAGATCCCAATGACGAAAGTAACTGTTTTGTGGAGATCCGCGCGGGAGCAGGGGGAGACGAAGCTGCAATCTTTGCGGGCGATTTGTTTCGAATGTACAGTCGTTATGCTGAAAAACAAGGCTGGAAAGTTGAGCTTGTGACCGCCAACGAAGGTGAGCATGGCGGATATAAAGTTGTGATTGCCAATATAATTGGTGACGGTTCTTACGGTATTATGAAGTTTGAGTCTGGTGGACATCGTGTTCAACGAGTACCAGATACAGAATCACAAGGGCGTATTCATACTTCTGCATGTACTGTGGTAGTGATGCCAGAAATACCTGAATCTGAAGCCATTGAAATAAATAAAGCAGATTTAAAAATTGATACCTTTCGAGCTTCTGGCGCTGGTGGACAGCATGTAAATAAAACTGACTCGGCTATTCGTATTACCCATAATCCATCTGGCATAGTGGTTGAATGTCAAGATGAACGCTCGCAACATAAAAATCGAGCCAAGGCGATGGCTATTTTGCAATCTCGTTTGACTCAATTAGAAGAAGACAAACGCCTAGAAGACGAGACATCTACCCGCCGCAATCTAGTGGCAAGTGGAGACCGTTCAGAACGTATTCGCACTTATAACTTTCCACAAGGACGAGTCACCGACCATCGTATTAACCTGACCTTATATTGTTTAGATGATGTAATTGCAGGTGACTTAAATGCGGTGTTAGAGCCTATAAGGCAAGAGCACCAAGCCGATCTGTTGTCTTCTCTTTCTGACGAATAGATTGTTTTGGGGGATTCATTGCTTACCATAGCGCAAGCATTGGTTTGGGCTAAAACTCAACTCAGGGATAGAGGTGTGAGTGATGATGGTTTACATGAATCAGCTGCTATTGATAGCAAAGTATTGTTAGCAGCCAGTTTAAACAAAGAACTGGTGTATCTGCATACCTGGCCCGAAAAGTTACTAGATGAATTGCAGATGCAAACCTTTAAAGAATTTGTTGAGCAAAGATCTGCCGGTCATCCAGTGGCACATATTATTGGTTACAGGGACTTTTGGACCTTGCGCTTAAAGGTTACTCCAGATACGTTGATCCCTCGTCCTGAAACTGAACTCTTAGTGGAAATAGCGCTTACTCTGGATTTACCTGAGAGTGCAAAAGTATTGGATTTAGGAACTGGTACTGGGGCTATCGCGTTGGCTCTGGCAAGTGAAAAGCACAATTGGGTGATTACTGGCGTCGACAAGCAGTCCGATGCGGTAACTTTGTCTAAACACAACGCTACTTCAAATAACTTAGAACGAGTCGCGTTTATGCACAGTGATTGGTTTTCCGCTGTAGCAGCACAACAATTTGATCTAATTGTTAGCAACCCTCCGTATATTGAAGAAGAAAACCGTTATTTAAAACTCGGGGACGTTCGCTTTGAACCCAGCAGTGCTTTAACAGCGGGACATGATGGTCTTGAAGATATTCGCCATATAGTTGCTCAAAGTAGGCGTTATTTGAGTGGTAACGGCTGGTTAGTCATTGAACATGGATACCAACAAGGAGCGGCAGTGACTGAAATATTTAAAGAAAACGCATACAACAATATCTGCACTCACGACGATCTCAATGGCTTACCTCGTATTACCTTCGGGAGTTTTCAATAACTGTTAGGATTTAAAGCAATATTTTTATGTCCTTTTAAGTTGTTGTTTCAAGCATTTAGTTATAACTTAACGTAAAATTTTTGCAGGGTAGTATTAGCTACAACTTATTACCAAGTCATTGTTTTAAGGGAAAGTGTTATGTCTGACGAGATATTGTTCGCCGAAGATACTGAAGAAGAAGTTGAATGGCATGGCAAATGGAAAGTTTTGATAGTTGATGACGAACCTGAAGTACATGCCGTCACAAAACTTGCTCTTGGGGACTTTGTTTTTCAAGAAAAAGATCTAGAGTTCATCAGCGCGTTTGACGGCGAAGAAGCAAAGAAGATGTTTCTGGAACATGATGATATAGCCGTTGTGCTATTAGACGTGGTGATGGAAACTGATGATGCGGGCTTAAAAGTAGCTGAATTTATTAGAAACGAAGCTGACAACCATTTTACTCGCATTATTTTGCGTACCGGGCAACCAGGCCAAGCACCAGAGCGTGATGTAATCATTAATTATGATATTAATGATTACAAATCTAAAACTGAATTGACTGCGCAAAAACTTTTCACTGTGGTGATTTCTGCACTTCGCTCTTACCGCGATATTATTGTTATTGAAGAAAATAGGCAGGGATTGGAGAAAATTATCTCTGCGTCCGCTGACCTGTTCAGTATTCATTCCCTAGAAAGTTTCATCGAAGGTATAGTTCAACAATTAGCCTCATTGCTGGGAGGAACACGAGATACTGCTTATTTAACCTCTGCAGTAGTAGGTCCTAAACCGATAGAACAATACAACAGCTCGGAACTATACGTTTTTACAGGTAGAGGGGAATACGAAAATAAAGAGGGAAACCGTTTGGAAGAGGTGATAAGTGGGCGAGAGTTAATTTCATGCCAGCAAGCTTATGCCAATAAATCCATGGTTTATGAAGATGAGTACCTAGTCGTATATTGTGACAGTAAAATTAAAAAGGGCTCATTACTTTACATGTCAGGGTTACCGAGAAAATTAACCGATACTGACAAACATTTAATCGAAATATTTTCCCAAAATGTTCAAATTGCATTCGATAACGTGTTGTTAAATAAAGATATTGAAGATACACAAAAAGAAGTGATTGAACGTTTAGCTGATTCGTTAGAAGAAAATTTCGGTAGTGAGAACCACACAAAACGTATGGTTAGAATTTGTGAAGTGTTAGGTAAAGCTGCCAACTTATCTAAACAAGATTTAAAAACACTATGTCTAGCAGTGCCTCTTCACGACATAGGTAAAATTAGAATTTCTGACAGAATCATGTTGAAACCGGGAAACCTCGATAATGAGGAAATGCTCAAAGTGCGAAACCATGCAGAGATAGGTTACAACTTGTTGAGAGATTCTAGCCGGCCTCTTATCAAAGCCGCCGCACTCATCGCTAGAGATCACCATGAATACTGGAATGGTAAAGGTTACCCCAGAGGTAAGTCTGGTGAGGGAATACACATATTTTGTAGGATAGCGAGTATTGCTGATGCCTTCGATGCGATGCGCACCAAGCGTAGTTACAAAGAAGCATGGCCGGTAGAAAAAGTCATGGAGGTCATTGTCGCCGAGAAAGGACAGCAGTTCGATCCAAAAATGGTTGAACTTTTGCAAGAAAATATCGATGAAATTGAAAGTATTATGCAAAATTTGTGTAGCGATAGCTGATTGTATTTTTATAAATTTAAGGTTGATTAAGAATGTACGAAATTGTTAAACATACTCATTTAACGGCGATTGCGCTGAGTGTTCTGTTGTTTTTAGTACGTTTTGTACTTAATGCGCTGCAGTCACCCATGGCACAAAAGAAGTGGTTAAAAATCGTTCCCCACATAGTCGATACGGTTCTACTGATAACGGTTGTTACCTTATGTATTTTACTTAAACAATATCCTTTTGTAGATGCATGGGTCACTGAAAAACTATTGGCGTTGGTGATGTACATCTTTATGGTGACTTTAGCGCTAAAGCTGGGGCGCAATGGTTTGATGCGTGGCGTAGGTTTGGTTGGCGCGTTGTGCTCGATAGCGTATGCGGGCATGGTGGCTGTCAGTAAACAGCCGATTTTGTTTTAAATTCGTTTCAGCTACTTTAATACTATGGTTTTACAGCGGCTTAGATTTTATTTTTGAAATGAGCTGTTATTTTCAGTAAAGGTTACACCACTTAAACCGATAAAAAGGAGTGAGCAAATTTAGTGGGGTAAGGTAAGTGAAACAGTTAAAACAGGCTATCGTTCAAGGGGACTATTTGATGGCTAGTTTGCAGTTGGCTAGTGTGTTTCAGCCTAGCGACTGTGTACCAGATACGTATCTAAAGCAGGTAGGCCTATGGATTGAGCAAGCCAAGTCATTTATTAACTCAACGGATATCGACGCAAATAGTTTTGAGCGGTTTGTTCAGTTCTTTTATGTTGAGCTTGCGTTTAGCGGTGACGAAAAAAACTATTTCTCATGTCAATACAGCTTGTTAGATCACGTTCTTGATTATCGCACTGGCATTCCTGTTAGCCTTGCTATTGTTTTCCAAGCTATGGGCAAAACTCTTGGATTTGATGTTTGCGGCGTCAATTTCCCGGGACACTTTTTAATTAAATGTCGATTTCCTCATCAAGCCAATATTTATTTAGATCCCTTAAACGGTAAACAGCTCAGTCGCCAAGATTTGGAGTCTCTTTATTTTTCTATTTTGCATGAAATGGAAGATGAAAAAATGCCAGAAGAAGCTTTAGATGAAGCAAGTTGTGACGAAACAATTGTTAGATTACTGCATAATTTGAAAGCCTCGTATATTAACGAAAAGAGTTATTCAAATGCTTTGACCGCAGTAGAGTTGTTAGTCAACTTGTGCCCTAACGATCCCTATGAAAGAAGGGATAGAGGATTTTTATTACACCAATTAGATTGTACTCAAGTGGCGATTGCAGATTACCAGTATTTTATTCGAAAGTGCCCTAAGGATCCCGCCACGCAGCTTTTACAGGCACAATTACAGCAGCTAAGTGAACAAACTCCCGCCGTTTTTCATTAGTGGTTCTATTTACCAGGATTTATTTAAGAACCTGGTAAATAGCTTGGGTTAATTGTGTCAATTGTGCCTGACTAATAATATAAGGTGGCATGATATAAACCAATTTACCGAATGGCCTGATCCACACCCCTTGTTGCACTAGGGCTTGTTGCAACTGAGCTACATTAACCGCAGCTTTGCACTCTACTACACCAATTGCGCCCAGCACGCGTACGTCAGCGACCGCATCTAAATTCATGCAAGGTGCTAACTCAATTCTAAGCTGCTCTTCAATTTGCGAGACTTGTGCTTGCCAGTGATTTTGTTGAATGATTTTCAGACTGGCATTGGCCACTGCACAGGCAAGGGCATTACCCATAAAAGTAGGGCCATGCATAAATACGCCAGGCTCTCCTTGGCATACCCCTTGCGCAACATCTTCAGAACAAATAGTCGCAGCGAGTGTCATGTAACCACCTGTTAATGCCTTTCCTAGACACATAATATCAGGGCTGATATCAGCATGTTCACAGGCAAATAATTTGCCGGTGCGGCCAAATCCAGTAGCAATCTCGTCACAAATTAACAGTAGGTTGTAATCATCGCAAAGTTGCCTACAGCGCTTTAAATATTCAGGATGATATATCCGCATACCACCGGCATTTTGCACTATGGGTTCGATTATCAAGGCTGCAAGTTCATTGTGATGAGTTTGAATAAGTTGTTCTAACGGTTGAATATCGTCTTCATTCCACTGACGATCGAAACGAGTTTGCGGAGCTGGAGCAAAAATTTGCGAAGCAAGCGCATCAGTAAATAAACTATGCATCCCATTGACAGGATCACAAACAGACATTGCCGCAAATGTATCGCCATGGTAACCGTTGCGAGGAGTAATAAATTTGTGTTTTTTGGAATTACCTTGGCATGCCCAATATTGCAACGCCATTTTCATGGCCACTTCAACTGACACCGAGCCTGAGTCGGCAAGAAATACTCGGTCTAGGCCTTGGGGCGTAATATTGATCAAGGTGCGACATAGATCAATTGCAGGCTGATGGGTAAGACCACCAAACATGACATGGGCAAAATCATCAACTTGATGTTTAATTGCATGGTTCAAATCAGGGTGATTATAACCGTGAATTGCGGTCCACCAAGAAGATACCCCATCCACTAGTTTTTCACCCGTTGCAAGATGAATATATACTCCTTCAGCGTGTTTAACTTCATAACATGGAAGTGGATTAATTGCAGAGGTATAGGGATGCCAAATGTGTTGCTGGTCAAAGCGTAAATTCTGATTGGTCAAAATGTGTTCACTTGTAAAGGTTTGAGTTTTAATTAAGTTGACAATGCTGTCGCGCCCCATAGACTAAGCGCCTTGAATCATTTAGTAAAGTCTGAAAACCAAAGGTTGCCCCAATGTCTTCAAACAATGTGTCTTTAAACCCTTCTTCATCAATCAATCAAGCTAATATCCGTCATGACTGGACGATTGAAGAGGTGAATACTCTTTTTAATCTACCGTTTAACGACTTGATGTTTCAGGCGCAAACAATTCACAGACAACATTTCGATCCAAACCAAGTGCAAGTGAGTACTTTGTTGTCGATTAAAACAGGTGCTTGCCCAGAAGACTGTAAATATTGTCCTCAAAGCGCGCGTTATGATACCGGGTTAGAAAAAGAACGTTTGATGGAAGTGGAAAAAGTCATTCAGCGTGCTAAAGAAGCGAAACAAACCGGCTCTACTCGTTTTTGTATGGGAGCGGCATGGCGTAATCCTAGAGATAGAGATATGCCCTATGTCACGCAGATGGTTAAAGAAGTAAAAAAGCTGGGTTTAGAAACCTGTATGACTTTGGGTATGTTAACTCGAGACCAAGCACTGTCTCTGAAACAAGCTGGACTTGATTATTACAACCATAACCTAGATACCTCTCCGGAATTTTATGGAGACATCATTACCACTCGTACATATCAAGATAGGTTGGATACATTAGATAATGTCAGAGGAGCAGGGATGAATGTTTGCTCTGGAGGGATAGTAGGAATGGGCGAAACTGCAACTGACCGTTCAAGTTTGTTATTGCAACTAGCCAACCTTGAACATCACCCAGAAAGTGTGCCTATTAATATGTTGGTTAAAGTGAAAGGCACACCTATGGAGAACGTAGAAGACTTAGATTATTTCGAATTTATCCGTACCATCGCTATTGCTAGAATAATGATGCCTAAGTCATATGTGCGTTTATCCGCTGGTAGAGAGGCGATGAATGAACAAATGCAAGCCATGTGTTTTATGGCAGGGGCAAATTCAATCTTTTATGGCTGCAAGTTATTAACTACCTCAAACCCTGAAACACATGAAGATGTGATGTTATTTAAAAAATTGGGGATAAATTCCGCGCAGACGCGTGAATATTCAGATGAAGCCCATGAAGCGGCTTTGTTAGAAGAAATCGAAGACAAAACCAATGAAAACTTATTTTATGACGCCTCTGCTAAACAACCAGAAACTGTTTCCGGCTAATGGCGTTTGATTTTATTGCTGCGGCACTTGATAAACGTCGCAGCGAAGGGTTAATACGCTCGCGCAAAACAATTAATTCTGCTCAAGGACCGCTAATAGAAATTGCAGGTCAGCACTATATTAATTTCTCTAGCAACGACTATTTAGCGATGCGGCGCTCAAGTGTGGTAATGCAAGCATGGGTTGATGGCGTAAGTGAATATGGTGGCGGTAGTGGAGCTTCGCCACTCGTGACTGGGTACACCAATGCTCATCAGGCGTTAGAAGAGTACATAGCAACTGAACTCAATCGCGACAAGGTATTACTGTTTAATTCTGGCTTTGCCGCTAATCAAGCCGTGTGCCAAGCGTTATTTGCTCAAAAGCATAGTGAATTTCAAGATCTGATTATTGCCGACAAACTAATGCATGCTTCTTTTATAGAAGGAGCACAAGGTTCATTGGCTAAGTTATCGCGTTTTAAACACAACGATCTCCAGCATTTGCAGCGTTTATTGAACACGAATATTCAATCCCCTCAACAAAGCGTTTTAGTCGCCACTGAAGGGGTCTTTAGTATGGATGGCGACCAAGCCCCTTTGCCAGAGCTGGCTATAAAAACTAAAGAGTCTAACGCCTGGTTGATGGTCGACGATGCCCATGGTTTTGGTACGTTAGGCGAAAACGGTAGGGGAGTAATAGAAGCCCACAATATGACCCAACAACAAGTTCCAATATTGATGGCGACTTTTGGGAAAGCAATAGGCACGGCTGGTGCCTTCGTTGCCGGTAGCGCTGACTTGATTGATTACTTAATTAACTTCGCCAAGCATTATATCTACAGTACCGCTATGCCGGCAGCGCAAGCGTATGCGACCTTGATGAGTTTACAAGCTAAGCAAAATTCCGAACGCCGCACCATTCTTGCGCAACGAATCGAACAGTTTAAATCTTTAGCTATTCAAGCGGGCTTGTCACTTATACCATCAAATTCTGCAATTCAACCGTTGTTGATAGGTGATGCAAAGCAAGCCTCGTTAGCAAGTGAAAAACTTAAGTCCTTGGGATTATGGGTAACGGCAATACGTTATCCAACCGTACCTAAAAACACCGATAGATTACGTATTACCCTAACTGCCGCTCACGAACCTCGTGATATCCAAGCCTTGGTAGATGCGCTACAGATTGTTTTACAGGAAAACAAAAAGGTAATAGTTTGATGACTAGTACGACTATTTCCAGTCGCAATAAAAAGCGTATTGCTCAGCAATTTAGCCGTGCTGCTAATACCTATAATTCTGTTGCTGATGTGCAATTAGATATCGCCTTCGACGCATTAGCTTATTTGCCTTCTCATTACAAAACGGGCTTAGATATTGGCTGTGGAACAGGACGAATTAGTCAGCGTCTTAGCGATAGGTGCGACAGGCTAGTGGCTATGGACTTAGCCTTTGGTATGTTGGCATACGCGCAACAAAATAATGAAATACCTGACCCGTCAATTTGTTGGTTGCAAGGTGACGCCGATTCTTTGCCATTGGCAAGTGGGTCGGTTGATATGTTGTTCTCGTCCATGGTTTTGCAATGGGCGGAAAATCAACACCTAGTGATGTCTGAAATAAGCCGCGTTATGGCACCTGGAGCAAAGGCAATATTGGCGATTATGTGTGATGGTTCATTTACACAACTAAACGATAGTTGGTCAAGCATTGATAGCCATCGTCATGTCAATGATTTTGCCACTGCCGAGTCTTGGAGTGATGCCGCAAAACAACAAGGTTTACAGGTGAATATGCGTGAAAAACAATATATCACTTGGCATCATGACATCAAAAAACTGTTATCATCGATAAAATCAATTGGTGCAAATGTGCTGTTATCAAGCCAAAGTTCGCCAGCAATTAACTCTACTCTTAGTCAAAATAAAAGCGCGTTAAATCGTAAGACGCTGCAACATCTTGAAACGTATTATCAGCAAAAATACGCTGAAAATATGCAACTTCCGTTAACTTATCAGGTCTGCTTCTTACACTGCAGTAAATAAATCCGATTAGTTGTTAAATAGGACTCCCATGGGACATTTATCAGTAAAACGCCGTGCTTTTTTTGTAACAGGCACAGATACCGAAGTAGGAAAAACTTTTGTCAGTGAAGCGCTACTTATTTTGCTCAATAAGAAGGGCTTGTTAACCGCTGGATACAAACCAATTGCTTCCGGTTGTAAATTAACCTCACAAGGTCTGCGTAACGAAGATGCATTGGCTTTGCAACGACGTTCCAGCATTGATTTGAGTTATGATGAAGTCAATCCCATTGCATTCGAAGCGGCCATTGCACCCCATTTAGCCGCGCAATCTTTAAGTCAAGAAAACGCTACTTCATCGATCTCTATTGATGAAGTGCGAGAAGGTTTTAATCGTATCTTTCAGAAGGCTCCCGACGTATTAATTGTTGAAGGCGCTGGTGGGTGGCGTTTACCACTAGGTAGCGATTATGAAAATCAACCTAGGTATTTATCAGAGTTTGTTGTAGCGCAAAATCTATCGGTAATTTTGGTTGTAGGGATGCGTTTAGGGTGTTTAAATCATGCCGTGTTGACCGCAGAATGTATCCGTAATGATGGTTTAAAAATAGCCGGATGGGTAGCAAATCTGGTGGATCCTGAGATGCCATTTTTGAATGAAAATCTTGAGAGCTTAAAAAGCCTGCTAGATGCACCTTTTATTGGCACATTACCAAGGTTAGCAACACCTGAAGAGGCGGATGGCCACCTTGACTTATCAGTGATTGATTTATAACTCTCGTTACCCAAACAGCTTGTTGAGATCTATTTAGATGCCAGTTTTGCTGTGATAAGCAGAATAAGCAGAATAAGCAGAATAGGCAGAATAAGCAGAATAGGCAGAATAAGCAGGATAGGCAGGGTAAAGTTGCTGAAAGGCTAGATCATAAAAAACAAAAAAAAAGCCTGAAATTAATCAGGCTTGAAAGAGAACACACATAAAAACTATATACTCAGAGGGGCGTTTTTAGATTAAGTTCAATATTTGTTTTCTTTATTTAAAAAAAACTCTTCGCCGCATCTAGCAGCCATCATTTTCAATAACAGCAAATAAAGGTGTATTGAGAGAGTTTAAAAAGATACCGACTCATTTTTCTCTGGAGTATCCGTTACTCGTACTAGGGAATTTTCATTGGTCGCGTTTAGAAAGAAAATATCTGGTTGATACTGAAAAAAGCCACTTAACAGTACATCAAGTTTGCAAAAAGTATTGTCGTCAAAATCGGAACTACGAAAATCATAAATCTCCTGTGACTCCGGTAAAATTCCTAAGGTGATTCCGATAGTTGCGGTGGTTAAATCAACAACTTTTATTGTTGCCCCCTCCCAACCAGCGGTGTTACCAGAATTATTCTTTGACTGACGTACAAAGATCCTATCAATCATAGCCGTTTAATGGCTAGGGGAATCGATAGCGTAACTTGTTTTAAACAAATCGCCGAACCAAGAGGCATCGGTAATTTCGCTCATACCAGAACCTCCTTCATTGATTATTCCGGCGAACAAAGGTTTGATCACTGCTGTAACCACCGATTTATTATAATAAACCTTAATGCCTTTCACATACGCCAGGTTGATGTTTTCATCAGCTTCTACTGAAGCCAAGTTAGTTGGTGTACCACCAGTTTTGGCAATAGACTTAATCTCAAAATATTCCAATTGATAACCAAGGGAATTGTTGCCTATGTCAATCTTAGTAATATGATTTGACGCTGTGTGTAACACAGTGGCATTGGTTAAACCGTTTACAGCTAACTGATAGAGAAGGTTGTCATTGCTAAAATAGATAGTGGTACCGTCTGTAATAGGTTCAGAGCGATAGGTGCCCGCTGGCGTACTAAATCTAGTAGATTATTGTCTATATCTAAAAGTACATTTTCGGCGTCAATATTCACTACCCAGCGAATATTGCCGGAAACAGCCGTTACGGTTACGCAGCTTGCAAAATTGGCTAAAAAAAAGCCTGAGATAACTCAGGCTTGAAGGAGAACACACATAAAAACTATATACTCAGACGAGCTGGCGGAGAATAAGTTCAATCATGGGGGAAAAAATTATCAAAAATTTTGCAATCTATTTTTGATTGAATCGGTAAACCTAAGTTGATTAGCTCTTAGTGTATAGCGCTTTAGTTTAAAATAAGTCCCCATCGTATGCTTGGAAAGTCATATAACTGGCTGAGTAATCCTGTTGTTAAGTTGGGTTTTGGACGAAGATCAAAGCACACCAAACCCATAGTTTAGCTATTGAGGCGCTTCTATTTGCCCCATCTTAGTCCATTTCTCACCTCGCCATCGCATAATCATAATGATGCCTCGGGACCATTCGTCTAAACCTATTGCTATCCAGATGCCAACCAGCCCCCAAGCCCAATAAATCCCTAAAGTATAGGCCCAAAACACACCAATCCCCCACATTGCTAAAATGCCTATTTTGACGGGAAAAAATACATCACCAGCACCTTTTAAAGCAGCGATAACAATAAGGTTAATGGCTCTTCCTGATTCTAAAAACAACGAAACAATCAACAATAAGGATATGAGTTGTTTAGTTTGCTCATGATTACTAAATATGGCGGCAATAGGATCTCGAGCGATGATCATGCCTAAGGTCACGGTAAACGAAACGATAACGCCCAACATCCAGTATTTGTGAACCTTTAATTTGAGTTCTGCATATCGCCTTTGACCCACATAGAAGCTACTCAAAATTTGTGCACCATTGCCTAAGGAAAGTGAGAATACAAACATAAACCTTGCGATGGTTTGCACTATAGCGGCAGCGGCTAATGCGACTGTGCCTAACTGCGCAACAAAAAACATAATTGTTATTTGCGCCATATTATAGGAAATGCTTTCGCCGGCATTGGGTAAGCCTATCTTTAATATTTTCTTCAATTTGATTAGGTCGGGTTTAAATATCGCCCTAAAACTAAGGGGGATTTTATGATGTTTAATAACAAACCAACACATAATCGCACTAATTATCTGGCTAGCGATAGTAGCAAAAGCAACGCCAACTACCGCTGTTTGTGGCAAACCAAAAGGAGGGTACAAGGCAAAGTAGTTGCCTATAAGGTTAATTAATCCCGCTATCAACTGAATGACCATAGGGGATTTTGTATAGCCATACGCCCTAAGAATGCTTGAAAACATAATGCTTAGAGACATACCAATTGATAATCCACCTAATATGATGCTGTATTGAATGGCGAATTTCTCGACATCTGCCGCAAGATTAAAGGAATGAATAAAAGTGGGACTGCCTAGGAAAAACAATAACCCAATTATTATTGAACTTGCTAATGACATCAGTAGACTATTTTGTGAGTATTGTTGGGCGTGCTCTGGTTTGTTTGCACCTAAGTGTTGACCAATTAAAACCGCACCTCCAGAAGAGACAATGTTATAGCTAAGGATTAAGAAAAAAATAAAATGTCCGGTGAGCCCAACGGCTGCTACCGCTGCCTGAGAGTATTGGGTGAGCATAAATACGTCGATAGACATCAAACTCATGCGCATTAGTTGTTCAACGAATATCGGCCATACCAAAGTTTTAATATTCATTCTTTGAGCGATTGATACTATTTTCGACATTTATCCCCCAAGCGATTTTAAAGGGCGATTATAACCTGTAAACCTAAAACAAAAGCCCTAAAACTAAAAGTCATAAAGCGTTAGTGAAATTTTTCGGTTTAGTAACTCTCCATCCAAAACGACTAAATATTATTAAGTGAATTAGTTTGCAGGCTGCGGCTCAATTAATTTTTTGAGACTGGAGATCTTCGATGATTGAGTGCTTATAAAAACGACAAAACACCTTAACCACTATTACTATATGTAACAATTGCTTTATGTTTTTGTAACAATAAAATCACTCTGAGTGGGTGGTATTTCTTCTCGTTAATTCTTGTAACTACTTGTATTTATTATTAATTTTTTCTTGTCGTTGAAGTATTGTTTTGAAATCAGAGATGTAATCTCAGTTTTGTCAACGCTATACAGACTTTATGACTGGAAGTAGACTCACGGTATGTTTAGGTCAAAGTATTTATTCAATTCATGACAGAAAATACCGAAAAGTTGAGTGTGTTGGAGAAAGTTGGATACAGTTTAGGCGATTTAGCCGCCAACCTTGTATTTCAAACCCTAGTGACATTTATCGCGTTTTTTTACACCGATGTTTACAAAATTCCTGTGGAGTCGGCCACTATGGTCATTTTCACTTGTGGATTAATCGCTGCGTTTTTTAATCCTTTTATGGGAATGATCGCTGATAGAACCCAAACTCGCTGGGGTAAATTCAGGCCGTGGATTCTATGGACCTCTATACCATTTGGGGTGATTGCACTACTGACCTTTAGTACTCCGGACTTTAGCCCCGATGGTAAAGTGGTTTATGCCTTTATCACCTACTTATTATTATTGTTGATTTACTCAGCGAACAACCTGCCTTATTCGGCTTTGAGCGGCGTGATAACCGGCAATATGAAACAGCGCAATAGTATGTCTTCGTATCGTTTTATTGCGGTGATGATTGCGCAATTTATCATACAAGTTTTATTGTTGCCTCTGGTCTTAATAGCAGGCGATGGTGATAAGGCCGTGGGTTTTGAAAAGGTCATGACGTTTCTATCAATAGCCGGTGTGATTATGTTTATGATTACGTTTTTCACAACCAAAGAGCGAGTGATCCCCGACCCTGAGCAAAAATCCACTGTAGCAGAAGACTTGCGAGACTTAATAAGTAATCTACCTTGGGTGATCATGCTAGTGGTGACGATATTAGTGTTCATTACTCTTGCTCTTAAAGGTGGAATGTACATTTATTACTTTGAGAATTACTTAAATCCTAATCAAATAACGGAATTACTAGCCACTGTTGGCTTTAATGGATTTATTGATGGCTTAAACGCAAGTTTAACTAGTTTAGGTTTAACGCAGTTTCATTGGCCTGAAGACGCCGCAACCTCTGGATTTGCAGTTTTTAATGCCGGTGGAATTATTTTTATGATAGTGGGCATTGGTTTTTCAAAAGGCCTAGCAGACAGGTTTGGAAAGCGCGAAGTGTTTGGTGCTTCGTTATTTATGTCGACAGTTTTTATGGCTGCGTTTTACTTCTATCCGCCAGATGCAATTGGTTTAGTCTTTAGTTCACAAATTCTCCATGGATTCTTTTATGGTATATCGACACCTTTGTTATGGGCAATGATTGCTGATGTGGCCGATTATTCCGAGTGGAAAAATCATAGAAGAGCCACTGCAATTATATTTTCTGCCATGATAGTCGGCCTCAAAGTGGGCCTTACACTGGGGTCCTCACTTTTATCGAGTATTTTAGGCTTTTATGATTATGACCCCGACTTAGCAACACAGCTGCCTGACACTATTAACGGGATTAAATTATCGGTTAGTGTCTATGCTTCAATCCCATTTTTAGTAGCGGTAGCATGTTTATTTGTTTACAAAATTAATAAGCAAGTAGAACAAAAAATCGAACTGGATTTAACCGCAAGAAGAACGGGTCGAGTTGATTGAATTTAATTAATGACAGTGTTTAATGAGAGCGCAACTGAATTAGAAGTTGTGCTGAATGATGAAGAGAGTAGATGATGTCGGATGAATTATTATCCCAAGAAGAAATAACAGTAATACGAGAAAAGGCTATTTCAGCGCCTTTGGTTGAAAACATTTATACCGCTGACCCCTCGGCACATGTATTTGATGGAAAAATTTATATTTACCCGTCTCATGATATCGATGCAGGTATCCCGTTTAACGATAACGGTGACCATTTTGGAATGGAAGACTACCACGTTATTTCAATGGATTCGCCAACAAGTAAAGCTGTTGATAACGGTGTTGCCCTACATGTTAAAGACGTACCTTGGGCAAGTCGCCAAATGTGGGCACCAGATGCAGCCAAAAAGGGTGATAAATACTATTTTTATTTTCCGGCAAAAAAAGCAGATGATATTTTTCAAATTGGGGTTGCGGTGGGGGATTCGCCTGTTGGTCCTTTTGTGGCTCAAGCCCAACCTATAGCGGCGAGTTACTCTATCGATCCTGCGGTATTTGAAGATGATGATGGCCAATACTATATGTACTTCGGGGGGATTTGGGGAGGCCAGTTACAACATTATCGAAATAATCAATACGATCCATACGTTGATGAGCCAGAAGCAGAGGAAGCCGCTTTAGGACCAATAATCGCTCGTATGAGCGACGATATGTTGGAATTTGATGAATCGCCAAAGGAAATCGTTATTCTTGATGAAAACGGGCAACCGCTGTTAGCCGGTGATCACGATAGAAGGTTTTTCGAAGCCGCGTGGATGCACAAGTATAAGGGTAAATATTACTTTTCATACTCGACTGGAGATACACATTATTTGTGTTATGCCATAGGTGATAACCCTTATGGCCCGTTTACTTATGCAGGCAGAATATTAGAGCCCGTTTTAGGTTGGACCACACACCATTCAATTACTCAATATCAGGATAAATGGTTCTTATTTTACCATGACTCATCACTGTCAGCTGGAGTCACACATCTGCGTTCAGTTAAAATGGCTGAAATACAATATGACAGTGACGGCTTGATAAAAACACTGGTGCCCTATAAGGATTAACAAACCTATAGCCTATTGTGTTGGGGTTAAATTGGCCTGAAAAGGCGAGGCCGGTAATCCTTCCTTGTTATACAGGTTTGCATTGGCCGGATTGTCAGCCCATGCATACCTAACTTTTACAGGAGCAGATACACTGTTATGCCACACCTTGATTTGTTGGCCTATTATTTTTGCCTTGGCCCAGACAAACTTGCCATCTTTAGCGGCGATGGCAAACCCTTGCAGGTCACCATCTTTAGCTACTAAACCGCCGCCAGTATGTGTAAAGTCAAGGAATAAAGCCCCGTGCTTTTCTTCAATAGTGGTTATTTGAGGTCCTGAATACACTGTCTTTTTATTGTGGTAAGCAATATTCTGAGCCGCTAAGGCTAAACGATGTCCTGGAGCATATTTATTCAGAGGATGGATATCATTCCATTCACCAGAGTCAATAATTGCTGCCATTGCCGTGTTGGGTAGATTCAAGGTTAAACGTTGCTGTTCTCTTAGTTCAGCCCAATTACTCGGTTTAGGATGATTGCTGGTCTCCATAAAATTGGCGAGTTGCACATACAAAAAGGGTAGACTCTGTTGATTAAAGTGGTTACGCCAGTCTTTTATCATGTTGCTAAATAAAGCCTGGTAATTGAATGGATTACCGGTGTTTGACTCGCCTTGATACCAAATAACCCCTTTAATTTTATAATCCAAAGCGGGGGCGATCATGGCGTTAAATAATCCTGTTGGTTTGTACTGGATAAAGTTTTGATTAGGTAATTCATCGGCTAACACACTGACTTTAAATTGCCATATGCCAGTTAGGTTGATATGTGCGTTGGGCTTGCCTAACCAATAAGGTTTATCTGCAACAAAACCACCTTTACCTCGGTTGTTTATAACTCTAATTGCAATAACATTTTTACCTGCAACTAAGACTCCTTTAGGTACGGTATAACGTCGTGGGGGATATTGATAAGTAGTGTTTCCTACTTCGATGCCATTTATATAAATGGTATCGGCATCCACAATAGCGCCCATCATTAATTTGGCGCGTTTGCCTGCCATGGATTTTGGCACGTCTATGGTTTTACGAAACCATACCACTCCGTTCATTGGTGCTACCTTTTGATCTTCCCAAAAGCCGGGCAGGGTAAAGGGCTGCCAGTTTTTGTCATCAAATTCTGGTTTGTACCATTTTTCAGCTAAACCCGCATCACGGTTGTTGATATCTGTATACCAGTTATCACTGCGCGCTTTATCGGCATCTTGAATGGCCTTAATATGTGAGTCGTTTTGGAATAATTTGGCTTCAGCATGGGGTTTTGGGAAACCTATTAACGCCTCTTCACTCATCCACGCTTCTACAGGTGAACCTCCCACACTGGCATTAATAACACCTATTGGTACCTGATAGGTTTCATATAAATCACGGGCAAAAAAGAAAGCAGTAGCCGAAAACTTCATTACCGATTCTGGGCTTAATTCTTGCCACTGTACGATAGGGTAATCTGCTTGGGCTGACTTAAAATTGTAGACTGTAGGTACTGTAAAATGACGAATATCCGGATAGTGTGCCTCTGCGATATCCCTTGGGTAACGCTCTTTAACACGCTCCATAGGCAACACCATGTTGGATTGTCCCGACGCTAACCAGACCTCACCGAAGGCCACATTATTAATGGTAATGGTATTGTTAGCGGTTATTTGAATTAAGTGCTTAGTTCCAGCAGGTTGTGGTTTAAGTTTTATAGACCAACGTTTAGCGTCACTTTGTACCGACCCCACTAACTGCCCATCAAAGTGCACAGTGACTTTTTCATTAGGTTCTGCCCAGCCCCAAAGGGAAATTTCTGTGTCTCGCTGCAACACCATATTGTCTGATATTAAACGAGGTAGTTTAACGTCAGCGTTACAATACGTGCTAAAAGCTAAGGTTAGGATTGAAATACATTTAACGAGTTTTCTAGACATAAACTACCCCTGACCAGGTGCATAAGGATGTTGCAGACTGCGAAAGTATTCCAAGTTTTGTTTTGGAGGCTCAAACGACTCTGGAAAAGGTCTTTTAGAAATAGATTGAAAATACAACATACACGCGTCTCGCCACCATTTCGCTTCCTTGAGTTGAATGCTTAAAGACATTGCCACTTGCTTAAATTGATTGGGTTCTATTTCACCTTGTAAAGAAGACCAAGTAGCTTGCATTTGAGCGACACCGGCTACACCTTTGTCATAGTGATGAGCTAAAGCTTGCCATAACGTTATGCCATTAGGCATTAAGTAGTCCCAGTCCAAGTGATGAAACCAAAGCAGTAGTTCCTGAGGGGTAGTGCTAGGGTCGGAAAAGCGTTTTTGCCAGTAGCGAGCATATTGTGAGACCCCGTTGGTACCAGAGGAAGTGCGGTTTAGACCAATTCCTTTTGCGTCAGCTCGGTGGTAATACGTTGGGTTCCAATCATCTCGGCCTAGGTTATTTACCCAAGGTCCTGGTCCAAAATGATGGCCTGTATCCATTAAATGGTGCAAACCTAGAGGGGTCATATAATCTACGACGTACTCTCTAGAGTGCATCATCATGGATAGAATTTTAGCACTTGCGCTGCCTTTCGTGGTTAAGGTCATGGCTATCCATTCTTTGGCAATATCTTCTGCTGTTAACTCGTGGTCCCAAGCAAGGCGCCCAAATACATACCAGTTTGCTTGCCCAAATATATGACCAGTCCAATTGCGGTCACTGCCAATATTGGCGACGCCCGCCATGGCAGTCAGCGAGTTGTTATGCAAACTACCGTCGATCACCTTTGATACAGTCGAGCCTTTGCCTAGGACATGGGTATCGGCCATAAGAGTTTCTTTGTACATAGTCCCCAAATAGGCTAAATGAGTACTAAAGCCCAGATACTCTTGGGTAATTTGAAATTCCATTGCCAATGAAGTTTCGGGAGTAGCCCCAAACAATGGACTAAAAGGCTCGCGCGGTTGAAAGTCGATAGGGCCATTTTTGACTTGAATACTGACATTTTGAGCGAACTTTCCGTCTAGTGGCACAAATTCGTTGTACGCTTGTAAACTGCGCTCAGTGTTTGAATTTTGGTTATAAACGAAGGCTCTCCATAACACAACTCCTCCAAAACCCTGTAAGGTTTTTGCTAACATATTAGCGCCTTGTGCATGAGTACGGCCATAGTCACCTGGACCGGGTTGCCCTTCGGAATTAGCTTTAACCAAATAGCCTCCAAAATCAGGGATAAGGCTATATATTTGATTAGTTTTTTGCTGCCACCATTGTTGTACTTCTTTGTTCAAGGGATCTGAAGTCGCTAAACCTCCTAGTTGTTGAGGCGAACTAAACTTCAAGCTTAAGTATATTTTGATCCCATAAGGTCTAAAAATATCGGCCAAGGCTTTAACTTTTTTTAAATATTTAGGTGTCAGTATAAGTGAGTCAGAATTGACATTTATTGGGACAACACCATTAATCCCAATGGAGGCATTAGCCCGAGCATAGTCGTAGTAGCGTTGCTCTTTATAATCGGGTAATTTATGCCAATCAAATATCGATTGTCCCGCATATCCTCGTTCAGCATGGCGGTTTAAGTCATCCCAGTGATTTAACATGCGCAATTTAACCTTAGGTTTTTGTACTATTGATAAATTTTCGATTGGCTGCATGTTCTGTAGCAAACGGATAAAGTGAAATGTGCCGTACAACAAACCAATATCTGAATTGGCGCTAATAAAAATGACACCCTCTTTATCTTTGATGACAAAGCCTTCATCACCAATATCGTTGAGATAGGGTAGCAACCAGAGTTCGTTAGCTATTAGTTGAGCTTTAGGGGCTATCACTAATTTTGAATTGATGGACCCAAAGTTGGGTTGTATGTTTAATAATCCCGTTGCCGCTAAACGCAATTCTTGTTGAACAATCGCAGCGGTTTTCGATTGGCTCCTAAGCTTTATATGTTGTAAATAGCTCTTGTACACTTTGTTTGCAGAGGTGTTTGTTATGGGGCCATATTTCAACCATAGGCGATATCCATCCTCGCCTTCAAAACCTAGTGTGGCAAAAGCGGGATGTGACACGGTTAAAATACTCAATAATAAAAATACGAAACAAACGGATTTCATTCCTCAAGCGACCTCATTTTTAGTTAACTTGGCGTGTGTAAGTTGCAAATTTGTTTGCAGTTGTACAATAAATTAACATATGCATTGAGTTGCTGAGGTTGATTCACGTTGTTTCGTTATTGCTAAACAACAAAACGTAAAAACTGTAACGCCACCACTAGATGGATTTAGCTCGTGTATTGGTGTGAAAGGCGGTTTCTGGACTACATTGAGTCAATCGAGATCATGCAGTTTTTTATGACACAACGAAAAAACTAGGATGTTCGCTACAAACTCGTAATCGAATTACCCGATAAATAGTGCCTGAACTAAGGTGTTAAATAACCATTTAGATGTTGCTCTGGTTTGATGATTTTTTGCGTCTCACCTTTAAACACTACTGCATCTAAATCACCTTTCAACCGTAGTGAATTGCCTTGCAGTAACAATGCACTGCCTTCATGAATACCAATAACGGGTATCTTAGGGTTCAAAATACAAAACTCTTGGATACGTTGCGCTCGACTTTCACCATTGTGACCTGGTGGTTGGAAGTCGCTGTAGTGAGGGTTAAGTTGAAAAGGAACAAAATTTAACGATTCGAAGCTAGGTGGTTGAATTATAGGCATGTCATTGGTGGTGCGAATGCTATTGCCGCAGATATTTGAGCCAGCGCTCCAGCCTATAAATGGTGAACCTTGAGATACCTGAAGTTTTAGAGCCTTAACTAAGTTTTGTTGGTAGAGTTGATTCAATAAATTAAAAGTATTACCTCCACCAACCATAATGGCTTGAGCATTGTTTATTGCCTCTTGGGCGTCGGGAAATTGATGAATGCCTTTTATATGGTAGTTCGGAAGCGCATTCTGTACTTTAGTGGTGTAGTCGTCCCAACTAATTGAAACCCCAGCAAATGGAATAAACACCACCTCTTTGATTTCCAACAAATGTTGATCTATCAATGGGATTGCATGCTGTAGATAGTCTTCACTACCTGCACGAGAACTGCTCAACATAAGCACACTTAGATTCATTTTTAATTTATTCCCTATTTGTACTAGACGCACAATTATAGACAGATAGAATAGTTTGCCTAGCGATAAACCCGTCAATCATAATTTAGGCTAATTCATGTCTGCTAATACTCCTTCGGTACTTTTTGTTTGTTTAGGCAATATTTGTCGTTCACCCAGTGCTGAAGCGGTTTTTAAGAAAAAAGCCGCTGAACAGGGGCTTTCCATTGAAATAGACTCAGCTGGTACCGCGGGCTATCACAAAGGGGCAGCACCAGATAAACGAGCTCAGGCTGTGGGAGAGGACAGGGGTTACAGTTTTAAAGGTCTAAAATGTCGTAAAGTAGTAGAACAAGATTTTGAAAAGTATGATTATATTTTGGGCATGGATAGCGAAAATGTAGCTAACTTGCTCGAGATCTGTCCCGAGGAATTTCAACATAAAGTGGGGTTGTTTTTAAGTTTTAGTCAATCTGAAGAACAACAAGTGCCCGACCCTTATTATGGTGGAAAAAGGGGATTTGAATATGTGTTGGATTTAATTGAACAAGGTGCTGATGGTTTTGTAGAACACCTTAAATCCTCCTCACCATAAGTTATCCATATATAGTTTAAGAATATATGCGTTTATGATTGAAATTTTAAGTTATTCCCTCTAAATTCTCGTCCCAGTTTGTTGGTTTGTTTTTTGATCAACTACCCCATAGATACTAAAAGGAAACATCGTGAGTCATTGGCAACCAGATAGTTGGCGTTCAAAGCCTATTTTGCAACAACCTACTTATGAAGATAAACAACACCTTAAGCAGGTGGAGGATACCCTTGGTAGTTATCCTCCTTTAGTGTTTGCTGCAGAGACTCGTGACCTTTATAAGCAGTTGGGCGATGTTGCAGAAGGTAAAGGGTTTTTGCTGCAAGGTGGTGATTGCGCTGAATCTTTTGATGAATTCAATGCGCCAAAAATTCGCGATACATTTAAAGTCATATTGCAAATGGCTATAGTGCTGACCTATGCGGGTCGATGCCCTGTGACTAAAGTTGCACGTATGGCTGGTCAGTATGCAAAACCTCGTTCAGGAGATTTTGAAACTATTGATGGAGTCTCTTTACCTAGTTATCGTGGCGATATTATTAACAGTTTTGAATTTACTGAAGCGTCACGTAAGCCAGATCCGCAACGTATGATTGAAGCGTATCACCGTGGTGCGTCTACTCTAAATTTACTGCGTGCATTTGCCCAGGGTGGTTTGGCTGATTTACACGAAGTGAACCGTTGGAACATGGCGTTTGTTGAAAATAATCCTCTAAAAGAACGTTACCATGATTTAGCTATGCGAATTCAAGACTCACTAGAGTTCATGAATGTCATGGGGATTAATTCAATCAACACACCTACATTGCATGAAACTAGTTTGTTTACTTCTCATGAAGCGTTGCTGTTGAATTACGAACAAGCACTGACTCGAGTCGATACTTTAACAGGCAATTGGTACAACTGCTCAGCGCATATGTTGTGGATTGGTGAGCGTACTCGTCAACTTGATCACGCGCATCTCGAGTTTTTCCGTGGGATCCACAATCCTATTGGTGTAAAAGTCGGACCAAGTATGCAAGAAGATGAATTAATTCAGCTGATTGATGCTCTTAATCCAACAAATGATCCAGGTCGATTAACCTTGATTACTCGTATGGGCGCAGACAACTTGGAGCAAAACCTACCAAAACTGTTGCGTCGCGTTAAGCAAGAAGGTCGTAAAGTGGTATGGAGTTCTGACCCTATGCATGGCAATACGTTTAAAGCGTCAAGTGGTTATAAAACTCGAAATTTCGATGCGATTTTACGTGAAATTCAACAGTTCTTTGCAGCACACAAAGCTGAAGGGACACACGCTGGTGGGATTCACTTGGAGATGACCGGTCAACACGTGACTGAATGCACAGGTGGCGCCTATCAAATCAGTGACGACGATTTGGCGCAAGCTTATCAAACTCAATGTGATCCAAGATTAAATGCTGATCAGGTGTTAGAAATGGCATTTTTGGTTGCTGATCACTTACGCCTTCCATAAAACGACTAAAAGTAGACCGCTTTGCAATCTGACGGGTTGCATAGCGGTTATCTAAAATGATATAAATGATAATTGTTTGTATTTGCGAAAAATAGTCTGGTAGCTGTATGACTCTGTGGGAAATTAAGAATAAACAATCTGCTTCAATAGATAGTCTCGATCCTAATCTAATGCCTGCAGTATTCGAACGTTTGAATGAAATGGGCTTTTCATCAGGGCAGGCCGTTCAGTGTTTGCGTCGTAGCCCTTTAAAAGGTCCTGTGGTACTGCAAGTGGGTGATTGTGTGTACTCTTTGGAGCAAAGCATTGCCAGTAGTATCAATATTAGTCTGAACTAAATTTTGTTTGACGTAATACCGCGTCAGGTTTTAATTAGTTGGTTTTGTTTGTCGGTTTTCAACCACTCACCTTCCCACCCAATAAATTTGAAAGGCACTCCATGAAAAACATTATCTTGGTTGGTAAACCCAATTCTGGTAAGAGCTTATTGTTTAATCAACTAACAGGTATGCGCCAAAAAGTGGCCAATTTCCCTGGGGTGACTGTTGAACTAAAAAGTGGTCAATTCGATGAATATCGATTGGTCGACTATCCCGGCACTTACTCATTAAAAAGTTTGTCAAAAGACGAAGAACTAGCCATCGAGAAGTTACATGAAGCGATGCACAGTGAAGATACCTCGTTAATAGTGTGTAACTTAGATGCAACTCGATTAGAAAGGAGTTTGGTGTTTGGGTTGCAAGTGAGGGATTTGGCATTCGAACACAACAAAGGTGTAATTTTCGCACTGAATATGATTGATGAAGTGCAAAGATTTGGACATCAAATTGACACTGATAAATTAGCTGCCGATCTGGGTTGTGCAGTATTTGCTATGTCTGCAAAAACCTTAATTGGACTACATGAATTTAAACTAGGCCTACTTGATGCCTGTAAACATCCACAAGACTTTGTACCTAACAAAGGTAATGATAGTGACACGCCAGTATTAGAAATTAGCCGCAAATTGTCTGCCCAGTATGGCATTAAGGCCGACGTTGTTTTAAAACAACAAAATCGAATTGATGACTTTTTGTTAAACAGTATGTTTGGCGGCTTAATCTTCCTGAGTATAATGTTTTTGCTATTTCAGAGTATCTTTACTTGGGCTAGTCCGTTAATGGATGGTGTCGAAACCATAATGACTGAATTGGCTATGTTGACTAGCCAGTTTCTGCCTTCGGGTATGGTAAACGATTTTGTTAGTGATGCTATGTTTGGTGGAGTAGGCTCGTTTTTAGTTTTTGTGCCGCAGATAATGGTACTTACTTTGATTATCGGCATACTTGAAGACAGTGGTTACTTGGCTAGAGCTGCGTTAATTTGCCACAAGCCGTTGAGCTTTTTTGGGTTATCTGGCAGAAGTTTTATTCCATATTTATCGGGCCACGCCTGCGCTATACCCGCCATAATGGCAGCGCGAACCATTGAATCACCTCGCAAACGAATGATTACTATGATGACGATCCCGTTAATGTCGTGTTCGGCAAGATTACCGGTTTATGCGCTGTTAATTGCGGTACTTATCCCAGATACAAAATATCTTGGAGGGTTGTTGAATTTACAGGGTATTACTTTCTTCATATTGTATTTTATCGGAATTTTTACCGCATTGCTGGTGAGTACATTGCTTACTAAACTTACTGATCTAAACAAAGATGAAACGGAAATGCCTTTTATCTTAGAGCTGCCGACTTATCGATTACCTCATTGGAAGCCCTTGATTCATCGTGTTTTAACCAGTGCCAAACAGTTTATTAGGCGTGCTGGTCCAGTTATTTTTATGGTTTCAGTTGTCATATGGTTCTTGGGATATTTTCCGGAAAATGGGAATTTGCAGTCTTCATATTTGGCTGCCATAGGTCAATGGATAGAACCCGTATTTGCTCCATTAGGACTAGATTGGCGTTATGGCGTCGCGATATTAGTTTCGTTTTTGGCCCGCGAGGTGTTTGTTGGCGCATTGGGAACCCTGTTTGGAATTGAAGGCGCCGATGAAAATATAGCGGGTTTGGCCGCTAATATTCAGCAAGATGGATTAACCCTTGGAGCGGGAATCGGGTTAATGTTGTTTTACGTTGTTGCTTTGCAATGTGTGGCCACGGTCGCCACACTTAAAGGTGAAACAGGCAGTGGCAAAATTGCATGGGGGCTATTTGCCGGGTATGGGCTATTGGCGTATTTTATCGCTTGGATAGCGGCAAGCCTCATTTAACCTATAACAACAACTCTGTTTCAATTTTGAAAAACTCGCCTGCTGCATTCACTAGGGATGTGGCGGTGAGTTGTGGAACGCCATATACTTGAGTCTTACAATGATATTTTTGGGTTACTTTTTTAAGTAACAAGTCAAAATCTCCGTCACCCGATAATAATATGATGGTATCTGCAATTTCTGCAGCTTCTAACACATCAATCGCAATACCTACATCCCAGTCACCCTTTGCTGAACCATCGCTACGCTGAATATAGGGTTTGAGTTTAATATTAAAGCCTATGTGTTTAAGCGCACTTTGAAACTTTTGTTGTTGTTCATCACCTTTATCAATCGCATAAGCATTGGCTAAGATAATGTCACCTTGATGATTGACGTGCTGCCAAAATCTGCGGTAGTTAAATTGTCGAGAATAAGCTTGGCGAGTGGTGTAGTAGATGTTTTGTACATCAACAAAGATGGCGATTTTTTCCAAAATAGGTACTCATTATTTATAAACTTCTTAATAGTAACACCTTTGGGTTGTTTCGAACGATGTTAAGAGTGTTGACCATTTAGTCAAATTAATGGTTGATTCGTTAAAAAAAGCCAAGTATATTACCCCATGGTCTGTTGAATCTCTCTCAACATAAACCTCGAATGTTTTGTCTTTCCTTGATCCAGTCAGCCAACATTAAAAACGTAATCTTTAGGTGCCAAAATATGGGTAATGTCCTACTGAATTACAATAACAAGCTGAATTATCGTACGACGAATTAGTGAGTAGTAAACATCCTAGCAAAGAATATTTGCAGATGTCTCATCGAGAAGAAACTTAAAGTTTTAGTAGTATCGTCAAAACTGTAATGAGCTTATTTTTAGTTTTTGACTATTAATGTATTCATTTTATGAAACAAAAGTAGTCATATTTAATGAGTTTAATTATGTCTTATACATACAACGGAACACAGATTTCGGTAATGTGCCCAGTGCACAACATATCTGTGAATAAATACAAAGTGGCATTTGCCGATAAAGCGGGCCAAAAAATGGGCACTTTTGCAAATACCTCTGAAGCAAAACAATTTGTTTCTTGGTTACTTAATATTAAGTAATTTGGTTGCAATACACATAAAAAAACCGGATTTTGATCCGGTTTTTTCATTTCTAGACTTTATAAAGTCGATTACACGCCCTGACTTGCTAAATAACTCTCATAGTCACCTTTAAAGTCGACTATGCCGTCAGGCTTTATATCGATAATCCGAGTGGCAACCGAGGAGACAAACTCTCTATCGTGACTGACGAAGAGTAGGGTACCTTTGTAGTTTTCTAGTGCTAAGTTCAAAGACTCAATGGATTCCATATCTAAATGGTTTGTGGGTTCATCCATGACCAAAATATTCGGTTTTTGGAGCATTAACTTACCAAACAACATGCGGCCTTGTTCACCACCAGATATCACTTTGACTGATTTAGTGATGTCGCTTTGGGAAAACAACAGTCTGCCTAAAGTACCGCGCATAACCTGTTCGTCGTCACCTTCTTGGGCCCACTGGTTCATCCAATCCATTAAGGTTTTATCTTCTTCAAAATCAGCTGCATGATCCTGAGCGTAGTAACCAATGTTGCTATTTTCAGACCATTTAACGCTACCAGCCGTTAAATCGGTGTCTCCTACTAAACATTTTAGTAGGGTGGTTTTACCCACACCGTTAGGCCCAATAATGGCAACTCTTTCACCTACTTCTACCATTAAATTTACGTTTTTATACAACTCTTCATCGTAACTCTTAGCTAAACCTTCTACTTCTAAAGCCAAGCGGTGTAATTTTTTGCTTTCTTCAAAACGGATAAAAGGGCTTTGTCGGCTAGAGGGTTTCACTTCGTCCAATTGAATTTTATCGATTTGACGAGCACGTGAAGTTGCTTGTTTCGATTTCGAGGCGTTGGCTGAGAACCGGCTCACGAAGGCTTTCAATTCAGATATTTGCGCTTTTTTCTTGGCATTGTCTGACAACAGGCGTTCACGAGACTGTGTCGCTGCTGTCATATATTCATCGTAATTTCCCGGGAACAAGCGAATTTCCCCGTAGTCGATATCTGCCATATGAGTGCAAACCGAGTTTAAGAAATGCCTATCATGGGAAATAATGATCATGGTGCAGTTACGTTCGTTGAGTACGCTTTCCAACCAGCGGATAGTATTAATATCCAAGTTATTGGTCGGCTCGTCTAGTAACATGATGTCAGGATCAGAAAATAATACCTGGGCCAATAATACTCGCAACTTCCAGCCTGGAGCGATTTCACTCATAGGCCCAAAATGTTGCTCTACTGGAATGCCTACACCAATTAACAGTTCGCCCGCTCTTGATTCGGCTGTGTATCCGTCCATCTCCGCAAATTCAGATTCTAAATCGGCCACTCTAATGCCGTCTTCTTCGGTCATATTGGGGTTGGCATAAATCGCATCCCGCTCTTCTTTGACCTTCCAAAGTTCGCCATGGCCCATCACGACAGTATCGATTACGCTGTAATCTTCGTAAGCAAACTGGTCTTGCTTAAGTTTACCGATACGTTCACCGGGGTCCACAGACACATTGCCAGCTGAAGGCTCTAAGTCGCCACCAATAATTTTCATGAAGGTGGATTTCCCACAACCATTGGCGCCAATTAGGCCATATTTATTGCCATTGCCAAATTTGGCAGAGACATTTTCAAATAAAGGCTTTTCGCCAAATTGGATGGTAATATTTGCGGTCGTAAGCAAGGTAGATTCCCCAGTAATAATATTTGGCTTTGGTTTGCCAACGCACTCATTATTGTGCTGATTAGGTTGACTAATTAAATGGCTAAAAATTCGGCGCGCATTATGCCACAGAAATAGCGTTATCGCTAAGGGGGCTTAGGTTCTTTTTATCCTATTTGTATCAGCTTTGAGCAATCCCGTTTTTAATTGGGTTAAATACCGTCGCATCATTCGATGGCACTGTTTGACATTTAATACAGACGTACTTGTATCTTGAATATTTTGATAGGACAGCCGCAAATACAACTGTGTGATATGCGTAAAAGGTTCACTGACTATCGTCGGATAATGCTCATTGATTTGTTGGTTAAACGCATTAGGCCCTTGCCAAGTGGCTCGTTGGGTGCCTGTTTTTTCGATGGCATTTAGGGCCTTTAAGTACAATCGTTGTGTTGTGCTACCGCGGTTTTGCAACCAATGCGGGACAAAAAACAAACTGAGTAACAAAGCAATTATCAAAACTATTCCGAGTCCTAACATGGACAGGCGTTCTGGGGTGAGCTTACCTAGAATAGACTTAAACAAATCCCTTTGAGTTTGACTATTAAAGCCTAAAACCCAGCGGCTCCAGTTATAATCTAAATCTGCCAAAAACAATCTAATATTGTTGAGCCACGCTATGTTGGTGAGCCGTGCTAGGGCAAAAGGGGAGTCTGCTAAAAAGCTACCTTCCTCTAACATGGCTTGTCGTAACCCATATTCTATTCTGTCGGGCGACACTAGCGCGGTAGGATCGATACGTTGCCAGCCAGTAGTATCGCTCCACGACTCCACCCAGGCGTGAGCATCATATTGGTAGACACTCAAATAGGCGGAGTCTCCAGGATTAGTGATTAGCTCTCCTCCTTGATAGCCCGTCACTATGCGAGATGGAATTCCCCCTAATCTAAGTGCATAGGCTAGTGCGCTAGCATAGTGGCTACAAAATCCTGCCTGATTATCAAATAAAAACCTGTCAATAGGATCAACCAACATTACTTCTGGGCGCAAGGTATACACAAATGGGTTATCGACAAAGTGCCGCAATATTGCCTGTATAAAACTAGGGTTATCTGGAAATTGCGAACGAAGGTGGCTGACCCAATCTCGAGTTTTTTTATTACCTTGTTCTGGTACTTGTAGATTAACGCGTTTGTCCGCCAGAGTCAGAGTTTGGCTGCTTAATGCATTGGGATAAGAACGCACCTCATACTGAAATTTATTTGCTAGGGGTTGCTGACTAAACAATTGAAAATCACTGCTTTGTAAAATATTTCTGCTGCCTCGAGGCCCGGTGGGTTGAGCAAGGTCTAACGCAAATAACCAAGATTGGAAGGTGGGCTCAGCGATGACTGTGTAATCAAAATAAGGGCCCGTTAACTTAGGCTTAAATTGCTGTTTGGTTTTCAATTGAAGCTCGCGCATTTTCTGACGATATTGATGCACTTTCCATGTTTTGCCATCAAAGTCTTCCATTACTATGGCGCGCCAATATCGTTGTTGAGCAATAGGCGGGATGTTTTCAAAAGTAGCTCGAAATGCTAATTCACTGGATTGTGAAAGAGCGGCAATATCCCCAGGAGTAATTTGTTCGGATAACCCAGTACTTGCTCCATTGGCTTTTGGAGTGTGCCATAGAGGTGACAATTGCGGTAGCACTAGAAACATTAGTAGACCAATAGGAAAAGCCTGCAAACTAAGCACTGATATAGTCTTTATATGTTTTTGAACTGCAATGGATGGGGCGTGGTAACAAGCCAAGCTGAATAAAATAACTAAACTCATTAAGCCATAAAATAGGCTAAAACCAATAGATTGGTTAAAAATAAATCCACAGCCAATTAAAAAAAACAAACTAATAATTAATTGGTAGACGTCTTTTTGACTACGCATTTGCATCAGTTTTAAAGCACACGCAAGTACCAATAAATTAACCATGCCAAATAACAAACCCGCATTTAGGGCTGAGTAAATTAAACCCAGTATACTCAGTAGCGCCAGTAAATTTAAGGTTCGAATAGAGGGTAAGTGTTTGTAATATTTAAAATAAATAGCTCCGCGTATAACAGTGCCACAAGTTACCAGTAATAATATCCAAGTGAGTACCGTCGAAAAAAGACTAAAACTAATGAGCACCAATGTTGCCGCTATAAGTAGCAGCGCTATATTTTTAGAAGATTGCAGCGAGTGCTGTTTCTTGGATTCTAAATTTTGCTTATTAGACATTGGTAACATTCCCGTTGGGGAAATTCGCTAAGGCTTGTAAGCAGGCCAGTCTATGATCGTTGCCATTATTGGGCGCGATACAATGGTCGCCTAAATCTAACCCAAAGGTTTGCTGCAAACGACTCAATTCGATGACTTGATAACACAATTTGCTTAGCTCTTTTTCTAAGGCTACTACAGGGGCATTGTTAGAATTTAACAAGGGACGTTTTGCATAGTCACTGGATAGTTTAAGCCAACCCAACTGGTGACCTGCAGAATCAAACTGTTTACTCACCATTCCGCGGCCTTTGGCTAGCTGTTTCCATGCGACATGATTTAACGGTTCGCCTAATTGATAGGTTTTAAGATGGGAAAAATCATCGTGCCCAGATAGTGAATTAGCACTTGTGGCATTGTCGTTAGTTCTATTGTGTTCACTTAGGTGTAACTGTATCTCACAAGGTATGGGTTTAGGAAAAACCGTAATTTGGTGAGTAAAAGCCAAATGTGTCCAACAACGATATAATCCCAAAGGATAGAAGCTTTCTACCGTGACCCTAGACAGTGTCAATTTTCCACGCTGTTGACACTTTTGACTTAAGCTAATTGGATTCGAAAACAAATCAGCATCAACCACAGTCGTTGCCGGTAATACGTGAATTTTAATAGACTGTTTAGATTTTTGTTTGGTTTTTTGAAAGGTAAAATGCAATAAGCCGTGTGCTGTATTGTCGCTGTTGTTGGTATTTAACCACAGCGGAATATGTAAGTTGTCATCAACGAAGACTTCGGGACACTTTCCTATTTTTAAATTGATACGCGCAAAATTGATATAGCTAGCCAGCAAATTCACTAAAAATATCGCTAACAAAAAATAGCACAGTAACAGCATCAAATTATTTTGATAATTGGTACCAAGCAAAAACAATAATACGCATAACGACAAGAATAAAACCCCGAATTTAGAGGGTAAAATGAAAATGCTATGATGGTTTAGTTGATGTTGTGCTGCGGCTGGAATGCGTTTATTTAACCATTTATTCCAGTAATTGTTTATCACTGTCATAGTCTTGTCTAAGCTGCAATGGGATCAATAGATTCGAGCAATATTTTACTCAGGCTTCCTTGAGTACTAAAGTCACTTGAAGCACTACGTAACCTGTGTTCAGCCACAGACGAAAGCACCGCCTGTACATCTTCAGGGATCAAAAAATCTCGGTTATTGATAAAGGCCCAAGCTTTCGCCGAACTTAATAAGGCTTTTGTTGCTCTTGGCGACAAGGGGTTGGCAAATTGATTACTTTCGCGACTAAAGGTGACTAAACGCAAAATGTAATTGAGTAATTCATCAGACGCATGTACCTGACTGGCTTTCACTTGCAACTCAATGAATTCAGCAATGTCCATTACCGTTTTTACAGTATGTTGGCCATCGCCCAATTGGGCTTTTAGCATGCTTTTTTCAGCCTCTTTGTCGGGGTATCCCAGTTGAATTCGCATTAAAAACCGATCCAATTGAGACTCAGGTAGAGGATACGTGCCCGATTGATGTGAAGGGTTCTGAGTACCAATTACAAAAAATGGAGAAGGTAGAGGGCGAGTTTCGCCATCCAAACTGACCTGTCGTTCTTCCATTGCTTCAAGCAGTGCACTTTGAGTCTTAGGACTGGCGCGGTTAATCTCGTCTGCCAATACTAACTGATTAAAAATGGGTCCTGGATGGAAACGAAAACTCTGTTCGTTATTGTCAAAAATGTTGATGCCTAACATATCTGCTGGCAGCAAATCTGAGGTGAATTGAATCCGTGAATACTCTAACCCCAATACTTTTGCCAAAGTATGCGACAAAGTGGTTTTGCCCATTCCTGGTAAATCTTCAATTAACAAGTGACCATTTGCCAACAAGCAGGTTAACGCCAATTTAATCTGCGGTTGTTTTCCAATTAACACCTGACAAGATTGTTCTATGGCCATAGCCAATTTGTTATGCAGCATAAAATTTGAGTATCCGAAGAATTAATAATGTTGGGCGAATCAATATTTTAGCGCAAATTAGTCTAATTTTTGGTGGTTTAGCTAATACTTGTGTATGAAATTAAATTAATCGATGATTTGATTGTGGCAATAAGTATAATCTAGCCACATGTGCACAGTTTAAAATAATAAATTTCATGAAAAGTATTCAAATAGAAGACGATCTTTACCACTTTATAGCCTCACAAACCCAAGATATCGGTGAAAGCGCATCAGATATTTTACGCCGACTTGTTATGCCAGAGTCGCTACTCAATACAGACAACAAAAGCGTTTCAGAAAAAGTTACGCCAGATAGCACTGTCACTAATCCAATAAGCAATACACAAAGTGCTGATTCGATTTGTCAGTCGGCGGCTGTTTTTAGTGAGCTTGAAGGCCAGCAGTTACAAGCTATTCCTAAAATTGTAGAAAGGTGGTTGTTAGTGTTATCGATTATCCACAAACACAACACCCAGCAGTTTGCTAAAGTGTTGGGAATGAGTGGGCGCAATAGAACCTATTTTGCGACTGATAAGGACACCCTATTAGGAACCGGCAGCAGTACTAATCCTAAAAATGTGCCAGGCTCTGATTATTGGGTGATAACCAACAACAACACTGCGAAGAAAATTAATATGCTCAAAGAAGTGGCTGAGCAAGTCGGTTTTAAATCGGCGGAAATACAACAACTAATCGAGATTTTTGCCCCCGAACATATTGAATAAATAAAAGGATCACTATGGCTCTACATCCAGAAGCAGGAAAACCCGCAAGTAAAGAGCAGTTGGTCAATGTGGCTAAATTGACTAGCGCCTATTATACCAATCAACCGAAGAAGGGAGACAGTACTCAAGCGGTCTCTTTTGGAACATCTGGACATCGCGGTAGTGCATTGTTAAATACCTTTAATGATAACCATATCGCGGCAATCAGTCAGGCGCTGGTAGAGTATAGGCAAGAGCAAGGTATCACTGGTCCTTTATATATGGGAATGGATACTCATGCATTGTCAGAGGCTGCGTTTTCAACTGCCGTTGAAGTGTTAGCCGCTAATGGTGTGTCTTTAGTGGTACAAGAAGCCCGTGGTTATACTCCAACCCCTGTCATATCCCATGCTATTTTGCAGCACAACGCGAATTCACCTCAGAAACAAGCTGATGGAGTTGTGATCACGCCTTCACATAACCCCCCCGAAGATGGTGGTTTTAAATATAACCCTCCCCATGGCGGACCCGCAGACAGCGATGTGACTAACCTTATTCAGCAGCGAGCCAACGAAATTATCAGCAATGACATGGCAGACGTTAAACGCATGAGCTTAAACGATGCGTATGACTCTGTTTATGTTAAAGAAATTGATTTCGCAGAAGATTACATTGCTCAATTAGATCAAGTTATTGATATGCAAGCGATTGCCAAAGCTGGGTTAGTTTTGGGTACTGATCCGTTAGGCGGTGCAGGGTTAGGTTATTGGGACAGAATAGCGCAGCGTTATGGATTAAACATTGAGGTGGTTAATCGTAACGTTGATCAACAATTTGGGTTTATGCGTCGCGATAAAGATGGAAAAATTCGTATGGATTGTTCATCTCCTTATGCAATGGCCGGCTTGATTGACTTAAAAGATAAATTTGATGTTGCTTTTGGTAATGATCCTGATTTCGATCGACATGGTATTGTGACCCCGAAAGGGGGGTTGATGAACCCCAATCATTATTTGGCAGTGGCTATTCAATACCTGTATCAACATCGAACAGATTGGCCGCAGGATATCAAAGTAGGAAAAACTTTGGTATCAAGCAGCATGATAGACCGCGTGGTGACGAGTCTAGGACGCGAATTGGCTGAGATGCCAGTTGGTTTTAAATGGTTTGTTGGCGGGTTATTAAACAGCGAAATTGGCTTTGCTGGTGAAGAAAGTGCGGGTGGTATATTTTTGAGGCGTAATGGTAAACCTTGGGCAACAGACAAAGATGGGATTATCTTGTGTTTGTTAGCTGCCGAAATTATTGCGGTGACTGGAAAGGATCCTAGCGAACATTATCAAGCACTTACCGAACAATTTTCAGCCCCAGTTTATACTCGTATTGATGTGGCAGCGAATCACGCTCAAAAACAAGTACTAAGTAAGATGGACAAAAGTGTCATTCAATCCACGGAACTTGCTGGAGAAACCATTACAAACATTCAGACTCACGCGCCAGGAAACAATGCCGCTATCGGTGGAGTAAAAGTCAGCACTGAAAATGGATGGTTTGCGGCGCGTCCATCAGGAACCGAAGAAATATACAAAATATACGCTGAAAGTTTCAATGGATCTGAACATCTTGATTTATTGGTTAAAGAAGCCCAAGCCTTGGTGGAACAAGTATTTAAAACAGCAAATGTTTAAATTTAAGAGTTAAATTGTTGTCCTATTGTAAAAAGCATACGTGTTTTGATGTGAATACGTATGTTTTTGTGTTTTGTTAACGTTTTTTTAACAACTCTTCGCAAAAAATCCTGCTAAAACTGTCATATTAAATTTATCTGTAATTTTATTACGTCATTTAAAACCTAATTTCGAATATTTCTCGGGGCAAGTGGCGTGGTAATAACCCAAATTTGAGGTGTGATATGAGCGCAAAAAAGTCAGTTTCTGAAACTTCTTCTTTACCCAAAAAAGCGATTAAAGAAGCGATTGTTCGACATTTACATTGTTCTTTAGGAACCGATGAAAACAAAGCCAATAACCACGCGTGGTGGAAAGCAACCTGTGCATCAGTACAGGAACATGTTTTAGAGCAATTACGTAAGACTCAAAAATCACACTATCTAAACGACACGAGAGCGGTACATTATTTTTCTGCCGAATTCTTAATGGGCCGTTTGATGTCTAATAACCTACATAATTTAGGTTTGTTTGAACAAACAGACCAAGCCTTAAACGAGCTAGGCGTTAACCTTACCGACATTATGGAAGAAGAGCCTGATATGGCATTGGGTAATGGTGGATTGGGACGTTTAGCCGCATGTTTTATTGATTCATTAGCGACCCTTGATCTACCTGCAGTAGGTTATGGGTTACATTATGAACATGGCTTGTTCCGTCAAGAAATCAAAAATGGCAAACAGATAGAACGTCCCGATAGCTGGCGAGACTACGGAAACCCTTGGGAAATTTGTCGTCCGGAGTCGATACAAGAAATACCTTTGTACGGTTACGTCGAAACTAAATACGGAGAGAATGGTGGAATAAGAAAAGAATGGCATCCAGGTCTAATCGTTAAAGGTTTACCATGGGACATTCCAGTAGTTGGTTATGGCGGAAAAACCGTTAATGTATTGCGTTTATGGCAAAGCCAAGCATCTGATTACTTTAACTGGGACGTATTTAACGCGGGTGGTTACGTGGATGCACAAAAGGAAAATGTGCAAGCAGAGACTATTTCCAAAGTGTTGTACCCAAATGACGAAACTGAGGCAGGTAAAGAGTTAAGGTTAATTCAACAATATTTCTTTAGCGCCTGCTCACTCAAAGATATTATTCGTCGCTACAAACGAGCACACGGCAAAGATTGGAGTCGCTTTTCAAGCCAAGTAGTGATTCAACTTAATGACACTCACCCTGCCATTGCCATACCTGAATTGATGCGGATTTTATTAGACAGGGCTGAGCTTGATTGGGATAACGCATGGGAAATTTGTAGTAAAAGTTTTGCTTATACCAATCATACTTTGTTACCAGAGGCGCTAGAAAAGTGGCCCGCGCGTATGTTCGAAAAAATTCTGCCAAGGCATTTGGAAATCATATACGAAATTAATCACCGTTTTATGAACGAAGTCGAAAAACAATGGCCTGGCAACAACGTTATTAAGCAGAAGTTATCTATCATCGAAGAAGGCAATGAGAAGATGATACGCATGGGGAATTTATCGGTCATTGGTTCATTTAAGGTCAATGGTGTGGCCGAAATCCATTCTGCACTAGTGAAGAAAAACCTATTCCCAGAATTTCATAATATGTGGCCGGATAAACTGACGAATGTTACTAATGGCATTACACCGCGTCGTTGGTTAAAGGCATGTAATCCAAAGTTATCAGCTTTGATTGATGAAAAAATTGGTGACGATTGGCCGTTGAATTTGGAAAAGTTAGAGCAATTGAGTCAATTTGCTGACAATCCCAAGTTTCAAAAACAATTCATGAAAATTAAACATGAAAACAAAGTCGCATTGGCAAAAGAAGTCTTAGCGCTTACAGGAATTGAAATTGATCCCAAAGCAATTTTTGATGTACAAATTAAACGATTGCATGAATATAAACGTCAACACCTTAACCTATTACATATCATGGCGTTATATCGTCGTTTATTAGAAGATCCCAGTTACGATATGCAACCACGAGTATTTTTGTTTGGGGCTAAAGCGGCTCCAGGATACAAGTTAGCCAAAGACATTATTTACGCAATCAACCAAGTGGCTGAAAAGATAAATAACGATAAACGCGTCAATGGCAAAATCAAGGTGGTATTTTTGCCCAACTATCGAGTCAGCCTAGCTGAAAAAATGATCCCAGCTGCTGATATTTCTGAACAAATTTCTACTGCTGGTCTAGAGGCGTCAGGCACCGGAAATATGAAGTTATCACTCAATGGTGCATTAACAGTCGGGACTTTAGACGGTGCGAACATCGAGATTGCCGAAGAAGTGGGTGATGAAAATATATTCATATTTGGGTTAACAGTAGACCAAGTCCATGAACTCGATCAGATTGGTTACACACCCTACAATTTTTATTACAACAACAAAGAAATTAAAGCGGTCTTAGATTGGCTTGAAACAGATTATTTTACCCCTGGTAAACCGGGGGCTTTAGCGCCAATAAAACATAGTTTATTAGAAGGCGGGGACCCGTATAAAGTGTTGGCGGACTTTGAGTCTTACTCGCAGGCACAGCAAAGCGCCGACAAGGCATACGCTGATAAAGCAGGCTGGGCTAAAATGGCAATCTTAAATACGGCGCGTATGGGGAAGTTTACTTCAGACCGCTCCATTAAAGATTACGTTGAAAAAATTTGGCAACTACAACCTTGCTCAGTAGATTAATTTCAGTGTTTACAAATGAATATTTATACTAGGGTCTAATCTATAGGTTTGACCCGATAGGTTAATATTTTGTAAAACAAAAGCTCAAACAAAAGTTTGAGCTTTTTTATTAGTAAAAGTGTGTAATAATTTACTCAAGATTATCGGTTCTAAGCCGATAAATTATTATTAAAGTTAAAGGGATTTAGCTAGGGCATAAATATCTGACCTGAATCACTAGTAAGGCAATCTTTTTTAATGCAGCATGAGTCATTAATAACCATTCCCAATCGGTATGTCTTTTTGGGGGAAATAGAACAGCTTCTTAAAGTAGATACCGAGCAATCTATATTATTGATTGATATTGTGCGTTTTTCTGATGTCAGTAGCAGCTTCGGTTACGAATATGGTGACAGAGTATTATTAGAAATTGCTAATCGAATTGCTTTTTTATTTAACGACAACGCAATTTTTGGTCGAATTAGTGGTGATGTTTTTGGTTTGGTTTTGACGGGGGCTCATCAGCAAAACCAGCTTTATGATTTTTATACACACTTAGTACAACATTTCAAAATTCCTATTCAATGTGATGATCACGCCTTTATAGCTGATTTTAATGTGGGTACAGCAACTAATCCGAAAAATAATACTGATATAAATAATTTCTTTTCTTTGGCTGAAACCGCTTTAAAGCAGGCCAAAGACAATAAGTTTGATAATTTTCAATATGCACAAAACTCCATTCATAATTCGTCGGGTAGAGCTTTAGCGTTAAAAGCGGATATCACTCGTGCTTTGGATCAGAATGAATTAGAGATCTACTTTCAACCTAAAATTGAATTAAGTACTCTACGTATCATTGGTGCTGAGTGTTTGTTGCGTTGGAATCATCCATTAGATGGGCTGATTTTTCCAGGCGCCCTGATAGAAGCAGCCGAATCATACAATATGATGAATGAGTTGGGGTATTGGGTATTAGAACAAGCCTTCGTTAGTGCCGCACATCTTAATAGTTTGGGGTTACCATTGAAAATTGCGGTGAATATGTCGCCTTCGCAATTATATGATTTGAAATTTGCAAGTAATCTCAGAACAATGTCACAAAAACACCAAGTAGAATTATCACAATTTGAATTAGAACTGACAGAAGACGTGGCTTTATCAAATTCGATTTTAGTTAAAAAACAACTATCACAAATTCGTGCACTTGGAGCAACCATTGCCATCGACGATTTTGGTAAAGGATACTCCAACCTCGCTTATTTGCGTGATATTGAGATTGATACTATTAAAATTGATAAATCGTTTATTATGCAAATTGACGAAAGCCCAGTGAATCGAGCGATAGTAGAGGCCAGCAAGTTGATTGCTGAAGCCGCAAAATGTCAGTTAATAGCAGAAGGTATTGAGAGTATTCAGCACTTGCATATTCTCCGTGAAATTGGGGTTTTGTCAGGTCAAGGCTATCTATTTTCTAAGGCGATACCTATGCATGAGTTTGTTGAGTTGGCTAGCAAGGATCTTGCAGTGGGTACATCATTTGTTCGCCAATATCACCTCGCTTAATTGGCTGTGGTGAATTCCAACTAGTGTGTAAAAGTGGAGAGTTAACACGCGGTTTAGCGTAACATTAAGTCTTTAGAAATAAATTCTGAGGTCACCACAAACTCTTTATGCAAACACAAACCAACACGTCTATTCAAGATACTATCCGAGAACTAAAACAACAGGGTAATTTTCTGGCGTTATCGCGGACTGCTGATTCACGTTTTTCAAGTGCTTTTCAATTTCTTATCGAAACCCATACCCAAGTTACGGTGGTAGCAAAGGGGATTATTAGCTTTGAGCCTATCGCTGAAAGTACCAAAGATATTGTGCTTTCTTGCGGGGTGCACGGTAATGAAACCGCTCCTATCGAGATATGTGATGATTTAGTTAGGGATATATTGACGGGTAAAACAATTGTTAAGCAACGAACCTTATTTTTATTTGGTAATTTGCCGGCAATGGACATAGCGGAACGTTTTGTTGAAGAAAATATGAATCGCCTGTTTAGTGGCGAGCATAATAATCTACCCACAGGGCAGAAAATGAATCACGAAAGGTGCCGCGCGAAGCAGTTAGAAGAGGCGGTAAAACACTTTTATTTGGATGTTGAAACTGAACCACAGCGTGAGCGCTTCCATTATGATTTACACACCGCTATTCGCGCCTCTAAAAACGACAAGTTTGCTGTGTATCCATTCTTAAATGGTAAAGCCTGGGACAAATACCAGCTGCAAATTTTGTTAGCCTGTGGTGTGAATACCATTTTATTGTCTGGCAGCGCAACCACTACTTTTAGTTATTATTCTAGCAATGAGTTTAACGCCCATGCCTTTACAGTTGAATTGGGCAAGGTCATGCCGTTTGGACAAAATAATATGCAAAATTTTAGCGAAGTAGTGGTCACTCTTACAGCGCTAATTTGTGACGAAGATTTACAGCTTAAAAATTATTGTTCTGACGACTTTTTGATTTATAAGGTGAACCAAGTCATCAATAAACGACACGCTGACTTTGAACTGAATTTTGCATTAGAAACCCCCAATTTTAGTGACTTTCCTAAAAATCACTTGTTAGCATTTGAAAGTGGCATGGAGTACCGAGCGCAATATGACGGCGAAGCGATTGTGTTTCCTAACGCCAGCGTTGAAATTGGGCAACGTGCCTTATTAACCGTTATTCCAACCCAGATATAGGGCCGCCATGAATACGTTCGTATTACACCCACAACTACAAAAAGACAGTGAGTTTATTTTAGATTTACCGTTGTGCACTTTAAGGTTAATAAAGGATGCCAATTACCCTTGGGTAATATTGGTTCCAAGAATGGCTGATATCCAAGAAGTGATTGATTTAAGTGAGAGTCATCAGCAAACCTTATGGCAGGAATCGGCGCTAGTTACTCGCTCTCTTAAACATTTGTTTACACCTGATAAGTTGAATCTTGCTGCACTGGGTAATATGGTGCCTCAATTGCATTTACATCATATAGTTCGTTATCAAGATGATCCAAGTTGGCCTAAACCCATATGGGGGCAAGTGCCGTTCAAGGCGTATTCTGATAAACAGTTGTCTGATCGAGTTAAGCTAATTAAAGATATAATTGCTACTGAATCTAGCGCTGAAGTTACTATGTAACCTGAGCTCGGGATAAGAAATGTCGACAACAAAGAAAATTTAATTAAATTTCAATGAGATACGAACTTCATCGATACTTATAAACGGTCAATTTGGGGTAAGTGATGCTATTTTTTTTCTTATCGAGGCGTTCATCATGTTGTTTAGTCATTCTAAACTCATATTGAACAACGAAGATAAGGGCAAAAATAGCGTCGATTACAGGCGTTGGTTATCCCGAGTTCAGGTTATGTAAACCAATACAAAAATAGAAACCAGGAGAGGCAGATGATAGTTACCACAACCAATCAACTAGAAGGCAAAAAAATTGAACAGTATTTAGGTATTGTGGTTGGCGAAGCCGTGATGGGCGCTAACTTGTTCAAAGATATTTTTGCGTCAATACGCGACATAGTAGGTGGGCGATCAGGCGCTTACGAAGACGAATTAACTAAAGCCAGAAAAATCGGATTTCAGGAGTTAGAACACGAAGCCCGTTCAATTGGTGCCAACGCGGTTATTGGCATTGATATTGATTATGAAGTAGTAGGTAAGGGCGGTAGTATGTTGATGGTCAGTATTAGTGGCACGGCTATTAGGTATGTTGATTTATAGGTTTATTGAGCCATTTCAACAAACTCTACCGCATGTATCCTAATAGGGCGAGAGTAACAACATTTGGATTGAATTTTAGTTTTTATTATAAATGGCTTACTCGTCGCGGTAGTAGTGATCGTTCATTATTGGTTCCTTTTCAAAATATTCAAATCTCTACCACAGTTAGATATTACCCATAGCTTAACGATTCTATTGGGCGTTTTTAGTGCCTTTATTGCTAATGTTATTAAAATATGGATTTTTGCTTTAGCCTATTACCTGATGGTGCATGGAAATAGCTGGGGTAGTCTTGAAGGTAATTTCAACGGTAGGGATTGGTGACATCGAGCCTGTAGGTATATCAGGTATCTCACAGTAGTGGAGTCTCTGACTGGCTTAGTCCTTATTACTTGGACCGCTTCGTCTTTTTACCTAGAAATGCAGAAGAATTGCAACACAATCAAAGAACAGAGTCATTCTAAAACAAATTGCAAAAGACAGTTATAAATATTCACCAAAAGCAATGCAGGTGGATGTTTACGCCAGTGTTGTTGCAAATTCATATTTCGCGGTGACAAATGTATTACGCCCTTGTTCTTTTGCTTTATACAAGGTCTTATCTGCCAATTGATATAAACGCATCGCATCGATATTTTCGCTTTTTGTCGCAGTGCAAGCTCCCATACTTACGGTGAGGTATGGCTTAATAGGTGATACTTGATGGGGAATATTGAGGGCCGTTATAGAGGCTTGTATTCTTTTCATAATATCTATAGCCGCTTCTGCATCTGTATCGGGCAGTATGCAAAAGAACTCTTCACCACCCATTCTCGCCACTATGTCGTTGGTACGTAATAAGTTTTTATTAATGGCGTTGGCCACCGAGATTAAACAGTCGTCTCCAGCTAAATGGCCATACTCATCGTTATAAAGTTTAAAATAATCAATATCAATGGCAATTAAGGTTAAAGGAGTACCTTCTGCTTTAGCCGTTGCAAGTGCTGATTTTATTGCCTCATCATATTTTCGACGATTGGCGATTTGAGTAAGCGGATCAATTTTAGTGAGGTTCTCTAGTTGTTTATTCAATTGCGCAATCATTTGGTTTTTGCTTTCTTTTTCTGTATTTATGGTGCCGATGAGAAGTGCGGTACTGCAGGCTGTAAAAATATATATTTGCATATAGAAAATGGCATAACCTAAATCATCAAACATAAAGATGAAGGGACCGAGCTTTGCAGTGCTATAGAAGCCACAAGTTAAAAACACAACGGTTATCCAAATAGAGGTAATGTAATGGTTAAACCGCAATGCAACCCACATTGCGACGGGGAACAACAAAAATATTAAGCTGACAGTAAATTTATTGTAGTGCTCTCTCCCAAATACTTCGACCAAAATGAGCACTGTTGCTGCACACATTACCGTGAGTTCTAATAGTTTGTGTTTATTGATGCGTAAAGACAGTGTTTTACGCCTAATAGAATTAAATATATGAAATGCAGTTAAAGTAGATGCGAAGATACTTACGGTATTCCCTACAAACCATATAAGTAAGTTACTTAGCACAAAGGGAGTATCTGCAATTAACCACAGTGCAGTTGTGCCAATGGTTACATTAAGCAAAGCATTCAGCATACAAAGAACAATTAAAAATGTAATGTTTTGGCGCAAATCATTGAAGGTAAAGGGTTCTTTGCATAACCGAGTAAAAACGATTACTGACAGGGTGACACTGAGTACATTAGCTAATAAAAAACCTGTTTGTACAAATACAATCCCACCAAAGTATGTGTATACACCTATACCATAGCCAAAAGCGAGACCTAATGCTAAATGGAGCCATCGCTTACGTGAACACACTAAAAATAATGCACTAGCGATACCATTTCCCAGCCATAAAATGGCGATATCTCCCACCATAAAAAATGTAAGGCTTAAATGAATCATGGACACATAACTTGCAATCATCACTGCAAACGCAACAAAATTTGATAGTGAGAAGAAAGACTTAAAGCGAACGATTATTTCCATTAATTAGCTCTATAAAAATGATTAGTGACAAGATGTGTTTTGTGTCTTAGGTGAAAGGATATGATTACTCTCTCAAAATGTTGCTCGTTAGCATTTTAGTCTGATGGATAAATCTATACTAATGGTAATCACGCTTAACGTCACTCTATGCTTTTTTAGTATATTGACTTGTCTGTGAATACAGGGTTCTGATTGTCACATGTTAATTGGTGTAAAGCTCGCTTGAAATGATTTGACCTGAGTACCCTTGGTTCGGCTCGAGAGTATTGTTCAATACAGTATTAGACAAACGGGTTTAAAACATTTTAAAAATGTTGAACTTATGCTGATATTCCCCGTCTGACTCTATAGTTTTTATGTGTGTTCTCATTTTATGCCTGATTTGTTATCAGGCTTTTTTTTTTGCTTTTAATTCCTAATGACCAATACCAGCATTTTATGACAACTATACGCAAGAAATTACCAAAAACGAATTAACAGGGGCCTAATAAACCACTGCAGGTATAAAAGTAGCAGTGCTTAGAAATAGCCCTTGGCAATATCAATCACATCTCGATATTCGTAGAGTTTATGTCCTTGTTGTCTGAAGTCTTGGAGTTCTTGCTCTCGAGGAAAGCTGAAATAATTTCCGTTAGAATTAACTGGGTAACTCGCACACTTTCCAGTGGTCTCGATTGTGTTAATGGCGTCAACTAGGTCTTGAACGCCTTGTTCGTAAAGCGACAAGGTATTGTGTAGATAGGAGCGTTGATAATCTACCGCTTGTTTACTAATTTTTATGATTTCTCCGCTGTCTATGCCGCTGTCGTTTATATAATGTAGAGTAGTGCCACATTCCTTCTCTTTGTGTTGCATGGCTCTGAAGGTTGCCATGACACCTCGATATTTAGGTAGTTCACCAGAATGTAAATTGATAACACCAAATGTGGGAATACTAATAACAGCAGGTTGCAGGATTAACCCAAAGCGAATTGAAATGATTAGGTCGGGTGCAAAAGCCTTGATTGTTTGTAGACCAGTGTCACAGTTTATCGATTGAATTTCAGAAACCACAATTCCCCTTGATTTAAATCCAGTGAAACTCTGAAGTTTTCCGGCTACTGCAGAGGCGTTACTTTGCAATCCTGGAAAGAGTATTTTGGTAAATAAATCTTGTTCAAAAAAAGCCAAGTCTTTTAGATCCTCAGGCTTGTTTTTATTACTCTTTCCGACAGATGAAGACAGTAATATTTGAAATTTATGTTGCCCTTTAATGGTTCTAAAAAGGGTGTTTAAGGCTAAATTGCTGGCAATGTCTTTGTTGGCTAAAAGCAATATTTTCATTCGGCATCTTCTAAAGGCGGTTGTTAATAGAAGGGTTAATCATCATTGTCTTCAAAACGGTCATAGGATGCGTTGTTATCTTTTTTAGGTTTGGGTAATTCTTGATTTGCACTTTGTTTAAGCAACAGTATATTGCCGATAATTAGACCTAACACTAAAACAATTATTGCCACTAAAAACCAAATACTCATACTAATCCCTTATTTAAGACAAAGCGTTGAAAAATGGTTGGCATGTTATCCACAATGCTTTGCAATCCCATAATATCCGATTCATAAAGATTGTTTAGTAGCGTTGTTTCGTCTACCAGTGTACTCATTTTTTCAGCGCTTGACGTAAAACTTAGATGCCAAGGCTCTCGAGCAATGCCCCCTTTGAATTTTGCGAAAGGTCTACTAAAACCAAAATCATTGGCATGTTGATTTAACCAGTTATTGAGCTCAGTACAGGGGCCGTTATCGTATTCACTGCAAACCAACTGAAATTTGTGCTGACTGATTTCTACTGATTTTTTATCGTACACGTCTATGTCAGTACCCCAATGATGGCGGCTAGCGCCCGGTAATGCCGACCAAGTAAGGATCGCCTGTAGTTTTTCAAGGTCAGTCAGTGTTGCGGCATTTAAGGTGTTTTCATTGGCGTCTAACAAGGTTGTATTGCCAGACCATTTATTATTCCAAATCTGTAATTGCCGCTGAAAACCACGGTAACTACTAACAATTTGCAGGTCAACTTTGTCTTGAGTGGCAGCGGTTTGCATACGCTTAAATGCAACACAGACTTCAGGTAATAGTCGAAAACCATTTTGGCATTCGACTAATAGGCTTTCATCTTTTCCTAGCGCGTGAGCTTGGGTGATCACGCAAGTAGCCGTTGTAAGATATCTTGATAAACATCAGTGAGTAAATCGAGATCTTCCACTTTTACACATTCATCAATTTTATGGATAGTGGCATTAACCGGACCCAGTTCAATCACTTGAGCACCGGTTGGTGCAATAAAGCGCCCATCAGACGTACCTCCTGCAGTAGACAAAGTGGTATCTCTACCGGTGCAGTGTTTAATAGCTTGTTGCGTGGCTTCTACTAATTTTCCTGAATCGGTTAAGAAAGGCTGGCCATTAAAGGTCCAGTCAATATCGTAATCCAGTTTATGTGCATCCAATACTTGAAGGGTTCTGGCAATTAATTGTTGATCTGTCACTTCAGTGGAAAACCTAAAGTTAAAACAAACCTTTAATTCACCTGGAATGACATTGCCAGCCCCTGTGCCGCCATTGATGTTGGATATTTGAAAACTAGTCGCTGGGAAAAATGCATTGCCTTTGTCCCACTGGGTATTGGCTAATTCTGCTAATGCCAAGGTGGATTCATGAATAGGGTTTCGTGCTAGGTGAGGGTAGGCGACGTGGCCTTGGATACCTTTAACCAACAAATCACCTGTCAGTGAGCCTCTGCGGCCATTTTTGACAATATCACCGAGTTGCTCTGTGCTTGAAGGCTCACCCACTAAACACCAGGTTATTTTTTCGTTGCGGGCTTCTAAGGTATCAATCACTTTAGTGGTACCGTTAATAAATGGCCCTTCTTCATCACTCGTGATCAAAAAGGCGATTGAGCCTTTATGGTGCGGATTGGCGTTAACAAAATTTTCAGTTGCTACCAACATAGCCGCTAAACTACCTTTCATATCGGCGGCACCACGGCCATGGATATAGCCGTCTTTTTCGGTGGCTTCGAAAGGGGGGGTTTGCCAGTTCTGTTCTGGGCCTGAAGGTACTACATCTGTGTGTCCGGCAAAACAAAATACTGGCCCTTCACTACCTTTGCGCGCCCAGATATTTTTGGTATCAGCAAAGGTGAGATCTTCTACTACAAAACCAAGTGGTTCGAGGATATTCGCCATCATATCCTGACATCCCGCGTCTTCAGGGGTGACGGATTTTCGATTAATCAAATCTTTAGTGAGGTCCAGTGTGCGGCTCATAGAAAAACCTCTGTGTATTGCTGGTCTTTAAAACCGATGGAGTACTTGCCGTCGTGGATAAGAATTGGGCGTTTAATCATTGCTGGGTATTCAAGCATCAAAGCTAAAGCGGCGGTTTTGTCTACGTTTTGTTTCTGCTCTTCACTTAATTGCCGAAAAGTAGTGCCGCGCTTATTGAGCATTAACTCCCAGCCCAAAGCTTGTTCTGCTTGAGCTAGCCAAGTTGCATCTACCCCGTCTTTTCGGTAATCGTGGAAGCTATAATCAATATCGTTTGTTGATAACCAAAGGCGTGCTTTTTTGATGGTGTCGCAATTTTTAATGCCGTACAGAGTAGTGGTCATGGAGTCCTATTCATCAATCTATAATTCAATCGGCTAACTATAGCGATAAAGATATAGGCAGGTAAAGCAAACAAGCGATGCTTTTAGTTCAGTATTATTCCGAAATTATATGTAAACCGTCATTACTCGATCTTCACCGGCAATAACGTGGAAATAATGAGCTTGCAGCCCCTTAACTTTTTCACTATTTAGTACAGTAATGGGGCACAGAATACTCGTTAGGGCTTGTTTCATTTTTAGCAAATTGAACTCAGCAAGAATTTGCCCTTGTTGGAAATACTCCCCTTGTTTGACAAACCTCTTAAATCCTTCTCCCATCATAAGGTGCGAGTCAATCCCAAGCTGAATCTGTAGTTGTAAGCCATTTTTAGCTTTTAATCTCAATTGATTGGCGAGTTCTGAGCATTGCAGCATTGTACCAGAAAAAGGGGCGATCACTTGATATCCCGAAGGGGCAATGGCAATACCTTCGCCAAACATTCGCTCCTTAAAAAGAGCATGTGGTACTTCATCCAACGCTATGACTTTACCAGTCAGAGGGCTGGATACTTCAATGGTCTTATTGTGAACGGGCAGAGAGTTAGGCTCTACTAAGCAACTAAATATCCCCATTAACAGAGAGACGTAAATTGATAAGATAAAATGTGATGAGTTTGCATAATTGTTTCGTCTATTTTAGCGCGCTTAAGTACTATTTTTTGAAAGTGATAGCAAAACAGTCACAGATAATTATGTCAAGCTTAGGTTATCCACTGTTCCTGTGGATAACTCTGTTCAGTTTTATTTATATGTTACTTAATTTACTGATATATAAAGATAAAAAGCAGCTGGTTGTAAATCACTCGATAGCGAATTGTGTGATTGAAATAACATCATTTGCGGAGAATTTATGCGACTAAATGTAGTGAAGTCAATAGTTATGCTGAAGATTTACACTAAATGTTAGTTCAGCTCACGCCAATTTAGATGAATCTATTATCCAAGTTGTTAAACTAGGGCGCTGCGTTTTAATTTTTGTGGCATTTATTAAGGAAGTTTATGCAGGTTTTAGATGTTTATGCTGGGAAAAATGCCCTTGCTCGTATTAAGCAAGAGGGGTTTAGTGCTGATTTATTTGATTATATGTTGGGTGCATCTGGTGGCCCGAAGTGGTTTGTTTTAGCCGGTTTAGATCGTTATATTTTCCCGGAGTTTTTTGCAGGGCGTTGTAGGCCTCTTAACATTATTGGATCATCTGCAGGCGCTTTTCGGTTTGCCTGTTTTGCCCAAGACGATCCCTTATCTGCTATCAATCGCTTAGCAGAGCGTTATTCTCAGACCGTTTATTCGGATAAACCCACAGCCAAAGAAATCACAGAAAAGGGCAGGGCACTGCTGGATTACGTTTTAGGTGAACACGGATCTGAGGAAATTATTAATAACCCTATCATTAAAGCTCATTTTATAGTGGCAAAGTGCAAGGGACTGACACAATTTGAAGCCAAACCTATTCAAATGACCGGGCTAATTGCCAGTGCTAGCGCGAATGTATTGAAGCGTAAGTGGTTAGAGATGTTTTACCAACGTTACTTATTTTCGTCACCCAACTCCGATTTAGCACTCCACGATCCCAACAAAATGCCGTCATATTCTATTCCACTGACCACAACAAACTTGCCTCAGGCACTGATGGCGTCTGGCTCGATTCCTATAGTAATAGAAGGTGTTAAGGATATAGAGGGTGCCCCTAAAGGCATGTATAGAGATGGTGGAATTATTGATTACCATTTTGACCTCACCTTTGGGCCACAAAAAGGTCTGGTGCTTTATCCTCACTTTTACTCAAAACCAGTACCAGGGTGGTTCGATAAATCTCTCAAAAAGCGTCTTCCTCATGCCACTAGTTACGATGATGTCGTTATGTTAGTGCCTTCTGATGAGTTTATTGCGAGTTTACCTTACGGTAAGATTCCCGATCGAAAAGACTTTGAAACCATGCCGGCTGAGCAGCGAATTGAATATTGGCAAAGGGTGATTTCACAAAGTGACAAACTTGGACAAGCCTTTAAAGATATGTACGAAAATCAAAAAATTATCGAAACTATACAACCTATAGAGTTTGTTTAGAAAATAGATTGATGGATAAAAACTAGACGCTTAGTGACACGAGCAGTTTTTGGGAACTTTACAGAGCCATCAAAATTTGGCTTCTACCGGCGTTTTTCGCTCTATATAAAGCCCCATCAGCTGAGGATATAAACTCGCTGAGTTTCTCGTGTCGAGTTGAAGTGGATATACCTGCACTAAAACTACAATTAAATGTATTTTCAGTTGCAGTGAAATTGATTTGTGAAAAGGCACTTAAAATGCTGTTCATTTTAGCTTCAATGATAGCGGCGTTTGAGTCACTAAAAACCACCATGAATTCCTCTCCACCATAGCGACCCACATAATCGGTATCGCGAACAGATTGCAATAATAATTGCCCAAGGGCTATCAGTACTTTATCGCCAGCCACATGGCCATATTTATCATTTACTTCCTTAAAATGGTCTAAATCAATCATTACAACGACAGTTGGGTTGTGTTGCCTTGCTGCAAGCCTCAATGAGTGAGCCGCAGCATCCATGATTTGCCCGTGATTGAGGACACCTGTTAAGCTATCTCTTGAAGCAAGATAGCGAATTTCCTGACCTCGCTGAATACGACTATCAACTTGTCGTACAATTAGGTTGGGCGGGGTGTTTTTAGGAATGACATCATCGGCACCACACTCTAAAACGTCGAGTTTAGTATTTATATCTTCATCTGCTGTCAGGAAAATAATCGGCACATAATCATATTTAGATTGTTGACGGAGTATGCGCGCAATTTCTAGTCCATTGATGTTAGGCATGTGCATGTCTAACAAAAACACGTCAGGATGAAATGCATCTAACTCCGTCATAATTGACTCAGCACTATGAATTGCAAGTACCTCGACATGTTCGTCTTCTAATAAAGATTTATAAAAAATACCTACAGAGGCTTGGTCATCTAACAGTAGTATTCTATAGGGCCTAGTTAAATCTAACTTGAAGTTTTTACGAATTTTAGACACTAAGGTAGTGATACTAAGCGGCTTTAAAATGTATTCATTTACTCTCGCTCGGACGGCAGCCAGCCTATTTTCAAACGAACTCGACGAGGACAATAAAAATACGTCGGTGTCATATGCTCTGAGTTTACTTGCATAAGCAAATATTTCGTCAGAGTGATAATTGGTGTCATCGATATCAAGTAACACTAGATTGAATTTTTGTTCAGAGAATACCGCTTCAAGTTCTTCGATTGAATTGAAATGTTCAATTGAAAAACCAAACCCAGCTAGTAGTTTAGAATGCACGGCTGACGTGGTTTCATTGTCATCAACTAACGCTATTCTTATGTCTCGGTATGATTGGGCATCGTGTTCGTCACTCTTTTTTTGTGGCTCCCGCAACTCACCCAGTGAATTGGACGTTTTTCCTATTTCTAATAAAGGGTTAGGGTTTTTGCCCGCGGCTTCAATCATCGATTTAATATGTCGATCGATAAAGGGAATGATATTTTTAAATTGACCGATTTGTTCTTCACAAGGAGCGACTTCTTCTTCAATCATTCCCAGTCTATCACTCAGAGTCGTAAAACTAAGGGTGCCACTAGATCCTTTGAGACTATGAACTTCAAACCTAAATTGCTTAATTGCTTCAACGGAATGAGAGGTTCTTGCTTGTGACCATAATTTGATAAGTACCGCAATTTTGTCTTCAAACTCAGCAGCAAAACTGACACGAAATTCCGCTAGTTTTTGTTCCAATTTAGAACTCATTGGGACCCTTTAAATGATTTAGTGACAAAATTAAAATATTTGTTAAGAACGAACAACTATATATAACTTACTGATTTATAGCTTAAATGTACAGAACATTATAAATCTGCAAAGGTTTAAATATGCAAACGTTTTAGCTAAAAATAATGGCACATTTATTATCTTATATAAGAGGTGATTTTCTCATATATTCATCATGATTTTCTGGTCTATTTGATGCAGATCAAGGTGAGTGGCCATATTTACGGTTTAATTAACTAATGCAACGGTTAATATTTGAACCAAGGATAAACTGAATATGCAAAACTACCAAAGTATTTTAGTCCCATTAGATATTTATTCTGAACATAAAGTAGTGTTACAACGAGCTTTGAGTTTGGTTCAGGATCCGGCTCAGCTCAGTTTGATTTATGTCACTTTTCCTAATGTCTATTTTGAATCTTATGGAGTGGGGGTCGGTGCTGATTATGTTAACGAAAATCGACAAAACGCCAGAGAAACCTTACTAGAACTCGCTAAACAACACCATATACCTGAAAACCAAATTTACGCGCCTATTGGTTCCCCAGTCGAGGAAATTCATGAATTATCTAAACAAATAAACGCTGATTTAATCGTAATGGGAACCCATGGCCAAAGTGGCTTAAGGCTGTTGTTGGGATCTACTGCCAACGGTGTATTGCATGGTGTTAAGTGTGATGTTTTGGCAATCAAAATTTAAACGTTAATTACTCAAGGAGCTGGTGGTTATTATGATCCATTCCAATTGTCGTTATGTCAGTCAAATAACACGAGACACCTTAGCGTTGATTCTTGCAGGAGGTAAGGGCAGTCGTCTTTGTGAGCTCACTCAATACCAAGCAAAACCTGCGATTCATTTTGGGGGAAAATTCAGAGTAATCGATTTTCCTTTGTCTAATTGTATTAACTCAGGGATCCGCCAAATCGGAGTAATGACACAATACAAAGCTTATTCGCTGATTCGACATCTATCCAGAGGTTGGGGACATTTAAATAGAGATTTAGGCGAATACGTAGAGCTATTGCCCGCGTCCCAGCAGTATTCGTCCAATTGGTATGAAGGTACAGCTGATGCACTGTATCAAAACATTGAGTTTATTCGAGAGCATGCACCGAAATACGTAGTGGTACTGGCCGGCGATCATGTTTACAAAATGGACTACGGTGATATGTTAGTTCAACATGTGGAAAGTGGGGCGGATATGACAGTATCGTGTATTGAAATGCCGGTCCAAGACGCTGCTGGTACTTTCGGGGTGATGTGTGTGGATAAACATAACAGGATCACTAATTTCCACGAAAAGCCTAAAAATCCCTGCCCACTAAAAGACAAACCTGACCATACATTGGCTTCTATGGGTAACTATGTATTTAATACCGAGTTTCTGATTCAGCAATTAATAGCTGACGCCAAGAACCTTGCTTCACAGCATGATTTTGGTCGTGACATTATCCCAGCGGCGATTGAAAATAATCAAGTGATGGCCTTTAGGTTTTGTTCTGCTGATGGAAAAACCGCACCCTATTGGCGAGATGTGGGCACCTTGGATTCATTTTGGCAGGCGAATATGGATCTTGTCGATATTACTCCAGAGTTAAATATCTACGACCAAGATTGGCCAATCTGGACCCACCAAAAACAATCGCCGCCTGCAAAATTTATTTTTAACGACGAAGGCGGTCGCAGAGGTTACGCCGTAGACTCAACCGTGTCAGGTGGTTGTATCATATCTGGCGCTAAAATTGACCAATCTTTATTGTTTTCAGATGTTCATGTTCACTCGTTTAGTCATATTGAACAATCAGTTATCTTGCCTCAAGTGGATATTGCACAACATGTCACCATTAAACGAGCAATTATTGATGCCGGGTGTCAAATTCCTCAGGGGATGTGTATTGGCGTAGACAAACAGCAAGACATCGCGAGAGGTTTTCGTATAAGTAAGGATGGTATTGTACTAGTAACTAAAGACATGCTTAATACACAAGATAATCAAGCAGACTTATTACATGATGACGAGCAACTACGGAATTTTGTTTGAACGCTAAACTAGGTATTTTCCGAAGTAAATTACGCAAAATAACGAATATCCCGTAACCTATCTAAAATCTACTATTTAACCTTGATCTATATCAATGTCTAACAGGCATTGATACACATTCGAGGAGCGTAAAGTGTCATTAAATACAACTCAACCGTCAGTTCTTTGTCACCATTGTGTGATGTCAGGTATGTGTTTTGGTCAAGCGGACAAAAAACAAGTAGAGCCACGCTTGAGGTCACATAAAGTCTTCCAGAAGTCGAATTTATTATTTTCGGCGGGTCAAACTTTTGAAGCGATTTACATTTTGCGAAGTGGATCTGCAAAGTCATCTATTACCGCCAATAGTGGCAATGAGCAAATTAGCAGCTTTTATTTCCCAGGTGATTTAATAGGTTTGGATGGCTTTGATAATGGTGAGCATGCGCAATCGATACGGTTCTTGGAAACCAGCAGTGTGTGTCGTATTGGCTTAGGTGAGTTGGACAAGGCTATGGCGAATTCGACCAGCATCAGGCATAAGATGTTGCAGAGCATGAGTCATGCCTTGAATGACGAAGATAGATTTTTACTCAGTTTAAATCATATGAATTCAGCGCAAAGATTAGGTTCTTTTTTACTGGACTTGTCTTCACGATTCGAAGATAGGGGACTGTCTGGCAATGTGTTTGATTTGAGTATGACCCGCGTAGATATCGCCAATTATTTAGGTATGGCGATTGAAACCGTAAGTCGACTACTCACCCAGTTGCATAACGAAAAGGTCATTGAGGTGGAAAAACGTAGAGTCACTATTTTAGATCGCAATAAATTGCAACAATGTCTGTTACTTGAGCGTGAACCGCACATGCTATTTGCTGAAAAGGTTCGTCAATCTAATAGTATCCACGTCAAGGTTGCGTAGGTATTCTTTTAACCCACGCCATTTTGAATGCTGCCATCTAGTTCAAATTGGCTGATATTAGAAAGTGTAGTTTGTGCAATATTGAGCATCGCTTCTTGCGTAAAAAAACCTTGATGGCTGGTAATAATCACGTTGGGGAAAGTGGTCAATCTAGCCAACACGTCATCTTGTATGCCTTTTTCAGAGAAGTCTTCGAAAAATAAGGCTTCTTCCTCTTCATAGACATCAAGTCCCAATAGTCCCACTTTCCCCGTTTTAAGTGCATTTATAATGGCTTTAGTATCGACTAGTTTACCTCTGCTGGTATTGATAATAGTCACTCCATCTCGCATTTTTTCTAATGCTTTGTGGTTTATTAAATGATGAGTTTCGGGAGTGAGTGGACAATGTAAAGAAATCACATCGGCTTGACTAAATAAATGCTCCAAAGTGACATAGTTAACACCGGATGCAATACATTGCTCATTTGGAACCACATCATAAGCCATAACCTTGCAACCAAAACCTAGCATGATATTGGCAAATGCTTGTCCAATTTTTCCGGTTCCCACTACCCCTACTGTTTTGCCATGCAGGTCAAAACCCATTAAATTGCGTAGTGAAAAATCTCCTTCTCTTATACGATTGTGGGCGCGGTGAATACCACGATTTAAACACAATAATAATCCTGCTGCATGCTCTGCTACTGCGTAAGGGGAGTACGCAGGAACCCGTACCACTGGGAGCGCAAGTTGTTTAGAGCAGGCTATGTCTACGTGGTTAAATCCTGCGCTACGCAGTGCTATGAGTTTAATCCCTTTTGCCTTTAAGCTATGTAACACTGCTGCATCTAAATTATCGTTGATAAAAGCGCAAACTACTTGTTCATCACTTATTTGCGAAGTCGACTCTAAGTTTAAGTGTGACGAAAAATACCGAATCTGGTGAGCTCCATTTTGGTTAGCCCGTTCGAAAAATTCTTGATCATATTGTTTGCTGTTATAGAACGCTATTTTCACACTTAGGCCTCTAAATAGATTGTAGAATAGGGATCATAGCGCTTACTGAAATTAGCTATTTGACCTTGATCAACTAATACCTAAGGCGCGGTGATACCCTAGATGATACCGTTTACAGATTATAACTTCGATAACAAACAGGCCGTTAGTGAGACTAAAATATGCATGTTAGAAAAATTCTGCTAATTGAAGGTGGGTTAAACGCGATTATTACCCTGTGTAAAATGACTGTGGGTTTAATGACAGGTTCAGCAGCTGTAGTGGCAGACGCAGTGCATTCACTGACTGATTTGGTCAATAACCTTTTTGCCTGGCTCGCAATAAAAATCGCCGAGTCACCTGCTGATGGTTCTCATCCATATGGCCATCAAAAATTCGAACAATTGGCTGTATTTGCGTTGGCCTCTGTATTAACCATAGTGGCGTTTGAAGTGATAGTCAGTGCGGTAGAACGCTTTGGAGAGCCGGTTGAACAAAGTATTTTAGGTTTAGCTATATTAATTATTTCATTGCTTTTTAATATAGGTTTAGCGCTCTGGGAAGGTTATTGGGCTAAACGATTAGATTCAGAAATATTAAACGCTGATGCCACTCATACCATTAGTGATGTGTTGACTAGCGTAGTGGTCATTATTGGCTGGCAATTAGCCGCTAGAGGGTATTATTGGATAGATACTATTTTTGCCTTAGTTGTTTCGAGTATTATCTTCTATCTCGCGTTTAAGCTTTTTCAAAGAGCGGTGCCGGTTTTAGTTGACCAGAGTCGATACCCTCCCGAGCAGCTAAAAGAAGCTGTGAATAGCATACCTGCAGTGATAACAGTGGGAAATGTTCGCTCGCGAGACACAGGGAAAGGCCAAGTAGCTGACGTAACTGTTACCGTTAGCGCCAACCTTAGTACCGTCGAATCGCACCATATAGCGGATCAAATAGAAGGTGTACTAGCAGACAAGTTTGATATTCAAGATGTAGTTGTTCATGTCGAACCTGATGTGGATCAAAAACTGAGTGCTGCTGACAGTTAATATCAATATATTGGTTTAACAGGAGAAACCTATGTTTATTGAACAACTATTGAGTTTTTTCGCTTGGTGCACGCTGCTCAATTATTCGGTGTTAATTATATGGTTTTTTATATTCAAGTTAGGTCACGATTGGTTGCACTTGCTGCATGGAAAATGGTTCGACTTAAATGAGCAACAGTTCGATTTAATCAATTATTGTGGCATGGGACTTTTTAAGTTACTTATTTTGGTATTTAATTTGGCGCCATGGATTGCACTACAGCTAATTGAATAATCAGGCACCGAACTTAACCTTACGTTCTACATTAACGTGTTTGCACGCTAAAGGTTCTTGAGCTTTTTACCTCTTACAAAGTTGCAATCAGTTCGTTTGCGAGGTCGATTTTGATACCCTCTTCAATTGAATCAACCAACTGGTCCAACACTTCAATTTTGATGGAGCGATCTAAAAAGTATTTTTTAGCTTGCAGTAATTCTTTCCTACAAGCTAAAGGGGCAAACTCCATGGCATCACGAAAATTGGCGTTTTTCAAAATTAACTTCCCTTTTTCAAAAACACAAGTTTCATAGTGTTTTTTGATTTTAGTTAACTCTGGTGTGTTCAGTGAATTAGAGGCGTTTGAATTTTGATTGGCAGCGCTTTTGAAAGCTACTAGCCCTATCATAATGGTAACTATCAGTTTCATTTGGCATTCCTAGCGTTGTTGTATCAATCAAAGATGCGTGATTAAAGTCGCCCATAGCTGATTGCTTTATTTTGCAGTAGCCATGGGCTGAAAATTGTTTCTTAGGGCCCTTTACATAAGCCATATAAACATTATCGTTTAAGTGGCGATTTGCATTTAACTAAAACGTACGCCCATTCTAAACATCTTTTAATCAACAGGCGTGCGATGTTTACACTTTAGCTAGATACGGTTACTCGGTCTAATTCGTAGTAAATCTAAAACGCGCTAATATGTTTTCAATACGATTTTTAGCTTCAATTGAGGTTGCAGACGAAGCGATTCCTTTCACTTTTTCATTGAACATCGAATAAGTATAGGACTCAACTGCCGCTTCATATTGCATGCGACGTTCGTTTTCTTTGCCTTGTTCAAACATTGAGACTTCTAAGTTTTCTAGAGGTTGCAATACAGCAGCGCCCATATGAGCCACAATTTTTTCAGTCAATGACTGTAAAATTTCTGTATCTGTGGATATTTCCATCGGATCAAATTTAATACCCGCATCACTTACTCCAGCGTTCGCACTGTCACTTTCTTCAAGCTTACGCTCTATAGTATCAACAAGAGTGTTTTCGCCCGTTTGTGCATCAACCACCCTGAAAGTTAACTGTAAGAAACCCACCTTTTTAGTATCCGTGACATTGTATTCTCGAACACCGTATTCTGGCACCATGATTTTTGCTTTTGGCGCGGCTTTTAACTCGGCTGGCGTAGGGTTTGGATTGACGGCTTTCCAATTCAAGTAATTGATGTTGTCTTCAATTTTTTCGCCTACTTGGTAACGTACTGTTTTGGTGCTTGATTCGGTTTTTCCATCTACTTTGTACAGTAGAACCGAACCCATAATAGCGAAATCAATCCCATGAACGCGTCCCATTTCTTTTGCCGAGCTTTCTGAAATGACTCCCATTTGTCCTAGTTTCATCTCTTCAACAATCGTTTTCAGATTGGCTCGTTCCATAATACTGATATCTTTGCTGGCATTATTGAACATATGAGAAATGAGGTTTTGAGTAATAATCACTCCAGAATCACTGCTTTCCATTGGACTAGTAAAGTCGAATATTGCAATTTTTCGTTTAGCTCGAGTAAAAATTGAGTCTTCTACCTGTCTGATTTCATTAAATAATTCAGGGTAGTTAGAATTTATTGAACCTATTGCTTTAAGTAAATGCCATGCAACGGCGAAGTTACCTTGTTGTTTGTAGGTACCTGCACTGAAAAAGGCTTGTTGAGATAAACTGTCCCGAAGTTGATCCAGTCTGTTATCTTTTGTGACGTTATGGGACTGTAATTTTTTGTAGATATTCACAGCCTCGATAAAACGTCCTTCACTCATAGTGTCGATGAGTTGCGTAGAAAGTAACTCAGACTCTTTGGTTTTTGCCTCAACTAACATCTCTTGGCAGTTTTGGGATGCTTGATGGTATTCACTAAGACGTTCACATTTTGAAATAACGGTATCCCATTGTTGGCTTTTATAAGCCGTTTGCGCCTTATTGATAAAATATTGGGCGTTATCATTCTGTATTACGGTTTTAAGTAGGTTATTTGCGACTACGTGGTTAGGAGATATTTTCAGTAAATCTAGTAAATGAGCTTTAGCAGCACCAAAGTTTTCTTGTGACATCGCTTGATTAGCTTGCTTTAAATAGCTGTCGCTTGCTTGGGTTTCAACTGTCTTTAATCGAGTCGCTACGTCTTCATAGTCACTAGATAATTGACTGAGCTCAGATAACAACTCGTGGGATTTCCCCCAGTTTTTTTGTTGCATTTGGTCTTTAGCTTCAGCGTATAAAGATGCTATACGCATATTTAAGGCGTCACTTTTAGCACTAACCTGTTGTTTTACCGCGTTGAGTTGAGTGGACGCAATGTTGCTTTTTTCCAAACTGGCTAAAATTTTCTTAGCTTGCTCAATATTGCTTTCTGAAGAGTCCCCTTGTAACAATCGACTAATTTTAGTTTCAGCACTTTGCAGATATTCAGCTCGCAACTCAGCAAGTTTAGCTGTAAAGGTTTTATTTTTAGGATTCTTAGCGATGGCTTGTTTAAGATATGAAATCGCTTCGCCATATTGTTGTGTGCTGGCTAGTTGATTCGCAGTGTTGAACTCCTGTGTACCATTTGAAGTTGTCGAGCCACAGCCTGACAGACCAATCACCACCGCCGATGCGAGTAATGCTTTTCTCATGATAAATCCTCTTATAATATGGTTTATTTTGCCGACAAAATTATGCTGTCGCCGTGAATTTTTTCAATTGAAAAAGGCACAGTGTTCTGCTTTGACATAATGGTTAATTGTTCAAAAAGCTGTTCTGGCCAGCCCTGATATTCAATCACTAATTTAGTTTGCTGTTGATCCTGTAACTCAACTGATGAATCTTCAATGCCAACTAACCAATTAGCCATGTAAGCAATGATGTTATCGCTTTGAGTTTTATTACCTGATATGCCTACAATTACGGGTTGTTGATGGTTACCGGACCACGCATCATTAGTGTCAATGCTAATGCGTTTAGCAATTCGTTGTGCAAGTTTTGTGGCTAATCCTTTCATGGCATTGATGCTGTATGCACCGGCTTTTTGGGCCGATTCTACAGAAGTTGAAACTACTATAGCGGTTTGATTACGCACCAACTCAACATTAGCTAACAATTGGTTGTTTTTTATTTGTATACCTTGGTATTCATCACTAATTACGCTGCTTTCAAGGTTTGATGTGAGTATAAAACTTGCGTAAATAGGAGTTTCAACATCGCTACTAAGCAATGTAAAGCCAGAACGCAGTAATTCTTTTTTTAGTGCGGTATCAAACGCATTTTGAAGGTTAGAACGATCTCGGCCAGTGACGTGTGAGGCGCTGAAAATGATGCGGGGTTTTTTCAGCCAGTTGTATCGTTTTAACTGAGTATCAACGTGAGAGCGAACGGCTTTTTGATCAATAGTCGCGGCAATATTAACCTTAAATGTATTATCATCATATTTGCTTTCATCAATAATAATATACGAATCTAACTTGCCTTTTGCGCTAGAATAGATTTTTTCTGAAGCAATTTTAAAATTATTGGTTTCAGTTCTGGCGCTGATATAGGTACCGAATAATTGTTCTATCGCTACTCGTTTTGCATCCTCGATTGCCGCATTCCTTGCATCTGCAATATTGTTATTTTCAATAGAACCATATCCTGTGACTTCTACAGATTTTGCCCAGGCCAAAGAAAAATAAATGCTGACCAGTAAAACACTTAATAAGCGTAACATCATTTTTAATACTTCCCTTTAAAATGCACTATAAATTTCAAATGTAGTATTGCTAAAATAACCTCATGTTGCAATGTACATAATTTAATTAAACCCAGTCGGTATTTCTATTCTGGGTTTTTAATGACGCTAATTATTTACGTTCAATAAAATTGAAGTATTAATCTCAAAGCATATAACGAGTTAAAATACATGTTGTTGAGCGTGTCGCCCAGTTGTAAAACTTTTTATCAGTTGTTACAAAGGCAAACCGTCACCGTAAATTTTATATTCAAGTTGTGTATTTCCCGCCCATTTGTAAGGACTTCATATGTATCAAGATGCCGCATGTTATGGCGACCAAATCCAAGGTAAAAGAAATTATCAGGAGGACACTTTTGAAATAAAAGCCTTTGGGGATGAAATCTTATTCTTGCTCTGTGATGGCATGGGAGGCCATGTTGCGGGTAAACAGGCAAGCCTTTTAGCTGTTGAGGAATTTACAAAAGGGTTTTGTCACCAAGTTGATCTGCCGATACCCAAGCGTCTAGAGGCGGGCTTAACTTTTGCAAATGAGGCTATAAAACTCAAAGTTTTGCAGTCTAACGAGCTTAATGGAATGGGCACAACCCTTGTCGCAGTGCATTTAGGCAGTAATGCTATTCATTGGGTGAGTGTAGGAGATTCTCCGTTATGGCTTGTCCGTAATAATCAACTACAACGATTAAACGCGGACCATTCTTTGGCTGAGGTCCTTAAAAAGTTTGTGAAGCTTGGGCAAATTACCGCGCAACAAGCCGCCAATGATCCCAAACGTCATGTTTTACTATCTTCAGTTAGTGGAGAAGAAATCAAACATATTGATTTACGTGAGTCACCTTTTGAGATGCGCAACGGGGATTGTTTACTCTTGGCAAGTGACGGAATGGAAACCCTATCTTCTCAACAAATTATTCAGCAAGTCAACGATAATATCGAACCTAAAAAATGTGTTTCACAGTTACTTGAGTCCGTAGAAACAATCAACAAAACTCACCAAGACAATGCGACCGTGATTGTATATCGCCATGCTTGTGCTTCAAAAAAATTCGCGATTTCAAATTTATTAACGCCTAAGCCGTTAGCTATTTTTTTGACTTTTGTATGTTTGATACTAGTAACTGTAGTAGCAGTCACTCTTTAACCAAGTTAGTTACAACATTCAAAAAAATGTATGTAGAGTGGAATCGCCATTTCCCCGGTTGTTAAGCCTTGTTTGATATATATTTCTTTACATTAGTTCGCGGTATCTGCTTAATATAGCAGCATTGATGACGAGTATTTTAGTGAGTAAGGATGTTTAAATTAGTTTTGAAACCTAGCCTTTTATCAAGGGTGCTTACTATTTTTTAATGTCTAAATTGCATATTTTGAAGAGCTGATATAGTTTTTTACAACAGACGCAATGGGCATAGGGCTCAATACGAATCTAAAGTATTTTGGTTTTAATGGGAATTTTTTAATGGAACTGCACGCCCTTCAACCTGGGTACATGTTATATGAATACCGGATTGAAAAAAAACTGGGGGAAGGTGGATTCGGTATAACTTATCTGGCCCTTGATACACACCTCGACATGCGGGTAGCGATAAAAGAATATTTACCCAGCGATTTTGCAATGCGCCAAAGTGATGTCACAATCGCGCCAAAAAGTTTAGCCTTAAAAGAAAGCTTTGATTGGGGATTAAATGCCTTTATCGATGAAGCTAAAACCATTGCTCAATTTGATGCACTTAATATTGTTAAAATTCATCGTTTTTTTAAAGCAAACGGCACTGCATATATTGTTATGGAGTATTGTGATGGCGGTAGCTTAAAAGAGCGAATAATGGGCAAACCTTTTAGTGAGTTGGCCACTCGCTCGTTGCTCGAAGATTTGGCTAAAGGGTTACAAGTAGTGCATGGTAATCATGTTTTTCACCGTGATATCAAGCCCGATAATATTATGTTTCGTAGCAACGGCACGCCAGTTCTTATCGATTTTGGCGCCGCTAGACAATCAGTAGAAGGACAAACTCGAACAGTGACTTCTATGGTCACTCCAGGTTTTGCGCCTCCAGAGCAATACAGTCAAAATACTAAATTTGGCCCGTGGACGGATATTTATGCCCTAGCGGCCGTTGCATTTACTTGTTTAAAGGGTCACAAACCAAGTGATTCCGTGCAACGTATGGTTGAGGATGATTATCAACCACTTGGCCAAGCCCCACAAGCTTCTGGCTTTTTGCAAGCCATAGACTGGGGACTACAATTGGCAGCCAGCCAGCGCCCTCAGAACCTAAAGTCTTGGCTTGCTAGCTGGGATAACCCTTTTGATGCAAATTCCATGGCGGCGGACGATAATACTGTTTTGTTATCTTCAGCGGACAAAACCGTGCTGGAGGCGCCAGTTGATAGCCGCTCTAGCTCTGCCCAAACTAGCTCTGGCTCCCCGCAAACTAATAGACAGCCTTCATCTTCACCTGCCACTGCAGGTGGGGCATTCAAGTATATTGTGATTTTCGGAATAACCTTAGTTTTGATAGGAATGGGGTTCTATGGTTATCATAATTTACAACAAGAAAATAACGAGATAGATACCATACCAGAAGTGATAGTCGAAGAATCGCCCAGCGATTATCCTATTCCTAACAATGTCGAAGCTACCGGCCAAATATGGATAACCACGGACCCAGCTAACGCTCAAGTGGAAATATTGGATGTTGATGCAAAGTATAGTGCGGGTATGTCACTTAAATTGGGACGTTACGGTATTAAGGTTAATGCCGCGGGTTATCAAGACAAAATCGAGTTTGTTAATATCCTAAGTGCTAACAATAATGTCGCGATAACCTTAGATCCTCTGAAAGGTAAAACAACCCAGACCGCAGCTTTAGGCAAACTTTGGATAACTCCTAGTCCTAGTCATGCTCAGATAGTTTTGTTAGATATTGAACCCCGTTATACCCCCGGAATGCAGCTGCAACCTGGCTCTTACCGTATCAAATTGATGGCAGACGGTTATGAGGATAATGTTCAGAATATTGACATCAACAATGGTGATAACAATTTCACTTTAGCGTTAACGCCAGAAGTCGCAGCGAAACCCCCAGAAGTTGTATTGACTATTCCCCTACCCAAAATGGTTGCCATTGCAGGTGGTAGCTTTGAAATGGGATCAAATAATGGCGAAAGTAACGAACAGCCTGTTCACACCGTTACTATCGAAAATTTCGGTATAGGACAAAGTGAAGTCACATTTACACAATGGGATGCATGTGTGGAAGCGGCAGGTTGCCGATATAAACCCCATGATGAAGGTTGGGGTAGGGGCAATCGTCCGGTAATCAATGTGAGCTATAAAGACATTACTGAAGATTTCATTCCTTGGTTGAATAAAACAACAGGGCAAGTCTATCGTTTGCCCACTGAAGCTGAGTGGGAATATGTTGCAAGAGCAGGTAGAAACTCTAGATATAGTTGGGGTTACACTATTAACTGTTCACAAGCTCGATACGGTTATCTTTCGGGGGAGTGTAAAAAACGTCAAAATACCGATCGCGTTAAGTCCTTTTTAGGCAATAGTTTTGGAGTGTATGATTTGCACGGCAATGTTTGGGAATGGACTCAGGATTGTTGGAATGACAATTATGTGTCTGCACCTAGTAACGGAGAAGCTTGGAACAAGGGCGATTGTTCCCAAAGAGTATTGCGTGGGGGGTCTTGGCTATCGAGGCCTAACGCATTGCGTTCGGCCTACCGGTTCCGAAATAAAACAACGGTTCGAAATAACGATCTTGGTTTCCGGCTAGCCCAAGATCGCTAAACACGTTACACAGTGTTAGTGAAACGGCGCTTCGAATCCAGTGGGTTTGACGGCTAATAAATCACAATCAACCGTTTCAATGAGTTTTTGGGCCGTGCTACCAAGCAAACCAGTGCGATAAGTGGTACCCAATACTAGAATACCTGCTCTAAGTTGCCCCAAGGTTTTTGGCATGACTTCTTCAATATCCCCTGAAATAATATGTTGATTTTCACTGTTGGGCACAAATTCACTGCATTCTTTAGCAAATTTGAGGTTATGTTGATAGCGCAACTTTTCTAGTACCATGGATTCATTTTGCTCTTGATCAAACGAGAAAACATCAGCCCACATACCGCTCTTATCCACTGCCTCGAGTAGAATATCCCAGTAACTAGGGTCAAAACAATGTATGGCTTGCAACTGCATAGTTAAAGCAGACGATGCCACATAACCCGTTTTAAGAATGTTTCTGTCTAATTCACTCTTGGCGCTTAAGTTATGTTCAGGATCTATGGCTGCAACAATAGTGGTATTTTCAGTCCACTCTCGATTTTTAACTAGTAATACTGGAACTGGACAGGCTTTTAATAAATACCAATCTGTGGGAGTAAAGAACCTTTTAGCTATGGTTTTATGCGGATGCGTGGCCTTGATGACTAAATCGGGTTGAAAACTTGTTACTACTTTTAATATGCCCTGATAAACCGGCCAATGCCACATCACTTCAGTTTCAAAGGTGACATGTTTTTGAGTATTTTGGTCAATCAAGTTATTTAGCTTAACTTGGTTGGTGTTTATGATTTCGGACTGGGTTTTTTCTAGCTGTTTAGTGCTTAAAAAATTACTCGCCATTACAGACGGATAATAAAGGCAACTTAATAATTTTATGGTAATAGGTTGTTGTTTGGCAAATAACAGTGCTTTAGTCAGGGCTGGCTGCTCGGGTTTATCTGGGTCAATAACAACTAGTATCTTTTTAATGGTTTGCATCTTTTAAATCCTTATCTCTTATGAGGTGGGTTTTATAGTTAGGATGTCGCAGCTCATATTTGCGAGGATATGTTCAGCCGTATTACCTATAAAAGCGCCTAACAACCCAGTTCGACCTACCGTTCCTAAAATGAGTAATTGTGCGTTGATTTCTTTGGCTTTTTCGGGGATGACAATGTCGGCGCTGCCTTCAATTACGTAATAGGGATTAATAAATAGGTCGTGTTTTTTGAGTAACGATTCCATTTTGTTCTTATGCAGGTTACTCACTTCGACGCTTATGTTCTCAAAATCAATGTTGGCCCAACCGACATCCATAGTTGGTACCATGCTTGGCGTCTCGAAGGTATTGATACTGTGCAGTTTTGTATCTGTTATACGGGCAATCATTTTAGAATATTCGAGAATGTTGTGATTGAGCTCGATATGTTTATTGTCTTCGGTGGCAGGGTCAATGGCTGCCAATATAGGGTTTTCAGACCAATGTGATCCCCTAACTAACAAAAGAGGTGCTTTACAAAATCGCAAAAGGTGTCGGTCGATCGGCATCGCAAAAGGGTTGATATGTGAAGAGTCAGCGGTAATTCGTTTGATGACTAAATCGGGTCTCAGTGCATCCACTACTTCTTCTATGGCTTCGTGCAATTCTCTATGCCATGCAACATTTACACTGCAACTGATCCCTTTTTTTTCCAAAGCGTCCGCTAAGGTATTCATGTATAAATACCTATCTGCCATGTATTGGTCTTTCAATTCTTTGCGATGATCGCTAGACAATACATCGGTTAACTCCATCACAGGCTCATAAATTGAGTTAAATAAATGGATATGCACTTTGCTGAACTCAGCAAACTTTAATGCCCTTTCTAAGGCTGGGTGCTCTGAATGCCTGCCACTTATCACGACCAATATTTGTTTAGGTGTATTCATTATTAACGTCCTATGTACTTCTCATACCCCATCTACATAAAAGGTGATTGACCGGGATATAAAATTGCAAACACTGAAAATTCACAGTGTTGATACTGTTAAACACCTACATCACTCTATATTGACCATAATGTGTATAAGTGATTGGTTTCACATCATATTTAGGTTGTAAAAAAGCAACTAAATCAATCAGCTCTTGAACCGTCATGACGTCGTTAAATACTCGCATCTTTGAACTTCCGTCCTGTTTGCTGACTTTTTCTTCAATTGCGTGACTTCTAGGCGCTAATTTATGAGAGGGATTGATTACAGAAGTGACTAATTGCGCGTAGGTAGTGACAACTGCAGAGGTACCCCCTAGTGGTACGGGAGTATCAAATTCTTTAATTAAAGAGGCGTCTTCATAACCCTTGAGCGCATGACAAGCTAAACACTGATACTTCATAAAAACTTTTTCGCCTTTAGCTATGTCGCCTTCAGGCAAACTAAAACCCTTGGGGGATTCTGGTCCATAACTACAAGCAGCTAAAGTAATCAATACTAATACTGAAAAAATCCAAATAAATGCTTTCATGTTGATGCCTTACCTTTGTGATTAGATCAAGCATAAACATAATTGATATTTAACCTAATTGGGTAAGCTGCAGCTGTGTTTATTGATAGGGATCAAATTTATAAATAAAAGATAGGAATAAAAATATGAAAACTGAGTGTTTGTTTAGTGCAAGGCGTCAAAGTGACCCCGTGAATGAGCCACAATTTATTGTTAAATCAAAGTGTTGAGGTACAGTAAGCAATTACGACAGAATTGCTTGGTAATTAAGATACGACAAAGTCGCTTGGTGTTAACAGTTTCATTTGTAGTCGCATACATCTGATCTGACACTTTGATTCGATAGGTTTCGACCTACCCTAATAGACTGTTATGGGCGAATTGCAGCAGTAGGACCTAACTTAGCCGAACGGCTGCTTGGCCCAGCAGAGCGATAGCGAGGCTTTTTCCCAATGAGCGAAGCGAACGTTGTTTATTGTTTTGTTAGGTGCGCTTATAAACATCCGAACGGTGACCTATTTTGATAACTTGTTATAGCCTTTAGTTAATGTTTGCACCGACTATGCCCCCTATATATGAAACTAAGGCTTTAATTAAGCCAATGCCCACAGCGACACTTGGGAGCATTAGAGCATGAAAAGACATATCGAGGTAATGCACGTAAGTAAGCTCTTGATCGAATATTTGGGAGTACCTAATTAGCCAACCAATTAGCGCAGTAAAGAACAAACCAATAACAACAACTTTCGAGGGCTTTTTTACAAATTCGGATTTTTTGATTAGCAACAGATATAAATAAACGACTATCGCGAGTGCCCCCAATGCAGTAATCGAATAAATTTCCCAATGCTCCATCAATGTATTCCTTGAAAGCTATAACAGTTAAATGATGCGGACCCAAAGAACCGCATATTAATATTTAGGCATTTTGCATTACAGGCCAATAAATTGAAGCTACAGAAAATACAATAAATAGGACCGAAGTACAAAAGCCAAAAATTGATGAGCGGTAGAATAACTTATTGAATGCTGGTGATTTATTTAGATTAGGTTTGAGTGAAAAAACAAACATAACTAACAAAATGAAAGCGGTAAGCCACCAAAAACGGTAAGAAGGGAAAACCCAAGAAAGTATAAGTGGTAACTGGGTATTAAACTCTTGAAAAATTTCTTCAAATGATCCCAAGATAAAGTAAGCACCGCCGCTGACAATTCCGACTGCCAGAGCAGAAGAAACCAAAAGTGTACTTACATGATTATTTAAACGTTCCATGTACTCTCCAAATGCCTAACACCCCAAGAAGGGGCAATTGCACGCAGGCTATAATATGGAATGAAGTGACGGGAGCCTGCGTGTAATTGTCTCACTTACTTGGTTTGCTAGCTGCCACCTACTAATAATGATAACGACACGAGATAATCGTAATTGCTGTATCATCTGCGGCATATACCAAACGATTAGTATCATCTATTCTGCGAGACCAGAAGCCAGAAAGGTTTTCTTTAAGGGGTTCCGGTTTTCCAATTCCATCAAACTCAGAGCGCTTAACATCGGAAATTAGCTTATTGATGCGTTTCAAGATTTTCTTGTCTTGAGTCTGCCAATAGACGTAACTATTCCAAGCTTCATCAGTCCATGAAAATAGCCTGTTACTCATCAATAAGTTCTCGCTGAGTCGTTTTACCCGCTTTAAACTGTGCAATTGAACGATTTAAGTGTTCAGCATTCGCTGGAGAGCGAAGTAAATGAACAGTTTCCATAAGGCTGTTGTAATAATCCAATGACATTACAACAGCATCTACAGTGTCGCGACGAGTAATTATAGTAGTATCCGCATCGTCAATTACATTATCCAAAACGGCTTTTAAGCCATTTCGGGCTTCGGTAAAAGAGACTATTCTCATTTTGCACCTCACTTGTACAGTATATGGAACAAGTTTAGTGTAAAATCAAGTACGTGTACAGAATGTTGTGCATAACTTTGCCAAGGGGCAAATGCGAGCGTTGTTGGGCGAAGCTTAGTGAGTAGTTGTCCCAGCCGCGTTTTTTGCGGCGATTTTAGGTCCGGTTGAATGGATTGTCATGTTTCCGTTTCACTATGAATTTAACTTTGAACCAATTGATTTGGATTTGCTGTCTAACCACGAACCAATAGCTGACCCGATGATTAACCCTAACACCGTACCAAATAATAATGACAAGCCCATCTCAAACCAGAATATTCCTGAGAACAAACCAACAATGGACCCAATGATTACGCCCCAACAGATATACATATTTAAGCGTGTTTCTTTCGAAGTCGTTTCATCATTTTGTCTCATTATTTTTTCTCCACTGTTTTTAAGTTCAGTTGACACCCTAAGAAAACATAACGCCTACAATAACGGGAAAGCTGAGCGACGGCGAGGATTTTTCCCAATGAGCGCAGCGAATGTGGGTTATTGTTTTGTTAGCTGCGAGTTTAATGCGTACCTGACAACAAACCAGCAACACTCAAATCTTCATCGATTTCTGGCCAGTGAATACCGTCACCATCACCGAGTAATTCCCAGTTGGCTCGTTGCTCAGGGGTTGCTTGCGATAATAGAGGAAACCATACTAATGGCGCTGAAATTGTACGACCATCAAGTAATTCAACAATTAAATCAGAATCAGTGCATTTGATAGTATGAGCTTGTGGGTGCAGCTCAACCGCTAAAGTGTTCATTCCAAGCCTCCAAAAATACTTCTTTATTTTCAGTAACTAATTGCTGAAGTTTACGTAATCCTATTCGAGAAAATCGCGTTGAACTAGCTAAAGTTACTGGCTTTACCCAAAATTTAGCGAGCATATTCTCTCGTTGTATGTGGATGTGTGGAGGTTCACCATTTTCGTTGCTATAAAAGAAGAAACGAAAGGGACCAATTCTTAACACTGTTAGCATAAATTGATTCTATTGAAACTATTCAAGCTAGGCAAATGTTTAAGCAGCTAACGAGGCTGTAGAAAAAGTCCCAGCCTTAAAATAAATATGAAAACAAGCTAAAAACACATCAAAAAACGCGTTGCTAGGTGGAATCTGGATAGGTTTTACCATTGAATCCAAGAAATAATCAACCTAGCGTTTATCCATTTTTTAGCTTTGAGCTTTTTCTACAGCCTCAACGCTTTGCATATGGGGATTTTAGGAGCACTTTACTTACGAGTAAAATTCCCACCATGATAGTTTTTGTTATAACTCATTGCCACAACTGTAGCAACTTACTACAATGGTAAGCAACAAATGAGGAGAAAAATATGGCAACTGCAAGTATTAGATTGGACCAAGACTTAGTTGAGAAAGCGACAATTATGGCTAAAGCTCTCAACCGTACAACACCAAAACAAATTGAACATTGGGCCAAAATTGGTGAAATGATGGAAGACAATCCAGATCTCCCATATGAATTTGTAAAACAAGCCATTATCGCCAAAGCAGAAAAAGAAGCGGGTAAATTAGAGGCCTACGAATTTGGCTAATAACATTCAAGTTTTACAGACCTCTAGTTTTAAAAAGGCTACCAAAAAACTTTACAAGAATCAGAAGGTCGACCTTGATGATGCGATCCGTGAATTAATGAGAAATCCAAGACTAGGAGAGCAAAAGAAAGGCGATCTTTCTTTCATGCGAGTCTATAAATTCAAAATGGTAAAACAACCAACTTTACTGGGCTACAGCTATGAAGATGGAGCATTAGTACTTGAGTTGATCACTCTTGGCTCTCACGAAAACTTCTACAGAGACGTCAAAAAGCTATTTTGAGTCATAACGCATTAAAAATGGGGATTTTAGGAGAGCTTTTTCAGCGAGTAAAATTCCCACCATGATTTTTTTGTTATAGGTATGATATTGAAAATAGTACATTTTCATCTGGCACAAGCACTATGATTAAAATACCAAGAAGGCAAAAGCCAACACCCACAAGCTTTGCATTGTTGCCACTTAAACTGGTTTTTGAGCTTTTAGTAAACTTAGCATTGTATTTAGCCCCATCAGTAAAGCCAGCCTCAACATCAACTTTGCCACCAACGATTACCTTTAATCCAAAGTAAATCATAAGTACTCCAAAAATATCAATAAATCCAACATCCATATTTAATACCTATAACGCTTCAAAGCAACGGCGCGCACTGTTTGCGCGTCCGCTGACTTTGTTAGTTAGGGCTGCTATTGCGCATGCCAGTTAATATCGATTTTTTTTTGTGTTGCCACACAGTCACGTAAATATAAATTGATTAGACTTTGATAAGGAACACCAGATTCTTCTGCCATATTTTTAAAGTAAGAAATAACATCTTCTCCAAGACGCATGGTTACAGACTTTTTCAATTTACTTGCGTATGGGTTTTTACGCGATTTCATTGTTGATAAATCATATTCATTTTTCATAATTAATGCCCTCGAAAATAATTTTTACTTTCATTTTTTGTGGCTTTTCTAGCGGAAATAATTCTGATTGAATTGCCATCATCACGCTCACAGTGACAAACGAGCTACAAGTTGGTTTCATTGCTCTTTCCCAGCATCAAAAAGCGGTCTTCGGTTTTGGAGTTATCTTGATCAAAGAACTGCACAGCAAATTCATCAAAAAATATGGATTTAGCCTCTTCAAAAGAAACTCCATGCTTTTTAATGTTTGTTGTAGCTTTAGCCGCATTCCATTCGAATTTAATCATATGTACATTGTATGTACGTGGGGGGGGGAATGCCAAAGTAGCCCTAACGCCCCAAACAGGGGATTTTATGAGCGTTGTATTGTGAGTAAAATTCTCGCTGACTTGGCTTGTGATGTTTTTTCGACTGAGTTATTATGTGTATAAATATGCTACTCCTTACACATAGGTGCAACATGAGAACTAATATTGTAATTGACGATAAATTAATGGCTGACGCACTAAGTGCATCTGGACTAAAAACTAAAAAAGAAGCTGTTGAAGAAGGCCTCAAAGCCTTAATAAGACTAAGGAAACAAGCTAGTATTCGTAGCCTCAGAGGAAAGCTTAATTGGGAAGGTGACCTTAACGATATGAGAGTCACTGAGTGATATTGGTTGATACAAGCGTTTGGATTGATTACTTCAAAGGAGTTGAGACCCAAGAATCTAATTTACTAGATATCGCTTTAATTAATGATGAGGTTGCGATTGGTGATCTAATATTGTTAGAAATACTTCAAGGGTTTCGATCTGACAAGGACTATGAAACGGCTAAAGCGCACCTTCTGGCATTGCACCAATTCAGCATGCTTTCGCCAGATATAGCATTAAAAGCTGCAGAAAATTATCGTATTTTAAGGAAAAAAGGGATAACGATAAGGAAAACCGCTGACGTGATAGTTGCTACATTCTGTATAAGTAATCGAATTCCCTTGCTATTTGCTGATAGAGACTTCATTCCTTTTACAAAACACTTAAAACTTCAACCGGTATCCACTCAAACATAACGCCGCAATATACGGTAATAAACTTTTGGCAAGAATAACGAACGAAGTGAGGACAGCCAATAGATTTTTGTCCGATTAATTGCCTTGTCATGTTTTGAAGACTACAATAAGACCTAATTAAAGACCTAATTAAAGACCTAATTAAAGACCTAATTAAAGACCTAATTAAAGACCTAATTAAAGACCTAATTAAAGACCTAATTAAAGACCTAATTAAAGACCTTTTAAACGCGCCGAGGATTGTATGACTACTAGGATTTTAACTGAAACAGCAGCGAGTATTAGTGAGTTAAAGGCCAACCCAATGAAAGTTGCTTTAAGCGCAAACGGTGACCCTATTGCCGTTTTAAATAGAAATGAGCCAGCATTTTATTGCATACCAGCAGAAACATATGAGTTTTTAATGGATCACTTAGAAGATTTAGAGCTGCTGAGTATTGCCGAAAATAGAAAAAGTGAAGAAAGCATTAAGATTAGTTTAGATGAGCTATGAACTTGCATTTAAAAAGTCAGCTCTGAAAGAATGGAAAAAGCTTGGCGCCACAGTCCAAAACCAGTTTAAGAAGAAGTTAGCAGAAATATTAGAAAATCCACACATTCCGGGTGCTAAATTATCAGGCGCCAATGAGCTTTATAAAATAAAGTTCAGACAAGCAGGCTATCGGTTAGTTTACGAAGTCGACGACGATATTATAACCGTTACAGTGATCTCTGTAGGTAAACGAGACAAGGGAAAGGTTTACAAGGTTGCAATGAAGCGGAACGATAGAGAAACATAGCAGTTAAATGATGCGGACCCAAAGAACCGCATATTAATTTTTAAAAGGCCTTTATCCCCACTTTGGCCCAGCGATAGTTTTTTTATGAGTAGAAGTGAATTCTATGGTTTTTAAGCCGTAATCATTTTTAATAAATTGTGAAACCATATCTATTTCAGGGAAAAGTTTAGCTTTAGAAATACCTATACCAACAAGCTGCTTCAGTATTTGCTCTTTATCTGCAGCTTTTATAATATATTTTTTCCCATTAAGCCTGTATATCCAATTTTCTGGTATAGATGCAGGTGTATGTTTATTTTGTGCAGTTCCAAATAAAAGAAATGCACCATCTTGCCTAATAACCCGTTGGTTATCCATTTTAGGCTTTACACAAACAACACTTTTGATGTGTGTTGGTTGAATTCTAGGTGAGAAATACGGCTTCTCTTGTTGAATGTCATGCATTAATTTGGTCGCATGATGATTTCTTTCATTATGAAAACTTCGTTCTGAAGAATAACTTTGAGCTATCTCAAAATCTGATTTTGACCAAGCTATATTAGAAATAACGCTAACAGTATCACTATCAAAATATTTAACTTCTTCCCTAGGTATTTTAAAAAATAAAAATTCACCATCTTTATTTTTATTTTTTTCACAAGTACATGCAAAATATAAAGCGACTAAAGGGTTTTCTGATAAATCTAGTAACCTTGTAGGAAGATCATAATGTTGCATTTTTACCAGTTTTTCAAAGCTAGTCTGCATAAGAGAAAAATCATTGGGGCAACGCATTAGCATTTCCCTTATCATCTTATCTTCATTACTTAACCATTCTGGTTTTCTATAAATAGACGGCAGTAACTGGAATGATTTATCAGCATGACCTCTAAAGAAATATAGATCATCACTTTCATCTAGCTCAGAAATTATAGAAAGTAGTGTTCTTACACTACCTAATTTTGATTCTTCAATTGGCATATGAGTCCATATCAGCCGTGGCCTTTTAACAGTTAAATGATGCGGACCCAAAGAACCGCATATTAATTTTTAGCTGCCTTTTCGTATAAACTTTGCAACTTCGCAGTCTTCTGGCACCCGCTCAACACGGTTATCAATATTATCAGAAACAGCTACCAACTCTGACCGGACAGGAAGTTGCTTTGGCAACTTAATGTTTTTAACTATTCTGAGATTATGTAAAGCGTTTAAAACCCACCAACCAGGATCTGGTTCGTCATTATACAAGCCCAACATAGCAGAGCCAGGATAAGCGTGATGGTTGTTATGCCATGCTTCGCCCATAGAAAGGAACCCTGCAATTCTAATATTATGACCTTGCACTGCTGCTCCTTCAACCTCCCAAGTTTTATCACCTTTATTATGAGCGAAGTAACCTATTAGCCAATGACCGCCTACTGATATTACAACTCGGACTGAAACACCCCAAACTAACCAAGAAATGCCTCCAATAAGAAATAAAGGAACGGCCAAAACTAACTGTTGAAGCATCCAAGTTCTTTCGATGAATTGATAAAATTTATTTAAGGATACAGATTTTTCTATTTCAAATTTAGGAGGATTGTTTAATGCTAGATCACAATTTAGTTGCCACCAACCATCCTTTAGGATTTTTGAGCCATGTAGTAAATAATCATGGCATCGAGTTTGTCTTTGCGCCCAATCTCGGAGGTCGTGTTGAATCATCATACTGATTGGGCCAGCCATACCAACTAGTACCCCTAAATATACAAATAAATACTCCATCCATTTAGGGCATTCATATGAACGGTGGATGAGTAATCTATGCATTCCTAGGGAATGTCCAAAACATAATGTGATTGCTGTAAGGATTAGAAAAACTAAAAACGCAGAAAAAGATAATACAAAAGGTGCGATGAAAATAGCCGCCACTAAATGTGTTAAAAACCAAATGGATTTAGTCGGCTTCCACTTTACAGTGCCACTAAAAGCACTCGTTTCATCATTTTCCTTAACTCTATCCGTATTGAGCATAACTATCCCAAGGCTGCTAACACCTTACATAACCGGTTTGTGGTGCTTTTCCACAAATCCGGTTTACGTATTTGTTAGCTGGTTTTCATTAGCGCCAATTTAGCCCCAAAACCAATAAATACTAGACCAGTAATGGAATTGAGCCATGTTTTAAACTTTGCACTGTTAGCAGCATTTTTTACTCGAGACAATGCCAATACCATAATCGAAAACCAAATGAGATTAACTAACGAATGCGCAGTTACAAGTGCGTATGCGCTAAAAGCATTACCCTCTAATGAAATGAATTGCGGAAAGGCTGCAAGGTAGAATATTGAAACTTTTGGGTTAAGAGCATTAGTTACAAAGCCTTCTAAGAAAGCATTACGAATTGAAACCTTCTTCTGTGTTTCATTTGGTGACTCGATTGACGTTGTTGTAGTTTGGTTTAATGCATTTCTGATTGCTTTAATACCTATCCAAATTAAGTATGCTGCACCAAGCATTTTAAACACCGTGAAAGCAACTGCGGATTGAACTAAAAGAATAGAAATACCAAAAATAGAGAGAGTTCCGTGTACGTAAAAGGCAGCGACAAACCCACCAACATTAGCAAACCCAGCCTTATGTCCTGACAGAGGGACCGTCTTAGCAATGAGAAAACCATTTGGGCCTGGCGATATTACCAATAATGTTGCCACTGTGATAAATGTAATGATGTTATTTAAATCCATATTTTATCCTCAAAAAATGTGATGAAGGTTAACTTGCAGCTAACGCCCGCATAAGGGGCTGGTAATAGTTTGCTAAAATGTGAAGCGAAGCGGAACCGAGCAAACTGTTAGCAGTCCCGTCTTAATGCGCTTGTTAGGGCTACTCTTCCCATAATATTTTGCTTAAACTATATTTTTTCTTTTCTTCTTCTGTTGAACTGTTAAAAACAGTTACTTCTTTGCAATCTAACCTCACGTTATCTCCAAGTCGAAGTTTTCTAACATCTGCAAAGAGTTTCTTAGAATAAGTAACTTTAATAAGGTCGCCATCTTCTTGCCTAATATCTAACTTACCGGAACGGCTAATTAGTTCAACAACGCCACATACAGTTGTATTAATAGGATCACTAGCACTAAACCCATCAAGTAACTTTTCTAAAATTTGAATTTTATCTCTGCGACCTTTCCAAAAATGCTTTGTTTCATTTGGTGCAGCCCAGCTTAATTCCAGTTCGATACTTCTTTTACGTAGAACTTTTAAAAATTCAGCTAAATTATGAGTACTTCTAAGACCAAGAAAGTGAACTTGGTCACTTAGGCTTTCATTAAAATCTGAGTTTAGTAATTCAAACAAGCCATTAAGGCTATTCTCAAGGAGACTTTCTCCGAAAAGGTCAGGTGATGTATCACCTGTAATAAACAAGCGAGATGAACCTTGCCCAATATCGGCAAACCTTAGGTTAAGTGGATAGGTAATTTCAGAAGGAATTACACCCGAGATGTCTTGACCCAATTTTAACTTAGCAGATGCAGCTGTAACTAAACCTGAAAAGTACTTTGATAGGTTGGCTAAGAGATCTAAAGGAACTGTTCCATTATCTACTTCATTTCCAATTAAACGTAACTCAACGACTTCTTTTTCTCGTTGTTCCTTTGCCGTTTTTAATTGAAAAGACAAATCTTCTATATGAGATTTTAGAGAGTTGATACTTAATTCAAGAGCGAAATTTGAGCCTTGTGACAAAAGGTCAGTTTTTTCGGTAATAAGTTTTTCGGCAGCAGCAAGCTTAGTTTCTAAATTTAAAATATTCATAACTAAGCCTCCACCTTTATTCTAGCTATACCTTTAGGTTTCTCATTACGATCAAACCCAAATAAGCCACGCCAATAACTTTTGTCATGCATATTATCAATAACGAAATACGCATCACATTCATATCTTAGTTTAGTCGTTTTTTGATCTTCAAACAGCTCTTTAAGAATTAACTGTTTTTCTATAGGGAGTTTATTAACTTCATCTTGCTCACAAACTACTACAAGATCGATATCGCCTGGGTGCTCTTTTTTAGTAGCAAATGATCCATCTATCCATACTTCCATATTAATAGGTACATCTTTCAGGCGACTTATAAACGCTTCAAAACGATTTAATAAGTTTTCTCTACGTTCGATATTTTCAAAGGGGTCAACAAAAACACTTTTGAGATCTGATAGTGTCATGTTGTGCATCCCTGCTTCAAGTAATGCTGGATAATCCATTCTACATCTCGATGATTGATTGCGGACTTACAAGTAGCCCTAACGCCCGCGTAATAGGCAAGAGCTTGCGAGTGTCCTAATTGACGGGTTTGTTATACGCTTACTAAACAATTACAAACTCTTCTTCAGCTTTTTTAATTGTTTTTGGGCCGACTCCGTTAATCTTAGAAAGAGAGTCTAAATCCAAATAACCTTCTTTAATTCGATGTTTAAAGATTTCTTTGGCTATATTTCGGTTGACTGATAACAACGCTTCAAGCTCGTCTATTGTTGCGGAATTAATATCGGGCTTACTTTTTTTGCCAGTCTCATCACCTAAATGTTCGAGAATATCAGCTATTACCAAATACGTATGAAATACCGCTTTTGTAGCTTCCAGCTGCCCAAGTTCAGCGTGCACACCTTTATTAGCAAGTTTATTGATTTTTTCTAGCCATCCTCCTAAAAAATCAACATGTGTTTTTGCTAAGGCTTTATTACTATCAGACTCAATTACTGAATCCATAAAAGCCCATATTCTATTCACATATTGGTTTTGCCCCAAAACCCTTCCATTTATTTTTTTATCTGAGGCTGGATGTAATTGATCAGCAAGGCCTTCGAGAAGTCTTCTACAGGTCGTTAGAGCCTGTGACCATTCTTCTTCCTTTGCAGACGAAACAGATTTAAATGCCAGCATTAGCTGTTCAGCGAGCACTGGGTCTAGATCTAGTAACTTATCGTCAACTTCATTCTTAAGCAAATCGAAGCAATTACTAACGGTGCCCGAAAACTTCAATTGATTAAATAATATTGAGGCTATCTCATGTGCTTTTTTACGCACATAGTTTAAATGTCTATTAAGGGCATTTTTATAATGGGTGCCATCGTTTCCACTTTTTGTTCTGACTAAATCAGCATACCTTTCTTCGACAAAACCAATATTAACGTAACCACCACCGCTTTCTGGGTATTTTACCGTTAGCTCTTCATCTGAGTAGTGAATTCCAGCTTTCAGGCCAAGGTCGTCAAGTTCTTTCTGATATTCAGCAAGCTCATCTTTTACCTCTTTAGAGTCATCTTCTTGCCTTACTAAAAGTGTATCGACAAACTTTCTAAGTGCAGTCGTATACCTTTGTTCTCCAAGTTGAATTTGGCACCAAAGGTGTATTTCTGTGTTATCCATAATCACAGAAGCCCTTGATATTTTTTGTATGGCAGAAAGGACTGAGCCTTTTGTAGATTCCAGTTCCTTTAATGCTTCTTCGAGCAAACGAAGTGACTCTTTTTGTTGTTTCATACATCCCTACTTAATGATAACCACGGCCGTATAACGCTTAATATAACTGGAAAATACGAGCGCTTTTCAGCGAGTAGTTTTCCAGTTTATGTTTTTGTTATATGCCGATTTAATGAAGGTCTGCAAACACTTCTGGATGTTGTTCAGCAATACGTAATAATGCAATAGCAGGACCTTGAGGATGTCTTCTACCTTGCTCCCAATCTTGAAGAGTACGCATACTGACTCCCAGTAAACCAGCAAAAGCTGATTGGGATAAATTTAGTTTTGAACGGATTACCTGAGGCTCCGATGGTTCCGATAACTCAGTAGTTTTTAATGAAAACTTACCGCGTTTAAAACTCTTAATTTCATTTAAGCCCTCTAAAATTTCTAGACCTATATCTCGATTACTCATGATCTATTGCCTCCGCTATTTGTTTAAGAATATGAGATGCAATTGTTGAACGCTCAGATTTACTATACATAGTAAGCATCCAAATCTCATATTCAGACTTTTTCCAGTAATATATTGCACGTACACCACCACTTTTTCCTTTTCCGGAAGGAGACCATCTAACTTTCCGTATTCCTCCAGACCCTCGAACAATATCCCCTGCATCAGGTTTTTGAAGCAAGTAAGATTGCAAACCTCGATAGTCATCGTCCGATAAGTAATTTGGTAAAACTTTCGTGAATATACTTGTTTCAATAAATATCATAACAGAATCATACGGCAATGCCGGACTTTGTCAACAAGCTACAACTGGCATATAACGCCGCAATAAGCGGCCAAGTAATGGTTGGCTAAAATGTGAAGCGAAACCGAGCCAACTGTTACGGGTCCGTTCTTAATTGCCTTGTTATACATACTAACAATCAGAAGTATGTATTTCTTCGGTTACCAATATTAGTTTTGTTGTTTTTAATTTAATAAACTTGAAAGGGTTAGTAATAGATGCATCTACCATACAGCCTTCACCGGGAGCAGTATGAATTACTATAGCTCTAATATAACCATTTTCTTCACTAAAAGATTGAACATCTTTAAAAATGACCACCACTACCTCTATAACCCATATCAATTAGGAATATAACTTCTTCCTCAAAATTTACTGCCTTTACCTTGTCACTAGTTCTCTTAATTAGTTCATTTTTATATTCAGTTTGGAACCTTATGACTGTCGCATTTTTACTTGTAAAGTCTGCATATTCATTGTAATTATCTTCATGTAATATTTCATATTACACATCGGAAACGATTGTTGATGTGGCACTTACATCTTTACAACCTTGAATTTGAAAAATAAATGGAACTAGAATAAGTAGCTTTTTCATTATGTACACTCCTTGTATGTATAATTTAATAGTGCGCAAGTTGCGCATTTTTCTACCACAACGTCGCTCACTTTTATCTTTTGACTATCAGTTAGTCATTTGATGGTTTATTTGGCGCAGTGACTTTATCTTGCGCGTATTTTACTCTTATTTTGTTGGCACCAAGCATAGTGTCGTTAAGGGATTTTACTGCTATTTTAGCGTCGCCAGGTTTAGGCATTTCAACAAAACCAAAACCTTTTGATAAGCCATTGGTTTTTTCTTTTACTACATCACAAGATTGCACTTTTCCATGGGCCTCAAATGCGGCTTTTAGCTGTTCTTCAGTGGTTTCTCTGTCTAAGTTTCTGATTAATATTTTCATTTGATTTTTGGTCGCAAGTTGATTCTGGTGATTAATACTCTATGATAACAGCATAAGCTTTGTAAAAGGATCTGATTTTAGAAATAGAAGCTCTGCTGTCGACTCTGAATACGTATGTAGCAGACTGTTAGAAAGTCACAGCGAAAGGTATGATTTAGGCTGCCTTGTTGACGGAACCTTGTATATGATTGAAACAAAATTAGCTAAATGGAATCACACTATTTTGTCTATTGTTATTTTTGCCGCTGCCACAGGGTGTTCACCTACACCTAAAGACACACTTCCCACATCTAAGCTACAAACGAGCAATAACATAGAGCAATTATTACCCACCGAGCCACAAGGTAAACCTGTTGTATACCAAGTGTTTACAAGGCTTTTTGGAAATACCAATAGTAATAATCAACCCTGGGGCACTAAGGAAGAAAACGGTGTTGGCAAGTTTAGCGACTTTACAGACACTGCTTTGCAAGGCATAAAACAACTTGGAGTGACACACGTTTGGTATACAGGTGTGCCTCATCATGACGTGATCACTGATTATACCGCTTATGGTATTTCCAATGATGATCCGGATGTGGTTAAAGGGCGTGCAGGCTCACCTTATGCGGTGAAAGATTATTATAGCGTTAATCCTGATTTGGCTGACGATCCCGCGAATCGCCTACAAGAGTTTGAAGCATTAATTGCCAGAACCCATAAAAACGGTATGCAAGTTATTATTGATATAGTGCCCAATCATGTGGCCCGAAATTATCAATCTTTAGCTAAACCAGATGGGGTAAGTGATTTTGGCGAGTTAGACGATACAAGTGTCGAATATGCCAAAGACAATAACTTTTATTATGTAGTGGGCGAAGATTTTCAAGTGCCGGTTTTTCTTGATTCATATAGTCCGCTAGGGGGGCAGTCCCACCCGCTAAAAGATGGCAAATTTAATGAGTCACCAGCTAAATGGACGGGGAACGGTTCTCGTAAATCGCAACCTCATTTCCATGATTGGTATGAAACCGTCAAAGTTAACTATGGCGTAAAACCTGATGGTAGTTATGACTTCCCGCGGTTACCAAAACATTATATGCAACTTGGATTTGAGCAACATGCACAATTTTGGCAAGACAAAACGGTTCCCGATTCATGGCGTAAGTTTCGCGATATTACCCATTACTGGCTAGATAAAGGGGTCGATGGGTTTCGTTATGATATGGCAGAGATGGTGCCGGTTGAATTTTGGAGTTATTTAAATTCATCGCTAAAAATGAAAAATCCTCATACGTTTCTATTAGCCGAAGTATACAACCCAGATTTATATCGACAATATATACAGTTTGGGAAAATGGACTATTTGTATGACAAAGTCGAGTTTTACGATAGCCTCAAGGCCATCATGCAAGGCAAGGAAAAGGCAGATGTATTGCATCAAATCCAAGCAGGGCATCAGGATATTGAACAGCATATGCTGCACTTTCTAGAAAATCATGACGAACAGCGTATCGCCAGCGACGAATTTGCCGGTCTAGTAGGGGGCGCACAAATGGGAATGCCTGCTTTGGTGGTCTCAGCATTAATCAGTCGTTCACCTACTTTGTTGTATTTCGGACAAGAGGTGGGTGAAGACGGTAGCGAAGATTTAGGGTTTGGCGACCCGTCACGTACCAGCATTTTTGATTATGGTGGTGTGCCAGCTCATCAGCGTTGGATGAATAACGGTAAATTCGATGGCGGAATGTTAAGTGTTTCAGAAAAGGCGCTGCGGAATTTCTACGCAGACCTAATGAAAATATCAGCCTTTCACCCTGCCATGTTAGGTGATTATATGCCTGCTCTGGTTAACGCTGACTACGTTACCAAAGGCGATGCTCAACAAACACACTCTGTTGTAGCTACCGATAAAGTGATTGCTTTTATTCGTTACACCGAGCAACAGCGATTGATAGTGATTAGCCATTTCGGACAACATCAAAGCGTTGACCTCGCTGTGACCTTAAACGCCCAACAACTGAATAAGTTAGCACTCAGTCAAAATAGTTACCAAGGTGTAGATTTATTAACTGGAGATCAACATTTGCTGAGTATAGAAGATAGCTTAGGCCTGTTAGAATTGCATTTAGCACCCATGCAATCTGTTGTAATCCAATTATGAAATTAAAATTAGCGTTTCCAAAAGTTCTATTAATCTGTGTTTTAATATTCTCTGCTTGTAGTGAGCCAGAGAAAAAAACTACTGCCACAGACAACGTGCAAGTCTTGCCCTATCAATTCTTGATGCCTGGGCTCGACAGACAACGCACCGTGCGCCTGTATTTACCGCCTAGTTACCATCAATCAGATAAAAGCTACCCAGTCATCTATATGCATGATGCACAAAACTTATTTGATGACAAAACTGCGTCTTCTGGAGAATGGCGGGTAGACGAATCCCTCAATCAGCTCGCCGAAAAGCAAGGCTTTGAGGTGATTGTGGTTGGCATTGACAACGATGCTGATTTTCGTATGAACGAATTATCACCCTGGGAAAATAAACGTTTTGGTGCAGCGCAAGGTCAGCAATATATGGAGTTTATTGTTGAGGTTGTTAAACCTTATATCGATACAAATTTTCGAACCCAAGCAGACCGTTTGCATACCGCTATTATGGGAAGCTCAATGGGAGCTTTGATCTCTCACTATGCCATTCATGCCTATCCACAGGTGTTCAGTAAAGCTGGGATTTTTTCACCTTCGTATTGGTATTCACAAGACGTTTTTTCTTACAGTAGATTTAAAAAAGCCCCGTTGGATGCGCGTTTGTACGTGATGTATGGTGACAAAGAAGGCGATGGCATGATAGCTGATACCGATAAAATGTTACGACAGCTAAGGCAGCAAGGTCATCCAAGGCAAAATGCGCTATTTAAGCGTGTTGCTAATGGCGAACATAATGAGCAATTGTGGCGCACAGAGTTTTCTGAAGCCATTCAGTGGTTATTTCAACAACAACCCGCTTTTTAACACTTCCCTAGAAGATCATCACTATGTTTTTAAATAAAAATTCGATTGTTAACTGCCAAGCTAGCACGCTACCAATTAAATCATTGATACTGCTTTGTTTACTGTTTTTTGGCTCTTTGCTGCAGGCTGCAGAGTACCAAAATCATAGGTTTGAAGGTAATGTGTTGATCATTTCAACTGACCAAGGTCAGGTGTCACTTAGCGCCCGTTCGGCTCATGCTTTTGAGGTGTTTTATCAACCTAATAACACTAAACAGTTGCCTTCATTTGCCCTTGATGATGACTCAGAAATAATAGAATTAGCAGTAAAAAGTAACCTTACTACGGTGCAAGCCAGTACCGGGAACTTAACCGCTGTTATCGATAAATCTCCAGTTAAAATACGTTATTACCAAGCTGAAAAATTACTACTTGAAGAAGAAGTTGGTCTATTTTTGCAGGACACACAACGAGGCTTTCGTTTTAAGTTACAACCTGATGAAAAATTAATTGGTGGTGGCCAACGAGTCTTAGGAATGGACAGACGAGGGCAACGTTTTCCTTTATATAACAAAGCCCATTACGGTTACACCACTGAATCAAACCAAATGTATTTCGGGTTGTCTGCGGTTTTATCCAATCGTAACTATGCGCTGATCTTTGATAATTCAGCCAGTGGTTATATGGACTTAGGGCATACCGAATCCGATATTATGCAATTTGAAGCCGTTGCTGGTCGTACTGCTTATGTTGTCATTGCAGGCGAGAATTCTCCGGATGTAGTCAAAAATTTTGCTGCCATAACAGGCAAGCAACCGCTGCCACCACGTTGGGCGCTAGGTAATTTTGCGTCTCGTTTTGGCTATAAAACCGAGCAACAAACACGGGAGACTGTTCAAGGTTTTATTGATCAAGACTTCCCCCTTGACGCAGTGGTATTGGATTTGTATTGGTTTGGCAACGATATTAAAGGTTTTATGGGAAATTTAGACTGGGACAAAAACGCTTTTCCACAACCACAAAAAATGATGGCTGACTTTAAAAGCAATGGAGTGAAAACAATACTCATCACTGAACCCTTTATCTTATCTAGTTCTGATAAATGGCAACAAGCTGTAGATAACCAGGTTTTAGCAAAAAACCATGCAGGTGCGCCGCGCCGTTTTGACTTCTACTTTGGAAATACTGGGTTAATTGACGTGTTCGATAGGCAAGCCAGTAACTGGTTTGCTCGCATCTATAGCGACTTGTTTGAGCAAGGCGTCGCAGGTTGGTGGGGCGATTTAGGAGAGCCAGAAGTGCATCCAGGCGACAGCATACATAATTTCAATGGACTACAAGTTACGGGTGACGAAATCCACAATGCCTATGGCCACATGTGGGCGAAAAGGGTCTACGATAACCAATTGATTATTGCACCAGAACAACGGCCATTTATTATGATGCGGTCTGGTTTTGTAGGGTCACAGCGCTATGGGATGATCCCATGGACAGGTGATGTGAGTCGTTCTTGGGATGGTTTAAAACCGCAGGTCGAGTTGTCATTGCAAATGAGTCTTCTGGGGTTTGGTTATACCCATTCAGATTTGGGTGGTTTTGCCGGTGGTGAAACCTTTGACCAAGAACTCTATATACGTTGGCTACAATATGGGGTTTTTCAACCGGTATTTAGACCTCACGCTCAAGACAATATTGCCCCAGAGCCGATATTCCACGACAAGCAAACCAAAGATATTTTGCGAGAATACGTCAAACTGCGTTACTCGATGTTGCCTTACAATTATTCCTTAGCTTACGAAAACAGCCTAACAGGCATGCCGTTAATGCGTCCGGTATTTTTTGAAGACTTATCAAACCCGAAATTGATTGATATTGCAGACAGCTACTTTTGGGGCGACGCGTTTTTAGTCAAACCTATTACCGAGCCTAACCTTGCAGTTGTCTCAATGGACTTACCTCAAGGGGTCTGGTTTGACTATTGGACAGATAAAAAATACCAAGGTAATCAAACGATTGAATTGAATAATCATCTAGAAAAACTGCCGGTAATGGTCCGTGGCGGTGCATTTATTCCTATGGTTGAGCCGGTGCAATCCACAGATCTTTACACAACACAAAATTTGATGTTGCATTATTACGCTGATTCATCAGTGAAGTTTTCAACTGGTGTGATGTATGACGATGATGGCGTAGATCCTAATGCGATAAAAAATAAACACTATGAAAAGTTAACTTTTGATAGCCAGCAAGACAAAACTCAAATTAGTTTTAGCCTCAAGCGTCAGGGACAATATCCTACAATGCCGACTACTAGGGGGTTGACTATGATGGTTCATAACTGGCAGCAGAAACCCAAAGTCATTTTAGTTAATCACAAAGCGGTTGAATTGGTGGACGATATACAGAGCTTTTCAGATTCTTCTCAAGTAGGTTATTGGGATCAAAAAAACAAGATTTTGAAACTGAAATTTAACTGGGCTATAGATGTTGAATTAGCAATAAAATAGGCGCAGTTCACTATTAATATAATGAATGCGCCTTTTATTATGTCGCCAATACTAGTAGCAAATTTTTAAGGTACTTCCTTAATCTTGAGCACTGTCTTGGATCATATGTATATCCCGTTGTGGGAATGGAATAGTTAAACCTGCTTCTTCCACAGCTGCCTTAAGGGCTGGACGAATATCAAAATACAAATCCCAATAGTCCTCGGTTTTGGCGAAAGCCCTGACTAAAAAG
>NZ_JAHKQO010000048.1 GCF_018861065.1 Paraglaciecola arctica
TGTTAAATAGACTGGCTGGCGTTCCATCAAAAAAATCTGCTGTTCGCCCCTTTAATTTTACTATGTCTTAGCATACCTTTTATATCTACGTTCATTGTAAGAGGTCATGTAATGACAGCTGTGGTCGCAAAAAAAATAACTGGGGGGTGCCTGTGCGGTGCTGTCACTTACGAAGTCAAAAATGACTTCAATCGTTTTTACTTTTGCCACTGCCAACAATGCAGAAAAATTACCGGATCCGCTCATGCAGCTAATCTATTTACTCGCCCCGACGCCATAAAATGGACTGGTGGAGATAGTCACAAGAAACAATTTAGTTATCCGGAGCGTGATTTTAGCGTAGTGTTTTGTACTGAATGTGGCTCCGGACTGCCATTTGTAACTAAGAATGGCAAAGCGTTAATTGTACCAGCAGGAAGTTTAGACGCAGCGCCGAACATTCAACCCAACGACAACATCTTTTGGGCTGAACGTGCGACTTGGTATGATAAAGGTAAACAAGCGCATAAGTGTGCCGGTTTTCCTCGTTAATCCACGGTGCTTTCACCACTGGCTGTTTGTTCTAACATCGCATAATAAAATTGGATAGCGTTGAGATAGTCCTTAACTGCTATTTGTTCGTTGAGTCCGTGGAATTGTTTTAATGATTCAGGATTCAGTGAAACCATCATAAATCGATAAATATTTTTAGATAGGTCTTGAAAGTGTCGTGAATCTGTTGCGCCTACAACTAAATAGGGTGTGACTAATACATTGTCATCCAAACGCCTGATTGAGCTTTCGATGAGCTTAAATCCAATGTTATCTGTAGGGGATACTGCAGAGGCTTCATTAGCCAATTCTGCAGAAAGCGTTACTCTGGGATCGTCAATAACGCTTTCGAGATGTGATTGGATACCAGCGATAGTATCACCGGGTAAAATTCTGAAATTTACCACCGCACTAGCAATAGTGGGTAATACGTTGGATTTAGTGCTGCCTTGTAACATGGTCACAGCTGTTGTGGTTCGAACACTGGCTGCTGAAGTAGGACTTTCAAGTAATGTGCTAAGAACAAGGGGTTCAAGTAACCATAGGTTAGCTAAAGGTAATCGTTGTGATATCGGCATTGAATAGCCTATGTTATCGAACATCAAATTGAAAAATTCTGTTCGAGCTTCAAAAGGATTATTTTCGACACTAACTATGGCGCTAGCTAATACACCTGCTGCTGTATGGGCTGGTGGTTGAGATGAATGTCCACCTTCACCTTTAACTGTAAGTCTAAAGTTTACAAAGCCTTTTTCTGCGACCCCGACCAAGGCTACGGGGTGAGTCGGTCCGGGAATAACGCCATCGGTAATGACACCACCTTCATCCAAGATAAATTCAAACTGAATGTTTTGCTCCGCAAAATATTTTGCTATAGCGATTGCGCCTTCACCGCCCGTTTCTTCATCGTGACCAAAGGAAAAATAGATATCTCTTTGCGGAATATTGTTTTGTTTTAGGTACCACTCTAAGGATTCCATCAGTGCCAGCACGCTGACCTTGTCGTCAATTGCGCCTCTACCCCAAATCACTCCGTCTACTATATTTCCGCTAAAGGGCGGTTGTTGCCATTGGTCTTTGGTTTGTTCGTCAACCGGTACTACATCCATGTGTCCCATAAACAGTGCGGGTTTAAGTTGCGGATTTTGGCCTTTCAGGTGAAAAACCATACTGAAGTCTTTGAATTTAGTAAGCTCAGTGTTCTGGTGCACCAAAGGGAAAGATTGTTTCAAGTGTTGGTGAAATGCCTCAAAAGCTGCAATGTCTAATCTGCTGGTATCATCATAAGATATAGTGGGAATTTGAAGGGCTTTACTAAACCTGTCTAGCGCAGCGCTTTCATTTAAAGGGATAGGAGTTAATGATTCACTAACTTGGTATTGGTTGTTCTCGAATACACTATTGGCGCGATAAACCAAAATAGCCACTACTGCTAGTATAAGAATGACTACAGACAGTAATATTTTTTTCATTAGACAGTCACTTATTGTTATTTACTGGGTAAACTAACGGTCAGTATATCCTTTCACTAAGAGTAATAAAATATTGTCTAACCCTGTTCTATTTTCGGTTGTAGTGCTTATTTGGGGATCGACTTGGCTGGCTATTACTTATCAGTTTGGTGAGGTAGACCCTACGCTTTCAGTGGCTTATCGTTTTTTTATCGCAGCGGCGATTCTATTTGGTTACTGCAAAATTAAAAAGTTATCACTGAGCTTACCTAGGCACATTCATTTTAAAATGGCCGGTGTGGGTTTATGCCTTTATACCCTTGATTACACTCTTTTGTATCAAAGCCAACAGTATATTATTAGCGCGATCGTGGCATTAATGAGCTCTGGAATGGTGTATATCAACGTGTTATTGCGGCGGGTGTTATTAAAAAAACCGATCCGCAGAGAAGTCATGTTTGGGGCGACACTAGGTATGTGTGGCATTGGACTCATTTTTTTACCCGAATTCGCCAAAGTCAGCGCTAATCAATATTTATTGTTAGGTATCGGTCTCGCTCTTAGTTCCTTCTTTTTCGCCTCTCTTGGAAACGTGATTTCTGAACGTATCCTCGATCATGGTACACCTGTCATTCAAATGAATTTTTGGGCGATGAGTTACGGAGTGATATTTATTTTCAGTGCCGCTATGTTCAACGGTGCTGAGTTTAATTTGCCAACTAACCCTAACTACTATTATTCGATGTTTTATTTGTCAGTATTTGGATCGGTTTTAGCTTTTGGTAGTTATATGCAGTTAGTGAAACAAATGGGCTCGGATAAAGCCGCCTATGTAGTGTTGGTTTACCCTATTATCGCGTTACTGTTATCAACTATGTTCGAAGGTTATCAGTGGCATCTAGAAGCTTTTATTGGTGTGGGTGTTGTCTTGATAGGTAATGCTATCGCCATGGGAAAATTACCCCTGCCATTTCTTAAAGCAGAATCCAATCAAGGTTGATTGAATTTTTATTTAATTCATAGACCAGCGTATAAACCTCAGTGTATTTTGGATTTATTTTCAGATAGTTGTAATAACTTTATTTATTTAAAGACTAAGTCATTGAATCTAATATTTTATTGTTTTTTAAGGAAGGCTGAGCCACTTGAGCACAGACTTTAGTCAAATTTTACAAGCGCATAGTGCCTTATTGGGCAGGGTAGCGGCGACTTATGAAGCGAACTTTCATTTACGTCAAGAATTACTGCAAGACATTACCTTGGCGGTATGGCAAGCGCTGCAAAAATTTAAAGGTGATAGTAGTGTAAAAACTTATGTGCTGCGTGTAGCACACAACAAAGCGATTACACACGTTGCCTATCATGCAAAGCAGCCGCGAAATGACAGTTATTGTGAAATAGAGGCGCCCAAGCCGAATCTGCAAACGACAACAGACGAGCAATTGGGGCAGCAGCAACAAATTCAAAATATGCTGAAAGTCATTCGCAACATGCCAATTCAAACCAGACAAGTTGTCACTATGTCTATGGAAGGGCTTAGCTACCATGAAATTGCTGATGCCTGCGGGATCAGTAACTCAAACGCCGGGGTAATACTTAACCGTGCGAGAAAAGTGTTAATGGAGAGCATTTAGTATGTCTGAAGGTCAAGACTCATTGAGCCAATTGTGGCAAAAGCAAAAGGTTGAACAAGCAGATCTACTTGAGGTGACCAAAAAGTGGCGCAAGGTTAGATTGAAGCAGCGCTTTTATGTATTGTTGGATTTTTTAAGTTTAGCGATTCCTTTTGCCATTATATGGTTTAAGGCTGACAAACTAGATAGTTTTACTACCTCAATGTTAATTGCTTTGGCGGTTGTTGGAGTGGCGATGGTGGTTTATATCACCTGGTTGCGACGTTTTTCTTTAGGTTGGTCAAATTCCTCTACAGAGCAGCACATTCAACAGCTACAAAAACAAATTCAAAACAACATTAAAATCGCTAATTTTAGTTTGCAATCTGTGTGGCTTGTGGTGATATTAAGTGTGCTTTTATATGTCTGTCTATATTATTTTCAAGTTTTTCCTCCTGAAAAGCTAAAGGATAAAATAGTGTTTACGGTTAGTTTCAATGCCATTGTGTTGCCTTGTATTTGGGTGTGGGCGGCAAGACGCAAATCGAGATTTAGCAGAGAATTGGCAGAACTTGAACAATTACTCCATGGCAAAAATTCCTAGAGCTAAACCCTATACTGAAATCTCTAAGTGGCTTGAGTAGGGAAAAAAGTAGACGCAAAAAATAAGGTGGATATTCGACCTTGCTCTATTCCTTTCTAAACTAGCGAATTCTATTCTCGAATTCGCTAGTTTTAATCTGGTTTACTGTTGCTTGTGGTTTTTCTTTGCTCTAAACCACACAAAACCTTTATAAGCCACTAGTGCACATAAGCTCCAAAAAGCAATGTGGTAGGCAAAATGAAGGTTTTCGCCAAGGGCATGATCTTGATGTGCGAAGGCACTACTAGTAACCAATAAACATAGCATTGTGAGTAGGTATTTCATGGTGATTCCTTAAAATAGTTAATTGATAATTCGGTTAATGAAGCCTGTTGTTACAGTTGTAACATGCCTTCTTTTTCAATAAATTGGATGATCTCGTCTAAACCTTGCTTGGTTTTCATATTACTAAAAACGAAAGGTTTGTCACCGCGCATTTTTTTGGTGTCTCTGTCCATGACATCTAACGAAGCACCCACTAAGTCTGCCACATCGATTTTATTGATGATTAGTAAGTCAGATTTAGTGATACCTGGGCCGCCCTTTCGAGGGATTTTATCACCGGCAGACACATCTATTACGTATAGGGTTAAGTCCGATAATTCAGGACTAAAAGTAGCGCTGAGGTTATCACCGCCACTTTCTACCAATACAAAATCCAAGTTAGGGTGACGTTCTTGTAAATCGTCTATGGCCGCTAAATTCATGGAAGCATCTTCGCGAATAGCGGTGTGCGGACAACCTCCGGTTTCTACCCCTAAAATTCTGTCAGCTGATAATGCATCATTGCGAGTTAAAAACTCGGCGTCTTCTCGGGTATATATGTCATTGGTAACTACTGCCATGTCATATTTTTCACGTAGTTCAAGGCACAACATCCGTAATAACGCGGTTTTTCCTGATCCTACTGGACCGCCAACGCCTATGCGTAAAATCTGTTTATTTTTGCTCATTACTCACTTCTTTGTTAATTAAATTTTTACGTTAAATCTTTTGGTTAAGCTTGGTTTGATGTTTAGGACCGAAATAAACGCGTGTACTGGGTTTCGTGCCATGCGCTAGCCATGGCTAGGCGCGGTAAGCTAGAACCAATATTATCATCATTTATCTGATTGGCCTGTTCAATAGCCTGTTCAACTTGTTCGCTTAGTTCAAACAGTAAGTTTTGTCCTTGGGTTTGCCCTAATGGCACCAATTTTGTTGCTGCTGCCACTTGGTTATCAATAAAAGCCCAACAAAACCCACTTTGCATGGTCGCCAGTTCAAGGCCAAATAAATATCCTGCTAAAGCAAAAGCGCTGACAAAGCTGATTTGTTTTTCTTTGATTAATGTACTGTAGTGCTGACTATCTATACTTTGAATGTCTTTGAGTAAACGCATTAACGCTTTGCCCATCGCAACGTCAGCTAAGTATAATTCGTTACTCTCACGACAAGCTAGGGCGTGTTGGTTCCATTTAACGAAACCAGAAAAGTCATTCTCTGCTAACGTTTTTTGTAAGCGATTTAACAGCGCTAAGTCAGTATTTGTTATGGAATGCGCTAAATTAAAACCGATCCATTCCTTGGTTGATACCGCGTTGTGAACCCAACCCATTTCCACCGCGTACTCCAAACCTTGAGAAAACGAAAAACCGCCTACAGGTAGGTTAGCACTGCACAGTTGCAGTAACCTGTTAAGGCGCAATGGTTCTTGATTCATTTCGTTTTTAGTCATGTGAATGGGAATGACTGTGTCCATGACCTTGGTTTCCATAGGCGCCGTTCTCCGGTTCAAATATTGCAGGAGTTCGGTCAATTGTTAAGCCGTAGTTTTCCGCTAACTCTTCTAATACGTGGTCAGGTTTAAAACGCACCCATAATTCACCAATTTGCAGAGTTGTATGGCGATTACCTAGATGATAACAAACGCGGCTAAAGTCCATCCAATCCCTAGTGACAGCGGTAGAAACGGGTTCTGCTTTGCCTTTAACCTCAATGAGTAAACCACACTCGGTTTCGAGTACTTCACCCACTAATAAAGGGTGACCACGTTGCATAAAAATGCCTAACTCTTGCCCTTGATCAGTGGTGATTTTGATGCGTGCCTTTTTTCGGGTATCGTGATCCAAAGTCACTGAATCATCAATGGGATCGTGACTATGGGAAAGGCGTTCAAATGCTTGCAACATATTTAATTGGGTTTCCTAAAATAAACAATAACGCTGTGCTAAGGGTAATTCGGTGGCAGGCTCACAGGTGAGTAGTTCACCGTTGGCCCGTACTTCATAGGTTTGTGCGTCGACTTCAATCTCTGGTTGCCAGTTGTTGTGTATCATGTCCTCTTTGCCAATATTTCGGGTGTTTTTACATTCACCTACCATACGTGTCATACCGACTTTTTCAGGTACTCCTAATTCAATTGAAGCTTTAGACATAAAGGTCATTGATGTTTTGGCTGATGCCGAACCAAAAGATCCAAACATTGGACGATAATAAACCGGTTGTGGCGTAGGAATTGACGCATTGGCATCACCCATAGGCGCAGCTGCAATAAAACCTGACTTAATGATCATCGCGGGCTTAATGCCAAAAAACGCAGGTTTCCATAAAACCAAATCAGCTAACTTACCTACTTCAATTGAACCCACTTCATGGCTAATGCCGTGACTGATTGCCGGATTGATAGTGTACTTAGCGATATAACGTTTTATCCTAAAGTTATCATTTCGCTCAGTATCGGGTGCTAATGGCCCACGTTGTTGCTTCATTTTGTGAGCAGTTTGCCAAGTACGAGTGATCATTTCGCCTACTCGGCCCATGGCTTGTGAGTCAGAGGCAATCATACTAATGGCGCCTAAGTCATGCATGATATCTTCGGCGGCGATACTTTCCTTTCGAATACGTGAATCGGCAAAAGCGATGTCTTCTGGAATTGACGGATCCAAATGGTGACATACCATCAACATATCTAAGTGTTCATCAATAGTATTGATGGTATAGGGGCGGGTCGGATTGGTAGAAGAAGGTAAAACATTGGCTTCACCACAAGCACGAATTATATCTGGAGAATGTCCTCCCCCTGCACCTTCAGTATGATAAGTGTGAATGGTGCGGCCTTTAAATGCACCTATGGTGTCTTCAACAAACCCCGATTCATTTAGGGTGTCGGTGTGAATGGCGATTTGTACATCGTACTTTTCAGCGACCGATAAACAGTTGTCTATGGCGGCGGGTGTGGTGCCCCAGTCCTCATGAAGTTTTAGACCACATACACCTGCTTCAATTTGTTCTTCTAACGCTAAGGGCAGACTGGCGTTGCCTTTGCCTAAAAAACCAAAGTTCATGGGGAAATTGTTGGTTGATTGCAGCATTTTGTGAATGTTCCACGGCCCCGGTGTACAGGTTGTGGCATTGGTACCCGTTGCAGGGCCAGTGCCGCCGCCTATCATAGTGGTGACACCAGACATTAAGGCTTCGTCTATTTGTTGCGGGCAAATAAAGTGAATATGCGCGTCAATGCCACCAGCGGTGAGTATTTGACCTTCACCCGCAATCACTTCAGTGCCGGGACCTACCTCGATATCAATGTTGTCTTGAATATCAGGATTGCCAGCTTTACCTATGATAGCAATACGACCATCTTTAATGCCTACATCAGCTTTCACTATGCCCCAGTGGTCAACAATTAAGGCGTTGGTGATCACCAAATCAGGGGTATCTTTGCATGATGCTTGGCTTTGCCCCATGCCATCACGGATAACTTTACCGCCACCAAATTTCACTTCTTCGCCATAGGTAGTGGCGTCTTGTTCTACCTCTAGCCATAAATCAGTATCAGCTAAGCGTACTCGGTCGCCTACTGTGGGCCCAAACATATGTGCGTAGGCATGTTTATCTATACTAGCCATAACTATAATGCTCCTTGTACTAAGGCTCTAAATCCATACACGTGGCGTTTTCCAGCAAATGGCACTAAGGTCACTTCGCGCTCTTGACCTGGCTCAAAACGTACCGCGGTACCAGAAGTAATATCGAGGCGATACCCTTTGCTTTTTTCACGATCAAAGCTTAATGCCGCATTGGTTTCGTAAAAGTGATAATGTGAGCCAACTTGAATCGGTCTGTCACCTGAATTGGCAACAGTGATGGCTATATTTTCGCGGCCAACATTAAGTGTCCGCTCGCCCGCGTCTGTTTTAATTTCGCCTAGGATCATGTTTTGAGTTCTCTTTTTGCTCTGTTTCTAAACAATGGGGTTGTGGACTGTGACTAATTTTGTGCCATCAGGAAAAGTCGCTTCCACTTGCACTTCTTTGATCAGTTCAGCAATACCTTCCATCACCTGATCTCGGGTTAACAATGTTCGGCCATAATCCATCATTTGCGCCACTGTTTTACCGTCCCGTGCACCTTCGATGATTTCCATAGAAATATAGGCCATAGCTTCAGGATAATTAAGCTTTACCCCCCGTTTCAGGCGACGTTCGGCTAATAATGCTGCAGTAAACAACAGCAGCTTGTCTTTTTCTCTTGGTAATAAATCCATCTTTATCTCTACATTTGTGACTTAGGTCCGAAAGACCTGTATGTTTAGGTGAACCAAATTCTAGGTTGTACGCCTTGTTTTTCGATATATAAAGGCCGTATTAGTTTCCAAAGTTCAATAAATAAACTTTTGCACTGATGGGCTTGCTGCCCTAAATAACGTATCACTAAGAGTTGCCGAATATCGGTAATACTAATCAAAGTGTCGGCATTATTGTCAGTGACCATTTCCCTAAGTTGCGAAATTAATTGTGACCTTTGTTCATCACTAACTTGTGCACTTGGAGCATAAGCTAAAAATGTGCCAAATACTGAATTGCCAGCCAACCCAGCGGCGTGGTGCTGAATGTTGCTCTGAGGTTCAATAAGTACTTTATCGTGGTAAATCAGAATGTCGTCACAGTATAGAGTATTGAGCTGTGTAAAACGCCCCGCAGTAAAATTTTCATTGGAACTCGGTAGTCCTAAACAAGTCATGTCCCAACCACAATAAACACTGGAATTGTGTAATTTCACCTCAACATTATTGACACCATTGGCTTGGTCATACACTAAGGTTTCAAGGGGAAAATGTTCGCATTTAGCATCAGTATCTAAGTTAATTTGGGTAACTTGAGTTTGTTTAGGATCCCCAATCGCTAAGTTTGTACGGGCACGATAAAAACGATTGGCTCCTGGGGTAGTGACTAAGGTGTGGGCATCTTGTTTTACATCAATTTTCACATGCAATTCGTCACCAGAGACTATGCCCGCTGGTGGATGTAACAAATACAAGTGGGCACAGTCTCTGCCTTCTGGATAAAAGGCTTTTTGAATCGTAAGTGGCCCACTACGTTTGGTTTTTGTCAGTTGAGTTCCGTAAGATGAATGACCCAATTGTAATTCTAAACTGGCTATCCACTGACTTTTTACTATTTCTATTGCTGCTTCGGTCATCGCATACCTAAGTGAGCGCGCTTTGCTATTTTGTTATCTACAAAGCGCGGTGTTAAACGGCTAAATATTGACCTACAAGCTCATCTGTTAACCCCGCCATAGGGCCAGAAGATATGACTTGGCCTTTTTCCATCAATACAAATTCTTCACCCACCGCTCGGGCAAAAGGCAACTTTTGTTCGACCAAAATAATGGTCATGCCTTGTTCTTTGTTCAATTTAAGTAACACATCACGGATTAATTGCACGATATTGGGTTGAATGCCTTCATTTGGTTCATCCAATATCAGCACATCTGGATTGAGTACCAAAGCTCGACCAATGGCGAGTTGCTGTTGCTGGCCACCTGACAAATCACCGCCACGCCTATGTAACATTTCCTTCAATACGGGAAATAGCTCAAATATGTGTTCTGGTATTGTTTTGCTGGTTTGTCGCTTGCAATTCAAACTGACAGTTAGGTTTTCTTCGACAGTTAACTGCGGAAAAATATGCCGTCCTTGAGGTACATAGCCTATACCAATGTCTGGGCGTAATTCAACTGAACTGTTGCTGATATCCCTGTCACCAAAAGTGAGTTGTCCCGAACTTATCGGCAATAGCCCCATAATGGTTTTTAACAAAGTAGTTTTTCCGACCCCATTGCGGCCCATAATACAGGTACGAGAGCCAGGTTTAATGGCTAAGTTCAAGTCCCATAAAATCTGGGTGCCACCGTACTTTTGATTGACTGCGCTTAATGTGATCATATTAACCTTGCTCCTCACCTAAATACACACGGATTACATCAGGGTTGGCTTGAATTTCAGACATAGTGCCTTCCGCCAATACCGAGCCTTGGTGTAAAACCGACACTTTTCTGGCGATTGAACGCACAAAAGCCATATCGTGTTCGACTACCACAACCGAATGTTCGCCTGCCAAAGAGGTGAGTAATTCTGCGGTGCGTTCGGTTTCTTGCCCTGTCATACCTGCTACCGGTTCGTCTACCAACAACACTCTTGGCTCTGCGGCCAATAACATGCCAATTTCAAGCCATTGCTTTTGCCCGTGTGACAATCTACCTGCTGGATAGTGACACTCGGCCACTAAGCCAATAGTGTGTAAAATCTCACCGATGCGGTCTTCTTGTTCGCCACTTAATTTGTGAAATAACGCGGTCCAAATACCTTTGTCACCTTTAAGGCTCAATTCAATATTTTCAAATACCGATAGCTCTTCAAAAACAGTGGGTTTTTGAAATTTTCGTCCGATACCCGCCCGCGCTATTTCTGATTCGTCGAGCTGTAATAAATCGATCTGCTGTCCAAAGTTTACTTTGCCAGTATCGGGGCGGATTTTACCGGTGATCACATCCATTAAGGTTGTTTTACCCGCACCATTTGCGCCGATCAAACAGCGCAATTCACCATCATTAATATAGAGATTGAGGTTATTTAACGCCTTAAAACCATCAAAACTCAGGTTGACGTCTTCCACATATAAAATCACCCCATGGCGCGTATCAGGCACAATGTTTTCGTGGGCCGTCAGGGGCGAACCTGCTTTATTGGCAGTCATGATTTTGCCTCCACTGAATCAGCTGTGTTGGCAAATTTTTGTTTAATACTTGGAAGCAACCCTGCGATGCCTTTAGGTAATAACAAAGTCACCAATACAAACAATCCGCCTAAGGCAAAGAGCCACGCTTCTGGCATGATGGCGGTAAAGCGAGTTTTGGCGTAACTCACAATAATGGCTCCAATAATCGCACCGTATAAGGAGTTTCTTCCACCTACCGCGACCCAAATCACCATTTCAATAGAATTCAGTGGTGAAAACTCACCGGGATTAATAATGCCCACTTGCGGCACATATAACGCGCCTGCAAGCCCTGCCAACATGGCCGAGACCACAAATATCCACACTTTGTAATGCTCGGGTTTGTAGCCCACAAATCTTACGCGGCTTTCAGAGTCGCGAATCGCCGTGACTACCCTGCCCATTTTAGATTTAACGATAAAATGGCAGGCACAATAAGCGAGTGCTAGGGCAATCGCTGTGGCAATAAAGAGCCCTAATTTGGTGCTGGGAGACTGCAATGAGAAACCAAAAATTTCCTTAAAATCAGTTAGCCCATTATTGCCACCAAAGCCCATCTCGTTGCGGAAAAAGGCTAACATTAAGGCGTAGGTCATCGCTTGGGTCATAATTGATAAGTACACCCCGCTCACACGTGAACGAAATGCTAAACTACCAAAAATAAAGGCCAATAATCCAGGGCCCAAAAACACCATGCACACCATCCATATTACGCTGTTAGATCCTGCCCAAAACCAAGGTAATTCGGTCCAGTTTAGAAAGACCATAAAATCAGGTAAATCAGGGTTGCCATATACACCGCGGTCGCCAATTTGACGCATCAAATACATGCCCATGGCATAGCCGCCCAAAGTAAAAAATGCCCCATGTCCCAAGCTTAGAATACCGCAATATCCCCAAACCAAATCCACTGCCAATGCTAGAAGTGCATAACACAAGTACTTGCCTAATAGGCTGACAGTATAATCGCTCACATGAAAAGCCGATGATTCAGCAAAGATTAAATTACCTATGGTCACCAATATAGTGGTGATAAATAACAGGCCAATTGTCAGATGCAAAGGATCTCTACTACGAAACAATGACTGTTGTTGATTGTTTTGATTAATATCTTGATTAATAGAAGTATTCATTAGTCCGCCGACCTCCCTTTTTGTGGAAATAGTCCTTTGGGGCGTTTTTGAATAAACAGCACCAAACCAACTAATACGATGATATTGGCCAGTACTGAGCCAGTGAGTGGTTCCAGAAACTTATTAGTCAGGCCCAAGGACATAGCTGCCACCAATGTGCCCCACAAATTACCAACACCACCAAAAACCACCACTAAGAATGAATCGATAATATAGGCCTGACCTAGGTTAGGGCCTACATTGGTTAATTGACTTAATACCACGCCAGCTACTCCAGCTATCCCAGAGCCAAGGCCAAATGTAATGGCATCTACCCAATCACTTTTGATACTTAACGCTCTGGCCATATCGCGGTTTTGGGATACCGCACGCACATGTAAACCAAGGGATGTTTTTTTAAGTATCATCAGTAAAGAGACAAATACAAAAATGGAAAACAAAATGATGTATAAGCGGTTATAAGTGAGTGAAAAAATAGGATTGATTTGCCAAGAACCACTCATCCATTCAGGGCTAACCACCTGACGGTTTAAAGGGGAAAATATGGTTCTTACTAGTTGTTGCAAAACTAAACTGATGCCAAAAGTCGCCAACAAAGTTTCGAGAGGTCGCCCTTTTAAAAAGCGTATTACGCCGCGTTCAATTAGGATCCCCACAAAACCGGATACCAAAAACGCTGCAGGAACGGCAATCAGTAATGAATACTCAATCATGGAGGGAAAGGCTAATTGAATCACGTAAGTGGTATAGGCGCCTAACATGATCATTTCGCCGTGGGCCATATTGATTACCCCCATTACCCCAAAAGTAATGGCCAGTCCAATGGCCGCCAATAGTAAAACCGAGCCTAGGCTAAGCCCAAAAAATACAGTTTCAATTGCGCTATAAAAGCTGGCTCTATTGTCGATTTCGTCTAATGCGTTAGTTAATTGACTCTTGAGGATTTGTTGCTCTGCAGTTAAGTCTTTGTTTGGTAGATTTTCGAGCAAACTAACAATTTCATTTTTTACTGTAGGCTCTAATGAGCCGCTAAGTTGTTCTAGCGCTATCAGTTTTTCATCAGAACTGCCTGATTTTAGTTGTTGTAAGGCCAAGGTAGTTGCCATTAACGCCCGCACATCTTGGTCTGTTTCGTCATCAATTAACTCAGTAATAATAGCTGCCGATTGTTTGCTTGGAGAGCTAAGTAACTGCTGTACCGCTTGTAGGCGTATTTGTTTATCATCGTCAGTTAAGTCAATTTTGGCGAGTATGTTGCGCAAAGTGCTGCGTAAACGGTTGTTTGTTTTGACTTTAGACAGTCGCGATTTTTTGACTGGGGTAAGTGATTCTTGGGTTAATACATCGGTTAATTCATACAGATTATTTTCCGTCGACTGAGCATGTACAACTTGTTTGTTGGCTCTTAAATAATACAGCTCTCCGTCGAGCATAAATTGTAATATTGCTCGAGTTTGTGGCTGTTTAGTCTGGGATATTTTTTCAATGAGTGGAGCCATTTTTCGTAATTTTGTTTTAGGTAACTGATTAAGCAGACCACTCAATTGTGAATTAGATTGAGTATCTGAGTCAGGCTGCAAAGCCGCACTTTGCCCAGAAATAAAAATCAGTAGCAATAATAAATATATTCGGTGCATTACCTGTTCCTTGCTATGTGTTGTTATGAACTAAAAAAGTCCGACTTCCCCTGAAAAAACGAGAAGTCGAACAACCAGGGACTGTGTTAAAAAATCATCAGTCGCTGTCCTCACACATAAAACTTAGAAGTTTTGACCCGAACATTTAGCTGTTTTAACATCGAAGTTGCCGCAGCTAACCGGGGCGGTCCAATCAGATATGAGGTTTTTAGAGCTAGGTAAATAGTCTGACCAAGCATCACCAATTACCGTATCAGGGGTTTCCCAAACCACTTCGAATTGACCATCTTCTTGGATTTCACCAATAAGCACAGGTTTAGATAAATGATGGTTTGCATTCATTACTGCAGTGCCACCCGTCAAGTTTGGTACTGCGACACCTATCATTGCTTGCTCAACCGCATCGACATCAGTTGAACCGGCTTTTTCAACTGCTTTAACCCACATTTCAAAACCGATATAGGTGGCTTCCATTGGGTCATTTGTGACGCGTTTTTCATCTCCAATATATTTTTTCCATTGTGCGATAAAGGCGTCGTTGCTATCAGATTCAACACTTTGGAAATAATTCCAAGCAGCTAAGTGACCAACCAAAGGTTTGGTATCAAAACCCGACAACTCTTCTTCACCCACTGAGAAAGCCACCACTGGAATATCTTCAGCAGAAATCCCTTGGTTGCCGAGCTCTTTGTAGAAAGGAATGTTGGCATCTCCATTGATAGTTGAAACTACCGCGGTTTTTTTACCTTGAGAGCCAAACTTTTTGATATCAGAGACAATGCCCTGCCAATCTGAGTGACCAAATGGTGTGTAGTTGATCATGATATCTTCAGCTTTTACACCTTTAGCCAATAGATAAGCTTCAAGAATTTTATTGGTGGTTCGAGGATAAACATAATCTGTACCGGCTAATACCCAGCGAGTTGCACCTATATCATCCATCAAATAATCAACTGCAGGAATTGCTTGTTGGTTCGGAGCTGCGCCAGTATAAAATACATTCTTAGACGACTCTTCACCTTCATACTGTACTGGGTAGAACAATAATCCGTTGAGTTCTTCGAGCACTGGCAACGCCGACTTACGAGATACAGATGTCCAGCATCCGAATATCACATCGACCTTGTCTTTAGCTAATAATTCACGGGTCTTTTCTGCAAATAATGGCCAATTTGAAGCAGGATCAACCACCACAGCTTCAAGTTGTTTGCCTAAGACTCCGCCTTTTTTGTTTTGCTCTTCAATCATCATTAACACTGTGTCTTTCAGTGTGGTTTCACTGATGGCCATGGTGCCCGACAAAGAATGCAATACGCCTACTTTGATGGTGTCTGCAGCGATAGATAGTTGTGTGACTAAACTGCTAGCAATAATTGAGCTAGCAACTATGAGTTTTTTAAGTTTCATTATGATTCCTATTTATAAATTTGTGGTGCCAATTTGTGATGTGATAAAAGTCACGTTTTATAAAGAGTTGTTTAGAAAGTGATCAAAGCTTCAACCGCTAAGTAATCCACATCTACATCGTTTACTTCGTCCATTCGGTATTCAAAGACCATTAACAGGTTTTCATTAACTGAAAAACTGGGCGAAATAGTAATACCACTGGCTTCTTCAAACGACGCACCAGTAGCATCTTCAACTTCATAGTCGTGATAACGAGCTGTTAGTCCTAATCCATTTTCAAAGCCGTAGTTAGCCATCAGCAGAAAACCATCGGCTTCACTACCGGCAAAAGCGGTGTCTTCAGAGGAGTTATATTCAACTGCTAAGGTCAAGCTATCCTTTGAGTAGGCAGCCCAGGTGTTTATCATAGTGGTATCACCATCCACCGAGTAAAAGCCTTTAATAGTGAAATTTTCTGTTGGCATAAAGGCAACCATAGTTTCAACCCCTGGGTGCTCTGTATCAGTCGACTGTGGTCCGGCTAAATCGTTTACGACTGACACCGCCACTGCAAATTTTTCACCGCTATATAGCGCAGATACGCCTTGTTGGTAGTAACCATAGAAGTACTGTGCGTAACCCGTGCCTGAGTATTGAAATAAGCCAGTTGGTTCTTCTGTTTCCCAACCTGTATAACTTAAAAAGCGACCCGCTTTGATACTGAAATTGTCAGATATAGCGTATGAAATAAAAGCCTGCTCAACGTCCACACCTTCAGCTGCATTTTGGTATTCAACATCTACAGTGGCGGTGAGCTTGTTGCCAAAATCATAACCAAAATTTAGTTCTACTTGATCAATGCCTGAATCATGTGATGAGTCAGCACCGTCAACCTCGACTGACAAATAAGACATATCGATAAAGCCGCTTACACTGAGTTTGTCAGCTGTTATTTCAGCCTGTGCAGCATTGATTGTGCCAATTGATAGCAACAGTGACGCTGCTATCCGGGTAAATTTCGCCTGTAGTTTCATTTGTGCATTCCGTTTATTTTTAATTCGAAGTTTGTGTGTGGGTCATCTTTTTTGCATGACGACCTTGAATAAAACGTTTTTAAAGCGGGAGTAAGTATTGCGGGTTTGGTCAAGAGTGAATATGCGTAAAAGCGCGCAAGGGACTACGTAAAATGACGTAGATTTGGTTTTTTAGTCTAAATTAGAAAGCGATGAGCAGAGTTGCTGCGCAACATTAAAAGCATAAATAGAGGCGTGCCAAAAATAGAGGGGGCAATCAGTTAACTATGAATAGAATAAATTGGTTATATCTACGTCAATCTACGCATATTCGTCTTCACCAATAATGTGTAAACTCAATCAACTCGAATGCTAGGTCAGCTGTTTATTTCAGTAGCCAGTTTTAAATTGAAAGCGCTTTTGAATGCAATCCAATAAAAAAATTCTGGCCACTAGAAGAACTTACAATAAGCTCGTTGCTAACGAGATGATGGAAGACTTTGCGCTTCGTTTTACGGCGAAAAGAGCACGTATTTGGTCCCCAGGTCGGATTGCCAATACCGCATTGGGCATTGTGTCGTTTTTGGTTTTGGAAGCGATAGGTGGTGCCATAACCCTGAATTTTGGGTTTGTAAATTCAGCTTGGGCGATTGTTGCGGTTATTTTCGTGGTGTTTTTGACTGGCCTGCCTATTAGTTATTACGCCGCGAAATATGGTGTAGATATTGATTTATTGAGCCGTGGTGCTGGTTTTGGTTACATTGGTTCAACTATTGCGTCACTGATCTACGCCTCTTTTACTTTCATTTTTTTCGCCCTTGAAGCCGCCATCATGTCCATGGCATTGCAAATCTTGTTTGGTATGCCTTTACCCATAGCATACGTGGTTAGTGCCTTAGTGGTGTTGCCATTAGTAACACATGGGATTGCATACATCAGTCGTTTTCAGGTGTGGAGCCAACCTTTCTGGGTAGTTCTGCAACTCATTCCTTTGTATTTCGTGTTTACTCATCCTGATAGTGATTTAAGGCAATGGTTAGGATTTACAGGTCTAGCTGGAGATCAAGGACAAGGTTTTAATCTATTATTATTTGGCGCCGCTTCGGCTGTGTCGTTGTCACTTGTCGCGCAAATTGGTGAGCAGGTTGATTTCTTACGTTTTCTGCCTGAAAAACCCAAGCAGGGGTTATGGCGTTGGTGGACCGCTTTGATAATGGCGGGTCCTGGTTGGATTATTTTTGGTGCATTAAAACTATTCTTAGGGTCGTTTTTGGCCTATTTTGCATTAACCCAAGGTGTCTCGATGGATTTAGCTGATGACCCAGCTAATATGTACAACCTAGCTTTTAGCCTAGTTTTCGACAACCCAACCATTGCCGTAATAGTCGCTTGTTCATTTGTGGTGATATCTCAGCTTAAAATCAACGTAGCCAATGCTTATGCAGGTTCGTTGGCCTGGTCTAACTTTTTCTCCCGCGTTACCCGCAATCATCCCGGTCGAGTGGTGTGGATGGTGTTTAATGTGGCTATAGCACTACTACTAATGGAGCTGGGCATATACCAAACTATTGAAAGTATGTTATCGGTTTACTCAGTGATTGTTTTGGCTTGGCTAAGTTCGGTTACTGCAGACTTGTTGATTAACAAGCCGTTAGGCATCAGTCCACGTCATATCGAATTCAAACGTTCGGGTTTGTACGACATCAACCCAGTGGGTTTTGGTTCAATGTTAATCGCCTCTTTTGTTGGGTTTACTGCGCATTTCGGTTGGTATGGAGAAACCACTAAGGCGTTGGGCTCGTTTATAGCTTGTGGTTTGCCTTTTATAACCGTGCCTTTGATAGGGTATTTAACCAAAGGTCAGTTTTATTTAGTCAAAAATCAACAGGCGCCCATCACTCAAAGTACACAATGCCATATTTGTGAAAATACCTTTGATCAAGAAGACATGGCTTTTTGCCCAGCTTACCAAAAACCGATCTGTTCTTTGTGTTGCTCCTTAGATGTACGTTGCGGAGATCAATGCCGGCCAGCAGGTACTTTGTCCAATCAGTCGCAACACTTTTTTCGACGGTTTTTGACCACTGACTTACTTAGAGTTATGACCACGCCAATGGCGCAGTTTATCGGATTAACGCTCAGTTTAAGTGTTATTGGAGCGGGTTTCCTATTTTTGATTTATTTACAGGTGCCAGTCGATGATGTCGCAGTTAAACAGGTGTTCGCTAACACTCTAATAAAGATATTTTTCTTGTTGTTGATCATTATTGGAGTCGTCAGTTGGTTGTTTATTTTAGCGCGAATTGGTAACCGTTCGGCACTTAAGGAGTTACGTTCGTTAGCTAGCGCTTTGGCTAAAGAAAGTAGCGCTCACGAAAAAACATCTATGGCGTTGCAGGATGCCAAAGTCAAAGCAGAATCTGCAAACGAAGCTAAAAGTCGTTATTTAGCAGGGTTGAGCCATGAGTTGAGAACACCGCTAAATGTGATGTTGGGTTACGCACAGTTACTCAGTCAAGATGATTCGTTTCCGCAATCACAACGTGAGACGTTAACTATTGTTAAACGCAATGGTGAACATCTTGCTGATTTGATAGAAGGGTTACTGGAAATATCAAAAATTGAAGCGGGTAGGTTAACCCTGCAGCGTGACGAAGTTAATTTAAAGGCAATCTTGCAACAGTTGATTGATATGTTTCAAATGAAGGCCGCACAGAAAAATATCGAGTTTATTTACCAGCCCTGTTCAAACCTTCCTGACTATGTTGCAACTGACAAACAGCGATTTAGGCAGATACTAATCAACCTTATTTCAAACGCTATCAAATACACAGAGCGAGGCTCTGTGACACTAAAAATTAGTTATCGTAACCAAGTAGCAAATTTCAGCGTCATAGATACAGGAATTGGTATTTCTGAACAGGACCGTGAGTCTATTTTTAGGCCTTTTGAACAAGTTAGAAACTCTCACACTCAAGCAATTGGAGGTGCAGGGTTGGGGTTAACTATAGCGCGTTCATTAACCGAGTTGATGGGGGGCGAAATTTCCCTTAAAAGTACCCTAGGGCAAGGCTCTACTTTTAATTTTAGATTGATGCTGGTGGAGCTTAATAAAAACGAAAATGCACCAGAAAATACCCAAGCCAAAGCAACGGGTTATCTGCAAGAAACAAAAACAATATTAGTCGTTGAGGATGATCCACACCAAAGACAATTGCTCGCCGATTTGCTTAAACCTTTAGGATTTAAGGTGTTATTAGCAGAACATGCTGCAAAAGGGTTGCAGATGTTAACTGAAAATCAAGTTTCCTTGATCATTTTAGACGTGAGAATGCCTGATAAGGATGGTTGGCAAATGGTCAAGGAGGTCAGAGATCATGGATATGTCATGCCCGTTCTGATGGTTTCGGCTAATGCCCGTGATATTGATAGCCATATGGTTGAAGAACATTTTCATAATGGTTATATGGCCAAGCCTATTAATTTGACCGCCTTGTTAGGAAAAATTGGAGAGTTGCTTAACATACAATGGCAATATGCCTCGACAGAAGAAGCCTTAGATGTTGAGACTGCTAGCGCGAACCTATGCAACCCTGTTACTAAAGAGCAATATAAAACCCTTATTTCACTAGCAGAGATTGGCTATTTATCTGGTTTTAAAAGTAAATTTTCAGAGCTACACGGAATATACGAATTTCCAGTGGAAGTAACCTCGCAAATAAACGAATACGTTGCCCTGTGCAATTTTCCCAAGATTATCGGCTATTTAGAAGAATTGTGCGATGAATAATAAAATGAATAATGTGGTGCTAGTGGTTGACGATTCTCCTGAGTCATTAGGCATGTTGAACGTGGCCCTGAATAATCAAGGGTTTACTGCTCTTGTAGCCCTCAACGGTGCACAAGCGCTCTCTATTGCTGAAAAAATAGAGCCTGACATCGTTTTGATGGATGCGGTCATGCCTGAAATGGACGGTTTTGAAACGTGCCGTAGACTCAAGCTGCAACGGCCAAGCACCCCTATCATATTTATGACTGGATTGACCGAAGTAGAGGATGTTGTGAAAGGGTTTGAAGCTGGAGGCATCGATTATGTTACTAAACCGATTTCACCCGATGAAGTGATTGCGCGAATTAAAACCCATATTCAAACGGCTAAACTCGCGCTTAGCGCACAAGACGCACTAGATCATGCTGGTAGCAAAGTATTTTGTGTAAGTGAACAAGGACGCTTATCTTGGGCGACACCTAAGGCACACCAGATAATCGATGAATTTTCAGGCAACGATATGAGTCCATGGGCGACATTGGCCGGGCTAATACAAGATTGGTTAGTGACTAGCACCAAAGAAAACCTAAAAGTAAACTGTTTTGAAACCCCATTTGAAATTATGTATGAGCGCCAGCAAGATGACAAACATATGCTTAAAGTGGTTGAAAATAAGATACAAAAAACACCACTAGTTTTGCAGCAAAACCTGTCTATCACAAAGCGCGAGTCTGAAGTTTTGTATTGGGTATCTTACGGCAAAACCAATTGGGAAATATCCCAGATATTGAGTATGAGCCCTAGGACTGCAAATAAACACTTAGAGCAAATTTATAAAAAACTCGGAGTCGACAACAGAACGTCTGCAGCGGCGATTTCAATTCGACTTTTAGAATCTAACTAATCACCAATTCAACTTTGAGGTAGGACTTGTGGTAGCTGATAGTTACTTTATACTGCGCCACAACTAAGTGAGGTTTCATGAGCGAAATTAAACAACTACTTGAAAATAATAAAATCTGGTCTGAATCAACAAAAGAGGCAGATCCAGAATTTTTTAACCGTTTATCTGAACGACAAAAACCTGAATACTTATGGATCGGTTGTTCAGACAGTCGGGTGCCAGCGAATCAATTATTGGGCTTGATACCCGGTGATATTTTTGTACACAGAAATGTAGCTAATCTTGTTGTGCATACCGACTTTAATTGTTTGTCGGTATTACAATATGCAGTAGATGTACTTCAGGTTAAGCATATTATTGTATGTGGTCATTACGGGTGTGGGGGTGTAGAAGCAGCTCTCGGCGACCAACAATTCGGTCTAATTGACAACTGGTTGGGACACATCAAAGATTTAGTTGTGAAATATAACGACGAATTAGAGGGGCTGAATGATCAGGATAAATCGGCTCGTATGTGTGAATTAAACGTGTTGGAGCAAGCTGAAAATATTCGCCGTACTAATATTGTTCGCGATGCAAAAGATCGCGGCCAAAGGCTAAGAATTCATAGTTGGATTTATAGTTTACGCAATGGACGTTTGAAAGATTTAGCTAACCCTGACAATTCAGTGCCTACAGAGCTGTAAGCCACTTTTCAATAAGTAATGAATCATCCATGGCGCCTGAGCAAACACCTTCTAAATCGGTTTCAGAGGTTGTTAGATTAGGCGTTGGAAGTAAATCTCGGATAGATTGTACTTGGCTTTAGTCAATTTGTTGTTTATATAAGTCCCGCTTTCAAGACTAAGCTAAAAATTCTAAGCACAATTAATGGTCGGTGCTAGAATCCTCACCCCTAAAATTCAATGGTTTAAACATGTCACTCAATCGCAATTCCAATCCTGGTGAAACAAATAATCAAATCAAGGCCGATATAGGTTTATTTGAGTTTGTTGCGCTAATGGCATTGATGACGTCTTTAGTTGCCTTAAGTATCGATGCAGTTTTGCCTGCATTATCTCAAATCGGGACTGATCTAGAAATTACAGATCCTAGGCAGACTCATCTTATCGTTTCTTTATTTTTTTTCGGCATGGCATTTGGGCAACTTTATTACGGACCATTATCTGACGACAAAGGAAGACGTTACGCGATAATTTCTGGTTTGATTGTGTTTGCGATTGGTTCATTAGTTTGTATTTACGCGGAATCCTTAGAAGTCATGCTAATTGGCCGAGTTATCCAAGCTTTTGGTGTGTCAGGGCCAAGAATTGCAACCTTAGCGGTGATAAGAGATAAGTACGAAGGTGAAGCCATGGCCCGAGTCATGTCATTTATCATGATGGTATTTATACTTGTTCCTATGTTAGCCCCTAGTTTTGGGCAAGCTATTTTATTTTGGTTCTCCTGGCAGTATATTTTTTCATCATTTCTGATTTTTGGGTTACTGACCGGATTATGGTTTTTTATTCGACAACCAGAGACATTGCCTAAAGAAAAGCGATTGCCATTTAGTTGGTTGCAACTATGGCAGTCGAGTAAATTTATTCTTACCCATAAATTAGTGATGTTTTATACCCTTTCGTCGGGTATCATTTTTGGCGCTTTTTTGGCCTATATCAGTTCATCGCAAACCTTATTTCAGCATGTTTACGACACAGGTGATTTGTTTCCTGTGTATTTTGCTTTGTTGGCTTTTTCGATTGGATTTGCATCCTTTATTAATGGCACCTTAGTGATACGTTTGGGAATGCGAACCTTATGTACTTGGGCGATGTTAGGCTGGTTGTTTTTCTCAGGGATCCTAACGGTTTTATGTTTTGTTAATCAGGGAGTGCCCCCCTTTTGGCAGTTCGTAGCTGTGTTGTTTTGCGCATTTTTCTGCATCGGAATTATGTTTGGTAATATCAATGCAATGGCGATGCAGCCCTTAGGTAAAATGGCCGGCCTAGGTGCGGCTATAATTGGCTCGCTAAGCAGTTTAGTCTCAGTACCTACGGCACTATTTGTTGGTAGTTTTATTGAATCTACCATTACACCGATTGCGATAGGCTTTTTGGGGTTTGGTGTGTTGTCGTTTGTGTTGTATTGGAATGCAACTAAGTCCTAAAACAACTGTTGTCTGGTTAAATTCATAAGTTGTTCATAATCTATTCAGTATGCGTCGTTTAGGGTAGTCCGGTATTGAATCAGTGTTCGATTTTATTCAATTTTGATGATTCGATTTTAAGCGCTGTGTATAGGTTGTACCAAAATTTGGTGTATACATAGCGCTTTTTTAATCGCTAGAAGCCACTAATTATTTGACTAAGCGAATGTTTGGCTGGTTCTCGGAAATATCGACTTGTTTTGACGTTCTAAAACCATTCTTAACTCTGTCATAAGTGATACTCTTCATTCCCATAGACTGACAAAATTTATAAATTGTCATGAAATCATCCTTGCTAAGTTCTTCGTCTTTGATGGATAAATGCGAGTCTATGTGCATTTGTTCGCCGCTAGCTGTCAGTTGCGCTATGGCTGAGTATGAGTCTCCATAATTCTTTGATTTTATTGCTCTGACCATTTTTACTTCAAAAAACCAATCATCCATTTTGGCAATACGTGTTATTGATTTATTCATGCTTAATCCTGTTTCTTGTCTATTGGATTGAATGTCGGTGTTGCAGATACGGCGTGCTATTGTTGAGGCTTTCCTGTCACTCGATTTTAGCAAATCGCAGGCCAAGTGCGCAGACACCGTAAAATCAGGGCGTAGCTTAGATTCTTATGGATTTTTAGTCTTGAGGTGTATGCATTTGGCTACGCATGATGATGTTATTGCAAAAAACTATTTAAAAGAGAGGCGTTTTTGAGACTTTTTTAGGCGGAAACCTATGGAGGCTATTAAATTAGGGATATTACCTAGTCTTCTAATACATACACCTAATGTAAGTTCTAAGCATATAACCAATATTGAGAGTCGTTGCTTCTAGGTAACGTGAAGCAAATGTTCTAGAGATACTATTTAACAAACAATGTTTTAGTTATTAAAGACTAAATAAAAAAGCCCAGCCAAAATGGCTGGGCAAGAGGGCTTTTAACAAGCACCTTACGACAGAAATCGTTGCAAACCGTTAGAGTGTAGCTTCTTATGCAGACTCAACAATTGTTTTCATATCAGTCATATAACCACGTAATTTCGCGCCAACTGTTTCTACACCGTGCTCTCTGATGCTTTTGTTGATATCAACAAGTTTCTTGTTATCAACACTGTTTGAGGCAGTTGTATAAGCTTTACCAATAAGGTCAGTACCTATGCTTGGCATAAGTTTTTCAGCCAAAAGCGGAATAGCTGCGTTGGCGAATAAATAGTTACCGTACTCTGCTGTATCTGAGATCACTACGTTCATTTCGTATAGACGTTTACGGGCGATAGTATTAGAAATTAACGGCGTTTCATGTAATGACTCGTAGTACGCAGATTCTGGTAAAATACCGGCTTCTACCATTACATCAAAGGCAAGTTCAACACCTGATTTAATCATCGCAACTAAAAAGATGCCGTGGTCAAAATATTCTTGCTCATCGATATTGCCATCAAAAGCGGGGGAGTTTTCAAAACCTGTTTGACCCGTTTCTTCGCGCCATTTAAGCAAGTTCGCGTCACCATTGGCCCAATCTTCCATCATAGTGCGAGAAAATTCACCGCTGATGATGTCGTCTTGATGTTTGCCAAAAAGAGGACGCAGTAATTCTGTTAATTGTTCAGATAATTCAAAGGCTTTTACCTTGGCAGGATTAGACAATCTGTCCATCATATTGGTGACGCCACCAATTTTAAGTGCTTCAGTGATTGTTTCTAAACCGTCTTGGATCAATTTACCTGCATAGCCAGGATCGATGCCATTTGCGACCATTTTTTCGTAACCTAAAACTGCCGCTACTTGTTGCATACCACATAGGATAGTTTGTTCACCCATAAGGTCAGATTTAACTTCTGCTACAAAAGAAGATTCAAGTACACCGGCGCGATCACCACCTGTTGCTGAAGCGAGTGCTTTTGCGATATCCCAACCTTGGCCTTGTGGATCATTTTCAGGGTGTACGGCAATTAAAGTTGGTACACCAAAGCCTCGTTTATATTCTTCACGTACTTCCGTACCAGGGCACTTAGGTGCACACATTACAACGGTGAGGTCTTCGCGAATTTGTTGGCCTTCTTCAACGATATTAAAACCGTGTGAATAACCTAAAGTGGCGCCTTTTTTCATTAGAGGCATGACCGCTTCTACTACACTTGAATGCTGTTTATCAGGAGTTAAGTTGTAGACGATATCAGCTGTAGGGATAAGATCTTGATAAGTACCAACAGTAAAGCCGTTGCCATCTGCACGATTAAAAGAATCACGCTTTTCATCAATAGCAGCCTGACGTAATGCATAAGAGATGTCTAAACCAGAATCTCGCATGTTTAAACCTTGGTTTAAACCTTGCGCACCACAACCTACAATGACAATTTTTTTGCCCTTAAGGAAATCACAGCCTGTCGAAAACTCTGAACGTTGCATAAAACGACAACGACCAATTTGGTCTAATTGCTGACGTAAAGATAATGTATTGAAATAATTTGCCATGTTTAATTTTCCTAATCTAATTAACTACAAGTTATTGGGTCACTTGCGATGTTTTGATAATAGATCTAAAGCGGTGTTGTTTAAAATGATATATTTGCAATATAATGTTGCGATATATGCAATGTAGCTAAAAATAGTTAAATTAGGTCAATTAGATGGATATACGTAGCTTAGAGTTGTTTCAACATTTAGCGAGTAGTTTGCATTTTAGTAAAACTGCGGCATCAATGTTTGTTAGCCCTTCTACTTTGAGTCGCGCTATTCAAAGGCTTGAGGACGAATGTGGTACCACTTTGTTTGCGCGAGACAATCGTAAAGTTAAACTCACCGCAGCCGGCTCTAAACTATTAAGTTTCTCTCAGTTAATTTTGACTGAATGGAAAAAAGTAAAATGGGAACTTCAGCAAGAGCATCAACATTTACAAGGTGAGCTGAGTTTGTTTTGTTCAGTTACCGCTAGCCAAAGTCATTTGCCCAGTCTTTTAGATAATTTTCGCCACAAATATCCACAAGTAGAAATAAAATTGAGCACCGGCGATCCCGCGTTATCCGTAAGTAAAGTGATGCAACAAGAGGTCGATGCCGCCATTGCTATTCACACACCTGATTTTCCTGCAGAGTTAAAATTTTTATCGCTAGGTGACATACCCTTGCTACTTATCGCCCCTAAAGACACTTTGATAAATCGATTAGAGCAAGTGGACTGGCGTCAGCACTCTTTCATTTTACCTGACTCGGGTCCATCAAAACGTATTGTGCATCATTGGTTTGCTGAACAAGGCATAAGGCCACGCATTTATGCCAAAGTTGCTGGAAATGAGGCGATAGTAAGTATGGTGGCTTTAGGTTGCGGCTTGGGCATAGTACCGCAGATTGTGTTGGATCATTCCACCCTAGGGCGAAAGGTCAATCGCATTGCACTTGATGATATTGAGCCCTATCAATTAGGATTGTGTTGTTTACGAAAACGAGCCGATGAACCGGCTATTCAGGCTTTGTTTAATTGTTAAAAGCATCGGCAAAAGTTAATAGCCATCCATCGCGTCATTCCGGTCGCCTTTAGAACTGGGATCCACTCCGCAACTTTTGGTTTTAACTGACAGTTAGTTGCAAAAATCACCTTGATTGTTTGAGAAGTCCTTGAAAGAAAGTTAGGTTAACTCATACTCTGTTTTAGAGAATTTACTGGCCCTGTTGACCGCGATTTATTTATTCTGCGATAAAGTGTCTAACTAGTGTTAGCTAATGCGTCTTTATAATGTCAGTAGTGATTAATCTGCTGAAAATATAAATACCAAGGAGCAAAAAATGAGTAACAAAAAATTCATGTGTATTCTAAGAAGTGAGTCTGGGGCTTGCGAAAAACCATCACCTTCAGACATGGAAACTATGTATGCTAAATACCAAGCGTGGCAAAGTAAATTTGCAAAAAATATTTTAGACATGGGAGGTGCATTATCAGGCGCCGCTGCAGTAGTAACAAATGATAGTGTCAAAGATGGTCCCTTTATTGAATTGAAAGAAGTAATAGGCGGTTATATGCTCCTTGTAGGTGAAAACTTAGATGAAGTGGTAAAAGTGATTCAACAAAGTCCCATGGTCGAGAACCCCCGCACCAGTCTAGAAATCCGAGAAATTTCTACACCTTGAGTAACAAGGAACAACAAGACAATATAGAGCATGTTTTTCGCCATGAGTACGGTTCACTTGTGGCGACATTAGTTCGTCGTGTAGGCATACAACACGTTGAAATGATAGAAGATGCGGTGCAATGGTCTATGACACAGGCTCTTACGCATTGGGCTTTAGATAAGAAGCCTGATAACCAGGCCGCGTGGTTATATCAAGTTGCACACAGACATTTATTGTCTGAATTTAGAAACACAGTGCGACATCAGGTGATATTAAATAATGAATACGAACAGCAAGATATTGAATTCAGCCCGGACATAGAAGCAAGCCTATCAAGTGAGTTATCAGATGCATTGCTGCGTATGCTTTTTTTGGCCTGTGACGATCATATTCCAATTGAGTCGCAATTAGTCTTCACCTTAAAGAGTCTTTGTGGATTTAGTGTTTCTGAAATTGCCGCACGGTTATTCGTCTCTGAGGCCAATGTTTATAAGCGTTTTATTCGAGCCAAAAGTGTGTTGATAAAACAAAAGTTTAATATGGACGAGATCAATCAATCTCTAATTAAACAGAGAATTTCAGCTGTTCACCGGGTTTTATACTTAGTATTTACTGAAGGTTATTTGTCTTCACATCCGGATGTGCTGATCCGCAACGATCTGTGTGAAGAGGCCTCGCGATTAACATTATTGTTAATACAAAATCCAATATGCAACGTACCAGAGAGTCATGCATTACTCGCACTTATGTATTTTAATATCGCTCGACTTGATACTCGCGAAGACCAAACTGGTTTGGTGTTATTAGCACAACAAGATAGGTCGATGTGGGACCAACAAAAAATAACACAAGCTATGGAACACCTGATGCAATCTGGCCAAGGAGATATTATTTCTCGTTATCATATTGAAGCAAATATAGCTGCAGAGCATTGTATGGCCGTAAGCTACCAAGATACTCGTTGGGACAAAATAGTTGGCTCATATGAATTATTAGAAAATGTGGCCCCTTCAGCGTTACATATTTTAAATCGAGCGCTAGCAATGGCTGAATGGAAAAATGCTAAACAAGGATTGGAGGTTTTGCAACGAGCAGATATTCCTACATGGTTGACGCGATCTTATCATTGGTATGCTGTACTGGCAGATTTACAATACCGCGATAAGCAATATAAATCTGCCAAAAAAAATGCCGAACAAGCTATCCACCTAGCACCTACAAAGGGTATTAAAGATTTACTAAAAAGACGAATAGCTAACTATAATACTAACAAAAGCATCAAAAACTCCCCAAGACACTCATTGTAATGAAACGACAAAAAATCAATATTGCGCATGTGTTGGACCACTTCGCTTAGAATAAAAAGTCATCCCTGTAGCGTTAGGTGATACTGAGCCATCTCAATTAAGTATGTTTGGTATTAATTTTTAGCTGAATAAGCAGACTCCCAATCTTTCCATACCACTTCGAAACCTGCGTCTTTTACCACTTTTGCCATTTGTGCTGGACTGCGTTCATCGTCAATTTCAAATTGCGCCAGTGCCAGCGTTTGATCGGCATATCCTCCCGGCTGGGTTTTTGAACCGGCACTGATTTGAGTCACGCCTAAACCCAGTAAGTTGTTTCTTAATGAAGCGGGTTCGCGGGTAGATAACACAATATCGATTTGTGGATTAAATAATCGAAATGCGGCAATGAGCTGTAATAGCTGGCCATCAGTAGGTAAATGCTCAGGAATAATCCCCCCAGTACATGGGCGCAGGCGTGGAAATGCCACCGATAATCGACTTTGCCAATAATACTTTTGTAGATAATCAATATGCATGGCTAACTTAAGACAGTCTAACCGCCAGTTGCTGAGTCCCAACAAGCATCCCACGCCTATTTTATCCATGCCAGCTTGGCCTAATCTATCTGGGGTTTCTAAGCGCCAGCGAAAGTCAGTTTTGTTGCCTTTAAGATGGTGTTGTTGATAGGTTTTTTGTTGATAACATTCTTGGTAGACCAATACGCTGTCGACACCTAATCCTCGCAGTGTTTGATATTGCTGGGTGGATAAAGGCTGTACTTCTAACATCACATAACTGAAATGTTGCTTAATAATGGGTAACACAGTGGCAAAATAGTCCATGCCGACTTTTTGCTCGTGTTCACCTGTGACCAGTAAAATTGTATCAAACCCCAAAGCTTTAATCGCAAGGCATTCAGCTTCTACCTGCTGAGGCGTGAGGGTCAGGCGCTTAATTCTATTGCTCATGGAAAAACCACAGTAACTACAATCATTGGCGCATAAATTGGATAGGTACAGTGGTACAAAAAAACCAATAGTATGTCCAAAACGTTGACGGGTGAGGGCTTGTGACTGCTGTGCTAGAGGCTCCAGATATTTTTCTGCCGCAGCAGACAACAATGCAGGCATGTCTTTTAGGGTTATCTTGGGTTGACCCAATAATCGCTCAACATCCGCTGTTTGCACCTCGTCTAATTGCTGCTGTAGTTGCTTATCGTTTATTTCTGCCCATTGATGATAGAAGCTCTGGTCGAGGTAATTCACCTTGAAACCTCGGATAAAAAACCAGTTAATGGACTACTCGCTTGGCTGTGTATACTTTTAGCACCTAGACCTGCCTGATAAGCTGTAAAGCCTGCTTCTACAGCTTGTTTAAAGGCCTTGCCCATACTGATTGGGTTGGGTGATACGGCCAAAGCTGTGTTGACTAACACCGCATCTGCGCCCATTTCCATTGCTAAAGCTGCGTGGGACGGCGCACCTATACCTGCATCAACGATAACAGGCACCATAGCTTGTTCAATAATAATTTCTAACATCGAACGGGTCGTAAGGCCTTGGTTAGAGCCAATGGCTGCGCCTAAAGGCATAACTGCAGCACAGCCTACTTGCTCTAAACGTTTACACAATACAGGGTCGGCGCTGCAGTAGGGCAATACCACAAAACCTAAAGCGCAGAGTTGTTCGGCAGCTAGCAAGGTTTCAATCGGATCGGGCATTAGGTACTTGGGGTCGGGATGAATTTCTAATTTCACCCATTGAGTACCTAAGGCTTCGCGGCCTAATTGAGCGGCAAATATAGCTTCTTTAGCGGTGCGCGCACCAGATGTATTAGGTAATAACTGCACACCAAGTGGTTTTAGTTGGCTTAAAATATTGTCATTTTTTTGCTGTAGTTCAGTGCGTTTTAACGCCACAGTCACCAATTCACTGCCGCTTGCTTTGATAGTCTTGGCCATGACTTCTCCACTTGAAAATTTACCGGTGCCGGTAAATAACCGCGAATGAAATGTTTTATCAGCAATCTGTAAGCTCATAAGTTCAACCTCCAGCTATAGCTTGAAATAAAGTGATTTCATCATGTTCACTTAATGGTGTTGAGGCCCAACTTGAGTGGGGAATGACAGTATTGTTAATAGCTGCAGCTAAACCCGTTTCAGATATTTGGTATTTATCTAACAAGGTTTGCACTGTGAAGCTTGATTCGATTTCAACAATTTCATTATTTAATTTAATACGCATCTTTGTTCCTTAAAGGTTTGTCGGCACAAGCGGGGCAGTTTGGATCTACTGTGAGTGCTAAATTTTGCCATTGCATGTTTATGGCATTGAACCTATGTAACTTAGGTTCTTGGCATCCTATTTGACTGAGATATTTAATCCCTTGTAAAGCCTGCATACTGCCAATGACTCCCACTAATGGACCCATTACGCCATCTTGTAGACAACTGCTTTGATCATCAGGAGTAGAATGGTAGATGCATTGATAACAAGGTGAATTTACGGTCATGGGGAGAGTCAGTAATTGGCCTTTAAAACCAATGGCTGCGCCACTGATAAGCGGGCGTTGCAAGTTCACACAAGCCTGATTGATCAATAAACGAGTTTGGATGTTGTCAGTACAATCCAGTACTAAATCAGCATCACTTACCAGACTAAAAACATTATCAGCCGTGATCTTTTCACTCACCACGTGATAACTCACATCTGGAGCCATGGCATGTAAGTTAATGGCACCCTGTTGTGCTTTATTGCGGCCAATCTGATAATCCTGATATAGAATTTGACGGTGTAGATTACTGCGTTCAACCGTATCAAAATCGGCAATGACTAAACTACCAATGCCCGCTGCAGCCAGATACATAGCGGCTGGGCAACCTAATCCGCCCATTCCAATAATTAACACCTGTGCCTGTTTTAGGCGTAACTGTCCATTTTCACCTAATTCTGGGAGTAACATTTGCCGTGCATAGCGCAATTTTTCTGGCTGGGAAAGTGTGCTGTTCATGGCTGTATCTCGCCAATAGAATTATCAGCAGTTGGTAGTAATTTTTTGAGTAATCTGTGAGTGACCGATTGCCAATTGGGTGCCTGTAAAATTGCAGACACCATGGCAATACCGTTAACCGATGTTTGTTGTACAGCATCCACTCTTTGTTCTGAAATACCCCCTATAGCTACAGTTGGGATACTTTCACATAAACCCACATAGCGCTTTAAGTTGTCTAAACCTTGTGGGTTAGACGGCATCTCTTTGGTCTGAGTTGGGAAGATATGTCCAAGGGCGATGTATGAAGGTTTGAGCTGTTTGGCTATAAGTAATTCATGGTATCCGTGAGTGGAAATACCCAAACGTAAATCTGCTATTTTTATTGCCTGCAAATCTGCTAGTGCGAGATCTTCTTGGCCTAAATGTACGCCATAGGCTTGGTATTTAATTGCCAACTGCCAGTAGTCATTAATAAATACCTGCGCCTGATAGCGCCGCCCTAAGATCACGGCTTCGCTAACTTGAGTTTCTAAGTCAGCTGCCGCAGGGTCTTTAATACGTAATTGTATTGTTTTGACGCCCGCCTCTAATAACCGGGTTAACCATTTCACATTTGGCACCACAGGGTACAAACCCAACCACTGCTTGTTACAGGGTAAAAATCCTACTTGCTGTTGTTTGGATGTTGTGTCGTTGATAGTGCCAATATACGGAAAGTCAGCTACCTGCGTAGGCCATCCAGCATGTGCCACAGGCCCCGTACCTTGGCCTAATGGATAGGCTAATCGAATGCCTTGATTGACATAGGCTTTGGCTATAACAAGCGCATCGTTTAATTGGTATCCCTTGGCTATTGCTGCGCTGATAGCTGATGACAGTGTGCAGCCCGTGCCATGTGTATGTTGGGTATCGTGGCGCATCGAGCGCATACTAAATACGTGTCCAGCGCCGAAATATCTATCGATAGAGTACTGGCCATTAGCATGGCCCCCTTTGACCAATACCCCTTTACAGCCTTGCTTGAGTAAGTGTTCTGCCGCTGCTTTTTGTGTATCTATATCGTCACAGTTAGTTAACCCGTCACAGACGCCGCTAGATAAACAAGCTAACTCCAGTAAATTTGGGGTCAGTAAGTCGACTAACGGCAAAAGGGTATTTTTGATTGCAACAGTGACATCTTCCCCAGCCATCACGTCGCCTGTTGAAGCCACTTGAACAGGATCTAAAACAACAAAAGGGCGGTGTTGTGTTGCAGAACAGATAGCGGTAAAGCTTAATATCAAAGTGCTTAAAGCGTTAACTTGAGCAACAGATGCTAGCAAACCGATCTTTATAACCGCAGGCGGTATATCCTCTCGCAGGCTAGCAAGTTGCTGAGCAAAACTCTGCGCTGACATCACCTCAAGGTGATTTACCGCTAGACTGTTTTGTGCTGTTACCGCAGTAATTACTGTCGCAGCGTGTACACCAAAGTCATGAGCTGTTTTAATATCTGCCTGTATGCCTGCGCCACCACTGCTGTCACTGCCCGCCACCGACCAAATGACGGCTGGTGGCGTATGGTTAGTTTGAGTCTCGCTTAGGTGGTACATTGATACAGGCTTATTAATGGGCGAGCCCACTAATTCTTTTCCTTTTCAAGCACTTGGTCGGCACGGTGATACAATTCACTGCCTTTTTCCCTAAACACTTGCGACATGTTTTGCATACCTTTTTCTATATCACTTTGACTGGTGTGTACTGCTTGGGTATTGCCTTGCATATCGACCATTTTTATGGCGATTTTTTCTTGGCTTTCTAAATTGGCTGCATAAGCTCTGACTTCTTCCGTTATTTTCATAGAGCAGAATTTAGGACCACACATAGAGCAGAAATGCGCTACTTTTCCAGACTCTTGAGGAATGGTTTGGTCGTGATAATCTTTGGCCGTTTCAGGATCAAGAGACAAATTAAATTGGTCTTCCCAGCGAAATTCAAAGCGAGCTTTTGATAGCGCATTATCCCTAATCTGCGCACCGGGATGGCCTTTGGCTAAGTCGGCAGCATGGGCGGCAATTTTGTATGTGATCAGCCCTTGTTTTACGTCTTCTTTCTCGGGTAAACCTAAGTGTTCTTTGGGGGTGACATAACACAACATGGCACAACCAAACCAACCAATCATGGCTGCCCCAATGCCTGAGGTGAAATGATCATAACCGGGAGCAATATCAGTGGTCAGTGGGCCTAATGTATAAAACGGCGCCTCGTGGCAGTGCTCTAATTCTTCGGTCATATTCTTTTTGATCATATGCATTGGCACATGCCCTGGCCCTTCAATCATTACTTGAACATCGTATTCCCAAGCAATTTTAGTCAGCTCTCCTAAAGTGTGTAATTCAGCAAATTGTGCTTCATCATTGGCATCCGCAATGGAGCCTGGGCGTAGGCCGTCACCTAAGCTAAGGCTAATATCGTAACGAGCGCATAATTGGCAAATTTCTCTAAAACGAAGATATAAAAAACTTTCTTGGTGATGTGACAAGCACCATTTAGCCATAATAGAGCCACCACGAGACACAATACCGGTGACACGTTTAGCGGTCATGGGCACATAACGCAGTAATACACCCGCATGAATAGTGAAATAATCGACACCTTGTTCGGCTTGCTCGACTAAGGTGTCATAGAACACTTGCCAGTTAAGATCTTCAGCGACGCCGTTGACTTTTTCCAGTGCTTGGTAAATGGGGACGGTGCCAATAGGCACAGGAGAATTTCGAATGATCCACTCACGGGTTTCGTGAATGTTACGACCCGTGGATAAATCCATTATGGTGTCGGCGCCCCAGCGCGTTGACCAGAGTAGTTTTTCCACTTCTTCTTCGATAGAAGAAGTCACCGCAGAGTTACCAATGTTAGCGTTAATTTTAACTAAAAAATTACGCCCAATGATCATAGGTTCGCTTTCAGGATGATTAATATTCGCGGGAATAATTGCACGGCCTTGGGCCACTTCTTGGCGCACAAATTCAGGTGTAATCTGTTCTGGTAGATTGGCCCCGAATGATTCTCCGGGGTGTTGTTGCAGTAATATCTCGTCAGTTATGCGCTGACGGCCCATGTTTTCACGGATGGCAATATATTCCATTTCTTTGGTGATAATACCGCGACGAGCATAATGCATTTGACTGACACACTGCCCTTCTTTGGCTACTTTAGGCAAAGGTCGGTGTTCAAAGCGTAGTTCATCTAGAGTGTCATCAGATAAACGTTGCTGGGTGTAATTGGCGCTTGAGCCCGTTAACGTTTGGCAATCATTGCGTTCGTCTATCCAAGCACTGCGTAACTTGGGTAAACCCTTATTCACATCAATAGCGATGTTCGGATCGGTATAGGGTCCAGAAGTGTCATAAGCGGGGATAGGTTCATTTTTAGCAAATGTAGGTGTTTCTTTAGTGCCGCCTATGATGGAGTCACCTAAAGATATTTCCCGCATACCAACACGTAGATCACCTTCCGAATTTTGAAGATAAATACGAGATGAATTGGGGTAAGACTGGTGTTGTAAATTAGCAATAAATGCTTGAGCTTGTTCTCGACGTTGACGGCGAGTTAATTGAGTAGACATAGCAAAATCTCGTTAGTTAAGAGGATATTTGCTTGTCAGAAGTGTTGCGCAACTCAATATATTCTGGCTCTAGATAAAAAATTCACCTAGAGATATTCAATTTTACTATCTAACCAATACAGTTAAATAAAAAACAATGAGTTACTTTTGTTTCCTACGCAGGTGTTAGCCTGATCAGGTTCAACGGATCCCGTAAAATAACGGTCTCAGCCTCGAGGGCACTCCGACAAGTATCGAGAAGTGTAAACTTTTTGGTTAAAACTACAAGAGGCTAAACATTGAATACGTCCATTTCTTCAATTACGGAGTGTTTTATGGACTTTTTATGGGAAGCGTCCATTTGAGTCAGCAGGTTAGTCATGCTTTATTTGCGCTAGGTAAGATGCCAGGTTTTTATGTTTATCATTTGGGTAACGCGTCTCTAAAGTTTCGAAATTGGATATCCGATCAAGTCGAAAATTACGAAATGACTGACGTAGTTCACACCAACCAGCTAAAAGCCAAACCGGACTAAAGGAAATCAAAGCTAAAGGCCAAATGACTCTCTGAGTGTTTTGGTTTTGCAAATCAAGATAGGTGAACTTAGTTTTATTTTTACGCCGAATACATTCCCTCACTTGAGTAAAGCCTACTTCCCAGGGAATTTTATAATGGCTAGGTGCCGAAAACGTACTGATTTGATGCAATTCCTGAATCAATGGCGCCGGCAAGGTAGCTTGAATCTTTTTATAAGCACTTTGTGCTTTGGCAGCGAACTTTTCATCGGTCCAATTGCCAACCATGCCAATCCCCAGTGCAATCGCTTCTAGTTCATCGGCGTCAAACATAATAGGGGGCAAGTGATAACTTTTATCTATCATGTATCCAACGCCTGCTTCACCACTAATAGGCACGCCTGAATCTATCAAACTTTGAATATCTCGATAGATGGTTCTAGGTGATACTTCAAATGCTTCAGCTAAAACCGAAGCGGTGACAGCTTGGTGCATTCTTCGTAAATGATGGACTATGTCATTAAGACGCTCTGCTTTTTGCATACATACTCTAATTCAAGATTATTCTGAATATCTAGTTTATTGAAACACTACTGACAAAGACTGTCAGTAGCTAAAGCGTAATATTTATCTGCAACAAACAACAACTCATTGGAGATAATCATGATTGGATATGTAACTTTAGGTACAGCAAATTTGGCGAAATCAAGCGCATTCTATGATGTGTTACTTGGCACAATAGGTGCCGGGCGATTTATGGAAGAGCCTGATTATTTTATTGCATGGGCCAAGGCCCCCGGTGAAGCTTCAATTGCGGTTTCTGTGCCCTTTAACAAAGAACCGGCTTCTGTAGGTAATGGAACTATGGTTGCCGTAGCGTTAGATACCCCTGAACAAGTTGACTCCTTCTACGCTAAAGCACTGGAGTTAGGTGGCACTTGTGAAGGTAAACCGGGTTTTCGTCCTGAAGATGCCTCTTCAGGATTCTATGCTGGATATTTTAGAGATTTAGACGGCAATAAGCTAAATGCATTTTGCATTGTGGCTGACAGCTAACAGTTAACAACGTAATCAACGGATCTAACGGAGTCAGAGTTGCCGAAATTTTGGCAACCCAATAACTGTGTGTTTTAAAAACAGTATTCAAAGCCTGTGAGATCCTTTTTTATAACTAAGGAGAGTTTTCAAATGTTAAGTTCTATAGCCAATTGTCTTTGCGGTGCAGTGAAAATTACTGCAGGTGAAATTAATCCTAAATTTACAGTGTGTCATTGTGATACTTGTCGCGGATGGGGCGGTGCACCATTTTTCGCAGTGCAATGTGGACCGAATGTTAAAATAGAAGGCAGCGATAATGTAAAGATATATCCTTCTTCAGATTGGGCTTCTCGTGGCTTTTGCACAGAGTGTGGTACCCACTTATTTTTTAAATTTAAAAAAAGTGGTGATTACAACATGCCGGTGGGCATATTCGAAAATTTACGAGATATAGAAATGGATGTGCAATATTTTAGCGATAGGCGCCCTGATTATTACTGTTTCTCGAATAAAACCAAAGAACTGAGTAAAGCTGAAATAATAGCCTATTTTGAAAATGCACTATGAAAACATTCTTAAGCTTTATGTACTAAAAGGTGGCTGGGCATTAAACAGAATAGCGTTTTATACGCATTGGCTCACTGTATCTGATTGGTAGTGTTAACTATTAGTTAATTGCGCTAGCATTCTATCAAAGGCTCGGTAGTTAAGGGCTTCGGCTAGATGTTGCCTGTTAATGTCTGTACAAAGAGCCAGATCAGCAATAGTGCGAGCGACCTTTAACACTCTGTGGTAGGTGCGCAATGATAGCCCTAGTTTCTCTACCGCCTGCTGTAAAAATAACTGTTCCGGCTTTTCTAATTTACAATATTGTTCGACTTCTTTGCTGCCAAGTTGCGCATTAGTTTTACCGCTGCGCTTCAGTTGTAATTGGTGAGCCTGAATGACTCGTGCACGGACCACTTCACTACTTTCTCCGCGGCTTTTCACCTGCTCCGAAAAATCGTTGTTTGGCAGTTTAGGCACATCAACTTGTAAATCAATACGATCTAAAAAAGGGCCTGAAATGCGGTTAAGGTAACGTAAAATTTGGTCGCAGTTGCTACGCCCATCATTCAAACTGCCTGTTGGACTAGGGTTCATCGCGGCAACGAGTTGGAATCTAGCAGGAAATTGAGCTTGCCTGGCTGCTCTTGAAATACTCACGGTTCCAGACTCTAAAGGTTCGCGCAGTACATCTAATACTTTACGATCAAATTCGGGCAGTTCATCTAAAAACAAGACACCGTTGTGCGCTAAGGATATTTCGCCTGGTCTAGGTATGCTACCGCCACCTACCAAAGCTACGGCAGAACTGGTGTGGTGTGGGTGACGAAACGCCCGTTGTTTCCAAGTTGTGGGGTCTACAGGTTTACCTACAATCGAATGGATCGCGGCTGATGCCAAGGCTTCTGCATCTGTCATTGGGGGAAGAATAGTGATTAAGCGACTGGCTAACATGGTTTTACCTGTGCCAGGTGGCCCTGTAAATAACAGGTTATGGCCGCCTGCGGCAGCTATTTCTAAGGCCCTTTTCCCTGCAGCCTGCCCTACGACATCTTGTAAATCATTATCATAGGTCAGCGTTGGCTTTGAAACCTCAGCTTGGTATAAATCGAGTGGACATTGCCCAGCGATGTGGTGAAACACATCTAATAGTTGCTTGGCAGGTACAATGTTAGCTTGTTTAATTAATGACGCTTCTGGAGCATTTTCAAGGGGTAAAATTGCGATTCGCTTAGCTTGTGAACAAGCATAAGTAAAAGGCAAAGCGCCAGTTATAGGACGTATTTCTCCTGAGAGGGCGAGTTCGCCTACCAGCTCTATGGTTTCTAGTTGACTACTGGTTAATTGGTTGCTGGCAGCGATAATGCCGATAGCAATGGCTAAATCAAAACGGCCCCCTTCTTTGGGTAAGTCTGCTGGTGCGAGATTAACAGTGATACGTTTTGCAGGGAACTCAAAGCCTGAATTAATTAAGGCGCTACGGACTCTGTCTTTGGCCTCGCGCACTGATGCTTCAGGTAGGCCTACTAAGTTAAAACAGGGTAAACCATTGGCCAAGTGCACCTCAACTGTAATCAGTGGCGCGTCAATGCCCACGCTGGCTCTTGAATAAACAATTGCTAGTGACATTAAGCAACTCCATTTGCGTAAAAGGTGAGTCTTTAAGGCTAGCTAATCCTCTTAAAAATGCGAGTTATTCATCCTTTACAGAATCATGGGGGTTAAAAACAGGAAGATGCCAGTTCCACTTCATCGCACCTAAACGACAGAATAATGTAATGCAAAAGCCAATTATCATGCAGCTCACAGTGCTCAAACCTAGCTGTAAACCTAAGATGTAACATGCTCCACCTATGATACAAGCGGTGGCGTAGAGTTCGCCTTTTAAAACTAGCGGAATTTCCCGGCAAATCACATCTCGAATCAAGCCTCCAAATACACCTGTCATAGTACCCAGCGCGATGGCAATTAAGGGGGATGCCCCATAAGTTAGCGCTTTTTGTAACCCCATTACGTTAAAGAAGGCTAACCCTATGGCATCTGCAAAAAACAGATAGCGTAGCGGAAAGGTGTCTTTGCTACGTAGCCAAAAAATGGTGGAAAAGGCCGCAAGTATGATGACATAAAAAAAGCTGGGGTCTTGTACCCAAAATACTGGTAGATCTAAAATCATATCCCGCAGTGTGCCGCCGCCAATAGCAGTTACTGACGCCAGCACAACCACTCCAAAACCGTCCATATGTTTCTTATAGGCCATCAGTGTGCCAGCGATTGCAAAAACAGCCACTCCCGCTAAATCAACCCAATGTAACCAAGTTTCCATAAGTCCCCTAACAATTAACGTCTTTCGTTTTCGATGTATATGAGTATATAACCCGCTAAAAAGGCATATAGCAATGCTTGATCAAATTATCGGCTTCATGCTATTTCTATGTTCAAGTAATGATAAATAAAATTTGTGATGTGATGCCCTATTCTTTTTTGCGCAATGCAGTGACAACTTACTTAGTCTACAGGCTAGTGATTATTTTATTGCGGGGATAGTGCTTACGTCTAGTAAGAATTCTAAACCCTTCGTACGAAAGTCCGAGGGGTTTTTTGTTAATGGCAGTGCTTATTTGAAGCGAGCCTAAACAGTTAACTCAATCAGTTTAGATATTTAATTAAAGAGTAAAGATCATGTCAAAGTTACGATCAGCCACTAGTACCCAAGGACGAAATATGGCGGGAGCTCGCGCCCTGTGGCGTGCCACCGGTATGAAAGACGGCGATTTTGGAAAGCCAATTATTGCTGTATCCAATTCATTCACTCAATTTGTGCCAGGACATGTACATCTAAAAGATATGGGGCAACTTGTAGCGCGCAGCATAGAAGCAGCCGGTGGCGTAGCAAAAGAATTCAATACCATAGCAGTAGACGACGGCATTGCTATGGGGCATAGCGGCATGTTGTATAGCTTGCCATCACGCGAGATTATCGCTGACGCCGTTGAATATATGGTTAATGCACATTGCGCTGACGCCATAGTGTGTATTTCAAACTGCGATAAAATCACACCCGGTATGTTGATGGCTTCTATGCGTCTAAATGTACCTGTGATTTTTGTTTCTGGCGGCCCGATGGAAGCCGGCAAAACAAAATTGTCTGATCAAATTATTAAGTTAGATTTAGTTGACGCTATGGTGGCGGGTGTTGACGATAATATTAGCGACAAAGAAAGCGAGCAAGTTGAGCGTTCTGCATGCCCAACCTGTGGATCTTGTTCGGGTATGTTTACCGCCAACTCTATGAATTGTTTAACCGAGGCTTTAGGATTGTCATTGCCTGGTAATGGTTCCATGTTAGCTACACATGCCGACCGTGAAGGTTTATTCAAACAAGCCGGTACTCAAATTGTAGAGTTATGTCGTCGCTATTATCAAGAGAATGACGAGTCGGTATTGCCTCGCAACATTGCCAACTTTAAAGCGTTTGAAAACGCTATGACTTTAGATATTGCTATGGGCGGGTCGACCAACACCATTTTGCATTTGTTGGCCGCCGCCGTTGAAGGTGAAATACCTTTCACTTTGGACGATATCGACAGGTTATCTCGTAACGTGCCGCATTTATGTAAAGTTGCTCCTTCGACACCTCAATATCATATGGAAGATGTGCATCGAGCCGGTGGTGTGTTGGGTATTTTAGCCGAGATAAACCGGGCAGGCTTATTACATACAGACTCGCCGCACGTTTTAGGGAAAACCATAGGTGAAGTAGTCGCTGAGTGGGATATCACCAATCCAGCTAATGAATATGCCTTAGAATTTTACAAAGCAGGACCTGCCGGAATTCGCACCACTAAAGCTTTTAGTCAAAATTGCCGCTACCCAACGGCCGATACTGATCGTGAAAATGGTTGTATCCGTAACCGTGCCAACGCATTCAGTGAAGAAGGCGGTTTAGCGGTGTTGTTTGGCAACATAGCCGAAAATGGTTGTATTGTTAAAACCGCAGGTGTGGATGAATCTATTCATAAGTTCACCGGTCGTGCGCGTATTTTTGAAAGCCAAGATACTGCCTGCGCAGCTATTCTTGCTGATGAAATTGTTGCTGGTGATGTAGTGATTATTCGTTATGAAGGCCCTAAAGGTGGTCCGGGAATGCAAGAAATGCTTTACCCTACCACCTATTTAAAAGCTAAGGGGTTAGGGAAACAATGTGCCTTGATTACTGATGGGCGTTTTTCCGGTGGTACATCAGGTTTGTCTATTGGCCACTGTGCGCCAGAAGCTGCTAGTGGTGGTGGTATTGGTTTGGTTGAAGAAGGCGATACCATTTTGATAGATATTCCAGAACGTAAAATTGGTATAGATATTAGTGACCAAGAATTACAAACACGTCGCGATGCAATGAATGCGAGTGAAAAGCCTTGGAAACCTGTTTCTCGTGAGCGTAAAGTGTCTTTAGCCCTTAAAGCTTATGCTTTGTTGGCAACAAGTGCCGATAAAGGAGCGGTGCGAGACGCATCGAAATTGGAAGATTAAATGAGCCGTTCAGCCAATGATTACTTAAAGAGTATTTTGTTATCGCCTGTTTATGACGTGGCGGTGAATTCTGATCTACAAAAGCTAGAAAAATTATCCGCTTCTTTAGGTAACGAAATTTGGCTGAAAAGAGAAGATCAGCAACCCGTTAAGTCTTTCAAGCTGCGAGGCGCTTATAACAAGCTAAGCCAATTATCTGACGAGCAACTCGCCAAAGGTGTGGTGGCTTCGTCCGCTGGCAATCACGCGCAAGGTGTTGCCTATTCTGCAAGAAAAAAGCGCATTAATGCGACAATAGTCATGCCTGCAACGGCACCAGATATAAAAGTAGAAGCCGTGAGAGATTTTGGCGGTGAATATGTCAACGTTGTGTTGCATGGTACGAGTTTTGACCAGGCCAAAGAAGAAGCCTTGCGTCTCTCCAAAGAGCAGGGTTTTACTATGGTTGCCCCTTTTGACGACGAGGATGTGATTGTAGGTCAAGGTACCATTGCCCGTGAATTACTTGAACAAAATCCTGACCTAGACACCCTGTTTATCGCTGTCGGTGGTGGTGGTTTAATTTCGGGTATTTCGGTATTTCTTAAGCAGCTCAAGCCTGATCTTAAGATCATCGCCGTGGAATCTGATGAATCAGCATGTTTACAGGCCGCGATGTTAGCGGGTAAACCTGTACCTCTTGACCACGTGGGCATATTTGCTGACGGTGTGGCGGTTAAAATTATTGGTGAAGAACCGTTTCGATTATGCCAAGAATATGTTGATGAAGTGATTACCGTTAATACCGACGAAATTTGTGCTGCGATTAAAGATATATTTGATGATACCCGGGTAATTGCAGAGCCTGCTGGAGCCTTATCTGTAGCGGGTATTCGTAAATATCTCAGAGCCAATCCTATGCAAGGCAGAAAAATTGGTGGCATTTTGTGTGGCGCCAACATTAATTTTCATACGTTGCGTTATGTCTCTGAGCGCTGTGAGTTAGGAGAACAAAAAGAAGCGGTGATAGCGGTTAAAATTCCAGAACGTACCGGTGCATTTAGGGATTTTTGTGAGTTGTTAGGTGGTCGTGCTATCACTGAGTTTAATTACCGCTATTCAACTGATCGCGAAGCACACATCTTTGTGGGAATAAAGTTAAAAAAAGGCCGTGAAGAATTAGCGCAACTGACAGATTCTCTTAGTCATCATGGTTACAAGAGTTTTGACTTATCTGAAAATGAAATGGCTAAATTGCATGTTCGTTACATGGTAGGAGGTAGGCCTCCTAGTTTACTCAATGAAAAGTTATTTTCCTTCGAGTTTCCAGAACACCCTGGAGCCTTAATGAAATTCTTAAATACACTCGGGGAAAGGTGGAATATTACCTTGTTTCACTATCGCAACCATGGTGCAGCTGATGGCCTTGTGCTGGCGGGTTTTGATATAGCCGATGCTGATCGAAGTGAGTTTGACAGCCATTTAGCCAAACTGGGTTATTTGTATGAAGAACAAACGGATAATCCCGCATACAAATTTTTCTTGTCTGACTTAAATGGTGTCTTCGAGTCGTAAATGCAAACAATTGTTGATGACATCGCTAGGAAGATAGCCTCAAAAACTAATAAAGGCACAGTCGCTAGTTATATTCCGCAGTTGGCCTGTGTTAATCCTAATCAGTTTTCAATCAGTGTGGCATTGCCAGATGGTTCGATTTATAGCGCTGGAGATGCACAAACGTTATTTTCGATTCAGAGTATTTCCAAAGTATTTACCTTAACTTTAGCCTTAGGAAAACTCGGCGAACGAGTTTGGAATAGAGTGGGTAGAGAGCCATCTGGCGACCCATTTAATTCTATTGTACAACTTGAACATGAACAGGGAAAACCCCGCAACCCTTTCGTCAATGCAGGGGCCATTGCTGTCGCTGACGCAATAATTCAGGGACATCAACCAAAAGAAACCTTGGCAGAAATCCTGCAATTTATGCGTTACTTAGCAGACGATGAAAGTATTGCGATTGATGAAAAAGTGGCGCGCTCAGAGCAAATGACAGGCGACAGAAACGCCTCGTTGGCTCATTTTATGGCATCTTTCGGGCATTTTGAAAATCCTGTTGATGCAGTGTTAGGCACTTATTTTCATCATTGTTCTATTGCCATGACCACAGCACAACTTGCTACCGCAGGACTCTTTTTAGCAAACAATGGCATTAACCCTATTACGGGTTATAGAGTTGTATCTCCGAACCGAGCAAAACGTATTAATGCGTTGATGTTGATGTGTGGTCACTACGATGGCTCGGGTGAATTTGCTTTTCGCGTTGGTTTACCCGGTAAAAGTGGCGTAGGAGGGGGGATTCTTGCAGTTGCCCCTGGAAAAGCGTCAATTGCGGTATGGTCTCCGGGATTGGACACCATAGGTAACAGTAAGCTTGGAACACAAGCGCTGGAACTGCTCACTCAAAAGACCGGTTGGTCTGTGTTTGGTGAATAGCGTTTATGCACCCATTACCCAATATCTAACGTTCTTATATTTGCTGTAAGCGTTGTGCTATTTCAGGCTCGATTAAATCAATGACATCAGTTTTTAATAATGCGCTTTGCTCTGTATGGTGCAGTTGACCGATATCGTCGGTTTCTATTAAGGCGTTTTCCTTTAATGCGTTGATAAAGGTTCCCAGTACATTCTTATCAAAAAATTCGGGTGAATTGATACCATGCAGCGCCGTTAACCTTTCGGCAAATTGCGCGCTTTTCTTTTCTAACTCTGAGCGGCTAACTTGTTCTTGTCTGGATAACAAGGTTAAGACCACCGCGTAGCGATGCAGGGTTTCTTGAATGCTACGGTTAAGTAACCAAGCTGAATAAAACATTTTACTGTTTGCTGATGGCGGTTGAATGTCAGTTTGGTCAGTTTGCAATAAGCCCATTTCTAACATTTTACTAATTATTGACTCTGTATATTCAGAGGCTTGTTCAATGCTCATGTAAATAAATAGTTCACGTTTCAATAAGGGATACAGTTTGGCTACCAAAAGCACGATCTGGCTTTTAGGTAAACTTTTGTGGGCAAAAACGATTGCCGCAATTAGGCCAGGCAACGCAAACAAATGCAGAATATTGTTACGGTAATAGGTGAGGGACACGGCATTTCTATTTCTCAACGAAATAATTTTGCCAAAACTATCTTTGTGCACATCAAATTTATTCAGCTTAAGAGTATTTTCCAATAATTTTTTGCCAGATATTTTAGGTAATGTTGCAAGTTCGCTGTATGGGGCATCACTTAAGAGCTCCAAAAAATGCTCAATAGCTTGTTCTAATTCAGACTGCGCCATAGCGTGTTTTTTAGCTGATAATAAACACATGGCACAAATTGCCATGCCATTGATCGCTGCACTTTGGTTTATTCTGCCCATTACTTCTGTAGCGAGATTATTGACAACTGGTGTCAGCCATTTGGGCTTTTTATCGTTACTGTTATCTTGATCGTCGCGCCAATCTGGAACTTGTTGGTCGAGGTAATTGGTTAAATTGATAGGGTCACCAAAATTAAGGAATCCATAGCCATAATTTTTAAGTTTCTTGATAGCTGAAAATATCTGTAGAAACGACTCTTTTTTCTTGCCAGTGCCATTGAGCTCTTTGAGGTAACTAGAGACTTCCATGACATGTTCGTAGCCTATATACACAGGCACTATACTCACAGGACGGTTAACACCTTTTAATATTGCTTGTAACGTCATAGCTAACATGCCTGTTTTAGGCGGTAACAAACGCCCTGTTCTGCTGCGGCCACCTTCAGGAAAATACTTAACGGAATATCCCTTGTTAAATAGCAATTCTAAGTATTCACGAAACACTGCAGTGTAGAGTTTGTTGCCCGCAAAACTACGACGTAGGTAAAACGCACCGGCTTTACGCAATATTCCACCTACAGGTCTAAAATTAAGGTTAATTCCGGCAGCAATATGAGGTGTGACTAGGCCTTGGTGATAAATTACATAGGTAAGTAATAAATAATCCATGTGGCTTCGGTGACATGGCACGTAAATAATTTCGTGGCCATTTTGCGCTAAGGCTCTGACTTTTTCTGCATGCCTAACTTCGATTCCGTTATAAATTTTATTCCAAATTTTAGTTAGAATCCTCTCGCCTAACCTTATCAGACCGGGTCTATAATCAGCTGCAATTTCATCTACATATTTTTTTGCCTGTAGCTTAGCTTGTTGGTGACTCAATTTTTTACTTCGAGCTTGTTCAACAATGGCCTTACGTACTGGTTTTGATCCTAACACTCCGTTATACAATTGATGTCGTTCAAGAATGTTAGGGCCAGTTAAGTTTTGATGGCGTCGGTAAAAGTGTGTACCTGCTAAGCGAATCAGCTTATGGGCGATTTCATCATCACTACCTTTCAATTCAATCATCTTCCGTGAAGATACGGCTTTGCTATAACAAACGAAGTTGTCTCTGCCTAAAAACAGCACAATAAAAAATTTACGTAACCAACTGGGAGACATTTGGTTGGCGATCACATCTGACCAACCTGAGGTGTTTTTCTCAGGCGTTCTGCCCCAAAGAATAGAAACAGGGACTATTTGAATATCTAAATCGGGATTTTCTCTATGTAATTTAAATAATTTTGCCGCATCTTCTTGGATAGAAGTGCTGCCAGTTTTACGATTTAACACAGAGCGTGGCTTTTGCAAAAATAAGCATGCGGAATGGCTCTGATCAGCAATGTTGATGTTTAGCGCAGGTTTAGGCAGCCCCAAGGCTACTGCTGACATTTTCAATGCTATTTCGTCGGTAATTGAACGGGTACGTAGTAAATAAACAATGGGACGCTCTTTGTTTATCCCCAACTCGGATCTGAGATCACTAGGAATACTGTTTACCTTTACCAGCCACTTGACCGGCACTGATACCATTGCCAACAGCAATTTATGCAGCCACAACATACTTATTTGCTCACAAAAAATAAAACCAGCGCAGGATACCACAGACAGTCCTAGCTGTTTATCTTTGATAATCGACGACTGCTATTTAATTTGTGTCAAAAAACACTCAGAAAAAACAAATTTGAGATTTGGATATAACTGTATATACTGACACCAACTGTATAGAAAAACAGGCTGTTTATGCGTCCACTAACTGCACGACAAGAAGAAGTACTTCAATTAATAAAAAATACCATGTTAGATACAGGTATGCCGCCAACCCGAGCAGAGATAGCGCGAGAGTTGGGTTTCAAATCCGCTAATGCTGCGGAGGAACATTTAAAAGCCTTGGCTCGTAAAGGAGTGATAGAAATATTGCCCGGTACATCTCGTGGCATTAAATTGAATATCCCCTTAGAAGACCAACTTGAAGAACTTGGTTTACCTTTGATTGGAAGAGTGGCTGCTGGAGAACCCATACTGGCCCAAGAACATGTCGAAGGGCATTATCAAGTGGATCCTAGTTTGTTTAAACCCAGTGCCGACTTCTTGCTTCGCGTAAATGGTATGAGCATGAAAGATATCGGTATATTAGATGGCGACTTGCTGGCGGTGCATCGTACCACTGACGTGCATAATGGTCAGGTAGTTGTGGCTAGGGTGGACGAAGATGTCACCGTGAAGAGGCTTGAGAAAAAAGGTCGACAAGTTTTGCTTCATGCCGAAAACGAAGCGTTTTCTCCTATCAAGGTCGATTTAGCGACTCAACCTTTCAATATCGAAGGCATCGCAGTTGGAGTTATTCGTAACGCCGATTGGATGTAAGATTTAGAAGGCGTATTATTATTGAAATAATGCGTCTTTTTAGTGTCATTTTCAGTTCTTTTCCCGTCTTTGTATGCCAATTCCCTCTTTATTTCCGTTATTTATCATTTATTAACAATTTATTGTTTAAAAAACAACCAGTTGGTTGTAAGTTAAATAAAAAAGCTAGACTATTAGCTATTAAATGAGCGACCCTTAACATTCCAGTGTGAAAAAGTAACAATATATTAACTATGCATTAACTCAAAATGGTGGCGATTGCTGTTTTTGGCGTTGGTGTTTCAGTGAAAAATAAAAAGTACGTGTAACGTATATGAGGTGCCATGTGAAAAGATTTTTGTCCAAGGCTGGAACAATGCTTACTGCATTGATGACAGCACCGGTGTTTGCAGAGACAAGTGATAAAATTGAGCAATTCCAGCTAAACATGACCAGAGGCGTGACGGATATCAGTGCTGGTGTCTACGACATGCACATGTTGATGTTTATTATCTGCGTAGTAATAGGAGCGGGTGTTTTTATCGCTATGTTTATCTCTATGTATTTCCATAGGAAATCTAGAGGAGCTAAGCCAGCCAATTTTCATGAAAGCGTCAAAGTTGAGATCGCTTGGACAGTTATTCCTTTTATTATCTTAATTTTTATGGCCGTACCCGCTATGAATCTGCTGATTGATATGGAAGACGCCAGCGAACCTGATGTCTCTATTTTGGTAACGGGTTCACAGTGGAAATGGCACTATAAATATATGGATAATGATGTTGAGTATTATTCAAAAATGGCGACTCAAGCGGAGCAAATTTCAGGCAAGCTTCCTAAAAACAACAACTATTTACTTGAAGTCGATCGCCCTCTCGTTATTCCTACTGGCCAAAAAGTCCGCTTCCTCATTACTTCAGACGATGTTATCCATTCTTGGTGGGTACCCGATTTTGGATTCAAACAAGACGCAAACCCAGGCTTTATTAATGACGCATGGACTAAGGTTAATGAACCTGGTGTTTATCGCGGCCAGTGTGCTGAGCTTTGCGGTAAAGATCACGGCTTTATGCCCATAGTAGTGGTTGCAAAAGAGCCGGCTGAATATGACAAGTGGATTTCTGAACAGCAAGCGATTCAGGAACAAGCTAAAGCAGAAGAGCAAAGACTTTTAGCGATGAATATGACCATGGACGAAGCAATGTCTATGGGTGAGAAAATATACAATGCAAATTGTGCGGCCTGTCATATGCCTAACGGAGAGGGGCTACCAGGAGTGTTTCCTGCGTTAAAAGGCAGTCAAATCGCTATCGCAGACCAACCTAAACATATCGACATTTTACTAAACGGTGTCACTGGAACGGCTATGCAAGCCTATGCTAAACAATTAACTATGTCTGAAATTGCCGCTGTGGTGACTTACGAGCGAAATGCTTGGGGTAACGATACGGGCGACTTGGTACAAGCTAAAGACATTAATTCAGCCATCAACGGACAATAGGAGAAGGTGACCATGACAACTGCAACTGATTCCACTCACATAGATGATCACCATGATGATGACCACCACGAGCATCATATTCCACCTGGTATAAAACGTTGGTTATATACCACTAACCACAAAGATATAGGCACCCTATATTTGTGGTTTGCATTTATTATGTTTTTGACAGGTGGTGCTATGGCTATGGTAATCCGCGCTGAATTGTTTCAGCCTGGATTACAAATCGTTGACCCTAATTTCTTTAATCAAATGACCACAGTTCATGGCTTAATTATGGTGTTTGGTGCGGTAATGCCGGCATTTACAGGTTTAGCAAACTGGTTAGTACCTATGATGATAGGTGCACCGGATATGGCTTTACCTCGCATGAACAACTGGAGTTTTTGGATTTTACCTTTTGCTTTCGCAATTTTACTAGCGTCTTTGTTTATGGAAGGTGGCGGTCCTGCTTTTGGTTGGACTTTCTACGCGCCTCTTTCTACCACCTATAGTAATGATGGCACCGCGCTTTTTGTCTTCGCGGTTCATATTATGGGAGCGTCGTCGATTATGGGAGCGATTAACGTTATCGTAACTATCTTCAATATGCGAGCTCCGGGTATGACCTGGATGAAAATGCCTTTGTTTGTTTGGACTTGGTTAATTACTGCATTTTTATTAATTGCGGTAATGCCTGTGTTAGCGGGTGCCGTGACTATGGTGCTAACCGACAAGTTTTTTGGTACCAGTTTCTTTGATGCGGCTGGTGGCGGTGATCCTGTTATGTTCCAGCATATTTTCTGGTTCTTTGGTCATCCAGAAGTATACATAATGATTTTACCCGCATTCGGTATTATCTCAGCGATTGTACCTACCTTTGCACGTAAGCGATTATTTGGTTATGCCTCTATGGTATACGCAACTGCTTCTATTGCATTGTTGTCATTTATTGTTTGGGCACACCATATGTTTACTACAGGTATGCCAGTGGCAGCAGAGCTGTTCTTTATGTTTGCTACTATGCTGATATCAGTACCCACAGGTGTAAAAGTTTTCAATTGGGTTGCCACTATGTGGCGCGGCTCTATGACGTTTGAAGTGCCTATGTTGTTTGCAATAGCGTTTATAGTGTTATTTACAATAGGTGGTTTATCGGGGTTAATGTTGGCCATCGTGCCAGTGGATTTCCAATATCATGATACTTATTTCGTGGTAGCTCATTTTCACTATGTACTAGTGACAGGTGCCATCTTTTCCATAATGGCTGCGGTATACTATTGGTTACCAAAGTGGACCGGAAAAATGTTCCATATCGGCTTAGCAAAATGGCATTTCTGGTGTTCTTTGGTTTCGGTTAACGTGTTGTTCTTCCCAATGCACTTCGTTGGATTAGCTGGCATGCCTAGACGTATACCTGATTACGCATTGCAGTTTGCAGACTTTAACAAGTGGATCAGTATTGGTGGATTTGCGTTTGGTTTATCACAGTTGATCTTCTTAGCATTGCTGATTAAAGCCTGTAAAAAACAAGGTGAGCCTGTTTCCGACCAAGTATGGGAAGGAGCTGAGGGCTTAGAATGGGAAATCCCTTCTCCAGCGCCTTATCACAGTTTTGAAACACCTCCAGTTGTTAAGTAGCTAAAGGTATTCTTGATGAGTGAGCAGAGTACCCAAAACAAAAACAGCAAAATGGTGATTAAGTTATTAGTCATCGTTGTGGGTATGTTTGGGTTTGGCTTTGCTCTGGTGCCTTTATACGATGTGCTGTGTGATGCACTAGGTATCAATGGCAAAACATCGAATACCGCTGCATTGTATGAGTCAGTGGAAATAGATGAGAGCCGCTTAGTAACAGTGGATTTTATCACACGGACTAATACTGGCATGCCGTGGGAGTTTAGAGCTGAAACCAGACAAGTGAAAGTACACCCTGGGCAACTCAATCAAGTTGATTTTTACGTAAGAAATACCGCTGTGACCGATATTGTAGGTCAAGCTGTGCCATCAGTTTCACCGGGCCCAGCTGCTTTATATATGAATAAAACTGAATGCTTTTGTTTCGAGCAACAAAAGTTACACGCTGGGGAGGAAATGTTGATGCCAATGAAATTTTATGTCGACCCTCAACTGCCTGAAAATATTACTTATTTTACTGTGCAATATACTCTATATAATGTCACTGCCACTGCAGATGTGGTTGCAATGAATTGAGAATGAAGGAGAACACAATGTCAGAAAAAGAATACGAAAAATACTATGTTCCCGCAGAAAGTCCTTGGCCCTTTATGGGCGCCGTAGCGCTATTTTTAATGGCTGTTGGGGCAGGCAATTTTGTGATTGAAAGCACCCGTGGCAAAGAAGGGTATGGCGCTTATATTTTAGGCGCGGGATTTATCGTTTTAATTGTTATGTTAGTCGGTTGGTTTAGAAATCAAATTCACGAATCTATGAGTGGTATGTATAGCGCGCAATTGGGGCGTTCGTACAGACAAGGTATGTCTTGGTTCATTTTTTCTGAAGTGATGTTCTTCGGGGCGTTCTTTGGCGCGTTATTCTACGCAAGATTTATTTCTGTGCCCTGGTTAGGTGGTGCATCAAATAACGACATGACAGGCGAAATTTTATGGCCCACATTTGAAGCCATTTGGCCCCTAGTGCAAACACCTGGTGGCCTTACCACCGAAGCCATGCCATGGACAGGTTTACCATTAATTAACACTGTGCTGTTGCTAGCATCTTCAGTGACTTGTCACTTTGCACATGTCGCGTTAGAAAATAACAATCGTGGAAAACTGAAGTTAATGCTTGGGTTAACTGTATTACTTGGCGCTATTTTTATGGTGATGCAGATTGAAGAGTATATTCATGCTTACAATGAAATGAATTTGACTTTGCAATCTGGAATTTATGGGAATACATTCTTTTTACTAACTGGATTTCACGGTTTTCATGTAACGCTTGGCGCAATTATTCTATTTATAATGTTGCTTAGAGTATTTAAAGGGCATTTCACACCAGATAACCACTTTGCGTTTATGGCCGCTAGTTGGTATTGGCATTTTGTAGACGTAGTTTGGGTAATACTATTTGCTGTCGTTTATATCTTTTAAGCGAAACATTTGCGAGAACTAAGAGCCACACAACTCAGACAACTAACGTGGCTCTTAAAATTATCTAATGGGGTGTTGGGTTAGGGGTGATGAGCCCTGTAGCAACAGCGAGTAAAATAAGACCAATAATAATCGCTGATGTTAGTACCCTTCTACCTATAAATTTACTCATAGAGGGACCGTTTGGATTGTCTTTGAGCATAATCATCATGGCTTTAAATAAATTGAACACCATAAACAACAATAACCCACCAACTAGTATTTTGATTAACATCTACTTACTCCTAAAGATATCCTGAGCCGCGATGTGGACTTTTCTGTCGCGTTTACCCATTGTTGCTACCATAGTAACTTTTGTGTGTGTTGTCATTATGTTTGCTTTGGGTAATTGGCAATTGCAAAGAGCTGAAGAAAAAACGCAGCGATTGTTGGCCTTAGATGTTGCTGCTAAGACAGCTCAGGTCGATTTACAACATGTGTTGCAAGGCAATTTAGACAATATGCTGGATATGCCAATAAGTTTTGAGGGAACCGCGGAAATATCGAAATTTTTTCTATTGGATAACAAAATCCATAAAGGCCGAGTCGGGTATCAGGTATTAGTGCCTTTGCAAACCACTTCAGGCACGGTAATGGCAAATTTTGGTTGGGTCGCTGCCACTAACAACCGAAATATTTTGCCAACCATCGAAATTGATGGTGATAAGTCTATCTACGCCGGCATTGTATCCTTGCCTTTGGATAATGCCATGATAGAAGAAACGGCAGTTATTGATGGTATTTGGCCAAAGGTTTTACAACAAACAGATCTGAAGATCATTCAGCAACACTATAAGCAAGAGGTACTGCCATTTGTGGTGTTATTGAATGCACAAGAAACCTCGGGTTTTGTTAGAAATTGGCAACCTGTGGTTATGGCCCCAGAAAAACACATTGCTTATGCAGTACAATGGTTTTTATTGGCATTTGCGGCGTTGACCGTATTTATTATTGCCCACAGAAATAAATTTAAAAGGAACCCAGAGTGAGTACCACCAAAAAAAATAATAAATCGATGATGTTACTTCTAGCTGCTGTTTTTATCTTACCGGTATTATTAGCCAAGCTTGCACTAGATAATGGCTGGTTTAATCAAGGCGTGACCAACAAGGGGGAACTTATATCACCTCCCATAGATATTAATGTTCTACAAACTAAGCAGCAAGCACCCAAATGGAAGTTAATTTACGTTTTGCCTCAAGAGTGCAGCTTAGGTTGCGAAAATGCACTGTATAGCATTGCTCAAGTACATAGTGCGTTAGGCAAAGAGAGTGACCGAGCTGAAGTTGTGGTTATATCCCATGAACAAAGCAATATAGAGCAACTCGCAGAATTAGCCACTAAGCAAAATATTCGATTGGTGAGAAGCGACCTGAAAAGCCTGCAACAAGTGTTTAAAGAAACTTCCACTGATGGCATTTTTATCGCTGATACCTTAAACAACGTATTTTTGCGTTATCCATTGCAAATAGATAAAGAGCAAGCCATTCTGCATAGTCGTGATATTTTGTCGGATATGCGTAAGGTACTCAAACTGTCGCGTATTGGCTAGAGGATACTTTAATGAAGAAGTTGGTATTTTTAAGCATTCTGATGGCAATGGTCGTAATTGTATTAGGCGCATACACTCGTTTGACTGACGCTGGTTTAGGGTGTCCTGATTGGCCTGGGTGTTATGGTCATCTTAGCTTTTCAAATACCACCAAAAATATCGAAACCGCTCAGCAAGCATTCCCTGAACGGCCCTTCGAAGAGCATAAAGCATGGAATGAAATGATTCATCGTTATTTTGCCAGTGCTTTAGGTTTTTTGATCTTAGTTATTTTTATTAGTAGCCTATTTAATCGTGCTTATAATAAACCGGTAAAGCTACCGCTTTTTTTGGTGTTTCTTGTTTGTTTTCAAGGCGCTTTGGGAATGTGGACCGTCACCCTTAATTTATTACCTATAGTAGTAATGGGGCACTTGTTAGGTGGTTTTACAGTTTTATCTACTTTGTTTTTACTGTACTTGAGATTGACTCCCTATCGGATTCCTGGTGGTGATGCGCGAGTGCGCCACTATGGAAAATATGCAATTTTAGGTGTAATCATTTTGACTGGACAAATCGCTTTAGGTGGTTGGACATCCGCAAATTACGCCGCGCTAGCCTGTACTGAACTACCTATTTGTGAGGGAGCCTGGTATCAACGATTAGACTTTGCTGGTGCCTTTAGTATTCCTGTCGCTGAGAACTATGAGTTTGGCGCTCATGACTATGATGAACGAATGACAATGCATATTGTGCATCGAATAGGCGCTTTGATTACCTTTTTATATTTATCATGGTTAGGTCTAAGATTGTATGCTGCAGCTAGTTCTAGCTTAGTTAAAAAACTATCTGCCATAATGGTATTGGTTATGGGGATACAAATCATACTCGGTGTAAGCAATGTAGTATTTAGTTTGCCAGTAGCAGTAGCTGTCATGCATAACGCTGTAGCAGCGTGTTTGATGTTGGTATTAGTCAACATTAGTTATACGCTATATCGTAAAACGTAGGAGAAAAAGGTGAGTAAGGGCGTGACTTTAGGTCAACAAAACAATCAATTTAATTTATGGTCCACTTGCCAAGATTATTATGAATTAACTAAACCCAAAGTAGTGTTATTACTTCTATTAACTGCTTTGGTTGGAATGTGTTTAGCCAGTGAGAGCTGGGTGAGTTGGCAGATATTCACCGCGGGACTCATAGGTATTGGATTTTTGTCCTCTGCAGCTGCAGTGGTTAATCATGTAGTTGATAGAAAAATTGACGGGAAAATGGCGCGTACCTTTAATCGACCTGTTGTTAAAGGCAAAGTGAGCCCCAGAAAGGCGCTAGTGTTTGCAGCATGTTTAACGGTTATTGGATACGTGATCCTTGAACTGTGGGTTAATCGTTTAACCGCACTACTAACACTGGCTGGGTTGCTTGGCTATGCGGTGGTTTATACTATGTATTTAAAGCGCGCCACACCTCAGAATATTGTCATTGGGGGGTTAGCTGGAGCGATACCTCCGCTGTTAGGTTGGACGTCGGTTACTGGAGAGATACATGCTCACGCGCTATTATTGGTATTGATTGTATTTGTCTGGACTCCCCCACATTTTTGGGCATTAGCGATTCATCGTGAAAAAGACTATGCCAAAGCACAGGTGCCTATGTTACCCGTGACTCACGGTATCGAATTCACTAAAACCTCAATACTTTTGTATACGGTTTTACTCTGCGTAGTGTGTTTGTTGCCCTATTTAATCGCTATGACTGGGCTCATATACTTAGTAGGTTCGACTGTTTTGAATGCTGGATTTTTATACTACGCCTGGAAGCTAAAGTTTACCGCATCTGCAACGACGGCCATGCAAACCTTTAAATTTTCAATTATTCATCTAATGGTGCTGTTTGTAGTGCTCTTAGTCGATCATTATTTTCGGTTTTACATATGAGTAAATTGCAAGCAGGTTTATTAGCGCTTGTCGCTTTGGTTATTGGTATAGCGGCGGCGATTTTTATTGCACCTCCAACAAGTGATAAAGACACTGAATACGTGAGCCTTTACCCCGCAGCAAGAGTATTGCCTGATTTTGAGTTGCAAGATCATCAAAAACAGCCATTTACTTCAAAAAACCTTGAAGACCACTGGAGTTTGGTTTTTGTTGGATACACTTTTTGCCCAGATATTTGCCCGACCACATTGTCCGAATTAAAAGGTATTTATCCAGCACTACAGAAAATACCAACAGACTTTCCTATTCAAGTCATATTGATTTCGGTCGACCCCAAGCGTGATACGCCAGAGCGCTTAAATGAATACATCAATTTTTTTCACCCTAAATTTATTGCCGCCAGTGGTGAGCATGCTCAACTATTTCCCTTGGTACGAGCGATGGGCATGATGTATTCAATGTCTGAAAGCTCTGATAACCCAAATTATTTAGTCGATCATAGTTCCTCCGTAGTGGTCATCAATCCCAAAGCTCAGGTGATAGGTCGTTTTAAACCAGATTTTGTTGTAGGCAAATTACCTATTAGTGAGGGGCAAAAGATATTGGCTGATATGCCAGCAATTGTCTCTCAGTAGGCAACAAACCCATGAATATAAGACAGGCTAAACAGGCTGATGCCAAGGAATTAGCCGCCTTGGTCTATTCTTCGGCACCGTTAGTTATTGCTGCAGTGTTTACTATTAATGAAGAGTTGTCTGCGAAAAACTTTATTGAAAGTTGTTTGTTAGATGCTGAAGGGCAATATGGTTACAACAATCATTGGGTCGCTGAGGTAGACAATCGCGTGGTGGGCTGCATAAGTGCTTGGCATAGTGCGCTGCCGAATTCATTTCATCAAGCTACATTAAACAAATTGGCTGAATTCTATGGTGTTGCTCATACTTTAGCGGTTTTGCAGGCTAGCCAAACTCTACAAGATTGTATTCCTAAACCTCAAGATCACGAATGGTGTATCGGGCATTTTGCGGTATCTGCAACCTATCAAAAAATAGGTGTCGGAACGGCACTATTAAAATTCATGCATGAAAAAGCGCTCAATTTTGGTAAGTACGAGCTTTGCCTTGATGTTGAGAGTATCAATACTCGAGCGATCAATTTTTATCTCAACCACGGGTTTCAGAAAAATGGAGAATCAGGCGTAAGCCTAAGGATGAAAACCTTAGGCTTAGGTGAGTATTTTCACTTAAGTAAACAGTTAATCTAACCAATTACCAGCAGAAGTAGGTATAAAAAAAGGTTGAGAATACCAATAGAAGCGACCTTTGTTATGTTTACTTGGTGCGGTACAGTTCACCCTATGTCTGCCTGCTTGAGTAATCGAGTTAATTTGAACTGACACAGTACTTTCTTCTACCCCTTTGGTAAGAGGCTGGCCATTTTGAAAGCAGGTTATTTGAAGTGGTGACATGTCAGCGGTTTTTACATCAAAAGTCATAGTCGGGTCTTGAAAAGGGAGTACCGCCTTTGGATCTTTTATCGAATTGTTAGTCACTGGCATTGCTAAACTATTTAATTTTACTGCTAGGGTTTTAAGATTACTGTACACACCCGCTGCGGGATATCTTGGTAAGGCTGAAAAGTCACTATATGATGCTATGGCACCACTGTGTTGGGCAAATCCTACGTAGCCTCTTGAGCTTAATCTTTGTTTCAAGTCTGCGTCAAACTCTCCGTATGGGTACGCAAAATATTTTAGGCTATAGCCAATCTGCTGTTGCAGCATTTTTTCAGCTTCTTCAATCTCTTGCATCGTACGATTTAGCCAGTCTTGCTGTGACTCGCCTTTGCGTTTACCCAGCATATGATTGTGTTGTTTCCCATGATTGGCAAAACTGACATTTTCTTTAGACATTTGTTTTATTTGTTGCCAGTCTAGTTGGTAATTGACTTCACCTATTAGGGGGGGATTCACAAAAATAGTATACGGAAATGCAAATTCTCTGAGAATGGGATGTGCATTGACATAAATGTTGTCATAACCATCATCAAAGGTGATAACCACGGTTTTGTCTGGCAACCTTTGTTTGTTTTGCAAGGCTTCAATTACTCGTTTTAAAGGTAAAACGTTATGGTTATCTGCCAAATGTTGCATATGTTGTCGAAAGGTTTGTTCTGAAACAGATGTTGATTTGGGGGTAGTGCTACTGACATGGTGGTATAGCAGTATCACTGCATTGTCAGTTGCCCACGTATTTAAGCTAATCAGCGCACATGCTAAAGTGACTGTAATAAATCTCCAATTTTTCCCCATGAATTTCCTAACGATGACTAAATGACACACAATACTACTCTATCAAACTTCTTTCAGATTAGTCTGCATCAAAAAATTATTGCTATAGCGATACCAATGATTTTAAGTAATATCACCACACCCTTAATGGGGTTGGTGGATACCGCAGTATTGGGGCATATGCCAGGTACACATTTTCTGGCGGGGGCATCGGTTGCTACTTTGATTATCACGCAACTGTATTGGTTGTGCGGTTTCTTGAGAATGACCAGTACAGGATTAAGCGCCCAGGCAAAAGGTAGTGCAGACCTACTTCAGCTCAATCAGAGTTTGTTTCAAGGCATGTTGATTAGTTTCGTGCTGGGTTGTTTGTTGTTGTTAGTGAAAGATAGTATTTTGAGCTTAGGGTTATTTTTCGCAGACGCAACTCCCATTGTTGAAAATGTCATATCCGAATATTTTTCAGTGCGTATTTGGGGCGCGCCTGCAGCAGTGCTGAATTTAGTTCTTATCGGTTGGTTAATCGGGCAGCAAAAAGCCAAACAAGTATTGCTTATTCAAGTTTTAGCAAATCTAATAAATTTGGCTTTAAATCTTTGGTTTGTGTTTGGACTCGAGTTAGAAGTTTTTGGGGTGGCGCTGGCTAGCGTTTTGGCTGAGTATTTTATTACCATAGTGGGTCTGTTCGCCGCGCTGAAGGTTATTGGAAAACCTCTAGTTCAAAAAAAGTGGTTCTCGGTTACCTATTTGCGACTTTTGTTGTCACTTAATGGTGATACATTTTTTAGAAACCTGCTATTACAGGCTTGTATCGCCTTTCTGATTTTTAAAGGCGTCGGCTTTGGTGCTACCTCAGCCGCAATCAACGCAATCTTAATGCAATTTTTCACATTAATTGCTCTTGGCCTAGACGGTGTCGCTTATGCCGCAGAAGCATTAGTCGGTGAACAAAAAGGCAAAAAAAATTCCAAGGGTATTATTCAGGTGATTTTACATGGATTACTTTGGTCCATTATTGTGGCTGGATTGTACTCTTTGATTTTTGTGGTTTTTGGCACTGAAATTATCGCTATAATAACGGATCAAGCCAGTCTGCAAATCGCCATGTATGACTATCTAAACGTTGTTTATTGGTTGCCTCTTATTGCCCATTGGTGTTTCTTTTTTGATGGTGTTTTTGTGGGATTAACGCGGGCAAAAGCAATGCGAAATAGTATGTTGTTCTGTGCTGTGGTGATTTACTTTCCGACTTTTTGGTTGTTTGTAGATTTTGAAAACAAAGGGCTGTGGTTGGCGATGTTGCTATTTTTACTCACTAGAGGAATAAGCTTAGGCGGATACTTTATTTATCTTTGTCGAACTCAGAAGGTGGTGGTGTAAAGCTACTGGTCATTCGGTGGGCTAGAATACCAAGGTAACCTCTGATGGAATAAAGGCTACCTGCTGCCAGTAGAACTAGTCCAGGAATTTGAATAATAGGCACAAACTTTGTACCTATTATGATGAGTGCTGCGCCTAAACAAAAAATGCCTAAACCGCGTTTAAAAAACGCCCAGCTTTTATTGGGATCATCGCCTAAACGCTGTAACCAGTTAATGCTTTTGTCCTTTGACAGTTGCTACTTAATCAATAGTAAGAATGTTCGCCAGCTTGATGTTCAGTCGCGTCTTTCACGGCTGTTAATTCACCTGGAAACTGTTCCAACATTTGTTTTTCAATTCCATCTTTTAAGGTGACATCTACTTGCGCACAACCGTTACAACCTCCACCAAATTGTAATACGGCTTCTTTTTCTTCAGTGATTTCTACCAACATCACTTTACCGCCATGGCTCGCAAGTTGTGGATTGATTTCGGCTTCAATCATGTAAGTCACACGCTCAGCTAAAGGAGCATCGCTATCCACTTTTCGTGCTTTCGCATTGGGTGCCTTAAGTGTGAGTTGTGACCCCATTTGATCAGTAACAAAATCAATTTCTGCTTCTTCAAGAAATGGTGCACTTTCTAAGTCCACTACTGCATCGAAACCATTAAACTCTAGTACTGTATCTGACTCTTCAACGGCATCTGGTGGGCAATAAGACACACCACATTCTGCACTAGGCGTACCAGGACTGACTACAAACACACGTATGTTAGTGTCTGGCTCTTGGTTCGCAAGCAACTTACAGAAATGTGCTTGCGCTGTTTCTGAAATGTTAATCATGGGCTATGTACCTCTAATATTTGTCTACTTGTATAATAACAAAATTACTTGACTAAAACACTCAAGTAATCATTTTTCCTTATGTTAATTTAAACTAAAACGTGCGACTATTTTTGTAAGTATGGGTTATTTCGGCGGATTTTATGGGTTACGTATATCGAGTTTTTGCGTGTTTTTTCTTATTCAACAGTGTTCAAGTAGCGGCAGTTGTTGATTCCGAATATTTACCGGCTAATACACAATATAACTCCGAGATTACGACTCCGACTCAAGCATTAGGCGCACTTGTGGGCGAATGGCACGTACGCCATGACCAGATAGTTAATTACATGCAAATCTTAGCGTTACAATCTGATCGCGTCAGCTTGGTGGAAACGGGACGTACGCACGAGAACCGTCCATTATATTTATTAGCTTTTAGTGCTCCTGAAAACCAGAAAAAACTCGCTGAAATCCAAGCTAAACATATTCAAAACTTAGGCCAGTCTGCTGACAAAAATGATCCATTGGTTATTTGGATGGGTTACAGCGTGCATGGTGATGAACCATCGGGTTCAAATGCGGCTCTGTTGATTGCTTATTATCTTGCTGCCGGTGACAGTGATCTAATCAGTGAATTACTCGATGACAATATTATTTTACTTGACCCAAGTTTGAATCCCGATGGCCTAGCAAGGTTTGCGCAGTGGGCAAATATGCATAAGAGCAATAGTCTAGTGTCTGACCCCAATAGTCGAGAACATCAACAGGCGTGGCCTTCAGGACGAACTAACCACTATTGGTTTGACCTAAATCGAGATTGGTTGCTGTTAACTCACCCTGAGTCGCGTGGAAGAATTAAGCAATTTCATCAGTGGCGTCCCCACGTTTTAACTGACTTTCATGAAATGGGTACCAACAGCAGTTATTTTTTCCAACCCGGTATCCCTGCAAGAAAAAATCCTTGGACGCCGCTAAAAAACGCAGAGTTGACGGCTGCCTTGGGTGATTTCCATGCTGCCGCGCTGGACAAAACTAAACAGCTTTATTTTACTCAAGAAAGTTACGATGATTTTTATTATGGTAAAGGTTCTACCTATCCAGATGCTCACGGTAGTATTGGTATTTTGTTTGAACAAGCCAGCAGTAGAGGGCATGTGCAAAACTCTGCCAATGGTCCTTTGGCGTTTTCTGATACGATTCAAAATCAAGTGACAACCTCGATTTCGACTTTTGCAGGTGCATTAGCGAATAAGTCGGCCATTCTTGCTTATCAAGTTGAGTTTGCCAAGCAGACAAAAACGTTAATTAAAGAGGATGAGTTTGCCGGTTATATTCTGAACGAAAAAGCTGATCCATTTCGGTTTTCTAAGATGTTAGATATTTTATCTGCTCATCAAATTGAGTATTTTCCTTTGAGTAAGGATGTAAAGGTAGAGGGGCAATTATTTGATTCAATTCACAGCATGTATGTGCCCCTCGATCAGCCGCAATATCGACTAATTAAGTCATTATTTTCAACCCGTAAATCCTTTGATGACAATACTTTTTATGATGTATCGAACTGGAATTTACCTCTTGCCTTTAATCTTCGATATCAAGCCGTAAAGCGCGAACCCAAGTTTGATAAACCGCTAGCTAAAAAGTCAACTGTTGTTACACCCGAACTTTTACCTGATGCTTATGCTTATGCATTCTCGTGGGAAAACTATCAAGCTCCTAAACTTTTACAACGTCTGCTAGCCCATAACGTAAAAGTAAAAATCGCAGGAGATGCTTTTTTTGCCAAAACAACTCAAGGTGGCATGAGCTTTTCAGCCGGAGCGGTGATAATACCTTTAGCTCTCAAGCAACCGGACGATTTACTAGACATCATTGGGGCCCAGACCGAGGGCATTGATATAGCAGTTCATTCGATAACCTCAGGTCTTACTCGTCAAGGAATAGACCTAGGTAGCAGAAAAATGCTCAATGTAACTGAACCTAAAGTTTTGTTAGTAGGTGGTCGCGGCACGTCTCAATATGAAGTAGGTGAGGTTTGGCATTATCTTGATCTACAGGTCGATATACCCGTTTCAATCACCGATTTAACACAATTGGGACGACTCCCTTTAGAAAACTATACCCATATAATTTGGGTAGAAGGTAACTATAAAGAAGTACCTGATAAAACCACTAGAAGAATCGAAGCTTGGTTGAATTCAGGAGGCATACTTATCGGGCAAAAATCGGCTGCAAAGTGGTTTGCTGAGCAAAATTGGCTTAAGGCCAGTTTCAAGAGCAATAATGAGATCAAATCGGCGTTTGAAACAACTGGTTTAGCTTACAAAGATCAGAATAGGCTCAAAGCCAAACAAAGAATTGCAGGTGCTGTATTTGAAACTCAGTTGGACTTGAGTCATCCCTTAGCGTTTGGCTATACCTCAAATGTGTTACCTATGTTTCGCAATAGTACTTTAGTAATGCGTCAACCCGACACAGCTTTCGTGACAGTAGCAAACTACGTGAAATCGCCGCTTATGGCTGGCTATACTGCAGAAGAGCTACAACGGCATATTTCAGGCAGTGCCGCAGTTGTTTCCCATAGTGTTGGCAAAGGCAAGGTTATTGCTTTTGCTACTAATGTGAATTTTCGAGGCGTTTGGTATGGCACAAGTCGTTTGATGAGTAATGCTATTTTTATGGCTGGATTGATTAACGCACAAGGGTAAGGCAAATACTCCAGATATCTATTCTTAATTGAGGGTTGTGTTTACGCAAAGTTTGGTAAGCACAGTTCATCGTGCTGCCCGTGGTAATAACATCGTCGAATAAAACGATATGTTGATAATCTTTCAAGCGCAGCTGTGACCTTGTATCTACTAAAAAGGCGTTACGTAAATTTTTGCGCCTTTGAGCGGCTGACAAATTAGTCTGAGCCGTAGTGGATTTATTTCTGTTAATGATCGACGTATCCATTTTCAACTGGCAGTGCTTACAAATTTGCGCAGCTAACACTATGCTTTGGTTGAATTTTCTATATAAATATCGATTTTTATGCAAAGGCATAGGAATGATTAACTGCGGCAAATTAGGCATAGTAGATAGGCAATGTTTGACAAAAAGAGCTGCCAAAGCGTGAGCATTTGGGATCTGTTTAGAGAATTTTAACCCTGTTAATAATTTAGACAATGGCCACTGATAATCGGCAAGAGCCAAAACAACTGGAAATTCCACTTTTGCCAATCCTAACTTCACTTTGGGAGATAACATCAAGTTATGTTGGTATCGTTCCACATCAAATAAGGTAAGATCATCACAGCAATATTGACAAATTGAAGTGTCGCTAGATTGGTTACACAGCAAACAATTTTGAATATTCGTGAAAATCACCTTGTTTTCGTCCCTGTGTGAGTTGTCACTATTAATATCCCAGAGGTTTAGTGTAGAAGAAATGTTGAAGGTTTTAAAAATAACAACCCAAGGCCGCGGCAAAAATTTGGTATTTTTACATGGCTGGGGAGTGAATAGTGGTGTTTGGCAACCACTTATAGACATACTAAAAGAAGAGTTTTGTATCACTACTGTTGATTTACCTGGATACGGATTAAATCATCAACAATTGCCAACGACATATAACTTGGAAGCTGTTGCTACTATGGTGGCAGAACGGCTTCCAGAGAAGTGCATTCTTATTGGCTGGTCTTTGGGCGGGTTAGTTGCTCAGCAAATAGCGTATTGTTATCCGCAAAAGCTCAAAAAACTGATTTTAATTTGTTCTAGTCCAAGGTTTTCTAAGAATGTATCCTGGCCTGGAATTGATCCTAAAATTTTGGATTTATTTACTCAGCAATTACACCAAGATCCAACTAAAACTCTAGCACGCTTTTTGGCAGTGCAAGCTATGGGAAGCGCGAATGCCAGACAAGAAGCGAAAACTATCAAGCTCGCAGTGCAAAAATATCCTGTGCCTTCTTCAGTGGCATTAGCTGAAGGTTTACAGTTATTACAAAATATTGATTTGCGTGAACAATTCAGCACATTATTGGTTCCTTGTCAGATATTCTTAGGTCGTTTCGATACCTTAGTGCCTAAAGACGTCGCACCTTTAATTAAACTATTGAATTCTAAGGTATCCATTGATTTCATTTCCGATGCGGCTCATGCTCCGTTTATTTCAAACACTGAGAATTTCGCAAAACACCTAATAAAGGCAATTGATTAGCGAATAAAGCGCGGTAATGCTATGAAAAAATGTAAAAGTGGTTAATAATTATACTTGAGAGGTTAAGGTATAGAGGTATAGGTAATGAACATTAGTAACAACGTAAATGCTGCGATTGTAAGCGGTACTATTGGTCTGCAAAATGCTTCTGATGGAATTACACAAAATGCTTCTAACCTAGCGAATCTGTCAGCCGTTACTGCACCCTCTAATGACCCCCAAGAGTTTTTGGCAAATGCTACGTTAAACCAACTCGATGCAATTAAACAAACGCTTCCGCAAACTAGCGAAGGCATTACCTACGACATAGTAGGATTATCAGTCAATCTTAATAATGCACAAGCTTCTGCAAAAGTAGTTGATACCGCAAACAGTACTGTCGGCACTATTTTGGATATTCTGGCTTAGTTTCGGCCGCCCTTTATGAATATTGTACCTCCCATCCCCACTCCCACAGTATTTAACGTTGGCACTGTTAATACTGAGTCAGTGCGAAAAGATAATACTCTTAGAGAAGCGGTACCGCAGTTAACTTCCGGTGAAAAGTCTGCAGCCGAAACCGGTGTGGGCTCTGAAGCTGATAAGGCGAAAACACCGGGTAAAGCACCTCAACCTCTAACCTATGAAAAACCCGTTTCCCAAGCTAGCCAGCAACTCGATACACAAAACGACACTACACAAGATAATGGACAAGATGCGAGTGCAGGAAGAGAAAGTGCAGAAGATAAGCAACAGCAACAAGCTGAACAGCGGCAAGTCACTGAGTTAAAACGGCGTGATACTGAAGTTAGGACCCATGAACAAGCCCATGCTTCACTAGGAGGACAATATGCGAGCTCTCCCCAGTACGAATATGAAACTGGCCCTGATGGTAGAAGATATGCAGTAGCGGGTGAAGTCTCTATTGATATATCAAAAGAATCCACTCCGGAAGAAACGCTTCGCAAAGCGACGCAAGTTAAAGCCGCAGCATTGGCACCTGCAGAGCCAAGTGTACAAGATTTACGCGTTGCAACCGAAGCCACTCAAATCGCCCTTGAAGCACGTACTGAAATCGCGAGTGAAAAAGCCCAAGAAGCTCTCGAGGCCTATAACCAAGCTGTACCAGACCTTCAAAACAATGAAAAAACCCAGCAAAATTTTGCTATAGATGGTGCTCCTTCACTTGAGGATATTGTTGAAGAAATAGATATCGATATTCCGACTCGTTCATTGGACTCTAATGAGTCAGAGGCCGAAGAGAAAAACGCTACTGGGTTAGTTTTTGATTTAGATGATGTCAGTGAATTTCTCAAAAATAGAGATGCAGATATTACTCGTAGGGTGTCAGTGATTGAAAGTTTCTACAAACAAGTAGCCAATCCTCGCGCTGAGGGATTACAACAGTTTTCGTAACACTTAAGCGTTAAACAATAAAACAAGCCCTCGATGCAGGGCTTGTTACTTTAAACTAGTTAACCTTATTTGTTTTTTGCTTTGGCAAACGCATCAGCAAATGCATTACCCATCATTTGATTAGATTGTTTAGGTTGTGATTGCTGTTGATTACTTCTAGCCGGACGGTTGTGAGTTTTTTTATCGGACGTGTGTTTACGTGTCAACGGCTTCGATGGTTGATTAGGTGTATCACCCATTCGCATAGTAAATGAAACACGTTTTCTGTCCACATCCACTTCCATCACTTTAACTTTGACGATATCTCCCGTTTTAACAATATCCCTAGGATCAGAAATAAACTTATCTGTCATGGCGCTAATATGTACCAGTCCATCTTGATGCACACCTACGTCTATAAATGCACCAAAGTTGGCAACGTTACTCACAACTCCTTCTAAAATCATACCGACTTTCAAATCTTTTAAAGATTGCACGTCATCTTTAAAGTTGGCCGTTTTAAATTCTGGACGAGGATCGCGCCCAGGTTTATCAAGTTCGCTAATAATGTCAGTTACGGTTGGGAGGCCAAAAGAATCGGTAACAAACTCTTCAGGTTTGAGTTGTTTCAGTACATCGGTATTACCCACTATATCGTTCATCGCTATCCCAGCGTGTTGCACGATCGAGCTAACTATTGGATAAGCTTCTGGGTGAACTGCAGATGCATCAAGAGGATCATCCCCTCCCATAATTCGCAAAAAACCTGCCGCTTGCTCGTACGCTTTAGGTCCTAGTCGTTCGACTTCAAGCAAAGTCTTACGGAGTTTAAACGCCCCGTGTTGATCGCGATAGCTGACAATATTATTAGCTAAGGTGCGATTTAAACCCGATACATGACTAAGCAAAGCGCCAGATGCCGTGTTGATGTCAACTCCGACTGCGTTTACACAGTCCTCAATTACGGTTCCGAGAGATTTACCTAAATTACTTTGGCTCACATCATGTTGATATTGCCCAACACCTATAGCTTTAGGTTCAATTTTGACTAATTCAGCAAGTGGGTCTTGCAAGCGTCTCGCGATTGAAACCGCGCCACGCAAAGAAACATCCATATCCGGTAATTCGTTTGAAGCTAACTCTGATGCCGAATAAACCGAGGCACCTGCTTCACTGACGATAATCTTACTGACGGCTAAATCAGGATTTGCCTTGATCATTTCCGCCACTAGTTTATCGGTCTCTCGGGAGCCTGTGCCGTTACCAATACTGATGAGCTGGACTTTATGTTGCTTACATAAGGTCGCAAGGGTTCGTAGTGATTTGTCCCACTGATTTTGTGGAACATGCGGAAAAATAGTCGAGGTGGTTAATACTTTGCCAGTTGTGTCTACAATCGCTAGTTTTACACCTGTCCTTAACCCCGGATCTAGACCCATTGTGACTTTGGGACCAGCAGGCGCGGCCATCAATAAATCGTTTAGGTTTTTGGCAAATACATTAATAGCATCTTGTTCTGCTTGCTCGCGCACCGCACCAAAAAGTTCATTTTCCATGTGTAATAGTGTTTTAACGCGCCAAGTCCATTGCACCACTGACGCCAACCAAGAGTCTGCTGGCTTGTTTGTAAATTTAATATTGAAGTGTTCGGCAATAATTTGCTCACAATAAGAGCTTTTATCGTTTTCATCCTTCTCGGGATCTGCATCTAGACTGACTTGAAGGAATTTTTCGTTTCTTCCTCTAAACATGGCCAAAGATCGATGGGAAGGGACTTTTCTTAACAATTCAGTATGTGAAAAATAGTCTTTGTATTTACTACCTTCAGTTTCTTTGCCAGAGATTACTTGGCTTTTAATATGAGCATGTTTGTTTAAATACTGACGAATTTTTTGTAGTAATTGAGCGTCTTCTGCAAATCGCTCCATTAAAATGTATTTCGCTCCGTCTAAAGCTGACTTAACGTCTGGTACTTCGCCTGATTCGTCCACAAACGACAGGGCTTCGGATTCTGGTGTTAATCCAGGATCATTAAGTAATAAGTTAGCTAAAGGTTCAAGCCCTTGTTCAATGGCAATTTGACCTTTAGTACGACGTTTGGGTTTAAAGGGAAGATAAATATCTTCTAACTCAGTTTTGTTTTCAGCATTTAATAAGCTAGTCATCAATTGAGAAGACATTTTCTCTTGTTCTTCGATTGACTTTATAATGACTTTTCGACGGTCTTCTAAATCGCGTAAATAGGTCAAGCGTTGCTCTAACTTTCTCAATGCTATGTCGTCAAGGCCGTTGGTGGCTTCTTTTCTATAGCGAGCTATAAAAGGTACTGTAGACCCTTCATCAAGTAATTTTACTGCTGCTTGTACCTGTTGCGCTTGGACTTGTAACTCTTGCGCAATTTTTTCCACTATCATCATCGAAGACCCTGTATGTCATTCATTTTTAATTAAGCCCTTATATAAGGGTGCGAGCCCGAAATTACCAGCATTTGATCAATAAAAGTGACAATAATACCATTCCTATTCAAATGCATCTTTGTAGCGAATTGAATTAATAAACCATTCTTTTGTGCCGCTGGGGGTTTTAACAATGCAGACGTCATCTACAGACTTTTTGATAAGGGCTCTAGCCATAGGGGAGTCGATAGATATGAAATCCTTATCTTCGCCATAAATTTCTTCTGGACCTACAATACGAAAATTTTTAACTTGGCCTGCTTCATTTTCAATCTCTACCCAAGCTCCAAAAAACACTTTGCCATCTTGTGTTGGACTATGTTGCACTACTTGAAGTTCAGGGAGAAGCTTTCTTAGAAATCTGACACGCCTATCGATTTGCCGTAACAATCGTTTATTGTATTGATAATCTGCGTTTTCTGAGCGATCTCCGAGACTCGCTGCCCAGCTTACAATTTTGGTGATTTCAGGACGCTTTACCTTCCATAAGTGTTCGTGTTCATCGTAGAGTTTCTTGTAACCTTCAGGTGTGATTAATTTGGTCTTCAATTTTGAATTTAGCTCAAAACATAGTTGGAATATGGCAATTATAGGTTTTCTCACGCTTTTACCAAAGCGTCTATTTTGAACTGATTCACATCTTACCTTTATTTGATAAATATCTTGCAAAATTACCCATGGAAATGAGCTGTTATAAGTGAATAATTTAGTCTACAAAAACGAGTTAGGTTATTCCTTTTTCCTTCTAATTTGGTTTTCTAAAAGCAGTAGACGAAGAAGAAAAAGTTGCAACATTAAGAGGTAATAAAAACATTTTTATTAGTGCTATTTATTCCAAAAAAATGTCTAAGTTTGCCTTATGAAAGTGGCGTAATCGGCTATGCTTAAGGTTAATCAAAGTGTAATGAGTTTTAATCAAAAATTAACTCAACCCAATACTCAATAGATACTTTGATGAACCTAGCGGAAAAAGCGTTGCCCTTTTTTTGTTAATTGTAAAGTCAACTGAAATTGAGAGAGAAAGTCATACTACCTTTAAACTTGGCAATAATTGCTTTGAGGTAAAAAAAACAATATTAGAAAATTTAAGTCGAAAGACAAAACTAACAGTTCTTAAATTACCCGGTTAAATCGGGATAAATCGCCCTTTTGAAGGGCAACAAAGTGAGGGAATAAGGTTCAGCAAGGAGAGTAGCTGATTATCAAAATGATAAAGTCGAGCCGGCCACTGTAAAGTGTCCGGCTTTTTTATTGGGTGATTATGATTACTTCAGACTGAATTTACTTTGTTGCAGCTTTATTTGATTCGATGACGTCCAATAACTCGACTTCAAATATTAAAGTGGAATGACTAGTGATTTTGCCGGTGGAACGGGCACCATAGGCTAGTTCAGAAGGTACATAAAATTTGTATTTTGCTCCTACACTCATTAATTGTAGCCCCTGTGTCCAACCTTTAATCACGCGGTTTAAAGGAAAAGTGGCGGGTTTATTTCGTGCATAGGAAGAATCAAACTCCGTCCCATCTAAAAGTGTACCAAAGTAGTGGACAGTCACTGTATCTGACGCTGCTGGTTTGCGCCCTGTCGCTTTTTTTAGCACCTCGTACTGTAGTCCGGAATCGAGCGCCACGACATCTTCTCTTTTAGCATTCTCGGTTAAAAATGCTAACCCCTTAATCCGATTTTCATTACCCATTTTAGTTTTTAGTTCGATCTGCTTTTCTCTTACCAAGGTTTCTGCTTGCTGAGCGATGGACAAAATTTCTTCGTTATTTAATTGAGATTGATTTTGTAAGGCTGCTACGAAACCTTTTAAAATCATACTTTTATCGTATTCAATTCCAATTGTCTTGTGATTACTGATTTTACCTTCAACTATTTGCCCCATACTCGCGCCCAAAGTATAAGAGCGTTTTTGTGACTCGTTTTTAAGATCGATTATCTCCACTTTCATTGGATCAACAGCAGGCTGACAGGCACTTAAGAGTAGGATTGAAACAATCAATACAATGAGTGAGGCCATTTTCATTACAATTCTCCAACTAGCAGTATGCGATTGCTACATAAAACACATATACTAAACGGCATATGGCAAAAGAGAAATATATTGAGCACACACTCTAAAATCTTTTATTTCGTAATACTACTCTGTGTTACAACACTTTTAAGCTGCGGTGGGGCGAATGATAAGCCTGTTAGTTCGTTTCGCCTTGCCGAGGGGGGATCACATGCGTCAAAAATTTCTGCAGACAACAGTATTGCTGTTGTTTCTAGTATAGAAAATGGCATTACCGTTTGGGATTTGGTTACTAATGAGCAACGATTTGTATGGCAGCATCAGGATGATGGTAATAACTCAGTAACCAATATTCATATTGCCTTTGATAACTCATACGTAGTGACATCGGATAGAGAAGCATTTGCGCTTTGGAATCTAAATATTGGAGAGCCTGAAGGGTTTTGGCGTATTGATGAATCCAGTATTCGGGATATTGCCGTTGCAAACCAAGGCCGAGGAATTCTGGTTGGGCGCGGCAGTGGCAAAGCCATGTTTTTTGAACCTTTTACAGGCAGGCGATTAGAGTTTTTAGGTCATCAAGAAAAAATTAATAGTGTGGACATTTCGCCAAACGGTTTTTTTGCCTTAACAGGTGGTAACGATTATTTGGCATATTTGTGGGATACCCGAACGGGTCAAGTTATACACAAATTCGAACATACCAGTCGTGTTACTAAGGTGTCGTTAGACGATTATGGGCGTTATGCATTTACCGCTGACAGTAAGCGCGACGCAAGGATTTGGGATTTAGTTACCGGTAAAGAAGTCAGCAATTTACAATATATGGCAAGACAAAGAATCTTCACTGTCGCGGTTTTTTCTGATGATGGTAAGTACCTACTAACAGGTTCCCCAGCAAGAAGAATCAATCGTTGGGATGTGAATTCAGGTAAAGAGTTAAATGAATGGCGCGCAGCGGCCCGTGAAGGCAGTAAACCCGCATCGTCGGTATTGCATTCAGTTGGGTTTCTAAATGAAAGCGAAATTATTTCGGAAAGTAGCAGTGGTCTATTAGAAAAGTGGAAGATCGAAAATTAATGAATACAGTACAAATAGATATCGAACAATTACAAATGAAAATAGCTTTTCAAGAAGACACAATTGAAAGCCTAAACCAAGCCCTTATTGAACAACAAAAACAAATCGACGACTTGCAATATCAGCTCAAACAAATGGCTTCTAAAATCAGCGCTATCGAGCCGAGTAATATGGCCTCAGAAAAAGAGGAAATGCCACCTCCACATTACTAATAGTTTTAGACTTAAAAAGGTGTTGGGTAAATTTTTTGCACGAGCATAAAGAGGAATATAAAAAGCCAATTGTTTGTCAGCATTTAAATCATCAAGCTTAATCTCTGCGTTACTAAAGTTAAAAGCTACTCGGGCTTAAACACCCCAATTACACTCTCACTAGTTCGGGTAGCTTTTGCCACTTTTTTATCTGCTTGCGATTCTGAATAATTGCATTTCACACACTGCAATTTTTCTACATTATTTTCAAAATACAGCATGATGGTGTCGAGTGCGCGGCATTTTGGGCAAGTTGCTCCTGCAACAAATCGTTTTTTTATTTTGTTAACCATGGTTTAAGAGATTTTTTCGGTTGCTCATCTTGGTATGATACTCCTATTCAATTTTGAGTGTTATCCCGTATTAGTGTCAGTACTAAAAAATACAGACTTGATGTATGGGGCAACTAAAAGTTTTCTAACAGGTTTTCATGATCCAATTTTCAGATGTTTCTTTAATGCGTGGCAGTAAAGTATTGCTGCAAGATGCCAATGCCACCGTCTATCCTGGTCACAAAGCAGGTTTAATCGGAGCCAATGGTTGTGGTAAGTCGAGTTTGTTTGCTTTGATAAAGGGGGAGCTACATACCGAACAAGGGGATTTTAATATCCCAAAAAATTGGCAAATTGTCTCCGTTGCCCAAGAAACGCCAGCTGTAGATCGCTCTGCACTGGACTATGTAATTGACGGTGATAAACAATACAGAAAACTACAAGCTCAACTTATTTCAGCAGAAGAAACCCACAACGGTGAACAAATCGCTCATCTACATGGGTTGTTAGAGCATGTTGGCGCATATGATATAGATTCACGTGCCGCGACTATTTTAGCGGGCTTAGGTTTTGCCAATGACGTAATGAAAAATCCAGTTTCTGATTTTTCGGGCGGTTGGCGGATGCGTTTAAATCTGGCGCAAGCGTTATTGTGCCATTCTGATTTATTGCTTTTAGATGAGCCAACAAACCATCTCGATTTAGATGCGGTAATTTGGTTAGAAAAATGGCTGCAGCGTTATACCGGTACGCTAATGTTAATTTCTCACGACAAATCGTTTCTAGACAGTACAGTAAACGAAATTATTAGTGTTGAGCAGCAACAACTGATTAGCTATACCGGTAATTATGATGCCTACGAAAAGCAGCGTGCTGAGCGTTTGCGTTTACAAAGTCTGCAATACGCAAAACAACAGGATCAAATTGCCCACCTCGAATCCTTCATCAATCGTTTTGGCGCGAAAGCGAGTAAAGCCAAACAGGCACAAAGCCGCGTAAAACAACTGGCAAAAATGGAAACTTTGCTACCAGTAATGGCCGCTTCTGAATTTAGTTTTGAGTTTTTTACCCCTCCGAAATTGCCGAACCCACTTATAAAAATGGAACAGGTTAAAGTGGGCTATGGCGAGACTATTATTTTAGAAAAACTGCATTTGAATTTGGTGCCTGGTAGCCGAATTGGCTTGTTAGGGAAAAACGGAGCGGGAAAATCGACATTAATCAAATTGTTAGCAGGTGAAAAAACGCCGATAGAGGGCATTTACGAAACCTCTGCCGGTTTACGAATAGGTTATTTCGCCCAGCACCAATTAGAGTTCTTACGTGGTGATGATTCGGCATTGGCCCATATGCAACGACTAGATAACAAAGCTACCGAACAAAGCTTGAGAGATTATCTAGGTGGTTTTGGGTTTCGCGGTGACAGTGCTTTGAGTAAAGTCGCCCCCATGTCAGGCGGCGAAAAAGCCCGTTTGGTTTTGGCATTAACCGTTTATCAAAAGCCTAACCTGCTGTTGCTAGATGAACCAACCAACCACTTAGACTTAGATATGCGTCACGCACTCAATATGGCATTACAAGGTTTTGAAGGTGCCATGGTGCTGGTCTCACATGATAGGTTTTTACTGGCGTCAGTTTGCGATGACTTCTACTTAGTGGATTCAAAACAAGTACAAGCTTTTGATGGTGACTTAGATGACTACAAAGACTGGATCCTAAAAGGGGATAAAGGCGCAGATAAAAATTTAAACACTACCAATGAAAAAAGTTCAGCGAAACCCGACCGCAAAAATACCAAACGTTTAGAAGCAGAATTTAGGCAAGCAACTAAACCAATGAGAAAAGCCATTGAACAGTATGAAAAAAGCATGGCTGATGCTCATAAAAAATTACAGTTGTTAGAAGAGCAGCTTAGCGATACCGAAATCTACAGTGCCGAAAACAAGCCACAACTTAAAAAAGTATTAGCTGAACAAGCACAGTTAAAATCCAATTTGGAAGAAACTGAGATGCAGTGGCTCGACACCCAAGAACAGTTAGAAATTAAGCTGCAGGAATTTGAGCTACAAAATGGCACTTTATAAAATTAGATTGCGACACCTATAAGCATGCAAAGCCCAATTACAGGTTATCACTTGGATACAGTTAATGACTGGGTAGCTGAATTGGCTTGCGGCCATTTTCAACATGTCCGTCATAACCCACCATGGGTAAGTCGCCCTTGGGTTACCAGTGAAGATGGTCGAAAATCCATGCTTGGTCATAAATTGCCATGCAAAAAATGTAATATGGGTGCGCCTAGAGATAGTTCTTAGTGATGTTCGGATAAGAATATTTGGATAATAGAGCGAGGATTTTGTTTAGAGTTGTATCGTCAATGATTTAGATAACTTTCTCGGTCGTACCTTCTAACTCTAGCCGAACAATGCCAGCTATTTTATTATTCTTATTTTTAATGATTTCTGTATTGCGATGAACTAAAAAAGATTTTTATGTTTTCGTTCAATTGATGTACCTTACTCTAATAACTATGTAACTTTAATAATTGATGTTCTCCAAGTCTCAAACCAATCAAAATGTCCGTTATGGTGAAATTGTCGAAAGTGACTTTGTACCACCTTGGTGGGCTAAAAATAGACATATACAAACCATTTTTCCGCGTTTTATCCAAAGACGCGCCAAGCTAAATTATCGAAAGGAAAAATTAGTACTGCCTGATGGTGACTTTGTTAATTTAATTTGGGCGGGTGATGTTCGAAAATCCTCGGGTTTAATTGCGATCTTTCATGGTTTAGAGGGGTCAATTCGTTCTCACTATACGAACGATATGATGGCGAATTTTGTAAAACAAGGTTATGCCGTGGTGCTAATGCATTTCCGCGGATGCGGAGGGGAACAGAATATTACCCCCAAAGCCTACCATTCTGGTGAAACCGGAGACGCTTGGTATTTTTTGAATTGGCTTGAGCAAAAATTTCCTGAAACACGTAAAGCAGCCATGGGTTTTTCGTTAGGCGCCAATATGTTGCTGAAACTGTTAAGTGAGCAGCCGAAACAAAAAATTGTAAAAGCGGCAATGGCAGTGTCTACACCATTCAACCTGAATATTTGCGCAACTGCTATTAATCAAGGGTTCTCCAGGGTTTATCAGGCTTATCTATTAAAAAGCATGGTAAACAATTTATTGATTAAAATGCGCACCATTGACTATGGCAAGTTACTTAAAGTAACAGAATCGCAGATTAAACAGTTTAGGAGTTTTCGAGACTTTGATGAACACATCACCGCACCTTTAAATGGGTTTGCAAATGCAGACGATTATTATCAACAATGTAGTGCGTTGAATTTCCTTAAAGGCATTGCCACGCCTACGCTAGTGGTACACGCTAAAGACGACCCATTTATGCATAAAAGCATAGTGCCTGTATCTGAAAGATTATCGCCCAGTGTATGCCTAGAAGTGAGTGAAAATGGTGGCCATGTGGGCTTTATGCAAGGTACACCATGGCGACCTAAAATTTGGATGCAGCAAAGAGCTAACTCCTTTTTCATGCCTTTCATTGCGGATACAGATACGAGAACATTTACAGGGGATCCAACATGATTATTCCCATTGCCGATTTGAGTGAAGATGCGGTATTGAACATTATTGAAGGTTTTGTATTACGTGAAGGTACCGAATACGGTGAAGCGGATGTGTCATTACAGCAAAAAGTACAACAAGTGCTGACTCAGCTAACCTCTGGTGAGGTGCTGTTAGTTTACTCTGAATTACATGAAACGGTGAATATCATCCCTAAACAACAGCTTGGAGAGTTTGAATTATCGGAAACTCTCCAGCAGTAGTTTGTCGATTCAGTCTGCGATAAATAACAAATTAAAACTAACTGGAACAGTTAGTCCTATGCCATTTAGTCCTGCAAGTTTTTGTAAAATTTCAATCCCAGAGGTTAAACCATAGTCAGCAGCCGATATTAATATTGGCTGGGTGCTGGTAGCAATTATGCCATTGTTTGCCGTGCCGGTGACTTGTACTGATACCATAATTTTTTTGGACATACCCATAAGGTCTAATTTAGCGGGAAGTGTGACTAAAATCGAATCGCCTTCTTCGAGCGATAACAAGTTACTCGTTAATTGAGCAGATACGTTAGCCGTAGGGAATTTATCAACTACAAAAAGTTTTTCGCGCATACGAGTGTCACGAATTTCAATACCCGAATCAATGCTTGTTAAATCAATTTCAATGAGTAACTTACCTGTAGGGCTCAATTCACCTTTTAGAGTTTTGAACTGTTGAATTTCACTAACATGTTGATTTTTAGTTGAGACAAAACTGAGACTTGATAGGTCATTGACTAAAGTCCAATTGGCGTTGGCAGAACAACAAAACAAAAATAAAACGACTGAAATAATAACTGTAAATAAAGATTTCATAATTAACTCTTTTGCAATTAAATGATGTGATTAATCAAGTTGGTTGTTATTGCCAAATTCGCACTTTACTAAGCTTTGCCAATCGACATTTTGATCACCCATAATAAAAAAATCTGGATTAATAACGCTTTCACGCTGATTGTAACTTAAAGGTGCAAAGTCATGGGCTAATATTTTCCCCCCTGCTTCAACTACTATACATTGAGACGCACCCGTATCCCACTCGCCTGTTACCCCAAAACGTAAAAATACATCGGCTTTTCCTTCAGCAATAAAACAGGCTTTAAGTGAACAACTACCCGCTGGTAAAGTTTGATACACACGATCTTCGCTAAGACTAGACATCACTTTTTCTCGAGCCTGTCTGCGACTGATCGCAATGATTACCGGGTCATCATTAGGGGCGTCTAAGCTGCGCACAAATATTTGTTTATTTTCTACAGGGCATTCTTTAAATGCACCGTGCCCCTTTAAAGCAGAATACAAAGTTTCTCCCGTTGGCCAGTAAATCACTCCCATAACAGGCACATTGTTTTCGATTAAAGCAATATTTACCGCAAAGTCGCCGCTGCGAGCAATAAATTCTTGAGTGCCATCAATAGGGTCGATTAGCCAATATCGGGTCCAAGTTTTGCGTAACTCTAGCGCTCCTAACTCGGTTTCTTCAGACATAATAGGAATGTTAGGTGTAGCCTTTTCGAGCATCTCCATAATGACTTCGTTGGCTTTATAATCAGCCGTAGTGACAGGAGAGTCGTCGTCTTTTTGAAAACTGGTAAAATCACCGCTGTCGTATATTTCTAAAACCACTTTACCTGCTTTAATAGCGGCTTTCTTTGCGATATCCAGTAATTGTTGAATATTCTGTGTTGGCATTAGAGCGCCCTCTTCCATTTTTCAGCAAGTAATAATGCCGCTATACATCTTGCTTCTATAAAATCTTCTTTGGCCAGTAAGTTGTCAATATCGTTAATTGACCATTTAACCACTTCTAAAGGCTCAGGCTCATCACCGGGTAACACTTTAGCGTACAAATCTTCAGCTATAAAAATTGTCATTTTGGCGTCAAAAAATGCAGGAGCCATATTCACACTTTGAAGTAGGTGTAACACTTTAGCTCCAAAGCCCACTTCTTCTTTTAACTCCCTGTTTGCCGCTACTTCTGGCGATTCGCCAGGATCAATGAGTCCTTTGGGAAAGCCTAATTCGTAGGTATGTGTGCCAGCGGCATATTCTCTCACTAATAAAAATTCATGGTCATTGATAAAAGGTACCACCATGACTGCACCACGGCCGCTACCAGCCATACGTTCAAAAATGCGGGTTTCACCGTTAGAAAATTCTAAATCAATTTGTTCTATTTTAAATAGTCCGCTATTGGCAACCACTTTACGAGAATGGATTTGTGGAAGTGATTTCTTATTGTCTGTGTTGCTCATGAATGTTTCACGTTAATATAACTGTCGTTTTTGGGAGTTCAAAGATTGAATTAACTTTAAATCGATGAATTAAAGGGGCTGTTGACCTTTCATATGTCAACAGCCCCGAGTGTTTTAAATATACCTGTTAAATTGAGGACATGCCACTTGTCAAAGCTTGCTTGGAAAGATATTCACACTGTGTTGCTCGATATGGATGGAACATTACTTGACCTTCACTTTGACAATCATTTTTGGTTAGAGCACTTGCCTAAAAAATTAGCCATAAAACGAGGCGTTTCTTTGCAGCAAGCTAAAGATTTAATGACCGTTGAATATGAACAGGTGGTGGGGACGTTAAGTTGGTATTGTCTGGATTTTTGGACAGATAAACTCGACATTGATATCGTTGAAGCCAAGCGCGAAATTCAACATCTAATCAGTATGCGCGATGATAGTTTACCTTTTATTGACGCTTTAAAAGCAACGGGGCGAAAAGTCATCTTAGTGACCAATGCACATCCTGATAGTTTATCCCTTAAAGTAGAACATACTCAGTTGGATCAACATATCGACGAGTTGATTTCGACCCATGAATTTGCCGTGACTAAGGAGTCCCAAGAACTATGGCAACAACTCCACAATAAGCTTGAATTTAATCCACAAAATACATTATTTGTTGACGATAGTTTGGGTATCTTAAAAGCGGCACAAGACTTCGGAATTAAACACTTGTTAGCTGTTAGTAACCCAGATAGCAAACAAGCAGTGAGAGATATTTCTGAGTACCCATCAATTCAGGATTATCGCTATTTATTAGCTGATATTGAAGGCAGCCCAGTGATTGCCTGAGCTAGGTCAAAAATATTAGGGTCTTAACTCTGTTAAAACCTGATTGGGTAATATCCTTCGGCGTCAGGCTTACCAAAAAACTGTGCTGCTTGATGCACTTCTGCTGGTAAGTTCGCATCAGGTTTAAAGCGACCTGAAACTTTGAACTTCATATTAGCTGGAATGGAGGCTTTTGCTGCCAAACCAAAACTATTCGGTTGTTTAACATCGATAACAATTTCACCTTTTTCACAGCTTAAATCAGCATTGAAGTTACCTAGGTCTATCACACCAGCATTCCCGGTAAAGTTAGCGTTGAGCCATTGACCTTTTCCAGTGAATTGTTGGCACCCGGATTCGTAGTACACTTCGTCTAGTTGCACTTTAAAACGCCCATCAGCTTGAACCGGTACCGGCAATGGTAACAGGCTGATGACTAGGTCTGTGGGTATGTAAGCTAATAAATCGTTAGCTTGAACATGCTTTGTCGTGGCGCTAACGTGAGCATTTAGCGAAATTTGCTCTTTGTCTCGTAAATTTCCAGCTTTAATTTCGGCGCTGACTTCACCTAGTAAAAGTGGCAAGAAAGACAGCTTCCACTCTACGTTAGAGACTGGTAATCCGTTTACCTGTGCGCGTTGCGCCTGCCCATCCCAAATGGTGCCAGTAATACCGCTTAGACGAACCTCTTTAGGTAACTGAATTTGCGCCAATACATGAACCGCAGGTAATTTAACTATTAAAAAAATAAAATAAACCACAAGGCATAAGCTGCCCCATTTCAATACTGACTTCATGATTTCCCTAATTTTAAACGACGAATTTTAACTTGCCCTGGCAAATCTGACTCTGCTATGTCGATGTCCAATATGCTTACACCGGATTGCTCAAGTGACTCTAGCCAACTTAGTAGTTCATTAAAAGGAGCTTGATCTATCCACACTTGTAATTCCTCACCTTGAGGTTGCATCCGCGAAATAGCGATATTCATACGAGTTGCTGATCGGTTTACCGCTTGAGGTAACGATCCAGAAAATGATGCATTTTTGCCTACACTACTACGCAGTTGAATCGCTTTATTGGCGTTCTTTTGTACCCAATCAAGCAATTCTGTTTGATTCTTAACCGCGACTTTATTGCGTTCAAGGGACGTGTTCAGCGGCGACCATATTCCCCAATAAAATATCGCTATTACTACCAATATCCCGGAAATAATCACTAAACGTTGTTCACGTTCATTGAGTTTTAGGTACATACTTTTAAGCTTGTCCATATTAACTCCTAATCGACATAGTGCCGATCACCTGGTTGTCTTTTTGGTTGATAGAGCCTTGCTCTACCGTAAACCCTTGCGCTTCTGCTTGGCGCTTAAATTTGTCTAACGCCCCAAAGTTATTGGCCACGGCTTGGATACGTAGCTCAGCACGATTGCTGTCAAAGCGTAATGTTTGAGGCTTAATATTAGACTCTTCAAAAGCAGGTTTGAGTTGGCTTAGCATAATTAATATTGATACCCCATTTCCACCGCCTTGCTCTAAGGCTTTCATTTGGCGTTCCATGGTGCTTCTAAGATCACGATAGGCGCCCGCATTGGGAAAAGCTCGTTTGTATTCGCTACTTACTTGCGACTTTAACTGAGTCAATTGTTGTTCGAGTTGGCTGCTTTCAATATTTTTGTCAATTAAACTCGTGAATAAAGCGACAACTGCCAACACTGCAGCTAAACGCCATTTCTTCCAATCGGCGCCAACTTTTTTCTTAACTTTATATTCGCCTTGCAACAGGTTAAATTTCGCGGATTCAGAACCTTTAGCTAAAACCTTCATTGGCATATCTAGGGGCATTACTGTTACTTCTAGATTATCGATATTGGCCAAATCTGAACCAGAATAATCGTTAACTGATAGTGCCTGTTCATGTTCATTTGCGTATTGACGAGCTAGATGATTGATAGCCTGAATAAGCCAATCTCTCTCTCCTTGTAAGCCAGCCCAATCATCCTTGCGAACCAATAGTTGTTCACCCAACTCCAATATTGACCAAGCGTCAGTATCTGCCAATGGCAACGCCAACACGTCGGGAATGAGTTGGTCACAAGATAATCCCGCTGCCTCGATAATATCCAACCAGCTTTGTAATTTTTCTTTGCTAACGATGGCGACAGCCTGTTTGTTAGCTTTTTTGGGGCCAAGTGCAAAAAATTGCTCAGAAATATCGCCACTGATTTCTTCTTCCAAAATATAAGGAATAGCGGCAATTGCTTTTCTTCCAGCTTTTGCGGGTAATTCCACCCATTTCAGCAAAATATCACTGGTAGGCACTAACGCACAAATTGGCCGTCTTCCCGCTCTGTCGGATAATGTGGCCAATTGCGTGGCATCTGGTAACACACCAGATGCAATTATTTCGTCTTCTTGGTTAGACCATACTATCCAATGAATAGCTTCATCTGGATCGGCGCCTAAGCGCACTACTAACTGTTCCATAAGGTTTATGTACCCTGTTGCTTGTTATGGATTAAAAAAGTCTTATCGTTGACAACCAGACCATCAAAATCCACTTAAATCACGCCTGATGGCATTAACATTGTTACTAGAGTCAACCTTAAATAAGGTTTGCATCGCAAAAGTTGATTCATTGTACTTTGTTTTGGTGTGTAAAATAAAATACGATGTTTTTACATCAAACCATTCGATTTGTTCATTTTTAAGCTTTAATGCCACTATGCTAGGGTCATTTAAGAAATCTTGTGTGGTTTGAAACGCACCTGAACTACGATTCGCAAGTATAGATTCGGCTTCAGGCAAACTAAGCCCGGTAGCTGCTGCGATTATTGCTGCGTTTTCTTCACTCACGGTATTGATGTTGATAGAAAATAAACTGTCATTCGGCAAGACACAAACTAGTTTGAGTAAGGCATTTAGCCAAGAAACTTCTACCCCATTGACTAAGCGTAATTCAGATTTGTGGATCATGTAGTTATTGGCAGCAACATAAGGAAATTGCAAACTTTCGTATTCGCTGTCTTCTACACCGAATCCTGTAGGGCTGTCGTTTTCGTCTAACCAATCTACCAAAGAGTCTCGCAACATATCTACGTTATAACTTGGGATTGCAGGATTTACATTTTGTAGCAAACGTTCAAACGCCAACATACGTTCAGGCAGTAAGGGCTCGCCACTGGTGCTGCCGTCGCTACCCGAAACAACTTTAGGTTCTCTTAAGGCATTGAGGTTAAAACAACTTTGCATGTCGAACAGTTGTGCTTGTATACCGCCCCCTTCAATTGGGTAGGCAAACTCTTGGTTCCATTGTTGCTCAAGGTGTATGACATCACCGTCTAATTGCATCAGTTGTTTGATGGATTTTCGCGCATACTGCTCAGCACCCATGGCATACCAATAGGCTTGGGTGTTTTCTTTAATGTTAGATGCTCGCTTGATTTGCAATTGCAAGCGACTGCCCATCTCTGTGGCCATCACACTCACCATAGCCACGATGAGCAGTACTATGATTAATGCTACGCCTTGTTGTTTGCTCTTAAACTGATTCATTGTCCATTTGCCAACATAAATTCGCGGCGAATCTCACCAAAAGTTTTACTGACGATCGTAATAGAAATGGCTAACGGAAGAGCTTTTTCGGAATAGGATTCTTGCCACTTCTCAGGTTCTTCAAGATGCTCTCTATCGGTTAAAAAGCTAACTCTAAAATCTTCTACGTCCGTTAACAGGGTTTTTATTTTTGGTTCGTAACCAATTACGTTGTCTACATAATTACCGTATAAACGTTGCAACTGTTCTTCTTGAATACGGTAGCCTACCGCTTGCAAGGTACTGCGAGGTAGCAACATTTGGGGGTTGTACCAACCAATTCGAACAAAACTAATACCATCAGCATCGCTTTCTAATACATCTTCACCGCCAGTTAATACGGCGCTTACAAATTCGCTGTTAACACGCACAGTACGCGGCACGATTTGTAATATATCGCGCTCCATGGTCAGCATGGCTCTTTGTAATGATTCCAATTTAGCAAAACGTTCAGAAGAGAGTTGATCACTATTAATGACCGAATTGAGCACACCAGTACTGGCCAACCCTATAATGGTAAATATTGCCATGGCGACCAAAATTTCTATTAAGGTAAAACCATATTGTTGTCGAGTTGCAGGGGCGCTCATATTCAAATTTGCTTTGCAATAAAAGTGCTGACTGAGGTAATTGATTCTTGATATTGTTCGTCTAATCCAACAGTAATTTCTACTTGAACCATTTCATCGTCACTGGTCTTAATGGTGCGTTGTTGCCAGTACCATAATCTGCCAGCCATTTCTTGTTCGCCTTTTTTATTATTTTTAATAGGCCAAGTGTTATCAATGTGCACTTGATTAAGGCGATTATTAGCGACCCAAGTAGCGAAGGTAATATCTTCAATTTGGCCCACACCAGTTAGATGGTCACTTGCTGCCTTCATAATGGCGGTGCCAGTCAGTGCAAAAATAAACAACGCAACTAATACTTCAAGTAAGGTCATCCCAGCGCTGTGTTTTTTGCCAATCACAAGCGAGGCATTAGGGCTCATCTAAAGGCCCTTCTACTGTTAACGGTGTGCTATCTTGACCATCGACGCGATAGTAACTTGGTAGGTCGCTACTAAAACTTGGTTCGTAAGCTAATGTGATGGAAAAAGGCGTAATTTCACCACTTGAAAAAATAAAAACTTGAGGAGGGTCTAATTTTTTTTCTTCCTCATCACCTATCTCCACACCTTCGTTAGATACAGAGAGTTCCTCATCAAATCCGTCACTACTAAAAAGGCTTTCTTCTGTTTCCCAAGGTAAGTCTGTTAAAGACAACTCTATGCTAAACATTTCAGGTAATTGATGTTCGTCAAAAGTGGTATCAAACTCTATTTTTTGCCACTCTTGTTCATCATCTAGGTACATAAAATAATAAATGTTGTCTTTATCTTCTACCCGCAGTCCCAGTTGTTTTTGATTGAGTACGGCGTAATCAGACGCCATATTGAATACTACTTGCAAACGTTGGGTTTGTTTTTTTAGTAAATCTTCACCGCTTTCGCCTGAATAACTTAGCACTACAGCACTGGTCGCGATACCCATGATAAACAACACCACCATGACTTCAATCAGGCTAAATCCTAGGTGTTTTGATAAGGGTGAACGCTTAGTGATCATAATTAGTTGGCGATAAAATAAACTAGTTTAAGTAGTCGCTAATATTCCAGTTGCCGATGTCATCTTCGGTGCCTGGTTCGCCATCTGGACCATTAGAAAAAATATCAATTTGTCCAAGTTCCCCAGGGCTGATCAATTGGTAAGGGTTATTCCAAGGATCATTTGGAAGGCGAGTAATGTAGCCGTTTTTTCTATAGTTGCGAGGAATTGGATCGACTGTAGGTTCGCTCACCAAAGCTTCTAAACCTTGCTCAGTTGTCGGGAAAACATTGTTACTTAATTTATACTGAGTTAGGGCGTTTTCTAAACTTTGGATATCAATGGCTGCAGATTTAAGTTGCGCTTCTTCCTGGTTGCCCAATATTTGCGGCGCGATCATACCCGCCATGATACCGATAATTAGTAAAACCACCATGACTTCAATAAGAGAAAAACCAGTGTTTTTGCGTTTGTTGTTTATAGAGTTGTGTTGTTTCATTACATGTTCACCATAGAGTTTAAAGCTAAAATAGGTTGTAGGATCGCCAGTACAATAAATAATACTACGCTTGCCATAGTCACAATTAGTATAGGTTCGAATATTTTGAGTGACACACCCACCAAAGATTCAAATTGTCTGTCTTGATTGTCTGCGGCGCGTCCTAACATTTGTTGTAATTCGCCACTTCGTTCACCTGATGCAATCATATGCATCATCATTGGTGGAAAAATTTTGGTTTGTTCTAGTGAAGCTCTTAAGCTCGACCCTTCTTTTACGAAACCTGCAGCGTTGTTGATTGCATCCCTTATATGTAGGTTTTCAAGCACTTCACTAGCTATACGCATACTTTCCAAAAGTGGCACCGCGCTAGAAGTCAAAATACTTAAGGTGCGTGCAAACCTTGCAGTATTTAAACCTTTTGAAAGGTTCCCGATTAGAGGTAACCCCAGAATAAATTTATGATAGCGTTTTTTCATTACAGGTTTTTGCAACATGCTGTTGATGATTACTGTGATTGTCATCACAACAACGGCTACCGCCAATCCATAAGTCCGCAAAAAATCACTGATATTAATCATTATCTGGGTAATGGTGGGCAATTCTTGCCCCATGTTTTGAAACTGACCAACAATTTTGGGTACTACAACTGTTAGTAGCAATATCACTATGGCAAAGGCAAAAAACATCATAATGCTTGGATAAACCATGGCTTGAGTGATTTGACTTTTTGTTTGTTGGCGTTTTTCTGTGTAATCAGCTAATCGATTTAGTACCGTATCTAGGTGTCCAGATTTTTCACCAGCTGCAACCATGGCGCGGAATAAATCGTCAAATACATGGGGAAACTCTGCCATTGCATCCGCTAAGGTGTGACCCTCCACTACTTTGCTTCGTACCGCCATCATCATATTTTTTTGACGTGGCTTTTCACATTGTTCAGCAACAGCGAGTAAGGCCTCTTCGATAGGCAGGGAAGCTTCAACTAATGTTGATAATTGGCGAGTTAATAGCGATAAATCTGCGGCAGATATGGTGTTTTTAAATAGCTTAAAGCTAGTCTGCGATTTGCGTTCTTTTTCAGCGACTTGGTCAACTTGCATAGGGATTAACCCTTTTTCGCGCAATTGTTGACGAATCTGCCTAGCATTGTCGCCTTCTAATACACCACTTTTATTTTTGCCACCTTTGTCCATGGCTTGATATGCAAAAGCTGCCATTTAATCTTCCCTTGTTACTCGTAACACTTCTTCAAGCGAAGTCATTCCTTGCAGCACTTTATTACAACCATCATCACGAATACTCGGTGTACTCTTACGGATATATTTTTCTATGGCTTGTTCACCGTGACCTGTATGTACTAGCTCTCGTATTCCTTCGTCTACTACTAACAATTCGTGAATACCGGTTCTGCCACGGTAACCAGTTTGATTACAAGCAGCGCAACCCTTAGGTGAATGGATTGCGTGACCTGCAGAATCAGCAGTGGTTAGCCCTAAAATCTGACGTTCTTGTTCACTAGGTGTATGCGGTACTTTACAATCTGGGCATAAAGTTCGCACCAAACGTTGCGACAATACAGCCAATAAACTGGAAGATAATAGGAAGGGTTCAATACCCATATCTTCCAAGCGCGTAATAGCGCCAGCAGCTGTATTCGTATGTAAAGTCGACATTACCAAGTGACCGGTCAAACTGGCTTGTACACTAATTTGAGCGGTTTCTAGATCTCGAATTTCACCTACCATGACTACATCAGGGTCTTGACGCAATATTGCTCTTAGGCCTCGAGCAAAGGTCATATCTACCTTGGCGTTTACCTGTGTTTGTCCAATGCCTTGCAAATCAAATTCGATTGGATCTTCAACCGTTAAAATATTACGGTCTTTGGAGTTAATTTCACTTAAACCCGCATACAAAGTGGTCGATTTACCCGAACCCGTAGGGCCTGTGACCAAGATAATACCGTGTGGTTTGTGCACTAGGTCAGAAAATACGTCTCGATTGGCCTTTGTCATACCTAGATCTTGAAGGTTCAGACGTACGTTATTTTTATCGAGTAAACGTAATACAACACGTTCGCCATGACTAGAAGGCATAGTAGAAACCCGCACATCTACTGCACGACCAGCAATACGCAAAGTAATACGCCCATCTTGCGGCACACGTTTCTCGGCGATGTCCATTTTCGACATAACTTTAATACGCGATACTAACATCGAGGCCATTTTGCGATTTGGCCGCAAAATTTCTCGTAATACACCATCAACTCTAAAACGCACTAATAGCTGGGTTTCAAAGGTTTCAATATGAATATCAGAAGCTCCTTCCTTGATGGCTTCGCCTAACATGGCGTTGATGAGCTTGATAATGGGCGCGTCATCTTCGCTTTCTAATAAATCTTCAGTATCAGGTAATTCTTCAGCTAGGCTAAATAAGTCACTCTCATTGCCTATGTCTTCCATTAGCTGTTTCGCTGCAGAAGAGTCCCGTTGAAATGCACTGGTTAATATGGATTCGAATTTATCTAGTTCGATTTCCTTAAGACGAAATTCTGCACCTAAAAAACGCCTAACTTCAGCAAATACAGGAAATTTAGTATTTTCTGTATGATACAAAATGGCCGGCTTTTCGCCAGTATCAAGCAGTACTTGATGACGTTTCGCAAAGCTAAATGCCAATTGTTTGTGCTCGGGCTCATCGATCGGTTTGTCCAGATCTGCACCTGATTCCAGCAAGGCCTGCTCTTCAGCATCCGCTGCGCTTAAATGTGCGGACGACATAACTAGTCTTTATCCTCTGTTTTATCTTTGTTAAGTAGGTAGTCTTCATAAGAAGGTGGCAGACTTAATTTTTCATCCCATTCAGGCAAAGAAGGACCATCAGTGAAAGGCATTAAAGGTATACCTTCAGCCTGACGTTTTAATTGTTCAGCGCGTATGTATTGATATTTTTTCTGACTAATATCATTCATAGTCACACCATCTCGTACAATGGTAGGGCGAATAAACACCATTAAGTTACGCTTACTGACGCTGGTGGATGTGGACTTAAACAAATGACCTAAAAGTGGGATGTCGCCTAATAAAGGTACTTTTGAAACACTTTCTTGTACTGCATCATCAATTAATCCTCCAAGTACTATGGTGCCACCATCGTCTACTATGACTGAGGTTTTAATTTCACGTTTATTAATGATTACGTCTACTGATGTGGCGCCGCTAACACTCGAGACTTCTTGTTCAATTAATAATTGTACTGCGTCACCCTCGTTAATTTGTGGAGTGACTTTTAATTTTATGCCCACTTCTTGACGATCAACAGACTGAAACGGGTTGGAGTTTGTCGAGCTCGCGGTCGAGCCAGTAATAATCGGTACTTCTTGACCCACTATAAAAAAGGCTTCTTCGTTATCCATAGTGGTAAGGTGTGGTGTAGCGAGAATATTCGAATTGGTATCTGTACTTACCGCTTGTAAAACTGCTCCCCAGCCGTTAGTGACACCACCTAATAAGAAGCCATTTACGCCACCTAATAATGAGGCTAGAGTGGTAAAATCACCTTCTTCAGTAGAGTCATAGGAATAGGGATCCCCGTCGTCGTCAAAGCCCGTTGTGGTAGTGGTACTATCTGTTGCTTGTTCTACTCCAATTGCCAGCTGGCCTATGCCTACTACACCGTTAGTAAACTGAGTGCCACCGCCTTTTTCGTTGGCCCACTGCACCCCTAAAGTGGTGCCGTCACCTTCAAACACTTCTACAATAATGGCCTCTACTTGCACTTGCGCGCGGCGTACATCTAACTTGCGTATTACTTCTTCTAGCGAACGCATCATATCGGGTTCAGCTGTTATCACTAGTGCGTTTGATTCTTGGTGAGACTCTATACTGACATCGCGAGCGCTAGATTGGCGGTTTTTAGTATTCGTTTGCCCATCAGCTTGAATGCTGGCGCTGACGCCTTGTAATACTTTGACTAGGTCTTCTGACTTGGCATAATTAAGGAAAATAACTCGAGTGTTGCCATTGGATTCTAACTCCGAGTCCATGCGCTGAATTAGGTTAACTATTCTAGTTCGAGCTTTTACATCACCACTGACTATTATGCTATTGGTTCGATCGTCGGCCACCACTCTAGGTGCTGACTTATCACTCGCGTTAGTTTTACCTTGGGATTTGTTGATGCTTTCGATGATACGCACTAGTTCAGTGGCAGAAGCGTACTTCAATTCCACTATTTCAACTTCTTCATCACCCGCTTGGTCTACTCGTTCTATTATTTCTACCAAACGATTAACCACTGCTGCGCGGCCTGTAAGCATCATGACATTTGACGGGTCGTGACTCACTACGTTACCACCACCGGCGGTATCATTTAGTTGGCGAAGTAATGGAGCAAGTTCTCTTACTGGTACGTTATACACTGGTACAACGCGAGTGATCATTTCATCACCATCAAGTAAGTTTTCGCCTACCACCGGAATGTTCGAAGATTTTGCGTCTTTAGAGCGGATGACCTTGATTACACCACTTGACATTTCTATTGCAGAATAACCATAGACTTGTAATACGTTTAGGAAAAACTGGTAATACTGATCTTCAGTTAACAGGTCATAACTACGAACCGTTATTTTGCCCCTAACATTGGGATCAACAATGATGGTTCTTTTAAGGTTTTTACCCACAATGTTGATAAACTCGCCAATTTCAGTGTCTTTAAAATTTGGGGAATAATCTGCTGCGGCTACTAGGCTCGAAACAGCAAAAAACGCGCTACCAACAGCAAGGAGTAATCCTTTGAATAAATTCGAGCGTTTGCGAACAATCAGACGATTGCGTGACTTAAAGATCATGTTTCAGGTTCCTCTTCCCCTTGGGGTAGATCAAGGTAAATAGTAATAAGTTCATCTGCGCGTTGCACAGTCATTTGCAAAGATTGTAACTCTTTGAGCATGTTCATCGCTTCTAGCGCTTGTTGCATATCGGTTAAATCTAAGCCATTTATGTCGGTGATCACGTCACCCGTTTTTAATCCTGCGGCCTCAAACAGAGCCGGTTTTTTACCGGGGCTGACTTGGTATCCAGTCAACTCTCCATTAGGGCGGTATGGCGATACACTGATGTAATCAATAAAGTTCGCCGGTTGTTGTTGTAAATTTCTGCTTGCTTGGATAGCTGCGTCGGATAATGTGTGGCGTTCAGAATCAGAATTATTCTTTGGAGTATTCTCTTCAGGTTCTTTACTCACTACTTGCAAGACATTTTTCTTATAATCCACACCATCTAACATTAAGGTTTCACTGGTGGCGCCATTCTTGATAATGACGCGATCAGGATAAACTTTTTGCAGTGAAGCGTTAGTACCTTCAATTTTTTCACCAATTCCATAGGTTTGTTGTAGTTTGCGATTCTCAATAATTGCAGCACCATCGTCCTCTGTGGTACTTGCCACCACGCCGGTTAGGGTCAAACTAAGCCTAGTGACTGGTGCGTCGGTGACTTCTTTCTCAACTACAGGTGCCGCATTATAATTGCCAAAAAGGTTGAGTTGTTTGATGTCAGCCAAATTTAAATTGTTATCAGAACGTTGTTGTTTAACAGGTTGTCCGATAGACATATTATCTAACCTAGTGTTACTAGCAGGTTGGGGCCATAAACGCCATGTCAGTTCTGCGGCATAAGCAAGTAAAAAAATCGCCAATAGCATTACCACCAACAAATTTATTTTTTGTTGGTTTTTGACTAGTTGGAGCCATAATTGATTAGCGGTATGATTAACGACTGTCATTGTCTCTCGGTGGGATATTTAAAATTAAAGCTTAACTCAGCAATGATAACTAGTAGGGACAAAGGCGACAACCTTAATCTTCGATCGTTACAAAAAATTACAAATTTAAAGAGTCTAACCTATGCAAAAAACCCCTGATAAAAGCAAAAATGTACGCTTAGACAAGTGGCTTTGGGCTGCACGCTTTTATAAAACCCGTTCTCTTGCCAGAGACGCTGTACAATCTGGCAAAGTACAATACAACGGGCAACGCAGTAAACCTGGCAAAATAGTAGAGTTGGGAGCAACCATAAAAGTTCCCCAAGGTTATGATTTAAAAGATGTTGTGGTAATGCAGTTACAAGAACAGCGACAGGGAGCGCCATTAGCGCAATTAATGTACAAAGAAACCTCGGCCAGTGAATCCTTACGTGCAAGAAACGCAGAAGCACGTAAACTTAGCATTTTTCATAGTCCTAGACCTGACCATCGACCAGACAAAAAGCAGCGTCGCCAAATCATTCAATTTAAACAACAGTAATTCGCAAGGTAAATAATATGGCATTTGACCAACTTCATCGGTATTTATTCAATCAAGGCAATGTTAGAGGTGAAATGGTGCGCCTAGAAAAAAGTTACCAAGCGATTTTGGATTCGTATCCCTACCCGCCTGTTATACAGCAGCTCTTGGGGGAGTTGATGGCCGCCGCAAGTTTATTAACCGCCACGTTAAAATTTGAAGGAGATATTGCCATTCAAATTCAAGGAGAGGGGCCACTTAGTTACGCAGTAATCAACGGCACACACAATCAACAATTAAGAGGCGTTGCCCGTTGGGATGAAGCATTAATAGAATTGCCTACAAACTTTAGCGATTTAGTACAAAAAGGGGTGCTGGTGATCACTATTACTCCTGAACATGGTGAGCGCTATCAAGGCATGGTGGCATTAGATAAACCGACTTTGGCAGAATGTATCGAAGGTTATTTTCAACAATCCGAACAACTCGCCACCAAGGTGATTTTACGAACGCAATTGGTTGAAAATCAAGCCAAAGCCTGTGGTATGTTCTTACAAATTTTGCCTACTAGCAGTCAAGCTACAGATAAAGTTGATACAGCCTTTGAGCACCTAAGCGCCTTAACTGAAACCATTAAAAATGAAGAGTTATTTGAATTGCCAGCTAATGATATTTTACACCGTTTATATCATCAAGAAGACATAGAATTGTATCCTGCTACTGAAGTGGTTTTTAAATGTAATTGCAGCAAAGAGCGCAGCGCCAATGCGCTTTCAGGAATAAGTAAAGAAGAGTTGTTGGATATAATCGCCAAAGACGGCGACATAAAAATGAATTGCCAATATTGCCATACCGAATATAGTTTTGATGCCATTGATGTAGAAAGTATTCATGCGGGTACTTTTAATATTCCTGTTGGGCAAGGCTAGTTGTTGAGTCTTAATTGATGTTAACGTTTGACCTGAGGTTTAGCTAGCATCGATTTTAGTAAGGACAGTTGAGTGTTTATTGAAAAAATTAGGCATGTAATCACTGAAAAATGCGCTTTTTTGATTTTTTTCATGACGTCATTGGCGACCATAGTTAGACCACTACTGATTCAGCAAGACGTTTTATTTACTTATGTTGGGATAGTGAATTCAGTGGCAATGGGTAGTGTATTTTTTTATTTAAAATACACTACGCCTAAGTCTTGGCACCCTCTGTTATTCGTCAATGTAGGTATACTGGTGTTAGCCCCTATCACATTCGTGTCTGGTGGTATAAACAGTCAATTCGCCTATTTATTTCCTATTATTCCCATTTTTATCGCCTTGGTCAGTAATGCAAAATATACATGGTTGACTGGACTGACTGTCATCACGGTTGTGATTGGTTTGTTTTTGAGTGTTGGCGTTTTTCCAGATTATACCTTTGAAAATGTACCTCAGGCTAAAACCAAGTCAAGGGCAGTTTGGTTGTGTTTGGCCGTGTTAATGGCAACAAAACTAGGGGTTGAATTTAATCGAATTTACGGAGCTTTAGGCGATCAAATTAGTAAACAAGCCGAGACTGATTTGTTAACTGGGCTCAATAACCGCCGTTCAGTGATGAGCTTTGTACAAACGGCAATTGATCAAGCGAAACAAGAAAATAGTGCTATGTCAGTAATGATGATAGATCTTGATCACTTTAAAACAATTAACGACAGTCATGGTCATTTGGCTGGAGATCTCTGTTTGAAGCAAGTTGCCCAATTGATAAAACAAAATGTACGCAATAACAGTGACTTAGCGGGCAGGTTTGGGGGGGAAGAGTTTATTGTGGTGATTAAAGATATTGACAAACAAACCGCCCATGACATTGCAAATAATATTCGCCTGAGTATCGAACAAGCAAGCATCAATTTGAACAATAATCTCAAACTAAAAGTAACGGCCACCATAGGCATTTGTGTGCTCAAAGGAGAACAACTTTCTAGTGTCGAACATTGTGTGGATTTAGCAGATAAAGCGTTGTATCAAGGTAAAAAAGAAGGCAGAAATCGAATCGTCATGAGTTGATAAGACTCATTTGTTTGATAATCCTATTCGGCTTCAAAAAGCCATTGTTGAGTGTATTCAAGTAATCTATTCATATATCAAGCGCAAACAGGTTAATATCTTGGAAATTCCAATACAGCATCGAGTTTTATGAAAAAAATTGACCTTAAAAGTTGGAATAGAAAACAACACTTTGAGTTTTATTCCCAGTTTAAACAACCGTTTTTTAATGTGTGCGCCACAGTTGATGTCGCTAACACTCTAAATTATTGCAAACAAAATCATCTTTCTTATTTTATTTGTTCGTTATTTCTTCTCGGATACACAGCCAATCAAATTGAAGCGTTTAGGTATCGAATCAATGATAACGAAGTCGATATCCACGACAATTTAGAATTAAGTTGTACTGTGCTTAATAAGGATGAAAGTTTCAGTTTTTGTGAATTCGGTGAGTGTACAAATTTCGATTCGTTTTACCAAGATGCGACCCAACAACTAGAAAGAGTAAAAAACGGTTTCAAGTCTTTGGTTTCATCCAATCAACAGCATAATAAGATCTTTTGTTCAGTATTACCTTGGTTGCATTTCACTAGTTTCGCCCATGCGCAAAAACAAGATAAACATGACTCGATACCCAGAATTGTTATGGGAAAATATAAACGTACTCACAATGAAATATTGATGCCTGTGTCAGTAGAAGTACATCATGCGCTAGTTGACGGCTTACATGTAGGGCAGTACTTTGAAAAGTTACAACAGAATTTTGCGGATTTTTTTATTCGCAAGTAAATCTAATCGTCAAGCAATAAATAGTTAAGTTTAATGGTGTTGTTTCATTAATGTTGGGGCGACTCTTGTTCGTTATCAACTATGCCTTCTGCTCGCATCACCGGGTAACCAAAATTCATCCAACCAAATATACCTTCATACAATACCGCAGTTTTGCTGTAACCCAGCTCTCTGAGTTGCTTAACGACATACTCTGTGGCTGCTCTTGGGCATGAGCAGTAACCTACGATTTGCACATCTTTGGGTAGATCTTTTAGGTGGCCTTCTAACTCAGTGTAATACGGAAAGGGTATTGCACCCTCAATATGGGCTCTTTGCCACACTGAGGCAACTCGTGTATCCAGCAAAACCATTTTCTTTTTATCTAATATGGCTTGATATAAATCTTTAGAGGAGACGTACATTCCTTGGTCTAACGTAAAAACTGGGTCGTCATTTTCTGGATTAAGAATATATTGGTCGGGGTTAGGCATTGCACTTAACATCACTTTTTCAGCCTTCCAACCGCTTGCTTTACTGCGGATAAACGCTGTGACATTGTCGATGTCCGCAGCTGATAATTTCTCGTCAAAAGCTACCATTGGTGTGTCTTGACGACCGTTTTCTATGGCGTAACGAATAAATTCGTCTTTGTTATGCGCTAAGGCAGATTGATTGCCTAAGGCGGGTGCATTGACTCCTTCGCCATTTTTACCGTGACAAGAAGCGCAGTTTTCTTGATATACCTGCTCGCCCCTTATGATATCTCCTTGAACAGGGTTTTCAGATAACTTTATCCGTTGGGCACTTGATTGCCAGAATAACCAATAGGTTAAATCCCAAACTTCATCTAGTGTCATCGGTCCACCCATTTCATCAAGGTAACCTCCCATGGCGGTACCTTCTCGTCCATATGAAATAGGTCGCAGAATGGAATGGGGGACACCGGATTCAAATAAACTCTTAGCGCGCAGAGAAGGTGCATGGTCATTTTTGTGTCCTTCACGGTTTTCACCGTGACATAAAACACAATATTTTTGGTAATTAGCTGCTGCAGTTGCGGCTTGTTCTAGGCTTAGCTCTCGAGGAGGAGCTTGTTTTTCATAGATTTTTTTTGCAACAGCAATATTTGATATGGTTAGATGGGCTAACGCCATTGCGACTGCAATTTGCTTGAGAAGTATGCTCATGCTCTAAGTCCTTTAGTTAATGAGCCAGTTAACCCATTACTTGATAACCAATAGTGACAGTCGCAATTAAGCCCCCTTGCGCATGATTTTGCAACGTAACTTTGCCTGAGTGCATTTCAACTATACGTTTTATAATCGCTAAACCTAGCCCTGAACCCAAGCTTCCTCTGGCTTTGTCACCCTGCGTAAATGGTTCAAAAAGGTTCTGTATTTGCTCATCTGGAATACCTGGACCAAAATCACGAATCGAGAAACATAACTGTTTGTCTTTTTTACTATGTCGAGAAGTGATTTCGATATTGTCACTGCCATAACGAAAGGCGTTTTCAATCAAATTATCTAACACTCTTTTTAGGGCGACACGCCTTATGAGTGTTTTAGGTAATGGCGCTAGGTCTAGTTTGATTTTGTGATTTTCTTCAATGTTTCTGACTTGTGCGGCATCTCGTATTAAATCATTTAAGTTACTTTCTTCCATGCATTCTTGTTGGTCTTGGCGCACATAATCAATAAATTGGTCGATAATTTCATTCATATCCTCAATATCGTGAACAATGCCTTCTTTTACCCAATCTTGTGACTCAGGTAACATCTCCGAGGCCAACCTTATACGCGTAAGTGGAGTACGTAGGTCGTGAGAGATCCCTGCGGTCAGTAGGGCTCGGTCATCTTCCAATTGTTTGATACCTTTCGACATTTGATTAAATGCATGGGTTACTGCTATTAGTTCGCTAGAACCTTCCTCTTTCAAAGGTTTGGGTACTTGGCCGCGTCCTACTAACAAGGCTGCGTCTTGTAGGGCTTTTAAGGGGCGGTTTAAGCGCCGCACAAAAATTAGACTGCCACCTACACTCAGAATGCCAATCATTAATAGGTAAACCAAATGCGGAGAGCCATCGCCTTGCCCTAAACCCACCATAGGTATAGTGATCCAAATATCAGGATTTTGCGGAGGATTGATCCAATACAAATAGGGTTCGCCATGGGTGATCCTGACTTTTGCCTCACCACCTAAACTATCTGACATTTGCCTAGACCAAGACTGGTACGGAGTGGCTTGTTCTAAGCCGTTTTTAACGGCGTCAGAGTAGTTATAAACCTGCATTCCGGCAGCTTGATAAAAATGGGTATCTAACTGTGGAGTATGACTATCAATATCTTCAACAAAAGCCAGCTTGATTTGTGTGGCAAGTAAGTTATTGATTTGCTGTACATTTGGGCTAACGAAATAAAAGGTCACTGAAACTAAAGACACAACTTGGTTGATAAACAGCAAAATACCTATCAACAGAACAGTTTGGCCAAAGGCACTTTTGGGTAGAAATCTCACTTTATTTTACGCAGGGCTACTCTCACCATCAGGTACAAATACGTAACCTAGGCCCCAAACTGTTTGTATATAACGAGGATTGGCAGGATCTTCTTCAAGCATTCGGCGCAATCGAGAAACCTGCACATCGATACTGCGTTCTAAAGCACTATAGTCTCGGCCCCGTGCTAAATTCATTAATTTATCGCGAGACAAGGGTTCTCTAGGATGAGTCACTAGGGATTTAAGCACTGCAAATTCGCCACTAGTAAGTGTCATCGCTTGTCCATCAACATTCATTTCTCTGGTGCCTAGATTAAGCGAGTACTTACCAAATTCTATTATTTGTTCTTCTAAAGAGGGGGCTCCCGGTGCCTCGATAGTTTTGCGGCGCAACACGGCTTTGATTCTGGCGAGTAACTCTCTAGGATTAAAAGGTTTTGGAAGATAATCGTCTGCCCCCATTTCTAGACCAATAATACGGTCAACTTCATCACCTTTAGCTGTTAGCATTATGATCGGAATTTCGTTTTCTTTTTGACGTAAACGGCGACAGATAGTCAAACCGTCTTCACCCGGTAACATTAAATCAAGCACCATAAGATGAAAATTCTCACGCTCCAAAAATCGATCCATTTGTTCAGAATTGGCCGCAGCTCTAACCTGAAAACCCTGTTCGACTAAGTAACGTTCTAACAAGCTACGTAGACGCATGTCGTCATCCACGACTAAAATTTTTGTAGTTTCTTGACCCATGACAAATCCAAAGTGTATTACGCAATTACGTACACTATATGTGAAAGACTGTTAATTCAAAAGGTTGCCGTTATGTCAAAGGGGGATGGATTGTTACAAAGTTTGTCATAAGTTTCGCTTTAGTTAATTTTCCAGTGATTTTCAGCGAATTGTGTTGGCTCATCCAAAGTAAGTCAGTTTATTTATCGACTAATCACTAAAACCTCGTTATTTTATGAAAATTAAGTGTTGTAAAATTGTTAATGCCATTACATTGTTACTGGCTAAATTGGCAATGCAACTATCGTCATTCAATTAAGTAAACGGTGAAAGTATGAGTAATTCTCGGCGTAAATTATTACAGGGCATGGCGTTATCAAGCGCAGCAGTCATTGCTGGCAAAGTTGTGGCTGCATCTGAGCCAAGTGTTTCGAAGCACAGTAATAATGGACTCAAGGGTAATGTTAAGCATTCAGTAAGTCGTTGGACTTATGGTGATTTAGACATAGAACAACTTTGCGTATTGGTTAAGTCGCTAGGATTTAGCGCCATTGATTTAGTCGGGCCTGAAGACTGGCCTTCTCTCAAAAAGCATAATATTGATTCGTCTATGTGTAATGGCGCAGAGTTAAATTTGGTTGATGGTTGGATCCACCCAGAATTTCATGATGAGTTAACACGTCGATATCTTGCTCATATCGAACTCGTATCTCAAGCTGGGTATAAAAACTTAGTGTGTTTTAGTGGTAACGCTAGGGGAATGGACCCCGAACAAGGATTAAAGAATGCGGTAGAAGGTTTACGGCGAATTCTTCCTGCTGCCCAAAAACAGGGTGTCATGATTCAAATGGAGCTTTTCAACAGTAAAATCGACCACCCAGATTATATGGCAGATAACTCAGCTTGGGGTATCGAGTTATGCAAACAACTGGATTCACCTAACTTCAAGTTGCTTTACGACATTTATCACATGCAAATAAATGAGGGCGATATCATTCGAACTATTGGTGACAACCATCAGTATTTTGGACATTACCATACTGCCGGCGTACCCGGACGAAATGAAATAGACGATACACAAGAGCTATTTTATCCGGCGATTGTAAAAGCGATTTTAAAAACTGGATATCAAGGGTATTTAGCACAAGAGTTTATCCCAACTCCCAATACTCCAGAAGGGCGAGCAGAGTCGTTAAGGCAAGCTATCCACATATGTGATGTTTAGTAACCAATAGTAACTAGTTTATAAAAACGGGAAAAATTTATGGCGACGAATGAGTACGACGCAATAGTAGTGGGTTCTGGTATCAGCGGAGGTTGGGCGGCTAAAGAACTAGCCGAAAAAGGCCTAAAAGTATTAATGCTTGAACGTGGTCGCAATATCGAACACATCAAAGACTATACCAACGCAATGCACGAAACCTGGGACTATCCTCATAGAGGATTACCTACCCAGCAAATGAAAGCGGATAACCCTAAGCTGGCTCGTGAATACACCTTAAATGAAATGACCAGTGGAATGTGGGCTAACGATAAAGAACACCCCTACACTGAAGTGAAACGTTTTGACTGGTTCAGAGGTTATCACTTAGGTGGACGCTCTTTACTTTGGGGGCGTCAAAGTTATCGCTGGAATGCCGAGGATTTTACGGCCAATTTAAAAGACGGCATTGCGGTCGATTGGCCAATTCGCTACTCAGACATAGCACCTTGGTATGACTATGTTGAGAAATTTGCGGGTATAGCTGGTACCCAAGAAGGCTTAGATGTATTACCAGATGGTCAATTCTTACCACCAGTGCCGCTAAATGTCGTTGAAAAAGATGTAGCCAAACGTATTGAGAAAGTTTACAAAGGTATGCGCCACCTTATCCATAGCCGCACCGCTAATATCACTCAACCCATGCCCGAGCAAAACCGAGTTGGTTGTCAATATAGAAACAAATGTTGGCTAGGTTGTCCCTTTGGTGGTTATTTTAGTACTCAATCTTCTACCCTACCTGTAGCAATGAAAACCGGTAATCTCACCGTCAGACCCTTTTCTATCGTGACTAAAGTGCTGTACGACAAAAACACTAAAAAAGCCACGGGTGTTGAGGTGTTAGATGCTGAAACCAATTTAACCTATGAGTTTACAAGTAAAATTATTTTCTTAAATGCTTCCACTTTAAATTCTACTTGGATAATGATGAACTCTGCCACTGATGTGTGGGATAAAGGATTAGGCTCAAGTTCCGGGGAGCTGGGTCATAATGTGATGGATCATCACTTAGCTGTTGGCGCACACGGCAGCATCGAAGGTTTTGAGGACAAATATTATTCAGGTAAACGACCCTGTGGATTTTACATTCCAAGATTTCGTAATTGGGGTAAAGACAAACGAGATTATATCCGTGGTTTTGGTTACCAGGGCTCAGCATCTCGATCAAGTTGGCAACAAAATGTGGCTGAATTAGGTATAGGAGCTGACTTTAAAAATGCTTTGGCAGAACCTGGTTCATGGAATATTGGCATGGGTGGTTTCGGCGAGATTTTGGCCGACCACAGAAATAAAGTGACATTGGACAAAAGTGTAAAAGACAAATGGGGACTGCCTGTTTTATCCATGGATGCGGAATTGCAGGCAAATGAATTACGTATGCGCAAGGATATGAAACAAGATGCAGTCGAAATTTTAGAGGCGGCGGGCGCTAAAAATGTACAAGGTTGGGATGGGGCATCGCCTATAGGAAAAGGGATCCATGAAATGGGCACCGCCAGAATGGGGAGAGATCCCAAAACCTCTGTACTGAATAAACACAACCAAATTTGGGATGCCCCCAATGTTTTTGTGACTGATGGTGCGTGTATGACTTCGGCATCTTGTGTTAATCCTTCTTTAACTTATATGGCCTTAACCGCCAGAGCTGCGCATTACGCTGTTGAAGAACTTAACAAGAGGAACCTATGATGCAAAGACGTGATTTGTTAAAGATGATCATGGCCACCACAGGTGTGGCTATGGTAGGTGGCAATGCTTTAGCTTACGAATTGAAAAGCAAAGTGCCGTTAACTGATACGGTATTTAAATCAGACGATCTTCTTTTGTTTAATGAAATTGCCGAAGTCATTTTGCCTCGTACTAACACTCCCGGCGCGAAAGACGTGAACGCTGGTCTAATGGCACTTATAATAGCGAATGACTGTTATACCTCTCGAGAACGTGACACCTTGGTGAAAGGGCTACATTCCCTCAATAAAAATGTTGAAAAAAGTTATGGTTCACCTTATTTATTATTGAGCAGCATTGAGAAAACAGAATTCATCAATCAACTGGATGCTGCAGCTAAAGACTATAATCATCAACAAAATATCTACTATCTATCGAATACTCCTTACGACAGAGAAAGTAGCGATGAAAAGCCGCTTCCACATTATTTTACCTTGATTAAGCAGTTAACCTTGTTTAGTTTTTTTACCTCAAAGGAGGCGGCGACTCAAGTGTTACGCTACGAGGCTGTTCCGGGTAAATATAACGGTGAATTAGATTACAAAAAAGGTGATAGAGCCTGGTTTTAATAAACCTGCGTAACTAGGTTACTTTATTACAAAAAGGCGCTGTCAATCAGCGCCGAGTCCGCAGGTTTTATGGGTAATAGAATAATTTAATAGCTAGCTTTAGGTTGTAATTAGAAAGGCACTAACCTTAAAAGAATTTTTTACCAGTAAGCGCCAAGTACATCGCAAAAACACCCACCAATGAATAAATTACTTCAAAAAAACTAACCTCACCTTGGGTCTGGTTTATTAACATTGAAATAATCATTGCAGCCAAAATCAGTGAAGGTAACGCAATAATACCAATCAATACGCGGACCTTTAATGATAATTTAGGTTCAGTATTCATAGGTACTTCCGTTATTTTTCACTGACCCAGTCCATCTGAAAACCAGCACGGCGTTTTTTGTCCAACAATTCTTCTAGCAGTGGCATGAGGATCAATTCCATCGCAAGACCCATTTTTCCACCAGGTACAACAATAGTATTGATGCGAGACATAAATGACCCGTCAATCATTTTGAGCAAATAGGGGTAGTCGACATTTTTCATTTCCCGTCGAAAACGTACTACAACGAAACTTTCGTCTTGGCTGGGGATTTCTCTAGCGCTGAAAGGGTTAGAGGTATCCACTGTGGGAACACGTTGAAAGTTGACATGAGTGCGAGAAAACTGGGGAGTGATGTATTTAAAATAGTCGTCGAGACTACGTACTATACTGCTCATTACCGCTTCACGAGAATGCCCCCGGTCGGTGGTATCTCTGACTATTTTTTGGATCCATTCCAAATTAACTATCGGTACCATGCCCACTAATAAGTCGACGTGTTTAGCTACATCTACTTCGTCGTTGGTGACGCCGCCGTGCAATCCCTCGTAAAATAGAACGTCTGTATTTTCAGGTAAATCTTGCCAAGGCGTAAAGGTTCCGGGCATTTGATTAAAAGGCACAGCCTCGTCAAAAGTATGTAAATACTGACGGTGCTTGCCCATGCCAGTTTCAGCATATTCGGTAAACAATGTTTCAAGCATTTCAAAGTCATTGGCTTTGGGACCAAAATAACTAATGTGCTTGCCTTGTTCTTGTGCTTTGCGGATCTCCACTTCCATCTCTGGACGAGTAAACCGGTGGAAGCTATCCCCTGCCACCACAGCTGCATTGACCGACAAGTTCCGAAAAATATGTCTAATGGCATTGGTAGTCATAGTTGTGCCGGCACCAGACGAACCAGTGATAGCGATTATAGGGTGTTTTACAGACATTCAACGCACTTTGCTTGTTTAATGGATGTCTTTTATAAGCAAGCTTGGCACACCGGTCAAGTGTTAGTTATTTTTGAGCGACTGAAAAATAGTCCTTAAAATCAAATCGGGTTTGACTTTAAGCCATCATTCGGCATTAATGAGCTATGCAAATTATTATCTTTGATACCGAATTCACCGCTTGGGAAGGGTCTGCGCAACGTAATTGGTCTCTTGATTGGGAACACCGAGAGATTATTCAAATTGCCGCGGTGAAAGTTGCGCTAGATTCAAATTGTGTGCAAGTCATTTCGAGTTTTAATACCTTAGTCAAACCCGTTGTTAATCCCAAGTTAAGCGACTATATAGTGCAACTAACCGGAATAGAACAACAAGTTTTGGATGATATGGGTATCGATTTTCAAGATGCATTGTCACAACTCCATGCTTTTTGCTCTCAAGGAACGTTACCCTGTTATTCTTGGGGCAATGACAAAAGAGTGTTACTAGACAATTGTTTATTAAGTGGCGTTGCGATGCTCGATTTTAATGGCGGATTTCATAATTTGCATCGCATCGCCCGAAACGCAAAACTAGATGGGGCGCATTTATGCAGCGGCGAATTAGCGAGTCATTTGGGGTTAGAACTGAATGGACACATTCATAACGCGCTTTACGACGTGCGCAGTATTGCACTTGCGCTTCAGCAATGGGTCGAAAAAGGAGCTTTACCGGCTTCTTTATTACAATCCAATTTACAATCAAAAAGTGCTATTCATTAGCCTCTGCCACAATCATCACGAAATAAAACTGGATAAGCTCGGGTCATGTCATGTTCAATCGTGTATTCACTTAACAAATGCACTAATTACAGATAGTAAAATACAGAGTAAATAGTGCTAGCGAAGCTTCCAACCATAGGACAAAACTAAATGAATCTTAAACGAGGGCTACTTCTCGTCACTATTGTGATGTTGATCGCCGCTTTTTTTATTTTTGATATCGGGCAATATTTAACTCTTGATAGTTTAAAAGCGCACCAACAAGATTTAGCTGAATACATTCAGTCAAATTGGTTGCAGGCATTTGTTATTTATTTTGTAATTTATGTTGCGGCCACAGCCCTTAGTTTACCCGGCGCGATTATTTTAACCCTAGGTGCCGGTGCATTGTTTGGATTAGGCTTTGGATTACTACTGGCTTCTTTTGCTTCTACAATCGGTGCCACACTGGCATTCTTAGTCTCGCGGTTTTTACTTAGGGATTGGGTTAAAGCCACTTTTTCTGAGCGTATTAAAGCAATAGACAAAGGTGTTGAAAAAGATGGGCCTTTCTATTTGTTAAGCTTAAGACTGGTGCCTATTTTCCCGTTTTTTGTTATCAATTTAGTCATGGGTGTCACCAGTATCAAAACCGTGACTTATTACTTTGTTAGCCAAATCGGTATGCTCATTGGAACGGCCGTTTATGTGAATGCTGGAACGCAACTAGCCGAGATCGAAGCGGTATCTGACATTGTCTCTCGAGATCTGATTTTATCTTTTGTGTTATTAGGCATTTTCCCAATTATTGCTAAATTGATTATTAATTTCATCAAACAAAAACGGGTCTATAAAGGTTGGCAAAAACCCAAATCCTTTGACCGTAATATGGTGGTCATTGGTGCAGGTTCTGCTGGGTTAGTCACTGCCTATATCGCGGCCGCAGTGAAGGCATCAGTGACGCTAGTGGAAAAACACAAAATGGGTGGAGACTGTTTAAATACAGGCTGTGTACCTTCGAAAAGTTTATTACATGCCAGTAAATTAGCGCATACCCATAAAGTGTCGGCTAATTCCGGGGTTAATTACCAAGCTCCAGAAGTTGACTTTAAAGCGGTCATGAATCAAGTACACAATGTAATCAAAACCATAGAGCCTCATGATTCTATCGAGCGTTATGAGTCCCTTGGGGTAAAAGTAGTGACGGGCAGTGCTACGATAGTCTCGCCTTGGCAAGTTGATATTCAGACTGCCGATGGAGTGCAATCGCTCACCACTAAAAATATTGTGATCGCTACGGGAGCCAGTGCTTTTGTGCCACCCATTCCCGGACTGCAGGATATAGATTACTTAACGGCTGATAACCTGTGGGAGTTAACCGAACAACCTAAACGCTTAGTGGTGTTAGGTGGCGGGCCGATTGGGAGTGAATTATCTCAAGCTTTTGGTCGCTTAGGCACACAAGTCACGCAAGTTGAAATGTTGCCACAATTACTGGCTAAAGAAGATCCAGACGCAGCCCAGTTTTTGTATGATCAATTAATAAAAGACGGCGTAGACGTGCGTTTGAATACTAGAGCAACCGCCATTGAAAAAACACCTGAAGGTAAGTTTATTGTTTTAGAAAAAGACGGTAAACAGGAAAAATTACCCTTTGATGAAATATTGATCGCAGTGGGTAGGATGGCTAACTTAAAAGGTTTTGGCTTAGAAAAACTGGACATTGAAACCAACAGAGTGGTGGTGACCAATGAGATGTTGCAAACCAAATATCCAAATATCTTGGCCGCTGGCGATGTCGCGGGTCCCTACCAGTTTACCCATACCGCAGCTCACCAGGCATGGTATGCAGCAGTAAATGCGTTATTTAGACCCTTTAAAACCTTCAAAGTCGATTACCGAGTGATTCCTTGGGCAACTTTTACCGACCCCGAAATTGCCACTGTAGGTCTAAACGAACAAGCTGCGAAAGAGCAAAATGTAGAATACGAAGTAACCCGTTATGATATCGGTGGCTTAGACCGAGCATTAGCAGACGATCACGCAAAAGGGTTTGTAAAAGTACTGACACCTCCAGATAAAGATAAAATACTAGGGGCGACTATTGTAGGGGCCCAGGCAGGAGAGCTTATCGCAGAGTTTGTGTTAGCAATGAAATACAATCTTGGTATGAATAAACTTCTCGGTACAATTCATATTTATCCGACTATGGCTGAAGCGAGCAAGTACGCCGCTGGGAACTGGAAAAAAGCCCATACACCGGAAAAATTGTTGGCATTTGTTGAGCGTTTTCATACATGGCGTCGTTCCTAAATGGTTAATAAATTGATTAAGGGTAAAATACTTTGTTATTTCTTTACGGCGGCTTTGATGATGATCTCAACTCTAGTACAAGCCTTTGACCATCAACACCAGAGCTTCACTGAAGTATTGAGTAAAGTCGTCAAGTTGTCTCCCGATAAAAAACAAACGCGGGTAGATTATGGGCAGCTTCATAAGAAGCCAGAACAGTTAAATCACTATTTAGCCCAACTATCTTCAGTTAAACAAAGCGAATACCAGCAATGGAGCAGTGATGAGCAACTTAGTTTTTTGATCAATGCGTATAACGGTTTTACCTTACAATTGATTGTTCACAACTACGCTAAGTTTCAAACTGGTAAAGCGAAATCGATTAAAGATTTAGGTAGTTTTTTCTCTAATCCGTGGAAACAATCGTTTTTTACGCTGTTAGGCGAAAAGCGCAATTTAGATGATATAGAACACCAAATGATCCGCCAATGGTTTGCACGACCGCGTATTCACGCGGCTTTAGTTTGTGCTGCAGTAAGTTGTCCACCATTGAGGCCTGAAGCTTTTGTTGCTGATAAACTGAATCAGCAATTAAATAGTCAAATGTTGCAGTTTTTATCAGATGACCAACGCAACACTATCAAAATCAGTGAGAATACTGTGTACCTTTCGTCTATTTTTAAATGGTACCGTGAAGACTTTGAAAAAGGGCAGCAAGGATTTAACCGGCTCGAAGACCTGATTAAAGAATATCAAGCTGAATTGGCTAATTACCCTCAACAACTGACTTGGTTGCAAAAACAAGACTATAGTATTCGTTTCTTAGACTACGATTGGCGGCTAAATGACATCTCTACGTTTTAAGGTTTTAAGCCGTCGATTTATCCTATGTTTACTTTGGATTTTTGCGGCGGCCGTGCAGGCTCAGTCTGAGTCAACAACTGTAGATGTTATTCAACAAAGCAGTAAACAATGGCAACAAACCTTAAAAGCGGCTCAAGGTCAGTCAGTGTATTTTTATGCATGGGGTGGTTCAAAGGCGGTAAATGATTATTTACGATGGGCAACACGTGAAATTGCGCGGCAATATCGCATTAGACTCATTCACGTTAAAGTCACTGACCCTTCCGAACCCGTGTCTCGACTTAAAGCGGAAAATGGCCGTACCAGTGCTATCGACCTAATTTGGGTAAACGGGGAAAATTTCGCCTATTTAAAGCAACAGGGTTTCTTAATGGGGAATTTATGGGCAACGATCCCAAACTCATCGAATTTGGCGGTGGATAAACTCCCTATCACTGTGGATTTTGGTGAGCCAATGGAGGGTTTTGAGGTGCCATGGGGAATTGGGCAATTTAATTTAATTGCTGAGAAAGCCCTGTATCCGGCACAACAACTCAGTGCAGCTTCGTTATTAGATGTGGCCAAAAATCATCCACAAACAGTCACTTATCCTAGGCCACCTGAATTTCATGGTACGACTTTTCTAAAACAACTCTTAATTGATTTAAGCCATGGGGATCCTCGCTTATATCAATTGGCCTCAGAACAAGCTAAGAGCGAATTATTACCCGCGTTATGGCAGTATTTAGATAAATTACATCCGCATTTATGGCAACAAGGTTTAGCTTTTCCAAGTTCTTCAGCGGAACAATTTTTATTGTATCAACAAAAAAACCTCTCAATGGCGGTAAGCTTTAATCCTAATCAGTGGTTAAAAGAAAAAAGCACCCAACAGATTTCTGAGTCGAGCGAGAGACGTTACTTTACTCATGGTGCCATAACCAATAGCCATAACCTTGCTATTCCTAAACATGCACCAAATTCAGAAGCCGCTAAAGTGGTGATTAACTTTATGTTGAGTGAAAAAGCTCAGCGTGAAAAATTTTCGGGGGTATGGGGTGACCCATCAGTCATCACTACATTGTTTGATGAAAAAGCCACTATGCCTGCCCATCCAGAACTGCACAGTTCGTGGCATGTCGTTATTGAGGACATATGGCAACAAAAGTACGGCGGCTAGGATTAGTCTGCGGATGGTCCTTGGTTGCTGGCATTTCTATGTTGCCAATTTTGGGTATTGTTGTGGGATTGTGGCCGCAAGAGCCGCTCACGTTTGCCGGTTTTGAGTCTTTTTTAGGCTATCAAGGTTTAACAACGTCAATTGTAATGACGTTGCTCACGGCTATATTAAGTTCCTTAATCTCCTTGTACATAGCGTTTGTGGTATATAGCCAGTACCACCTAAGCCAGCGGTTACAGTCCTTTGAAAAATACCTAGCGCCGCTTTTATCTATGCCTCATCTCGCTATCGCTATAGGTCTAGTGTTTCTGTTTAGTGACGGCAGCATATTTTTTGTCGATTCAGGACTTCCAAGGAAAGGATTGGCGACTCTGACTCTGACTATTGTTATAAAAGAAGTACCGTTTTTTCTATTGATTTTTAGTGCCTTAGGGCGTCAATTACCGATAAAAAATTGGTTACTACAAGGTAAAGCTTTGGGCTATCAAGCGTATCGATGTTGGTGGTTCTTAGTGTTTCCGCCCTTACTTAAACAATCACGTTTAGCCTTGTTAGCGGCCACTGCTTATACTTTGTCTGTGGTAGATGTGAGTTTGTTAGTTGGACCAAACATACCCGAGCTATTTGCTGTATCAGTATACCGTTGGCAAACGAGCTTTGCAGATGGTGATCAGGTGTTGGGGTTCTGGTCTAATGTTTTACTGTTACTACTATTGGTGGTGTCAGTATCGTTATTATATGCCCATGAAAAGCTGGCCTTTGCTGGATGTAAATCTCTCGCCACCCAAGGTCGTCGTTTTTTAGTAGGAAGAATTAGTCCTATTTTTAAAGCTTGGATACCTCTATCAGGTGTGTTGACCGCCCTAATGATATTGGTATTTGTGTTGTGGTCTTTAGGTTATGACTGGCACAGTAGTCGCCCTAGTTTTAGTCAGTTAAGTACCGTATTGTGGCGAGATGAGTGGTTGTTTTTTGCATTACCGTTGCAAAATTCACTGTTAATTGCTGGTTTAGCAGGTTTACTAGGGGTGGCACTGGCATTGTTAGCGTTGGAGCTACAGCGTCAAAGAGGTCAATACTGGCCTGATTATTATTGGTTGTTGGCTATTATTTTACCGCAACTGAGCATGGTATTAGGTTGGCAAATTTTACATATTTGGTTGCAAGGTGGTTATCACAGTGGTTGGATTGTTTTGTCTCATTTACCTTTTACCTTTGCCTACGGGTATTTAGTGTTAAAAGGTCCGTTTCAGAATGTTGATGAGCGTTACGAATTATTGGCCGCTAGCTTTGGATACTCCCTGTGGCAGAGCTGGTGGTTGGTTAGATTTAGATTGTTACTTCCTGCTATTTTTACAGGTTTGGCAATTGCCTTTTCGGTCAGCGTTGCTCAATACATCCCCACTATAATGATAGGAGCGGGGCGAGTCACAACTATCACCACTGAAGCGGTAGTGATAGGCACTGGTAGTCAACAAAATCTCATTGCACTTTACGTATTATTACAATCCATCTTACCTTTTATGGCGTTCTTTATTGCTGCATTGTTAGCGCGAAGATTTAGAGGAAGTGTTGGAGGATAAGATGTTAGAAGTTATTGATTGCCAAATTGAAGCAAAAACTTGGTGTATTACCTTGCCAGATATTCAGGTGCACAAAGGTGAACTGTTAGTGGTCACTGGACCAAGTGGTATCGGAAAGTCGACTTTATTACATTGGTTGTTGGGTAATAATCCTCAGCACGTCAGCATTAAAGGTCAGATTATTTTATCGGGTGCCAACATAACTGATTTGCCAATTGAGCAAAGGCAAGTCGGGTTATTAATGCAAGATGTATTGCTGTTTCCGCATCTTGATGTTCAAGACAATATTTGTTTTGCACTACCCAAAAGTCAGCAGTTATCTTCTAAAAAACAAAGGCGTGCTGCAGCTATGGATTTGCTTGAACAAATAAACTTGGCCCACCTTGCCGTTCGTTACCCTCAAAACCTCAGTGGCGGTGAACGTTCTAGAGTTGGCTTAATTAGAGCATTAGCCAATCAGCCACAAGTTATGTTGCTAGACGAACCATTTGCGGCATTAGATCCCAATACCAGACAACAAATGGGGGCATGGGCATTTCAGCAACTCGCCCAGCAAGATATTCCCAGTGTTATGGTGTCTCATGATGTAGAGGACATTCCCGTATCAGCTCAACAACTATGTTTAGCTGATTATTACCACGTTTTAGAGTCAAATAACCAATGATCGATCCCTTACTCAACAAAATATTTAGGCCACCACTAGCTTTAGCGGCACAACCCTTAGTTCGACTGGGTATTTCTGCAAATCAAGTGACTGTTTTTGGATTCGCGATAGGGATGTTGGCAGTGCCTGCCATTATTGCTGAATATTTTGATTTAGCTTTACTACTTATTTTGCTTAACCGATTGAGCGATGGGCTAGATGGAGCGGTTGCGCGACTAACTCACACCACAGATGCGGGTGGGTTTTTAGATATTTCTTTGGACTTTATTTTTTACTCGGCCATAGTTTTTGCTTTTATTGTGAGTCATCCACAACAAAATGCATTAGCAGGCAGCCTGTTAATGTTGTCGTTCACTGCTACCGGTAGTTGCTTCTTAGCCTTTGCAATCATGGCCAGTAAACACCAAATTGCTAACCCTCAATATCCGAACAAAAGTTTGCATTATATGGGGGGCTTGGCAGAAGGTTTTGAAACCATAGTGGTACTATGCTTGTTTTGTTTATTTCCCGAGAACTTCGTTTTTATCGCATTGGTCTATACTGCAGCTTGTTTTATTACTGCAGCCGTGCGGATCTTTAGTGGATACCAAACACTCAACAAGCTAAAGTAAATAAATTTGGTTTACTCAATCAACTCAATTAAAAGGAATTGTTATGAAAAAATTATTTATATTGGTGTTAGCTATTACCACACTCCAAGCTAAAGCTGATGTTGAACTGGTACCCTTAGATATGGAATTAGGTTATTGGGAAACAACATCTGAAATGGACATAGAAGCAATGTTAGCCAATATACCTGAGTCACAAAGAGCGACCCTTGGCGCTATGATTTCTAAAAAAATGAAAATACCTGTAGTTAAACAATGTATTACCCAAGAAACTCTTAAAGATATGGAGGCTCAAATGAAAGAGTCGTTTAAATCCGCAGGCAATGATTGTGACTTACAAGTGAAAAAAAGCACTTCACAGGAATTTAGCGGTGTACTCACCTGTGCAGGTGGAGAAGCCACTACGACTATTAATACTAAAGTGATTAATTCCAAACGTGTTGAAAGCCAAGTCGTAGGCGATATGGGAGGTATGGGTAAAAATAATATCACTACTGTTGGTGAGTGGAAATCGGCAAGCTGCCCTTAGCTTCAAGGTTTTTCGGTAAAAAAAAGTGTAGCTGCAGTCAATTAACCGTTCAATTCGGACGTTATTTTTCGGCAGCTAATAAGATCTATTTCAATAGGTGATTTTTTAAAACTTTGGCATTACAATCGAATCCTCACATAGGGTGTTTTTTAATCTAAAGTAGCTAAGTATCATGGGAAAAGATAATCGTGTTAAGTTGGACGATTTTGATGAAGAAGAAATAATCGGTTCATCAAAAAATAAAGGCTCTGCAAAAATTCGAGCGGAACTTGAAAAAAAACAACGTGAAAAAAGACTTAAAAATAGTGAATCAAAAAAACGGCATCAACCCGATCCCTCATTTCAAAAACAAGACTAGTTAAATTTAGACGGTTGGATTTTTGGAATACGTTGGCCGCCAGACGCTTCAATAGATATTTGCCGAAGTAACTGGAGGTCTGAATGATTTGGGCCGACTATTGAGGATATCTATTAGTTTTAGTTCCCAGAATTGAATTATTTGGCCAATCTAGGCGCAGTAGAATATGGATGACTTAGATTGCTGACAGAATAATTGATTACCATCAATATCAAAATATGAATTACCGTTAAGCTAGCTGTTGTTCTTACGCAAAAGGGCTGAAACGACTAAAAAGTGACTATTGATAAATAGTGCATATACTTTTTGAAAGGTTTTAGCTTTAGATCAGCTTGGCATCAATATCATCGTTCCTCAGTATAATCTCCAAAAGATACTTTAAATTATGAAAAAAATATTAACTCATTTTATATTTCTGCCCCTTATTATTATTGCTGCGGTGGCTTTGGTGATTATACAGCTCAATTCTAAGCAGGAGATTGAGCACCAAAACGTACAGTTTCCAGTAAAAACAGTTGAAGTATTAACCGTTAAAAAAATCCCCTTTCGTACCCGTGCTATGGCTTATGGCAATGTAGAGCCAGCAACGGTGTTAAAGGCTAAATCAGAAGTAAACGGCAAAGTTAGTTATATACACCCTGAACTCAAACAAGGTGGCAGTTTACCTAAAGGTACAACCGTTTTAAGAATTGAAACCACCACATTTGAGATTTCATTAGATTCTAGCAGAGCAGGCTTGGCGAGCAGTCAATCGTCCTTACAACAAATAGAAGCAGAAGAAAAAAGTGCTAAACGTTCGTTACAAATTGCGCAAAAGAACTTAGAGCTAGAATTAGCAGAGCTTGAAAGAGTGAAAGTGTTGGTAGAGGCTCGTACACTCGCTAGAAATCAGCTTAATATTGAAGAGCAAAAAGTCCTTCAACTAAGCTCTACAGTGCAAGATTTACAAGGTCAAGTCGATACCTATGCAAGCCGAAAAGCGTCGATACGTGCTCAAATTAAACAATCAAAAAGTCAGGTTGACCAGAGTGAAGATTCCCTCATACGTACCGAAGTTGTGCTCCCTTTTGATGCGCGAATAGGCACTGTTTCAGTCGATGTGGGTGAATTTGTCGCAGCGGGTGGTCAATTATTTGAAGCCTTGGGAATAGAAGCGGTTGAAATTAATGCCCAATTACCCATAAAACATGTACGCCCTCTAGCGAGTACTATCAATGGTGACGGTAACGCTCAGTTAGTTAACTTGCAGGGCAGTACCAATTTGCAGCAAGCGGTTACGCATTGGAAACTAGACGCAAATGTTCGTATTGTTGGAGGTGATCCAAATACTCTATGGAATGGCGTGCTCCTTCGTATTAGCGAGTCGGTTGACCCCACGCGCGACACTGTGGGTTTGGTTGTTGCCGTTGACAAACCTTATGAAGGCGTGATCCCTGGAGTACGTCCCCCCTTACTAAAAGGCATGTATGCTTCAGTAGAATTCCTCTCTCAAGCTGCAGATATGCTGGTTATTCCTCGTAAAGCATTACATGAAAATCGTGTTTATGTTGTGAGTGAAAAAAACACCCTATCCATTCGTCCTGTTCAAATTAACTATTCCCAAGGCCAGTTAGTGGTGGTTAAAGGGGGACTCAAGGAAGGTGAAAAGATAATCATCAGTGATCTTGTTCCGGTTATTGAAGGCATTAAACTTGAACTGATCGAATCTGATGAATTCCAAAAAGAATTTGAAGCTCTCGCCTTGGGCACAAAATAATGATCCGCTATTTCGTTTCTCATCCAACAGCAGCCAATATCTTAATGATGGCAATTATCGCCATTGGATTAGTGGCCTTACCCAGTTTAAATAAAGAAACATTTCCGAAGATAGAGCTTAATCAGGTACAGGTTAGTGTTGCTTATCCTGGCGCTTCTCCTTCTGATGTTGAAGAAGGGATTTGTAACCCGTTAGAAGATGCGACAGATGGTATTAGTTTCACAAAAGAGCAGCGCTGTGAAGCTCGCGATAATATTGGCATGCTGATCATGGAGATGCAGGAAGATGGAGAGATACGTCAATTTATAGATGATATTAAATCTGCAGTCGATGGCATTATGGATTTCCCTGAAAATGCCGAAGATCCGGTAATTACAGAATTAGGGCGAACCGAAGCCGTTGTAACAGTGGCGATAACTGCAAAAAACTTATCATCGCCCGAACTTAAAGCGTTAGCCGAGTATTATCGCGATAAATTACTGGCTTTACCCCAAGTCCCGATTGTTACCGTTTCCGGTTTTTCTACCCATCAGTTGAATGTTTTGGTTAAGCCAAACACCATGCTTCAATACGACTTGAGCATTAACGATATTGCTGATTTGATTAAATCACAAGCATTGGAATTACCCGCTGGTGTACTTGAATCCAAAGATACGTCCTACCAAATTCGTTTTGATAATTCCCGTAAAACCGCAGATGAATTAGCTTCTTTAGTTATTATTAACACCAATAAAGGCGGAGAAATACGCTTAGGTGATATTGCTACTATTGAAGATCAATTTGAAAATTTAGAAGAACGTGTAGAGCTTGATGGCAAGCAAGCTGCTCTACTCAAAGTCAATAAAAACTCCAGCGACGACACCATCACCATATTCGATGCGGTACAAGAATTTGTTGACCAAGAAAACCTACGTTTACCCGACGGCACCCAGTTAACGCTAACCCAAGATGCTGCGAGTATTGTTAAAGACCGACTGCAATTATTATTGAAAAATGCATGGCAAGGATTACTGCTAGCAACACTGGCACTTTTCTTATTTTTTAGTTACCGCTATACCTTTTGGATAGCACTAGGACTACCCGTTTCTTTCCTGGGTGGTTTAGCTGTTATGAGTACCTTGGGCGTGAGCATCAATATGATCTCTATGGTTGCCTTGTTAATGGCAATCGGTATTTTAATGGATGATGCCATCGTACTGTCAGAAAGTATTTCCCATGAATATAATCAAGGCAAAAGCCCCATGGAAGCGGCTATTTCAGGCACACAAAAAGTAGCCCGCGGGGTGTTTTCTTCTTTTATTACATCGGCGCTATTGTTTGGCAGTTTGTTGTTTATGAAAGGAGATATGGGCCAAGTAATGGGGGTTCTACCCGTGGTCTTGCTGGCTGTTTTGACCTTTAGTTTACTCGAAGCGTTTTTGGTTTTACCTCACCACTTAAAGCATTCATTGGAGCATTCTCATCAAAAGGAGAAACCCAAATGGCGTAATCGTTTCGACGCTAACTTTTTAAAACTTCGTGATCTTTTTACAGAGTTTGCTAAAAAAGCTATTACCTATCGCTACATTACTGTGGGTTCAGCTTTTGCCTTGTTGATACTTTCAATCGGCATGTTGGTAACTGGCACCATAAAATTTAAGGCGTTTCCTGATCTTGAAGGCAATAGGCTTGAAGCGCGTATTCTGTATCCACAAGGCACTCCTCTAGAAACGACCGAAGCATTGGTTGAAAGGCTCATCACTGCGGCTCGTAAAACCCAAGACCAATTTCAACAAAATGAGTCGCTCGCACTTATTAAAAATATCCAAGTTGCCTATAGCGAAAATGGTGACTCCAGCGAAACAGGGGCTCACCTAGCAACTGTCAATTTAGAGATTTTAGACACTGAATTACGGCATACATCACTTGCCGATTTTACTCCCGCTTGGCGCAACAATACGGGGTCAGTACCGGGTATTATTAGCCTGCAATTTAAAGAGCCTTCATTGGGGCCGGCGGGGCGAGCGATTGAAATTCAGTTAAGTGGTAATGACCTTGGGGAGCTATCTAAGGCATCTTATGAAATTCAAAACTGGTTGATCGGTTATGACGGTGTTTCCAATGTGCTTGATGATTTACGCCCTGGAAAACCGCAATTTAAAGTGAAGTTACTACCTGGTGCATTAGCAGCAGGAGTAGATGCGCAACTAGTCTCAACGCAGTTACGTTCGGCCTATCAAGGCGCCAAAGTTAATGATATCTACAAGGGGCGAGAAGCCTACGAAATTAACGTTAAATTAGATAGTCGTCTCGAAGATGCCCTTGCTGATTTTGACGATATGATTATCTTTTCTAAAACCGGCCAAAGTGTACCGTTAGTGAGTGTTGCCACCATTGAGGAATACCGTGATTATGCTCGTATCGGTCATGTTAACCATCAACGAGTAGTTAATGTATTTGGTAATATCGACTCTGCTAAAGCCAATACGTCGGAAGTATTAAGTGATACCCAAGAGCGTTTGTTTCCTGAACTTAAAAAACGCTACCCCGACCTTAAAATTTCATTAAAAGGTGAAATCGAAAGCGGGGCAGAAACCAATAATTCTATATTCTCCGGCTTCTTCCTTGCCCTTACTGGTGTATTTTTATTATTAAGTTTGCAGTTTAAAAATTACCGAGAGCCATTGGTAGTAATGTTAAATATTCCACTTGCACTGATTGGCGCTATTATGGGTCACTATATTATGGGACTCGATTTTACTATGCCGAGTATGATTGGTTTTGTATCCCTCGCTGGTGTGGTGGTGAATGATTCAATTTTACTGGTTGAATTTGTTAAATACCGGGTTAAGGAAGGCATGGTATTACATGATGCTGCGAGTCAGGCTGTGCATGATCGCTTCCGAGCTATTTTCCTCACTTCGATAACCACCATCGCCGGGATGGCTCCATTATTATTAGAAACCAGCTTACAGGCACAAGTGTTAATCCCATTAGTAACCAGTATCGTCTTCGGAATGCTAACTTCAACAATGTTGGTGCTGTTAGTGTTACCGGCGGCCTATGGAATCATGGAAGATATTGGTTTTATAGAGTTAACCAATGAAGAAGAAGGCATAGAGCCTGAAGAAGTTGCCCATCTTGGATAGCAACAAATTGGATATCTATTTGCGAAATGGCATTAATAACAAAGCTTTGAGGCTGGTATTGGTTTGAGAGCTTGAATACTCTTTTAAACCTAATAACAGTACCGCTGCGATTTTTACAACTAAGCTCAGGGCAATTTCTATAGGGTGAAAAGACAGGCCTGTAGAGGCGACGAGACGGTTTTACAAAGGTTGCCAAGATAAAAATGCTAGACTAATTGCGTTTCTTAATAAGCTCTTAAGTCTTTAAAACTCTTAAGCGTTGCAGTACTTAAGTGTGTAAAGTTTAAATAAAAGGAACTAAAAATGTACCACGGCTCTTGTTTGTGTGGCGCTATAAAAATTGAGCTATCTGGCTCAATCGAAGATATTATCCATTGTCATTGTTCGCTTTGCAGAAAAAATAGCGGTACAGCGTACGCTACGAATGGTTTTATTAATACTAGCGAGCTCAATATAACCGATCCACAAAATAAGCTTGGCACATATGAATTTAAGCCAGGGAAAAATAGACATTTTTGCACAGTCTGCGCATCTCCAATTTTCAGTTCAAATGCAGATAATCCTAGTAAACTCAGGATCCGCCTGGGCATCATTGATTCAGATATAACTGAAAGACCTTTGTCTCATAATTTTGTATCGTCAAAAGCCAATTGGGATAATTTAGACGCAGACATCCCCAGATATAACGGGTTTGAACCTGCACGTGCACGACACAGCAAGTAAATTTATCGCGGATTTTAAAAATTAAATGATTTGATGTGGTTAGCTGAGATACAGGTTATTTTAAAGCCGTTGTTAGTCATCATTCAGCTTAGTCTTTTGGCTAAAAGGCATTAACAACAAAGCCTTTAATGGGGTATTCACTTGCTCAGTGGAGTATTCTTTTAAGCCCAATTGAATACCATCGTCACCGTTTTTGGCCTGGTCGATATAGCTTCCAAATAACCTATCCCAAATGGATAAATTAAATCCAAAATTACTGTCTGTTTCATTAACTATGTAACTGTGGTGAATCCTGTGCATCGCTTGAGTGACAATCAGGGTACGTAAACACTTATCTAATTTAGACGGCAGTTTGATATTGCTGTGATTAAAAATAGAACTGGCGTTGAGTAATACTTCAAACACTAAAATCGCCACTAATGGCGCACCTAGGAATAGCACCGCGGCAATTTTCACCACTAAGCTTAGAGCTATTTCTATAGGATGAAAACGCAGACCCGTTGAAGCGTCAAGGTGCGGATCGGCGTGATGCACTCTATGGATCTTCCAAAGTATTGGAACGCGATGAAAAAGCCTGTGTTGCCAGTAAATTAGACAGTCCAATAACATTACTGTGATAGGCACAGTTACCCACAGGCTCAATGTTAAATTATTCCATAATCCAATCTGATTGTTTTGTGCGTAAATCGCAATAGCTGCCAAACCCGCTGGGATCATGAGCCTAGCGACCATGGCACCAAGCACCACTAAAGTGAAGTTACTTAGCCAACGTTTACCCGCACCGACAGGCGAATGGCGATTGGGTTTGAGGTATTCCCAAAGCATCATGATGGCTAATACTGAAATGAATACCCCAAGTCTAATCCAAGTTTCATTAATCATAGTGAGTGATGTTTACCCTTTAGGTGAATCAATTAGGAATATACCTGCAACTTCGATATTATCATCGAGATAATAAATTACAGGTCACTTATTTACAGGACATTATTTTTATGAAAATTCTTACATTAATTGCTGGTGTATTGGCTTTATTGTTGTTGCTGCTCTCTGGTCCGTTATATCAAGCAGAGATTCTTGGATTAATGAACGCATTTTTAGCCATGCGAGTTGCATTAATGGTAGGTGCGTTAGCAATTGTTTTGGCGTTAATCCAAATTATTTTTATGCGCAAAAATATCTCTTGGCCTGCAACTGGTGTGGCAGTGATATGTGCAGCTGTCGCAATTGTTGTACCTTTGAGTATGATGAACAAAGCCAAGTCAGTGCCTCCCATTCACGATATCACAACCGATTTAATTAACCCGCCTAAATTTGTTGCTATTTTACCGCTACGTGTTGATGCGCCAAATCCAGCTGATTATCAAGGTGAAGAAATCGCTAAACAACAGCGAGTCGCTTACCCAGAATTACAAACTCAAAAGTATCAACAAACAACAGATCAGGTATTTGACGCAGCGTTAGCGGCAGTGAAAAAAATGGGTTTAGAGTTAGTTAATTCCGATAAAAATACTGGTTTGATTGAAGCCTACGACACTACCACGTTTTTCGGCTTTGTTGATGATGTAGTCATTCGTATCCAAAAAGATGGCCAGGTGACCATGCTTGATGCCAGAAGTAAGTCACGTATTGGCAAAAGTGATATAGGTAAAAATGCACAACGTTTAAATTCATTAATCGCTGGTGTTAATAACAACCTAAATTAGCGCTTTCAATTTGCTTGCCTTTATTAAAGGCAAGCAATGCCTCTATTCAACACTCATAACATCTATCTATTGTGCCGAATGTATTTAAAGATTATTTACCACACATTCATTTGACAATTCCCAATTCACAACGTAATTTGACGATTGACCCTTGAGGTTAGGTTGCCCCCTAAAACCTAGTTCTGGAGCAAATCAAAATGGATCTTTTTCTAAACGAAGTGTTTAGCTTCCCTACTATAATATTCACCATTCCGTTGATTGTGTTACTGCTATTCTGGCTCATGGCTTTTGCAGGTTTAGCGGATATCGAAATGTTTGATATTGATGCCGATGCACAAGGTGATTCTGCTGTAGGCGGTTGGCTTGAAACTTTTGGTCTAAATGGTGTGCCTCTCACTGTTGCGCTCACTTTAGTTGATATTTATGCCTTTGCTTTGACCTATTTACTTCGAAAGACTGTAACGCCTCTATTTGATGGCATACTCTCGGCAACCGCTATCGGTTTTATTGTGGCGATCTTTGCATTAATGGTGGCGTTACCTATTGCTGCTCTTAGTTGTAAACCACTGCGTAGAGTCTTCGAAACCCACGAAGCCGTGTCTAAGAGAGATTTAGGTGGTGTTATTTGCACAGTCACCACACAAACTGTGACTGAGTCTTTTGGTCAAGCGACCTCAGACGACGGTATGGTGTACGCAGTAAGAGCCAATACCCCAAATGATTTATGTAAAGGTAGCCGTATCGTTTTGTTAGAATATTCTACAGAGCATGATAGTTACATTGTTGCTTCTGAAGCTGAAGTGATGGCAATGTCATCCACCAACCTATAACCTTCTTTTCTTAATCTATGTAGTAACGGAGTAAACACTAATGAATGCTGAAAGTGACGTAATTTTCTGGATCTCTCTTGCCGTTGGCATTTTTGTAGTAGTGATGGGAATCATTTTGATGTTAGCGCGCCTTTATAAAAAGGTTGAGCAAGGCCGCGCCATGATCATCAACAAAATGGGTAACGAGCCAACAGTCACCTTTACCGGTGGTGTGGTTATTCCTGTTTTTCATAAAATGGAAATTATGGATATCTCCCTAAAAACCATTGAAGTAGACAGAAGTGGCTCTGATGGCTTGATTTGTAATGACAACATTCGCGCCGATATCAAAGTAGGCTTTTTTGTTAAGGTAAATAAAAACCGTGATGACGTAATGAAAGTGGCTCAAGCCATTGGTTGTGAACGGGCATCAAACATTGCCACCTTAGAAGACTTGTTTAGTGCTAAGTTCTCAGAAGCTCTTAAAACCGTAGGTAAGTCTTTAGAATTTGAAGAGCTATACGCCAAGCGTGACAAATTCCGTGACATGATAATTGATAATATCGGCACCGACCTAAACGGCTATGTGCTTGAAGACGTGGCTATTGATTACCTTGAGCAAACTCCATTAGAAAAGCTCGACCCAAACAACATCTTAGACTCTCAGGGTATTCGTAAAATCACCCAATTGACCGCAGAGCAACATATTCAAACCAATGTGTTTGAGCGTGACGAAGAGATGAAAATCAAGCGTAAAGACGTTGAAACTCGTGAAGCAATCCTTGAATTAGAACGCCAGCAAGCTGATGCAGAAGCAAAGCAGAAGCGCGAAGTTGAAACAGTCGTAGCCCGTGAATCTGCCGAAACCGAACGTGTACAACACGAAGAAAAACTTAAGTCTGAACAAGCTCGCGTGCAGGCAGAACAAGAAATCGAAGTACAAGAGCAAAACAAACAACGTGAAGTTGAAGTCGCTGAAAACAACCGGTTACGTGCCGTTGCCATTGAAGAAGAGCGAGTTGTAAAAGCCCGTGAATTAGAGCAAATAGATCGCGAAAAAGAAGCCTCGCTACAGCGTATTGCGAATGAAAAACTCCTAGAGCACGAAAAGCGAGAAATTGCCGATGTGATCCGTAGCCGGGTTGAAGTAGATAAAACGGTAGCTGAAAAAGAAGAAGAAATTAACGATGTTAGGATAATTTCAGAGGCTGAACGTTTAAGAAAGTCTAAAGTAATAGCTGCAGAAGCTGAAGCTGAAGAAGCCTTAGTGAAAGATATTAAAGCGGCAGAAGCGGCAGAAAAATCAAGCGAATTTTTGGCTAAAGAGAAAGCCACGATAGCCGCAGCTGATTTAGATGTAGCTGAAAAACGAGCATTATCACAACGTAAAGAAGCAGAAGGTAATGAAGCACTTGCTGCGGCTACAGGCCTTGCTGAAGCTAAAGTAATGGAAGCCAAGGCCATAGCAGCAGAACAAGAAGGTATGGCTGAAGTAAGAGTACAAGAAGCCATGGCAGATGCCGTTGAGAAAACTGGCGTGGCCGAAGCTGAAGTTATGGCTAAAAAAGCCGCAGCCGAAGCAGAAGGCATGACCAAGAAGTTTGAGGCCATGGGCACCATGTCTGATAGCCAGCGTTCACATGAAGAATTCAGAATGCGTTTAGACAAGCATCACGAAGAAAACATGGAATCTATCACTACCAATGTAGAAATTGCTAAACAACAAGCCCTAGTGTTATCTGAAGCCTTGAAAGAAGCCAATATCGATATTGTAGGTGGCGATACCAGTTACCTAGACAGCTTTGTTAAATCTTTGTCTGTGGGCAAAGCAATTGACGGCACTATAGGTAAAAGTGAAACCTTACAAACTGCGTTTGCAGACCACTTTAACGGGGATGCCAGTTTTGTAGAAGATGCCAAAGAGTTAGTGGCTGGATTTGGTGGTGCTAGTGGTAATGCAAAAGATACCGCAATTACTGCTCTGGTGGCTAAATTCCTAAAAGAAGGTGGAGACAATCCACAAATAATGGATTTGGTGGCTAAAGCACTCAGTGCAAAAGGCACTAAACCCGACACCCCTTCAAGCTAATAGAGCGTTCGAGGGTAGCTTTCGCTGCCCGTTTTAATTAGCTGGGAGTATTTTAATGACAGATCACACTATGACTGATCAAAATCAGCTTGATCAAGCGGTTGCTGAAGGTGGCGCATACGAAGTGATTCGTGCCCGCTTAACGGAACAAGCCTCGACCCTTAAACAAAAAGTTGATGCCCTAAACCAAGCTCGAATTGATGAGTTTGGGCAAGCTAAACTTGATGTGCTTAGCCGAGTACGAGTTAGAACAGAAAACAATTGTGTTGCCCGCGACATAGTGCCAGTTGGCGATAACATTCTATTTGGTTACAACGTATTTATTGGTCTCAAAAAAGAGACCAAAGTCCAAGATGTGTTTGGTCTGTTCAAGTTAAAACCAAACGCAGCAGGGTTTGAGCTAGAAGCCCAAGACTTATCCGGTAGCTTTTTAGCAGATGCTAACTTTGTTAAAGAATTCAGCGAGTTATACGTTTATTACAAAGAAGCTAAGTTAATTCAGCTTAAGATACAAAACCAAACTCTGTTTGCAGTATTTCAAATTGGTCGAAAAATTGAAGATACCCGAGTATTTCAATGGCGGGTTAATAAAGATGGCTCAGCTAGTTACATTGATAACCGTGGCGAGAGGGCCATCAAAACCCCTGCTTCACATGATTTTGAATGGTTAAAGGCTGGCCGCGAACAACACGAAACCGGGCAACACCCCCACGTTAATATTCTCGATACGGTTTTTGTAGAAACCATTAGTGGGCAACTTACTATAAAAGTTGAGAATAATACCCAAGATGGTTTAGGCATTTATAATGAGCCAGTAGACGACCAAACCCAAAGCTTAGCTGATGCTGATATTCAATATGCACAAATTGGTAGCTTGATACTGTTAAAAATTCAGCCCTATCGAGAAAAACAGTATCGTTACTTAGTGTTTAACACTCGTACTAATCAAGTGACACGTATTGATGCCATAGGCTTGGCTTGCGTGTCGTTACCTGAAGATCACGGCATTATTTTCCCCGGTGGTTATTACCTACAAAATGGTGAAACTAAGTCTTTCCCTGATGAGATAGAAGGTTTACGTTTTAAACGTACTATCCGCTCGCCCAATGGCGAAGATGTGTTGTATGTGTTTTACGAACCAGAGTCTGGTTTGGTGGGCTTGTATTCTTACAACCTTATTCGTAAAGCCTTACAAAACCCTATTTATGCTCATGGTTATAGTGTGTTTGAAAACGGCACTATGGTGGTGTTTGTGGCTGAAGACGAAGCCACTCGTGTACATCCCATGCAGGTATGGGAGACCCCCTATTTCAGTCAAGAACATGCCGCTAAACAGCCCACAAGCGACAGCTTTTTTAGTCGTATCGGCAATAAAGAATTAGTGCGGGGTATTTCTGACCTAATTGCCATAAATCGTTCGGTGGCCAACCCAAATCCAAGTCGTAATTTATACGAAGATTTAATCAAAACCTGCCGTACTATGTTCGACAGTTATTATTGGTTAACCGAGCCCGAAGTGGATGGCCTGGGCGAAGTCGTTAAAAATATCACTGCTACCGCCGAGTTGGTAATCGATGAATTTATTAAAGTTGAGCAAATCCGACTTCAGGCTGACAAAGCCCTAACTCAAGCCGAGCAAAAACAGGCTGATGTGTTAGCCACAGTTAAGATTAGTGATTGGCAATCGCCCGAACACTATGTGGATTGTTTAACGGCTTTACGACAACAGCGTGGTCACTTGATCACCCTTAAAGATCAACGCTATATCAACAAAGCACGTATTACCGAGTTAGATACCCAAGTAACTGAACAATTTGAAATTGTCAGTAGTGCTACCGTTGAATTTTTAGCGGCTGATAAAGCCCTACAGCCTTATCACGACAAAATTATCACCTTAGAAAACAGTGTGGCTGAAGTCACACTAGTGGTAGATATTAAGCCATTAATCGATGAACTAGATGGTTTATCTATGGGCCTAGACTTATTAACCGAGATATTAAATGGCTTAAAAGTAGATGATGCCACAGTCAGAACTAAAATCCTTGATGATATTTCTGAGATCTATGCCAAGTTAAACCAAGTTAAAGCCCAAGGCAAAAAGCGCCGTAAAGAACTAGGCTCTGGTGAGTCTTCTGCTGAGTTTGCCGCGCAGTTCAGATTGTTTTCCCAAAGTATTAATAGCGCCATTGCTATGGTGGATACGCCAGAAAACGCCGACGAGCAGCTATCACGATTAATGATTCAGCTAGAAGAGTTAGAATCTAAATTCAGTGAGTACGATCAGTTTTTATCCGACATTATGGATAAGCGCGAAGAGTTACATAGTGTTTTTGAAAGTCGCAAACAAAGTTTATTAGAAGACCAACAGCGCCGCTCGCAAAATTTATATGGCGCTGCCGAACGTATTTTAAAAGGCGTCGCCCGTCGTGCTTACTCTTTTGGCGATCCTGACCAGTTAAATACCTACTTTGCCTCAGACCCTATGGTGATGAAAATCGCCGATTTGGTGGCGCAATTACGCGAATTGAATGACCCAGTTAAAGCAGATGATTTAGAAGCACAACTAAAAGCGGCCAAAGAACAAGGTATTCGTAGTTTACGAGATAAGCAGGATATTTTTGAAGACGGCGGCGCTGTTATCAAGTTAGGTAAACATAAGTTTAGTGTGAATTCACAAAACTTAGACCTAACCTTATTACCCCGTGATGATGGTCTGTATTGCCACTTAGTGGGCACAGATTATTTTGAACAACTCGATAATCAAGAACTAAATGATTTAAAGCCCTATTGGCAGCAGGCTTTAGTATCTGAAAATCAGCAAGTAAGCCGTATTGAATATTTAACCTCTTTAATTATTCGTGATGCTGAGCAACAACAAAATGGTCAGTCAATTAATGCCTTATACAAACTAGCGGATGATCCAAAGGCCTTACTTGAACTGGTGCGCAAGTATATTGCAGCTCGCTATCAAGAGGGTTACGAAAAAGGCGTGCATGACTCAGATACCGTTAAGGTTTTACAAGCTATTTTACCTGTGCATCAAAAGGCAGACTTATTACGTTTTGCGCCTAAAGCCCGTGGTTTAGCCATGATGTTTTGGGCGTTTTCAAGCCGAGACAAAAACCAAGAAAAGATTTGGCAAAGCCATGCTTTTAGTGCCCAGCTTTTGGCAAATTCCTTTAATAGCCTTAAGGGTTTTGAGCAACTACAGCAAAGTTTGCTGCAAAGATTACAAGGGTTTTGTGAGCAGTTTGGATTAACCTTTAGCCACAACGAAATTCAGCAAAGTACTGAATATTTAAGTGCAGAACTTGCACACAACAAACTCGCCTTTATCAGTAGCCAGCCAGCTAAAAGTTTATCTGAGAACTTCACCAAGCAGTTAGATGCCTTGGGCCATGGCCACGAATTCCAAGCGGCTATGGCACAGTTTAATCAGTTGATTGAACAGGCACCTACCGATGGACTTCATATACCAGGTTTAGAAGAACAGTGGTCGCTTACTAACGCTTGGTTGGCAGCTACTTTGTCAGAAAATGATAAGGCGCAGCTAGCCCATTATATACCAGAAGCCGCAGCCCTTATTATTTGCCAAGACAAGCTAAATACTCGCCCTAGTCAGGTCGACCTAAATGTCACCATTGATGGCTTGTTGAGTGATCACCCGAATATTAAAGATAGCCAACTGCTTATTGCCCTAGATGAATTCAGTGAACGCCTAAACCTGTATCACATTCAACACGTAGCGAATTTTCATCGATATCATGAGTTACGCCAGCAACAAATGGAGCTAAGCAAACAAGAGCTACAACTCGATGCGTATAAGGCCAAACCTCTTAGTTCGTTTGTACGTAACCGTTTAATTAACGAAGTGTATCTGCCTATTATTGGCGATAACCTAGCTAAACAAATGGGTACAGTGGGCGACAATAAACGTACCGATTTAATGGGGCTGTTATTACTTATTTCGCCGCCAGGTTATGGTAAAACCACCTTGATGGAATATGTGGCCGACCGCCTAGGTTTAGTGTTTATGAAAGTAAACTGTCCGTCACTTGGCCATGATGTTACCTCCATCGACCCTGAAAACGCACCTAATGCTACCGCTCGACAAGAACTTGAAAAGCTCAACTTAGGCTTAGAAATGGGCAGTAACGTGATGTTGTATTTGGACGATATTCAACATACCCACCCTGAGTTCTTACAAAAATTTATTTCATTGTGTGATGGCACTAGGCGGATTGAAGGGGTTTGGAAGGGCCAAGCTAAAACCTACGACATGCGTGGTAAAAAATTCTGTGTAGTCATGGCAGGTAACCCTTACACCGAATCAGGCGATGTATTTAAAGTGCCCGACATGTTGGCTAACCGAGCTGATATCTACAACTTAGGTGACGTACTTGGCGGTAAAGAAGAACAGTTTGCTCTGAGCTACATAGAAAACGCGCTGACCTCAAATCCAGTATTAGCGCCGCTAGCACTGCGAGATATGCAAGATGTCTACAAGCTAGTCACTTTGGCACAAAATGAAAATGGCGAAACGAGCAGTAGCGACCTAAGCCATCAATATAGCGGTGCAGAGGTGAACGAAATAATCAGTGTGTTAAAACACTTAAGCACCATTCAAGATGTGATCTTGAAGGTAAATTTACAATATATTCAATCCGCGGCTACTGCAGAAGATTACCGCGAAGAGCCGCCATTTAAACTGCAAGGTAGTTATCGCAACATGAATAAAATGGCCGAAAAAGTCTCGGCTGTTATGAATCATGATGAGTTGATGCAACTCATCGGCGACCATTACACGGGTGAAGCGCAAACCCTGACGTCGGGCGCCGAAGAAAACTTACTTAAACTGGCTGCATTACGGGGCGTGATGGACGACGAAAAAACTGCTCGTTGGCAGCACATTTGTAGCGCCTTTAGCAGTAAACAAACCCTAAAAGTAGAAGGTGACCCCACCACACAAGCGGTGCAACAACTAGGGCAAATGGCCAGTTCGTTAGAAGCCATAAAGCTTGATATGCAACAATCTGATACCACAGATCTCATCAAGCCCATAAACCGCGTAGCCACTGCCATGCACTTGTTAAGTAAGGTATGGTCGGGTGCTACCGAAGACGATTTTAAGAAAAATAAGTAATTTGAAAGCTGTTGTTTAATTAGCCACAGTATTAGAGATTAAGTCATGAGGGCAAAAATATGAATGGTGCTGGTGGAAGTTCAGGCGGTATAGGTCAATTTTTTATTGGTGTGGTAATGATGTGTGGTGGTTTTTATTTGTTACTTAACGCCATTACTGTTTCTTCAAACTTTGGTCTAGGTACACGGCTATTTGGTTTGGGTAATAACTTTGGGGTAACAGGTGGCATGATCATGATCCCTTTTATTTTCGGCATTGGATTGGTGTTCTTTAACGCTAAAAACATTCTGGGTTGGCTGTTAACTTTAGGTTCCATGACTGCGTTAATTTTTGGTGTGATTTCATCAGTGAGATTTAACTTACGCACCATGACAACTTTTGAATTGATTGTGATTTTAGTGTTAGCCGTGGGTGGATTAGGACTGTTTTTGCGATCATTGAAAAAAATTGATGCTAAGTATAGTTAAGTTGCAAAGTAATGAGCGTGAATCAGCAAATACTTGCTGATTACACCTAGCTAGGAAACGCTAAAGAACAACGACATATCATATGATTAGGGATAATTTATGAAACAAATATATACCAACGAAAATCGCCTGTTAGCCATGAATTCCAAGAATTTATTGGAGAGTGCTGGTATCGCAGTAGAATTAAAAAATGAACACACCTCAGGAAGCGCGATCCCAGGACATCAAATTTGGCTAGAACTTTGGGTAAACGATGACGACTACAATCGAGCGATGGAATTGTTAAGTTTGTCAAACAAAGAAGAATCTACGAGTTGGGTATGCGGCAAATGTGGAGAAGACAATCCTGAATCGTTCAATGTATGTTGGAACTGTCAAGCCGAAAAACCTTAAATAGATTAATGCGAGTTCCAGCTTACATTTTCTAAATGGAGAGCATAATCTAGTCTGAAAGACGGCACTGTGCTAATACCCTAATACCCTAATACCCTACCCTAATACCCGTCATTCCAAACTTGATTGGGAATCTCTGCTTAGTGCAAGTTATGGACATTGGGAAAGTGACTCAATTGCGTCAAGCGATAAAAGTTGCGCTTTATTTGTTTTGCTTGAACCAGTATCTAGATTAACTCACAGCACAAAGCAAACATCTAGAAAAGTTATGATTACATCCAATGCTTAACCAAGAATATGCTTAGGCTTCAACACTCCAAATGAAGTCTAAACTGAATTAGGTGGCGTACTTTCAATTAGAATCTGAAATCGATGGGGTCAGAGCCGCTGATTTATCATTAAACCAACGGCCGCAATTGGCATATGGGAAACTTAACTATCGACGAAAAAGCAGCAGATAAAAGCAAAAGACTAAAGCTTCTTACCACAGAGATGTATGGACTCCCTCCCCCTAGGGGGAGGGAGTCCATACATCTCTGTGGTTCAAATTCTTTTGCAAAAAGCGCAGCGGCAATTACTCTGTCACCCAATCTAATTGTTTTTCGACGGCATTAGCCCACAGCTTTTAAAATCAAAGGGGTTAATGATTCTGGTAGTTTTATTTTGCCCGCTAAAACAAACTCATGCGCATCAACAGACATTTTTTTCCAGGTTTTACGGATGATATCTATCCATTTTTGTTCTGTGTATTCAGGATGCTTGGCAGCAAAATCAAGCATGTAACTTTCTATGAAAACCAAGCCAACCACGTCTTCCAGTAATTGGGTATCAGGGTTTGATTTAATTCCTACTTTAGCAACGGCATTTTTAGCTCGTTTGATATCTTGCTCACTAAAACCTGCTTGAACCATGATGTTGGCCACTTTATCAGCATGAAAAATATAAAGATCACTACGCCACTTATGATAGCCCTGCTTATTCATAGGGTAAGCATTACGGGGCGATTGCCAGCGCTGAATATGCTGGCCGTGAATCGCCAGTTTTATTACAAAGTCAGCATCAGGTTTGTAACGCGCCAACATGTCGGACATGCGTCGACTATATAACTGCTCCTTAGGCCAATTTTTACCTTCAGCTTGCGCAATATTAGGATCCTGACTGTTGGCGTTATCAATAAGATTAATGGCTTGTTCGTAGGCAGCTTGAGTCATCACATTCTCCGAATAAATAAAGAGGGCAAAAAATTGATATAGGTGGGTATGTTATACCAATTCCATTGAAGAAGTACCCACTCAGTATGCCTCGGCGATTTTGGGCAAGGCGTCGTTGCGCTGTTATCCTGCTCCAAGTATGAACACAGAATAGGAAATTAATCAGGCATTGCATGATTTTCATTACGACTATTCAGTTAACTCGGTTAATTATCTATTGTGAAGTGCAACTAACCTTTCAATTCAGTGATGTGCCACCCAAAAATGGTATTCAAATTTTTCTCAGTAACCTGAACTTAGTTTAAGTAGCTTCCTTAAATTTTGCACATTTCCCCTAGGCGTTCTCGATTATATTTAGCCCAATGCTGAGACGAATTTGACACTTATTGACGACTAATAACTTATTTTTCTGCTCAGGTTGTCGCTCACATTTTCTAAAAATGTAGCTAAATAATGGGGTAGCCCTTTAGAGGAAAAGTCATGTTTACTCATAAAAATTTATTAGCAGCACTATGTGGTGTGGCGATTTTGCTAGTGTTGAGTGCCTGTGGTGGTAGCTCGTCTGACACTAACAATGCCGAAACAGTCACTGGTTCTGGCACTGACAGCGGAACTGGCTCGGGCTCAACAGCTGATTGTGATACGCCAGCGACAGAATTGTCGAGTGCATTCCTTGAATTTGTCGCTGCGCCTAATGTGACAGTTGTGTTATCTGAAGATGGATGCAGTGTTGCTTTAGAGTCAGCAGGCAAACCAGACCATACCTCTTCTTATTGGGATGCTGACAATGCTAGCGGTTTATATGTTGAGCCTGAGGACGCCACTTTATTTGCTACACAAAGGTCGCCAGGAGACATTGAGGACTATACCAACGATTTTGACTTGACCGTTTCGGTTTCGCCACAGCTTGCTAGCACACCTTCGGCTACGCCTTTAGGAGCTATAGGCATAGCTTTAAGTGGAGCTCCAATTTTTAATGACTCTGAAGGTAACGGTGATGTGTCTCTTGGGGTGATTCAAGGTTTTGACCGAAATGGTGCTCATACTGGTCCTCAAACTTACCATTATCACTTAGAGCCGAAGGCGATTTCTTACGATGATGATGCATTAGTGGGAATTATGGCTGATGGCTTCTTTATTTTCGGACGCAGATGCTACGCGACTGGAGGCTATCCCACTGATCTTGATGAGTCGAATGGCCACAGTACAGTAACTTTGTATACAGGTTCTGGTGAGGAAGATGCCGAGTACCATTATCATGTCTCAACCGAGCAATATCTCAATGGCGATTATTATCTAATTTTTCCTGGAAACTTCCAAGGTACGCCGAGTGAAATTAATTAAGAGCCATTTAGGATTATTAGAGGGCTGTTGTTTATTGATCTCGCTGACTGTTATTTGTATCTCTGTTTGGATGCATTTACAGGGGCCTTTAAAGGTCGATAAATCAGAAATTTCAATCAATAAACAAGGCCAGCGGGTATACCAAAGTCAACCTTTCACTGGTGAAATGCTGAGTTACCATGCTTCTGGAGCGCTGGCTTCGGCAGATCAATTCGTAAATGGTAGACGTCAAGGGTACGCCAAAAAGTGGTTTGCCGATGGAGTCTTAGGTTACGAGTCATATTATGTTTCAGGAGTAAGAGAGGGCACTACCCGAAGTTGGTGGTTTAATGGCAATCTTCGCTCTGAAACTAATTTTGTGGAAGGAAAATCGGAAGGTATCGCCTGGCGCTGGTACAGAAGTGGTGCCAAATTTAAACGATTTAACACTGAGGCTGGTAAGCCTGTTGGGTTGCAACAGGCATGGCGCAAGAACGGGACTTTGTACAGTAATTTTCAATACAAAAATGGACGAATTTATGGACTTAGAAAAGCAAACAACTGTGTTGGACTCGAAGATGAAGTTATCTCACCTGATTATTATGCCTCGCAAGATTATTAATATATTCACTAGCCTAGTGTTGTTAATGTTGGCTGTAAACGCCTCGGCAGGGAGTTTGCCTTATTACAACAGTAAGGAATTTACGCCTCATTGGTTACAGCCAAATAGTGCGCAACTAGAAAACTTTCATCAAATACCAGCCTTTAGCTTTACTGATCAAGATGGTACCCAAATCACCGAGAAAAATTTTGAAAATAAAATCTATGTAGCGGGGTTCTTCTTTAGCACTTGCCCCGGTATTTGCCCGATGATCCGCTCTAAATTATCTAAAGTTCAAGATACCTTTATTGCGGATCCTGACGTGAAAATTCTGCAACATTCAATTCGTCCTACTACGGACACGGTTGCTACGTTAAAAGCCTACGCTGATGAGCATGGTATTAAGAGTGGAAAATGGCATGTGGTAACGGGTGAAAAAGATGCAATCTATCAACTCGCTAAAACTGCTTATTTTGCCAGTGATGACTTGGGAAATATTCAAAACACCAATGATTTTTTGCATACTGAAAGTATTTTACTGATCGATCAGAATAAGTACATTAGGGGTATATACAACGGCTTAAACAGCGCCTCTATGGCGTATTTAATATCTGACATAGAAACCTTAAAGTTAGATTCTGGCACTCAGTGAGAGTATTAATTGTCGTTTTATAGAAAAATGGTAGTTGTTGTTTTAACCACAAGTGGCAGGATTAAGGAGCAACAAAACAAAAAAAGCGCCGAAGCGCTTTTTTAATAATTCAAACATTGAGCTAGCTACCTTGCTCACGAGCAATAGCGCGATAAGCAATATCATCGCGGTAAAACATGTCTTTGCAGTGAATAGTTTTCACTAAATCGTACGCATGTTTTTGCGCTTCGGTAACGGTTTTACCTAATGCGGTTGCACATAAAACACGGCCACCATTAGTGGTGATTTTACCGTCAACGTTTTTGGTGCCAGCATGAAATACTTTACTATCAGCACCGCCAAGTTCTAAGCCTTCAATAACGTCACCTTTGTTGTAACTGCCTGGGTAGCCACCTGCAGCTAACACTACTCCTACTGCGGCTCTAGCGTCAAAGGCTGCGCGAATTTGGTCAAGTTTGCCATCTAGTGCAGCTTCAACTAGTTCTACTAAATCAGACTGTAAACGCATCATAATCGGTTGAGTTTCTGGATCGCCAAATCGGCAGTTGTATTCAATTACTTTAGGGGTGCCGTCTGGCATGATCATTAAACCGGCATATAGAAAACCTACGTAGGTATTCCCTTCGGCAGCCATACCTTCGACAGTGGGATATATGACTTCTTCCATAACTCGTGCGTGAATATCGGGTGTCACTACCGGTGCCGGTGAGTATGCTCCCATACCTCCAGTATTGGGGCCTGTATCACCATCACCCACACGTTTGTGATCTTGGCTGGTTGCAAAAGGTAAAACGTTTTTGCCATCGACCATCACAATAAAGCTAGCTTCTTCTCCGTCGAGAAATTCTTCAATTACCACCCGGCTACCTGCTTCTCCAAAAGCGTTGCCTGCTAACATGTCGCGAATAGCGTCTTCTGCTTCGGTGAGTGTCATAGCCACTATCACACCTTTGCCCGCAGCGAGGCCGTCAGCTTTGATAACTATTGGCGCGCCTTTTTCTTGCACATAGGCGATTGCCGGATCAATTTCGGTAAAGTTTTGGTAGTCAGCGGTAGGAATTTTGTGACGCTCTAAAAAGTCTTTAGTAAAGGCTTTTGAGCCTTCTAATTGAGCTGCTGCTTGTGAAGGGCCGAATATACTTAATCCTTCGGCCTGAAACGCATCTACTACGCCTAAAACCAAGGGTACTTCAGGCCCAACAATAGTCAAATCAATTCGATTTTGTTTAGCAAAATCCAACAATGCAGGTACGTCTTCGGCGCCTACATCTACATTGCTGAGTTTGTCTTCAGCTGCGGTTCCCGCATTACCAGGTGCCAAGAATACTTGAGATACCTTTTCCGACTGGGCGGTTTTCCAAGCTAATGCATGTTCGCGACCACCGCCGCCAATAATCAATACTTTCATAGGGAGTGTTGTTCTTCTTTGAGTCTTATAAATTAAGGCTTAACAAACTTAAGCGTCATTCGAGTACTTTCACCAATGGCCAAGTATTTAGCTTGGTCTTTGTCGCCTAGTGCTAAGGTTGGCGGAAGTGTCCAAACCCCTCTTTCATGGTTAGATGAATCGAGTGGATTAAGATTAATTGCACTTTCCGCAACTAGGGTTAAGCCTGCTTTTTGTGCCGCGGCTACCACTACTGATTGTTTCATATACCCGGATTTTTTTTGCATATCATCTGAAGCTGACTCGGGGAGTTTGTGATCAACTACACCTACTATGCCACCTTTTTTCAGGGCTTTTGCAAAACTTATAAAGGCTTGTTCTATGCCTTCTTGTCCTGCATCCATATACCAATTGTGCACATTGCGAAACGTTAAAACACGGTCTAAAGAACCAGCAGGGGCAAAATCTTGAGCCTTAAGGTGATGAAATGCAGTGACTTTTGTATTCGAGTAGTCTGCCTGCGTGGCTACTTTTTGTTTAAAGCCGTCTAACAGTCGTTTGTAATAACCTGGCGCACCTTCGTAAAGATAAAAATGTGCCGCATAGTATTGGCCTTTGTCTTTAAGTAACGGTGCCAATATATTACTGTACCAACCACCACCTGGCGAAATTTCTGCTACAGCCATATCAGCTTGTACATCAAAGAAGCGCAGAGTTTGTTGTGGATTACGGTATTCATCGCGAATTTTTTGCTCAACAGGACGATTTTCGCTACCTACGGCATCAATAATTGCGTCCGCAAATACAGGGGCTGAGCTAAGTAGTGATAAAGAAACTGCCACTTTCAGTACATGTTTAAACATAATATTCTCTCTTTTATTCACATTAGAATTAAATAGATTGTATCGACAAAATACTCTAGAGGTAACAAAAAACCGAGCCAAAATGTTAAGGGATATTATTGGCTCAGTTTATTGGTTCAAACGTTTAGTGTTTAAAGTGACGCATGCCAGTAAATACCATGGCAATACCATGTTCGTCTGCTGCATCTATTACTTCTTGGTCGCGCATCGAACCACCGGGTTGAATAATCGCACTGATGCCCGCTGCAGCAGCGGCGTCTATACCATCACGAAATGGGAAGAAAGCATCTGATGCCATCACCGAACCTTCAACTTGTAATCCTTCGTCAGAAGCTTTAATGCCAGCAATCTTGGCAGAGTAAACGCGGCTCATTTGCCCAGCACCTACACCTATCGTTTTACCGTCTTTGCAGTACACAATAGCGTTAGACTTAACGTATTTAGCAACTTTCCAAGTAAACATTAAATCTTTCAATTGTTGTTCACTAGGTTGTAGCTTAGTCACAACTTTTAGCTCGTCTTGTTCGACCATTCCAAAGTCACGATCTTGAACTAACAAACCGCCATTGACTCGCTTAAAATCATGACCATCAGTTAATTGTCCTTGCCAATCTCCACATGCTAACAATCGCACATTTTTCTTGGCCGCTACTACTTCTACGGCGGCTTCACTAATAGATGGAGCAATAATCACTTCCACAAATTGTCGCTCAACAATGGCTTGGGCTGTGGCCGCGTCAAGTTCGCGGTTAAAGGCAATTATGCCTCCAAAGGCTGAAGTAGGATCGGTTTGATAAGCGCGAGTGTAGGCACTTAAAATGTCATCACCCAGTGCGACACCACAAGGATTGGCATGTTTAACTATGACACAGGCCGGAACATCAAATTCTTTTACACATTCAAGTGCCGCATCTGTATCGGCGATATTGTTAAAAGATAACTCTTTACCTTGAAGTTGAGTCGCGGTTGCAACCGAAGCTTCTTGAATGTCATTTTCAACATAAAACGCCGCGCTTTGATGACTGTTTTCACCGTAACGTAAATCTTGCTTTTTAGTGAACTGCATATTGTAGGTGCGTGGAAATTGACTGTGTTGATGTCCACAGTTTGTTTCACATTCGCTCGATTCAATCATGGCACCAAAGTAGTTAGCGATCATGCCGTCGTATTCTGCTGTATGTTCAAACGCCGCAATGGCTAAGTCAAAGCGTGTCGCCTGAGTAACTGTATTGTTGTTAGCTTGCATTTCTGCAGTTACGCGAGCGTAATCTTTAGCGTTTACAACAATAGTCACATCTTTGTTATTTTTAGCTGCGGCGCGCACCATGGTAGGTCCGCCGATATCGATGTTTTCAATCGCGTCTTCTAAGCTGCATTCGTCATTGGCAACCGTTGCCGCGAATGGATACAAGTTTACTACCACTAGATCAATAGCTTGAATGTTGTTGTCAGCCATGACTTGTTCATCTTGTCCGCGACGAGCCAGAATGCCACCATGGATTTTGGGGTGCAAAGTTTTCACTCTGCCATCCATAATTTCTGGGTGACCCGTGTAATCCGATGCTTCAATTACGGTTAGGCCATTATCGCTGAGTAACTTTGCGGTGCCACCAGTTGATAATAATTCGACACCTTGGCTGGCTAAGAATTGGGCAAACTCAAGTAGCCCGGATTTATCAGATACGCTTAACAGGGCGCGACGAATAGGAGTTGCTGGAGAGTCTTGTTGCATGTTTGTTCCACTATATAGACAAAGATTTCGGCGGATTAATCGAGGTGTTTGTTGACTGTTTGGTCATGCTTGTCACAAACAAAAAGAGCACCTAAAGGTGCTCTTAAAATTAGGCAATAAAACCTTAGTTCATGCCGTATTGTTTAAGTTTTTTACGTAAAGTGCCACGGTTGATACCTAACATAGTTGAAGCTTTTGTTTGGTTACCACGTGTGAAAGTCATTATTTCTTCTAACATTGGCGCTTCTACTTCGGCCATGACTAGCTCATATAAGTTTTCGATGTTGGTATTATCAAGTTGTTTTAAATACTTGTTTACAGCTTGTTTAACAGAATCACGAAGAGGTTTTTGAGCCTGCGTTTGCGAAGGAGTGGTTACCGTAGTGGTAAATGGAGAAGTTACATTTTGTTCGAACATATACAATCGAGCTCTTTAGTTAGTCATATTAAGCAGCAGGTGAAACGTCTTCAGACACCGATGAAGGTGCTGGTTCGCCTGCCAATTTATCAAAGTACATAGTTAACGCATCAAGTTGCTGCCTTGCATCTTCAATGACGTTGAACTTTGCACGGAACAGCCTTTGCTGGTCGTGTTTGGCCAAATACCAACCCACATGTTTGCGGGCAATTCTGCATCCCATAAAATCGCCATAGAACTGGTGAACATTGGCGACGTGTTCAAGCAAAATGCTACTCACTTCGTCAATGTTAGGTGCAGGCAATATTTGACCCGTTTGCAGATAGTGCAAGATCTCACGGAATATCCAAGGGTGACCTTGAGCACCGCGACCGATCATTAGCGCATCTGCTTCGGTATATTCCAAAACGTGCTTAGCTTTTTGCGCGCTGGTTATATCACCGTTGGCAACAACAGGGATAGACACGGCTTGTTTAATTGCCTTAATGGTGTCGTATTCTGCGTTGCCTTTGTACATACAGGCTTTGGTGCGACCATGCACCGCTAATGACTGAATGCCGTTGTCTTGTGCAATTTTGGCGATTGATACACCATTGCGATTTTCAACATTCCAACCTGTGCGTATTTTTAAGGTAACAGGTACATCGACTGCCTTGACTACCGCCTGAATGATTTTCTCAACCAGTGGTGGATCTTGCAGCAATGCCGAGCCTGCTAACTTTTTATTCACTTTTTTAGCCGGGCAACCCATATTGATATCAACAATCTGTGCGCCGTTACCTACATTAAACTGTGCAGCTTGTGCCATTAATTCAGGGTCAGACCCAGCAATTTGCACAGAACGCACACCCTCTTCACCTTCATGATCCATCCGTTGTTTGGATTTTTCTGAATTCCATACCCGAGGGTTGGACGAGAGCATTTCTGATACGACCAATCCAGCCCCGAGACGTTTACATAATTGCCTGAAGGGTCGGTCGGTTACTCCCGCCATGGGAGCCAGCATCAAATTGTTTTCTAAAGTATATGGACCAATTTGCATAATATAGAATGAATATCCTCCACACTTAATTGTGCAAAAATCGACCGGACTCTAAAAAGGGGCGCAAGTTTAAGGGTTTTTTGCTGGCTTGGAAAGGCTATAAATCAAACAAATTTGTACTTTTTTTAAGCAAACCATATTGACATTACAAAAAGTCGCAGTTTGAAGCTGGTTAACCAGTTTTTGACGGAAAATGGTGGGGGCATCGTTAGTTTTTTGTAAATGGTTTAATCCAAAAACGCTAACGTTTAATATTGCCAAGTAACATGTCTTTAAACATCACCCAATCACCTAGCAAGCTGTAAAGTGGATATTTGAAAGTAGCAGGTTTGTTGTGCTCAAAAAAGAAATGACCTACCCAAGCAAAGCCATATCCTAAAACCGGCAAAAACCACAACAATACCCATTGCTGTGTCAAAACTACATAAGCGATTAAAAACAAAATTAAAGTTGAGCCAACGAAATGCATGCGTCGGCAAGTCATATTTTCATGCTCTGAGAGGTAATAAGGATAGAATTCTGCAAAACTAGTAAATGATTTTTGTTTTGTTGTGTTCATAATTAATTACCTAGTAAAATACTAACGCTAAGTTAACATGGTAAATTTGTAGCAAATGTCTATTTAGCGACAATTGAGAGTAGAGAATCCAATTAGTTGCGTATTGAATATTTTAGTTATTCAACCCGAGCTCAGGTTATTTTAGGAGTAAATGCCCCAATAGGGCTTTTCGCCAAAATAATCGGCTAAGAAATCCACTAATCCCCTGACCCTTTGAGACAAATGTCGGGTGTGTGGATAAACCGCGTAAGCATTAGTCGTTTGGTTTCTCAACTGTTCACAAAGCAATAGCTTGAGCTGACCCGCTCTTATGGCTTCGTAGCAAATAAAATCTGGGCCAAACATTAATCCCCTGCCTGCTATGGCCTCTTCACAAAGGTAGTTGCCATTGTTGGCGCTAACCACTACAGGTGATTTTACAACTACAGTTTTCCCTGAGTCTGACACTAACTGCCATGCTTCAGGCATTAGGTTGTATCGTAAGCGCACATGGCCTTGGTTTAAATCCTCAGCGGTTTTGGGCTCTCCATATTGTTTTAAATAAGCAGGACTGGCACATAAAACCGGCGAAACAGACGTGATTTTTCTGGCAATTAGAGTAGAGTCAGCCAGCGTCGAAATACGAATAGCTAAGTCGTATCCTTCTTCAATTAAGTCAACTTTACGATCATTAAAATCTACATTGAATAAAACATTAGGGTGGGCCTGATTAAACTGCCTAAATGCTGGTGCAAGGTGCTTAAGGCCAAAAGAAAAAGGCACGGATATTTTGATAGTGCCGGCAAAAGAGCAATGCTTATCTTTAATACTCGCTTCCACTTCCGCTAGGTCCTCGATAATCCTTAGGCACTGCTGATAATAACTGAGCCCCGAATCGGTTAATGTTTGTGAGCGAGTGGTGCGTGTGAGTAGGGTTACCCCTAAACGTTTTTCTAACTCTGCTAAACGCCGACTAATGGCTGACTTAACTGTATTGAGTTGTTCCGATGCTCTAGTAATACTGCCTGCTTCAACAATACGTACAAAGGTTTGCATGTCTTCCAATTGATTCATTAACTAGTTGCTCCATATTTAATTGTTCTCTTTATGTGAACAATGATTTCAATTTTAAGTTGTTTTTCTTTTTAATGGCAACTGTAAACTGACCACTAAATTACTGTTAACCGTGAATCTTTAGGAATAAAAAATGAAGCAGTCAGGTATTTTATCTATTAACTCAAGCGGCCGTTACCAAGGCTCATTAACCCGTTTGGTTTCTGAAAAACTAGTAGACGAATTGCAAAAAAAAAGTGTGGGGCTGGCTGTCACTGAGCGTGATCTAGCCGAAGGAATACCTTTTGTAAATGAGCAGTGGATTGGCGCAAATTTCACTGACTCAGAGCAAAGAGACGAGACTCAAAAAGAGGCGCTTGCTTTGTCTGATAATTTGGTGAGCGAATTACAAAATGCCGAACATATTATTATTGGCTCGCCTATTTATAACTTTAGCGTGCCTGCCGTTCTTAAAGCTTGGGTAGACATGGTAGCCCGTGCTCGTGTGACTTTTCAATACACTGAAAATGGACCAGAAGGCTTATTGAAAGATAAAAAAGCCTATTTGGTCATGGCTTCTGGTGGCGTACCTATAGGTAGTGATATGGACATAGCAAGCATTTACTTAAAACGAGTTTTAGGGTTTATGGGGATTATCGATGTCACTGTGATTGATGCCACTAAAATAGATGTAAGTGCGGATAGAGTATTGCCGGCGTAATCATGGGGAGTTTGGGACATTCTCACACTAGCCTAGATCTAAACTGTGACTATGAATAGGAGGCACAAGGTGAAAATAATTCGACAAGTACAAGTTGTATTTGCAGGACAGCCTATATCAGAAGGCGCAGGGGTGCAGTTATCTCGTGTTATAGGTACACCGCAGTTCAATATGCTTGACCCTTTTTTGTTATTTGATGCCTTTAGTTCAGATCAACCCCAAGACTATATTGCAGGATTTCCACCGCATCCTCATCGAGGATTTGAAACGGTAACTTATATGTTGGCTGGCAAGATGCGCCACCAAGACAGTGCTGGCCACGAAGGCACCATTGAAGCTGGTGGTGTGCAGTGGATGACAGCGGGTAAAGGTATCATTCACTCAGAAATGCCAGAACAACAAGATGGTTTGCTTGCTGGGTTTCAGTTGTGGGTAAATTTGCCTAAGTCACATAAAATGATAGAGCCTGCCTATCAAGAAAAAAACGGTAATGAAATAGCTGTAGAATCCAGAGATGGCCTGAAAATTAGGGTCATTGCGGGGCAAACCCAAAATGGTACTACAGGGATTATCAACAACACTTTTGTAGAGCCTATTTACTGGGATATTCAGCAACAACCAGATACGCTGTTTGTAGAAAGCATCACAGCAGGTCACAACGGATTTGTTTATGTGTATGAAGGTGAAATTAAACTTTCAGAAGGCGCTAATCAAAGAGTTTCTAAAGGACAAGTAGCAGTGTTAACCGATGGCGATTCAATTGAAATTAGAGCTTTAAATGGTGCTAAGTATCTGTTGATTGCTGGTAGACCCTTAGACGAACCTATTGCTAGAGGGGGCCCATTTGTGATGAACACCCGCGAAGAGATCAATCAAGCCATTGCGGATTATCAAATGGGCAGGTTTGGTACTCAGAACTAGTAAATATCTATCCTTGAAATTGCATTGTTTGGCCCCATTCCTTTGGCAAGCCACTAATTCAGCATAAATCAGCTTTGGATTTTAAAATGCACAATTTCATCGATATTACCCCAGAAAATTTCCAGCAAGTTATCTTGCAAGACTCACAAACTAATGTTGTGATGGTTGAGTTTTGGGCTGAAGGTTACGAACCCAGTCAACAGCTGGCGCCAGTGTTAGCCAATGTGGCTGCAAAATTTAGTGACAGCCTTATTCATGCCCGAGTGGATTGCCAAACCCAGCAAGAAATAGCTGGTCAATTTGGAGTGCAAAATCTGCCAACCGTTATTTTAGTGAAAGAAGGTCAGCCAATAGATGGCTTTGCTGGGGTACAAACCGAAGCAGAGATTATTGCTAGTTTTGAGAAGCACTTACCTAAACCTGAAGATGGTTTGTATCAACAAGGCGTAGAACTCGTCACTGCGGGTGACTACCAACAAGCGTATACCGTTCTAAAACAAGCGCACGAGTTAGACGCGCAACGTGCAGATATCAAGTTGCTTTTGGCGGATTGCCAAGTAGAGGTTGGTCAGGTCAAACAGGCTAAAGAGCTGTTAAGCACTATCGGTTTAGTTGACCAAGACGCCTTATATAAAAGTATCTTAGGTAAAATTGAATTGGCCGAACAAGCTGCCGAATCGCCTGAAATTAAAGCCTTGCAAGCTGAATTAGCGGCAAAGCCGGACGACTTAGAAATTAAAGTCAAACTAGCGGTGCAATTACACCAAGCCAATCAAACCGAAGACGCCTTAGAGTTGATTATGTCGGTGTTGTATAAAGACTTAAACTTTGGCGAAGCCAAAAAGTTAACCTTAGATATGATTAATGCCCTTCCAGATGGCGACCCACTTAAATCAACATTTAGGCGCAAAATTTACGGCTTGTTATATTAACCGTTACTTATTTTTAAAGACGCACCTTACTTAGCGAACCAACAAAAAAACCGGCAAGCGCCGGTTTTTTTGTTGGTTATAGAAAATACAGGAGAGCTAACCCTGTTCCACACGTAAATGAAAAAATAGCGATAAGTAGTTATCTCTATAATCATACATTAAATTAATAGGCAGGCTTCTATTCACTAAGGATTACAAACTGGTCACGGACTTTTTGAATGCGCTCTCGGTTTACACCAAAATCTGAATAGCCAATTCTAGATGCTGAACGAAAATGAACTGTGGTTTCGGTAGTCTTGCTATCAGGAAAATAGAACTCTACATCATCTACAAATCTAAAAATATTAGAGGTAAATTCGGCCCTTATATAGTTTGTTTCTGTAGCTGTGATGGTTGAGTTGGGCATTTCTTTAAGAACCGTTAATATGTTATTTCGAATTGTTAGTGTGGTTCCTCTAAGTTGGATGGGTGCCACATATTGTTCTTTATCTGAAGTATAACTATTCACACAATTGGGTTTGTCGGGACATGGTGTAAGCTGTCCGTTGTTAACGCCTAACTGTGGTGGCGCAGAGGCGCATCCCGTGCCCAATAATATACAGCTCAAACCCGCTAACATAGACTTTTTCATACTTTCATTCCTTAACCATTTTGTAACATCTAAGTTTGTAACTTTAATATTTAAATAAACAATAACAAGAAAACCGTCGTATTTTCGAGATAATCCCATTAAACCTATAATATTTAGCGGCATAGCCTGATGGTGATTTTTAAAAGGCGTTTTCACAGAAACTAGCGTTAGTTATTTTTGACTTAAAATAAAAATCGCTCAAGGTTGCTTATTCACTTTTTACGGGTTTAAGGAAAGAGTTATGTGCTTCTTGATTTCGACAGCATATAATTATCTACAATATATTCGTTTACAAACCACAAGGTTAAATAATGACCAAAATTAATGGAAAGGTTGAAGAGTTGCTTGCCAAACATCCACACTTATCGCAACAAGACGCAATCTAGATCGTATCGGATAAAAATGAGCGCAAAAAGCAAAAGAGAAAAGAAAAAGCCGATAGGATCAATGCCAAAGTAAGTAAAAAAAAATCCGCAGCCATAAACTTGGATGAAGCCTGATGATTAGGCTTATAGCAATTATTGGTAGGCAAGGGCTCTCGTTCCAGAGCCTCTTGTTGTAGCTAAGTATAGCGCATTAACTATATGACATTGGGGAGCATTGCTTCGAGGGATTATCTACAAATAGTTTCGATATTTATTCTTAATCATATCACCATCATTTCCATATTTTTGGCCAAGGTTGAGTAGTCAAAAGTATAAAAGAACTATTGGGTATTTAGAATTTACCCGCCGGCATGATAATTTATATTTAGCTGCGGAATCTGTTATTGCAGCTTAGAAGTCATGTGATTAAAAACAACTACTTTGGATAAAAAAGTTAGTTAGCGCTAACTACGTATTTGCGTCTTATTTCATTTGAGTTTTTGGCTTGAAAGGCCAATCAAATATGCATTCATCTGTTACCGCGACTTTTCAAAGGTATTGTCAATACCATACTGATAACTGTTTTCACTGGCTTTTTAATACATAAACCTTTTCTATTTGTGCCGTCTTTCCGAAGTATTTTGCGGAAATACAAAGGAAACCAAATTTAATTTTTATTGGATCATATCAAAGGAGTACAAGTTGTTTTCAGCATTAAGAAATTCTTTAGTTGGCGGAATGAAAATTTCGGAAATTCAAGCTAACATTCTTGCTGGTTTAACTGTTGGGGTGATTGCATTGCCCCTTTCTATGGCGCTCGCCATTGCAAGTGGCGTCCCTCCACAACATGGTTTGTACACAGCAATTATTGCTGGCATTGTCATCGCCATTGGTGGTGGCTCGAAAGTGAATATATCAGGCCCTACTGCCGCATTTGTTGTTGTGCTATTGCCCATTGTTCAGCAGTTTGGAATAGGCGGATTACTTTTAAGCGGTTTGATGGCTGGTTTGGTTTTGATATTGATGGGCTTAGGTAAGTTCGGAAAGCTTATCGAAATTGTTCCCTACCCAGTCGTTATTGGGTTTACTGCGGGTATAGGTGTGGTGATTGGCACCTTTCAAATTAAAGATTTTCTAGGTCTTGATATCGAAGCAATGGATGGGGATTATCTCGATAAACTTTTGTTGATAGTGAATTCGTTGCCAAGCATTGACTGGCAGGAGCTTCTCATAGCTAGTTTAACTATAACCATATTATTATTATGGCCACGTATACGCTCACGAATACCTGGCCATTTAATTGCGCTACTTTTAGGTTCAGCAACTGCGTGGCTACTTAGCCAGTTCATTCAGGATTTTTCTGTAGCGACAATCGGAAGTCGGTTCAATTATGAGATAAATGGAATAGCAGGTAACGGTATTCCTGCACTTTTACCAAGTTTCGAATGGCCATGGAATTTACCGGGAGCCGATGGTGAGCCCATTGGTTTGAGCTTTGAACTGATTAAGCTGTTATTACCATCAGCGATCACTATTGCGATATTGGGCGCCCTTGAATCGCTATTATGTGCGGTGGTTGCCGACGGGATGACCGGAAAGAAACATAATTCTAACGATGAACTTATTGGACAAGGTCTCGGTAATATCATCGCGCCGCTTTTTGGAGGGATACCTGCAACCGCAGCCATTGCTCGCACAGCAGCAAGTATTAAAGCGGGTAGTACTTCACCACTAGCTTCGGTGGTCCACGGTTTGTTTATTCTTGGGGCAATACTCGCCCTTACACCTCTACTAGCTTATATCCCTATGGCTTCTATGGCGGCACTGTTATTAGTTGTTGCTTGGAATATGAGCGAACCCAAACAATTTATACGAACAATTAAAATTGCCCCTAGGGATGACGTGATTGTTTTGATTTTGTGTTTCTTACTAACCGTCTTATTTGATATGACAGTTGCCGTTGCAGTTGGAATTGGGCTGGCTTCTATGTTGTTTATTCGCAAAAGCATCACAATAACCAGTACAACTAGGGTTGAGAAAAGCCATGAAGACTACGGAGATTTGCCTGATAGCATTGCTATATATGACATTAATGGTTCATTATTTTTTGGTTCAGCTCAAAAAGCACTACAGGCTATTTCCACAGTGACGCCAAATCTCCGTGTTGTCATACTCGATATGACAGAAGTTAACATGCTTGATATGAGTGCTATCGTTGCAATGGAGTCAATTACAGAGAGCCTAGCGAAACAGCACATAGTCCTCATCATTAGTAATTTGCAACAACGCATGGCAGCAAAATTACATCGTGTTGGCATAAATGAAAAACCAGAAGCAGTACAATTTTCTGGGACAGTAGATGAAGCAATTGTTATGGCTAACAAAATGCTATAACCGGGTAGCTAGAGACTGACTTTGGCCCCTAATAGCTAATAAAAAAGTCATATATCGTAGAATTACCGGATAGTAATTGTTAGCTGTTGTCACTGCTTTATTCCGCTCACTAAGCGAAAATGACTAAATGCATTAAGGTACCTTCTGAAAATTGTGTTCACCGAAAAAGCGTGAATTTTAGGGGGAGTCAAATCGCATAATAGCTTGCAAAGTAAGCTATTTTTCTTTTAGTATCCAGCACCATTTTGGTGCGAATATATTAAAAAATGACAATAAAACATTTAGTTAACGAGTTTCTGTTGCTTAGTGGCTTTACTGCTAATTCTACTAGCCATACCGAAAAAATCATTTCTGCTTTTGGTGGCTTAATCGGTATTTCTGGTGTTTTCCTGATAACTCACCTCTTAATACAGACGGGGACGTTAGACTCTACTAGCGGTATTTTAGTGATCGCTTCTATGGGAGCCAGCGCGGTATTACTATTTGCAGTACCACACGGGGCTTTATCTCAACCATGGGCTGTGGCTGGTGGACACATTATCTCCGGTTTTATTGGGGTCAGTTGTTTTAAATTGTTTGGTAATACCTTTATTGTTTCTGGTGCGGCGGTAGGTACGGCCATTGGCGCAATGTATTATCTACGATGTATTCATCCACCAGGAGGGGCGACCGCGTTAACTGTGGTGATGGGCGGCTCAGTAATCACTGATCTAGGATACCAATATCTACTCGTACCTATAGCAGCTAATTTACTCGCAATTCTGTTACTCAGCCTTGCATACAACGCACTTTTTACATGGCGTCGCTACCCAGCACATTTGGCCCATAAATTTAAAAAAACAGTTACTACTAAGCCCAAAGACAGACAATTTGAATTAACTCATGAAGATTTTGCGGCTGCGATGCAAGAGTTAGACTCGTATGTAGATATTACTCCTGAAGGTTTGGCTGACTTATTAGAATTAGCCAAACAACACGCCGAGAAAAACATAACCCATCCCCCTGAAATTATTGCTGGACACATATATAGTAATGGAAAAATTGGGAGTTTATGGAGTATTCGACAAATTGTTGATGCGTCTCCCAAGAATAGTCGGCCCCATTTGGACAAAGTAATATACAAGGTGCTGGCTGGTGATGGGGGGTATGAAACTAATATTTGTTTACGTTCAGAGTTTCACCAATGGGCAAGGTTTGAAGTGATAAAGCATCAGCAGCAATGGATAAAAGTTGAAGTTGATGATTAGCTACAATGAGCGCACTTCTGGTTTCTAATTGAAATAGGGGAGTTTAAAATGAGAAGAACTATTGTATTGATGAGTTGGTTAGTTTTATTTGTTACTGCAACCATCACTGCCACCGCAAATTCTGGTGAATTCGATGGTGAAAAATTTGCCCGCGACTATTTTAACGCTTGGAAAGCGACACAATCTCCACAGGCAAAGGAAAGCGATATTCAGGTCTACCTTAGCTTGCTTAAAAATGATGTTGGACATCAGCATTTACCCTATGATCCTGATGCGACTAGGGAACCCGAAGGCAAACACAGGATGTTGCAAGGCATGCTTTATTATTTAGGAACTCATACTCAGTACACCGCTACTCTTAAATCAGTGGTCAGCGGATACAAGGTTGTGGTTATTAACTATCACACTCAATCAAGCGGTACACATCCACAAAGTGGAGAGGTCATGCAACTTTCATATGACACAGTTGAAGTGTTAGAAATTGAAGATGGCAAAGTCGCCGTGATACGAAAATATAGCGAATAGCGATTATTAATAACTGTAAACGTTTGCAAAAAGTTTGACTCCTAAATGCGAAAAGTAATAATGGTGACCTTAACGCTAAAAAAAGAGGCCAGTCAAAATGAGTAAATTAAGCAGAAGACAATTTATGGCTATAACCGGAGCAAGTATTGTTGCGGGGTCAGTGAAAGGGGAGCAACTAATGGAAACAAAAACACAACTGATCCATACCGCATATTTTTGGTTGAAAAATCCAGAATCTAAAGCCGACCGCGACCAACTAATCGCAGGATTGCAAACCCTTAGACAAGTTCCAACAGTAAAGGTCCTACATATAGGTTTGCCCGCTACCACTGAAAAACGTGATGTGGTTGATAATAGTTTTCAGGTATCAGAATTAATGATGTTCGACGATTTAGCTGGTCAAAGTGAATATCAAGCACATCCAATTCACCAAGCTTTTGTAGAAAATTGCTCTCATTTGTGGTCTAAAGTAGCGGTAAAAGACTCAATTACAGTGTAGCCCGTCGTTTGATAGAGGCTTTGATATTGGCAATAAGTTTATGTGATCAGCTGAGGTAAATTTTGAATAAGAGCATTGTGGTTATATTATTCATAGGGTTATTTGTAAGCTGCAGCAATACTGATTGGCGTGACGCGAGCAGAGAGCCTGCGGGAATATCAGCGGATCCAACTACAGAAAAACACGCTGTAATAGAAGTGTACGCGGCCGATGCATTTAGTTGGCGAGGTTGGTTTGCGGTACATACTTGGATTGCTGTTAAACCACAAGATGCGGCAGATTATACCGTTTATGAAGTGGTTGGTTGGCGCGTAAAAAGTGGCTTACCAGCGCTGCGTATTTATCAAACCGCAACGCCAGATCGTTATTGGTATGGGGCTAAGCCACAAAAGCTCTTATCGATACAAGGTGATAAAGCGGATCAGTTGATCCCGAAGATTTCTGAAGCGGTTGCGCGTTATCCTTGGGCTAATGAATACACATTATTTCCGGGCCCTAATAGCAACACTTTTCCGCAATGGATAGCTCTACAAGTACCCGAATTGGGATTAGAGTTGCCTTTCAGAGCTTTAGGCAGTGGTTATGCTGACTGACGCTATATTTCTACAATAATGACTTCAATTCCAAGCCTTTGTAGTCCTTCATGATAGTCTTTGGGAATGTTTTGATCTGTTACTATTTTTCTTACTCCACTAGGCTCCAAAATTTTATGTAAACAAACATGGCCGAATTTGGATGAGTCTGTCACTACTATGACTTCACTCGCCACTTTGCACATCAATTTATTGAGTAGTGCTTCTGCTTCAAAATGAGTAGTGATGCCGCGTTCCATGTGAAAACCATCAACACCTAAAAATAGTTTGTCTACATGAAGCTCCCGTAATGTATTTTCAGCTAAGCTGCCAAAAAAGGATTGGCTTTTACGTCGCAACGTACCCCCTAGTAGCATCACGTTCAATTTCTCGCGATGGGCAAGTTCGTTAACTATGTTCAAACCATTGGTGACAATAGTGACGTTTTCTTTGTTTTCCAAATGTGAGGCGATTTGTAAGGTGGTAGACCCTGAATCGAGTATGATTGAATCACCATCTTCCACTAAATTGGCAGCCACGGCACCTATATTAGATTTTTCCGCCGCGTGTAATACTTGCTTGTCGTCAACAGTGACTTCAGTTTCAATCAAGGTATTGTCTTTTAACATAGCTCCGCCATAGGAGCGTGTTGCTAAGCCTTGTTTCTCTAAAAACCTTAAATCTTTTCTGATGGTAACAGTGGAAACCTTGAACATCTCAGACAGACTAGGTACTTGGACACTGCCTTTTTCTTTGAGCATCCGAGAAATTTCTACTCGTCTTTGGCTGGTATCGCGCATTCATGATCCTTTTTCTTAACTTTCAGTCTGAGTCTAATGTTGGGGATAATAGTCACAATGAAACATTTAAACAACTATTGGTTTCACTTTGCCTTATATTAGTCTCAATTTTCAGCGATCAATTTTTCTAATACCGCTTTGATAAAAGTTTTGTGATTAGAATTGAATCCTTTATGAATCAGCCTTACTCGACCTTTAGCATCGATAAAAAAAGCGGTTGGCATAGCTTCAATTGCATATTTTTCAGCAATGTCAGTATTGAAACCGCCTAGATGGATAAAGTGAGTTGGAAATTGTTTAAGAAAATCTGTGGCAAGCTGTGGATCTTCATCTAAGTTCACCGATACCACTTCAAAACCTTGTTGTTGATACTCTTGCTTTAATTGTTCAAGGAATGGGAAGGATTGTCTACACGGCCCGCACCAAGAGGCCCAAAAATCCAAGTACACAACTTTGCCTTTAAACTGAGACAAAGTAATTTGTTGCTCACCCTGGAGTGACTTAAGTGTGAAGTGTGGTGCATCATCATTAATTACTACTGCTTGTGCGGTTTGAGCGCACAAGCAGTAGTTTATTATCAGCAGTAAGCCAAAGAGTTGTTTTGTTAACTTCATCATTTTACTGTGTGTTAGCAACGGGGATTAACTCCAACAATAGATAATCGTTAAACTTTGCAGGTATTTGGGCAACTGGTCCGGAGACAGTGCCTAGGTTGATATTATTGATGTAATCAAATACCTGATATTGGGCTGCCTGCAAACCTCTTAATTCTAGCGTTTTATCCCAATTTTTGGCATAAAACCCGTAATACAAGCGGTCATCTTTTGCGATAGCGTGAGCTTCTGGTAAGTCAAAACCGATGTCGTACAACTCTCCTAAATATTCCCCTTTAGGTAACATTTTTGTATTGTAGAGGCTTATCCATTTGGTCCATTCTTTTTCTTGTTCAGCGTTTAATAAAAAGGCTTCGGCCGCTTTATTTTCAGAAGGAATGGTGAATTTAGTTCCGACTACTGCGCCGATTCCCATTGAAGACGCAAAATCACTCGCGTTGTCACTCAGTTCCACATGATCACCATAATAGGGAGCAGATTCGCCCATTAATCCTTTTAGGGTTTTCCCTTTTAAACGCACTTGCCAAGAAGAGAGTGGATCTGAGCTTACAGCTTGGTTCATATAGGGTAAGTTATGAAATGCGTATGAAGTCCCACAGGGACAAATTTCAACAACGGCTTCCTTATCGATTTCAAGGGCTGTTTCGTAGACCATTTTCCAGAATTCAGCGAGCTTCTCTACTGATTCCTGGGGAGACTTGTGGTTATGTTTAGGGTTGTAACATGGAGGAACACCATTTAAGTGCTGTCCATCGATTTTTAACCCTGAGTAACCCCAAGTGCCGATCATTTTTTTAACCAGTTCTTTGGTATATTTTAAGGTGCCTTCATACGCGGGACATAAGTAAAAACTATTCCACCAAGTCACATCATGCACTGCGCCCCATTCATCGAGTAATAACATGTCAGAGTGTTCGTGTAACAAATCTGTACCTGGATCCACTGCTAACGGTGCCCACCATAGTTTGGCTTTTAAGCCTTGATCGTTGATTTCTTTCACAAAGGCTTGCATATCGGCATCGCCGTTCGGAAATTTGTCTGGATGCAAATACCAATCCCCTTCAGCGGTTTGCCAACCATCGTCAAGTACTGCCCATTTTAAGCCCATTTCTTTGGCTTTAGGTAATGTAGCCAATACTTCATCTACGCTAAAATCACGCTCATAACCCCAAGCACACCATATAGATTCGTAGGCCGAATCAGGTATGTCGTCTATTTTTAGACCTTTATCGGCCATAGTATTGCGGTAATTTTTAAGGGTGGCGTAGTAGTCGCCTTGATGCACATTGACGAATGTTTCTAGCGTGTCAGTCGACTCTCCTGGCTCTAGCGTTACTGTTTTCTCGAGTTCGATATGAAGTTGCGCAGCATTCACGTTTTCAGGAAAACTCACGGGTATCGCTACTAATTTAGGATCGACTTCACTGTGACCTACGGCGATCCCACCAGCGGTAGTCCAAACATCTGATATGGCCGTTCCACTGCCATAATCAGAGGCATTCATACCCATATAATTTTGCTGATAAAAGCCGGGTTCTAAGGGCATAACCCAATCCCGTCGATCTGCGAAAGAGGCGCCTTGATAAGACCAAAATGCAGCTTGTTCAGAGTTTATCGCCGGGCCTTTATTTATTGTGTAGTGGTTATTTACCCATTTGGTAATTTTGATGGGTTGTTCAGTTTTATTGCTGTATTTAACCTCAAAGAATAACATTGAAGGGTATCGGTCAAATCGGCTAACCGAAGCGGTTTTTTGTAAACCAACATCCGACTGACCAACAATTACAGATTGACTGCCCGCACCTAATTCGGTTTCGATTTTGGTTTCGTTAGCACTAACAAAAGCGAAATCTGCCACAGTCTCACCACTTTGCAATAAAATGTACTCACTGGCTTGAAATGCACCAAGTGTTGAAGAGTCTGCGGTTAAATTAGAGACAACTCGGCTGTGCAGGTTGTGGTCGAACTCGATCGTTATTTGAGTATTCTTAACTGAATAGACTGCTTCAGGTTGCGCTGCATTTGTAACTGTGACTTGGGTCATCGTTTGGCTGTAGCCAACCACGCCACTGGCTAGCCCAATGGCACAGAAAGCTAGTGCTAGCTTGTTTTGAAATGTAATGTTCATTTTAACTCCATGAAAAACAATAATTGATATCTGAATATAGGGGTGAGTTGTTAGGTCAAAAAATCGTTGTGCATTTATAGGTACTAGCATGAATATGCGCATCAATTTCAGTGACCTTCTAAAAATCCAGCATGTTGTAATGTCCGGACTTTTTGGCATTGGTTAGCTGCATTTTTCTGAATCAGGTTATCGAGAACAAGCAGTCATTGAAAAGCACAGTACGGTAATAACCAATAAACGTACTGTGCATTTAGGATGACTGTTATTTATCAATAGTTTTTTCTTCAGGCTCAATTGCTAGAATAATTGCAGCAATAATGGCTAGCGTTATCCCTACTATTTTCACATCACTCGGCACTACACCCATCAAAATTATTACTAAAACAGAAGAAATAAGCGGTGCGCCAGCATTTGTTAATGGTGAAACCACAATGGCTTTCCCAAATCGAAATGCATATACCAAACACAATGCACCAATGGCATTAAGAATTTGAATCGCTGCTGTGGTTGAAATAACAGTTAGGCTGAAATCAATTTCTTGGCTAAAGTCAGTCATAGCGTAAGCAACAGGGATGAGGGCCAGTGCAGTAATCGTCATGTAGAAAAAAATACTCTCAGCACTCATAGTGTTGTTCGAAAATTTCATGAAGTACGCCTGTAGCCCCCACGCAGTCATCACTATCAAAGCAAATGCAAACCATAATATACCTTCGGTTTGTTCACCATCTCCCGGTGAGTATTCAAATAATGGCAATGCAACAAGGGCTAAAACAATGCCTAAAGCCCCTAATTTTCTAGTGCGCTCTCGCAATAAACCGAATGAAAGAGCGATAGTAATAATCGGTGACAAAGAAATGATGGGAAATATCAAATAGGCTGGACCAATATTGACCGCCTGAAACAACAACATTTGCCCTCCTGAACCTAAAAGGCCAATAGTGCAACCCAGTATGATGGAGCGAGTGTCATACTCTAATTTCCAACCAATAAGTTTCAAGGCAATTATACAAGGCGGTATCATAGTGACTGCCCAAATAGCATACACCATGGTTGACGGAATACTGTCATTAGCGAATAGACCGGTGAGTGCTCCCCAAAGCCCCCAAGCTAGGGTTGTTACAATTGCGAAAATTAGCCATTTTTTAGATTGCATATTCGGTTTCTCTCTTATTATTATCGTTGTGTTGCAGGCTTATTTCATAAATTGCTTGCTGGTTAGCAACAATGGTTTAGCAACTGACAACTACTTTTTTTGTGTCACATAATTAAGTCTAGACATAAAAGTAAGGAGCCCAATAGTGTCTGTTGGGCTCCTTGACAAATCCATGACTAAAAGTTGTAACGTGCACCAAATTTAATGGTTCTGCCATATATCTGGATATTACCAGGTAAATCACTACGTCCTTGGAAGATACGATTTGACTCTCCCAATAAGTTATTACCTTCGATAAATAACTGTGCATTATCAGTCAAGCTATAGTTAAATGATGCACTAACCATAGACACTTCTTCCATGGTGCTCTGGTAGCTATCACCTAAAGGACTAAAAGGGTCTGATACTAATTCACCGGTATAATCTAGCGCTATCTGAGCACTGATTTTGTCTTTTTCATAGATAAGTGATAATGAATAAGAATTGTCGGCTACACCTGTTAAGGCGCCAGCATCTTCCCCGTCTACGATAGTGCTTGAATCGGTATAGGCATAACTAGCCGTAACGCCAAATCCGTTTTCGAAGAATTTTTGTAGTACTAACTCAAAACCTGTTACTTCAGCAGAATCCCCATTTATAGGTTGTGTAACAGTAAAGGTTTCTCCTGCAATTTCGATATTTGTGGTATTCGAGGTGATAAAACCTTCTAAATCTTTCCTAAAAATAGATGCGCCGATTAAGCTGTTTTCCGCAAAGTACCATTCTAGCGCTAAATCAATTTGGTCTGAAAACACCGGTTCAATGGCTGGGTTGCCACTGATATCCATAGTAAATAAACCAGATTGTGCGTTGTCAGTAGTTAACGGGGCTAGTTGATCAAGGGTTGGTCGAGATAGTGATTGTGCTGCGGCGACTCTCAATAACAAGTTTTCTTTTATATAGTACCCAGCGTTAATAGCAGGTAATAGTTTGCTGTAACTACCTTTTGCTGCTTGGTCAGAACTATCTGAGTATTCAACATCCCATGAAGGGTTTGATGAATTTGGGTCGACTATTTCTATAGATAAAATACTATTGTATGAATAAGACGCGCTCACTTCTGTATCAATCCATCTAGCCCCCACATTAGCATACCAATTTTCGCCTTCTAAATTAGCCTGAAAATAAAGTGCAGTGGTGTCTTCTGTAATATCGTAAGAATTGACAGGATTAAATACAGGTTCCCATAGCGCTGATTCGTTGGCGCCAAACGTACGAGTATTGCCGTTATAATCTGTAAGGGTCAAGCCATCAGCTGCCGCAAGTCCAGAGGCATAAGCTGGGATACTAAATATGGGAAATGAACGAGGAATATTGCCAGATTCACCATCAAACAAGTTGTCATATGGGAAGGGTAGAACCACGTTAGCACCCACTTCACCAAAGGTGAAAGGATAACCACAATAATTACAGGCTCCGTCTGTGTAGTTATCGTAGGCGCTATTGGTTTTGTTACGGCTAGTAAAAGCGACTCCAAAATCCACATTTACTAAAAATTCGTGAGCGAACTGCCAATCGCCATCTAATGTATATCCAGTAACTTCATCTTTTATATCGCTTCCGTCACGGGCTGCCCAGTGTGGCGAAAAATCGTCATTACCAAAATCATCCGACGAACGCCCTTCAGTCCAGTTGGGAATATAATCGGGTAGTCCACCCTGGTTTAGCTTATAAGTACCTGTATGAGTACCTGGGTTGCCGGCTACGACGTAAGTGTTTTTACCACCAGAATCTCGCTCTGAGTTTGACTGGTAAATGTCGCCTTTAAGAGTTAAATCGTCAGTCAGCATATATTCTGCTGTGACTGCGAACATGCTGGTATCGACGGTGCGATGGTCGTCTAAGGTGACCACTTCCATACTAACATCGGCAATGTCCATTTGAGTGATGACGTTTCCGTCTAACACTATATTTGATAAGCGATTTTGTGCCTCGCTTTCATCCACCATATAAAAGGATTGGGTAAATCCTGTGGCATCGGCTTCCAATTTGGTTAGCATGACATCTGCGGTTATCTCTAGTCTGTTATTTGGACGCCACTGTAAAGAGGAGGTAAGGCCAGTGCGATTAAAGTCTGTTGCATAAGAGCCTAAAGCGTATGAACCAGGTACCACTAAATTTTCTTCGTTTGAGCTAATTACACCGTCTTTATTAACGTCATAATTAATTCCGTCATTAACCCCAAAAACGTAATTATCAAACATTTCATCAGCTCTTTCGTTACCCGAAGAAGAGCTTAAGCCTATAATTAGACCTACAGTGTCGTCTGCAAAAGTGTTACTAAAGACGCCATTAAATTTCTTTCCGACTTCTTCAGATAAGTCATTGTAGTCACCAGTAACAGATACAATACCTTGCATTCCCGGGTTATCAAAGGCTCGTGCCGACTTTAGGTTAACCGCGCCACCAATACTTCCCTCGATGTTTTTGGCTTGTACCGTTTTCCACACATCTGCACCACTGATCATCTCAGACGGGATAACGTCAAAGGCAAAGTTTCGCCCACCGTCATCGGTGGCAAGGATGCGATTATTTAGAGTGACTATGCTAAATTCCGGCCCAAGGCCTCGAATGTTTACGTATTGAGCTTCGCCACCACGGGTTCTACTGACTGTAATACCAGCGATATGGGACAGGGAATCGGCAACGTTATCATCAGGAAAGCGACCAAGTTCTTCTGCAGCAATTGAATCAACCAAAGATTTAGCATCTTTTTTATTGGCTAAGGATTCAGCCAAGCTGCTTCGCACCCCAGTAATGACGATTACTTCTGATTCATCATCTGCTTGTTGCGCTAGTACGTTGGGCGTACTTAGCGCTGTTAAAACAGAAAATGTCACTGCTGTCTTTCTAAATTTACTATCCAAATTCCGATGCATAATGTTTACCTTTTTATGTTGTCTTTATGATGTCAGTTTTGTTTTTTTTAGTTGTAAGAAATTGATGTAAACTTGCTAAATAATGAACAGCAATGAAACTTAAGTCAATAATTGAAACAAAATAACCTGTCGATTTTTTGTTTTTATCGTTATTTTTCGACCAGTTGTTGACAGGAAGTAATTAAATGAAACATAATATCGGTAGATTTTAGAAGTGCTGTTTCGATTTGCATTAAATGTGAATAAAACCTAAGCACGATTAATATGAGGGGTTTAATTTGAACGCTTTACTACAGATGGTTCAACGCCATAAAAATGGAGAGGGGAACGGTGTTTATTCGGTATGTTCTTCACATCCTTTGGTGATAGAAGCGTCAATGCGCCATGCACTTAATAATGATGAAACGTTATTGTTAGAAGCCACGTCAAATCAAGTGAATCAAGACGGTGGTTATACTGGATTAGTACCCAAAGATTTCTGCGCACTGGTTTTTTCTATTGCAGATAAAGTAGGTCTCAATCACAGCAGAATCATATTGGGTGGTGATCATCTAGGGCCAAATTGTTGGCAGGATCTAACCGCGGCAGAAGCTATGGCAAAATCTGATGTACTAATTGCTGAGTATATTAAAGCGGGATTTAGAAAAATACATTTGGATTGCTCTATGTCATGCGAGGGTGATCCTGTGCCTCTTGGTGACGATTTAGTTGCGCAACGAGCCGCAAGATTGTGCCAAATTGCTGAGCATACTTGGCAGACCGTAGGAGGAGAGTCGCCAGTATATATAATAGGCACTGAAGTACCAGTACCAGGTGGCGCCCATGAGGGCTTAAACGAGTTACACCCTACTTCTGTTGATGCTGCTAAGCAAACTATCTCGATTCATAAGGAAGCGTTTTTTAAAGCTGGCCTAGAGGACGTTTGGCCAAGAATTATTGGTCTAGTTGTTCAACCTGGAGTGGAGTTTGATCTGCACAAGGTTATTGCATTTAAACCAGATCAAGCAGTGAAGTTAAGTGATTACATTGAAAGTCAGCCTCTGATGATTTACGAAGCGCACTCAACAGATTACCAAACAGCTGAACATTTAGCTGCTTTGGTTAAAGGACATTTCGCTATTTTAAAGGTCGGTCCATGGTTATCTTTTGCTTTGCGTGAAGCATGTTGGGCATTGGATATGATTGAGCAAGAATGGATAGATAAAGCTGATTGTTCGAATTTGAAACAAACACTGTTGCAAGCTATGCAAGATAATCCAGTGTATTGGAAAAAGTATTATTCAGATGAACCTAAGGCTCAAGCATTGGATTGCCAATACAGTTTAAGTGATCGTATTCGATATTACTGGCCGCAACCAGAAGTTGAAGCCAGCTTAACAAAGTTGATTGATAATTTGGATAACTCTCCGGCGCCACTTACGCTTATTAGTCAGTATATGCCAACGCAATACCAAGCTATTGTTGATGGAGAGTTAGAACGAGATACTCGAGGAATAATATTCCATAAGATCTCTGAAGTATTGGCACAATATTCAGCGGCTTGCTATACAAGCCAAACCGCATAACGATGGAAGTACAAAAAGTAATGACATATTTAGATTATTCAGAATCAACGTTGCGCGAGATGGATGCTTATTGGACTGCCAAGGAAATTCAACAGCAGCCCGAGTCCTGGGCAAAAACCTATGCAATGTTGAAAGATAACCAGGCTCAAATTGACTCCTTCCTAAAGCCAGTTTTGGCTAAGCCTGGAGTACGCATCATATTAACCGGTGCAGGGACGTCAGCTTTTGTAGGAGCTAGCATCGCCCCTGCTATGATGAAAAGTTTAGGCGCAAGGGTAGAGGCGATACCTACCACGGATTTGGTCTCCAATCCCCATGAGTATTTCCAGAAAGATGTACCTACTTTACTGGTGTCTTTTGCCCGTTCTGGTAACAGCCCAGAAAGTGTCGCTGCTTTTGAATGCGCTGAAAAGTTATTGAGCGATTGTTCTCAATTAGCCATCACCTGTAACGAACAAGGTGCTTTGTATCAGCGATGCGCGGGTGATAATAAGTTAGCTTTGTTGATGCCTGAAGAAACCAACGACAAAAGTTTCGCTATGACATCTAGTTTCAGCTGTATGTTACTCAGTGCGTCATATTTATTTTGTCCACGTGATGATTTTTATAAACAATTAACCTTAACAATGCAGGCCACCGCCTCCTTAATCGAAACTTACAATATGATGTTAAAGAGTGTGGCGATTAAGAAGTATCAAAGGGTGGTTTATCTTGGTAGCGGGGTCTCAAAGGGGCTTGCTCAGGAAAGTGCGCTGAAACTCTTGGAGTTGACAGATGGCCAAGCAGCATCGAGCTTTGATACACCTCTTGGGTTTCGTCATGGTCCTAAAGCGATAGTTAACAAAGATACATTAGTGGTTATTTTTGTATCGAATGACCCTTATACACGTCAATACGATTTGGAGTTGTTGGCCGAGTTACAAAGAGACAGTGAAGTAGGTCAAATACTCTCAATTACTGCGCAAGATGACCCTGTTCTTAAACAAGGTGAATCGGTTATGTTGTCGGGTATGCAACAAGCGGATGATGTATTTTTATTATTCCCTTTTATTGCCTGCGCGCAGGTTTATGCGTTGCAACATTCTCTTGCTCTTGGGAATACACCTGATAACCCTAGCTCATCAGGCACCATTAACCGAGTAGTACAAGGTGTGAATATTCACGCCCTGTAAGTAGGAATGAATTTTCGGATGGGGAAATGACATGTATTTAGGGGTTGATGGTGGTGGTACAAAAACAGCTTTTGTACTCGTTGACCAACATGGAAATATTCTCGCAGAACATCAAGAGCCTACTTGTTATCATATTCAGGTAGGTGTTGATGGGGCGCAGAGAGTGCTTCATCAAGGTATCCTTAGTACTCTGAGACTAGCCAATAAAAAAGTAGAAGATCTCACTTTTGCTTTTTTGGGGCTCCCCGCTTTTGGCGAGGATAGCAAAGTTGATAAAATTGTTGAGCAGATCCCTGCAGGCATCTTACCAAAAGACATTTATCGCTGTGACAACGATATGGTTAATGGCTGGGCTGCAGCTTCAGGAGGGGAAGACGGTATCAATATTGTTGCAGGTACCGGCTCTATAGCCTATGGAGAAAGGCAAAAGTTAGGTGCTCGATGTGGTGGTTGGGGAGAGTTGTTTAGCGATGAAGGTTCAGCTTATTGGATTGGTATTAAATGCTTAAATAGGTTTTCGAAAATGTCCGATGGACGCTTACCTAAAGGGCCTTTGTATGACATCCTAAAGCGTGAATTAGGTTTAGTTAACGACTTAGATATCACCGCACTTGTTCTCAGCGAATGGCAAGGAGAACGTAATCGTATAGCGTCACTTTCACAGTTGGTCACAACTGCAGTTGAACAAGGCGACAAAATAGCGGCTAAGATTATGCGCGACGCTGGGTGTGAGTTAGCGCGGATTGTTAACAGTACAAAACAAGCCTTAAAGTTTCCAGAAAACGAGTCTGTAAAAGTTTCTTACTCAGGAGGGGTATTCCGTTCAAAGGATATAATCTTAGAGCCATTTACTGCCGCCTTACATCAATATTCCCCTAACTTCGAAGTTTCGGCACCACTTTACACACCGGTAATTGGAGCAGCGTTGTACGCTTGTTCTCTGTCAGGCAATAAAATGCAGAGTCAGTATTTACATAAGCTGACGAATAAGTGATAGCAAAACTAAGGAAGAGCAGCGCGCCGAAGCGGTAAAAATCAATGAATGGCAATCGACAAGTTTTATGTGTGTAGTGCCTTGGGTGTAACAATGGTTACACCCTTTTTTAAACCTTAGTTTTTATTCGCTTTATTTAACTTTATGCAGAGATTAGATGTTGCGCAGTAACTAAATGATAAGTGCTAGATCTTTATAAATTCGTATTCCTTTCGTGATACTTTCGCGATAACTTTTAATCAAACTCTTTCTCGCAACGTCAAATTAACTTATTGCGAGGAATAATATGAACAAATTTACTAAAATCTGCGCCGCCAGCGCTTTGGTTTTCGCCAGTAGCCAAACAGTCGCAGCAGATGTATCTATTACCATTCAAAACCTTACCCAAGGAATGTATTTCACACCTATTGCTGCGGTAGCTCATACGCCAGACGCTAGCCTTTTTGAGCTAGGTGAACAAGCTAGCCCAGAGATCCAAGAAATGGCTGAAGGCGGCAGCTTAGCTGGATTAACAACAATAGCGACTTCAATTGGTGCTGATGTATTGGCAGAGCCAACGGCCGGACCATTGGGGCCAACCGAATCAGTGTCAGGCACCTTTACAACGGCAGACGGTAATTCAGTGTTATCAGTTGTTGCAATGATTCTGCCTTCAAACGATGGTTTTATTGGTTTAGATAATTGGAGTATTCCAACAGAAGCGGGAACTTACACCGTATACCTGAATGCTTACGACGCAGGAACTGAAGCAAATGACGAAATAGTGGGCGGTGGTGCGCCAGGTACCCCAGGTATGCCAGCTCCACCTTTCTTAACTTTAGGAACCGGTGGTAGTGGCGTAACAGCTGAGAGTAGTAACACTAACGTACATATTCATCCAGGCAACATTGGTGATGATGATGCAGCTGGTGGTAGCAGTGACGTAACTAACTCTATTCATCGCTGGTTAAATCCAGTGGCTAAAGTCACAGTTACCGTTAACTAAGGAGACTGTCATGATTAAACGTTTAAAGCTAACCAAAAAGCGACTCGCTATATTAGTGGGTATGCCTATCCTATTAAGTGCTTGTAGTGATGACGAAGTTGAAGTTATCAAAGAGGTCGAAGTAATAGTTGAGGTGCCGGCACCGGTTCCTGAACCGGTTGATGTGAGCTATGAGGTAACAGTTACCAATTTAACTAACGCTCAACCTTTGTCTCCGGTGGCAGTTGTGTTACATGCTAACGGACATTTATTTTCAGTGGGAGAAGTCCCTTCGGTAGACCTAGAAAAGTTGGCTGAAGGCGGCATGAATGCGGGTTTGTTAGCACTAGGCGAAGCATCCGCTACAGGTGCAGGCGCCATTGCGCCAGGCGCTAGCGAAACCATTAGTGTCACTATTGAAGATGTGACCACAGCTAAATTGTCTGTCGTGACTATGTTGGTGAATACAAATGACGCTTTTAGCGGTCTTGATGCTCTAGACCTAAGTGACTTTGCAGTTGGAGATAGCTGGACTGCTACTGCTGGTGTTTATGATGCGGGTACAGAGGTCAATACTGAAGCTGTGGGAAGCATTCCGGGTCCTGCTGATGGAGGCGAAGGTTTTAACGCCATTAGAATAGATACTGGATATGTTGCCATGCACCCAGGAGTGGTTACAGTTGATGATGGATTAAGTGACTCCGTTTTGACAATTCAGCATAAGTTCGACAACCCAGCACTACGCATTATGGTTACTCGTATTGAGTAAATTTAAGCTTTCAGAAGTTTGAATTTTAAAACGCTCAATTAATTAATGGTTGAGCGTTTTTTGCTTTAGCCTAACTAGGAATAAATGACATGTCTGACAGTGTTTTATTGGTTGAAGACGACCGAGATATAGCGGAACTTATTCGTGTTAATCTGCAGGAGTTAGGGGTAGTGACCACTGTGCAAGAGCAGGGTGATCAAGCATTAAATATGGCTCTAGAGAGTGACTTTTCTTTGCTCATTCTAGACGTAATGTTACCAGGAGTAAGTGGCCTAGATATTTGCCGACAAGTACGGGAGCAAAAACCTACTCAAGCGATTATTATGTTGACGGCAAAAAATTCTGAAACGGACAGAGTGCTAGGATTAGAGTTAGGTGCTGACGACTACGTTACTAAGCCGTTTAGTGTGCGTGAATTGCAGGCTAGAGTGCGCTCACAATTACGAAAAGTACATGTATTACAAGCGGTCAATAGTGCAGACGTTATAGATAACACTAGTGCGTTAGTGATTGGTGCTTTACATATAAACCAAAAAAATCATCAAGTCATTTTTCAAGAAAATGAGCTCGAACTGACCGCTACAGAATTTGAATTACTGCATCATCTAGCAAGCCATCCCAACCAGGTTTTTAGTCGCAGCCAATTACTCGAATCAGTATGGGGTTATCATCATAGTGGTTATGAGCATACCGTAAACTCACATATTAATAGATTACGGGCCAAAATCGAACAAGATGCCACCTCACCACAAATTGTGCAGACTGTTTGGGGGGTGGGATATAAGTTTAACCCGCTAGGGGTAGAGCCACTTTAAACTTAGTTTTGCCTAAACCCGCTGTCGTATTATCCTATCTACCAGTCTTTAAATTTTAGGTAAATTAAATGTATTCGTTTGGCGAAGTGATATTCATGGCAATGGCATTAGTGTTAATTATCGAAGGTTTAGGCCCAATGTTATTTGCTAATAAGTGGCAAAGATATTTATCGCAAATTTCGCAGCAACCGGTTAATCAATTACGTTCTTTGGGCGGGGTTTTAGTGACTATTGGTGTGGTCAGTTTAATTTATTTGCTTTGATTTTAGACTCGTCTTTTATCGATGCTTTAAAATTGATTATAAGCTGCGCAATTTTGCTATTTAGATGCAGATTGTTTTTTGTTAGAATCCCCGCCTAATTTTATGACTCCCGTCTTATTCATGGCTAAAAATGTTGTTGTACTCGGCACCCAATGGGGTGATGAGGGTAAAGGTAAGGTTGTTGATTTACTCACAGATCAAGCAACTTATGTAGTGCGTTATCAAGGTGGCCACAACGCTGGTCATACACTTGTGATAGATGGTGAAAAAACCGTCTTACACCTTATTCCTTCGGGAATCTTACGCGAAAACGTAACGTGCGTAATTGGCAATGGTGTAGTGTTAAGTCCTGAAGCGTTACTTGAAGAAACCGCGATGCTAGAAGCCCGTGGTGTTCCGGTTAAAGATCGCCTAAGAATTAGCGAAGCTTGCCCACTTATTCTTCCTTATCATGTCGAACTCGATGTGGCGCGAGAAAAAGCCCGCGGCAAAAAAGCTATTGGCACTACTGGTCGCGGTATTGGACCGGCTTATGAAGATAAAGTCTCGCGCCGCGGTTTACGTGTAGGTGACTTATTTAATCCTCAAGACTTTGCCGTCAAGTTAAAAGAAATTCTCGAATACCATAACTTTATGCTAACCAACTACTATAAAGTTGAGACTGTTAGTTATGAAAAAGTATTGGCTGATGCATTAGCTGTGGCTGATATCTTAAAAGCTATGGTTGTGGATGTGACCGATGTATTAGATAAAGCACGTTTACGCGGTGACGCTATTATGTTTGAAGGTGCTCAAGGTACCTTATTAGATATTGATCATGGTACTTACCCTTATGTGACGTCTTCTAATACCACTGTTGGTGGTGTTGCCACTGGTGCTGGTTTTGGTCCACTTAACTTGGATTATGTATTAGGTATTGTTAAAGCCTATACCACTCGTGTGGGTTCTGGCCCTTTCCCTACTGAGTTAGACTGTGAAGTAGGTCAACATCTTGGGGTAAAAGGACATGAATTTGGCGCGACTACTGGCCGCAAGCGCCGCACTGGTTGGTTTGATGCCGTAGCGATGAAGCGAGCAGTACAAATTAATTCTATTACAGGTTTTTGCTTAACTAAGTTAGATGTATTGGATGGCTTAGAAAGTTTAAGTATTTGTACCGGTTATAAAGATGCCCAAGGCAATATCAGTGATGTGCCTCCAATGGCGGCTGATGGGTACGAATTGATTACGCCAGTGTATGAAAGCATGCCAGGTTGGAGTGAAAACTCATTTGGTGTGACAGTGTATGATGAGTTGCCTGAAGCGGCTAAAAATTATATCAAGCGCCTTGAAGAACTTTTAGAAGTGCCGATTGATATTATTTCAACGGGCCCTGAAAGAAACGAGACAATTGTTTTACGACATCCGTTCGAGGTTTAATTCTTCAATTTATTGTTGATGTTTTTATAAGGCTGCTTTTTGCGGCCTTTTTTATTGGTTGATCAAAGTCACTTTCTTAAGTTCCGCCGCCCTATTCATCTAAACCTTGCTTTATTGTTATACCACTATGAGGCGTTGAAGCGCCTATAGATAGTCACTCAAGCATGGTTCTATAGTTTTATTCTAATGCTTCAAATGAAATGCGGTGTTTGTTTTATGCGCGAAATAACATCAAAGAAACACAAAAAATCGATTTGTATGATTTCATTTTATTTCACTTGATTTTGAATAAGTTTAATATTTCATTTGATTTCATTGTTGGTTTTTGGTACAAAAGTTCCAACATAAAAATAAAATAAAGCCAGCGGTGAGAACATGAACGAAAAATTTAATAAAACAAAATTAACATTAGCGATCAGTTTGCTTTGTTGTTCGGCAAATATTTATGCTGCAGCTCAAGTCGAGCCAGAAGTTGATCCAGAAGACGACGTTGAAGTTATTACGGTTTCTTCTACAAAACGAAGCCTTATTAAGGCATTGGACATAAAACGCCAAAGTGATTCTATAGTCGACGGCATAACCGCTTCTGAATTAGGGGTCTTTCCAGACGCTAACGTAGCGGATTCGTTATCACATATTACTGGTGTCACAATTGATCGAACCTCTGGTGGCGAAGGCCAAGGTGTGAGTATTCGTGGTTTGGGGCCGGAATTTAGTATCGTTACTATTAATAATCGAATTATGGCCACTGACTCTTCAAGCCGTGACTTTGCCTTTGATGTGTTGCCTTCGTCAGTCATCTCTGAAGCTTGGGTACATAAATCAGTCACCGCTTCTCAATTAGAAGGCAGTATTGGTGGCGCCATTAATCTTAAAACTGCAAGACCGTTCGACAACCCTGGTACACACGGCTCTTTTGGCGCAGAAGGAATATATGGTGAACAGGCTGACAAATTCGGCTACAAGTTAACCAGTGTAGGTAGTCATACGTTTAATGACAATACTATGGGAATTTTAGTGTCTGCCTTATATAGCAGAGCACCAACACGAACTGACGAATTGTCAGATAACTGGTGGGAACCTTCTACCAGTACCAACTGGTCTTGGGACCGCAATGGTGACGGGCTCACCAATGACCCAGCGGATGACGAACTTATTTTCCCTGGTACTATTGCGTACACTGCTCGTGAAGAAAACAAAGAGCGTACTGCGGTCTCGGCCGCTTTCCAATATCGGCCTAACAATGATCTTGATATTGTAATCGATGCGTTATGGACACGATTAGACACGCCGAGCAAAGGTTACACAGAGTCCTATTTTTTCCCAGATGTTATCGCCAGTGGTTCTGACGCTACCTATGGCGGCATCAAGACTGAGCTAAACCCTTTAGGCACACTGGTTACAGGTATTACAGTACAAAATTTAGTTCCACAGTTGGTGACGCTTGAAGAGCATCGCGTAGTCGATACAGTCAATTTAGGAGCAAACTTTACCTATAACGTCACTGATAACTCAGTACTTACAGGCGACATTTACATGTCTACCGCTACTCGTGAAGCAGGAGGTAAAGATAGGTTTGTCGTATCTGTCCCTGTCGTTGCTGGTGAAACAACAGCAAGAATGGAATTAACAGATGGTGGGTTACCAAGTATCACCTTAGATTTTGCTGATAATGAAGGTGGTATCACCCAAGTGAGTGATATTGTTGGAAACGGCCAATTTGGACCGCACTTTACTCGATTAGAAGGCATTGATATTGATGATCAAGTCATTGGCGCTTCACTAGGCCACGAAATATTTTTGGATATGGCTGTTTTAGATAGTGTTGAATACGGAGTGGTATACAACAAGCGTACCAAAGATCGGGAACAATATGACAACAGGGCCAACATGTCGTTATATAGTGGTGCCCCTTTTACTTGGGATGATGTCGACGCTGACGTTGTACAAGCCTTCCCGTTTGATAATTTCTTAGATGGCGTAAGTGGAGACTTCCCTCGAGAATTTACCGTTTTTGATGTAGCAAAAGCGTTTGAAGCCATTAAGTCGGCCGACGGCAACCCCAATGTCATAAACCCGCTAACAGGCGAACCTTATGTTGCTGGATATTCGGATGCGTTATTTCCGGTATTTAACTCTAATTTGTCAGGTTCGGTCGAGGAAGAAACTGTGTCCTTGTATGCACAAAGCAACTTTAGCCTAGAACTAGATAATATGAATATCTCGGGTAATATTGGCTTAAGGTATGTGCAAACTGATGTCACGTCGTCAGGTTATGATTCACCTATTTTAAGTGTGTCTGAAGCACCGCAAACAATATGGGCATCGGTAGTTGATTACGGACCGACAGTGGCGATCGAAATCGAAAACGATTATGACGAGTTATTGCCGTCGATGAATTTACAGTTCGAGTTTTCTGAAGAGCTAGTGGTACGTTTGTCCTATGCTGAAGTGATGTCCAGACCGGGTATAGACCAGTTATCAACCCAAGTCGATCATGACTCTCTTACATACAACCAATGGTATATCACCAAAATTGGGGATCCAGGCTTAAGCCCAGTCACAGCTGAGCAAGCAGACTTATCGATAGAGTGGTATTACAAAGAAGGTTCTTCGGTAAGTGCGGCAATCTTTCAAAAAGACATTCGAGGCTTTGTTCAATCTGGTATAGACCTTTTTGAAGCCAATCCAGAAGAAAAGCCCACTTATCTTGTTGAAAACCCAATACGTTGGGCACCATCAGGTACCTATGAAGAAGTAGCCTTTACTATTGCTGGGCCGAGAAACTTAGACCAAGCCAAAATTTTAGGTTATGAATTTGCTTTGCAACACTTCTTTGATTCAGGATTTGGCATAGTATCTAATTATACCTATATCGATACTGAATCCATTGTCAGTGGTTTTTCGGTCGGGGTTTTAGAAAACATCCCAGACACCTCTTACTCACTTAGTTTGATGTATAACAGCGACAAGATGAGCCTGAACCTTTCGGCGTACCACACCGAATCGTTTGTCACTAGCCATTGGTCTCCACTAAATGTGTTTGCCGAAGATGGCAGTGTCACCGACACTTATAAAGGTAAAGCAGACCCAACTACCTGGTCATCTGCCTCGGCCACCTTCTACGTTGCTGAAGGCCTAGAGGTGTATGCCCAGTTAGATAACTTATTAGACGAAGGCTGGCATGGTTATAACGGCACAACTGACTTACCAGGCAGCTATGCCGAATGGGGCAGAACTGCAAAAGCGGGCGTGCGATATAAGTTTTAATCAAAGTAGCTTAAGGGTGAAGTAAAGCTTCATTTCTTACTTTGAAAACATCAAGGGGTTAATTGTTATTGACCCCTTTTTTTCGTGTTGAGAAACCGAAAAATTAACCTGAGCTTTTATTCTTTTATTTTTACGTTTCTAGAGGTGGCATCCCCTCAAGGCGAGAGTTAGATAACCCAAAGTTATATGGAGAAATAAGCAACGATTTTGCTCCTTTCTTGTTTGCCATAAGTCGTAAACACTTTGCAGAACTTTTTATAAAGACAGACACAATTAAAATGGATATTTAGGCCGAGTTTGGTCTTAAAAATTATTATGGGTGGCTTGTTAAAAAATGCTAAATGAAAGGCGCTCTGTGGAGTCGCATGCAGGGTGTTGTGGGAACTGGAGGTTAGAGTCCTTCGGCTACCCGATTAGTTTTTACTACGACACGGAACTACGATTAAAGGCTGAACGAAGTAGCCCAACACCTGCAATAGCAAATAAAAATGAAGCAATACCATTTATCCATCGACTTGCTCGTAGATACCAGTTCATAACGCCACGATATGAGAAACAAATTGAATACATAGCATTTGTAGCAAATCCGACAATCATACAAACGAGTAAACCTGAAACAAGAGAAAGGATTCCATCATTTGAACCCAACCCTACAGAAAGCGCAGCCATCCATGCGATTACTGTTTTTGGGTTAGAAATATTCATAATAACACCACGAAAAAACCAGCTTTTACCTGAAACATTTTCATCAATCATTTCAATGTTAGATGAATTAGACTTCATAGTTTCTTTAGCAGAAAGGTAAGCAAGTCTTAATAGGTATAGGCCACCGAAAATCTTCAGTGCCATTAGTAAATAAATGGAATTTTGAAGAACAGCCCCCATGCCACTTGCAGCAATAACTCCCCAAAAAACTAAACCAGTAGAAAGCCCAGCACCATAAATTAAACTAGTTATTCTCCCTTTACTCATTGCTATGGTTGCATTAGAAATGTTTGCGGGTCCAGGTGAAACAGCGATAACGAAAAATGCAAGACCGATACTTAATAATGAAAATAGATCTATCACTTATATTTCCTCTTTGGTGGGTGCAAAAATTTACTAAAAACTAACGCTGAATTAAGCGGCACTACCTGCCCTATCTAAAGATGAGCAATACATTTAATTTCAATTTTGAGTTCAGGCTGAACAAGTGCCGCTACTTGTACAACAGTTTGACTAACTTCAGGCATACCGCCATATGCAGATTCCCTTTGTCCATAAACGGTTTCAACGTTTCCCATCAATTCGTTCATATTAGTAACGAAGAAGGTTTCATCAACGATATTGCTCATATCCGCCCCGAACTGTGACAAGACATCCTTCATATTTGAATAAGCAATAGCTGTTTGTTCGGCAATGTCTAATGGAACCGAACCGTTCCTATCTATTCCTACTTGTCCTGCCATGTAAAGAATATTTCCAACTTGAGTACCTTGAGCAATGAAATCCTTGAACGGTCCACTTCGATAAGTTTTCTTTTCAATTGCCATTTTGCATGTTCCTCTAAGTGTATGAGCATCTAACCGCTCATTATGTAAAAGGCTCAGTAAAATCCAAGGCTTCTACGCCAATTAATTACTCTAACCTAACCAATAATCAATTAGTTGCAAAGCATTAAGTGCACTATATTTGTCCATTCTTTAGGATATTACCGAGAAGTCTAAGTAATATCCTCGATTACGTTTGAAGAGCGTTTTTGGGTAGCTATTGCCGTAAGGTTCAACAAACACCCTATGTATTCTTTGTCGGATCTGTCGTCTTAAGCATAACAAAAGAAAAAGTCCGCTTATCTCCCAAGTCGACTATCAGTCTTTACTTCTATAACTCAATTTGTTTGCCAATAAATTGTTTGAGAAACGAAAAAGCAGTTAACCATCACCTGGTTAACTGCTCAAACTCTTGTAAAGTGTTTGTCTTAGCCTCTACGCCATTCTATGTCTTATTCAACCATCGGAAAATGTTTATACAAACACATTGGTGTTGCGCGGCGGCGGCAAATGAATGAGACTCCATGAGCTTTAATGCTGTTCACTTAAG
>NZ_JAHKQO010000039.1 GCF_018861065.1 Paraglaciecola arctica
TCAACAATATTAATCTCTTGCAAAATGAGATGTTTAAACACGGCATTTTGTCGCATATATACATTCGTGATTTTTAACATGTTTCCTATGTCTTTGTATAGGTAAGTTTTCTTTTCGATTTCTATTAACACTTTTGTTGATATCCGACATTTTGCCAAGAACTTGCTGTTATGGGAGATAACAACTACAGCGGTATAAATACACATATAAGATAAAGTACAATTTATGCCTAATTCACCCTCACCTTTTTTAACTATGTTCACCGAAGAAATTTATAAAAAGCGTTATGCCAAACGCACGAACACTAACAGGACCGAACACTAACAAGACAGTCATGATAATTTACCCAATTACAAAAAACGCTCTTTCCCACTAACGCCAATATCCCAATTCTCCGCCATTGTTTCGCATTTAAAGTTTCAGCACAAAAAAGCAGGGATTCCGTGTGCGAAGCACATAAGTGAACGAAGTGAATCATAAAAACAAAAAAGGTGAGCCAAAGCTCACCTTTCCTAATTCAAATAAAGTCTAACCCACTAACCTATTTTTTCTAACCCACCCATATAAGGCTGTAACACTTTAGGCACAGACACCGAGCCATCCGCTTGTTGGTAGTTCTCTAAAATCGCCACTAAGGTACGTCCTACCGCTAAACCAGAGCCATTTAGGGTATGTAATAACTCAGGTTTACTGCCTTTTTCACCGCGGTAACGGGCTTGCATTCTTCTGGCTTGGAAGTCCAACATATTTGAACATGAAGAAATTTCACGATAGGTATCTTGAGCAGGTATCCACACTTCTAAATCATAGGTTTTACAAGCGCCAAAGCCCATATCACCGGTACACAACAACATTTTACGGTAAGGTAATTCTAGTAGTTGTAATACCTTTTCTGCGTGTTGTGTCAGTTCTTCTAACACGTCAAATGAACTCTCAGGCGTCACCAGTTGCACCAACTCTACTTTTTCGAACTGGTGTAAACGTATCAGGCCACGGGTATCTCGGCCATGCGAGCCAGCTTCACTGCGAAAACAAGGACTAAAAGTTGTCATTTTAACTGGCAAATCTTTGATCGAATAAATTTCGTCTCGGGCAATGTTTGCCAATGGCACTTCTGAAGTTGGAATAAGTGACAACCCCTGCCCTTCTTCTGTGGCAGGTTTAGTATGGAATGCGTCTCCCATGAACTTCGGAAATTGCCCAGTGCCTGTCATACTTTCATTATTAACTAATAAAGGCACGTTGGTCTCTTCATAGCCATGCTCTTGGGTGTGTAAGTCCAACATAAACTGTGCGATAGCGCGATTTAGGCGCGCTACTTGACCACGCATTACAACAAAACGTGAGCCTGATAGTTTTACACCTGCCTCAAAGTCGACGCCTTTACTTAATGCTGCGCCTATGTCTACGTGATCTTTCACTTCAAAGTCGAATTCACGTGGGGTGCCCCATCGACTGATTTCTATATTGTCCTTTTCATCTTCACCTTGGGGTACTGAATCATCCGGTAAATTAGGGATGATTTGTGATTGAGTGGCTATTTCTTCCAATAACTCGGATAACTCAGCTTTGGCTGCATCTAGTTCGTCACCTAACTTGCCTACTTCTGCTAATAACGGCTGAATATCTTCGCCTGAAGCTTTCGCTTTACCAATAGACTTGGAACGTACATTACGTTCGTTTTGCAACTCTTGGGTTCTTACTTGTAACGACTTACGTTTTTCTTCTAGTTCAATAAAGGAATTTACGTCTAATTCAAACCCTCTTCTTTTGAGTTTTTCTGCAGTTTGTTGAATATCGCCACGTAAATATTTTGGATCTAACATTTTGTTTTATCTAACCTTTAACTAATTGTGTGCCTAACCATGCTGCAAACAAGCAGCACAATACATTTAATGTTACGTTAAGTGCAGCTTTGAACCACAAGCCCTGTTGAAATAGCATTAACGTGTCTACTGAGAACGTGGAAAATGTGGTGAGTGCACCAAGAAAACCAATTCCAATTGTTGTTCGCCATAAAGCCGCTTCTAATTGACCATGTTCAAGTAATGAATACAAAAAACCCAGAAAAAATGAACCAACAATATTGACCAGAAGTGTACCAAAAGGAAAGCCTTTACCAAACCATTGAAGCATGAGTTGCGAAAGAAAAAAGCGTAAACAGGCGCCTGTTGCTCCTCCAAGTGCGATAAAAATATACATTGTGGTAATTTGCATATTAATTATACCTTCGCTGGGTACTTCGAGCGTCTAATTGATTCAGAAATTTCAATTTTTCTTGCAGTTTTTTCTCTAGTCCTCGTGGAGTAGGTTGATAATATTGCGTATCTCGCAAGGATTCGGGAAAATAGTTTTCGCCCGCCGCATAGCCGTGCTCTTCATCATGGGCATATCGATACTCTTGTCCGTAACCCAAATCTTTCATCAGGCTAGTTGGGGCATTTCTTAGGTGTTCGGGTACAGCACACTCTGGGGTGTCTTTGGCGTGTTTTAACGCCGCTTTAAAGGCTGTGTATACCGCGTTACTTTTTGCAGTGCTAGCGCAATAAAGTGTTGCTTGCGCGATAGCTCTTTCCCCTTCTGCGGGGCCGACACGCTGAAAAATATCCCAAGCATTTAAACAAATTTGCATTGCCTTAGGGTCGGCATTGCCTATGTCCTCAGTGGCAATAGCCAATAATCGCCGCGCCACGTATAGAGGATCACATCCCGCGACTAACATTCTGGCATACCAATACAAGGCAGCATCAGGAGCTGAGCCACGGACTGATTTATGAAAGGCTGAAATTAGGTCGTAAAATTGATCTCCATTTTTGTCGTACTGAGCAACCTTTTCGCCCACCGCCAATTTTACCATCTCTACGGTTAACGTTTTGTCTACTGAATCTGCGGGCAAAAAATCAGAGCTGAGTTCCAAATAGTTTAACAAACGCCTTGCGTCACCTGCTGCCATATCTATCAACATGGATTGGGCATCGTCATCCAACACAATCTCAGACTGCCCGAGGCCTCGTTCTTTATCTGCTAAGGCTTGTGTGATTACCTCACTCAGATCAGTTTCACTTAAACTTTTTAATACGTAAACCCGCGCCCTTGATAATAAAGCGTTGTTTAGTTCAAACGAGGGGTTTTCAGTGGTGGCACCTATAAAGGTGACGGTGCCGTCTTCAATGTAAGGCAAAAATGCGTCTTGCTGGCTTTTGTTAAAACGGTGCACTTCATCAACAAACAAAATGGTTCGTTTTTGGTGTTGGCTAGCATAATGTTTAGCGTTATCTATAGCGGCGCGAATGTCTTTAACACCACTACTGACCGCTGATAAACGTTCAATATGCGCTTGGCAATGATTGGCTACCAATTCGGCTAAAGTTGTTTTACCTGTTCCTGGGGGCCCCCACAAAATCATAGAATGGCAGTGCCCCCGCAGCAGCGCCTCTCGCAAAGGTTTACCAGGGCCGATAATATGTTGCTGTCCAAAATACTGTTCAATGACTTTTGGGCGCATTCGCGCTGCTAACGGAGCAAATTGTGCAACGGGATCACTATTATCTGCAAAATCAAATTCAGCGGTCATAATTATCGCTGGTCATCCAGCTCATATCCTTGTGGCATGACAAACACAAAGGTCTCTGGGGGTAATGTTTTGTTTTGTTTTATTTCACTAAAAGTGAGTAAACTTTTTTGTTGTTGTCCATCTTTACTTTCAAGCTCTACTAACAAATCACCATCAAATACCAAACGTAATGATTCGATACCGCCATTGGGCTGTCTGGGAGTAATAACAAATTGACCTTCGCTCTGAGTAACCTCAAAGTCTAGCCACTTGCTGCTGTCAGGATTAGTTAATAAAATCAGCGGATTATCATCAAGTGCGGCATTGGCACCGTAAACTACTACCTGCTCTAAAAACGGGTCCACATTCCAGATATTTTCACCATCGGCCAGCAACACACTTTCATTGGGTTCAAACAATTCCCAATACAAATTACTGGGTTGCTGCAAGACTATGCGGCCAGTAGCCTGCTGCAATAGCGTATTTTCAATGTCGACTACCCTTTGCTCAAAATTAGCTTGGTAGGTTACCAGCGAAGCGAGCTTGAGTTTAAGTTGCTGTTTTGCAGTTGTATCATTTGCGATAGCAAGATTACTGATAAACACCACCGCCAAAAATAAAAACAGTGTTGAAAACTGAGTTAGCTTGTTCATTCAATATTACTTCTTGTAGGGTTAGTCTCTAGGGGGAGCAGCGGCTAACACTTCACGGTTGCCGTTATGCCCAGGTGAAGTTACGACGCCGCTTTGTTCCATTTGTTCCACTAGCCTTGCCGCGCGATTGTAACCAATTCTGAATTTACGCTGCACACCTGAAACCGATGCGCGTCTGCTTTCAGTTACAAAAGCGACAGCTTCATCATAAAACACATCAAATTCTTGGTCTGAATCTTCAGGTTGCTCGCCAGGCAACAGAATTTCAGCACTCGAATCACCACTTAAAATTTCGTCTATGTATTGAGGCGCACCACGCTTTTTCCAATCTGCCACTACGGCATGCACTTCGTGATCATCCACAAATGCCCCATGAATACGAGTAGGCACACCTGTACCTGGCGGCAGATACAACATATCACCGGCACCAAGTAATGCTTCAGCACCTTGTTGGTCAAGAATAGTGCGTGAATCAATTTTAGAGGAAACCTGAAACGCAATACGTGTTGGAATATTGGCTTTAATTAAGCCAGTAATAACGTCAACTGAAGGGCGTTGAGTCGCCAGTACTAAGTGAATGCCTGCGGCTCGTGCTTTTTGTGCAATACGCGCAATCAGCTCTTCAACTTTTTTACCCACTATCATCATCATGTCGGCAAATTCGTCAACCACCACCACAATAGCAGGCAGCTTTTCTAAGAACGGCGCTTCTGTTTCCATACTTTCTTCAGACTTCCACAGTGGGTCGCGAATCGGCTCTCCTGCCTCAATTGCATTGAGTACCTTAGTGTTAAAACCCTTTAAATTTCTTACGCCCAAGGCTGACATCAATTTATAGCGACGTTCCATTTCTCCTACACACCAACGTAGCGCGTTGGCTGCTTCTTTCATGTCGGTGACTACTTCAGCCAATAGATGAGGGATCCCTTCGTATACCGACAACTCCAGCATTTTAGGATCGATCATTATCATACGCACATCTTCAGGCGTAGATTTGTACAATAAACTTAGGATCATCACGTTAACACCAACAGACTTACCCGAGCCAGTCGTACCTGCAACTAATAAATGCGGCATTTTAGCCAAATCTACTACAACGGGCTTACCTGAGATATCTGCCCCTAATACCATAGTTAAAGGTGAATCCGAGGACTGGAATACATCGGTGCTAATCACCTCACTTAAACGAACCATATCGCGTTTTTTATTAGGCAGCTCTAAGCCTATTACTGACTTACCTGGAATAACTTCTACTACGCGAACTGATATTGCAGACATAGAGCGCGCTAAATCTTTAGACAAAGTTGTAATTTTGCTTACTTTCACTCCAGGCGCTAAGTCCATTTCAAATCGGGTGATAACAGGACCTGGATACACTCCTACCACTCTGGCTTCGATATTAAAATCAGCAAGTTTGGCTTCGAGTAAACGAGACACAATTTCCAACTCTTCTGGGGTAATTGGATTCTTAACTTTATCGGGACGTTCTAATAAATCAAAGGATGGCATTGGCCCTTGTTCTGGATCATTTGTCGACTGCGCCACGGGTGCGACAGGGCTTTCGCTAATGACTGGCTCAACCTTAGTGGATTTTCTAGCAAGGTTAATCTTTTGTTTTAATTCGGAAATTGAAACCGGACTTTTCTTAACCTCGGGGGGCTCGTCCAAAATACTCTGCGGTACAACCGGCTCGAGTGAATGATCCTGCTCGTCTGCTTGCTCGACATTATTACTGTTAGGATCGCTCCCCCAAAAGTTACCATCAGTTGCGGCTAAAGTTGCTGGCTCATGCTCCGCCTTCTTAAAGGACAACATCGGTATAGATGACCCTTTAATTTTAGCCGGTGCATGATAAATATAGCGACTGATACCTATGGCTATCTCACCAATTTTGTCGACTATCGCTACCCAAGAAATACCGCTCAATAAGGTAAAACCCGTGCAGAAAAAACACAATAATAAAAGCGTTGTACCTACCATACTAAAATAGGGTATCAGCGAAGAACTCAAGACGTCGCCAACCATACCACCCGATGTGTAGTTATAAATATCTTCTACATTTAAACTTAATAAACCAGTGGCACCTAATACCAATAAGATCACACCTATAAGCCTTAAACCAATAGTGAGATAATCAATTTCGAGTAGAGTTTTGGTTTGTTGAAATAAAAACCAGCCCAAAAAGGCGCAACAAAATGGCAAAGTATATGCAAAAGATCCTAAGGTAAAAAACAGAATGTCAGCAAACCAAGCACCGATAGGCCCTACCCAGTTATGTACATCACTTTGTAATCCTGCCTGACTCCAACCAGGATCTGCGGGGTGAAAAGATGCCATGGCTAACAATAAAAAAAACGCGAAGACACAACTAATAATCATGCCTACTTCCATAATTCTTTGAATGCCTGTGAGTCGCGCCATATAAATCGTTATCTTTTCTTAACTGTTTATTCAAGTAAGAGCATAAGATACCAGTGCAATCCTAAAAATCCTAGTTTGCTGGCTCCTACCGCTCGCAATTTAATCAATACCAAGCAATGAGTGTTATTTGAGACTAATTTTAACTTGAGTCGACTCTTTTATCTCCTCCATCACGACATAAGTGCGCGACTCACTGACTCCAGGCAATCGCAATAAAGTATCTCCCAACAACTTTCGATAACTCGACATGTCTGCAACACGCGCTTTGAGTAAAAAATCAAAGTTACCAGATACAAGATGACATTCCTGAATATCTTCATGCTTACGGACCGCAGCAGAAAATTCTTCGAATATATCAACTGAGGTTTTTGTTAAAGTAATTTCTACGAAAACTAACATAGCAGCGCCCAACAAAGACGGGTTTACTCGTGCATGATAACCGGTAATATAACCTTGGCTCTCCAATCTCTTAACTCTTTCAAGGCAAGGGCTCGCGCTCAAACCTATTTTATTTGCTAAGTCAGAGTTGGTTATTTTTCCATTTTTTTGCAACTCGATAAGAATGTTTCTATCGATTCTATCAAGATGTTTGGGGGTTTTGATTAGCATATAATCTATCGCATATTGGTGCATTAACGAAATATTATACTTTTGAAAGCCTGAATACCCAACAACTTACTTCAATTATTCACATATACTTTTTTCTTTTCGAACTATCCCAACAATTGGAGTGAGTCATGTTAATCGGTGTACCAAAAGAAATTAAGAATCATGAATATAGAGTGGGACTGACTCCAGCCGCGGTTAAAGAGTTTGTACATCATTCACATCAAGTCTGGGTTGAAACTCAGGCTGGTCATTCGATTGGATTTACCGACGAACAATATATTGCCGCAGGTGCTGAAATCATTTCTAGCCCAGAAGAGATCTTCGCTAAGGCTGAAATGATTGTAAAAGTAAAAGAGCCACAACCACAAGAATGTAAAATGTTACGCCCAGGGCAGACACTGTACACCTATCTACACCTTGCCCCAGATCCAGTTCAAACCCAATTATTAGTAGAATCTGGCGCAACCTGTATAGCCTACGAAACAGTCACCGACAATCGAAACACCCTACCTTTACTGGCACCAATGAGTGAAGTTGCCGGTAGAATGGCGGTGCAAGCAGGCGCCCATTATTTAGAAAAGGCTCATGGTGGCAGCGGCACCTTGTTGGGCGGTGTACCTGGCGTTGCTCCAGGAAAAGTTTTAGTCATTGGTGGCGGAGTTGTAGGTCTAAACGCCGCAAAAATGGCAATGGGATTAGGTGCAGACGTAACAATTCTTGACCGTTCGTTAAATCGTTTACGTGAACTAGATGATATTTTTGAAGGACGTTTAGCAACAGTATTCTCAACGGCCGAAGCCATAGAAGACTATTCTTCTAAAGCAGATTTAGTAGTAGGCGCGGTTTTAGTGCCAGGAGCGGCAGCACCGAAACTCTTAAACAAAGAGCATATTAAAAATATGAAACCTGGTTCGGTAATAGTTGATGTAGCCATTGACCAAGGTGGTTGTTTTGAAACATCTAAAGCCACCACCCACCAAGATCCTGTGTACATTATTGATGATGTGGTGCATTACTGTGTCGCTAACATGCCAGGTGGTGTAGCACGTACCTCAACTATGGCTTTGAACAATGCCACCCTACCCTTTGGTTTAGCATTGGCAAATAAAGGTCCTAAACAAGCGATGTTAGATGATGCTCACCTATTAAATGGTTTGAATGTGCATCAAGGTAAAGTGACCTATAAAGCAGTAGTTGATGCGTTAACCGACCTCGACCTTGAATATATGGATGCAGCGACTGCCCTTAAAACCTTATAAAAGCGAGCTATTGATTTCAACAAGGGTTTGTAGAGGGTCGGCCGATTGTGTAATTGGTCGGCCAATTACTAAGTAATCTGAGCCCGCTTGTATTGCTTGTTTTGGCGTCATCACGCGCATTTGATCACCTAATGCCGCCCCTTGTGGACGTATACCAGGTGTAACTAGGGTAAAGTCTTTGGCAATATTTGACTTTAACATTACTGCTTCTTGCGCCGAGCATACTACCCCATCTAATCCACATGCATGGGTTAATTTTGCTAGTTTTAATACATGCTCTTGAGGCGTTGAATTGACGCCAATTGCACTAAGTTGGGCTTGATCCATACTGGTCAACACTGTTACTGCAATTAATAAAGGCTGTTTCTCTCCAAACCTTTGCAACCCTTCTTTAGCTAACTCCATCATTTTAGGGCCACCTGAAGCATGTACGTTTACCATCCACACGCCTAAATCAGCCGCCGCTTGGCACGCTTTTGAAACCGTATTGGGAATATCATGAAATTTAAGGTCGAGGAATACATCAAAATCTTTCGCGGTTAAGTATTCTACAAAGCTTGGCCCGAAATGGGTAAACATCTCTTTGCCTATTTTTAAACGACATTGCTGGGGTTCAATTCTATCAATAAAATTTTTGGCTTTTTTTAATTCATCAAAATCTAGCGCCACCACAATTTTTGGATCTGTTTTAATACCGGTCACACTACTCCCCATCTAAGCCTTTTATTGGTTTAACCACACCCCATTTTTTACAGGAAGGACATAACCAATGGATCTTGCTTCCTGCAAAACCACAGCTATGACATTTATATTTGGGGCGCTGTTTTATTTGTTCTTCTACTAGCTCTTTGAGTAATACCAAACTATTGGTAGATTGCTCATGATCTTGTAAGTTATGCTCTTGCAAATCAATATACAAGCCCATTAAGGTCTTAAAACCTTTCATTGTAGGGTGTTTTTTAAGTTGCTCTAGCAGTACTTGTGCAGCGTTAGCCGTTTCACCGTCTTTTGCCATCAGTTTAACTTTAGCCAGATATGCTGTCGCGCACTGCTGCCAATATTCATCTAATACTTTATTCAGCTTCACATCGTTATTTAAATGCTCAGCACATTCTTCTATTAGTGGCACAGCCTCACTTAACCAACTCACGTCACGACTAGGAATTTCACTCAAATAATCAATAGCGTCATCGTATTGATCCTGCTCCATGGCAATCTCACCTAGCATTAGCCACGGTCGAACTGATTTTTCATCAGCAAGGGCCGCTTTTTTGAGATTCTCTTGCGCTTCGGTCAATTGGTTGTCTTTAATCTCAATACTGGCCTGTTCACAGTAAAAATGTGCGACACGGGTACATAATTCATCGCTGTCACCACCTGCGCCAATCATTTGTTCAGCTAACTCAATCGCCCTTTTCCACTCCTTAGTGGTTTGATATATATTGAATAGTTGTTCTTGTGCATTCAAAAAATGTTTTTGACTATTTAAAAGTTGTAAAAAGGCGTTTTCAGCACGCTCTAAAAATCCTGCCAGAATATAGTCTCGGCCCAATTCATATAAGGCGGATTCTCGTTGTAGGGCTGATATTTGTTCTTTGCTAACCAAGTTTTGATGGACTCTTATAGCACGATCTAACTCTCCTCTGTGCCTAAAAAACTTGCCCATCGCAATGTGAGTTTCGACCGTATCACTGTCTAAATCAATCATTTTGATTAGTGTATCAACCGCTTTATCGGGTTCATCAGACAGCAAAAAGTTTAGGCCTCTATAATAATGTTTGGCCAGAATACTAGAATGTCGTTGTTGTGCTTGACGGGCACTATTGCGCCCCATCACCCAGCCATAACCGGCGGCAACTGGTAATAATAGAAAGAGAAGCTCTAACATTATGTAACGTTAGCAGGCATTGAAAGCTTTTTGTTTTTGCGTTCTAGGCTGCCGATACGCCATTTTAATCGCAAGATATAGCCCAAGATCAATAAAACGGAGAATATAACACCTAACAAAAACGTCACAGCTAGTAGCAACGACATACGCATTTCAGTCTCGGCTAAAATGTAGTTAATCGATACTAAGTGACTATTCTGAGAACCTATAAAGCCAGCAACTACAAGCGTTAACAAAATAAAAAGTAATAACAATAAACCTTTAATTTTCATTTAACCCCCTTGGGTTTGACTAATCTAAGATAACTATGATTGCTCGCTTGGTTTCGATTACTGCTTTGATTGCTCAATGTGGTCTACAAAATGAAGTGAAATAACCTTAGGTTAACTCTAACAAAAACGGCACCCTAATTGGAGTGCCGTTTTTAAAAATTTTACTAAAAGATCAACTAACTAGCGTTTCATTGACTCTTTCTCGTAATTCCTTACCAGGTTTAAAATGTGGAACGTACTTGCCGTCAAGTTTCACAGTTTCACCGGTTTTAGGATTACGACCGACACGTGGCGCGCGATAATGTAAAGAAAAACTACCAAAACCTCGAATCTCAATACGCTCACCTTTTTGTAAGGTTTGCGCCATCTGTTCTAGCATTTCTTTTATCGAAGACTCCACATCCTTTGAAGGAACCTGACGCATTTTATCGGCCAGTCTTTCTATAAGTTCTGACTTGGTCATTGGGTAAACTCTCCGTCAATCAAAAAAGCTGTTAGTACCGATAATAAGCGCGTTAAATAATTTGTCAAAACTATTCCTGTTTCAAAAATTAAATAGCGCGCTAATGTGTGGTGTCAATTAGTCGTTTTTAGCTGCTTTAAATGCGTCAGCAAAAGCGTTAGTGAAACCAACTTCTTCCTGTTGATTCACTTTATCAAGTGCATCTTTCTCATCTGCGTGATCTTTTGCTTTAACAGACAAGTTAACGATGCGATTCTTACGATCAACGCCCATAAACTTAGCTTCAATCTCAGAATCAACACTCACTACTTCAGAGGCGTCTTCAACTCGGTCACGAGATAAATCGCCAACACGTACATATCCTTCAACTTCTTCAGCTAGCTTAACCGTTACACCTTTAGCATCAACAGCAGTAACAGTACCAGTTACGATAGTGCCTTTCTTAGTGTCAGCAATGTACTGGTTGAACGGGTCTTCTTCAATTTGTTTAACACCAAGAGAGATACGCTCACGCTCTGGGTCAACTTGAAGAACAACAGCAGAGATTTCGTCACCTTTCTTATAGTCACGAACCGCTTCTTCACCTGTTTTATTCCAAGAAATATCAGATAAGTGAACAAGACCGTCTATGCCGCCATCAAGACCGATGAAGATACCGAAGTCTGTGATAGATTTAATCTTACCAGAAACTTTGTCACCTTTACTTTGTGCTTTAGCGAATTCTTCCCAAGGGTTAGGAATACATTGCTTAAGACCAAGAGAAATACGACGACGTTCTTCGTCAATTTCAAGCACCATCACTTCACATACATCACCTAAGTTAACCACTTTAGATGGGTGGATGTTTTTGTTAGTCCAATCCATTTCAGAAACGTGTACTAGACCTTCAACACCGTCTTCGATTTCAACGAAACAACCGTAGTCAGTAAGGTTAGTAACCGCACCGCTTAATTTAGCGCCTTCAGGGTAACGGTTTGCAATTTCTTGCCAAGGATCGTTGCCCATTTGCTTCATACCTAGAGAAACACGAGATTTTTCTTTGTCGAATTTCAATACTTTAACGTTGATTTCGTCACCAACATTTACGATTTCACTTGGGTGCTTAACACGTTTCCAAGCCATATCTGTGATGTGTAGAAGACCATCTACGCCACCTAAGTCAACAAACGCACCGTAATCAGTAAGGTTCTTAACGATACCTTTAACTTCATGACCTTCTTCAAGGTTAGCAAGTAATGTGTCACGCTCTGCACTGCTTTCTGCTTCGATAACAGCACGACGAGAAACAACAACATTATTACGCTTAGCATCAAGTTTGATAACTTTAAATTCTAATTCTTTACCTTCAAGATGAGTTGTATCGCGAACAGGGCGTACATCTACTAATGAACCAGGTAAGAAAGCACGAACAGTGTTCACTTCAACCGTAAAGCCACCTTTAACTTTACCGTTAATAATACCTATGATGGTTTCTTTTTCAGTATAAGCTTTTTCTAATTCTACCCAAGCTTCATGGCGTTTCGCTTTTTCGCGAGATAAAATTGTTTCACCGAACCCATCTTCAATGGCATCCAAAGCAACATCAATTACATCACCAACAGCAACATCAAGTCCGCCTTCGGCGTTTCTAAATTGTTCTACTGGGATTGCGCTTTCAGATTTTAGGCCAGCATCTACAAGTACGATATCTTTATCAATTGATACGATAGTACCTTTAACGATAGAGCCAGGACGGGTTTCAATTACTTTTAAACTTTCTTCGAATAGATCAGCAAAATTTTCAATCATAGTATTTTAATAAGTTTCTTTTTTGACATCCACGTTACAATCCAGTGAGCGCGGGGTTGTTATTCATGACTAAATCATCCGTAATTTAGTAGATTTTTACTCGTTAACTATTTACCGAAGCTTTTACTTCTGTTAGTTTCTCTTCAATAAATAATTCAATTTTTTCAATCACTTGCTCTATATTCAACTGAGTTGAGTCTAGAACTAAAGCATCTTTTGCGGGCACTAAAGGGGCAACGGTTCGATTTGCATCTCGCTCATCACGGGCTTTTATGTCATCCAAAAGGCGCAGTATGCTAACATCATGACCGCTATCTTTCAACTGCTTATAACGTCTATCGGCGCGCTCTTCAGCACTAGCCGTTAAAAATATTTTAACTTGGGCTTCAGGAAATACTACAGTTCCCATATCTCGCCCATCGGCTACCAACCCGGGAGCCTGTTTAAAGCCTCGTTGCCGTCTCAGTAAGGCTTCTCGGATTGACGGCAATGAAGCAATTTTTGACGCAGTAGCGCCCACTTCTTCGGTGCGAATAGTGTCACTAACATCTTCGCCTTCTAAAATAACTCTTACACCATTATCTGTAGTTTCAAAGTTTACATCGAGCCCTGACGCTAAAGGTAACAAACCTATTTCGTCATCTGCGGGAATTTGATGATGTAGTGAAGCAACAGCTAAAACTCGGTAAATAGCTCCACTGTCTAAGAAGTGCCAACCAAGTTTCTTCGCCAGCAAGGTACTAGTTGTTCCTTTACCTGCTCCGCTTGGCCCATCTATAGTGATGACAGGTTCTGTGTACATGCGCTCTCCTGAGCTGAATAAAATCGGGCGCAATTATACGGATAGATATTAGATAAGCAATGACACTATGGTTACAATTTTTTACGCTGAAATGTATGCGGATCAAATTCGAGATTCATGATCAACAAACACAGAGGGGCATTTGCCCCTCCATAGAGACTCTACTGACAAATAGTCGCAAATCGCTCAAAATAATCAGGGAAGGTTTTGGCTGTGCAACCAGGGTCATTAATAGTCACGGCTGTATCACTTAACGCCACCAATGAGAAACACATAGCGACGCGGTGGTCATTGTAAGTATCAATCTGTGCGTGAAGTAACTGCTGCGGAGGTGTAATTGTGATGTAGTCTTCACCTTCCTCCACAGTTGCACCGACCTTACGAAGTTCACAGCTCATTGCGGCTAAGCGATCGGTTTCTTTGACACGCCAGTTATAGATATTTCTAATTGTAGTGGTGCCCGATGCGAACAATGCCGCGGTTGCGATAGTCATAGCAGCATCTGGAATATGGTTCATATCCATGTCTACAGCAGACAAGGGCGCACCAGTGACTTCGATATACTCATCGTGCCAATGGATTTTTGCTCCCATTTTTTCCAAGACTTCAGCGAAACGAATATCACCTTGAATACTGCCTTTTCCAATACCTGTGACTTTGACTGTACCGCCTTTAATTGCCCCTGCTGCGAGAAAATATGAAGCCGAAGAGGCGTCGCCCTCCACCATAAAATGTCCAGGTGATTGATATTGTTGCTGACCTTGGATCACAAAACGTTGATAGTTTTGATTATCCACTTCAATTCCAAACTGTGCCATGGTGTGCAAGGTAATATCAATATAAGGTTTCGACACTAAATCACCACTAATTTCAATAGTAGTATCTTGTTCAAATAGGGGGGCGCTCATTAACAACGCTGTCAAGAATTGACTGGATACGCTGCCATCGACTGTGACATTGCCACCATTTAGCGAATGGCCTCTAATTAACAGAGGAGGAAACGCTTCATTCTTTAAATACTCAATGTCTGCCCCTGCTTGACGCAAAGAGTCAACCAAAGCGCCAATTGGTCTTTCTTCCATGCGAGGTTCACCAGTGAGTTCGAACTCACCATTACTACAAGCAAGTGCGGCACATAGCGGGCGCATTGCCGTACCTGCATTACCTAAAAATAAAGTAACCGGCTCCTGGACATTAAACACTCCTCCATTACCTGTTACCCAGCACTGAGTTTTACAATCAGATAATCGATAAGTTACCTGTAACTGAGTTAACGCATTTAACATATGGTGAATATCTTCACTGTCTAACAGATTCGTTAAATGGGTTTCACCATTTGCTAGAGCGGCTAACAATAGCGCCCGATTAGATAAGCTTTTCGACCCCGGTACATTGACGGTTCCAGACACTTTAGCAATGGGTGAAAGATGTAACTGCTCCATTATTTGTTTCTCCTAGCAAATTCTTGCATAAACTCGACTAACGCTATTACACCAGCCATTGGCATCGCGTTATAGATACTCGCTCGCATGCCACCCACACTTCTATGACCTTTCAACGCAGTCAACCCAATTTGCTCTGCTTGTTCCAAAAAGACTGCATCTAAATCAGGTGAGGGTAAGTGAAAAGTAACATTCATTTTCGAACGAAAGTTTGGATGGACTTTATTAATATAAAAATCACTGTTATCGATACAGCGATACAATAACTCGGCTTTTTTAGCGTTTTCTAAAGCGATAGCAGATACACCACCTTGCTCCTTCAGCCACTTAAAAACTAATCCCGCCAAATACCAAGAGTAGGTAGGAGGCGTATTGTACATAGAGTCATACTCTGCCATGGTTTTGTAGTGCATAAAGCTCGGCGTCTGTGGCATAGCAAAGTCTAACAAGTCTTCCCTTACAATCACCACAGCTAACCCAGAAGGACCTATATTTTTTTGCGCGCCAGCATAAATTACCCCGAACTTAGATACGTCTACAGGTTGTGACAAAATATTGGATGACATATCTACTACTAAGGGCACATCACCACTATCAGGGATTGTGTTAATCTCAATACCATCTACTGTCTCATTCGAGCAATAGTGAAAATAGGCACTGTCTGCGCTCATCATATTGGCAGAAATATTAGGAACGGCGTGCATACCATCACGAGCTTCAAGCTGCGCTACAACTTTAGTTGGTAAAAACTTTTCAGCTTCTTGAATTGCGCCCTTAGACCAAGATCCAGATAACAAAAAGTCTGCGCATTGACCGTTTTGTCGCAAATTCATGGGTACAGCGGCAAACTGCCCGCGCCCACCGCCTTGAGAAAAAATGACTTTATAATTGTCTGGTACGGCCATTAAGTCGCGCAAATCTTGTTCCGCTGTTTCGGCAAGGGCAATATATTCCTTGCTCCTGTGGCTTATTTCCATAACCGAGCGGCCCATTCCCTGCCAGTCGATAAACTCAGCTTGAGCTTGACGCATAACAGGCTCTGGCAACATGGCCGGCCCTGCGCAAAAATTGTAGGTTTTTGTCATTATTTTTACCAAAAAAAACGAGCGGCATCAGCCACTCGTTTATCGTTTCTAATTAGAGAGTATTAACACCTATAAATTAGATATTTTCCATATTTTTCAATATAAAAAATAGCACTCTCTTATTCGTCTTCGTTTGATTCAGTATCTGTATCCGTAACTTCTGTCGTAGCGGCTTCAATACTTGAGGCTTCTTCGCCTTCTAATAACTCAGCTTCTAGCTCTTCAATTTCATCAATACGCTGCAATCCAACAACATGCTCACCTGTGATGGTGCGAATTAAACGCACACCCTGGGTATTACGACCCACGGTAGAGACTTCTTCGACACGAGTTCTTACTAAGGTACCTTGGTCACTAATAAGCATAATTTCATCGCTCTCATTAACCTGCACCGCACCTACCACTTTGCCGTTTCGCTCAGATACTTTGATAGAAACCACACCTTGAGTCGCACGACTCTTTGCAGGGTAATCCGCAACTGGGGTACGTTTACCAAAGCCATTTTCGGTCGCGGTTAAGATGGCTCCATCGCCTTTAGGTACAATCAGTGAAATCACTTTTTGCCCTTCTTGCATACGAATACCACGAACTCCGGTTGCTGTTCGGCCCATAGGACGTAATGCTAATAACTCTTCACCTGTTTCTGGATCAAGTTTCACATTGCCGGTTTCAGAGTCACGCTGTTTCTCGTTAAACCGCACAACTTTACCTGCATCAGAGAACAACATAATGTCATCATCACCATGGGTAATGTCGACACCAATTAATTCATCACCTTCATTGAGGTTGACAGCAATAATACCGTTGGCTCTAGGACGTGAATATGAAGTTAGCGCTGTTTTCTTTACCGTACCGTTGGCGGTGGCCATCAATACAAACTTACCTTCTTCAAACTCTTGTATAGGTAATATAGCGGTTATACGCTCACCTTCTTCAAGAGGTAATATATTCACAATAGGACGACCGCGAGCGTTTCTGCTGGCGAGCGGAAGTTGATACACTTTTAACCAATATAAACGTCCTCGTGTTGAGAAACACAATATATGATCATGGGTATTGGCAACTAATAACTTTTCTATGAAATCTTCATCTTTCATCTTAGTGGCTGATTTACCACGGCCACCACGACGCTGCGATTCATAATCGTTGAGTTTTTGATACTTCACATAACCTTCGCGAGATAAGGTCACTACTACCTCTTCACGTTCAATTAAGTCTTCAATATCAATATCGTGAGAAGCAGCGGTAATTTCGGTACGTCTCTCATCACCAAATTCGTCACGCACTTTTTCAAGCTCTTCGCGGATCACTTCCATTAAGCGTTCTGGGCTGCCTAATATGTGTAACAATTCAGCAATAATGTCTAGTAACTCACGATACTCAGCCAAGATTTTTTCATGTTCAAGACCCGTTAACTTGTTTAAGCGTAAATCTAGAATCGCTTGCGCTTGTTGTTCGGTTAAATAATACAAGCCGTCGCGAATACCATACTGCGGCTCTAACCAATCCGGTCTTGCGGCATCATCACCAGCGCGTTCTAGCATTTCAGCTACGTCACCTAAAGACCAACCTTGAGCCGTCAACGATACTTTTGCATCAGCAGGGCTTTTTGAAGCTTTAATTAGAGCAATGATAGGATCGATATTAACCAAGGCAATCGCTAAACCTTCTAAGATATGCGCGCGTTCCCGTGCCTTTTTCAGTTCAAACACTGTGCGTCGGGTTACTACCTCTCGACGGTGTAAAACGAAGGCCTTTAAGATATCCATCAAATTAAATATCTTCGGCTGGGTTTTATCCAGCGCAACCATATTGATACCAAATACCGTTTGCATTTGGGTTTGTGCATACAATTGGTTTAGGAGTACTTCGGCCGATTCGTTACGTTTAACTTCTACGACTATACGCATTCCGTCTTTATCAGATTCATCACGTAAAGCTGAAATACCTTCAATCTTTTTTTCTTTTACCAACTCGGCAATCTTTTCAATCAAACGCGCTTTGTTAACTTGGTAAGGGATTTCGTTAACCACTATGGTTTCTTTGCCGCTGTCTTCGGTTTCGATTTCAGCGCGAGCACGCATGTATATTTTTCCGCGGCCTGTGCGGTAGGCTTCTTCGATTCCCTTTCTACCACTTATAAATGCAGCGGTAGGAAAATCCGGACCCGGAATGTATTCGATTAATTCTTCAATAGTTAATTCAGGATTGTCTATAAGCGCAATACATCCATTAACCACTTCGGTTAAATTATGCGGCGGGATATTGGTTGCCATACCTACGGCTATGCCTGAGGAGCCATTTACAAGTAAATTGGGGACTCTAGTAGGTAAAACGCTAGGGATAAATTCCGATTCATCGTAATTTGGAACAAAATCAACCGTTTCTTTTTCTAAATCGGCCAGTAATTCGTGGGCAATTTTCGCCATACGAATTTCCGTATAACGCATTGCAGCAGCAGAGTCACCGTCAACTGAACCAAAGTTCCCTTGACCGTCTACTAACATATACCGTAGAGAAAAAGGCTGAGCCATACGTACAATAGTGTCGTAAACAGCAGAATCACCATGGGGGTGATACTTACCGATCACGTCACCCACTACACGGGCTGACTTTTTATAAGGTTTATTAAAATCGTTTTTTAATTCGTTCATGGCAAATAAAACGCGGCGATGAACCGGCTTTAAGCCATCTCGTACATCAGGCAGCGCCCTGCCAACAATTACACTCATCGCATAGTCGAGATAAGAGTTTTTAAGTTCTTCTTCTATATTTATTGGAAGAATTTCATGGGCGTGATCAGTCATATACAGCCTTAATCCCTAGTCGTTATTATTAGAATGTTAATTAAGCAAAATTCGTTTGTGCAATTTTAAGCTAGGACTTAAAATTAGGTTTACGTTTTCACCCGAATTTATCTTTCTTTTGAACCGCTCGATTCTACCACCTACTAATTAAAATGAATAGCCGCAAGTCGCTCATATAGTGCGCAATCAGTTATGATATACCCATATCTGCGATTTAATTTGATCAGATAGTAGATTAAGATAGCCTTGATATAGGCAAGAATGTTAATCGGACTCAATAATAAATATGCAAAACACGCAAAATGTCGACCATAACGAAATCCAAAAGTTTTCTGAATTAGCTTCAAGGTGGTGGGATCTAGCAGGTGAATTCAAACCTTTACATCAAATTAATCCTCTAAGAACCGATTACATTCAGCAGCACTGTGGTGGATTGAAAGATAAGCAAGTTTTAGATGTGGGTTGTGGTGGCGGCATTTTAGCTGAGAGCATGGCTCGTCATGGCGCAAACGTAACGGGTATTGATATGGGGGAAGCCCCACTCGAAATAGCGCGACTCCATGGATTAGAGTCGGGTTTAAGTGTTGACTACCAACAAACAACCGCTGAAGAATTTGCTGCTAATCATTCCGCTCAGTATGATGTTGTGACCTGTATGGAAATGCTGGAACACGTACCAGACCCCAGCTCGGTAGTTAACGCTTGCTGCCGTTTAGTTAAGCCTGATGGCCATGTGTTTTTTTCTACCTTAAATAGAAATATCAAATCTTATCTGATGGCCATAGTCGGCGCTGAATACATGCTAGGATTGGTTCCCAAGGGCACCCACCAACATGATAAATTTATTAAGCCCTCTGAGTTAATTTCTTGGATAGACGATACGCCATTATTAGTAAAAAGAATGACGGGGTTACATATGAACCCTCTAAGCCAAGAATATTATCTTTCTAATAAGAATGTTGACGTTAATTATATTATCCATTGCCAAAATAGTGACTCTTAGATGTTGAAAAAGCCCAATGCCATGCTGTTTGACTTAGACGGCACCTTACTCGATACCGCCAAAGACTTAGGAAACGCGCTGAATCAAATACTCATCTCATTGGGTCGTGCGACAGTAGATCATCAAACCTATCGAAACATTGCCTCTGATGGTGCCAAAGGAATGCTTGAATTAGGTTTTGGGGATGACTTAAAACACTTTGAATTTGATACATTACGCCAACAATTTTTAGATTATTACGAAAATAACATATGTGTCGAAACTGATTATTTTGAGGGAGTTGAACAGCTATTAATAACCCTCAATAAAAAACATATTCCTTGGGGAATAGTCACCAATAAACCAGAATTTTTAACCTCGCAACTAATCGCCTCATTTCCCCTACTACATAATTGTGCTGTGGTTATTAGTGGCGATACTCTAAGGGAAAGAAAACCCCACCCTTTACCTTTACTTCACGCCGAACAAAAACTTTCGCTCAACTCTCCTAATACTTGGTATATAGGAGATGCGCAGCGAGACATTCAATCAGCTAATGCTGCCAATATGATCAGCGTAATTGCCGAGTATGGGTACATCTCTGATTTACAAGTTACTGACGAATGGAATGCAGACCTTAGTATTCATAGCGCAACGGATTTATTGACTTATTTTTAAGCGCGTATACAGAAACGAATTTAACATAAAACACGACATCTAGTGCTTACTAATCACTTTCACCCCTATATATCGATAAATAATAAGCATCAGTTTTTTACATTAAAAAAATTTATAAAAAAAAATATCCCAAATATTGTCTTGCAATTCCAATAAACGAAACTCAAAAGGCGCTTTTAGGTGAGTCACTACTAACCTTTTATTTACTGCACCAAAATCGAACATAAAACCACCATATGTTGGGTTGCATTGAATTAAAAACCTCATTATCTTGTGTTCTGTTGAATACGAAAACACGACCATAACAATAACTTTAAAAAAGCAAACAATGTGTTCGTATTTGCAAAAAAACCAAAGGGCTTAGGGGTAAGCAACTCCATGCATTTTCGCGCTAAATACAAGTCATCTATACGACTCGATATAATAAATAACGGCTAAAACATGAATAACAATTTATACGTCACCAAACGCACCGGCGAACGTGAGATTATTGATCTGGACAAAATCCATAAAGTAATTGAATGGGCAGCTAAAGGATTAGACAACGTTTCTGTTTCACAGGTAGAAATAAAAGCTCACATACAATTTTACGATGGTATTAAAACCGCGGATATTCACGAAACTTTAATTCGCTCGGCAGCGGATCTGATTTCAACCGATTGTCCAGATTATCAGTATCTCGCCGCGCGATTAGCCATATTCCACTTACGCAAAAAAGCCTATGGTCGTTTTGAACCGCCAGCGCTAAAAGACCATGTTAAAAACATGGTCGACAAAGGCAAATACGACCCACACTTGTTACAAGATTATAGTGCCGCCGAGTTTGATGAAATGAACGACTACCTCGATCATTGGCGTGATATGAATTTCAGTTATGCAGCTGTTAAACAGCTCGAAGGTAAATACCTTGTTCAAAACCGAGTATCTGGAGAAATATACGAAAGTGCACAGTTTTTATACATATTAGTGGCTGCATGTTTGTTTGCTAATTATGAAAAAGACATCCGCATGGATTACATCAAACGTTTTTACGATGCAACCTCCAAATTTAAAATATCATTGCCTACACCTATAATGGCGGGCGTTAGAACCCCTACCCGTCAATTTAGCTCATGTGTTTTAATTGAAGCCGGCGATAGCTTAGATTCAATCAATGCCACTGCCAGTGCGATTGTTAAATATGTGAGCCAACGAGCTGGAATTGGTGTCAATGCAGGACGCATCCGAGCAGTAGGCAGTCCTATTCGCGGAGGTGAAGCCTTCCATACTGGTTGTATTCCCTTTTATAAACACTTCCAAACAGCCGTTAAAAGCTGTTCTCAAGGCGGCGTAAGAGGTGGAGCGGCAACATTATTTTATCCGTTGTGGCACTTAGAGGTTGAATCATTATTGGTTTTGAAAAATAACCGTGGTGTTGAGGAAAACCGAGTTCGTCATTTAGATTACGGTGTGCAATTTAATAAATTGATGTATACGCGATTAATTAAAGACCAACACATTACTTTGTTCAGTCCTTCAGACACTCCAGGTCTCTACGATGCATTTTTCGCGGACCAAGATGAGTTTGAACGTTTATATGTGCAATACGAAAAAGACGAAAGCATTCGTAAAAAACAAATCAAAGCCATTGAATTGTTTAGTTTATTTATGCAAGAGCGTGCCAGTACCGGACGTATCTACTTGCAAAATGTTGATCACTGCAATACTCACAGCCCATTTAACCCGAAATTGGCACCAGTTCGCCAAAGTAACTTGTGCTTGGAAATTGCCTTACCGACTAAACCTCTTGAGCATGTGAATGACGAAAATGGTGAGATAGCCCTATGTACATTATCTGCATTTAACTTAGGAGCAATTGAAAGTGTTGACGAATTTGCAGAATTATCTGATTTAGCAGTACGCGCTCTAGATAACTTATTAGATTACCAAGATTACCCAGTACCAGCAGCGTTAAATGCCACTATGGGTCGCCGTACATTAGGAATAGGCGTGATTAACTTCGCTTATTACTTAGCCAAGAATGGTGTGAAATATTCAGATGGAAGTGCCAACGGTTTAGTACATAAAACCTTTGAAGCCATGCAATATCATTTAATGAAGGCCTCGTGTAATTTGGCCAAAGAAAAAGGGGCTTGTCCTAAGTTCGACGAAACCACTTATTTCCAAGGTTTAATGCCTACTGATACCTATAAAAAGGATCTTGATAAAATTTGTGATGAGCCACTGCACTGTGATTGGGATTCACTTAGAGCTGATATTAAGCAGTATGGATTACGAAACAGCACATTGTCGGCTTTAATGCCTTCAGAAACGTCTTCACAAATATCCAATGCCACCAATGGAATTGAACCACCACGTGGACACATTAGTGTTAAATCCAGTAAAGATGGCGTGTTAAAACAAGTGGTACCTGAATACGAGCGACTAAAAGATAAATACGAGTTGTTATGGGATTTACCTTCAAACGATGGTTATTTGCAACTCGCGGGTATAATGCAAAAGTTTGTTGACCAAACCATCTCTGCCAATACTAGTTACGATCCAAATAAATATGAAGGCGGCAAAGTACCAATGAAGTTACTGCTTCAAGACTTGCTTACCAGCTATAAACTTGGGGTGAAAACATTGTATTACCATAACACTCGTGACGGCGCCGATGACGCCACTCAACAAGAACTGACTAGCCAGAAGTTTGTGCCCAAGGAAGTGGTAATAGAAGAAGATGATGATTGCGCAGGCGGCGCATGTAAAATATAACTTTAGAAGGCTGCTTAGGCAGCTTTTTTAAAGCGGTTCGAACTTTTAATGGCAACAATAATTAATGAAATATACAACTTTTAATCAAGTAAATAATAATCCTCTGACAGAACCAATGTTTTTTGGTAATCCAGTCAATGTGGCCCGTTATGACCAACAAAAGCATCAAATATTTGAAAAGTTGATTGAAAAACAAATTAGCTTTTTTTGGCGTCCAGAAGAAGTTGACGTCAGTAAAGACAGAGTCGACTTCCAAAAATTAAGTGACTCAGAAAAACATATTTTTATTTCTAATTTGAAATACCAAACATTACTTGATTCAATTCAGGGAAGAAGTCCTAACATTGCATTTTTACCTATAATTTCGATTCCGGAGTTAGAAACTTGGGTTGAAACCTGGTCATTTTTTGAGACCATTCACTCTCGTTCATACACTCACATATTGCGAAACCTATTTGGTGATCCCAGCAGTATTTTTAATGACATAGTTGAAAACGCAGAAATCAAAAAGCGTGCGGCGGATATATCTCAGTATTATGACGACCTCATTTTTGCAACACAACTATGGCAAACACTGGGTGAAGGCACGCACCTAGTAAACGGTGTGAATCACACTATTAGCATGCGCGAGCTTAAGAAAAAACTCTATCTTTGCATGAACTCAGTTAATGCCTTAGAAGCCATTCGATTTTACGTTTCTTTTGCTTGTACCTTTGCATTTGCAGAGCGCGAATTAATGGAAGGTAATTCCAAAATAATTAGGCTAATCGCCCGAGATGAAAACTTACACCTAACTTCAACTCAACATATATTGAATTTATGGGCCAAAGGTAAAGATGATCCAGAAATGGCTGAAATTGCTGAAGAATGTAAAGAGCAAGCCACTCAGATATTTCTAAATGCAGTAGAACAAGAAAAACAATGGGCTGAATTTTTATTTCAACACGGTTCAATGATTGGTTTAAATAAAGAAATTTTATGTCAATACGTAGAGTTTATTGCCAATCACCGTATGTCGGCAATAGGTTTAGGGCAACCCTTTGATGTAAAAAGTAACCCTCTTCCATGGATGAATAATTACCTCAGCTCTGACAACGTTCAAGTTGCCCCACAAGAATCAGAGATCAGCTCTTATTTAGTCGGACAAATTGACTCAGAAGTGAATGCCGATGATTTTGGTGACTTTGATTTATAACCCTAGAAAACACAGATTCTAGGGTAAAACGAATGAGCAAAAACAACGACAGTTTTATGGTGACTATAAAAGATCATAAAACTGTCGAACATTCTGCCCCCAGAACGCTTCTTGAAACCATCGAACTTCATCAAATTGAAATTCAGTATCATTGCCGCGAAGGGTTTTGTGGCGCCTGTAGAAGTAAACTAATTAAAGGAGACGTTGAATATACCACTGATCCATTAGCGTATATTGATGACGAAGAAATACTCCCTTGTTGCTGTATTCCCACGACTAATATCGAAATTGAATTAGCTAAATAGCCCAGTTTAGATTCACTATTTTACAACACTAAACACTTTCACCAAGGATAAAGTACCTCACTGAACCACTCTTAACTTGTATGTTTGTGTGTCTTGTTTAACAACAGTGTTCTAACTTTCAACATTCGCTTTATCAGCAATTTTTTGTGCCAACATACTTAATTCAGCAGCTTTAAATACGTGCTCTTGGGTCATAGCCGTTTCTGTGCGGTTTATCACATCAAGTATGAGTTGCCCAAAGTAGGGAAAGCCACTTTTGCCTAAGCAGTCTATTTCTTGTTCGCCCTCACTATTGGTCATAAACACTTTTGAAGCGGGTGCTTGGCGAGCGACATCATTGTATTTGCGACACTCTATATTTCCCTGAGTACCCAAAATAAAGGTACGCCCATCTCCCCAGGTAGCCTGCCCATCTGGTGTAAACCAATCAACCCTAGCGTAAAACGACGCTCCGTTGTTTGCTGTCATAGACACTTCACCAAAGTCTTCTAATCCGCTTTTATCTGGGTTATTGAGATTACTCACACGAGCAAAGTTGATGGTTGCATCACTGACGTCGGCATAGGTTAAAAACTGCTCGACTTGATGAGAACCAATGTCAGTTAAAATTCCACCGTAGGCCGCCTTATCGAAAAACCAATCAGGTCGGGTATTTTTAGATAATCGATGGGGCGCTAGCGTAATAACTTGCAAAACTCGTCCAATCGCGCCAGATTTAATCAATTCCCCGGCGTGCCAAGCTGCTTCATTGTGCGAACGTTCGGCGTAATAAACCGCGTATTTTTGGCCAGATTCTGCCACCACAGATTTAACTTCAGCTAACTGCTGCAAAGTGGTGAATGGTGACTTATCAGTAAAAAAATCTTTGCCTGCTCGCATTACTCTAATGCCACATTCAGCCCTTTTTTTGGGAATAGCCGCACAGGCTACCAATTGGGTTTGTTTGTCTTCAAGGATTTGCTCAAATGAGTCTGCCATTTTTACCTGAGGGAACTTGGCACAAAACTCGGCTAACCGTTTAGCATCAGGATCGAATACGTATTTTAGTGTGCCACCGGCTTGCACTAATCCATTAGTTTGCGCGTAGATGTGTCCGTGATCTAAAAATGCCACTGAGAAAAAAAACTGATTCTCTGCAATAACCTTAGCGACGTTTCCTTCAGGACTATAGTTGGCACCGTCTTTAATATTGGTTTTGGGTTCTTGAATCGCCATGATTTATCCTAGTTTTACATAAGTCGAATAAACAACACTACTCAGCACAGTGACAATACAAAGCAGCATCGCAATATTACTTAAATACCGCGTGACACCTTCAGGTCTTGCTGCACCTAAATAGTCTTTATTGTTATTTAATAATGCCCAACCTATATACGCTATAGGTAATAAAAATCCACAAATAGCTGATGTAGGTAACACAACGTATGCCCCCATAGTTGACCATACAAACACACCCAAAATTGCGGGCGTGGGTGCTAATAGTGCCAACTTATATTTCAAACTACCTTCTTGCCATCCAAACATCGCAGCCGCAGCAGAACCACAGCACAGCATATGCATAACCAATGACCCCACTGCCATGCCCAATATACCAAAGGCAAAAATTAATCGGCTAGTTACTTCGTCAAGCCCAGCAGACATAAACATTTTTCCTGCTTGCGTGGGACTTAGCTTGCCCTGTATATCCAGATCAGCCCCAAAAAATGCGCCCGCAGCGGCAATACTAATCAAACTAGTGATCAATATATAAGGAACAACTAACCCCATCCCTATATCGTAACGTGATAACTCGACATGCTCCGGAGTCCACTTTTTATGTAGCAATGTGAAGCCATAGATAAAGGTCATATTTATACCTACTGCGCTACCCAGCGCAGCCATCATCATAGTTACCCCTTCGGCAGTCTGCGGCACAGAGCTGGGAATATAACCGGCTAATACCGCCCCCCAATCAACTTTGCCGTTTAGTGAGGCACTGATCACAACCCAAGCGAACGCGATAACAATCAGGGCACTTAGCATCTTAATACCCGTCTCAAATATTTTTACGGCATTGTGCGTAGTGCTTACTCCAGAATCATTTTCATCTACTTGTTCACCGTACTTCCAAGCGGTAAACGCACATCCTGCCCAAACAACAATCGCCAATAACAACAAATACAGATCTCTTCCTAATTCGTTACTTTCTTCAATATCAAAGCCACTAGAGACCAATATAATTTCTTCTAACATGCCGGCGCTCAATGGATAATGAGCGAACCCCCAAATAATACTTGAAGCAAATGCCGCAATGGCCCACGCCCAAGCGAGCCCTGGATTAATGTGTTTTTTCATGGACTCAAAGGGTGACTTTTGACTATGCAAGGTTTGGTACGATAAGGCGAACAGCATAATACAACCAATAAGCATCGCTATTGGTTGTACCCACAGAAACTCATACCCAAAAACAGCGCCAATGGTTAAAGAAGTAACAGCGCTGCCACCTCCCAACGTCATGGCGCCTTGCAACCAACCTGGGCCGCTAAGAGCGAGGTATTTAGGTATTCTGGCATACCAAGGCTTTTGAGCTATTGCTCTCAAGGCTAAAACTTCTTCATTAACAGCTTCATTTTGACTCATCGGTAAGAAGCCTCCATATCTATATTGGCCTTAACGTCAGATTTTTTTCTCAATACCGAACTATCGAGTCTTTTGTTTAACTCAGTTTGATAGGCATTTGCGTCAAGCGGAAACGTTATGGGTTTTCCACTCCAGGCAGACCACAAAATCGCGTTGGCTATCGACAAAGAATCGATACCCTGCTTGGCTGGTGCAATTAATTCTTCAGAATTTAAAATTGCCTGAATAAAATTGTTGATCACAATTGCATGCTGGTTGGCTGACTCGTTAGGTGTAATGTCAAATTTTTTGCTACTAGGCTGGCCAAACATATCCTTTGTTTCGCAATTATAACGAGATGTTGATGGTGAGTTTTCAGTCAACACTAGGCGCTGTCCATCAAAGCTCAACATGCCTTTATCACCTACTATGTCTAGCTGATTAACACCTGGCGCTTCGCCTGTTGATCCAACAAACACTCCTGTGGCACCATTGGCATACTCAAAATAGGCCGTTGCTTCATCTTCCACTTCTATATTGTGGTATTTACCAAAACCACAAAAGCCCTGTACCGATACAGGCATGCCTGTTAACCATTGAAAAATATCAATGTTGTGAATACATTGATTGAGTAACAAACCGCCGCCTTCTCCATGCCAAGTAGCTCGCCAATCAGACACCTGAAAATAAACTTCAGGTCGAAACCAATTAGTCATAGTCCAATGGGTACGTTGCAATTCACCGAGGTCACCAGAGTCCATGATGTTTTTCATTTTGGCAAAAACTGGCGCAACACGCTGATTAAGCATAAGCGCAAAAACACTGTTTTGGCCCGCAGCCGCCAGTAATTTTTGCCCTTGTGCCACAGACAAACCTAATGGTTTCTCCATCAACACATGCAAACCTTTACTTAGTGCATAGAGCCCCATTTCTAAGTGACTCATGGTAGGAGTGGCAATTAATACCGCGTCACATAAGTTAGAATCTATCAAATCACGATAATCGGTAAAATGCTTGGCATCAATCGTGGCGGCCAGCTGACTCTCACTTCTAGATGCCAATGCGGTTATAACGCAGTGTTCAACAGCCCCACTTTGAATGTGTTGGATATGTTGTTGCCCAATATTCCCCAATCCAATCACACCTAATCGTAAATCACTCATAAATTATCGCTTCTATTGGTAATTTTATTCATTTCGCTCGCCACTCAATTCACCCGCAAACATCTGACAGTTATCATGATGATATAGGAGTTGTTACATTAATGTAAAACCCAACTTGACACCGGTATCAAATGTACTCAAAACGTCTGAGATTTTGGATCCAAACTCGACATTTGAATAAATATCACGCCTCTTACTATGCGGGAAACTAGACTATGTAGGGGCAAGCTTGACGTAACCCCATAATCATACAAATTTCCCCCTGTAAATATCCCAATCAGTGCGTAAAGTCTTTTTCTGTAAAGGGCATTTGCCTGCTATTTGTTTGTTCGCGTAACTTTTTAAACACATTTCGAGACACCGAAGAAGCAGTATTCCCCCAGTTATTGCGGATATACGTACTCACGTCGGCAAGTTCTTGATCCGTAAGATTTGCAGAAAACCCTGGCATAACCATACTTAAGTTATATTGCGAACCGTTGACCTTTATGGGTCCCATTAGTCCCTTCAACAGTACTTTTGCCAGACGTTGTTCAGGCCCAGTTACCCATTCGCTGCTTTGTAATGGCGGCCCCATATTGTCGATGCCTTTACCATCTTTACCATGACAGCCGAAGCAGGCGGCCTTGCCATCATAATAATCCTTACCTCGGTTGTAGCTATCCTGAATATAATTTTCTAGATTTAGTACGTTACTGTTGGCAATGTCTTCTTTACCTACACTATTCAACATCTCGATAAAATCACTATTGTCAAAATCAGCCAGGTGCGCTTTAAATTCTTGCTCCCTGCCCGCCAAGCCGCTAATCGCAGCCTCTTTTATCCATGGCTTATCACCGTAGAGCATTAACACTTGTTTCAATGCTAACAACGATTTTTCACCTTGAATTTCTCCTGCGACAAGTGCAACTTGCACCGCTAATTCATATGCAATAGGACCCAACTTCAACAAATACTCGCCAATCACGCTATGGTCTGAATCAGGCAAACGAGCACTCAACTCTATGGCTGAAACTTGAACTTTAGGATGTATATCAGACAAAGCCGTAATTATTACGTCCAAATCTAGCGCCCCTAGCCCCTCCAAAGTCCATAACGCGTTAATTCTAGCTTTATGATCTTCACTATTAGTCAGTATTTGACGCACAGCTGGTACCACGGAAAGATCCCCCTGCTGTACTATCAATTGACGAGCCATATCTCGCCACCAACCATTAGAATGGTTAAGATGTTCTACCCATTGCGCTGGTGTTTGCTTGGACATTTTGGGCTGTTCTCCCAAGGCGTTTTGTTGCCAGCGTAAGCGATAAATCCGCCCCATCGAACGGTTATTCTTATCTAAACCTCGCGCTTCAGATTGCTTTCGCAGATAAGTCGTTAAAAACTCCTTATGTTGAATAACCCCATGGTACATATCCACTATATACAATGATCCATCTGGTGCAGTATTCAAATTAACTGGTCTAAATCGCTCGTCTGTAGAGGCCAATAATTCCGATTCGGGATACAACTCACTCCCCTTGAGTACTCCTTGAGTTTCCACCACTCTGCGAGCTGAAATCAAATTAGCCGCGGGCTCAGGCGTAAAAGACACACCGTAAAAATCTTGCGGAAACTGATCACCTCGATACAACTGATTACCACTGGCCGCTGTAAAATTAGCCAACTTACCTTTGTTTGGACCATATTGTATTAAAGTACTGGGTAAATATCCTCGATTTACGCCCGGATTGATTCGAATCGGATAAACCCGCGTCGACCCAATATTGTTAGCTTTGACTGGTTTTTGTAACCCTGGATTTTTCATAAGCGACCCAGGACGAAGATATTCCCCTTGAGCCGGTGAACTATTACCATTGTGGTATAAACGTCCATAGTCATCGGAGCTAAGTCCCCACTGTCCGCGATAGTCTGTTTCTGCCACCACCATTTTCCAATATTTATTGCGATATATTTCTTTGGCGTTGTTAGGTACGTCTGCTAGCAAGCCCATTACACGGTATTTTTGATTACTTTTGGTATTGTAATACCAGTTATCAAGCGCATATAACATACCGTTTGGCTTGTGTTCAACATTACCGCCTTCAGCGTACGTAGGGTCCACAACTTCTCTTATCCCTAACTTATTGCCTTCCAACACTTCAGCAAAATAGAGTTGTTGATGATCTGCATATAAAATACCGCCTTTTACCATAACCACTGTTCTTGGCAGCACTACGTCATCTAAAAACACTGTACGTTTATCTATATTTCCATCGCCATTACTGTCTTCTAAAATAGCAATGCTTCCTTCAGGTAATTCTTCGTTATTGCCGTCAAGATCCGGCATAAAAGTTAACATTTCAGCGACCCATATACGTCCGTCTGGATCAAATGCAATATCAATAGGACTGGCGACCAATGGTTCTGCCGCAACATTTTCCAAAACAAAGCCCTCTTGGATTTGCATTGAAGACATGGCTTGTTCAACACTCAATATCGGAGCAGGTGGGATATCGTCAGCGGCTATGGGTGCTGTCATATCATGACCTTCTCGATCGCCTTTGTTTTTTGACTTTACGGGCTGCTGCGATGCGAATGCTATCGAGCAAGAGAAAATCAAACAAAGTGAACTTAGCGAACAAAGAGTCCAACGGGAAATATTCTTCATAATCAGTCCAATTCTCTTATAGTTAAGTTTCTAAAGCGCACCACATTATCTGTTGTTCCTGCAGATTTTAGCGCTTTACTGCCATGGTGTTGTATGCCGATAAATCCTTCAGCATCTTTAGTATCAATTACGTGAGTCGTTAATATATCGTTTAAATAGATCTTAATGTTGCTGCCCCTACATTCGATACGATATGCATTCCACTCACCGGGTCGATACGCACTCGCTTGTTTTGCGGTCCATTCACCTAGCACACTACGAATGAAATGGTGATCGGGATGAGAGCGTGTGGGATGTACTGGGTATAACCAATCCCGTCTTGCCTGATCATATAGTCCGCCACTCCATTTACGAACGGAGGGATCCACTTCAGCTTGATAACCAACCGCTTCTTGATACCCATCTTTTGTGGGTTTAAGTTGCCCTCGAAAAATAATGCCAGAATTGCTGTATTCCTCAACGTTGGGCATTTTGACCTCAGCGTTAAATATGAAATTTTTATAAACCTTTTTAGTCAATAAAAAAAAGTTACCCGTAGAATAAAGCTGAATTTCATCGTTAATTACCTCAGCTTTTCCGTAGTCATAAACATTTTGAAACTGATTGAGCTGGGGATCTATTAAAGATAATTCTTCGGCTACTGCAGAAACAGACACACTGACCAACACCGAACCGAATAGCAAACTCCTAATAACACTCACAATATTTGACCTTCTAGTTTGTTGACTAACCACAATTTGTGCTGTTACAAAGCATATAAAATAACCTACTGACCTATTTATATTCATCCCAGTCAATTAAATTTAATTAACACTTAAGCAACATTATGTTCAAATAATACATTTTATGACACCGGTATCAAGCATTATTCGCATTTGAATTAGTTTAATACTTAATGAAGTGATTAAAACTTAAAAAGAGGTATCACTGAGATTAGTTTGTTTAGATACGGCTTGATTCGGTATATACGCCAAAGAGTCAATTGATTTTTAATATAAATCAGACAGTTAATTACTATTTTGGTAACTTGCAAGCAAACATAGATTTGTAAACGTTTAGCGTAGCGAATGCTTTAGTCAAAGGGCTAATCAATATATGAAGTTGTAATTTAATAGTGAGTTTCATATTCAGATAAAGTGTGACAACGTATAGCAAATGTTGACACCGTAAATGACAACAATTATAAGATACGCACCAATTAAGGTTCACATACAGTTTTACTCAACCGGATTATTTTTCAATGAAGTCGATCACCATCACTGATGTAGCCAAACACGCTGGTGTCTCAAAAAAAACAGTTTCGAGAGTCATTAACCAAGAAGCTAACGTTCGAGCGCAAACCAGGAATAAAGTACAAGAGTCGATAAAACTATTGGGCTTTAAACGTAATCCGTTAGGCATGGCATTAGCCAGAAATAGGTCATTTTTTATTGCATTATTGTCGGATAACCCTAGCCCTGGTTATTTGATGAATTTGCAGAAAGGAATATTGCAAAGCTGCACCGAACAACAAATGGGACTATTTGTATATGACTGCAGTTATCGATCTCAAAGTTTAGCAAAAGAAATTGAAGAGTTAGTTGAAAACACCCTTGTCGACGGGCTTATTCTAACGCCGCCAATATGCGACAAAATTGAGTTGCTTCAAATGTTAGACGCTAACAACATTAACTACATAAAAATAGGCCCTAAAAATGTAAAAAGTGGTGAATGTATTGGGTTTAATGGAACGCAGTCTAGTTATGATATGACGAATTATCTAATGGAGCTCGGACACAAGGACATCGCTTTTATTCTAGGGCACCCCGATCAAGACTCATCAAGACGCAGTGAAATGGGATTCAGAAAAGCACTTGGCGAAGCGAAAAGGGAAATAAATGAATCCCATATCGTGCAAGGGTTTTACACTTATCAATCTGGAATAGATGCGGCCACCGTATTACTTAATCAAACCCCGAGGCCCACCGCTATATTTGCGGCTAACGATGAAATGGCCGTGGGTGTTTTATACAAAGTTCAGAGTTTAGGTTTACGTGTGCCAGATGATATTTCAATCTGTGGAATTGATGATATTTCAATCAGCACGAAAGTTTGGCCACATATCACCACCATGCGTCAACCCTTAGTGACAATAGGTTATCAAGCGGCAAGTATGTTGATCGAAAGGCTTAAAACCAAGGATTCAGGTTTACCTGCGAAAGGTCAAGATGACGCACGTATCACTGACGGAGAGTTAGTGATACGAGACTCTACAAAAAAACAACCTAGCTAATACGACATAAACTGTTTTTCTAATGAAGTGCCTATACGAAAAGACTAATCAATTAATTGATAGTCTCTTTTCAATACTCGAATAATTTCTTCTTTTGGATTGTCACTTACAACTAAGGGTTTACCGGTAATTTTTTCTGCTATTTCTATATAGGTATTCGACACTTGCATTAACACGTCTACTGGAAGCGCATTGTCAGCAGCCAACTGTTGACGCTCCTGCATTCGATTTTTATTTAGTAAAATATCAGGATCGGGAAAATGGTTGAGTAACAACTGACGGAACCCTTCTTTAGAATTTTCTACCACTTTTCCTTGGGCATAATACTCTTGATCCCATATACGTGACGAATCAGGCGTTCCGACTTCATCCATATAAATAAGTTTTTTGTTGCCGTCTAACCCTCTAACGTACCCAAATTCGAATTTGGTATCGACAAAAATTTGCCCTAGATTGTCTAACGCTTGACTAATCACTTGAAACCCTTCACATAGCAATTTTTCATACAGTTCAACATCTTGGGGGGTTTCAAAGTTAAATGCTTGGTAGTTTTCAAGGATGTTTTGTTGGGTAATATTCACATCATCGGCTTCTGGTACATTAGGTATACCTTTCAAAATACCTTTTGTAGATGGTGTAATCAGTAAATTAGCTAATTTACTGTCTTGCTTTAGTCCCTCTTCGAGCTGAATACCACAAAAATGTCTTTCACCTTTTTCATAGGCGCGCCACATTGAGCCTGTAATGTACTGTCGACAAATAGCTTCAATCATCACAGGTTGTGCTTTTTGTACTATCCACACAAATGGGTGAGGTATATCCAGTATATGACTGTCAGCTAAACCTTGTTGTTTAAACAATTCAAACCAATGGTTAGAAATAGCATTTAAAGCTGCACCTTTACCACGTACGCCCAACATGCCACCTTCACCATGCCAGATACAATCAAATGCCGAAATCCTGTCACTGATAACCATAATAGCGAGCGGAGTGTCGATAGGCACTGGATAGGCTTTATCGGTAATTAAGCGACGACTGTCGTTATCAGTTAACCAATAGACGGAGCGCACTTTGCCACTATGTACAGGTAACTCGGTACGAATAGGCAAATCATTGTTAACCGATAAAATTGAATCCGCGATCGACATAGGATGCCAACTCCTTAATCTGAACAATACACAAAACTTGAGTACGATTTAACTTGAAAACATCAACTCTGGCCACGCTAGCAACCAGAATCAAACAACTAAATATCTAGATTGTCAGCCGACATGGTTTTTGAAAATTTAGGGTACAAATCTGTTAGTTTATTCACTAAGAATGGTTTGCTCTCATCGTCTAACAATGTGATCGATGTTTTTTCTCCGGCAGCGACAACTTTGATACGATATTCTTCGGTGTCTAGGTCAAACTGGTTTTTATCACTGGACCAAATATCGCTCCACCACCCCTCTTCAGAGCCATTGTATTTAACAAACATCAATCCATTTGATTTATCGAAATCTTTTACATCAAAACCTAATTTTCTCAATACAAGTAACAACCTTGGCCAAGTGATTTCGTAATCGGCATCTACAACAAATGCAGGTTCACCATCACTATCAAATCCTAACTCCATTGGCAAACCTTCACGAATTTGACGGTAACGTTTAACGCTAGCTAATTGAGTTTCAAATTCATAGTGTTTCACTACTTTATTCAGAACATCGATTTCGTTACGTCTTTCATCTTTTGACTGTGTTATTTCGGGACTTTCTGGATTTAATTGTTCTTTATATTCAACTAAGTCAGCACTGAGAGCCGCCGAACGACCATGAATTTTCTTATCTAAAGAAAATTCAAAACGTTGCTTAATTGTGCGTTCTGATTTAGACCAGCTGTACCATTTATTGTCTTTGCTTTCGTCCCAAACCATCCAATCGGTAACCAAACGTTGTTTATCTTTGTCAAACGTTTCGACGCCAATCCCCTCAGTTTCTAAAAAACGGATCAACGAGTTCCAGACTGAGGTATCAAGAGGAACACTATCATCGACTTGGTCAAACCAAACAGTCGCACTTTTTGAGCCTTCTTCGATATGAGATCCAGCTACAATAGGCAATACTAGCGAAGGCGAAAGCACACTCAAATCTTTACCCATGGCGGTAACTGGGGCATTTTCGCCTATTTCTGGTAGTTTGTAGGAATCACTAAAATTTGGCTGGTCCAATTCATTCGGTATCGCTATTTTTTGACCAGGCTGTTCTTTGATATATTCAAACGAACCGCTGGCTATTTCTCTTTCTTCTAATGAACTACAGGCGGATAACGCGGTTACCGCTATCATACCAATTAGTTGAAATTTATAGGTCATGCAATCTCCTTAAGATAATACGCCAGAACTGCGCATGACTTGTTCGATATGTTTTTGGCTAGCTAGTTCCGATTCAACTAAAGGTAATCGTAAAAAAGCTGAATTAGTTAGCCCCATTTTGTATAACGCCCACTTTGGTAACACGGGATTGGGCTCAATAAATAACGCACTATGTAACTCACAAATTTGTTTGTCTATGTTTTGCGCTAATTGAAAATCTTTGGCTAAAGCAGCATTACACATGTCAGACATTTGTTTTGGCACAATGTTCGCAGTTACGGATATTACACCATGTCCACCATTTGCTAAAAATTCACATCCAGTTAAATCATCGCCACTTAACAACACAAAATCATCTGAGACTAGTTTTTGGGTTGCCTTTAAGCGTGCAATATCACCTGTCGCATCCTTTAATCCAACAATTTTAGGATGACTAGCCAATTCGGCTACTGTTTCGGGTAACATGTCAGCTACGGTGCGACTAGGCACGTTATACAATAACACGGGTAAGTCAGTCGAATCAGCTACCGCATTAAAATGCGCCACTAAGCCTTTTTGCTGCGGCTTATTGTAGTAAGGCACAACACTTAAAAAGCCTTGAATACCTGTATTAGCCATTTGTTCGCTCAAAAATATTGCTTCTGAGGTCGAGTTTGCACCACTTCCTGCGATGATTGGTATTTTTCCTTGTGCATATTCAACGGTGCGTTTCACTACTTCGATATGTTCAGAAAAAGGTAAAGTCGCAGACTCACCAGTAGTACCAACAGACACTATGCCATGAGACCCATTTTGAATATGAAAATCAACGAGCGCCTTCAATGACGGATAATCTATTTGCCCGTTATCATACATTGGCGTAATTAACGCCACAAAACTGCCAGTAAACATGTGTTCCCCCCAAAAAATTAGCGCCTAATGGTAAAGATCTGGCCTCTTAAAAACAAGCATTGAATAGCGTGATCCCGAGATTAAAATAGAAACTGGATCAACCCACCCACAATCATGTATGTTATAGCGAATTTGATAGCAACGATTTGGTTAAAAATGCAGCAGCAACTTATCATTACCATACTAGGTTCAGACCAATTTGGTGTGTTGAGCACTTTGGCAGACACAGTGACCGGAGTAGGATGCAATATTTTAGACAGTCGCCAAGCCATTTATGGCCAAGATTTCTCCCTCACTATGATCGTCGAAGGTACGCAGAGTGCGATAACCCAAGCAGAGTGTTTATTGCCTCAGACTTGCCAGAAACACAATTTATTGTCGATGATGAAACGCACCAAAAAACATTGTAAACAAAACCTAGAGCACCTAGCGGATGTCGTCATTAGTGGAGAAAGTACGCCTGGTTTAATTGATCAAATCACCGACTTTTTCAAACAACGCAATATTTCGGTCAGTGCATTTAGGTTAAAGTTTCTAGATAAAGATGAAAATGACTTAGCCAATGAAAAACCCATGAAATGCAAAATGGTCATTTCTATCCCCCATGAGCTCGAAGTTGAAAAAATTGAACTGGCGCTTCAACAACTGTTACAGCCCCTAAATTTATTAGGCGCGATTAAACCAAATCATTAATAACTTAGTAATACTGTTTAGACTTAGAAATAAAGGCAATTTATTATGCAAACCCTTAAGGCTGGAGACCCGGCCCCACAATTCTCTTTACCCAATGAAAACGACCAAACTGTAAGCCTAAGTGACTTTAAAGGTAAAAAAGTCTTAGTGTATTTTTACCCTAAAGCCATGACCCCCGGCTGCACGATTCAGGCTCAAGGATTGCGAGATAGTCAAAACTCATTGGCCGAGCAAAATGTAGAAGTATTAGGTGTAAGTCCTGACGCGGTTAAAAGGTTGCCCAAGTTTATTGAAAAAGAAAGTCTTAATTTCACCCTTTTGTCGGATGAAGATCATTCAGTCGCCGATGCCTTTGGTGTATGGGGCTTAAAAAAGTTTATGGGTAAAGAATACGATGGTATTCATCGTATTACGTTTTTAATTGATGAAAACGGAAATATTGAACATGTATTCGATAAATTCAAAACCAAAACCCATCATGAAGTGGTGTTAGATTATTTACAAAATAGCTGACTAAAAATGGTCGGGAGCCGGATTGATTCGGCTCCCGATATGTTAGATTGCAGACTCCAACTCTTTAGGGCTTGACCAAGCATTTGTCACAGCTTTAACTAAAGTCGCTAAAGGAATAGCAAAAAATACCCCCCAAAACCCCCACAGACCTCCAAAAAATAGCACTGCAATAATGATATATACAGGATGCAAACTCACTGCTTCTGAAAACAAGATAGGTACTAGCGCATTGCCATCCAAAGCCTGAATAATGCCGTAAGCTACCATCAAATACCAAAAGTCCGGTGTAATTCCCCATTGAAACAGTGCAACTATAGCGATGGGAATAGTTACAACCGCTGCACCTATATATGGAATGAGTACTGAAAAACCCACTAACACGCCTAATAACAGCGCATAGCGTAAATCCATAAATGCAAACGTCACTGCCGAGACAGTGCCTACAATCACTATTTCAATCACCTTGCCACGAATATAATTAGCGATTTGTAGGTTCATCTCTGAGCCAACTTGTTTAATAAGGCGGCGTTCACTTGGTAGCAATGACGACAGGTTTGCCACTAACATTTCTTTGTCCTTAACCATAAAAAACACCATCAAAGGCACTAAAATCATATATATGAGCATGGCTCCTAAGCCACCTAAAGAACTAAATGAAGCTGACAATAATTGCTCCGCAAACCCCACTACTCTCTCATTTACGCTATCCAATACATCTTGAATCTGTGTCAATTGCACTAGATCAGGGTAAGTCTCGGGTAAGGCTAATAACCACTGTTGCCCCTGTTGCCATATCTGCGGCATTTCTTTAATCAAGTTGATACTTTGTTGCACTACCACCGGCACTAAACCAACAAAGGTTAAAATTGACAGACTAATAAATCCAAATAAAACCAGTACCGTACTATAGCCACGCGATACACCCAACTTGCACAATTGAACAACAGGCCAATCCAATAAATAAGCGATAACAGCAGCGACAATAACCGGCATCAAAATACCGCCCCAGACTGCTAATAACAATGAACTAATAAGCAGCAGTAATAACAACATCATAGAATCAGGATCTGAAAATTTACGCTTATACCAACGCTCAAAAACGGTTAACATCTATTGTCCTTGTGTATTTTTAGGTATCACCAAGCGATAGATTGGTGAAAATTGAACTTCAGCTATATGATGGAGACATTATTACACAACCCCAATATGATAAAACAGCGCTTAACTGAGATAACTCGAAGATAATAACAACAAAGAGAGGTTCTATTTGCAATTAGATTGGACAAGTCGTTTTGGTAATGTAAAAGCGATTTTGCAACTCAAAAAATCCCTTAATTTGGGAGATATTCCCGATCATTTTCAAATAGTAGCGAATAAACTTTTGGAACTTGAAGGCACCTTTACCGATGGTTTTGATAACAATATTAAATATCTGCTAGATAAAACAAACTGGAATTTAAGTAATTGTAAGCAAGGAAAACCAGCAGTAGTGCTTAAAAAACACTGTAACCAATACGCATTTGACTTACATTGTTTTCCTGTTGTTAAAAATGAACCACAAGCCATGATTAAAGCGTTTGACAGCAATTCACCTTTTAAAGAATTTAATCCCTCGATTCTAGGTCCTCTACTTAGTATCCCTAAACTTAGCGATTTTATATGTGTAACAATTCGTTGTGGTGATGATGCAGACATAGAATTACTCAAGTATGCCCATATGTTACTAGAACAACTGCTTGATTTATTGGCCACTTCGTTAGAGGTTGTTGAAAATAGTGGGCAATCTATCAAAGAGGTGTTTGTGTCTATCGAACAACAATTAAAAACCATTAAATCGGCTTAATGACTCAGCAGAATTGAACTAATGCATTGCTAATTGATCCATAATAAACACCAGTAGTCAGCAATTAGCATTGGCTCTTACTATAACAAACCTAATTTAGACGTAATTTATGATAAAACCTATAGCTAACATTGTTGTTTCTGCCTTTTGTATTTGTGTTGTAGGCATCATGTCAGTTGGCGCACAAAATAAAAAAAATCAATTACCTGAAATAGGAGTCGTTGCCTCCAGCGCTATCAGCCTAGATAAAGAAGTATTAATTGGGGACGCACTTATGCGGCAACTCCGAGGTCAAGCCCCGATTATTAATGATCCGTTGTTGGACGAATATATTCAAGATCTTGGAAATCGTTTGGTCGCACAGGCAGACAATGTAAAGTTTCCATACAAGTTTTTTATTCTCAATAGTCCAGAAATCAATGCTTTCGCTTTTTTTGGAGGACATATTGGGATCCATACCGGACTAATTTTTAATGCCAGAAACGAATCTGAATTAGCATCGGTATTAGCACACGAAGTCAGTCACGTAACTCAACGGCATATTGCTCGTAGCATGGAAGCACGTCAAAAATCATCACCATTGCAGATAGCCAGTTTATTAGGAAGCATCATGTTGGCGGCGGTTAATCCTGAAGCGGGAATGGCGGCTATTTCTGTAACCAATGCAGCCTCGGCGCAATCTTCAATTAATTACACCAGACAAAATGAACAAGAAGCGGACAGAGTGGGAATACGAATATTAGCGGATGCGGGGTTTGACCCCTACGGCGCGAGCAGTTTTTTTAGTATTTTAACCGAGAAAAATCGCCTTAAATCCACTCCATTGGCATTTTTACTGACTCACCCATTGCCTGAATCTCGAGTGGCAGATGCGCGCACGCGAGCTGCATCATTTCGATCACGGGACATCCCAGAAAGTATTAATTTTCATTTAGCGAAATCGCGAGTTTTGGCGCGTTATTATGCTAATCCCAAGCGAAATATCGAATACTTCTCTGATATTCTAGATAAGCAAACTTATGTTTTTAAAGCGGCGGCTGAATATGGCTTAGCTTTATCATTATTAGCCAATGAACAATTTGAAGCTGCGTTAGAATTAATCGAAGGGTTACTCGAAAAACAGCCCGACAATCTATTTTATTTAGATACATTTACCGATATTGCAATTGAAATGGATCAAACCCAAAGCGCGATAGACCGACTATCGGCACAAATTTTACATACTCCTTTCAACAGAGTTTTAACTTTAAATTTGGCCAATGCATTGATAAAAATCCAAAATTTTGAAAAAGCAACATCACTGCTCAGAGATTATTTGCTCGTTAATCCCGACAATATGTTAGCTTACGATTTACTGTCAGACGCCTACCAAAACAGTGGTCAAAAACTGGAGATGCATCAAATTAAAGCCGAAATATACGCTTTAGTAGCGGCGTACCCAAGAGCAATTGACGAACTACATACCGCCTACAATTATGCTAATGACCGCAAAATTGAACAACAACGCATCCGAGCTAGAATAGAACAATTCAGGACGGCTCAGGAGCGCCTACAAACCCTTTAATTTGTTGATAGTTTGTATGAGTTTTTGAGCACTTTGTTCACCTTTCAATTGTTGTCGCACATTGCCTTTGGCATCAAGAATATAAGTCGTCGGTAAACTCTTTGGCGGTTGATTCCAAGGTATAGAGTTTAGGCTAGCAACAACCGCAAATTGAATATCATACTTGCGCTTAAGAACGATTAATTGTTCATTATCCAATGGGTCGAAACTCACCGCAAAAATATCTATCTCATCCTTATGCAATTGATAAAAACGATTTAATTCCGGCATCTCTCTTAAACACGGTGCACACCACTCCGCGAAATAATTGACAACTTTCCACTTTCCTTCGCCACTACTCCAACGATATTCATTACCATCTGTGGCTGTAAAATCGACTTTCAGAGAGTGTTGAGCCCACAATCCTAACAACAAAGCTAACAATGCAGCCAAAACAATAATAATTTTTTTCAAAATAACAGCACCCTAAATACGGGTTACTCTCGTAACCAATTAAATAAAATGTAGAATACTACGTCTCAATCCTAAACTCATTTTAAGTGAAAATTTATGTCTGATTTAAGCATATTACATAACCCTAGATGTTCTAAAAGTCGCCAAACACTGCAATTGCTTCACGACAAAGGCTATGAACCACAAATTATTGAGTATCTGAAAACCCCTGTTAATGCAGACGAACTCACTGAGATAATTTCTCAATTAGGCTTTTCTTCCGCCAGACAATTAATGCGCAAAGGAGAAGACGCTTACAAAGAACAAAATTTAGCCGATCCAAGGTTAAGTGAAGATTTACTGATTACTTCCATGGTCAATTATCCAAAACTTATCGAGCGCCCCATTGTAAGGTACAAAGGTAAAGCCGCTATTGGTCGTCCTCCTGAATCTGTTTTGGATATTTTATGAGTCAAGTAGTACTGATTCTATATTACAGTCGCCATGGCGCGACTCAAGCCATGGCTAACAGCATCGCATTAGGTGTTGAAAAGACCGGATTAGAAGCACGATTACGTTGTGTACCTGAAGTGAGCAACCATTTTACCGACACACAAAACTCAATTCCTCATAGCGGTGACCCTTATGTCGTAAAACAAGACTTGGATGACTGTTGTGCATTAGCGTTAGGCAGTCCTACCCGATTTGGTAATATGGCAGCGCCGTTAAAGTACTTTTTAGATGATACTAGCGGACAATGGTTAGCCGGCACATTAGAAAATAAACCTGCTTGTGTATTCACTTCTTCATCTAGTATGCATGGCGGCCAAGAAAGCACCTTGCTCACTATGATGATACCTTTGTTACACCATGGCATGATATTGTGTGGGCTACCCTATTCTAACCCTGAGCTGCATACCACTCAATCTGGGGGAAGCCCATATGGTGTAAGTCATGTAGCTCAAGGCGACTTTAAGAACCAACTCACAATAGACGAACAAAAATTGTGCATAGCACAAGGCACAAGACTCGCTGCACTAGCTGCGAAACTGGATAATTAATATGACATTTAACAGTACTTTTTTTCGAAGATTAACTTTAAGCAGTTATTTACTATTAATTATTTGGTTAGTCGTTTGGCATTTTGTTTTGACCATAGATAAGCCCACCTCCACAGTATTTACTCTACTGTTTTGGATTGTGCCGATTTTATTACCAGCAAAAGGACTGATACAAGGAAAACCCTATACTCACGCTTGGACCAACTTTATCGTCATGTATTATTTATTGCATGGTTTAACTGCAGTTTACGCCGTTGCAGGAGAAAGGCTGTACGCTCTAGTTGAAATAATACTGTGTTGTTTGTTATTTACTGGTTGTAGCTTTTACGCTCGGATTAGAGGGCGCGAACTTGGATTAGGAATTCGCAAATTAAAAGATGAGCTATTGGAAGAAAAACAAGCTTTTGAAAGTCTAAAACCTAAAAATCAAAAATAGCTTTAACAAAAGGTATGGTTAATTTGCGTTGTTGTTGCATGGATTGCTGGTCGAGAATATCTAGTGACTCTATCAACGCTGGCATGTCACGTTGCCAATGATTGACTAAGTATTTGGCTACATCTTTCGACATATTCAAACCCCGATGCTGGGCTTTAACAATTAACGCTTCTTGACGTTGCGTGTCGGTCAACGAATACAACTGAAAATTTGTTCCCCAGGACAACCTAGAAATAAGATCCGGTAGTTCTAGGGATAATTTGTTTGGAGGTTGGTTACCGGTAATCACTAAACAGCTTTGATTTTGTTCTTTAATCTTATTGATTAAATCAAATACCGCTATTTGCCAAGCACTTTCACCCTGTAATTTTTCAATATCATCTAGGCAAACTAAGCGATACTGCTCTAAACCCTGGAGTACATCAGGTTGCATATGTTGTTTTTCATTGAAACTTAAATATACGCTACTTTTCCCTGCTAACTCTGCCTGTTGGCAGCTAGCATACAACAAATGACTCTTTCCCAAACCTGAATCAGAAAACAAATAGGTTAACCAATTATTGTTTTTATCGGTTTCAAATTGCTGCAGTAATTCGAGTAGGTGACTACAAACTTGGGCATTTTGACCGGGGATAAAACTGGCAAAAGATTCGGTATCTTTTAAACCAATTGGCAACGTCAGTTGATTACTTACTTGACCCAAAAGAACTCCAAACCACGAATAGGCTGACCAAAATCATCAACTACAGGTCTGATTTTACTATCTAAACTTAGGGCATTGGTCAAATCTCCAACATCACCTAACAAATCTAGCTCAAACGTGGCTCTCGAACCTTGCTGCTTTATCAAAATGACCTCGTTGACAACGCTCATATTTTCTAATGAATTCAACGCCTGTTTATAATAATTAAGAGAATCAATATTATTAACTACTATCTGCACTCTAGCCTCAGAGCGATCAATTTGCGCGAGGTCTACCGCATACTTTGATGACAATTGATCGGCCAACGCATCTATTAAAGCGGTAGCAATATCGATTTGACTTTGTTGTTGTACTTGCCCAGACAATAACCCACCACCCTCGATCATGGTCCAATCAGCGGTCCACTCCACGCTAGGTTCTGTTGTGTTTACCCTATCTTCAGTTGATTCGCTAATTGCGCCATGAATTCTTGCAGAAAGCACCGATGGAACCACATAACGCTCACTTGCTTTGGCGATTTGGCTACTAAACCCTCCCCAAATATCATAAACACTCAAAGTTTGTATATCATCGAGATCCCACAAGGGGTAAACCAAGGTTATGCCCCTTTGCGCAGCTCGCGTACTCAACTGTTGATAAAACTCTGGGTACTGCGTTGAATTGGCAATTTGTCTATCTGAACCATCTGGTGATTGTATTGCTAACCAAACTAAGGTGTCAGGTCGTCTTTTATCCCAAACTGGAAACCCTGAACTTCGAATGACGTTTTCCACCCGTTGAGGGTCAAAACTAATCACCAAAAACAACTGAGTATCTGATTTCTCATAGCTGTAGGACCTAACAAAACGTGTAGCCTTAGCAAGTGAGTTCCTAATTTTGGCGTTAGATAACAAATCAGTGTTACCTCGTACTTTCAGAAACACTTGTTTCAAAGCTTGGCTAAACGCATTATTTTGGGTTGATTGTGATTGGTTATCTACGGCAATTCTTGCATCGTATAAATCATCGATAACCGCTGCTTTAGCGCTCTGCGAGCCAATTAGCCACACAAACAAAAACACTAACAACACAGGGTTTATTTTTATTGGCATCTGGGCCAATTCTCCTCAAAACAGATATCTAAAACACTTCTATCGGCTATTGTCATTTATTTGCGAACAAAATTCATCAATTGTTTGAGGAACTATATACTCAAACCACCTAAAAATTATACTTACATGTTAATTTGCGCATATATGTCAATATCTGTCGTTGGTATTATTTCAGCAAGCTGCTAAAATCTGCGCTCTTTTTTTGCGGCTATATTGAGATTGAGGAATTAACGTGGGCGATAATAAGTCATCACTAAGTTACAAAGACGCTGGGGTTGATATTGATGCAGGTAACCAACTAGTCGAAAGAATTAAATCTGTCACAAAAAAAACTCACAGACCTGAAGTCAAAGGTGGACTAGGTGGCTTTGGTGCATTATGTGCACTTCCTGAAAAATACAAAAAACCGCTTTTGGTATCTGGCACCGACGGTGTGGGAACTAAACTCAGATTAGCAATGGACTTAAAACAACACTCAGGGATTGGCATTGATTTGGTGGCCATGTGTGTAAACGATCTAATAGTACAAGGTGCTGAACCCCTGTTTTTCCTGGATTACTACGCTACAGGAAAGCTAAATATTGATACTGCGGCAGAAGTAGTAACAGGCATAGGCAAAGGTTGTGAGTTGTCAGGTTGCGCACTTATAGGTGGAGAAACCGCTGAAATGCCTGGTATGTATCATGGCGAAGACTATGACGTTGCTGGTTTTTGCGTCGGCGTGGTTGAAGCTGAGGATGTCATTGATGGCTCGCAGGTCGCCCACGGAGACGCACTGATTGCTTTAGGCTCGTCGGGACCTCATTCAAATGGTTATTCCTTGATACGTAAAATCATAGAAGTATCAGAAAGTAATACCAGCGATTTACTTGAAGATAAACCCCTATCTGAACACTTATTAGAACCAACACGTATTTATGTCAAAAACGTTTTAGCGCTGCTTGAGCAAGTAAAGGTTAGTGCCATCTCCCATATTACTGGTGGCGGATTTTGGGAAAACATTCCGAGAGTTCTACCCCAAGGCACTAAAGCGGTAATCGATGGATCAAGTTGGCAATGGCCTGCAATATTCAATTGGTTGCAACAAAAAGGTAACGTTACCACTCATGAAATGTATCGCACTTTCAATTGTGGTGTAGGTTTAATCATTGCATTACCTAGTGACAAAGTCGCTCAGGCCCTTGATATTTTAAATAAACTCGGTGAAAACGCTTGGCAAATTGGCCACATTGAAAATAGTGATTCTGAACAACAGGTTGAGATAAACTAAGTGACTGAGCAACACGTACAAAAGTCTATAGTGGTTTTGGTATCAGGTAATGGCTCAAACTTACAAGCAATTATTGATGAGATTGCTGAAAAAAGAATTAACGCCAAAATCGTTGCGGTAATTGCAAACCAAGAAACCGCCTATGGCCTAACTCGAGCAGAAAATGCAGGTATCCCTGCTATCTATATAGACCATAAAAACTTCGCTAGCAGGGAAGAGTATGACAAACAATTGGCTGATAGTATTGATGAGTTCAACCCAAATCTCATTGTATTAGCTGGATTTATGCGTATTCTAACGCCTGCTTTTGTTGAACGTTATCAGGGTAGGATGTTGAACATTCATCCATCTTTGTTGCCCAAGTACAAGGGACTGCATACCCATCAAAGAGCAATAGACGCCAATGACAAAGAACACGGGGCGTCTGTTCACTTTGTCACGCCAGAGTTAGACGGTGGTCCGGTAGTATTGCAATCCAAAGTGCCTGTGTTCGAACAACAAGATGTACAAGAATTGGCACAACGGGTTCAACAACAAGAACGTCAAATGTACCCGTTAGTTATTAAGTGGTTTTGCGAAGATAGGCTTAAAATGATTAATAATAGAGCAGTATTAGATAACCAAATATTAGCTGACGAGGGTTATGCTATTGAATAAGTCTATTGTTCTTTTAACACTAACCTTATTTTTAGGGCTGAGTTTTGGTGCAAACCAACGTGTTTATGCTGAAGAAAAATTAGTCGGATTTGAGGCAGAATACCTAGTCTATCGATTCAACAGAACCTTAGGTAAAGCAAAACTAATCCTTAAAGCTGATGAAGATAATCTATATAGGTTAGATTATTACTCTAAGGTTTCAGCATTCTTCTTATCAGATATTCGTTCAGAAACGAGTTTTTTTTCATTTAGCGACTCACAATTGCATCCCCTTACCTATGCATATAGTCGCAGTGGGACTGGGTCGAATAAAAGTACTAAAATCCGCTTTGACGCCACAGAATCGACTGTCACTATTAATCAGGCGCAACCCATAAATTGGTCGGGACAGCTTGATAACCAACTTTATCGCCTAGACGTACAATTAAAGTTGGCTTCGGGTAAACGCAACTTCGAATATAACATTATAAACAACAGGGGTGAGTTGCGGCACTATGAGTTAAAAGTGGTTGGCAAAGAACAACTCGATTTACCCTTTGGTATGATTGAAGGCATCAAAGTAAGAATCATACGAAATAATTCCTCTAGGGAAACCATAGCGTGGTTTTCACCACAACTTAACTATCAATTAGTTAAGTTAAAACAATTTAAAGATGGTGACGAACAAGGTGAAATTCGTTTGAAAAATTTCAAATCAGGCAACGTCGACATGCCTTCGAAAGACTGAGTCTACTCAGCACACTTATCCTATACTACCCTAGCCCTGATATCATTTTGATAGTTACAGCATGTATTTTAAATATTCATGCAAAGCTTAGTGACAAACTGATCCATAAACTTGATTTTTACATAGTAAAAATATAGTGTTCACATTCTGGTCTGACCTCTAAAAATTGGAGAATTTATGCAAATTCTAATTTGGTTTTTATTTGTAATAGCTTCGCTAGGAGCAGTAAGCTATTTTCGAATGAAGTTATTTAACGCTACTGTGGCGATTTTTTGCTTGTTTGTGCTCGGAAGCTTATTAGGTATAGTCGGCGAATTCACATGGTTGGCATTTATAATTGTCGCCCTGCCCGTCAATATCGAATCGATACGCAAGCAATACATCAGTGAACCGATCTTAAAAATCTACAAAAAGATCATGCCTGAAATGTCGAGTACAGAAAAAGATGCTATCGACGCCGGTACGGTTTGGTGGGATGGTGAAATTTTCAGTGGTAATCCGAACTGGCAAACTTTGCACAATATTCCTCAGTCTCGATTAACTGGCGAAGAGCAAGCATTTTTAGACGGGCCAGTAGAAGAAGTATGCAAAATGTGTAACGACTGGGAAATCACTCACGTCAATGCAGATTTATCTGAAGAAGTGTGGCAGTACCTTAAAGATAATAAGTTCTTTGCGATGATCATCAAGAAAGAATACGGAGGCCTAGATTTTTCTGCGTTTGCGCAAGCCCGTGTATTGCAAAAACTTTCAAGTGTCAGTGCAGTACTTTCTACTACAGTCGGCGTTCCGAATTCTCTTGGTCCAGGTGAATTATTGCAACACTATGGAACCAAAGAACAACAAGATCATTACTTACCACGTTTAGCAGTCGGTGACGAAATTCCGTGTTTTGCCCTAACGGGACCAGAAGCAGGCTCAGATGCGGGCTCATTACCCGATAAAGGTGTAGTGTGCAAAGGTCAGTGGAATGGCGAAGAAATACTTGGTATGCGCCTTACCTTTAATAAGCGCTATATCACGCTAGCGCCGGTAGCGACTGTGATAGGTTTAGCATTCAAAATGTATGATCCAGATGGATTGCTCGGTGGTGAACAAGAATTAGGAATTACCTGTGCATTGTTGCCAAGAGATACCGCGGGCATGGAAATTGGTAATCGCCACTTTCCATTAAACGTCCCCTTCCACAACGGTCCTATCAGAGGACAAGACATTTTTGTCCCCTTAGATTACATCATCGGCGGTAATAAAATGATAGGTCAAGGCTGGCGTATGTTGGTTGAATGTTTATCTGTAGGCCGCGTGATTACCTTACCTTCATCTTCTGCGGGTGGAGCAAAAAGCATTGCCCTTGCAACTGGCGCTTATGCTCGCATTCGCCGTCAATTTAAAATGCCAGTCGGTAAAATGGAAGGCATCGAAGAAATGTTGGGCCGAATTGGCGGCAACGCTTACCTGATGGACGCAGTAAATTCGTTTTCGACTAAAGGAGTGGATTTAGGAGAAAAACCTTCTGTTATATCTGCCATTTGCAAATATCACTTAACTGAAAAAATGCGTCAGATAGTTAATGACTCCATGGACGTTCATGGTGGTAAAGGCATCATGCTTGGTCAAAATAACTACTTAGGTCGTGCCTATCAAGGAGCTCCCATAGCAATTACAGTTGAAGGCGCAAATATTCTGACTCGTAACATGATGATTTATGGACAAGGCGCCATGCGTTGCCACCCATACGTATTGACAGAATTACTAGCAGCCAACAACCCTGATGAAGAACAAAGATTGCAACAATTCGATGAGGCGGTTTTTGGACATATAGGTTTTGCTATCAGTAACTTCTTTCGTAGTTTGTGGTTCTCACTTACAGGTGCACGTTTTACCAAAGCGCCTTTCACCGATGAAACCGCTGGTTACTATCGTTCCATGCAACGTTACAGTTCCAACATGGCTTTCTTGTCAGACGTAGCAATGGCTGTTTTAGGCGGTGAATTAAAGCGCCGTGAACGCATTTCAGCTCGATTAGGTGACTTGTTGAGCTACTTATATATCACCTCTTGTGTACTGAAGCGTTTCGACGATGAAGGGCGAAAGGCAGACGACTTACCTTTGATGCATTGGGCGATGCAGGATAGTTTGCATAAACTAGAAATCGCCTTAGAAGAGTTGTTTGATAATTTCCCATCAAAAATAATGGGTAAGGCACTTAAGTTAATCATCATGCCGTTTGGTAAAAAATATAAACGACCTTCTGACGATATCGAGCACAAGATAGCGACCCTATTACAAACTCCAAGTGAAGCACGTACTCGGTTAGGTGCAGGCCAATTTCTTTCACGGGTAGAAGGCAGTTTGATGGGCGACTTAGAACAAACTCTAGACAATGTGCTTGCCGCGGAACCTATTTACAATAAAGTATGCAAAGCCGCGAAAGAATATTTACCCTTTACAGAGTTAGATAAAGTGGCGGATAGAGGCCTTGAATTACAAGTGATAACTGAAGAGCAAGCTGCACTTTTGCGTGAAACGGAAAAAGGTCGACTACGTACCATCAATGTTGATGATTTCGATCAAAGTGAGATAGTACATAAAGTTGAAAAAGAAAAACCTAAAAGAAAACCAAGAGCTAAAAAAGTAGCGTAAATAGTTTAAAAAGCCCTGTTAATCAGGGCTTTTTGTTTAATGTGGCTTATTAAAATTGAATTCACGCTTTGAACAAACGCATCTACAGCTAAGCTCTGATTTATAGGTATTTTCAGCATAATACTCAAAATAACAAGTCCGTAACCTAGAGCTAAAATAAAAGTAGCTAGAGACGGCACTAATAGAAAAACCTTGAGTAAGAAATGCTAGGGATACAAATCTAAGAGTTTCGCTTTTATGGACGGCGTCATAAATGCGACGTCAATACCATTCATTTGGATCTGCTCCAGTTGTGAGGATGATAATCCTACCACTTCCCGTGCTAACTTATACTCATCAGCAATCTCAATGGCCGACACACCAGGATCATCGGTGTTTAGTGTCACAACTATGCCGTTTTCGATAAACGTTTTTATAGGATGTTGTGCAATATCGGTACAAGCACCTGTCTGAAAATTTGAAGTTAAACAACACTCAATACTAATATCGTTATTTGCCATGAAATCCATTAATTGCAAATCATCACGGGCCGCAACACCATGACCAATGCGAGTCGCACCAAGTAAATGTATCGCCTGATGGATACTTTCTGGTCCATCTGCCTCACCGGCATGTACTGTAATGCTCCACCCGGCATCTCGGGCCAACTTAAAATGCTCTTCAAACCTAATGGCTGGAAAGCCCTTTTCATCACCCGCTAAATCTAGCGCAACTATGTCGTTTTTAGCTCTAAGCAAGGCATGTAATTCTTGAAAACAGCTTTGTTCACCAAAACTACGACTGAGTATACCTATTAGATTCACCTCAATACCGAATGTGCGACTTCCCGCTTTACAACCTGCTATTACCGCATCAACTACTTGCTCTAAAGGCAGGTTGTGAGCCTTTGCCATGAACACAGGTGAGAAACGTAACTCTGTATAAACTAACCCCGCTCGTTTTGCATCTTCAACATTTTCATAAGCCACGCGATAACAAGCTTGTTCAGAGGCTAATACTGACACACCCAATTCCATTTTTTGTAAAAATGCTAAAAGGTCAGTAGTTTTAACTTTGATTTGTGTGGCATCTACCAACTCTTGCAGATTTTTCTGTTCTAATGGAATGGAAAACTCTTCGGCAAGTTGCCAAATAGTGGAAATTCGAATATTTCCATCTAAGTGTCGATGTAAATCAGTTAAGGGATAGTCAGGGTTTATCACTTGTTATTCTGGTACATCCAAGTGTTTCAATAATAATACTGCTTGAGTGCGAGTATTGACCTTTAGTTTTCTAAAAACCGCACTAATATGTGCTTTGACTGTAGCCTCTGTAATACTTAGGTCGTAAGCGATTTGTTTGTTAAGTAGGCCATCTTGTAGCAGTTTTAAGACCTGAAATTGTTTTGGAGTTAATTCACCTACGAGTTTTGCAATATCGAGAACTGGTGTGTCCTTTTCAATACAAATTTCGATCCCCTCTGGCAACCAGCTTTTTCCGTCCATTATTTGTATTAGTGCATTAGCGATGGTTTGCGTGGTAGTTGCTTTAGGAATAAAACCTTTGGCGCCTAAATTAATGACTTTTGATACAACCTCACTTGAATCACTCGCCGATACCACAACAACAGGCATCTTGGGAAAGTCTTGGGATACCCGTAGCAAACCATAAAAATTCTCACAGCCTGGCATATTCAAATCTAACAGTACTAAATCAAAATCTGTATTTTGCTGCAACGCATCTAGCGTCGAATCCAAACTATCAGCTTGAACAATATCAATCTTTTCAAATAGTGGACTCAGCGCTGAAATTAGGGCTTCTCTATATAAAGGATGATCATCTGCTATTAAAAACTTCGCCACTAAACCTACCTGTATAATCTATTGTTCTTCTTCAATAATTAAGACTAATACTTTAGTCTTAATTATTGAAGGATTAACTCACATTTTTTGTCATTTCAGGTGCTGTGATTGATTTTCACTCTATTTTATAGACGTTGTCTTAGTTATTTTAATGGCTAATACAGAATAACAGTGTAATCAAGAAGGCAACAAAGGAAATTGCTTGGATTAGATTGCACAGGTAGAATTGCGCGATATTTCTATTGAGGTCACAGCGCCACTATGCAAGACGGTAAAGACACCATTTATTCTCAACCACAACAAATCACAGAATTTTGCTTTGACCATTCGGTAGCCGAGGTTTTTCCAGACATGATCCAGCGTTCTGTCCCCGGCTATAGCACGATAATTGACACCATTGGTCAAATTTGCGCTATATATGCACAACCAAAAACCAATATTTACGATTTGGGTTGCTCTTTAGGGGCCGTAAGTTTAGCCGCAAGCAAATATATTCAAACTGAAGATTGTCAAATTTTCGCCATTGATAACTCACCCGCTATGGTGCAGCGCTGTGAGCTACATGTACAAGCCTACAAATCAGCCACCCCCATCAATGTGGTATGTGATGATATCCAAAATATTGATCTCAAAAACGCTAGTTGCGTGGTCATGAACTTTACCTTGCAATTTATCCCCCCCGAACAGCGTTTAGATATCATTCAAAAAATATATTCTGGTTTGAATTCGGGCGGCGTTTTGCTGTTATCTGAAAAACTCAGCCATGACACAGAACGAGGTAACGATTTACTCATTGACCTTCATCACGAATTTAAACGCAGAAACGGTTATAGCGAACTAGAAATTAGTCAAAAACGTACGGCATTAGAAGATGTGATGCGCACCGAAACCTTTGAGCAGCATAAGCAACGATTGCAACAAATTGGTTTTAACGACGTGCTGCGTTGGTTTACCTGTTTTAATTTTGCATCAATGGTAGCAATAAAGGAGTAATAGCTTCGCGCTTCGCAAAATGTTTTGTATCAGGTTTTCAGTTAACTAAAAACCGCGTCATTTAAACGAAAAAATTAGTTTTATATTGTTAATCTTTACGCTCGCGGCTAATAGCTCGTAGCTCAAAGCTGCTTTTATAGGAGGCCACTTGGCTGTTACTTGGTTTAATGATTTTTATAAACATATCGCTGACTCACCTTTAAGCCACTGGCTTGAAGTGTTGCCGGCGCAAATCGCAACATGGCAAAAAGAGCAATTGCATGGTGATTTTGCTAAATGGGTAAAACTGCTTAATAAACTCCCGGATATTTCAACCAACTCTGTCAATCTAAAAGATAATGTTGCCTTCGGCGTTAGCAGTGAAGTCACTGAGTATACCCAAAAGCAAATAACCGGTTTACTCAAACAATTTATGCCTTGGCGTAAAGGACCTTTTCATTTGCATGGCATTCACTTAGATACCGAATGGCGCTCCGATTGGAAATGGGATCGCGTGGTGCCTCACATTAAAAGTCTCAAAGATCGATACGTTCTTGATGTAGGCTGTGGTAGTGGATATCACATGTGGCGGATGTTAGGTGAAGACGCAAAGTTGGTAGTAGGCGCCGATCCATCACAACTATTTTTAATGCAATTCCAAGCTATTAAGCATTTTAACCCCGATCCACGTATCCATCTCATGCCTGTTGGAGTGGAGCAATTGCCTGAACTTAAAGCCTTCGACACAGTATTTTCCATGGGGGTGCTTTATCATAGACGTAGCCCAATTGACTTTTTATATCAGCTAAAAAGCCAGCTTCGTACCGGAGGTGAATTAGTATTGGAAACCTTGGTTGTTGAAGGAGATGAACAAACGGTCTTTATGCCTGGCGAACGTTATGCACAAATGCGTAATCTATGGTACTTGCCCAGTACAGCAGCATTAACAGTTTGGATGCAAAGAGTTGGATTTAAAAATATTAGAGTGGTCGATGTGGCTGCGACAACAACTGAAGAGCAACGAGCAACTGAGTGGATGACCAGTCAGTCCTTAGTGGATTTTCTTGATCCTAATGATCACAGCAAAACCATTGAAGGTTACCCTGCTCCACTTAGAGCCGTTTTAATAGCAGAGAGTTAATCCGTTTGGGATAGTATTAATGGACAAAATGCCTAGTGATACGCCTAGGCATGCGGGTTACCAATTCATAACCAGATGTGCCCGCCCAACTAGCGACTTCATTGGCTGATAACGCTTTGCCCCACAACTGCGCGGTGTCACCAATTTGAACATTGGTAAGTTCGGTAACATCAACACTAATCAAATCCATAGACACCCTGCCCGCCAATGGCGCTCGTTGATGATTAATTAACACAGGAGTTCCGGAAAGTGCCGTACGCGGATAGCCATCACCATACCCCACTGCTATGGTGGCAATAACTGAAGCACGTTGCGCCTTCCATGTGCAACCATAACCGACCGATTCGCCTGCTGACACTTCTCGCAATGCTATCACTTGTGATTCAAATGTCATGGCTGGGATAAGTTGATCGGCTTGCGCCTGGGGCACATCAAATGGGCTCACACCGTACAACATAATCCCTGGTCGATTCCAATCCAATCGAGCTTGCTGCCAAGCTAATAACCCAGCTGAGTTGGCCATGCTCAATGCCACTTTTTGTTCAGCTTTAGTTATTATTGGCTGAATACATTGTTCAAACTGTCGAATTTGTCTGGCTGTGTAGTTACCACTTAAATCATCAGCATATGCAAAATGTGTCATAAGAAGGATATTTTTAACCTTCTCCGATGCCTTTAATTTTTCGTAGGTAGATTCAACATCTTGTGTGGAAATCCCCAATCGGTGCATGCCAGTATCAATTTTTAACCAAACATTGATTGGCGCTACCAGTGTGGCGTTAAGCAAATGAGTTAATTGCAAATGGCTGTGTAGGACCAACTCACAATGATTATCGTAGGCAACATTTAATTCCTTTTTATCAAAACATCCTTCGAGTAACAAAATAGGCTTTATCAAACCATTTTCTCGCAAAACCAACGCTTCTTCGAGGCAAGACACAGCGAACATATCCACTTGTGACTCTAATGCTTTAGTCACTTCAACAGAACCGTGTCCATAGGCATCGGCTTTGACCACTGCTACTGTTTTAGAAGAAGGAGCAAGGGTTTGCGCAAAGCGACAATTGGCCTGAATAGCCGCTAAGTCAATGATGATTCTGGCAGGTCGAGACATAAAGGTTTTATATTCCAGTTATTATGCAGGGAGAGTGTTTAATAAAGGTACTTGTTCGCAGAATACAAGCTCTGCGCTTTTTGCCAAATATCCCCCACTTTTCCATTGCCTACTGGTTGGCCATCTAACTCCACTACAGGGGCAATTTCTTTGCTAGAACTGGTTATCCACAATTCATCCGCAGCACGAACTTCAGACATACTGAGCGCTCTTTCTTGCACTTGTAAAGTACCGTCTTTGCGTAAAATATTTAACAACATATGGCGAGTAATACCAGGAAGTATTTGGTTATCCAAAGGTGGCGTTAGCACTACATTGTTTTTAACCATAAACACATTGCAAGCGCTGGCTTCCGTCAATTCATTATGTTGATTAAATAAAATGGTTTCTTGGACTCCAGCATCCTGACCTTGCTGGAAATGCATCACGTTACCTAACAAAGATGTGGATTTTATTTGGCAACGTTTCCAGCGTAAATCCTCGGTACTGGTGACTTTATATTGTTTAACACCTTGTTTATCAGCTGTAGTGGCTGCCGGGATTTCAAAAGCATAGGCAAACACTGTAGGTTGGATATGCTCAGGATAAGCGTGAAATCGTTTAACATCCGTGCCACGACTTACATGAAAATACAATCCAAGATTACCTTTACCATTCGTTTCCATGAGCTTTGTGGCAATGTTACGCCAATCGCTGATGGTCATGTCTAAGTTAATGCCAATCGCATTTAGTCCGCTTTGCATACGTTCAATATGTAATCCAAAACCCACTAATTTACCGTTGTAAGACGGTACCACCTCATATATTCCGTCACCAAATAAAAACCCACGATCCATAGGAGAAATTTTTGCTTCAGACGCCGGTAAAAATTGACCATTTAAAAATACAATATTGTTAGTATCGTGCATATAACACCTATAAAAGAAGCAAAAAATAATGCTGCGATTATGCCATGAATAAATCCATGCATTTAACAAAAAATACATTGTTTTTATATTTCTTAATCTGTGGGTCAGTTACAATATGCATATAATTTCGTTACAGATAATCAGTCAAACATGCCGCAAGTTGGAAAGTTCAATACCCTAGAAGTCGTCAATGAAGTGCCATTTGGGTTTTATTTAGACGCAGCCGAAAAAGGTCAAATTTTACTACCGACTAAAAATGCGCCCTTAGGCTGTAAACTTGGCGATAAGGTGAACGCATTTATTTATCATGATAGTGATGATCGCCTTATCGCTACCATAAAACGCCCAAAAGTATTTGTTGACCATTGCGCTTATTTAAAAGTGGTCAGTATTACTAAAGTAGGCGCTTTTTTAGATTGGGGGTTAGAAAAGGACTTGTTAGTCCCGTTTAACGAACAAGATTATCCTATGTCTGAAGGCGTATCCTATGTGGTTTACGTCTTTTGCGATGAAGAAACGGGCAGATTAGCCGCATCCACTAAACTCAAAGATTTTTTGTATGAAGAATCATGTGAAGAAGGTGGAACATTTGAGGCTAAACAAGAAGTAGAACTATTGATATGTGCTAAAACAGACATGGGTTACAAGGCGATTATCAATGGTTCGCACCTTGGCTTATTATTTAAGGACGAGGTTTTTCAGCCTATTAAGGTAGGCCATTCGGTAAAAGGTTATATAAAGCGGATTCGCGAAGATGGCAAAATAGATTTATGTTTTCAATTTCATGATCCTTCATCGCGCAATGCCTTAGAAGAACAAATCATAGAAGACTTAATTGCTCACGAGGGTTTATCAACGTTAACCGATAAAAGTCCCGCGGATGAGATATCCAAACGTTTTAAAGTGAGCAAAAATGTCTATAAAAAGGCGCTTGGTTCGTTATTTAAGCAAAAACGTATACTACTAGACAAAACAAAAATCACGCTGGTTAAGAAGTAGAGGCAAAATGAAAGCAACAGTTAGTTGGCAAGAGAACCTAAGATTCAGCTGTAAAACAGAGACTGGACATACCCTAGACTTAGACGGTAACGGCAAAACTATGACTCCAATGGAATCTGTTTTGCTATCAGTAGGTGCCTGCTCCTCCATTGATGTGGTGGACATCCTAAAGAAATCCAGAAAACAAGTCGATGATTGTGTTTGCCAGCTTGAAGCCAAAAGAGCCGATGAGCCTCCCCGTTTTTTCACTGCTATCCATGCTCACTACATTGTTAAAGGCGACGGTTTGATAGAAAAAAATGTCGCCAGAGCCGTGCAGTTATCCGCTGAAAAATACTGCTCGGTAATGTTGATGCTGGCTGGAAATGTTGAAATTACCACAAGTTACGAACTGATCTAAGCAATAGGTCAATTTTTGATTTTATGCTATTTAACTTTGCGCTAGAGGTTATAGCCTTAGTTGTAAGTGGCTCAAATCTCGTCGAGCCACTTTCTCTGTTTTGAGCACCACTAGGGGTATTCTTACAAGAATAGCGCATACAATGTGCAGACAGACTGTTTAAAACTGCGCAAATGCCTGTTCAAAATCTGCGACTATGTCGTCTATATCCTCAATACCAATAGACATTCTAATCATGTTGTCATTAACGCGCATTTCTTGTCTTTCTTTAGCACTGCATTCGAAATAAATAGTCGAGGCAACGGGCAGTGCTAACGTACGGGTATCACCTAAATGCGTAGCACATATCACCAGCTTTAATGCATTTAAAAATTCAATAGGATCGATACCCTCCTCCAAATCTAAACTTAAAATACCACCATAAGCATTAAAATACTCTCTGGCTAAAAAATGCTGAGGATGATCAGACAAGCCTGGGTAATAGACTGCCGACACTTTTTCATGATTATGTAAATAAGAAGCCAAACGCATCGCGTTGTCGCATACTTTATTGGTACGTAATACTAGAGTTTCTAAACCAATTGAAATGGCATGGGCTGAGTCAGGAGACAAGGTTCCCCCCATGTCTCTCAGTCCTCTTTTTCTAATTTGCGTTAGCCCCCACTGAGATTTATCTGGCCCACGGTACATAGGTAATATGTTGTCGAATCCACTCCAATCAAATAAGCCTGTATCGACTACTGCTCCGCCTAATACGTTGCCGTGACCTGCAATATATTTGGTCAAAGAACTAATGGTTAGCGAGGCTAAAACTGAATTAGCGTCAAAAATGTTCGCTGGCGTCATAGTAGTGTCGACTAAAAATAACGCTTTTTTGGATTCGCATAGTTGACCAATTGCACCCAAGTCAGCCACTTGCGTAACAGGGTTAGCAATAGTTTCTAAATAAACCGCCTTAGTATTAACCTTAAATGCGGCTTTTACATTTTGAACATCAGTCACGTCTACAAAGCTCAGTTCAATACCTAATGTTTGCATGGTTTCCGCAAAACTACGGGTGTTACCAAACAAAAAATGACTCACAATTAGATGATCGCCGCTTTTGAACAAACTCAACATTGTAGCCGTAATGGCTGCCATACCTGTGGCAAAAGTGATCGCTCCTACTCCACCTTCTAAATGGGTCAAGATATTTTGCAATGCGAGGTTTGATCCTGAAGACGAGCGAGAATATACATGCCCTGCCTTTTTACCTTGAAAAACATCTACCAAACCCTGCGCATCTTTATATTCAAACAACACCGAATTATTAGTGGCCTGATGTACGGCACCACTTTCAGGTGAATTCAGTAACCTATCGGCATGCACCAAACGGGTGGTAAAACCTTTACTTTTCAATATCTATCTCCACGGAGGACGCTAATTTAGTGATCATTTTTTCGGGGTATTTACCATGTGCATTTTTAAAGTGCTGATAAATCTTATTGAGCTCATTTTGGGTATTGTCGCTTATATTATGCATTGGACCAAACTCGATAAGTTTTTTCTTATAATCAAAGGTTACCAAAAACACTGGTACATTAGCTTTGTAGGCTATATGTAAAAATCCAGTTTTCCAAGGTGATACTGGGCTACGAGTACCTTCTGGAGCAATGCACAACACCATGCTTTCAGCTTCCCTTATCTTGCTAGCCATGTCATCAACTACACCATGTTTGCTAGTGCGCTCCACAGGAATTCCGCCCCAACGTCGCAAAAGGCTGTCAAAAGGTGGCATAAAAAGACTATGTTTACCGAAAAAAGAAATCTTCAGGCGTAAATTGAACGCTACAGCAATACCAATCACAAAATCCCAATTAGAAGTATGTGGTGCAATAGCGATAATCATCTTTGAACAACAAGGAAATGTTCCTTGATAACGCCACCCCATTAATTTTAATACGCTGGCCCCTAACCATTGGCTAAATTTATTACCTATTCTAGGTACTTGATCACAAAGAATAGGAGTATTTACCTTATCAAGCATTTCATTCTTGGCTTATGCAATTTAAACTAGGCGAATGGTCGCTTATGTAAACTATTTTGTCGAGTGTAAACAAAATGTTAAGTGGCTGAACTTGTTTAAGCTGCTTGGGTGGTCATGAGTTGGCCCCATAATTTTAATTGTCATTGGAACCCAAATATTGAGAATTTTTATATTTATATTGTGTTTGTTGTGCTCGACTGCACATAGCCAACAAACGGCCCAAAATTTATTTGGCCAATATCGCACCGCCTTATATCAAATCAAAATAATAGAATTAGAGTCTGGTAACAAATCCTCCATTGGGTCTGGATTTCAAATAGACAAATCAGGGAATGTAGTCACTAACTACCATGTGGTTTCCGAGTATGTTTATAACCCCGATAAATACAGAATTGAATACTTAGCCCACGACGGCTCTGAGGGGCATCTGCAACTAGTTGATGTGGATGTGGTGAATGACTTAGCTTTGGTTAGAAAGGTTGCGCTTTCAAACCAAGAAAATGCTTTTCCCATAGCAGAATCATTACCGGAACAAGGCAGCGCCATTTTTTCGTTAGGCAATCCTCATGATCTGGGCATGATAGTTGTACCAGGTACGTTTAACGGGTTGAAGAAAAACAGTTTTTATCAACGAATCCATTTTACCGGTTCGATCAATCCCGGAATGAGCGGCGGTCCAGTTGTTAATCAACTCGGTGAAGTCATGGGTGTTAACGTAGCAACTGCAGGCAACCAGATTGGTTTTCTCATTCCCTTGGCAAAAATTCGAAATTTGTTGAAAAGCCAAGATGCCAAAATTTTAGAAAACAAACAGTTAAAACCTCGTATACAACAACAATTGTTAGCCAATCAAAGTCGGCTTTTTTCACTTTTGAACAATCATGATTGGGTTACCAGTGTATTAGGTGAAGCATTAATTCCTGCAAAAATTACTGATTTTATCTCTTGTTGGGGTGGCTCGAATACCAGTGATACGGAAGCATTGTATTTATCTGTAGAGAATCGTTGCCAGTTAGACGAGCAAATTTATCTGCACAATGGTTTACGCACAGGTGGTCTTGAAATTGAGTTTGAGTGGTTAGATGGCAAGTCATTAGGCGAACATCGCTTTTACAATTTTTATTCTCAAAGCATAACAGGGGCCGGAGCAGGTAATAAAGCCGCTAAGACAGATGTGACAAATTATCGATGTCAACAAGACAAGGTCACTAATATCAACGGCGTAACTAATAAAACAATATTATGTTTCAGGGCCTACAAAGAATTTGAACAACTCTACGACGTGTTATTTGTTGGAGCCACACTTGACCACAACCAACAAGGACTAATCAGTCACTATACATTAGCTGGAGTAAGCAAAGATTCTGCTTTGGTATTCACACAGAAATTTATGGACGCAATAGCATGGCAATAGTTTTAGAGCTTCTTTCCCGGAAAAACATTCCACTTAAACACTATAAATTTGAACAAGATTACGTGTGTGTTGGCCGTGACTTTAATAATGACTTACGATTAGACGACCCTTATATTTGCCCCAGCCATATGTTGGTTGCAATCGACCCTGAGTCTGGAAAATTAATAGTCAATGATTGTCAGTCCACTAATGGCATTAAAGTTAACAATAAATTCGTTAGGCAAGCGACCCTTAATTCACATGACGTCATAAAAATTGGTCGAACACGTCTCAGGATCATCGATACAAAAGTGCCCTTGGTCGAAGCAATTCCGTTAAGCGAATTAGAAGAAAACCTCAATTGGTTAAACCAGAGTTTTTTAGCGGTTTTTTTGTCCTTTGTTTGTTTGAGCTTTTTGTTACTTTCAAAGTATCTAGGCAGCGTACAAGAATTTAATTTGATTAAGGCACTTCCCTCTGAATTAGGGCAATTAGCGGCTTTTTGTATTTGGCCTTTGTGTTTTGCTATTTTAGCTAAGGTTGTCAAAAAAGAGAGCCATGTAGTCAGTCAGTTTAATCTAACCTTTTTGGTGATATTACTGGCCAATGCGTTGCTTCTAATACAGAAAATCGCCATATTTAATATTCACCCCGGCTCATGGTTCACCTGGTTAGAACTAACTATTTTTGCGTTAGTGGTAGGTGGGTTTATCTGGTTAAGCTTATTTATAGCATTCCACCAAACGACTCGAAGACGCAACATAATTACCGGCTCGATGACCTTTATAATACTTGCACCGATTTATGCGTTGGGCTTTTTGAATTCTGATGAATTTAATACTCGTCCCAGTTACAACCCGGTACTATTGCCGCCCGCTTACAATATGACTTCTTCTGTAACTACAGATAAATTTATTGAAGACGTTAACGACTTGTTTACCCAAGTTGATAAGTTAAAAGCTAAATAATCGCGAAGGGCGTATGTGTATTTTATTTGTCGCAGTTAATCAACATAAAGATTACCCTTTGATTATTGCGGCTAATCGTGACGAGTTTTTTAACAGACCAACGGCCGAGTCACATGAATGGGACCCCAAACAAGGAATAATCGCTGGCAAAGATTTGCAAGCCGGTGGCACTTGGATGGGAATCAATAAATTAGGGTACATAGCTTCACTCACTAATATTCGTGATCCTCAACGAATATCTGATGATGCGATTACACGCGGTGCATTGGTCACACAATTCCTTCAAAATCCCGATAAACAATATCAACAGAAATTGCGTTCTAGTAAGAATGACTATAACGGCTACAACTTACTATTTGGAAAATGGGATCAACTCGCTGTATACAATAATCATTTGGACCAAATACAACACTTAGAGGATGGTTATTACGGTTTATCCAATGCTAGTCTAAATAGTCCCTGGCCTAAAATTAATAAGGGCGTGAGTAAGTTAGAAGAGTATTGCCAAGATGGCCACGATATCAATCCTGAGATATTGTTTAGCTTATTATTGGACAAAAGTTTAGCTGCGGACGAAGATCTCCCACAAACAGGTATCCCCTTAGATTGGGAACGTCGCCTTTCTTCTATTTTTATTCTTGGTAAAGAGTACGGAACTCGCTCGTCTACTGTACTCAAAGTTGATAAACATCAGAATGTGTCTTGGCACGAACGTACCTATGACAACACGGCAAGTTGTACTTCCAGCCAGAGCTTTCATTTCAGTATAAATTAGTGCGAATTTGACTCGAATTTTGTTGTACCAATGGCATAATAAGAGCTTACTACCTACTCTGCATATTTATCATTAAGGAACATCATGTTTGAAGTACTGCCCCAGCTTCCTGCCGACCCAATTTTAGGATTGTCTACTGCATTTAAAGCCGATCCTAATCCACATAAAATTGATTTAGGTGTCGGTGTTTATAAAGACGAACAAGGTCACACACCTATTCTCAATTCGGTAGCTAAGGCGCAAACCATTCTTTTAGGTAAAGAAGACTCTAAAACCTATATTACACCACAGGGTGTTCAAGGTTATATCGACGGAATGTTACAGCTGATGTTAGGCAAAAACAGTCCCGTTTTACTAGCAGACCGTGTCGCAGCGGTTCAGGCTCCTGGTGGATGTGGCGCATTACGAATTTTATCTGAATTGATTAAACGTTGTGACGAAAACCTTACTGTTTGGGTCAGCGACCCTACTTGGGCTAACCATATCCCGTTAATTGGTAATGCGGGTTTAGCCATTCAAACCTACCCCTATTTTGACAAAAGCAACGCCAGTATTAATTTTGAAGCAATGGTTGAGTGCCTTGGTCAAGTTAAAAAAGGTGATGTAGTGTTACTACATGGTTGCTGCCATAACCCTACCGGAGCAGACCTGACTAAAGAACAGTGGCAAGTGGTATTAGAGCTTGCGCAAAAAACTGGCTTTATTCCTTTTGTGGATACCGCCTATCAAGGTTTTGGTGATGGTTTAGAAGAAGACGCTTATGGGATGCGTTTATTAGTCAACAACTTGCCTGAAGTCATTATTGCGGCATCTTGTTCGAAAAACTTTGGTTTATATCGTGAGCGCGTAGGCATAGCTGTAATGGTTACCGAAAACAGCACCACTCGCCAAGCAATTCAAACACAAATTCAATCCATTGCTCGAGGCATATACTCTATGCCTCCTTCATATGGTGGCGCCCTTGTAGACATTATTTTAAATGATGACACTTTACGACAAGAGTGGATGGCCGAAGTTGAAGCTATGCGCACCCGCATGCAAGATCTTCGTTCATTATTAGTTTCGAAAATGAATGAATATGGATCAACTAAAGATTTCGAATTTGTCAAAAAGCAAAAAGGCATGTTTTCGTTTTTATGTATCACGCCAGAACAAGTTCAAGCGGTACGTGACCAACATAGCGTGTATTTTGTTGGCTCTAGCCGTGTGAACATTGCTGGTATTAGCAAAGCTAACGTAGATACATTGGCCAAAGCACTAGTGTCTGTTCTTTAACACTACATACAGTTATCCATAAAAAAACCCGGGCTCTACCGGGTTTTTTTTATGTTTAAAAATGTGACTACTTAATCTGTAGGTTTTGAGTTTTCGACTCTACTTTTAAGCTTTTGACCGGGTCTAAATGTCACCACTCGTCTTGCCTTAATAGGAATGTCCTCACCGGTTTTTGGATTTCTACCGGGACGTTCATTTTTCTGTCTTAAATCAAAATTACCAAATCCAGATAATTTAACTTGTTCACCTGATTCTAACGCTTCACGCACTTCTTCGAAAAAAGTTTCGACCAAGTCCTTAGCATCACGCTTATTGATCCCAAGTTTCTCAAATAAATGTTCCGCCATTTCGGCTTTGGTTAACGCCATACCGTCAATCCCTCAAAGATGCTTCAAACTCTTGTGACAACTTGGCTAAAATACCGTCAACAGTTGCCTGAATATCGTTTTCTTGTAATGTCTTAGTTTTATCTTGCAAAATTAGTGAAATCGCGAGGCTTTTCTTTCCCTGTGCAATTCCCTTCCCTCTGTACACGTCGAACAAGTTTAGGCCAACTAATTGATTTGCGCCAAATTTTTCTATGCAACTCAAGATATCGCCAACTACTTTATCATCGTCTACTACGATTGCAATGTCACGTCGATTCGCAGGAAATTTTGAAATTTCTTGCGAAACAGGTAATTTTTTTAACCCAAAGGCGCTAATTTCCAATTCAAAGACAAAACTTCTTCCATTTAATCCAAGTGACTTTTCAAATTGTGGATGAACAGCACCCACATAACCTAGTGATCTATCACCAATTAAAACTTCAGCACATTGTCCAGGATGTAACGCACTATGACTTGAAGCGACAAAACGGTAACCTTCAACACCAGCGCAATTTAGAAGATTTTCAACATCAGTTTTCACATCGAAAAAATCTAAAGTTCGGGCTGAGTTATCCCAATTTTCATCTGCGACCAAACCACAAGCTACGCCACTAATTACCAGCTCTTGTTTTACACCTGTTTTTTCAGAGTTATCCGGAATAAAACGCAGACCTGATTCAAATAACCTTACTCGACCTTGTTGACGTTTTTGATTATAGGACACTGCCTGCAGTAGCCCCGTCCACAAACTCACCCGCATAGTCGACATTTCAGATGAAATGGGGTGTGGTAACCGCAAACCTTGAATATCAGGATACAATAACGATTGAATTTTTGGGTCGACAAAAGAATAAGTAATCGCTTCTTGGTAGTCACTTTCAAGCAAAGTATTTTTCAATTGATTTAATTGTACTTTTTGCTCTTGATGCTGCGACATTTTCAAACTTGCTACAGGAGCTGTATTTGGAATTTCATTGTATCCGTATACCCTAGCCACTTCTTCAATAAGATCTTCTTCGATACTTATGTCAAAACGATAAGGAGGTACACTGATTTGCCATAATTGGTTTTCAAACGATACTCCGAATCCTAATCGCTCGAAAATATCAGTGACTGTATCCGCAGAAATATCGACACCTAGTACTTTAGACAATCGACTCTGTCTCAAGCTAACATTGCACTCTTTAGGTATTAATCCTGTATCTATTGCTTCAATTACAGGCCCAGCTTCACCGCCAACAATATCTAATAACAGTTGCGTAGCTCGCTGCATGGCAACCTGTTGCAGCTGAGGGTCAACACCACGCTCATAGCGATGTGAAGCGTCTGTGTGTAATCCATACTGACGAGCTTTACCCATAATAGCGTCAGGCGCGAAAAAAGCGCTTTCAAGGAATATGTCTTTACTGTCTTTAGTGACACCGGATTCTAATCCACCAAAGATACCGGCCATGGCAAGTGGCTTAAGGGTATCGGCGATGACTAAGGTGTCACTTTGTAATGCCACTTCATTACCGTCCAATAGCGTTAGTTTCTCGTCTTTCTTTGCAAAACGTACGACTACATCACCTTCAAGTTTATTGTTGTCAAACGCATGCATAGGATGCCCAAGCTCTAACAACACGAAATTAGTAATATCAACGACAGGATCAATGCTTCTAACCCCTGAACGTCGCAGTTTTTCAACCATCCATAGAGGCGTCGCAACGTCTAAATTAATATTCTTGATAACCCGACCTAAATAACGCGGACACGCTTCAGGGGCTTGCAATTGAATGTTTCGAGAATCACTGATTTGTTCTGACACTTCTGGTATTTGCAATGCATTGACTGAACATTGATTAAGCACACCTACTTCTCTGGCTAGGCCTTTAATGCCTAAGCAGTCCGCTCGGTTCGGTGTTAAGTCGACTTCGATAGTGACATCGTCAAGTTGTAAATACTCGCGAATATCCTGACCAATTTCAGCATCTAAAGGAAGCTCTAAAATGCCATCATGATCATCTGATATACCTAGTTCAGAAAAACTACACAACATCCCAAATGAAGGCTGGCCACGTAGTTTCGCTTTTTTGATTTTAAAATTGCCGGGTAATACTGCACCAACTTTAGCGACCGCTACTTTTAAACCTTGACGGCAATTAGGTGCACCACAAACGATATCTAGAAGTGCTTCGTCGCCTACATTAACTTTGGTCACTTGCAATTTATCGGCATCAGGGTGTTGGCCACACTCGACCACTTCGCCCACTACCACTCCAGAAAATTCGCCAGCAACCGCTTCTACACCATCAACTTCTAAACCGGCCATGCTTAATTGTTCACTAAGCTCATCTGTTGACACAGACGGATTGACCCATTCTCTTAACCACTTTTCACTAAATTTCATATTTCTGACTCGACCTAATTAAATTGCTTAAGGAAACGAAGATCGTTCTCAAAGAAGGCACGTAAATCGTTCACTTCGTAACGCAACATAGTTAAGCGCTCTACTCCCATTCCAAAGGCAAAACCTGTGTAGATTTCCGGATCGATATTGACGGCCTTAAGTACATTAGGATGCACCATGCCGCAACCTAACACCTCTAACCATTTACCATTTTTACCCATAACATCAACTTCTGCAGATGGCTCAGTAAAAGGAAAATACGAAGGTCTAAAGCGAACTTGTAAGTCTTGTTCAAAAAAGTTATTTAAAAAATCATGCAAAATGCCTTTTAACTCAGCAAAGCTCACGTTTTTATCAACCATCAAACCTTCTACTTGATGAAACATAGGGGTATGAGTTTGATCGTAATCGTTACGGTATACACGACCAGGTGAAATAATTCGAAGAGGAGGCTGTTCAACTTCCATGGTGCGAATTTGCACACCAGAGGTTTGGGTACGTAACATCACATCGGGATTAAAATAAAACGTATCATGATCAGCGCGAGCTGGATGATTAGCCGGGATATTTAACGCGTCGAAGTTATGAAAACCGTCTTCCACTTCCGGACCGGTTTTGACACTAAAACCAAGTTCGTTGAAAAAGCTCTCGATACGATTAATAGTGCGTGTGACAGGGTGCAAACCACCTCGACTCTGGCCGCGGCCCGGTAAAGTGACATCAATAGTCTCGCCAGCCAGCTTTTTATTGAGCTCTTGAGTCTGCAGAAACTGCCCTCTCGCATGGATCAACTTTTGAATTTGTTGCTTGGCCAGATTGATTTTTTGACCCGCAGCTGGGCGTTCTTCATTAGATAACTTACCTAAACCTTTAAGTAACTCTGTCATCCGCCCTTTTTTGCCCATAAAATCAACTCGCACAGCATCAAGTATATTGACGTCTTCTGCGGCATTAATTTGCGCTTCTGCTTCACTAATTATGGCATCTAGATCCATAGTGTCCCCGAATTTGGATTAAAAATATGGCCTTTATTCAATAACTTGATTTAAGTCTAAGGCTATTTAAAAATAGCCGGCAATTCTACACGAAAGCGGCACTTTGAGGCTAGACACAATTGCGACAAAGTTGCTTTATTTAGCAACAATCTTTACGAAATAATAAAATATCCACTTTTTTCATGGGATTCGTCATCGGTAAGTAATTTAAATCATTAAAGAGTGAGGATATAGATTTAGATTGTGTAAGGCCAAAACTTGAAACAATCAATTTTCATTTCAACCAAAATGGCCAACGGCCTCATCAATTCTGGTCTAAAAAGCAGCCAGCCTGTGCGTTGAGGAAATAACAAAGAACGTCTCCTTACTTGAAGCGTGTTCCCAACACAAAACAAATAAATTACGACAGGTGAACAACACAACTAATCCACAAAGTATCGAGTAAATTGAGCAGGCGTATAGCCAGTCGTTTCCTTAAAGATTCGCCTAAAAGAACTTTCATCTAAGTAGCCCAACTTAAAACACACTTGTTTGACAGGAAAGCGATTTAGTCGCAGTAGATTACAAGCTTGTTGTATTTTTACTTTTCGCATAAAGGTCGCACATGACAATCCACTAAGGGCCGTGATTTTTCTGGCTAATGTACGTTTCGACATATTTGTAGCAATGGCCAAATTCTCTACTTTTAGCTCACTTGCTTGGGAGTTTTCGACCCATCGAAAAACTTTCGCCATCAAGGGACCATTGGATTTAATTATTTGTAACTCTTGCATAGGTAAAGGTTTTTTAATTGGACGCGGTAGTACCATTAAATCTGTCAGTTCATCTAATATTTCAGCACCACAATGTTGCTGAATGAGGTAATTGGCAATTGGTAAATACCCCTGTACGCCAGACGCCGTTATTGTTTGACTGCTTTTGACAAAGGTATCCGCAAAACGCCAATCCACCTCTTTGTAAGTATCACAAAGATACTCACTTAGCCACCAAGTAGCCGTCGCCGTTTTTCCAACCAACCTACCAGACGCTGCTAATAATGTGACTGCAGTACAATAAGCATAAATTTCCAATTGTTGCTCTAATCGGCTTAAAGTGAGAATCAACGGTTTGTTGTTTTGTTGGAACTGATACACATCATTAATTGATTGAGTCCAAAAGCCTGGGATCAGCAATGCGTCTAAATTCGCTGTAGCAATATCATTGAGGGTGAACATAGTTAAGTTACTCAGATGACCCAGCGTAAGCTCAACATCTAGGCCTTCATGAGACACAAATACACACTCAAAATACGGCTTATTTATTCTTTTATTCGCAGCTTCAAGTAATTCTGAAAACCCTAAGGTCCCAGAAGCAAGACAATTGTCGTAGACGAATACTCCCACTCTAAATGGCAACTTTTACACTCTTAATGTCATTTTTTGCCATTATATTCAAACAATGCCTTATTTACTATATCGAGGACATTTAATTACGCGAGACTAATATGAAAGTTCATCAAATACGCAATGCAACAATAATCATCGAATACCAAAATCTGTGTTTATTGGTAGACCCCATGCTAGCAGAAAAAGGAAAGATCCCATCGCTGCGTTATCTAACACCAAATAAACGCCGTAATCCCTTAGTAGATTTGCCATCTAATACAACATCTTTATTGAATGGGGTAACACACTGTTTAATCACACATTGTCAAAAAGGGCATTTCGATCATTTGGATCGCGCTGGAGGAAAGTGGATAAAATCAAATAACATTCCTGTTTTATGCTCTGAACAAGATTCCGCATTTTTAAGTAAAAGATCATTTGAAACTCATGAATTAAAAATCCACAACCTAAACACATTGAAAAATGGCAATATCGAGCTTGTAAGCTGCCTTCACGGGACTGGCGTTGTCGGTAAACTAATGGCACATGGCGTCGGATATTTTATTAACATGCCAAATGAACCAAGTATTTATATTACAGGCGATACGATTCTCACTCCTCATATAGTTAATTTCGTAAAAGAAAAACAACCAGATATTATTGTTGCGCCTGCTGGCGGGGCAAAGTTCGATCTAGGTGGTGAGGTAATAATGAATGAAGAAGAAGCAATACAATTAGCTTTAGCGTCAGATGGAAAATTTATCGCCAATCATCTTGAGGCTTTGGACCACTGCCCTGTGACAAGAAAAGACTTACGCGCTCTGGCAACATTAAATAAACTGAACCATAGATTCTATATCCCTAAAGATGGTGAAACGTTAGAGTTTATTAATTAATGGAATAAAAAACACAAAGAAAAACGGCGAGCATCATGCTCGCCGTTTCCTGAAAGAACTTAAAACTGTTTGTTAAAAAAATTAGCTAAAAATTAAGCTAATGCACCTTTAGCTGCATTTACTAATGCAACAAATGCGTTTTTGTCATGTACCGCTATGTCGGCTAAAATCTTACGATCGATTTCAACAGAGGCTTTCTTCAAACCATTGATGAAACGGCTGTAAGACAAACCATTTTGACGTGAAGCAGCATTTATACGAGCAATCCATAACTGACGGAATGTACGTTTTTTGTTGCGACGGTCACGGTATGCATATTGACCAGCTTTTGTTACTGCTTGAACAGCAACGCGATAAACTCGACTACGAGCTCCATAATAACCTTTGGCTTGTTTTAGTACCTTTTTATGTCGGGCACGTGCAACAACACCACGTTTTACTCTTGCCATTTTTTAGTCTCCTGTCTTAAACGTAAGGTAACATGCGTTGGATCAACGCAGTGTCGGCCACATGGACCAATTTTTTGCCACGTAAGTGACGTTTACGCTTAGAACTCTTCTTGGTCAATATGTGACGCAAGTGAGACTGTTTGCTCTTGAAGCGACCAGAAGCAGTTTTAATAAAACGCTTCCCAGCTCCACTGTGTGATTTCATTTTAGGCATTGCTAAAACTCCGCATTGTTAATAACTCTTCGTGTTGCAGACACTCAAAGTTTAAGTTACATGTTTAGCAGCAAGGTGAGAACGGGTGCAGACTCCGAACTACTTGTAGACCTTAACTACTTCTTAATTGGGGCAAGTACCATGATCATCTGACGACCCTCTACCCTATGAGGGAAAGATTCGCAGTTGGCAATGTCTTCTAAATCCGCGCGAACGCGTTTAAGTTGTTCAATGCCAATTTCTTGGTGTGCCATTTCACGTCCACGAAAACGTATCGTTACTTTGGCCTTGTCTCCCGCTTCTAGAAAGCGACGCAGGTTGCGCAGTTTTACCTGGTAATCGCCTTCATCAGTGCCAGGGCGAAATTTAATCTCCTTGACCTGAATTTGCTTCTGTTTTTTCTTTTGCTCTTTAAGTGTCTTGCTTTTTTCAAACAAGAACTTGCCGTAATCCATTACTTTACATACTGGCGGCTCAGCATTAGGGCTAATTTCAACCAAGTCTAAATTGGCTTGTTCGGCAACATCCATGGCTTCACTGATAGACACTACGCCTAACGGCTCCCCCTCTTTTCCTACCAAACGTACTTCATTTAAAGTAATTTCTTCATTGATCCGAGCTTTATTCGAATCTTTAGCCTTCATGTTAGCGCTTTTAATATGTTATTCCTCCGCAAAATTAATCAGATATGTTTGTTGTCAACTTCTAACATGGCTTTGTCAATAAACGCGTCTATCGACATTTTTCCGAGGTCATCGCCGTTACGTGAACGTACTGCAATTTCCCCACTTTCCATCTCTTTATCGCCAACAACAAGCAAATATGGGACACGCCTAAGCGTGTGCTCGCGGATCTTAAAGCCTATTTTCTCATTTCTCAAGTCCGACTTTGCTCTAAGACCACTTTTTTGCAACTTTTCTAGCACTTTTTGCGAATAATCTGCTTGTTTATCGGTAATATTCATAATAACCGCTTGGGTAGGTGCTAACCAAAGTGGGAAAAAGCCCGAATACTCTTCAATTAAGATCCCAATAAAGCGCTCTAAAGATCCTAAAATCGCTCTGTGGATCATCACCGGTACTTTACGTTCACCATCTTCAGCGACATAAGTTGAACCTAAACGTCCAGGCATAGAGAAATCCAGTTGCACGGTGCCACATTGCCAAGCTCTATCTAAACAATCATGTAAGGTAAATTCGATTTTAGGTCCGTAAAAGGCACCTTCGCCTGGCAAGTATTGAAATTCAATGCCTTTAGACGTGAGTGCTTCGGCGAGTTCTTTTTCTGCTTTATCCCAAGTCTCATCACTACCCACTCGTTTTTCAGGACGGGTAGACAATTTGACTGAAATCGCGTCGAAACCAAATATTTTGTAAATTTCATAAACCGAATCAATACATCCGCCAACTTCAGCTAAAATTTGCTCTTCGGTACAGAAGATATGCGCATCATCTTGAGTAAAACCACGCACTCGCATCAAACCGTGCAACGCACCAGAAGGTTCATTACGGTGACAACAGCCAAATTCAGCCATACGTAAAGGTAAATCACGATAAGATTTTAGGCCCTGATTAAATATCTGTACGTGGCCTGGGCAGTTCATTGGTTTAACCGCATATTCACGCTTTTCAGAAGTAGTCGTAAACATGTTTTCGGCGTACTTATCCCAATGCCCTGATTTTTCCCAAAGTGTACGATCCATCATTAATGGACCTTTTACTTCACCGTAACCATATTTACGCAGTTTCGAGCGAACAAACTTTTCAAGTTCAGTGTAAATAGTCCAACCCGCATCATGCCAAAACACCATTCCGGGCGCTTCATCCTGAAAATGGAATAAATCTAGCGCTTTACCAATTTTACGGTGATCACGCTTTTCAGCTTCTTCTAATCGATTCAAATAGGCTTTAAGTTGCTTTTTATCGGCCCAAGCGGTTCCATAAATTCGTTGCAACATTTTGTTGTCGCTGTCACCACGCCAATAGGCACCGGCTACTTTCATTAATTTGAAGTGCTGGCAAAACTTCATGTTTGGCACATGAGGTCCGCGACACATGTCTGTATATTCTTCATGATGGTATAAAGCAGGTTTATCGTCTTTAGCGATGTTTTCATCAAGAATTTGAATTTTGTAAGTCTCTCCTCGAGCCTCGAAGGTGTCTCTGGCTTCTTGCCAAGTCACCACTTTTTTAACCACATCGTAATTAGTTTTGGCTAGCTGCAACATACGCTTTTCGATTTGCACAAGATCTTCATCATTTAATGAATGTTCCATGTCAATGTCGTAATAAAAGCCGTTGTCGATGGTAGGACCAATTGCCATTTTCACATCTGGATACAGTTGCTTAATGGCATGACCGATTAGGTGAGCACAAGAGTGACGGATAATTTCTAAACCATCTTCATCTTTGGCGGTTATTATTTGCACCATTGCATCGTTTTCAATTAGATCATGAGCATCTACGCGCACACCATCTACTTTGCCAGCTATGGTGGCTTTTGCTAAACCAGGACCAATATCAGTGGCGATATCAAAAACTGAAACTGCATTTTCAAATTGGCGTTGGCTGCCATCGGGAAGAGTAATTACGGGCATATCAAAATCCTTATGCAGTGGTGACACCTACCAAGCGCCACATGCGAATGTTTAGAGTCGGTTCTACTTACATGAACCTATAAATAAAAATAAAAAACACCCAAAAAAGGGTGCTTTGAAAAAAGATGCTCTGCTACCATCAGAACAATAACGGGTATTATAACGAATTAAGGTTTAGTGATGCAACGCAAAGCAACAAAAACTACTATTATCATTGCGGTTTTATCAGGTTTTTTTCTCAGTTTTGCAAGCAGAGCAAACGATTGGGAACTTGAAAAACAACAAAATGCAGTCAGTATTTACAGCAAGTCAACTGATTCTGGTTACAAAGAGATCAAAGTTACCACCACAGTCGAATCCAATCCTCACGCATTGATTGCCTTATTTAATGATGTGTCATTTTCTTCGCAGTGGATCCATAACTGTATTGAAGTAGAGACATTACAAGAGGTGTCTCCTTCGCAACGTTTGGTGAATACATTTTTTGAGGCTCCATGGCCTGTAAAAGACCGCGATATGGTTACCCTATCAACCATTACTACTTCGAAGCTCGCGGTTCAAATAGAAATATCAGATAGAAGTGATGCAATCCCTCAACATGATAAATTTGTGCGCATGCAAAACATGCATGGATTATGGGAAGCAGTTTCATTGGAAGAAGGAAAAAGCGAAATCACCTACACTGGAGGTGGCAATCCTGGTGGCAACCTACCCACTTTTATCGCCAATAAAGAATTGATTACCTCTATGTTTAATACCTTTCAAAACTTAAGAAAAGTGATTGTACTAGAACAATTCCAACCACTAGTCTCCTCTGCCTCTGTTGAATAACAAACGGGGAAATAGTCAAAGCCCCCTTCTAATGAGACCTTTTCTTAAAATCTTGGGTTTCAAAATAAACGGATTTAAGCGAACCACACACGTCCAATAAAGCGTTCAAGTCTTTATCTTCGGGCACGAGTGTCTTGGTATTTATCGTCTTTGGGCAGCTGCTAGCGTCTGCCAACATAAGAATATGATCAAAGCTTGGCGCGCTTTGAATTTGATAGACCAACAGACTGCCACCATTGTCCAATGCTACAGCGTCATATTTTTTTTCAACACTGGCCGGAGATATATCTTCTAACATTCGTAAGTACACTTGTTTACTTAGAATGATTTCAATATCTTTAAATTGTAAACTGCCTTCTCGCTCAAAATGACCATTGTAAACATCAACGTTTACAGATATCGCTTCACCATTAATCAGCCTTTGAAGATCAAATAACTCTGGTTTCACCGTTACCATGTCAGTATTTTTAACCAGTTTAAGCAGCGAATCATGTTGCGTTTCAATTTGATAGATAATTTGCGCGTTGTGGGGTTTTCTATACAGTGGCATATGAGATGCGTAAAGGTTTCTCCCATGATTAAATAATACCATGCCATGAATGCCCACATATCCGTGATCTAATGGTTCTAAGTGAGTCGGTTTGTGCTCTTTCGTAAGTACACTAGTAGGTAACACAAATAACAAGACCAATACATTTAATATTGCAAAACGAACCATCGCAAACCTCTAACGCTTATAAAGCCCGCAATCATACTTATTTTGTTCACTAAGGAGAATCATTAACCTCATAGATTCCATTGATATTGGAAGAAATACACCACGCGAAACACAGTGGTTAATTACTGATTAATATAATAACGTCTTGATAGAGAACTTAATCAACCATACAAGTTCAATACTTACACCATAATTAGCTGATAACACGTCTTAAAAGGTTTGAACATGTGGCACTTTATCAGTGAACAAATTAGCGAAAGTATTCAACAAGAATTTATATGTGACGATATTCGTGAAGTTAAGGCTGGAGATAGTCACAAAGCCTATAAAATATCAGACGGAAAACAGCGTTTCTTTGTCAAGACCAATGAAAAATTTCAACTGTCTAACTTTGAGTCCGAACGGGAAGGATTGGAGCACATAAGCCAAACCCAACTATTCAAGGTACCCAAAGTGATTTGTTCGGGATTAGTGTCAAACCATAGTTATCTAGTCTTAGAATACATCACTATCACTCAAGGTGACGATCCAAGCTGGTTTCATTTTGGTCAAGCTTTGGCAAAATTACATCACAATCACACTCAACAAATGTATGGATGGCAAGAAGATAATTTCATTGGATTAACACCGCAGCCCAACCTTTGGCAAAAAAAATGGAATTGCTTTTTTGCTGAACAACGCATTGGATTTATGCTGCAGTTGTTGTCTGAGAAAGGCATTGTTCTAGCTAATATCGAAAGCGCAGTGGGCTCTGTTAAACACTTGCTCTTAGGTCATAAACCCAAAGCATCTATGCTCCATGGTGACCTGTGGCAAGGTAACACGGGTTTTCATTCAAATCAGCCAGTCATTTACGACCCAGCTTTCTATTTTGGAGATCGAGAAACTGATCTAGCCATGACCGAATTATTTGGACGTTTTCCAGAGAGCTTTTACCAAGGCTATGCAGACATCTGGCCTTTAGACGAGGGCTATCACTATCGAAAACCTATTTATCAACTATACCATGTATTAAATCATGCGTTACTTTTTGGAGGGCACTACATTGATAGCGCAAAAATCACTTTAAAAAATCTAGACAGCTAAATTACCAAACTTTTAGGTTTCCTTTTCGCCCAGCTCTATTTTTTAAGTGCTTTCTTTTATATCCTTGACTTTTGATACTTTAAGTTACTAAGAAAATGGAAAACAAAGTCACCCTCATTACTGGCGGGGCCAAACGAATTGGCGCACATACCGCAAAATATCTACATACATTTGGTTCTAACATTGTGATTCACTGCAACGAATCACGAATGGAAGCAGAAAAATTGTGTAGTGAACTCAATCAAATCAGAGCAAAATCCGCAATGTTGGTGCAAGGTGACCTTTCTGATATGTCCAACATTGAACGTGTAGGACAACAAGCTATAGATTCATTTGGGCGTTTAGATGTATTAATTAACAACGCCTCGTCATTTTATGCCACTCCTTTTGGCACAATAACCAGCAACGACTGGCAAAGCTTAGTCGGCAGCAATATGCAAGGCCCATTGTTTTTATCTCAATATTGTACCCAAGCGTTGACCCAAAACAGCGGCGTAATCATTAATATGGTGGATATCCATGCCTTTAGTCCATTAAAAGACCATACCCTTTACTGTATGGCAAAAGCGGCGTTAGTCACCATGACACAATCTTTAGCGTTAGAGCTCGCCCCTGAAATACGTGTTAATGGTGTCGCTCCAGGCGCTATTTTATGGCCAGAGATGCAAATTAACGAAGAGGATAAACAGCAAATCCTTAGCCAAGTACCAGCACAGCGCTTAGGAACAATGCATGAAATCGCTCATACAATAAAATATCTCATCGAAGCTACGTACGTATCAGGGCAAATCATAGCGGTTGATGGAGGACGCAGCATTTCTTCTTATACCAAAGGCTAAAGCTTTTGCGCTATCACCTTTTCATACTCTTTCTGATAGTGTTACTTTGGGGTTGTGACAGCAGTCATCAACTCCAGAATGATTTACAAGAATATCAAGAACGTATGGCTAATGTGTTGGATGAAGAAAGTCCTGTGCAACTCACCGTGAGTTTGCGCCCCTATCCACCTCTGAGAGAATTACAACAAAACCTTCCCGAGACAACGATAAAACTATTTGAATTTTACGAATTTAAACACTGCGAACTGTATTCTCTTGTTGCACAGCGCAATACAACTCTTGGCAACCTACAGTTACCTTCCACTCGATACGTATACGAGAGACAATTAATCAATGGATTACAGCAATGCCTGGAAGATACGCAAGATCCAAAACTAAGGGAAAAATTGGCCAATTGGAAACAAATTAAAGTAGGGCAACTACCCATGGTTTGGGCAAATTTAATGCAACTAAGTGCTGAAATGAAACAAGGATTAAGTTCAAACTATGGATTCGTAAAAGGAGACGAACGGGATGGCCTTATACAAAGCATCAACGCACTAAAGTTCCTACTTCATATTAATCGAAACAATCAGCTCCAAAGTTCAACGTTGGAACAGCACCTAAAAATATTAAAAGATAACTCACTACCAGCAAAATTATGGTTAAGCCAACTCACCCTTTCGAAAAACCTACCACCCACTACTTTGTGGCTAGAACAACACACTAGCGACCTAAGATGTTCCAGTTCCCGATCACGGCAAAAGTTAGAGTATCTAACGAACGTCTTTCAACGGTTTTTCATCGAAAAAATCCAGCCTACCGCTAGTCAAATAAACAACTACCACTACCAATTTAGTCCAATTTTCGAATTGATTATGGTTCACCCTGATTTGTCGCCTCACTTTAAAAAACACGTGAAACTGAACCAGCAAGGTTTTGACACCTATAAGGTAGCGATGCAGCAACACATCCAATTTTGGCAAAATTTATATCAACGTTGTAACAAACAACCCGGCAAGAAAACGCAGTGATGACCTATAAATAGTATGCCCATAACGCAAATACGACTTTGCAGCTTTCTATAGTGTTCCAGTTAAAAGCAAGGTTTGTACGATTGCTGCGCAATCAATCAATATAATCAAAAAAGGACTTGCAGATAGATAGTCACGTCGTTATTATACGCGCCGCTTCGAAGTCTCAGGCTTCAAAGTAAACACATCAAACAATACAACCGTAGCTCAGCTGGTTAGAGCACCACCTTGACATGGTGGGGGTCGGTGGTTCGAGTCCACTCGGTTGTACCAATTTTCTCCTTTTAAATCAAATTCTTACATCATACTTTTGTGACCGTTTCGGTGGTTATCAATGAGTAATCGCAATTTGTGACCATTTTGTGACCAAAACAAGATTTAACGATATTTTAGACATAGTTTTAGTGAGCCCCACCTAAGCTGGCCACTCATACAGTTACTTCAACTATTAAGAGAGCAATAAAGTATCATTATAGATGTCTCATTCGGCCAAAAAGCTGACCCAACTGATGCACAATTAAATATGACAGCTAAAAATAAGCGAATAACGAAATTTTCTTTTTTCGTTTAATTAATATCAGGCGAAAGCCGCTGTAAAAATGTTTGAAGTTCGTAAGATGTAAATTTTTCAGTGATACCATTTGCAAGGTTTCTTGCTTGTGCTGGAGTTACGCCTAATGCCTGAACAATTGTTTTAATCGGTGCGTTTCTCAAATCCAATGTTTTGTGAATTTGGATCATTAAGTCTGAACATTCTTTATCAAGCAAATCTTGCTCAGGTGATTCTGATACCACATCGAAAATGTTGTCGTAGTTCAAGGTCATTAGAAATATTTATAAATTAGTTGCTAACGATAACGACCTACTTTACAACAAACCCTACTCTATTTCACTCCTAACCGTATTCGTAATAATTGACAGGTTAGCTTGTAAACGCCCAAAGCGGACATGCTGGAATGTGTTTGATAGTCTTGACGGGGCAATTTTAAACCAAGGCAGACATCAACGTTCAACAGTCATTTTAAAGTGTTCTATCCATTGCCACTTGACTCACAATTTATTCTGTTGAGTGCCTAAAGTTTTTTATAAGTATTAAAGGGTAAAATGTATATACAAAATTATAATGATGCTAAAGACTACATTGGCCTACACTATGGCATCTATAAAAAAGCCAGTAGTCAACTACTGGCCTTGATACAAGTCATAAACAAAGAACCTAGCTAAATACCTAGGTTTTCATTGCTTACTAATCTTAATTTTAATAACTAATTAATGTAATTCCAACGAGCATCTGTACATGCAGGTAACTGAACTGCCGTACCGTAATTTGTCACAGTAGGATTCAATCTAACCGAATGGCTATCAATGATATCATGGTGAGCGCTAGGGAAACCATTAGCAGTTAAATCATAAACATTAATATTAAAGTTATAATCAACGCCCGCTACCATGTGATTTTCAACAGGTGCAACAGAGTCCCCCATGAATATCTGAGCGCTGTTTGGCCACTGATTACTGGCTGCAATACAAAGGTTTTCCGCAGTGGGAATGTAGTACAGGTTATTCAGTTTTAAGTGGGCATCAGTGCCATAGTTTGCCGTAACGTTATAAATGTAAGACTCTTCAAACCAACCTGGTTTTAAGTTAGTTCTTTGGTGAACTGCATCTAAACACGCCTTAGTTTCATTAATTCGGGTTGCCCATTGCTGCACACCACGTCGGTAGGTTGTACCAGCACAACCATCGCCATAAGTTGAATTAATTTCTGCCATCCAATCATTTTTTTCTGTACCAGTTGGGCTAAACAACTCTACAAAGCCACCATCAACGCGTACCGCAAAACTACAACTATTTGCAGTTACTCCATTAACTTGAACAGAACCATTTTCTTGGAAGTGAGGGCCAAACATAACTGGCGCCAAACAATTCGAACCACGAATATCTTCGGCAAAAATATTATGTATTCCACCTTTATCCGGTGCACCTTGCCCAAATTCTTTCAAAGATAAATTATCGGTCTCCATACGCAGGGTGATACCGCCTTGAGAATGTAGGTTTCTGAACAAAATGTTATCAGCCATATACATTTGGATCACACCATAACCAAATAAAGAGTTACTTTGATCGATGTTTTCAACAATACCATTGGTAGGTCCGTAGAAAACGCCGTCTCGTGGAGTAGGGCCAACTAAGAACGAAGCAAATACCGTTTTGTTATCTTTAATCTTGATGTTTGAGAACTTAAAGTTTTCGATATCACCCATCTTAAATACTGCTACACGTTCATTATTCGGGCTGGCTGTTGTCGTTCGATCTATTGATAAATCAACGGTAAATCCATCATCTAAGCCTATCATACTGACATTTTCAGCCTTACCTTCGCTACCGTTACCCATTTCAAACAACCATACGTTATACCCACCGCCTTGAGACATATGGAAAGTGGCACCTTGGTTTACTTCTAGATGAACGTTCGATCTTAAATGTAAGCTACGTACATAGTAATCACCAGCAGGAATAGTTAACTTACCACCGCCTAAGTTATTACTAATATCATCAATTGCGGCTTGTAGATCAGCAGTATCATTTTTACTGTTGTCAGCTGAAACTTGAGTATTCACCTGATAATCAGTTACAGCGTCTCGAGTGACATTAAATGCATTTGGCGTCGTGTAGAAGGTTGAGTCGTTGACTGCCAACGGTTCTGTGCGGCCATTTGAGGTAAAAGTACCCGAACCATCATGCACACCGTAGTCTGGTAATGGCTCGTTATCGTCACCAGTATCCGCAGGGCGAGCTAAGGCATTATCACCAATTAACACATAGTCATCGATAATCACTTTGTCACCTTCTTCTAACCCACCAAAAAAGAAAGAAGGCAATACGTCAACAATATCTGCACCTGTGGTCAACACCCATGTATCTGGTACTGAGAAAGTAGCTTGGTTAGTGTTCAGATCAATAAAGCTTACTTCAACCCAATCACCAAATTCAGCGACGCTTACTGTCGCGGTATAATCTGGCGATATAGCTTGTGCGGCGGTGACTTTACCAAACTTGCCACCGTCCAGTGTCACATTCCAAGGTAATAAATGATGCTTAATAGAAACGTCGCCATCACCTGTGTTGCCGGCGCCTTTCTCAACTTTAACGCGTAGCGTAACCGACTGGATTTCAGATTCGACGGCACCGCCACCAAATACTCCACTCCAAGGGTTGCTATTACCCCATTTGTGCCAGAGTAAAGATTGGTTGTTGATGTTCACGTTTTCGCTAGTATCAACATAAGAAATAGCATCGCTGTTATCAAAGCTTGTGCCTTCTTCCAAACCGATTGTGCCGTAACCATTTAATACAAAACCCCAACCGCCGTTTTGTGCCACAGTGGCGTCATTAAAGTCGTACTCAACTGTAAAGTCAGTAGGTACGGGTAATGGTTCGCCGACTATTGAAATGGCCTGGTAGTCATCAATATAGATTTTATCGCCTTCTTCTGTGTTACCAAACTTAAACTCTGGATACACATTTAAATCACCGCCATTAGCGCCCACCCAATCGGACGGGATAGTAAATTCAGTTTCGTCACCTTGTAAAACCAATTCGATTTCTACCCAGCCCGAAGTGCCAGCAGGCACAACGCCTACAAATTTTGGTGCTGCTGCAATGGCCGCTGGGTAATTAACTTGTTTGTTGCCCGTCACTAAACCGTAAGGCAATAAGTAGTGAATCACCTCTACATCTTTTTCAGTTACTAACTCAGTTTTCACCCATAACTTAACGCTGGTAATAGTGTGTCCGTGATTAGAAAATCTAGCAGTGAAAGGATTCGCAGACCATTGCTGCAAATAAAGGCCATTTTGCTCTGGGTTAATATTCACGCTGGCATCGGTATAAGAAAAAGCAGAACCACTATTACCGGTTCCCTCTTCAAATGCCATCACCCCGCGATCAACAATAGTATATATCCAACCTTGGCTACCTTGATTAGGCGCTAGGTTATTGGTATCAAAATCATAATTAAAGGTGAGTACGTCACCTAGGTTATATTCTGGCTCATCAACACCTCCGTCATTATTCCCACCACCAGTGTTACCGCCGCCAGTTCCTGGATCAGTGTCATCGACAGGCTCGCAACATGGGTTTTCTAGAGGTTCAGCACTAATTAAATAGTTATCGACGTAAACTTTGTCTCCTACTTCTAAGCCGTCAAATAAAAACTGAGGATAGACTTGAATGTCTGAGCTACCGTCATGATGTACCCACGATTCCGGAATAGTAAATTGGCGCTCGCCAGTTTTACTATCAATAAGCTCAATCTGAACCCAAGTATTGTTTGCAGAGGCAGGGATCACCATTTCATATTCAGGACCCACATCTAAACCAGCGTTCAATGTAGGGCCTTTTTTGTCATCTATAAGAGGAAAAGGAATGAGGTTATGGCGAACGGTTACATTGCCAGCCACTGCTTTTTCTACTTTTACCCACAAAGAAACTGACTCAAGTGATTTACCGTGAGCATTACCTAATAAGTCAGTCCAAGGGTTGATATTGGCTTGATTAGTGCGGTTATTAAAACGAATACCGTTTTGGGTAATATTGGTATTAGGGCTATCATCTACATAAGAATAAACCGCACTACCGTCTTCACCTTGACCTTCTTCAAAAGCCATAACACCACGGTTTTGAGTTGGGTATACCCACCCCTCCCAATTGTTATTTGTAGTTTGAATTTCGTTAGTGTTGAAATCATAACTAAATTCAATGGTAGAGGATTCAATCACAAACTGCTGTAACTCAGCAGTGTAAGTTAACTCACCTCGCTTAGTCTCAAAGTAGATTTGTGTACTGTCATTTAAAGACCCAAGGTTAAAATAAGGAAATCCTTGTGCGTCAGTACCATCTGCATCCATTACTGTGTGACTACTGCTGGTAATAACCAGTCTTAATTGTTCTGAGATTTCAGGTGTGCCAGATAAAATAATGTCATTAAAGGTGTAATAACCGACGCGACGTTTTGTATAACGTGGACTTTGTTGAATACTCGATTCTGCGACCACTTCCCACGTGCCTGCTTCAACAGCGTAAGAAGAAATAGGCCATTGCATACATAATGCGATTAAAATGAAACTTAACCATACTCGCCGAGCATGACTCAATTTTTGCAAAATTTTACTATCAAAATTGGGGTTAACCATTTTGTTATCTCCATTTAGGCCAGACTAAGCTGTGCGGCTAACACTTTTTGCTTTGCGTCTTAGGGCAATCAAGGCAATTGAAAATAAAGCCAAAGTAGAAGGAGTCGGGACAGAAGTACTTGCCTGACTAATAGCGATATTTGATACGGTTAAATAGTCGTCATAAACATAATCGAAGTCTTCAATACCAAGTTCTAAGGCCACAAAAGATCCGGCCCAAGTGCTGATATCTACTGCTAAGCCATCGATAATAAAATCGTGTAATAAATCCCCATTTTCATCCACCAAAGTAGCAAATGCGTCATCAGCTAAAAAGTCGAGCTCTAGTGAAAGTAATAGAGAATCTTGCTCCACTAAAAACTCTTGGAATAAGTAAATACCCCAAAATTCATTCCCTTGGTCTTCCGACGTATTTAGACTGACGCTATTTAATCCAGTTGAAAAGTTACTGCCAAAATCCGCGAAATTAACGTCATAACTAGAAACTTCATCAATTCCGTCAAAGTAATTAACGTCTCCACTCCACCCATTTAAATTAATGCTGAAGTCAGCATTAATCAAATTGGCAGAGACTGTGCTAGAAATCAGCAAGCTGAGCACTAATAAGGTTTTTGCTAATAAAAATTTACACTTCAAATAATGTTTCACAATTTGTTTTCCTCGTGTCTGTTTATAAAAAATTCATTACTACAACGACTTAAATACACGTCCAAACACTCTGCTTTTGTGTAAACCAAGTTTTTATATTGTCTGGATTTTATCCCATTTAAGCGTCAAAAAATTTAATTGCACTCAATTAAATTTCACATACAGCAATTTACATTATTATAACATCTATGTAAACATCATACCTATATATAGATAACAATAACTATTGACTTGAAAGATGAACATTAAAGGAAGGGCTTACCAAAGAAGGGATACAGCAGGAAAAACAATTAAATAAAAAGACGGAAATAAATCCGCCTTTGTTAATTTAAATAGACAATAAAATGTTACTTCACTACTGCATCATTCAATTGCTTTAACAGATGACTAACAACTATAGGGTGTTCATTGGCTACATTGGTGGTTTCTGTAGGGTCACTGTTATGATCATACAATTCAACAAACAGTGGGCCTTTACTCGGATCTCGATTGTCTTTCCAGGCCACTAAACGATATTGTCTTGTACGCATTGAGTAGCCCATTAAGTGATGCTCAAACAGTTCGCGATCCCACTTATCTCCCTGCTGTCGTTTTATCCTTGCCTCTACTTTTTCAATGAGTGGCCCAAAGTAGGTTTCGCGCATGCCTTTACGCAATGGGAATGCTCCCCACTCTCTTAACGCCGGAGAAGGAAATTGACTAAATGCAGCTTGTTTCCAAGGCAAATCAGGTTGGGTTAATAAAGGCACCATACTCTGCCCTTCTAGATGCTTAGGTACACCTAGGCCAGCTAATTCAGATAAAGTAGGATACACATCCACTAACTCAACTAGCGCTTCGCTCACTGAACCTTTTTCTTTGTTAGTCATATTCGGGGTTGAAATGATAAGGGGAACACGGGTGGCGATATCGTAATTGCTTGCTTTACCCCAAATCCCCATTTCACCTAAATGGTAACCGTGGTCGCTCCACACAATCACTATGGTATTGTCCAAAATCCCCGCTTGTTCGAAGGCTTGCATAATGCGCCCAATTTGCGCATCGATATAGCTCACACTGGCTAAATATGAATGTTTCAAGTCAACGGCTAAGTCATCGGGTATAGGCCCAGCATTAGGCACATTGGAAAAGGTACGCATTTCGAAAGAAGCATGTAAACCCATAGCTGCGCCGCCTATAGGGCCTTCAGTTTGACTAGACAATGGAATTTCTTTCGGATCGTACAAATCCCAATACTTCTTAGGAGCGACCCAAGGTAAATGAGGTTTGTTCATACCAAAACCCAAAAATAGAGGTTTGTCAGAAGTGGCTAGCAATTCTTTTAAGGTCACAATGGCAAGCTCAGCATTGTAACCATCTTCATAGGCCGTATCCGGTACATCAGCCTTTTCAAAAGCGGGGCCACTGCCTAAACCAAACTTGGCTTGCTCACCATATTTCGCAAACATTTCTTTGCGCTGTTTAGTCTGCAAGTCCATATTCGACTTTAATGCATAGCGACTGGGCTTTTTTAAATCAGCAGGTAATTTATGGTATGCAGCTGGAGTGTTCCAAGACAGCTCTTCATCTTTATCTCCGTGATGAAATATTTTACCAACATAAGTAGCAAGATAACCGTTATCCATAAAATGCTGAGGAATAGTTTTCACATCTTTTAGCTTATGGCGAAACTTGACGTAATTGTGGGTAACTCCTAATGTATCTGGTCTAAGCCCAGTCATGATACTCGCTCTAGAAGGGCCACAAATCGCTTGTTGCGCATGGGCATTTAAAAACCGCACACCATTACTGGCGATAGCATCCAAATTTGGTGTCACCGCCATACCACCATTATAACTCGCTAATTCAGGTCGAAAATCATCAATAGAAATAAACAAAACATGAGGTTTTTTAGCCGATTTTACGATTGATTCACTCTTATCATTATTCTCTTCCTTGACTGTACAAGCCGTTAGACAAGCAAGAATAGCTACTAAAATAGTATTTTTTACACGCATAATAATCACACTTTTATTACGATTAGTTAATTTAACATTTAAACATATCAGCATATAAATTGCTATATTAGAAATAACAAAGACACCAACTATCAGATGGTGCCTTCTACATTTTATACCTTCAGCATATTGCTAAGCCGAGTTTTAAATAATTACAGCGATACCCTAAAACTCAAAATATATGATGGGCCATATTCAACGATACTGCGCGTTGCTTCTTGATAGGTATTAAACAATCTTTGACGAGAGTCCAATAAATTAGTCGCCTGGAAATCTAACGACATTTTATCGCTGATGTCCCAACGAGTAGTCAGAGACAAATCTTTATAATCATCAGAGAAAACGCCCGAACCACTAAAGCCAAGACGATCTAAATATTCATCTCGCCAGTTATAGGCTAATCTCACGCCAAAGGGCCCTTTCTCCCAAAAAGCCACAAAGTTAATATTATTTTTTGACAATCCAGGTAAAGGTAAAGCGTTGCCTTCAATATCAATGAAAGGTGTTTCACTATCTATATAAGAGTAAGTGGCAGAAGTACCTAAACCATCAAAAGGGGCTGGCAATGAAGAGTAGGTTTGCTGGTATATCAACTCGAGTCCATTAACAGAACCACCGTCACCATTAATATTACGCCTGATCAACGCTTGATCTGAACCATTTTCAGGATGCACATACCCAGGAATGGATTGGAAATCAGTAGAACTCACCACAAACGAGTCGATAGACTTTCTGAAATAACCTGCAGATAACAATCCATCTTCAATATAATACTCCAAAGATAAATCTAGCTGGTTAGCTTTAAAAGGTTTCAAATCTGGCGAGCCTGCAGAACCTGTTCCGTCACCTGTGATAGACAAGCGATTTCTCAAATCCGCATTATTCGGATAGGCCAATACTTTTGCCGCCCCCACTCGCGCAACTAGGTCATCACTCAAGTCAAACTTAACCGTTGCAGAAGGCAACACCTCTCGGCTATCAGATTCGGTTACAATCTTGGTTTTACTACTGTCAGCATTAAGCTGTGTACCGATAGATTTTAGGCTTCTATCTATGTAGCGCAATCCGACGTTACCGGTATACTCAATCCCAGATAAATCGCCAAAAAAGTTCAATTTAACATAGGCAGATTGAAAGTCTTCTTCTACGATAGCCGGGGCATCTAAGTGATCATTGTTGGTACAACTTTGGCCATTTAAACCATTGGTAAATGCTGCAGTTTGCGCAGGATCTGGATGATTTAAGAAAAAGTCCCTAAATACCGTACACCCGCCAGCGCCGTAAGCCTGTTTAGAAAATGCCAGATAATGTCGCGGTAATCCTGCCAACTCGCCAGAGAAAAAGTCTGGGCTAGACCAAGTTTCAACAAATTGTGTTAGTTGCTCACCTGGGGTTCTGGGCCTGATAGTAGCGCGCTGTAGTTCGGTTAGTGACGTGTCTATTTGTGACAACCGAACACCATATTCAATAGAATAGTCATCTGAAAGATCTTGGTCAAAATCAATTCTTAACGCCGTGTGGTCTGCGTCGTTTCGAGTTTTATTATCGTTAAACTGAAATAAATTTAACTGACTTAAATCATTTAAAGCTGACGCATCGAAACTTAACACCGGTACTTCTGGTCGAAAATCAAAATCTATCTCTGTTTTTTCATTACCTAATAAGCGCGCAAAAGTTTGATGTAGATAGGTTTCGGCTTGGGTGTAAGCCAATTCTGCCGACATATTCAAGGTACCAGACAACGTCCAATCCATGGATAAGGCTTGTGACAACACCTCTGACGAAGAGTCGTTAAACTCAACGTTAGTCTGAGCTTCTCGCACCGAGGTTCCACTGACCAGTACTTCATTTTCATTCAACACTGCGTTTTTAAGTCTAGCAAAAGGAATAAAGGTGCCAATCCAACGACGCTCTCTGTCAGATTTTAATTCACTTGAGATAAGATCAAAGGAAAACTCAAGATCTTCAGACGGACGCCATTGAGCGACAAAATTAACTCCAGTTCTATCTCGGGCATCATCAATTTGCCAAACTCTAGGCTCTTGATGAATCAAGCCATTCACTCCATCGCCATTTGGATCTGGGTTTAACAGGTTACCATTTGGATCTGTTGCCGCGTTTGGCGCATCAATATCTAAGAAGTTAAATGGTCCTCCTTGCGTTAAACGACTATACCCAGAGAAAGTATTAAAACCGTCTTCCCTTGCCTCTCTATCATCAATGTTGGCTCCCAACATTAAGCCAAATGTATCATCCGCAAAGGTATTTGATACTAAAAATGAGCCCTTATAATTGGTATTACCGCTTAACTCACCATAACTAACCGAAGCCGATCCTGATGCTTGTAACCCTTTTTTTGACAGAGGTTTACGAGTAATAATATTTACCACACCGCCTATAGAACCTTCTATTTCATCAGCCCCTGCCTGTTTCGTTACTTCAAGTCGAGAAATCATTTCTGATGGTAATAAAGCCAATAAACTATAAGTAGTTGTGTCTAATGTGTCTGGCCCTGTGGAGCCGCGCCCACCACCGTCAATCATTTCACGACCGTTAACTAATATTACGTTATTTCTAAATCCACGAATACTCACCGAGGTGCCTTCGCCAATACCACGATCTAGCTGCACACCAGAGACCCTTTGCAAGGATTCCGCTACGTTTAAATCGGGTAGCTTACCTATGTCTTCGGCCATTACCGCATCAACAAACTGGGTATTTTCTCTTTTAATGGTTTTTGCTTGTTCGAGCCCTTGTACAAACCCTTTAACTTCAATTATTTCTAAGTCATTCCCTTCGGATTGCGCTACGGCTGATGGGGCACTGATTGCCATAACAATACCTAAAGCGATGGATGTTTTTAAAAATTTGGTGCTAATTGCTGTGTTTCTAGAATGCATTTACTACTCCTTTTTTATTATTTAACGTTAAGAATAATATTCATTTTGCTACTATAGCAATATAAACACTAATTAAAAAAGACTTTATTAAATAATAATTAAAAAAATGTAAATGAAATAAACATTATTATTTAAGATTAAAAATTGGAAACTTCTAAAAACCCTATACAAAACAACATAAATACCCTCGCATTGCATTAAAACCATATTTAAAATTAACATGAATAAAGATTAGTCATTTAAAATAAGAAATGATAAAAGAATACTTTATTGCTATTATTAACATTTAAAGCGCAAGGTTGAATCACAGCGAGGTGATTGATGCTAAAAGAATCGATTAAACAAGATTGTGTTGTCGCCGAAAGCCCTATTTGGTCTCAGCGCGGGCAATGTTTCTACTGGGTTGATGTAGGCAAACAAACTGTTCACAAATGGCAGGCTAATAAGGATTTATCCGGCACCGCCCATCAAATAGTTCACTTACCTTTTGTTTTTTCAGCCATTTTTGAAGGCGCAGACAATAAGCTTTATTTAGTGGCTGAACATCAGGTTTTGCACTTCGACTTTACCAGCGCCAACACCGAATCGATAATCCATTGTGAACAACTTGATCAGGAGCACCGATTTAACGACGCTAAAGTGGATGCTAAAGGAAGATTATGGTTGGGCTCGATGAACAAAACCTTACAAGCGCCCAGTGGTCACCTTTATAGTTTTGAGAAAAATCAATCAATTCAGCAAAAAGACAAGGATTTTATCGTCAGCAATGGCTTATCTTGGTCGCCGAACAACAAAGTTATGTATGTGGTTGAAACCGTATCTCGGACCATTTACCAGTACAATTTCAATCTAAAATCAGGTGAAGTTTCGAATAAAATGCCACTGATTATATTTGATGAAACCCAAGGCAAACCAGACGGCATCACCATAGACAAAAATGGCAATATTTGGGTAGCCATGTGGGACGGTTGGGCAGTTTTACGTGTTAATCCAAAAGGTGACATTATCGACACTATTCAACTTCCCGTTGCTCGGCCAACCAGTGTTACCTTTGGTGGTGAATTACTAAATACATTACTTATTACCACAGCTAGTTATGGTCTAACACCAGAAGCTCTCGAACAGTATCCATACTCTGGCAGTATTTTGTCTTATCAAACACACACCCAAGGGTTAACCGCTAATTTGTTTAGGTGAGTTCACCAAGAATAACCTAATGACTGAATCAGATTATTGCAAAACAATGCTTCCATCGGATATTAAAAAACTAGAAAGTGGTAGTTTATGCGCGGTGGTGAGCACAAAGTTAGGGGGTGCGATATTAGGACTGTATTATAAAGAAAGGCCCATTATGCAAACAAATCTTGAAGCGACAGATCCTCGACAGACTGCTTGTTTTGTTATGGCACCTTTTTGTGGATGGTTACCCAAGCAAGGATTTACATGGCAAGGACAACACTTTCAACTAGCGGGTAATTTGCTAAAAAACAAACCTGCCGTTCACGGTTATGCTTGGCAAACTGAGTGCGATATTCTTGAACACAGCCGTAACAGCATCAGGCTAAATTATCCTACTCACGCCCAATGGCCTTGGCCCTATAGACTTACTCAGCAAATAGTATTAAATGCTAACACCATGAGCATAACTCTGCTGTATACCAATTTGGCTGCCGTAATTGCCCCTGCTAGCCTAGGTTTACACCCCTACTTTAATCTAAGTAAAAACACACGAATTCAGGTCAATAAAAATCCAAAAGCTAAGGTTAATATCTTCCATGGCAACCCAATAGAGGAATGTTATACCCTGCAAGAATGGGATGGACATATTGCTATCACCTCGCCAGAAAAGAATATGAGTGTCATTGCCAACAGTAATAGCCGACAATTTTTAGGTATATATAGAATGGCTAGCGCAGACTCAATAAGTCTAGAGCCTATTACTCAAGAATTAAATTTACCGCGTATAGAAAATCCAGAAAGTGGTTTCACAGCTCTTGAGCCAAATCAGTCACTTGAATTGCATGTCGAAATAAAATTACATTCCGAAAGGTAATAAAAAAGGCAATAACACTATGTTATCGCCTTTGGTTTTAGCTTAATCATCCGAATTTAATCAAATGTTTTTGTCTATTTTTGAAAATATCTCACATAATCTACTTGTACTTCAGCCGGTAGCTTAGCGTCATCTACGGCTTTAGTTTTACCTAAATAAGTAGCGATAGCAGTTATCCAAATATTGATGTCGTTATGTTTATATTTTTCGACTGGGAAACTGGCTTCGCTGACTAATTCACCGTTAAAAAAGTAACGTACCGTGGTTTCGGTAAATTCAAAGCCAATCACCTGCCACTGATCAAGGGAAGTATCATCTTCAAAACGAATTTGTTTGGTACCCACTTTATTTTGGGTACGACCAGGATCCTCGGTGCCAGGCTCTGGTTTCCATTGGTGAGCATCAGTTTGATAGTGTTTTAAATCAATGGAATCATTTTCAAACGGGTCAAGTTCAATATGACTTTTAAGTTTAGGATTAGACAAAGGATCAAACTCCAAATCGCTGGGATCTGAATTCACAGTTAAGTCATTCATCATCCAAAATGACGTGTGCCAGCCTGCACCAGAAGGGACTTTTAAGCGAGCTTCATAATAGCCATAACGTAAGAAGTCATTAGAGATAATACCGCCGCCTGTGTATTGAACAACACGTGCTGGTTTGTCACCTTCTTTTTGCCCTGGTTGTAACCAATGGTTAGTGGGGCAATTGACTTGTTCTTTACGCAATAAGATCCTATATACACCGCCCAACACAACGTTATTTTCGGCTTTTTGTTGACTCCAATGTTTGCAATCTAAGCGAAAATGCCAACGTTTTTGATCGACCTTGTCACTAGAAAACTCATCAGACCAGGTTAACGCATACCCATTAACATCAGTGCCTTCTAGAGGTTGTTGTTTGGGGTCACTGGCAGGATCAACACCTTGGCCAACCCCAAAAGCATAAAAAGATAATAATACAAGTACAGCACTTGCAACTTTAATAGTTTTGATTATAGACATTAATTTTTACCTAATTTAAATCGAAATAACATGAGAAACATAAGGTGCAATAGCCTTCTCGTCTAACTCAACACCTAACCCTGGACCTGAAGGTAGCGAGTAAAAGCCATTTTCACAGGCCATATCTGTATTCACATAACGCAGATTTTTCAAAAAGACTTGATGCTGAAATTCGTGATAGCTACAGGCAGCAATGGTGGCACTGGCTTGCAAACTCGCCGCCATAAATATGCCGGTACCTATGGTCGCATGAGGGATCACTTCTAAATGATGGGCCTCGGCATACCGTGCAATTCGCATAAACTCTGTGATACCTTTATGACCCATTTCTGGTTGCACGATATGACAAGCATTGCGGCTAATTCGGGCTTTTGCATCATAAGCAGTACGCCATTCTTCACCGACAGCAATAGCGGTATCGACTTTATTTGCGACCCAAGCTAAACCATCAATATCCTCACTGGGTACAGGCGCTTCTGCAAACCATAAACCGTGTTTTGCCATACTTTGAATAAGCGGAACGGAATCATGAGCCTTATACGCCCATAATAAATCACAGGCTATTTTAGCGTCTTCGCCTAATGCAGAACGTAATGCTTGCACTTCTTGTACCACGCCCTCGGTAGCAAAAGGTGAGGCAAATTTAAAACAGTTAAATCCTTTAGCTTGCCATTCTTTGGCGTACTCCGCTCGTTCGGCGAGTGTTGCCTTGGGTAATCCAGAAATATAGGCAGGAATTTTTGTGCGCCTAACACCACCAAGCAACTTGGCGACACTACACTGACTTTGTTTGGCCGCTAGATCCCATAAGGCAATATCCAGTCCAGCCAAGGCGTCTAAATAATAACCACCATTATATCCGCGCACTCTTTGCATATCGTATAAGTCATCATGAATCGCTTCTCTGTCCATCGGGTCCCGGCCGATTACAAAGTCTCCTAACAACTCTTCAATTAGGGCTAATGTTGCCCCCGGTGCAACGATTCCGTATGTCTCACCCCATCCTACTAAACCACTTTCTGTAGTCATTTTAATTACGATAGAACGGTCACTGCTTGGATAAACGGTGCGATTTTCAGCCCGTACGAAGTACCCCTTAGCATTAACCTTTTCTGTAGGGCGCGCTTTCAGTCCCCCATATAGAGCTTTTTCCCGAGGAATAGTCACCACGAAAGCTTGAATATTAGCGACTAGATCAGGCATTTTTAGTTGCCCCCTGTTAAGTTAATGGTTTCACCGGTCATAAAATTCGAAGCAGACGACGCCAAATACACCGCAGCGCCAGCCATTTCGCTTGGTAACCCTGCTCGTCCCAACCAATTGAGTTGACTGGCATAGTCATCCCAAGCCTGACAAGCTTGTTGATCGCCCGCGCGGTTTTCTGGGTAGGTGTCTACTAAGCCTGGACTAATGGTATTCATCAAAACGCCCTGGGAAGCAAACTCTCGAGCGAGGCTTTTGACCAAATTATGTTGCGCGGCTTTCATCGCCGCATATACAGAAACTACCGCTTTGGGTGAGTCTTGGTTAACACTGCCAATATTAATGATTTTACCACCTTTGCGGCTGGCCATAATCGGCAAAATGGTCTGTAGCATCTGTACATTCACTAAAAAATTAAGCTGAACTTGCTGCTGAATTTGCTCATCGGATAATTCAACAAAATCGCCAAGTACTTGTAAAGAATGGTTAGCGATGAATACATCGATAGGGCCAAACTTTTTCTCCACATCAGTTATCAATGTCTTTCCGGCATTAGGTGCGAATAGGTCTTGGCTCACAAAATCACATTGTGAATTAATGGCTTTTAGCTGACTTAACACTTGTTGGCTTTCTTCAGTAATCTCTCGACCATGAATAATGACAGTCCCGCCCTGCTGAGCTAAGCCAGTCGCAATTGCAGCACCAATGCCATTCAATCTTCCGGCCCCGGTGACTAAAATACTCAAACCATTCAAATCAAACATAGCGGGGATTAGATCCATGTCTTTAACCTTCTTCATTAATGGTTGTTTGTTGAGTCGCTTTTGGCTTGACTAGCCAAGCCAACATTAAGATAGCGATTCCTACCGTGGCTAACACTCCTTGGGCGTAATCGGCCATCCAACCTAATCCCAAAACAAATAAGCCAATCATAGCTATTCCGGTTGCGATAATTTTTCGCCCATATAAATTTTGCTCATCATCGCTATGATCTTGATTTTCAAATGTTGTATTGTCGACTCTGCTATTAATGTAATCGATATATTGTGGATTATCTTTCTTAGCGAGCACAAAACGTAATTCAAATAAGCTAAGTAATATAAATGGCACTAAAACACCTACTAACATTTCTGGCGAGCGTTCCAACTCAAAATCAAACATTGCGGGCGAGACAAACTTAAAAAAACCGTTAACCAACAAACTCAAAACAGTAGTAATCACCACACTTTTCCCCGTTTGCGCTTTTGAGAATAAAGACCAAATAGGCGGTAAAAATAACGCGGCACCTGTTATCGCGGCTAAGCTAAATACGACTTCCACTATGCCACCCATGTTTTGCACCATCAGTGCAACACCTGTCGCAATCAATCCAAATACTAGAGTTGAAAAACGCGCCACACGCATGGTTTCAGCCACCGATGTATTAGTGCGAAATACCCGATATATATCATTGGTAAACACACCAGATGCAATATTCAATGTGGTATTCACAGAGCTTGCGGTCGCAAACACCATGGCCCCTAAAATCAAGCCCATCACACCATCCGGCACCACTTGCTGACTTATCATCAAATACGCGCCCTCAGCTTCTGTACTGGATAAATCAGGCTGCATGATCCGATAAATCATTGGGGGTAACATCCAAATCATTGGGGCAACTAAATACAGGCTACCAAATAAAAAGCCAACCTTTTTAGCATCTCTTGGGCTCGCAACACTGGTATAACGCTGCACGTATGCCCAACTTCCACCGATAAACACCATGTTATAAAAGCCAAAGGCAAACATAAACCAGGGGGCATATTCGGCATTAGTTAAAGCAAAAAATCCTTCAGGGGATTGTTCAATAAAACCACTTACGCCGTTCACTTGATCAAAGGCTAATGGCACCACAATTAGCACTGCAGCTACCAACACCACAAACTGTAAAACATCTGTCACTAATACAGCCCACAGGCCTCCGACAGCGGTGTATAAAATAATTAAGCAACCTAAAACAACAATAGCGGTAGACAAAGGTACTCCCGCAGTAACCTCTAACATTTTGCCCACAGGATATAAAAAAGCACCACTACCAAAAATAGAAATAAACAAGAAAATTAGAGTGTAAAATTTTTGAGTTTTTGCCCCTAACCTTTGGGTGATAAATTCAGCTGCAGTTAATGCTTTAGTGCGATTCCATTTAGGCGCAATATAAAACCCTACGATAAAGCCCGCGATACTCATAGTGGTTTGGATTGTCACCGCAACCAAGCCATTGTTGTAGGCAATGGCTCCCCAGATAACGAAAGTTCCCACAGAAAAGAAGCTCATAAACAAAGACAAACCACTGATCCACCATGGCACCGCTCCTCCAGCCGCAAAAAATGATTTCACATTTTTACCACTGCGAGAAAAGGATAAACCTAAAATAAAAACCAGTGCCGAAAAAGCGATAGCAATAGCGATATCAAATTGACTCACGGCCAAACTCCTCGTTTATTATTTGCTGCTTGATCATTGCCTACACCTACACTGTTAAGCTTTAAGGGCTGGCATTAAGCCATCTAATTTCGCATACAGCTTTTTCAATTCTTCGATGTTTTTGGCATCTAATTTGGGTCCAGTGTCACGTACCTGAGGACATGTAATAATGCCTCTTTCAAACAATATCTGTTTAGTTAAGCTACAACGATAAATCGCCTGCATATTTAAAATAGGCATCATCTGACAATATAAATCTAAGGCCTTCTCAAATTGCCCTTGGTTGTGAGCATCCACTAAAAGCTTGTGTACCTCTGTTAACTCACAAGCGGGAACGGTTCCTAGCGCGTTTCTGTCTAACTCATCAATAATATAACGCCCACCTGCACCACCAAACACACCAATTAAAGTATCGGGAGCTGCTGCAAGTAACTGTTCCATACGCTGACCACAGGGCATAGTTTCTTCTTTGACATAACGTATTTCGGGCACTTGTTTTAAAATGCTAATCACTGTTTCGATAGCCATACCAGCGCCCATAGGTGCTGGTGCGTTCTGCAACATAACGGGGATGTTTGCTTTTTGAGCCAGCTCTTTATAAAAATTCACCATTGCCTGCTCGTCACCAGCAAATTTATTTGGTGCCATCACCATAGCGCAAACAGCGCCCGCTTGTGCACCATGTACCGAATATTCGATCACTTGCTCGGGAGTACTGGCACTCGCGCCCACGACAAAAGGTACCTTACCTTGAGTCAACTCGCCGACTAATTTAGTAGTTTCTAATCGTTCTTCTCTGGTTAAATAACTGTATTCGCTCGCTAAACCAGGAAACACCACCCCATCGACACCACATTCCAAAATATAGTTTATGGCCGATTTAAAACTTTTGAGATCGATGTCACCTTCGGCTGAAAAAGGTGTAGGTATTACTGGAAAAGTGCCGCTTAAATGATTGTTTACAGACATAGTTATAGATTGCATTTCAGGTTATTAATAGCGCTATTACAACACCAAATATCAATAATAGCAATTTAAAATAATTATAAATGTTAACTTTTTGTTTTCATACATTGAGTTAATTACCTTAAGAGAGTATTTTCATAAATATTCCATTTATTAATTAAACTATTATAGAAATTTAAATTTGCTTCGCTTACCATGACAAAACATCACCAATAAACATTAAAGAATATTAACCATTATGATTACTAAGCCCGGCTCACAAACTAATCAAAGTATTGTAGATGGTATCGCTGTATTACAAGCTTTAGCGGTTTCTTCAACTCCTGTTGGAGGCAAAGAGTTAGCCGAGCAACTGGGCCTGGAAACAACAAGAGCTAATCGTTTGTTAAAAACGCTAGCATCCATTGGCATCACCCAACAAACTGTCGGTCGAAAATATCAGCCTGGGCCAGGCATGCACGTGCTGGCATCGCAAAGTTTGTATGCATCTGGATTATTACGCAGTGCGATGCCCACTTTAGAAAAACTGTCCTTTTTCGGTCGTACCGTCGCATTAGGCGTACTATGGAACGATTCAGTGTCGTTTTTGTACCACGCCAAACCTGGCATGTCTTCAACCGAAGCCATTGGACGTATTGGCCTGCGCACAGCTACAAATAGTGGCATTGGCATGGTGTTACTTTCTCAATTGGACCAAGAATCAGTCAAACACATTTATCACGACAAATTAATCCCCGGCTATCCAGAAGGCATCACCTCCTTACTGAATACTTTAAACGCTATTCGCCAACAAGGTTATGCCAGAGTCGAAGTTACCTCAGAAACACCACAAATAGAAAATAGACCATCTCATACTGTTGCAGTAGCAATAGGTAATCCTATTAACGCAGCTATTGCCATTTCTGGATGGATTTCTGAAAGTGACACCCTGGAAATAGCTAAAGAGCTTCAACACGCTAAACAAACTATTGAAGAAACACTAAAAGATTCAAATAAGTAATATTCAATATATTTCACTCAATTGATTAAGTTTGTGACTGAAGAACAAACATGGGAAACGGCTACTGTTCGATAGCGCCTATTAATCAGATCTATTAACTTAGCCGATAATTTCAACCATTTTTTGCTTGATGAATGGTAACTGGCCAGTCTGCAAATTGACTTTTTGCTCTACTAACTTCTGGCATACCCACTGCATAAACGTACATTTTACTCTTTTCATGCATATAAAAACTCACCGGTTTGTGCTCAGTCATGTTTAGGGCGATTTTTGTGGGGAATCCCCATTTGATCGAGTAACGCAAAACGCAGCCACCCCGCTGAAATTGCTGGCGTACGAAAAGACCAGTCACTGTCTCGTTGCTCGTCTCGATTAGCAGCACAACTAACACTTGCCGCTGCACCGCTCGCTGCTGCGACTAATTTCAATACTTCGCGACTAGAGAAATATCTTTCAATTCAAACTCACTACTTTTTGGTTATCGCAATATCATCAATGTAAAACAAACGGTTGCCATTGGACGCTTCTTGAGGAAGAACAACAATGCGTAATCTGTCTTTAGAGTTTGACGAACTTGTGCGAGAAAAAGATTGGGAAACACGCACCCATTGTCCCTTTGCTACCTTAACCAATTCGATTGGTGGGATCTCTAACCAAGGGTCTTCAAGCATGAAACGTAAGTCTTTGATGGCATTGTCTGGATCTATCCAAATATTAAACGACAACTCAAACTCACCGGAGGGAATATTCACTGAACCGTAAGGCGCAAAGACTGATACTTCTTTCCTCGTTGAACCCTGTGGTTGGTTATACCTCAAACTTTTTCGGCCAGTCGAGAATTTATATTGGTCAAAGTCCGTAACGGAAAAAAACTTAGCCGAGTCAGCATCCATCCACCAAAATTCTGCCGTTTTATTTCTTAAGGTGGGCTTGCGCGTTGAAGCAACGTTGATTGGCCCTTCAAATCCAAAAAATGCCCTATCAACTAAGTTAGTATTCGGTTTCTGCCAAACACGTACATAGTCGATTTCAAAATCGACCGGTAACTCACCTTCATCAGGAATGCCATGCCAGGGAAATACCTCAGAATCAAACCATAGTTCCAATGGGTTATTAAGCACCCAATTATCGCCCATCTCCTGCTGGGTGGCGTGGTGAACTAATTTCCCGTCTAAGTACATTTTCAACCCATCTGGCAACCATTCAACACCATAAACATGAAACTCATCAGCTGTACGCCCCGTCATTTTATGGGCATGTTTCCACACTTTGTTCTTTTTAGGATGCCCAGGACGCCAATCATGTATGGAAGTCACAAAGGTAGTTTCTGGATTTCGGTTTCCTGTTTTTACCCGTCCTATTAACTCAAACACATCCAACTCTTGCTGGTAACCTGTTCCCCAAAACGCTCCTGTCATTGCCGCATCCGGAATTTTCACCCGCACTTCCATATAGCCATATAAAAACGTGTTATGGCTAATAACGGCTGCAGTCGTAATATTTTCATATTTGCTAACGTTTTGTTTGGGTGGTGGAACTCCTAAAAAATCGTAGTCAGGCTGCCACCGAGTGGTCAGTTTTAGATGTCCATCTTCTAATCGCACATTGTGCGGAGCAAACTGTGATGGCGCTCTGCCTTTCCAAATATAAAACTTTTCGTTAGTCCCTTGTACATACCATTTGTTGGTATCAATGGTGTCACTGTTGAACTCATCACTGACTTGCGAGTTAAGCCGCCAACCGCCGTGATTGTCAGGATCTGACGCGGGCAATAAAGACAGTGCGCTAGTCGACCCGCTTGCGCCTATGAACACATTCAATAATATGAATAAAAAGGTATATTTGATCATTTTCACAAGTAACATCTCATAAATAGTTTCGTCTAACAGTCAAAATTTAGCCTGAGTGCAGAAGACCAATCGGCAAAAAATTGTGAATTAAAAGTTATCTTCACATTGAGGTCTAAGTACTAATTCGTGAATATGGGTATGAATGTCCACATCTAGTTGTAGCAATATTGCTTTAGCAACCGCTTGCGCAGATAAATACTCAGGGCGTTCAGCCGCTCTAAACTCGGTATCAACCCCGCCTGGATATATCGATAAGAACTTAATGCCCTCTGACTTCAATTCTTTACGCATCACTTTAGTGAAACTATCAAGGGCTGTTTTCGTGGCAGTGTAGGCGGCAATACCCGGGTTAGCGAATAAACAAACTGTTGATAACACATTTACAATAGTGCCTTGATGCTGGCTTTTCATATCGGGCAATACCGCTTTAATACAAGCAATTGGAGCATAAAAGTTGACTTTCATCATCCAGTCAAGCTCTGGGATTTCTGTCTGATATGCTTGTTTACGCACGTTATTAATTCCTGCACAGTTGATTAGAATATCCACTGTGCCGTGTTTAGCATTGGCTTGTGTTAAAAAGCGGGTAAAGCATTGTTCATCAGTAATACAAAATGTATCAGCTACAACATCCTCAGGTCTGGATAACTCACTAAGTGTGTGTTGCAATTTATCTTTATTTCGCCCACACACACTTAACCGATACTGTTGCTTTTCAGCCATAACCGCTAAGGCTCTTCCTATACCCGATGAAGCTCCGGTAATAACGACATGCTTTCTCATTTTTTAAATTCCTAAGGCCTTCTAACTACCCACCAATATTGTGCTATTTAGTTTTTTAACATCAATCAATTGGCGTTCACCATTACTCCAGCTAATGGTGGCAGAATCGACCTTGCTACAAGCGCCTAACCCAATATGCAGCTGATTATTATTACCCTGTGAAAAGGGTGATGACGTTGCACCTACAATTCTGACATAGTTATTACCACAAGCTTTCAGCTGTAGTTTTGCACCTTGGGCAATCACCCTCTTATTCGGTGAGTGACCCACATTCACCGTGATGAAATGATTGTCGTTGTTTAGCTGATTGGTATACAGATGCCATCTACCTCGTTCATTGTTATAAATAATGTCGAGATCACCATCAATGTCATAGTCGATTAGCTCGGCTCCACCGCCTGTTGCGCCCAGCTCTTTTGACACTAAGCCATGAGCAGATGCAAGCTTGAATGACTTACCCTGTTGGTTTAATAGCAATATTTGCTGGTTTTCTGTCGCCATATTCCCCACCCTCACGACAAATAAATCACTCCAACCATCGTTATCAAAATCGCCCGCCACCGCGCTAACCGTCTGTTCAGGGATATTGATACCAAGCTGTTCGGTGACATCAACAAACTTACCGTCTCGATTCTCTAACAATTTAGCCGGCAGCAAATCAGGCTCAATCACCGAAGGCCTTGATACAACATTATGGATCACCCCTGCTGTTGGAGAAGTGGTTTCCCCTCCAACGCGCCACACGCCATTACCTAAATAGCCAATATAAAGTCCTTTTTTATCTTGAACTTGAGGCCAGCCTTTTGCTTGTTCCGACATTAAGGTTAAATTTCTTTCACCAGAGCGTTCAGCATCAAACTCAACCAATGTTTTGTTACTGCCAACAAAGACGTCAAAGTGCGGATAAGCCATTTGGAGGTTTTCTAAAATGAAATCTCCGTCAATGGTTAGATCATCAAATTGAAAGGTTTGACGGCGAACAAAAAAGGCAAACCGCTTGTTTTGTTCGTCATAGAAACGTTCTTCATAAAATTGGTGTTTGGAGCGCGTCAGGAATAAATCCATATCACCATCATTATCAAAATCAATTTCGGCGATACTACGCACTTTAGTCGTATCTGCTAACTCACCAAGTACCTGTTTTGATTGATCGCTAAAGCTTAAGCCTTCACCACCCACTGCTGCCACAATGTTATCGCCGCCGTGAAATATCACATCGGGATCTCCATCATTATTGATATCAGTTACAGTCATTTTATAACCTAACCATTTAGCTTGCGGTAAGATGCTGTCATAAATTAACTTGCCCTGTTCATTTTGATAGAAGTAGTTAGCACCTTTTGGTTGAGACTTTAAAGGAAACGCAGAAAATACCATTTCTACATCGCCATCTTGATCGGCATCCATCATCTTTGCGGCTCGACCTCTAGTACGTTGGTATAATGGAAACTCTTTACCTTTAGATATTTTACGGTCTTTGCTGACTTCAAATTCAATGGGATACCGTGGTTTTTTACCTCCACCGCCACCTTGAGAAATCATCAATTCAACTAATCCATCGTTATCATAATCCGCTGCCGCCACTCCGTGAGTATCGCCAGAAATGACTTTTACCGGTTCAGAAAAAACACCGCCGTTATTCCAATAAAGCTCTACCGCTTTACCATGTTCCGTAAGCAGCATATCCTGCAGGCCATCTTGATCTAAATCTGCAACCACTGCTGCATCCCACTTACGCCGAGAATCGGGTTTTGTTGGCAAAATATTTACAGTTTCACGAAATAATTGACCAGATTGTTCAAGATTTAAAGAGGCAGTTGCGGTAACTTTAGGCGACTCTTTTGTAGTTAACTCGTTAGTATCTGCAGAAGAATCAGACATCACAGAGCATCCAGTAATCGTTGATAGTAGCCCCACGATAACGAGCGATATTTTAGTTATTTGTGATTTTTGCATTAGAGTTCTTTTCTTAAAAATATAACTGAGAATGTAGGCCACCAACTCGGGTGGCTATAAAAAACAATTGTATGTTTAGCTATTGTCTTTCAGCAATTGCCGAAAATGTTTCATGAAACCGTGGCATCGACTTTTCTCGCCATAAGGTTCCTTCTTCGTGTTTGTGAAACCAAAGTGGTTCGGCATGGGTCCACGTCCAGGCTTCCATTTCGGCTTGCATCTCTCTTAATATATCAGGGTGTTTTTTACTTAAATCGTGTTGCTCACTGATATCTTTTTCAATATCAAAAAGCTGCCATTCCTTGCCAGTAGTGATCGCTTTCCATTGATTTTTGCGCGCTGCGGCTTCTGAAAAGCCAGTGCGATGACGCAGGGCGTAAATCATTTCATCAGGACGAGCATTGCTATTATTGGCTAAAGCAGGCCAAATATTCTTGCCATCTAACTTTTTGTCGCTCGGGATATTTGCATTTGCAAGCGCCGCAAATGTGGGAAAAAAATCGAGTGTAATAACGGGATGATTATATTCTTTCCCCGCAGCCACTTTGTTAGGCCAATGGAAAAACATCGGTGTTCTAAAGCCGCCCTCTTTAACATCCCCCTTCTTGCCAATAAGCGGATGATTACTCGCCCCTGTATTTGGCTTACCACCATTGTCACTTAAAAATACAATTAAAGTATTTTCATATTGCCCACTATCTTTAAGTGCTGTAACAATACGCTTTACCCCTCGGTCAACGGCGTAAACCATACCTGCGTAGGTTTTACGTTTCTTATCTTGGATATCAGGAAACATCGCCATATCTTCTTCTTTAGCTTCCATAGGTGTATGCGGAGCGTTGTAGGCAAGGTATAAGAAAAATGGCTGAGACTTGTCTTTGGCAGCTGTTTTAATAAAGTTTACCGCTTCTCGAGACAGGCCATCAGTCACATATTCAGTTTCATCAACTTCCACTCCATTTCTTTCTAATGGTTTGAGATAAGAAAATATCGCGTAATCTAATCCGTTTTTTGTTTGACGGTTATAAGCGGCTTTAAATTGCTTTGGAAAATACTTATGGCCGCCATTTAGAAAACCATAAAACTCATCAAAGCCACGATTATTAGGATGAAACTCAGCATCTTCTCCTAAATGCCATTTACCCAACGCGCCGGTGTAATAGCCGGCATCTTGTAATACTTTTGAAAAATACGTTTCACCGGTCGGCACACCTAAATGGCCAGAACGGCTACTTCTAGGTAAATTGAACTGAGATCCAAACTTATGTGGGTAACGACCTGTCATCAAACCAGCACGGCTAGGCCCACAAAACGCGTGAGCATTGTAAGCGGAGGTGAACTTGGTTCCTCCTTGCGCAAGTGCGTCTAAACTAGGTGTTTTAATATCTTCTGCACCATTAAAGCCCACATCGCCATAACCTAAATCATCTGCCAGTATCAATAAAATATTGGGGCGTTCTTGCTCTTTAGTCGGTTGTGCGGGTGATGCATAAGCAATTGTCGATATAACTGTTGTCGCAATCACACTTAAGATAATCGCTTTTTTAATATGAATAATCATCTATTTTCTCTGAATTAACTTTTGGTTTATAAATAAGCGTTAGCATGGTGTTCAAGCTTAGTTAATGACGGGTCTTCAACACGTGCTAATTCTTTCATCAACAGTTTCACCATGTGAGCGCGTTGCTTTTTATATTGAGGATTTTTAATTTGATTGGTGATTTCACCTGGATCCTGAGTTAAATCATAAAATTCATCACGGTTGTCGCCGGGGTTCCAAACAAATTTAAATTCTGGTGTTCGCACCGCCCGGATACCAAACCAAGCGCCGTTGTACCACTCATAGGCATACAGAGCGACATCTGGCTGACCTTTTTCGGCCTCATCTCCCTGCTTCATTAACGGCATTAACGTATGGCCATCAACCTCTCCATCGGTGGGTAATTGCATCCATTGTGCAATGGTGGGGGTGACATCCAACATCGATACTTGACGATTAACCACTTTCGGTTCGATATTTGGATCTTTAATTAGAAGAGGCATTCGCATAAGTTCATCATAAGCATAAGGCCCTTTATCATATAAAGTATGCTCACCTAACATACTGCCTTGATCACCCCACAACACTATATGTAAATCATCGTATATGCCTTCTTCTTTCGCCGTTTGTATTAATTCACCGACAATGCGATCAACCATTGCTATAGCGCCGTAGTAATAGCTGCGCGCTTTACGCCAATCCATATCGGTCATATGGCCAACGTCATGCCATGGCCACCAAATACCATCTTGTGCTAAAGGCTTATTAACTCGCCTTGCTAAATGATTTGTTGGTAACTTAATTTTTTTAGGGTCATACATACTGGCATAGGGCTCAGGTACACGGTACGCGGGATGCGGTTGATTAAAACTAACGACTCCAAAAAATGGTCTTTCATCATTTGCCATTTGTTTTAACATTTTCTTGCCGGCCACGAGTTTATTGTATGCTTCCGTATCTTCGTAGTCTCCATCAAGAGTTTTGTAGTATTCATGTTTTTCGTTGTTTTTATCCAACTTCCCCTCGTAATACCCCTTCACTTGCCCTACTTTTGCATACGGCGTATAAACCCGTGAAAAGCGCTTTCTTGGCTCATGCCCTTGTGCCAAATCAATTTCGGCACCACGTAACTCAGTACCTCGTGCTCCTAGATGCCATTTTCCAACGTGACCGACTAAGTAGCCTGACTCTGACGCTCGCCTTAGTAGTCCACCTTCTTTCAAGTCCAATTCTGCTAGTCGCGTAGAATATAACTCGACATTATCGTCTAAACCGGTTTTATGCCCCCAACGACCAGTATAAAAAGCAGCTCGGGATGGGGAGCATAAGCCTGTTGTAGTCATTGCATTATCAAAGCGGGTTGACTCTGCGGCTAATTGGTCAATATTGGGTGTGTTGACAGGGCCACCACGATAAGAAAAAGTATCAAAGCGCATATCATCAAACATCAACACTAAAACATTCGGCTGTTTACTTGGCGATATACTTGTTTCTGCTTTTTGCTCAGCAGTGGCAGTAAAAGCAACCGAAGTGGCGGCAGCAATCATAGCGGCCATATGACATATAGACTTAAACACTCTCATTAGCACGATGTCCCAGATTAATTTTGATGCAACAATAATGCAATGTATATAAACATATGACGTTTAATGATTCAAGTAAAAAACGACTTCTTTACACAATTTTTACAAGTGGGGGAATTGACTATTTTGTATAATGTAAGAGAGTAAAAAAGTGTCACACTTAATGACTACTTATTGCCATTTAAGATCATTGTTCGCTTTTAGTAGTGACTTCTACTTTCGGCCAAAAACGGGCATCGTGTACCTTTGATTTTTACTTCGGTTTTACACCAAAGCGGCCCTTGTCCTTAAACTATTTTACAGCTGCTTCATCCGACATTGCTGACATTATTACAATTGAGCTATTTCCAATTACATCACGAATAATTTAACTTTGTTCTGACCCCGATATTTACGTATTTACGAACAACACTTCAGAACAGCAACAGGTAATGAGCATATGTTGCAACAATTCAAACACCATACAGACCATCAACGAATACCAAGGATGGCAAGGCTAGAGTCTTGCTCCAATCCGTCTGAATCATTAGCATCACATCTTTGAACAGCCTTCTGCATAACATGTGCTCATCCACGTTGCCTGTCATTTGAGTTTGGTTATACATTTAAACGTTTTCAGCGCGTCTCGTCCTAAAAAATTCTAATTCCTAACTTTAAAACCACAGAATCCAAATAACAGGAGCACTTTAAACTTGAAGCTGGAGCTGCGATTGGGTAGTTTGTTATTTTAGGTGTCTTATTAAAGCTTATATTCAAATGGAGGCGGTTGGCTTAATGCCTATTTTTTGCTACCGTTGAGGATTGATAGGCGAAGCAACTATTAAGTTGTGAACGTCTTATCTTTTTATTCAAAGAGTCGATAAATGAAGTTCATTATTAAAGTGCTATCTCTTAGTGTGGTTACGTTTTTTTGTGCATGCGCGTACCAAGAGTCTCCTAAAAATGATTGGATACCCATGTTCAACGGTAAAAACTTAGATGGTTGGACGGTAAAAATCCATCATCATAATGTCGGTGATAATTACGGCGATACCTTCCGAGTTGAAAATGGACTACTGCGAGTTAACTACGATAAATATGATAACTTTGATAATCGATTTGCTCACCTTTACTTTGATCAGCCCTTTGCTAATTTCCACCTAACACTCGCGTATCGATTTTACGGCGAATTCATGCATGATGCGCCTCATTATGCAGAACGAAATAGCGGTGTGATGTATTACAGCCAAGCGCCGAATTCTATTTTAAAAGAACAAGATTGGCCTATATCTGTTGAAATGCAATTTTTAGCGGATCTTGGAGACGGCAAGCCTCGCCCTACAGGCAATATGTGTTCTCCTGGCACTGATATAGAATATAAGGGAGCTATTTATGACGAACATTGCTTGGAATCGTCGTCTTCTACTATCCCAGTTGATGACTGGGTTAGGGCAGAGCTCATCGTACAAGATGGTATGGTAACGCACATTATTAACGATGAAGTAGTGTTGCAGTACACTCAGCCTAAAATGGGAGGACGCTTTATCAAAGGATACGATCCTAAAATGTGGATACCGGGTAAATCATTGACTTCTGGGTACATTGCTTTGCAAAGTGAAGGTCATCCCATTGAATTTAAAGATCTCATGGTCAAGCCTTTACCTTGACTGAACGTGCTTATGGTAGCTAGGGTGTTATTTTGTATTCAAATGTTGCACATGCTTTAGGGGTGTACGTTATGGCACCAATACCCGTTTCCCGCCAGCATCATTATTAGTTTGCCAGTTGTATGACTTTTTAGTTGGCATTTAGGAGAGAGATCCACCCCATTACACTGCTTTTTACCACATCATCTTTCTTTAGTAGCTGATTAATAATACTTTTGTGATCTCTGTTCATGGCTTCAATTACCTGCACATGATTATGGTTAATGAACATGGCCTGTGCAAATTGTTGAATTTCTTTGTCCATACCAGGATGGTCATTGTCCGCATACATAAGCAACATAGGCAATTTGTTTTGCTCAATATGTGACGTCACTGACGCCGATCTATATATATGTTTATCGGTGCCCCACACTTGCTCTAAATGTGTTTTGTTAAGGTTTGAGAGTTCAAGCAGTGGACTAATTGCCACAACCCCTTGAATATTACCTCGTAAATTAGCGAGTTTAGACAACCACTGTTCATCAACGGCCAATAAGGCCGCAAGGTAAGCCCCAGCAGAATGCCCCGATATAACAATGTTAGAGGTATCACAACCGTAAGACTGCATATGTTGAACGGCCCATTTTATCGCTTTTACTGCATCTAACATTTGTGCTGGAAAAAGATGTTCTGGCGCTAAACGATAGTTTGGCGCAACAACGCATAAGCCTAATTGTGCAAAAGTTTCGGCAAATGCTTTTGACCCTTTCTCTTTAGAACCAAAGGTTAATCCTCCACCGTGAAAGTGCACCAGTACAGGATTGTTATCCCTTACTTTAGGTAAGTAAACATCTAACTTATCTCGATTGTCTGAATAGTCAACTGAGGGCACGTAATCAATATTTTGCTTGGCTTGTATAGGCTTAGCAGCGAGTACATCTTCTACAATAAACAGCGCAGTGCAACAACACACCGCAGTGATAATAGGTCTAAGCATCATTATTCCTCAACCAATTTAGGAAACCACGGGGCTTGACCATTTTTACTTTTTAAGAATTGGGCCTGTGTTTGTTGATACCATTTATGTAAATTCAAACGCATCGCATTAAGCCGATCTGGATATTTACTGGCAAGATCGGTTTGCTCGCCAATATCAGTGTCAAGGTTAAACAAGTGCGTTCGGCCATCTTCAAACCGTTCAATTAATTTCCAATTTCCTTCACGGATCGCAGCGCCGGGAAAACCACCTTGATTCGAATAATGCGGGTAATGAAAATACAGAGGCCGAGTGACTAAACGCTTACGATCAGCTTGTGATGGTATAAATGGGTTTAGATCTACGCCATCTACATGTTGTTGCGGCAATAAAGGAATATTAGCCGCACTCAATAAAGTAGGGTATAAATCAGTTGAAGTGACGGGCTCATTGACTTGATTACCACTGTGTTGCATTTGTGGCAGTCTAACAATTAATGGCACGCGAATGCCTCCTTCATATAACCACCCTTTCCCCCCCCTAAGCGGTAAATTAGAGGTAGGTGATCCCTCCGCGCTAGACAAGCCGCCATTATCTGACGTAAAAACAATAAGGGTATTTTGATCGAGCCCGGTTTGTTGAAGTTTCGCCAACAATCGCCCTACCTGCTTATCCATTTGGTTGACCATGGCAGCGTAGGTAGGATGATTCTGTTTTACCCGAACCTCTCGTTTATCGGCAATAGGCCATACTTGTTCTTCATCTTGAAACTCATCGTTATGGGCCAATGTTTGTGTTTTTGCTTGATACCTTTGAACATCTTGCTGAGGGGCCTGTAAAGGCGTATGCACGGTATAAAAGGATAGCATCATGAAAAACGGGTCAGATTGCTGGCTATATTGATCTACTAAAGCAATGGCTTCATTGGTTAAACGGGCCGTTAGATACTCACCTTTGGGCCCATCCTTAAGGCGTGAATTTTTATAAGGCGAAAAATACCCTGCCGCAGGATGACCATTTTTAGTGCCGGCTATATTGACGTCAAAGCCTTGATGTTCAGGCCATAAATGTTCACTTAATCCTAAATGCCATTTCCCCAAAAAAGCAGTGTGGTAGCCGCTTTGCTTAAACGCTTCGGCAATGGTGGTTTCTGAAAGTGGTAAATAGTCTTTAAAACTTGCGGGTAAAAAACGACCAGAACGGGCTGGTTTATTTTTAGTGGGAAACCAATCGGTAGCTTGCCCTCGAGTGGGGTGTTTTCCTGTTAAAAGTGCGAACCGAGAAGGGCTGCACACTGGGTTAGCCGCATAGCCATTAGTAAACATTACACCTTGCCCAGCTAGGGCGTCTATATTGGGCGTGTCGTAAAAGCTTTGTGGGTTAAACGCCTTAATGTCTGAATAGCCTAAGTCATCTACCACAATAAACAACACGTTGGGCTTTTTTTCAGGTGGTGAGGCTTTGGCAGAGCTCAAGCCGGCACTTAAACACAACAGAAGCAATGAAAGATAAGCCTTTGCTTTACAGCTAAAAAGGATAGAAGGTGTGGTCATAAAATCGCTCGTAAGATAACTCTTCTATAACAATACATAAACATAATATGTTTATCAACATAAAACCTTCCAGGGGTGAGATGCAATAATTAGCCCATAGTTTATTCGGGCTTGTTTATGTTTAAAGACGGCTTGAGAGCATTGTTTAGGGGTAAATACCTGAAGCTAAGAGGACATCAACGTTAAATATCACCCAAGCCGAATTGACTGAAATGTTAGATACCCCAAAAACGCCATATCTAGAATTGAAGACCACGCCGATGACGTAAAACTCTCAACCCTAGAACGCTTCACCTCTGCCTTTTAGCTAGCTGGTTGTCCAAATCATCAGATTCGATATCTACAGTTGTGTAAAATTCTGCTTTATCGGTTTTCTGAGATCACCCAACCTTCCCATTAAGATGTAGTGAAGCTGGTTTGTTAGGACGGAGTTTGATACGCAGCGACATCTTTTTTTTTGAACCTTATCAGCAAATAATTCTCTGCCACCATTAGTTTGAAATCGCTGGATAGGAAACGGTATTTCTTCAACGACAGCTTCAATAAAGTCTAACGTATTTGCATCTGTGCGACGCTTGTAGAGCCTAAGAACCCTATATCTAGTGCAGTCGTCAACTGAAGTATATTGATAAAGTCCAGGACCTATTTTGCGCGTATCCATTTGTACTCTATCTCCAGGCATAGGTCGTACATATCGAATGTAATCAACCTTTCGTCTAAATTTTATAACGGTTTTACTTGATTTTTTTTGAGAACTTTGTGAATTGTTGCGAGTCCTATGGATATATAGTGAAGTCTGAATAACTCGCTTTGAAGTCTTCTAGCGCCAAGTTTTCTTGTTGCGCGTAATTCTAAAAGCAGCCTCTCTACTTTGTCAGTGGTTTTAATATTTGGTGACGAATGAGGGCGTTTACTTTGACCAACTAAACCATCCTTGCCTAGCTCTTGGAAGCATCGCCACCATTTACAAAGAGTTGGTCTGGTAATGCCACATTTACAGCAAACTAGCCCTGCATCACCTTTAGATTCAAGTAGCTTAATCCAAACCAATCTATGTTGAATTTCATCGTTCATAACACCCAAGTATAGTGAAAGGATGTCTATGAATCACACACCAGAATGAGACTCTAATACTAACCCACATATACAAACCTTGCAGATGTTTGGGTAAAGATTCAAAAATTTTGATTACGTTAAACTTACTTTCGTTAATGAAAAAAGGTTGCCATCAGGCAACCTTTTTAATGAACAAACTAGCAATTACCCATCAAAGTTTTCTTTGAGTCTGCGAATAGCATCATTAAGTAGTTTTTCGGTCAAAAACTCTGCTTGGTCACCGTCACCCGCTTTCACAGCTTCGTAGACTTCACGGTGAAACGCAACTGAGTCGCTATTGTTACGTGGGTCTTGGTTTGTAATACGAACACTGACTAACAATGCTGAATAAATTACACCTTCCATTGCTGTCAAAAATTCATTATGCGCTGCTCGCAACATTGCTTTATGGAAAAGTGCATCTGCAACAATAAACTTCTCTAACGAACCTTTTTCTTCTTCCATACGAACAATGGCATCTTCGATTTCTTTAATATCTTCATCTTTGGCGCGCTCTGCCGCCCAACGTGCCGCTTTGGGCTCAAAAGCTAAACGTACATCCATTAACTGATTGATAAATTCTAATCTTGGAGTAGCAGTGATATGCCACGCAAGTACATCATCATCGAGCAAAATCCATTCGTTGCGAGGTCGCACTTTAGTGCCAATACCACGACGAACGTCAAGAAGCCCCTTGCCTACTAATATTTTAACGGCATCACGAACAACCACTCGACTTACCTGAAATCGCTCAGCTAAGGCGTTTTCATCATCTATTAATGCGCCTGGCTCAAATGAACCAGCAACGATACGGCGGCCCAATTCCCGAGCTACCTGCACCGACAAACTCGGCGTCATTTTTGTTGCTCGTTTTAGGTCGTAATAAACTAATTCGCTCATATTCGTCTATATTTCCATGTATCAATTAACTAAACATATCATGTTTACTCTATAAAGTATATCAGCTCTTTCAATAATGTCATTTACGAATTTTCGATTATTACGCGCTAATCGCCTGATATTGTTGAACAAAATTGTCAGCATTCACTCTAACTTCTTGCAAAGACATGGTGGGTTTATACAGTGAAGAACCTAATCCAAACCCCTTTGCGCCAGCATTTAAATAGGGCGCCATACTTTCATTAGTCGCATCTATGCCGCCAACAGGGTAAAACTCGGTATCGGCAGGCACGACCGATTTCATTGCTTTTAAACCATCTACCCCTACCATAGAAACAGGGAATATTTTCAATCCCGTCGCGCCAGCATGGATAGCCGTAAACGCTTCGGTTGGGGTAACAATACCCGGGTAAGTGGCGCATCCAGCACTAACGCATCGTGCAATAACGAGCGGATCACAATTTGGCGTTACCACTAAATTTGCGCCGGTAGCAATAACTTGTTCAGCCAACTCTAATGTTGTTACCGTCCCTGCTCCAATATAAAAATCATCCGTACCATAATGTTCAACTAACATTTTAATGCTGACTAACGCGTCTGGGCTATTAAGGGGTACTTCGATCATGGTAAATCCAGCAGCTATCAGTTCACTGGCAACTGGCAGACAAGTATCAGGGGTTACCCCGCGAATAATTGCAATTAACGGTATAGGTGCAGCACCGTCTTTAGCTGTTTGCATAATTAATTTCCTTAATTAACAAGCTCATTCCTGTTAGATAACATTCATTTCCAGCAATGGTTTCTGTGGAGATAGACAATTGTTTTGCCGCCGCTTCATAACGACTGCACAGATTACTACCACCGATAAGATAAACTGAAGAAGCGTGCAAATTTCGTAACTCGTAGCCAATTAACATTCCGGAGATAAAATCAGGAATTTGCTCTAGATTAAGCTGTTTGAATAAGCGATGCGTCCAGCCAAGAAAAATTTTATTAGTCAGTATCCCATCTTTACTTGCTTCAACACCTTTTGCGAAACTTTGCAGACAAAACTCTGGATTTTCGGGTAAGCCTTTACTCATCAAACTGTGATTTATTAACATTGCATAAAACTCGCCAGTTAAATAACTAGCAAACTCAACAATTTTTGCTCCCTTAACCGTAGCGTGTTTTGCATGGGTTCCAGGTAACACTGCCGCATAATCTTGTTTAGCAATTAATTGAGCTAAACCTAATAGTTGCACCTCTTCACCCCGCATAACGTCGTAATGCTGTTCTTGATATTGATGACTAACACCCGGAAAAATCGTTGCTTTTGCCCCCCAAGGTAGCTCAAAGTGATGTGCTTTGCTGGCTATTCCATTAGCACTTGCTGGTGTAGGGGCGTAATCAACATTAACCCACCCTTTTAATGAACCGACCATGCCCGCCATATAAATGGGTAAATTCTGATAATCATCTAACCATGTAGTTAAAGCCTGCTCAAGTGCATTGGCAAAATTACCGTTAGGCACTTTTAATAACCCAATAGGTTTTTCCAAGGTATCAACGAGAGTATTTTCGGGTGACATAGCAAACGCTCTAAAGTTTGTGGTCCCCCAATCAATGATTAAATGGTTGATTGTATTACTGGCTAGCATTAAAACTCCTTAATAGTTATTAAACACGACTTACGCTTTGGCCAATTGTTGCTCAAGAGCCTCAATCGATTTCCCTTTCGTTTCAGGCAGAATAAAGTACATAATGATCAAACCAGCTAATCCGATAAAGCCGTAAACGGTGAAAATACTGGCTATCCCCATATTATCGAGCTGCCATGGGAAAAACTGCTGAATAGACCATGAGGAAACGGTTTGTACCAACGCCGCAAATGGTAAGGCAACGCTTCGCACACTATTGGGGAAAATCTCTGAGAAAATCACCCACATAATGGGTCCAATTGATAAATTAAACGCCGCTAAAAACGCAAAAATACCAAATAACACTAACGGAGCATTAATATCTTGCACCGTGGCGTTGATAATGGTGCCACTAGCAATTGGCAGCTCTTTTTTATTAAACACTTGGCTTAAGGCCTGTTTTAATTCGACATCAGAATCAAAATGCTTATCAGCAAGCGCAACAAGATTACTGTCTTCTAAACCATCCTGTTTAAACTGTGTTGCAATTTCAGTCATAGCTTGGGGGCTAAAAACATAATTAGCCTGGCTAAAACCTACATAAGTTGAACCATGGGCGACCACCACCAAGACTAATCCAGCTAGAGTCAAAAAACGTCTACCTAAGCGTTCAACAAAACTAATCGCAATTAATGTTGCCAATAAACCTACTACGCCTATGACAATGGTTTGCATGAAGGTATCTTCAACACTCATTCCGACTTGCTCAAATACCATGGGCGCAAAAAACAACACTGCATTCATCCCAGTCGCCCCTTGTACAACGGCATAACAAACGGCTATGGATATAACAAAGCGCATACGTGGACTAAATAAAGCTTTTAGCTGATGACGAGTAGATAGTTTAGTTTGTTGTTTAAGCCCTAAGTTAACCTCATCTACAATGGTATCGATTTGCTCTTTAGGTGCTATTTTCTCAAACACTTGCCGCGCTTCATCTTCCCGCCCTTGCATTAATAGCCAACGGGGTGATTCTGGGATTTTAACCAGTAATGCTATCCATATAGCGTTAACGATCAGCTCAGCACCTAACATGACTCGCCAAACATTATCATTGGTAAGCCAGCTAACCTCATCAATCGCTTTTATTAGAAAGTAGTTAATGACAAAGGCCAATAATAAGCCTAAGCCAATCATAAACTGGTTAACTGAAACGAATTTACCACGTTTTTCCGGGGGAGCTATTTCACCGATGTACATGGCTGAAACAGTGATGGATGCAAAAGCAACTCCACCAATAAATCGACCCACCACCAACATTTCATAATTAACCGCAGCACTAGAGATTAATGAAGACAACGCATAAGTCACACCGATACCAAGCAGCACTTTTGCACGACCAAATTTTTCGACTAAATTACCAGTAAAAAACAGGGCAACAATCACACCCAATAAGGCACAACCTACTACTGTCCCTTGTTCAATTGCATCTAATTCAAATAAAGAGCTAACAAATCGAATCGCCCCTGAAATATTTGCAGCATCTAAACCAAAAACAAAACCACCAAAAGCGGCTACTAAGGAATAAAAGGTCACATGTGAATCTGGATTTTTTGTCATATTTTTCTCCAACCCTATATACATACGATTTATTTAAACATAATATGTTTGCAAATTTTTAAACACAACTAATAATTGAAATTAATTTGGGAGATAAACGAGATGTTATTAACGGCTCATATTAAAAACTTACCCAAAGCACTAACAATTCTTATGTTTTGGTCATCCTTCTCACTAGCAACTGGTTCTTCTTCGACCTTACAACCAGCTAAGCTATTTGCCCAACTACCCGATAACTGCCCTACCCCTGATGCTTTTGCAATAGCACCTAATGGCTCATTAACTTTGTCATGCCCTAATTTTGCAAACAAAAAATTACAGGGAGAGCTTCTTTCCATTTCTCCTAGCGGCGATGTTACCCATTTAGCAACAGTGCCTACTCTAGAGTTAACATCGAAGGCCAATCCAATGGGATTAGCTTATGATGAACAAGGCGCATTATATGTTGCTGACGCGCGCGGTATTAAAAACGGTCGAGTTTTAAAGTTGAGTTTTAACGGTAACGCATTAATTAAAACAGAAGTTATCGCACAAGGGATTAACCCTAATGGTCTACGTTATCATCATGGCGCTGTCTATATTACTCAGCTTAATATGCCTAAAGTGAAATCTAAGAAAATGACCAGTGGCATCTACCGATTTAACGCTAGCGATAGACATTTGACTATGACCAATACTTTACAAGACAAGCAACTAGTATTTACTGCTGAAACTCAAAATCCGCAGATTCAAATAGGTGTAGACGGCCTAGACTTTGACAATGCCGGACACCTATATACGACAGTTTTAGGCGACGGAGAAGTGTACAAATTATTCCTTGATGAAAATGGTCAAGTAATTGATAAAGAACTGTATGCCACAGTGCCGGCTGAATCTCGAATAGATGGAATGGTGTTTGATAAGAACAACAATCTCTATTTAGCAGGTTTTGGACTTAATCAAATTTTCAAAATCACAACGGACAAAAAGGTGATTAAGCTGGCTGATTATTCTGACAATGACGGCAGTGACGGTCAAATTGACCAGCCAGCAGATTTAATGATTTATCAAAACAAGCTAGTTATTTCTAATTTCGATTTAATGAAAGGTAAAGGCATTCGAAATACCAAACATGGTAAGCCTTACACTATTTCCTATATTGATATTAATTAGCTTGCTAATTACTACGTTAAAAGTTTAAGAGAGACAAAGAGGTAAACCGATGACAACACATGTTAACGATAAAGGCATAGTGGCTAATTACGCCAGCCCACATGTAAAGCTAAAAGCGACCAATTTTGGGGATTGTCAGTGGACATCTGGTTTTTGGGCCGAGAAAACTCAAAAAGCCATTGATGTCATGATCCCTTACATGGGTGATGTGCTATGTGGCACTGTTGGACACGCGCTAAATAATTTTAAAATTGCCGCTGGTTTAAAAGAAGGTAAGCATCAAGGTATGTATTGGCATGACGGCGACTTCTATAAGTTTATGGAAGCAAAGATATATGCCTTTGCACTTTCAAAAAATGAAGCACTACTTGCAGAGCTTGATGAATACATTGACATTATTGGCAAAGCGCAAGAGCCAGATGGTTATCTACAAACACAAATCCAATTACGTGACGATGCCGATCGTTACGAAAACCGTAAATATCACGAAATGTACAATACGGGCCATTTATTAATCAGTGCTTGTGCCCATTATCGTTTAACCGGTCAACGCAACTTTCTTAATATTGCGATTAAACATGCCGAGCTTCTATTTACCATCTTTTTCCCAGATACTAAGCATTACCGCCGCTTTGGTTTTAACCAAACCCAAATTATGGGATTAGTTGAGCTTTATCGCACTATTGGCGAGAAAAAGTACCTAGAACTCGCACAAAAATTTATCGATCGTCGTGGTACATATGAAATTGAACACGACTCAACAACAGTCGGCTACCCTATTGGCGATATGGTACAAGAACGCACGCCGCTGCGTGAAGAATCAGAACCAGTTGGCCATGCCGTATTAGCACTTTATTATTATGCGGGTGCCGCAGATGTTTATGCTGAAACAGGTGAAAAAGCTTTAATCAGCGCACTCGATAGGTTATGGGAAAGTGTTACCCAGAAGAAAATGTACGCAACTGGTGCCGTAGGTCAAACCCATTATGGCGCGTCAGTTAATCGGGACATGATTGAAGAAGGCTTCATTGATGATTACATGATGCCTAACTTAACCGCCTATAACGAAACCTGCGCCAACCTATGTAATGCCATGTTCAGTTTCAGAATGTTAGGGATTCATGGCCAAGCCAAATACGCTGATATTATAGAGTTGGTTATGTATAACAGCGGCCTTTCTGGCATCAGTGTAGAAGGTAAAGATTATTTCTACGCCAATCCACTTAGAATGCTGCACAATGCCCGAGATTATGATTCCCACGCCGATGTGACTGAAACACCGGATCGTGAAGGATATTTATCTTGTTTCTGCTGTCCACCTAACCTTGTTCGCACCATATCAAACTTATCTGGTTGGGCTTACAGCCTTGCTGATAATGGCGTTTACGTCAACCTATATGGCAGCAATAACCTCGTCAGCTGTATGACAGACGGTTCAACAATAAAACTTAACCAAGATACTGACTATCCATGGAAAGGTTTAGTGAAACTAACAGTCGAAGAGTGCAAATCTGAGGCATTTGATATTGCACTACGTATTCCGGGTTGGGCAACGGGCGCTACTATCACTATTAATGGTGAAGATGCTGGCGTATCTGCGACGCCAGAAAGTTATGCAATTATTAACCGTCAGTGGCAGCAAGCTGATGTCATTACAATTGATATACCAATGAATGCTACCTTTATCGAAGGCCACCCTCGTATTGAAGAAGTACGAAATCAAGTTGCTGTGAAACGTGGGCCCATTGTGTACTGCGTTGAAACACCTGACTTACCAGAAAATACCGGTATTTTAGATGTTTACCTTAATGGTGACAGTGACTTGAAAGTTGAGCACAAAATGGATTTCCTAGGCGGTGTATCGACCATAGGCACTGAGTTGTTACTGCGCAAAGACACTCAAAGCGACAAAATGTATAACAAGGTTCGAAAACCAAACTTTGAAACCGTCCGCGCTCAACTTGTACCGTACTTTGCTTGGAGCAACCGCGGTACTGCTGAAATGACAGTATTCATGCCGATTAAATGGAGTTAACTAAACAGTAGCGGTTAAGGGTTTTACCACTCACTCAGTAGAACCCTTAGTTGATATGTATTTTCCACAAGGATATAGTGCTTTAAAGCGACACCGAAGCTTTAAAATTATTCAAGCTTACAAAGAAGATTTTCTGTTGTATCAATACTTCCATAAACGTCACAAAAACATAGTGCCGCGAATCACAGAAACATTAACCAAATTCAAGCAAGCAGGGCAATTAGACATCTATAATATTGAATTGGATCGCAAGCCTAGCGTAGTGCAATGACTTTCTAACGTTCAAAATTGAATTAGTTTGTTAATCTTCCAAGCTGCTCTGGTTTCTGCCAAACCCTAATATACTCAACTTCAAAATCAACCACCCCGTCAGATTTCTTATCTTCAGGGCTATTTTTTTCAAGATCAGCTTTACTATTAGGCACGCCATGCCAGGGAAAGGTCTCCATATCTAGCCACAAGTGAATAGGTTTAGTTGCAACATAACCATTATAGTTTTGCGGCAAATTTTCACGATTTTTTAATGCCCATTCTCTAACTTGCACTGCCGTAACAGAAGAAAATAGTTTGCCATCGACATAATACTTAACGCCACTTTCGTCCCATTCAATGCCATAGACATGAAAATCACCTGCCACCCTAAAGCCTAAATCTTTTCTTTCGGTATAACTTGGCTTTCCGCCAACTGGTTTGTTCCAATCGCGAATTGACCACCACAACTGCCGATCTAAATGCTCTTTTTGAGGATCTTCACGGCTATCACCAAAAGTCTCAAAAAAATCAAACTCTACTCCTGTCCCCATTGACCCAAACGCACTGGTGACTTCTGCATCTGCTGATTTACTTTTTATTTCGATATATCCGTATGTAAAAGAGCGGCGGCCAATAAAACAAGGTACTGTAATATTTTCATGTTTTAGGGGCTCACCAAAAACTGGCTTTCTAATTTCTTCAGTAAATGGAAACTCAGGCTCCCAACGGGCTTCGAGCATTAACTTTCCATTTTCGAGTCGATAATTTCGCCCTGAGAATTGTGAAGGCGCTCGTCCTTTCCATACCCATTTCTGAGGCTTATCTGGATGTATATATTGAGGTTTTCCATCTTTGAATTTACCTACAATAAACCAACGCTCTTCATCAATTTCCTTGTCGTTAAATTCATCACTAACATCTTCATTTAATATCCATTTACCTAAATTTTCTTTATCAGACAAAGGTAACACTTCAGCATTAGCCAAAGTGCATACAGGTAAAAAAACACAAAAAGCTAGATTATATATATTTAATAGATGTCTGCTCAGTACCACTATTTATTCTCCCTTTTATTGAATTTCACTTTACTGACCTGATTAAAAGTAGCTTTCTCCCGAAACGTTTCACTACCATCAGACCATGTGACTTTAATATTTACCGGCTGTATACAGTCTCCTAATCCAAAATGTACCAGTGGATTAAAACTTAATGAATACGCAGCTGCGGTGGCGCCAATCGTTTTTGTTTGCGTCATTCCGCAAGCTATTAATTGAACTTTTGCACCTAAAGCAGACGGGGTAGAAGAAACATATTGGCCGAAATCTAAGGTGATATAGTTGCCAACTTTAGATTGAGTATTACGAAACAAATGCCACTTGCCTCGTTCGTTACCGACCACAAAATCCATTTTACCATCTAGGTTATGATCGACAGCTTGGATCCCCAATCCATAGGCACCTAATTCGGTGGTTGTTATCCCATGGCTTGAAGACTGTTTAAATCCTGTTTTTGAATTAAGAAATACGCTAGAAGGATTAACATTTACTAAGTTCCCTCTGTGACGTACAATCAAATCTTGATAACCGTTATTATCAATATCTGCCACTGCTACACCCGTTGAGTGTGCCTTTACCAAAATACCTTTTGATTGGGTTACGTCTACAAACTTACCCTGGCGATTTTCAAGCAACAAATTACTTAAACCGATTTGATTTTCAGAGGCCTTATACCCTTCCACATTGTGCACTATGCCAGTAGAAGGTGCCCATAATTCCCCCGCAATGCGCCATTGTCGATTGCCAATATATCCAATGTAAGTGCCTTTTTTGTTCATGCTTTCAGCAAAGCCTAATGCATCACTATTGATGATACGAATATCACGACCAGAATGATTCTCACCTGGAAACGCGTAGTCATAAACAGACTCGCCTATATATAAGTTTTTATTCGGCCATTGAGATTGCAAATTTTCGATATTCAGTACATCACCTATGGTTAATCCACCAAAATCAAAAGGTCCTCTTTTAGTATAGAAGCCCCACACCTTAGTAGTGGGATCATAAAATGTTTGCCCTGCATAAAACTCTTTGCCTCTAGAAAAAAACAGATCCATATCGCCATCATTGTCAAAATCAATTTCAGCAATGGCGGTTACATCTTCAATAAGGTCAGGGAAAATAACAGAGCTCACATCGGTAAAACTCAAATCACCTTTTCCTTGATAAGCTTTGACCGCACCATGACCATAAATCACTAAGTCGGTAATATTGTCTTGGTTAAAATCAGTGACTAAGGTTTTTTGCCCATTTTGTTTTACCCCTGGCAAGGTACCGGCCACGATTAATTGTCCATCACCGGTATTTTCGTAAATATAATTTTCGCTTTGGCCTTTTTTCTCTTTGGACGGAAAAGCGAAATTTATTAAGTCTAGATCTCCATCATTGTCTAAATCGACAAACTTGACTGTGCGGCCACGCATCAAAGATAGAGGCGGTTCGAAATCTGCCAAAGGAACAAACTCACGGTCTTTAGTCACAGAAATTATTTTTGAGTTTCGGGCATTCGCCCCTGATCCACCGCCACGAGAAATAACAATATCTAAATTACCGTCATGGTTAAAATCTGCCACAGATAAGCCATGCATGTCGCCCATAATAACGTCGTAGGGATAGCTGTATTTGCCCTTGTTATTCCACATTACGCGTACGGCAAAGCCATGATCGTTTAGCAACACATCTGGGTAACCATCTTGATCCAAATCCGCAATAATCGGCGCGTCCCATTGGCGTAAATTTTTCTGCTCCCTGTCAAAGTCTTGGATGGCCTCTGAGAACATACTTTGTTGTATGCCAACCTTTGGTTGACTCACCACCTGAGAGGATTGGCAACTTATTATCCCTAAGACCAATAATGTCATGGAATATGATGAAACTCGCATAGTTAGGTACTCCTAGAGGTGGCCAGTTGAGTAAGCCTGATTAAATTGATGAATTTTCGTTTAAGCTTTTTCACCGTTGCTCTAACGCACATATAGTTTTTCCAAAAAGCAAATGCGGTTAAAAAGGCGAATAAGCCTAATTTGGGATTCATACCAATAATCCAAATAAAAGTGAGGCTTAGCTTAGAATTTGCTTCGAATGGCCGAACCAGAAAAGGGATTAAGACAAAACAGACTCAATCCCTTGTAATATTCAATTCAAATAAGGTCTAGGTAACACCTTTTCTGAATCATAAGGTACATCCGCTGGTTGCGTGCGATATTGATCCATACGTTCAATGTCATAATTTTCAAATTTACGTTTTAACAACCACCTGGGCCTCTCAAGAGTGGATTCCCATTCAAATATTTTTTTATACATTTCGCGCAATAGTTCAGGCTCTTTATAAGCTAAGTTTTGTACTTCTTTTTCATCACTTGGAACGTGATATAGCTCTGCTGGGCGGTCCGGAAAGCGAATTAGTTTCCAGTCACCCATGCGTATCGCCGCGCGAGTATCTTTTTTCCAATACAATACATCATGAGGGCGACCTTCTTTTTCACCTTGTAAATAAGGTAATAAGTCCACACCATCTAATTTTTCTAAAGGTTTGGTATCACCACCAGCGGCCGCATAAAAAGTGGGTAATAGATCTAAAGTGCTGACCGGATAAGGATATGCCCTACCCGCTTTAACTTTACCAGGCCATTTAATGACGTAAGGCACGCGAATTCCACCTTCTAAGTGATTCGATTTCGAACCACTTAACGGGAAGTTGTCTGAAGCATTTTTATCTGTCGGGCCACCATTGTCATTGGTAAATACCACTAGGGTGTTGTCTTCTATGCCCAACTCTTTGAGTTTATCGATAATTTTGCCAGACGCTCTATCTAAGGCTAACGTCATGGCGGCGACTGTTTTACGTTTTCCGGTTAACTCTGGAAACTTGGCCAAATCAGCAGGGTCTGCGTCCATTGGTGTATGTACTGCATTAAAAGATACGAAGGCGAAAAATGGTTTGTCCTGTTTCACTTGACGTTCGATAAAATCGTTAGCTTCATCAGCCAACACATCGGTTAAGTAACCTTCGTGCTCTTTTAAATATCGAAAACCACGCTCTAGCCAATCCAAATCACTTGGAGGTGCTTGTGAGTAGGGAAAATAACTACGGGCACCGCCTCTAAAACCATAAAACTCATCAAAACCACGTTTAGTTGGGTGAAATTTATCCGCACCGCCTAAATGCCACTTGCCGTAAAATGCCGTAGCATAACCTTGTTGTTTAAGGTACTGCCCCATAGTTTTCTCTGATAAAGGCACGCCCATTTCACGCTCATCGACCGCAGAGTTTTCACTCATATAGCCGGGCACATTGTTTTCTTCAAAGCCAAAACGTTGTTGATATCGCCCCGTGATCAAACCTGCTCTTGAAGGCCCACAAGTGGGGTCTGACACATAACCTTGCTCAAACCTTACGCCTTGTGCTGCCAACTTATCGAGGTTTGGAGTGAGCATCACCTTGCTACCTTGAAAACCAAAGTCGGCATAACCCGCATCATCTGAAAACAGCAACACTATATTCGGTTTTTTAGCCGCCACAGCGTTAAACGAAAGCAACACCACTAACAAAGATAGTCCTTTAAATAGTTTTGAAAGAGACAGTTTCATCACAGCACCTATGACTAATCGTTAACTAAAATAGAAACGCGTTTATTAGTGAAATACTCTTGCAAACTGTATCGAGAGCAATCTTTACCTACACCACTTTGTTTCAATCCACCATGGGGCAATTGAATTGAATAGTGGGCTTCATTAATACATACACTGCCCGCCTGAATTTCAGAAGCAGCTTGTAAACCACGCTGTAAATTAGTGGTGTACACGTAAGCACTTAAGCCATATTCACAATCATTTGCTAAGGCTAAAATGTCATCTTGATCGGAGAATGGAATGACCGCCAGTACTGGACCAAATATTTCATCGCTGACAATGTCCATATCTAAACTAACGTTAGACAAAATCGTAGGCTCCATAAAATAACCGTCTGTATGACTGTCAGGAATAGCACCGCCCAGTTCAACTTTTGCACCTGCTGCTACCGCAGCATTGACTCTAGCTAAAATACTGGAACGTTCTTTTTCACTACTCAGTGGCCCCATGATCCGGCCTTCCATGCGACCTACACCTAACTGAATACCTTGGGCATGGGCTTTGGAAGTAGCAATAAATTCATCATATACGGATTCGTGTACGAAACAGCGATTCGGAGATACGCAGACTTGACCTGAGTTTGCATATTTTAAATCCACGATATCATGTGCGGCTTTAGTGATATCGGCGTCTTCATAAACAATAACAGGGGCATTGCCACCCAGCTCCACAGAAAAATGCTTCACACTGGTGCTGGCAGTTTGCATACAGTTCACACCCGATTGAGTCGAACCAATCATAGTGAACATATCAGTGACGTTGCTGGTTAATAGTGGATTGGTCACTGCGTAGTTATCGCTGGTAATCACGTTAATCACGCCAGCAGGAAAGCCCACTTTAAGTGCTAGTTCAGCGCATAATAAAGTGGCTAAAGGTGTGACCTGAGACGGTTTAATAATGGCACTACAACCCGACGCTAGAGAAGGACCTAACTTGTACCCTAAATTTAATAGCGGAAAATTCCATGCTAAATAGCCAACCACCACGCCCAAAGATTGACGTTGAATGTAATGATGAAAACGCCCATCCGGATCAACCAAAACTGGTTGATCAATGCGCTTCGCTTCTTCAACAAAAAACTTCAAACAAGTAATTAACATGCCAAAGTCATACTCTGCGTTATCTAATGGCTTACCGGTTTCCGAAATCAATAGATCAATAATTTGATCTTTGTGCTGCTCTAACACAGCAGAATACTCCATGACCAGCGCTTCGCGAGCGGCTAGTGACGTTTTCGACCAGAGCTTAAAACCTTGTTCGGCGCTCTCCAATGCAAGTGTAACTTGCTCAGGATCCATATCAGGTACTTTAGCGAGTACAGTCCCTGTAGCAGGATTAATCACATCAAAGGTTTTCTGTGCGCTGTGCAGCGTTCCGTTTATCAACATTCTATATTCTGAATTCATTATTTTGTTTCCGTGGCACATACATCAAATTCTCTTAAGGCATTTAAATCTATTTCAACTCCTAAGCCTGGAGCGGTGGGAACTATCGCTTCACCATTGTTCACTTCTACTTCAACCGAATAAAGACTATCTCGAAGAGGATTTTCAGTTCTATCGTATTCTAAGAAAAGCTTTTTCTCTTCCGCTCTACCCGGTTCAGCATAACCTGTGGCCAAGAAGTGGGTCGCTGCTGCTAAGTTTAGTTGTGTGCCCCAAACATGTGGGATCATATTTAAACCAGAGGCAGAGGCTAAAGTACGAATTTTTAACGCTTCACTAGGACCACCACAATAGGCTAAATCAGCTTGAACTAGCTGTACACCGCCCTCCTGGATCAATCTTTGGAAACCATAACGAGTTTGTTCACATTCCCCAGTGGCAATGGCAATATTGGTTTTATCGTGCAACTGGCGGAATAAGTGGGGATGCTCAGGTGATAAGGGTTCTTCAAACCAAACATAACCATTTTCTTCTAACACTTTGGCAATATGAATCGCTTCAGGTAAATCGAAAGCATGATTTGAATCTGCGGCTAAGATTGTGTTTGGCAAGGCTTTGCGCAAAGCGACAATGAACTTTTCGTCAAACTCTAGATTTTTCCCCACCTTAATTTTCATGGCCTTAAAGCCTTCGTTGGCATAAGACACGGCTTCATCAACAAGAGCCGGAAGCAACTCATGTTCTGGTAAATCTCGATAATACATTCCTGTGGCATAACATGGTACTTTGTCACGCAAACACCCGCCCATCAATTGACTTACGCTCATATCCAGCGCTTTTCCTTTTAAGTCCCACAGTGCCATGTCGATACCGGACATACCTGCCATCATGATACCAGAACGAGCAAAGTCTATTGACGAACGCCACATGTGATGCCAAATCATATCGGTAGATAAAGCATCTAGGCCTAAAATTCGAGGAGCGTAAAATTTCTCTACCGCCGCTTGGATAACGTCGGCCGGGCCATAACATTCCCCCCACCCTGATACACCATTGTCAGCAATAATTTCAACCGCCAACACGTTTCGTTGATCATAAGACCATTGAGAAAAGCCAAACGGCTTGTCCAAATGACAACGTAGATGATGGGTTCTAATACATTCAATTTTCATATTCTATCCAGCCTACTTAGCAGCGCAAACTAATACTAGTCATCCACCACCCATAAATATACTAACAATATAAACATATGATGTTTATTAATGCAATTAATTTTAACAAGGAACTAACAATAAAAGCTGACAATAAACCAACCAAAATCCCTTTCTACTTCATCTTCACTAGGGTTTTCAGACAATTTATTGGTCACTTATACGAAACTCAAAATGTTTGCCTTGCTTTTTACTCAAGGGCTCTATGCTCTCTTTTGCGGATAAATAGACTACCCAAGCACTATTACTTGCTGGAAAATCATCCGTCATATTGCTCAGTGGCAAATTGATTTCACCTGTTCCATTCACCGGAAATTTAAGCGAGCCAAATTCTTTCCAATTACCACTGTCCAACAACTTAATATATAAATCTCTAGGTTCGGTAATGTCATATTTAGCGGTTAAAGCACTACTTTCATTGCCCGTAATTATTTTTGGAAAATTCACATTTCTGATTTTGTCTTGTTTGCTGAATAAGGATTTCTTCGGAATTTTGGTTTTATTGAGCACTAATAAATGACGTCGTGTTGGCTCGGTTATCCGATCTTTCCAACCTTTTCTGCGAGGCGAAAGGTACGCATCGATGCGGTATTTTCCTGGCTGTAAATTCTCTATGGGAAGTTCGAAGTGAAACTTGCCCGACTGTTTAATGCGTTTTTGTGTTTTTTTGACGGTTTTCCAACCATCCAAATTGACCACTGCCACGTGTAATTCACGAGTTTTACTGACTTGAACTTCAACCTGGACAACTGGCACTTCTTCAAATCCAATTTTGTCCTGAACAATAAATTCTACAACTTTGTCCTCATTAGCTTATGCCGATTTAGGCAAAAGTAGACCCACTAGAATGACAAAAAAAAAGACTTTAATGATTTCATTGGACCACCTCTTTTTTAGAGCAAAAAAGGCCCGCAATTGCAGGCCTTTTATTACAAGCTAAGAATTGAAAACCTTATTTTTCAACTACAGCTAAATCTTCTAATAAGATTTCATCGCCGTTAGCAAACCCACCTTCAAAATGGAAATTGTACTTAATAGGTTGAGGCAACCCAGACCAATCCTCAGGGATGGTATATTCACCTAATTCGACGAGTTGCCATTCGGTAGTATTAACTAAGGTTTTAGTTAATTGCATATTAAATGGCGCATATCGACGTCCCCAACTGTTGTATTCAGGGATGCTGTGATAAGTCGCATCATCAGCGGTTTTCCATGGAAACATAAAGTTAGTGATGGTTCTTTCTTGGCCCTCTTCAGCTAAGGAACTTAACTTCACCCAGACTGAAAATTCAAAGGTTTTACCAATCGATGTAGGTTGACCAAAATTACTGGCTGTCCAGCTGCCAGTGCTTGCGTTCCAGCGTTGCAACAAGGTGCCAATACCACCATTTGGAGGCACGTCAGCCCCGCCATTATCAGCATCAACAACCGTTATTTTCATTGCATTTGAACCGCCAAACCCTTCACCTAGTGCTGGAGAAACGCTGCTCATACTGCCTGTAGGAATCCAACGAGTGGAGCCGTTGGCCTCACTCACCTTTATGTGAACACCATTGATCATAGTGTCACTTTCGAAGCCATTACTAAAATCAAAAGGTGTAGCATCAACAGGGTTTTCAGTGTCACAGGCGATATTATTTACAACCGTAACATCAACCGTCTTCGCATCAATTTCGCCAGCCGCAACACCCGCTGTGTAACCTGATCCATATGCCGCTGTTAATGTTGCGGTATCGCCTTCATTTGCAGGGCTTAAAATAGCTGTTCCGCCAAACCCTCTTGATACTTCATGTTCAACTGCGATGGCATCATCTGATGACATCCAGTCGTACGTGTAATCACCGGTAAATGATTCACCTTCTATATGCAATGTAGGCTCTACCACTAGTCCCGTGCGAACGCACTCAGGAATTGATTTGGTACCTGTCAAGGCACCTAACTCATCAATATCACTGTTTGTGATATCAAGAGTAAAACCAGCGGTCACTGTTACGTCAGCGGTTTCACTGTGACCACCATCAACACTTGTTGCTGTGATAGTCGTTGTGCCACGGGCAACGCCAGTCACCATACCTGTATCTGCATCTACTGTCGCCACAGAGGTATCTGCTATAGAATAGCTAATGGCACTATTGCAAGCGTACACAGGTGCTGTTTGCGCAATAGCGGCTACAGTGCCGCCAGACGGTACACTTACATCTGCAATGGCAATAGTATTAACAGGGTCAGTGGCCGCATTTACTTGTAACTGTAACGTACGACGAGGGATTTCGGTTCCCGGCGCGTAGTTGTAACCATTATTGATTTCATAGGAAATGGTATAGGTCACAGTATTTGGGAAGTCTAAGTTACCATCAGGTGTTGGAGCACCATCATCCGTTTGAGGACCTCCACGTAAATCGGTGTTATCGCAAAAACGTAAACTTTCAGAAAACTTATCAGTATCAACTATTAAGGAGCGTCCATCTTCCGCCAGCCAAAACGGGGACACTTTAGCACTTGATACTAAACTTGAATTTGAATCTGTTTCTGGGGTGATAAAGTTTTGATCCGCAGTAAACTCCATTTGAGTAATTTTGATTGTACCGCCAAAGTCAGTAGCATTTGCCCCTCCTATTTGAACACCGTCAACCAAATTAACGCTTTGTATACCTGAATCTTCCGTTAATGTTGCAGTGAAGGATTCACCCTGTGTAATCTCAACAGGGTTAGCAGCGTTAATTTCAGGGTCATATCCCTTCTCAACTCCTGAACAAGCGCTGAGTGCTGCTATAACTGCACCTGCTACTGTCGTTTTCATTAGTAAGTTGTGTTTCATCTTACTTCTCCAATTTTTTAATAAGGAGCAGTGATTTCACTGCTCAATTTAATGCTTTAACTAAAAACAACTATTTAGGCTAAATTAAAACGTGCCTCGTATACCTATACGGAACTGACGCCCCGACTTAAATGCTGCTACTGTACGAGAGGTCACAACACTTTCGTTTTGAGCATCACCTTCATCCAGAACGACCGTCTGATCATTGTTATCTAGCGCATTTGTTGTGTTTTCATAGGTGTAGAATTGACGACGAGTATCATCGGTTAGATTGATAGCATTAAAGGTTAAACTGAAATTCTTAGTTATTTTATAGCTTGAGCTTAAATCCAAACGGTTCGTTTCGTCTTGCCAAATCACACCGCCTTGGATCCCTGAATTCACAACTTGAACACCGTTATACCTGTGCGCAAGTCTTACCATATAGTCATCCTTTTCCCAGAACACAGTGACGTTACCTGAGTGTTTAGGGGTAAATGGCATAGCGATGCCTTGTTGGAAGTTACCAGTGGTACCGATTTCTTCCGCATCACGCTCTGATTCTTGATAGGTGTAGTTAATGCTAGCACCCAATCCAGGTAAAAAATCGTAACTATCGGTATAAGAGAACTCTGCACCGGTTACACTAGAGCCCTTACCGTTTTTCACCACGTTGATATTGGCGACATCACATTGGATACTCCATTGTGATACCCAACCGGCTGGGTAACGCTCAGCGTGACACCCATCTTCAGAGCCATCTGGCAAACGATCAGGATCGAATTCTAATAACAAATCCGCACTTTGCAGTTCATAATCCTTTTTACGATCTTTATAGTGGTACGGCGTGCTGACGGTTTCTTCAAAGTTCACCATATTTTTGTTAAATAACGCCAATGACACCATACCGTCTTCACTGAAGTACCACTCGAAAGAAGTATCTAAGTTAGTCGACTCCAAGAATTCAAGGCCAGTATTACCAGCCGTTCCGTTTGCAGGATCCCAAGGACCCCCTTCGTTAATTTGGGTACGCGGATTCAGTGAATCATAGTTTGGCCGGGTCATGGTTTTACTTGAGGCAAAACGGACGATAAACTCATCGTTTACCGCGTAGTTAATATTAATGCTAGGTAACAAAGCTTCAACCTTAGCCGTGTTCGTTACAAAACCTTGACGCTGCCATACTTTATTACCATGAATATCATATAAATCTGTACCGTCCACATTTGTTGTCCAAGTACTGGTATGACGGCTAACAAAGGGGCTAACTGGGCGAACACCTGCGTTAGTGTAACCAAAACGTAACCACTGGTTAGCAGCGGTTGGAACAACATTACCGCTGGCATCAATAACTTGCATATCTTCAATTGCAAGAGATGTATTTATAGTCGTTGGACGACCATTTTCATCAAAATTCATCCAAACAATACGGTTAGCTTGAGGATCAGATAAATCTGCCGGTAAAGTACTGGTTGTTCCATCAAAGCCACCAGCTCCACTCCAGGGGTTACCATTTAACTGAGTTAAAGGCATGTTGTTGAAGTTGTATGCGGTTGCCACTTGCCATGCATAACAATCTTGAAATTCATCAGCATTTGCTAGAGAATTACGCCAATCCAAACTACCTGTAGTGGACAGATTTTGCCAAACAGGTTCTGGGCAAGCAGGATTATTTTCATCGGTTAAGTTACGTTCAACCAACAACTCGTATGGATCAACAATCCACGGTTGTTGCATGTAATTGATGCCCCCTACACCTGTGGCTTGTCTTGCGTCTTCAACGTAACGAAAGCCAATATTACCTGTTAATGCGCCATCTAAAGCTTCAAAATTCACTTTTAGATATACCGCTTTGGTGTCGACTTCTATTTTACGGGTTTGACCAATATCCACACGAGGTTGAAAGTCACCCGCATTATCACCAGTGAGGAGAGAAAGTGCCTTTTCATGACTCAACATAGGCCAACCTTCAAAGAAAGGTGTACTGCGATCCGACTGAATGCCTTCACCAAAATTATCGTAGGGAAAAGCTTCTCCAGACAATATGTCAATGACATTGATGTCAGCGAAGCCTCTCGCGCCTTCAGTATTACCACTGCCATCGTCTGCATCCGACGACGAAATGCCATCCGCATTCTCTATGCGAACATTACTAATTTGAATATCTCTTAAACGTTCAGCGTATTTACCACCGAATTCAATTGAGGTGATGTGATCACTGTCTACTAAGTATTCAAAGTCTAAGAATAAGGATTTGTTCTCATCTAACGATTTGTTATTTCGGAATGTAAAAGCGCCAAGGTGATTATGATGCAAATCGTAAGGATTGAAACGGCTACGTACATCAATGGCAGAACCGTCTAAAGCATCAAATACACCAACAGTAGAACCTGTTAGGTAACTACAATCTGCCAAACTACCCGAAGTACAGTCGTATCCAACCTTCTCATAATCTTCCACTGGCATACCCATAACTACATCTTTACCCGCTGTCCCCCACTGAGCAGTGTTCATGACCACATATTGATCATCTCCACCTTCGGGTGTTTCGTCTGTTGTTTTAGAGTACCCGGCAATCAAATTCATCCTAAAATTATCGGTAACGTCATAATCAACATTTAATGAAACAACATCCGTATCAATTTCTCTAAGACCAGACTCGCGGTTAAAAACGCCGGTAAAACGACGCCCTGTCATCTTTTCAACTGTATTAGTCGACAAGTCAATGACATGTTCATCGGATTCAGGTACGAATGAGGAAGTGTCAGACAGGTTTAAACGTAAACCTTGATTGTCGGTATATAAGTCCTGTTGAGTTTTGGTAATATCAAGTTGAATATCTAAAGTATCGGTTGGGCGCCACTGAAAACCAGTACTAATTGATGTCCGTTTACGTTCATTGGTATTTAAGTTGAACGCAACAAAATCACGAGCTCCTGCCCATAAGTCACCATAATGTAATACTTGACCTTCTGGCATATTTTCAGGATCTAAACCTGCTGGAATATCATGCTGTGCTTTGCCATTTCGGTCATAAACAACCTGGTTTGCAAGGTCGGCAATGAGTGAACCAGAATCGTCTAAATAAGTCACTGGGTTACCGTTTTGGTCGAATACATCACCCGTTGTCCCTGCTCCAATACGTTGGAAAGGCGCAATACGAATTTGGTTGCCATTCAAGTCTGTCGCATTACGAGAACCTGCCCCCCAGTCATCAAACTGCCAAGCCCCGTTTGTAAAGTCAGTGTTGATTCGGTCTGAACGAGTTTTTTGATTATCATGAGACGCAGTGATAATGAAACCAAATGAATCATCTAACAACTTGTGTGAAAAGCTTCCGACTAAACGACGGTCTTTTTCATCAGAAAATTCATTGAAACGCTGTTCCACAGTAAAAGAACGTCTATTCGAATTTAATTCAAGGGGTTTCACAGATCTTAAACGCACGCTGCCACCCAGTGACCCCTCATCTTGATCAGCTGCAGCGGTTTTAACTACATCAATAGAGGACAACATATCAGCAGAGAAAGTACTTAAATCAACACTATTGTCTTGAGAGCCTGAATCGCTGCTAAGGCCCCCCGTCAAAGCTACACCATTCATTGAAATTTGGTTCATAGCCGGGTTAGTACCTCGAATAGAGATACGTGTGCCTTCACCATCTGATTCTTGTACAGAAATACCTGTTACACGAGATAATGCGTCAGCAATGTTTTGGTCTGTTGACTTACCCACGTCTTCAGCATGTATTGAGTCTGACACCGATTCAGAAAAGCGTTTAGCGTTAATTGCTTTTTGTAAACTGGTTTTGAATCCAGAAACTTCGATAACTTCAATATCATTTGTCGCTTCTGGAGAAGATACGTTGGATTGCGATGCGACTTCTTGAGCCATTAATGGCAAAGCCATAAATGACGCAATTACACCTGCTGATATTGCATTTAATTTAAAGTTGTACTTCATGTGGTCTCTCCACGTTCATATCAATTGTTTTGGTATCTAGAACAGCTATTGCTGTTTACCTTTCCCCGCTCTGGCGGTTTATAGTTATGTGTTTTTCTACTCATGGCAGAATATTTTGTGTTTACGATTGGGTTATTGGCGAACCCCAAATTCAGTCTTTCAATAAAAGAATTTGAATTATAGGTAGCTGAACGATACAAATGGCCAACTACCCTTTAATTAAATCTATATAAACATATGATGTTTGCACTTGCAATACTTTTGTAACAGACAGTTAACAACTAGAAAACGTCATCAAATGTGCCAATAAAAATAAAACTCTATTTAAAACAATGAATTACTAGAACCTTAATATAGATTTGGTTAAGCTTTTAACTTTAAATAAAGTTAAAAAAATATTTTTATATCTAAATTAATTGAAAATTTTTAAGGCATGGCAGGCTCTTAATCGAAGATTTCGACTAATTGAGGCAGTTTATTTAAGATAATTGTTCTTCACAGGTGGAAAGGTTATTTTCTCTAAAAATATTTCACTATGATTCGGCTTGCTACTTAATATTGCAAATATAGAACTCATCAAGATAGAGAGTTCATCTATACTCTCTCAACTTTATGCACACATCATATAGAATATTAATATCATTATTAGGTAAGTAATTGGCCTCTCAGCGAGATTTTAAAAGGGCTTAGCGCTCGTCGCCCGTTCAAGGCGATTGAATGAAGTAACAGTTATTCTATTGGGAATTCGAGTAACGCAGAGTAAGTCCTTTTTTTGCAAGAAAAAAGGGCTAATACTTTGAAAGTTTTAGCCCTAGTTTCTATTGCACTTAGGTAAGCAATTCAGCTTTTATTTAGGTGTCACTTCTAACAGTAAAACCTCTTCAGAAGCTAAATCAAAATTTGCATCTATAGCATTACTAGTCATCATGTCTTTGATCTCAAACTTCTGTCCATTTTTCAATGAAATCTCAAGCTTGGCTGTGTTATGACCCACATTTAAAATATTCACTAGGTAGCTGCCATTACCTTGCGGCACTACTCGCCACATAGTGGTTTTATGTGCCTGACCGTTGTCTTCTACAATGACAACCTCTGGTTTGCTACTTTCTTCCACCTCTGCCATAGCAACTTGTTTTATTTTCGCGATACCTGTTGTTTCCAAGATAATCAGCTTGCCGTCACCTTGCGTTAGTTTCTCTGTGCGGGCGTGACCATATTCATTAAGTGATAATGCATCCTTAGTATCTAAAATCACTGTACCACCACCTGATAAGTATTTTTGTAGGCTGGCAAACTCTTCGTCGGTTACATAGTTATTGCGATAAACCACCACAACATCCCACTGATTGTTATTTTGCTTGTTAATAATATTTTTGGTGACAAAACCCAGTGGGAAGCCTTCAAAGAACAACTCTTCATAAAGCTCGTACCCTTTGGTCATGTAATCATCAATATTGATTGCAGTGGTTTCTGAATAGAATAAACGTATAGGGCGACGTTGCTCGCGTAATTCAATAATCTCTTCCGAGAAACTGTTAAGATCATACATTACTTGTGTAACTTCATTGCTCACATGAGGTTGCATATTATTTGAGCCTGCATAAGCTCCCCCTAAACCAGGATCAAAGAAGTCTAACTCCCCTTCTAAACGATCTTCTGGTGAACCATCTGGATCACGTGCCCAAAACCACCCCATGTTTGCATCCATACCCAGTAACGTTGCTAACCAATACACACTGCGTACATAGCTTGTGCGAGTATCGAGATCCCGCCATTGTCCTGAGGAAAGGAAGTGAGACTCTGAGTTGACGTTAATTTTATCTGGCGCCACTGATTCCATAAAATCATGGAACATTGCCACTTTGCCCCAATCATAACTATATTTTTCAATCCACTTTGATGACTTACCAGGCCTAATATTTTTACTACCAAATGACTTAGCATCGTGTCCTACCATAGTCGTTAATTCCGCTAACGCTTCTGTATCAATACCGCCCGAGCGTGCGTCTTCCATAAACATACGAGGCATAATTTTAATATGGGTATCGGCATCAGGGTTGACTGCATGTAACTCGTCTTGCATAAACTTAAACCATTCTGTGCCTCGGTCCATGTTATAGCGCATCCAGTCAAACCAAATAGGCTGGCCTTTGTAAGCAGTATCTAAAGGAATTTCAATTTCAACTTGGGCAAAAGTTGTATAGTTCTTACTCCAATTACGATTTAAACCAGCAATATCACCTTGGTACTTATTATCTAACCAATTACGGAATTTATCTAAGGTATAAGATGAAATGTCATTCATCTCTTTAAACCTATAAGTCCAATGCCCTTTCTCCGAGAACCAGTGTGGCTCATTGGCTAAAACAAATCCCAATTCAGTCACTTTTTTGCCTTTGGTTAACTCGCCGGTGCGACGAATAATTTGGCTCCATAATTTACGGGCAAGTGGGTTATCAATATCAAACCCAGTAAATAATGAGCGGCCTTTTCGCACCTCCGGCTCTTGTTTCTCAACCCATTCCGGAATACCCATGATCCAATAGTACAAAAAGCCAATATTGGTATCTGGAATACTGGTTAATTCCTTCATCAATTCTTGATCAAACGTACCGTCTTCTTTAACTAAAAATGAGTTAATTGCGCGGTCGTGATCAACTGGATAAAGGTTTTCACCACCGTGATATAACGCACCTAAGTGATCGTTATAAATATCGGTATTAGTCAATGGTTGGCCAACCGTTTTAGAGAAATAGTCGTAAGGAAAAATGGGTTTGCCGTTACTTATAAACATGTTGTCAGCTGCTTTAGTCCCTTGCCAATCAACTTTATTAACAGGTCGACGCTTGATTTCGCCACGCAGCTCCTGATCCAAAACATCAATACCTTTTTCAAGGATTTCGATTACTCTGTTGCGCTCAAAATCAGGTAATTCAGCAGCTAAACGCTTTTTATCTTTGGCATAATATCGTTCATATCCAAAGGCCATCTCAATGGCTTCTGGATTGGCTTCATCCCAGTTAGCGAATTTTAAAAATTGTTCAGCAAACCAAACGATGGTTTCTTCACGCGCCACATCAATTTGTTTAGCACGCGCTTCATCCATCATCGACTCAAGTTGCTTTAGCTTTACTCTCGCTTGTTTTTCTAAGGGACTAGTTATGCTCGACTCAACGTTAGCCACAATGTTGGCATCATCCTTAACATTTGTACCCTTTTGAGGAGTACACGCTGCAGTTAGCAATAAAGTAGTTGCGATAGATACGGCTAGTAAATGATGTTTCATGTTTTTCTCTCTTCTTGCCAGCATGGCCTTTTACAGCATAAATGCTGCTGACAATGCCTTGGTTAATACTTTTCGGAAAGAATCATACATCATATGTTTGCATTTGTATGCTGTTTTAACATTTTTTTAATAATTTCTTCAGTAAGGGGAAGTAACAATTGATATAGAAAAGGGGACTCATTGAATGTTCCCTTTGTTTATCACTTAGCAAAGTTTATTTGATTAACCAATGTGGATTTTACCAAACTGAAATAAATTACAGTGCTTTCTTTTACCCTTCTTGGTTGGTCTTTGCTAAGCCTGCTTTTCTGTTTGTAGGTCATGCTAAACCAAGGATTTCATTTCTTAGCAAAAGTAAAAAGTCCACCCTTCCATACCCACTCATGGGTTTTCTCTAGAGGCTTAAATTCGGGGTTATGTTTACTTCCCCCCCCGCTTCCCCTTGTTTACGCTTTGTTGAGAAAAACATGAACCCAACGATTAACGGAATTAATGAATAAGTTGCAGGCTCTGACATTAATTGAGCTTCAACGTCATTGAAATTTATATCGACAGCTAAAAATACCGTGCAACTGAACAATGACAGAGTAGTTATTTTGGTCGATGCAGTAAAATGTAGTTCACCTAATTTAAAGGAGGTTCGTACAACATCGGTAATTCTTTCTAAAAAACTAGCTTGTAGGTAGATTGAATCGTTATTCTGAACAAGTACCAGTACAAGCATTTTTTAAGATAATAATTTATGTCACTTTTGCATTACTACTCCAGAGTAAAGACAAACTAACTGCAATTAATAATCTAATTTAATAAATCAAATCTGAGATGGTGGTCATTTTGGAACTATTTTTTGTGTGACCATTTTGTGGCCACTATTTAAGTTAGTAAATCGAAAACTACTCTAAATGCGCCAATAAGCCATATTGTTTTGACTGCTAACTTATTGATTATTGGTACTTAGTCTAATTTGGAGGGGTTTATGGCGTAACAATGTGTACTATCGATACCACCTTGACATGGTGGGGGTCGGTGGTTCGAATCCACTCGGTTGTACCAATTATAAAGGCCTTTAGGCTGATTCAGACACTAAATCGCAATTAAAAATCTAAAACGGGAACGTTTTGGGAACGTTGGTGAACTAAATCAACTGTCTATGTTTTTAATCTGTTCTATGATTTTCCCGCCAATTTAGTAAACACTTAGCTTGTCTGTGAATACAGAACTGCGGAAAATCACTGGCGCTTTTACGTCTAATACTCTGAGTTATTCTTTTCAATATAGGGGCTCGCAGGACTTACCAGATCATATAAATTTGCCATTATTGATGCATTAATGCTTGTTGAAGACACTAACGCTGTTTCATTATCTATCGACAAAACTTCTACCAAAGAGTTAGGTATAGATTGAATCATCATCATTGATATTCTGCTAACGTTGCTATTGGTCATCACTCGATTGAGTGAGAACTTGTCACCCACTTTCAATCCATGTTTACTCCCTAAATTAATAACAAAACCATCCCCAGTCTTATGTATTATTTGACCATATGATTTTGCACAACTTACTACTTCGTCAATATCAACTACGGCATAGCTGATGGTATTGAGAACAGCCCTTCCAAAATCTGATTGCCAAAAAATACTGCTGTTCATGTCAACTTCACTATTGATACCAAAGTTCCAATCCGCTTCCGTATGGTAGGAGTTTTCGTAAACGATATCTTTACGATAAATATCTAGTACGTATAGCCGAATGGTAAAATTTCTTCTTGTAGTGACATCTTCACCAAAGGTTTCCTTCTTTACGCGGTTAAAGGTACTGATGTCACGAACAACACCGAACACAGCATACTGATAACCCGTATCACGACCTAGAAAGTTAGCTTTACGTACAATTTCGTCTCTTTCTACGCCGTGTAATATGTTTGAATTGGTAAATGATTTATTTAGGAGAAGTAAATTAGGGTTGTTGGAATAGGACGCTAACTGTTGTTTAAACCTCTTTGTTGCATGATTTGGAAAGTCATATAAAGCGCCAATAGAAGCTTGTTTAGGTTTGACTAGTTGAAACTGGGTTATTAAAACTTTTTTCAAATATTTAGAATTATTGCAGCTTTCTTCATATCGAATGTCAGCCCTCACCCTAACAGTGAGAATATCGTTATCTACAGATTCGCTTAGCACCTCTCCCCTCTTAAGCATTCCTTGTGACTGGAAAACAACTTTACTGTTTACCAATAAACCGTTGAGCATGATTTCTTCGGAGGAAACCATTACACCGGCGTTAAAAGAGGCATCTGCAAACGCATTTTTAATTGTCATCTGTCTTACATCTTCAAACGGCGCATCAGATATTTTCATGTGAGCCTCTCCATGGATCCAGTTTTCAGAAAAAGCGAACTCTGACCATAGAAGCAACGTAATATGTAGGAGAAAAATGAAGTTTTTCATCATCGTACTTACCGAAAAACAGATAATATTTTAGCAATCAAGGACTCTTCTTGATTATCTTGGGGAGACCCATTGCCACTGTATTCAATTAAAGGGTTGCCTAGTTTAGTTGAACTTATGGTGTTATCTGAGCCAATATCTTCTACCCTTAGTTCGCCGTTTACACGGATATACTCAGCGCCAATATTTAGCTTTATCCACTTTTCACCTGAAACCACAAGATTTCCATTGGCTAATATTTCATTTACAAATACGTTTAAGCTTCCATTCAATGAATTAGACTGTTTGCTATCTGAAGAACTATTGAATGAGCTAGATTGGTTGTGATTAATGCTTAAATCATTGCCATCGACACTAATAAAGCCTGCAGTAACACGAGGGTCTAAACTCAATTGTGTATCGTTGCCTTTACTTAGGCTCTGCTGTTTATTTGCGCTGATTTGTTCTTCAAGTAACACTTGAACCATATCACCGATCTTATATTGACGCTTATGTGCAAAAATCCCCACATACTTGTTTTGATCAAAAAGTGAGCCCGTTGGTACCGTAACTGCTTGAGGGGATGTAACTCTAACGGGTCGGTAACGTGGATCACCTTGTTTAACTTGTGTGTCTTCTTTTGGCGTTGGAAGAGGGGTTGAGTGAGAGTCTGGACTTGTCGGTAAATCCAGGACGACCTCTTTTTCTGGGCTACTGGGAACAGTTTGGCATGAGGCCAACAATAGCGTCAAAGTGAAAACAGCCAATAATTGACTATATCCTTGCTCTCTTAGAAAACAGAAGTTCATAGTGGTTATCTCCAAAAAAATTAATTTAGCGGCTAGAAACATAGTGTCCTTCACGGTTTGTTCGTTAGCGTTGAGGTTTGATCAATTGACTGAATAAGTAGTGATTATTTGGATGTTATGCCACCCAAAAAGTGATTGAATGTTTCTTTGCCAAACTCGAAAAAGTTCTCAAATAGTGTATTTCCTGTTACTTCATGGGTAACCGCATCTGTAATCGCGAACACGGCCCCTGCCGGCCCGCCGATTAATAAACCGTTAGTCACTGAGGAAAACAGGTCTATTTGTTGTTCAACTTTGTCTTTAGTCTCAATGGTATTTTTGTAAATATCCGATAGGATTGGTTCGTGATTCATTACCCCTCTTACATCTTCAATAACGTTTCCATTAATACCTAAATTGGCTCCACTTGCAGACGCTAAAAAATTTGATGCAGCCGTTTCAAGCAAGGAGAAGTTTGAACTATTTGTTTGCAGACTCGCAGTACCAATATTGCTCGAAGCCTTATCACTTAAAAGTGATGCTTTTAGTGAGTCAGCTAAAACTTGTTGTAATGATGAAATATCACCGAGATCAAATTCTAACTTTTGCGTACCCTGTGAATCAGGTTGAAACACGCTCCTAGATACTTCCTCTACCATATCTAAAGCGTCATCCGGAAAAACACTAAGTTTGAGGGGGACTTTGTCTTTCAACGACTCTGCATCTTCGGTTTTTGGCGCTTTATCTGCATTTAAATTTGCAGGTTCCTCAGCAAAAGGATTCAAGTCACTTAATAAGTCCCTGAAATAGCTTAAGCTATCGGCGAAAACATTTGCATCATCGTTGGATTTTTCGAGATTTGCTTGTTGGTTAACATCATTAGCAAAATTAGACTCTATACCTTTCATCATCAGTAGTCCTTCCCATTGTCGCTCAAATTTTGAATGATACTAACCAGCATATTCCCTAAAAGATGTACTTAATTTTGCATAGACCTATAAGCGAACGCCTTACATCCTGTGTCTACTCCCCCTAAGATAAAGGGTTAGTACTTTGGACAGAAGTTTTCGATTGACTGAATACTTTATTGCACCCATAGGCCTGTTTTTATACACTTCACAGTGAGAGGTAAAAGACACTCTTAGCTTATTAAAGTAATGATTTGTATCATCTATTTAAAATGAGTTTAGGTAGTGTTTTTTTTGGTTGAGAGGTAAATCGTTGTTTGATTTTAATGCCGCTATGGAAGCAAAAGCTCTAAAATCGAATGAGTAGTTTTTAAGTTACGTGATACGGAAAACACGTAGTGCAAATAATAGGTTGTACTTTTCAATGACCCTCGAACAGTTGAAAGTTTTTGCTGCTGTAGTTAAGTTTGGCTCAATAAGAGCCGCCAGTACTCAAATATATAAATCCGCCCCATCTATTAGTTCCGCTATTAAAGCTTTGGAATCTCATCTCGATTTAAACTTATTTTCGAGAGACGGTTATAGACTTATTCTCACTGAAGAAGGACATGATTTTCATGTAAAGGCACTGCAAACCCTTAGGTCAGCCAAAGAACTTTACTCTTCATCTAGACAGAAAGGTAATAAAAAAAAGAACCAACAAATCACCATGTCAATCGATGCATTTTTCCCCCAATGTGACGTTATTAATTTGATTGAAAGTATCCGTGAGGACTACCCAGATATGCAATTGAGAATGACAACCGAATACCATGGAGAGGCTTTCAAGAATATAATTTCAGATTCTGCTGACTTAGCCATTACTCCCCTTAGAGGTAAAATTGACGAAAATGTTGAACTCAAATACGTATCTTCGGTTCGAATTATTCCCGTCGCTGCCCCCAATTCAAAAATTGCTCAATTATTATCTCCTGTTAGTTCAATTGATGTCTTAGATCACACACAAATCGTTATTGGTGAGCCCAGTAAAAATATTAGCGAACTGGCGCTATCTAAAGAAAAAGGGGCTAAAACCTTTTATGTAACTGAGATGAGCACTAAACGAGCAATGATTATGTCAGGTCTAGGTTGGGGTGAACTGCCAGAACACTTAGTGGAACAGGAAATCGAAAATGGGAGCCTAGTTAAACTCAATTTTGATTCGCAACTTAAGAATTTTTCAGAACATTATTTAGTAAGGAAAATGGATTTAGAACATGGCCCTTTAGCCAACAATATTTGGACGTCTTTAGATTGTACTGGTACTGAAAAGTTACCTAACTCAAATAAACAGAATGATGATTTACCTACCTAGGGCGTAATTCGACTTTTCTGAGTGATTCATAGAGGTCGTTTCGTTCTGGCGATCTCTAATCATGTTTACAATGAACATCCTGAACTCTTTCATTTATAGTTCTCTAGCGGAAACATCAGGCTGCTTCACGTCGCTCAAAAGTTGAACTGATTAATGAGCAAGGTAAGCCACACCCTTGCATTAAATTAGCCTATAACTAAAATCTACTATTACCAAAAGAGCCCTAATATTGTTAAAATATTTACTCGAAAACCTATGAATATTTGAAATCTCAAAGCCTAACGTTTTGATTTCATTCAATACCAAAGCATAGCCTTAATCAATCTTAGAGACCTTAAGGAAACACAACTTTGATACAAGTCATTTATCACTGGACAGTGGACCCAGAAAAGTTCCAGCACTTCCAAAAGGTTTGGAAATCCACCACTAATCACATTCATCAAAATGTAGAGGGGGCTTTGGGAAGTAAAATGTTCAGATCAATCGAAAACCCGAGCGAAGTTAAGACAATAGCCAAATGGCGCTCGTTGGACGATTGGTCGGCATTTTGGGAAGGTGAAAACCCAAAAGAGATGTCAGAGATGCGCCTTATTGGTCACCGATCTGCAGTAGACGTGTTTGAAGAGGTTGAAGACCAAACATACAGCTAAAAGCTTTTTTCCGACGGGAAAAGGAAATTCAGATATTGAAATGCAGTTTGCCCTTACAACGCTCAGAATTAAATTCATTGAGTATCTGGCATCGAGCGCTGATCTCAACAAGGTTAATCTGAGCATTTATGAAATCAAATTGATTCTGAAGCGACAATTCAACAAACAAGAGACGTTACTGAAAAGACTTTCATAAGCACATCATAAAAGTAGCACCAGCAAATCTGCAAAATGCTTTTTAAAAGGACCTAGTGATTTAACGTAACAGTACTTTTATCACTCCACCTTTATACAAACCCAAAAAAAGAATCGCCTCGTCTCCTTCATACAATATATCCATAGTCCTTACGCCACCAAACAACGTTTGACTTGGATGGGTGAATTGTTGCCATGAATTGCCGTTGTCTTGGCTAATTTCCAAAATCAAAGGCTGAGGCTCATCAAAAACTTTGTTCCAACCTGCAGTATAAAAATGATCGTTAAATCGTTTATCTTTGACGAAATCAAAGAAAAATCGGGAGTCATCATCAAGGAGCAGCGGTGTCCAGGTTTCCCCTAAATCACTAGAGGTAATTAGACCGCCTTCGCCAGAAACAAACAAAGTATTGTCATCATTCTCATCAAACTGAATTTCCTCAATGGTGCTTGGCATAGGGAGCAAATCGGTTAGATCAATAAAGCTTTCAGAATTGTTGCTTAAGTCAACTCGCTTTAATAATGGATTTTCAATCGCACCTTGGCCACCATAAAACGCGACGTTTTGGTTAGTCGAATAGGAAACTGACCTCATTCCAGAACCAAAACTATTCCAACCACCAGAAACCACTTCCCAAATTAGTCCGCGATCGTTTGATCTAGCTAAAACTTCTATTCCTGTAGCAAAAAGAGTCTGCGTAAGTTCATCCCAATCCATTCGATTGACTTGTTCAGCGTGGTTACTATTTTCAGCTCCAAAATTAGCTCTCAATTGAATCCATGTCTTACCACCATCAAAGCTTTCACTGAGAAAATTGCTTCCTTTGAGTTGGGCAGAGATCATAAGGTGCAAGGTATCTATTTCGATAATATCCAAAACATACCAATCTTCGGGAGTCATTAATTCCCAACTTATTCCCCGGTCAATTGATTTGTAAGCACCTTTATCAGTCGCAACTACAACACCGTCAGAAGTAACCAGTACTCTGTTACTAATTAGTCCGTCTAAACCGATGTCACCAAATTCTACAGTTATTTCAGCGAATAACGCTTCTTCAGAGTCACTACCACATGCCCCTAATAGCAAACACACCAACAACATTCGCATGTGTTTTAAAAAACCCAACTTTGGTTTGAAATTTAGACTTTGGGTAGGTCGTTTTTTTATCATCAGTATTTTTCCATTCTTACAATAATTGCTTGTAAATTAATCTTTTTCACGCTTTCAATTTGTCGACATCGCACAATCCCTTATGACCTTGAAAAGACTCGACATCCTAATTATTAGTAGGTTTGATGAAGTCAATATCATTGGCTCTAGATCAGACCCCATTAAGGTAAAAATTTACACCCAACACTCATCCTTGTTATCAGGGTGACCCGTACAATTTTCATTTACAGTTAGTTTGTCGGTCTTATGCCGCAGTTTCCTTTGTTATTCTGCCAAAACTTAATACTTAATTTTCTGCCATTCGTTCTAAATCTATTACCAAACGTACATTTTTTCATGACATCTATTAGTTGTGAGCTACTCCCCTTTCTCAGGGTCGTTGTCGGAGTATGTAAGCTCAAGGATCCAAGCAGTTATTGTTTCTAAAAATCCTGAAACGAAGCGTTTATCTAAGGTTCCATACTCATCTCTTTTTCCAGATTTAGCTTTTTGAAAGTAGTGATTTGCGTCGTCAAAGGTGACAAATTGATAGGGTGCACCTGAGACAAGCAAAGCATTTTCCATCCGATCTTTATTTTGCGCTATCGTCACTTGCAGGTCTTTGCCAGCAAACAAACTCAGAACAGGAATATTTAAACGAGAATAATCCATCGCAGTATCATGATAGAGGTACGAGGTGAGAGAAGGTAATGCATACACAATCTCAAATTCCCTCGTTTTGTTTTTTGCCATCTCTCTAATTTTTTGGTCCTCTACACCTTCGTTAGCTAGTTGATGTGACATGACGGCAACGGTAGTTCGTTCAAATTCCTTAAGCGCCTGGGCAATATTTTGATTATTTTTTATTGCTGACATTAACCTGTTATGAGCTGAGACTTCGGCTTCAATAAGATGCCTGCTGATTGAAGATGAGTCATACTCGTGCCTGACTTGATAAAGAACAATATCAATAAGCGGGACCGAAGGAGCCCCCATTAAAACTACGCTTTTAATATCACTACTATTTACCGCTACATTGGCACTCAATATTGCGCCTTGACTGTGTCCAAACAAAATGAAATCTTTAAATGGGTAAATTTCCGAAGTGTTGAAAAAATTGATTATCCCCTTAAGGTCCTTGGCATGATCTTGACGTGTAGCGGTTTGAAAAATGCCTGAACTTTCCCCCACACCACGGTCATCATAGCGAAACGAAGCGATTCCTTGTAGCGCGAGATACTCAGCGATGACTTTAAATACCTTGAACCCATCAAGGGTTTCATCCCTGTCCTGAGGACCACTTCCCGAACTGAATATCACTAGAGAATCAACCTTGTTTTCATTAGGAAGGGTTAACGTGCCCCCTATTTGCACGTTATTTGCTGCAATCAGTAGTTCTACATCTCTAAACTTAGAAATATCTGACCTAGCGCTAGCCTCAGTAACTAAGGGAAAGAACAAAAAAAGCGCCATTAAACATATTTTAATCATTTAATTTTCCTGTCTGGTGTTTAAACCAGTTTTATTGGTAATAAGCCCACTCATCCTAGACCCTCTAACAATCGCCCAAAAGATTTCACGAGCCTTCGAATAAAATGAGAATGTATAAATCGCAGTCAACCTAAAAGGAAACAACACATGTTGGTTCACTATGAGCTATACAAAGCAGCATTAACGCCTAATTTTCCTTATTGCTTTTTGAAGGGAAAAGCAATGGGCCTAATCGGTGCAGCGTCAGCCCCTCTAAATTTTAAAGAGCCTCCCACAAAAGCGAATTGGTATGTCGCATCGCGGGATAACGTCTCTAAGTTCGCAAGCTCAATAATAGGAATGCCCTTTTGTGCCAACAGATAGGTGTGTACTGGAACGTAATTCCCTTCTACTTCAGAAGGAAACGCCTCAAAACTGAGGTTATCAGCGCCAACTATCATCGCTCCAGCGTTTGCTAAAAATGCAGCGGCTTCCATTCCCAATCCAGGACTGTTGGCCATATATTGTTTTGCAGTCTGAAAATCTCTCATTCTGCCTGTACGGATCATTACGACATCACCCTCTTGAAGTTCAAGATTTGAAAACTTCAGTGCTAACTTTAAGTCTGCTGCTGTTATACGATAATTGTCAGGCAGTACATCTAGTTGTTTAGCCTTAGGAATATCTAGAAGCACACCTCTAGCCACAATTGGAGGAATGGTCTCAGCACCGGTCTTTTTCCAGCCTTTATCTCCTAGGTATTCGTCTGCAGAAAAGTGATTATAAATTTCACCGTTTATACCAAAATGGTTCAATGCATCGATATGGGTTCCACTGTGGGTATACATCGAAATGGCGCTGCCGGTGTAACTCACGTGAGAATTGACATCGTGTCCCATGCCTAACACGTTATCTACCACTGACCCTTTGGGTGTATGGGTCATCCAAAATTGATACTGCGGATCGCCAGCGGCCTGCCAACTCGGCATACCCACAAAGTAGTCAACGGAGAGATCATAAGCCTTTGAAAAGTTAGCCTGTGCCATCACAGCAGTGCGTGACTCTGGCGAAATAAGATTTAATCTTCCCAGTTCATCATCCTTACCCCAAGGACTTGTTCCAACTTGCTGTTTTTGAAAAATGTCGGCTTTTAGATTCAAACTCATAAGGAAGAAAATAACTAACACTACCAAACGGACTATTTGTATAATATTCATGATACTTACTCCGAAACAACCGATGCTGAAATTGTTGAAAATAGTCGTTCTAACTGCCCTAGGGTCATCGCTTGCGAGATAACCTGCCTACCATCAATGACAATAGTAGGAATTGTTTTGATACCAAAAGTCATGGCTCTCGCGTTATCTTGTTTAACAAGTCGGCCGATGTTTTCGTCAACAACTAATTCTTGCAGAGCATTTCCATCCAAACCTATTTCGTGTGCTATAGCCAATAAAACATTGATGTCAGCAATATTTCGACTTTCACTTAAGTGCTCCTTTTGGATTGCGTCAAACAGGTCCCAGTGAGCCTCTTGACCCCACAATATTTCTGCAGATTTAGTGAATAGCGCTGCTTGATAACCACTGGGATAGTCAAACTTAGCGGCTTTCATACCCTCTATATTGATGGTAGATGGATCATCAGCACTGGTTTTGCATGCTTCCCAATGAGATAAAATTTCATGCTTGGCATTTTCCATCGAGCTAAACCTCTCAATCATCTCTTCTTTGGATCGTTGTAACACAAAGCTTCTATGGACAACGTCAACATTGAACTTTGTAATTATCTTGCGTAATCGCGGCGACATTATGTAACACCAGCCACAAACCGCATCATGGTAGAACTCAACTTTTATCATGTGGTATCCCTCAAATTAAATAACGTCGCAAATAGTAGGGACTGACGTACAAAAATTAAAATGACTTAAATTGCCCATATACAGTGAATAAATTCATACAACGCGCTTTATTGGATAGCATTTATCAATACCAACACTCACATTTTGTATTTGGATTTCTAAGGTCACATTTCCTTTTTAGGAGCGCGTCTACAAGCCTCTCCCTTACTTCCCTTTGCAACCGGTTAAAATGAATAATTAAGAATCCAGGGCTAAAACGGCAGCACTAACAAGTTCCGAATCTGAAGAGGATTGAATAACGCGGTTAAGATAATCTGCGGCAATTTTTGTATTTTTATCGTCGGCTATTCTGATTAATTGCCGAGCATAATCTACATTTTCATAGGTGAATAATGAAAACTCTGCTAACAACACTTTTAGTGCGGATATGCCAGCTTCAGGGGCAAGTCCTTTTTCTTCTGTAAAATGAACTACCAGCTGACAAGCGTTTAACCACTTTACGTTGTCGTACCATTGTCCAAAAATTCGATTCTTACATGCCCTTAAAAAATAGCGTTGAGCCTGAATATCATCGCCTAATGTCCAATAATACTGGGCGACCCTCTCATTGACGAAAAAGTCATTGGGATGGTTAGCAATGGCCTGTAACGCTAGCTCTTTACCTCTAGTAAAATTTTCGGAATTTTGCGCTAGGTTTATTTGTGCAATATAGCCCCATTTTTGGTCGATAGAAGCTATCTCTTGAGTTACTTTTTGTTGGTGGCTAATTTCCTCAGTTTGCCCCAAAGCAGAGGCTCGCATTACCATAAACTTGGGACTCGTATTGGCAGCAACGCCGGCTTGTAATTTAGCTTGTAAGGCTTTGTTGTAATAACCTCGCTTTCGAAAAATATTCACTTGATGACCAATACTCCGCCAAGCTTCGGCTGCAAAAGCATGAGTTCGAGCCAAACTAGCATATTGAGTCTCGTAAACAGTCAATATTTCTATTGCCGCGTCAATATCTTTAAGCACAATCTGGTAGGCAACGTTTAACTCAAATAACTCTGGGGTCATTGCCTTCTTCGAGTGTTCAATGAGCTTTTTCGCTAAACGGGTATCCCCTTGTAACAAGGCTTGAGATGCCATTTCTAGTTCATCAGAGCAGGCGGGAGCAAGGGTTAATAGCCCAAAACAAAGGGCACACAATACAGTTAAAAATTTCATTGATATTACCTAGCTATTAATATTAGGGCCTTATGATGGTCTTCCATACTCCATACCTACAAGAGTTGAATGACGAAGTTCAATAAAACCATGACCAAAGAGGGTTTGAAAATTGTCGTTGTTACCAGATTGTGGAAGCAAACCGCGACCACAACCATTTAGGTTTGGTGTCAAAACTCAACCTCGTTCACCTATTCGAAAATCCTACACCCCTTATTAATTAGTCATAGCCAACCTGTTTTTGCTTAATTCCGATGAATGAAAACGCCATCAAAATCAATATCGGGGTATTCGCAATTTTCCGCTCTATGGTTAGTTCAACCAGTCAACAACAGGCTCCGGACGTACCAACAACCTGTTTATGAATGCACGCTTAGTAGGTACTTGTTTGATAAGTTCATTGACAAAATCCACAGAGCTAACAGGATGAAGTGGATACCTGTGATCTACCATGATTTCTGATAACGCCGCAATAATTGGCGCGTCGCCGAGTTCCTCTCGTAGTCGAGAAAAAACGATTGTAGCTCGAGAGTATTTATCGTGTGGGCTTTGCGCATTTACAAGACTAACTGGTGCCTCTCGGTTATGGTTTTCTGCATGTAAAAAACGTTGCGTTTCATAATCCACCAAGGCTTGCATCGCCTCTTTGCCGTGATGCCTTTCTAAAAGAACAAGCTCAACATATTTTGCCATGGATTCAACTAAAAACGCGCTATCTTGTTGTATTCCGTTTCCAAGAAGATGACCAAACCACTGGTGCGAAGTTTCATGTACAGCCCGTCGATAGGTATGACTAAACAGATGCCGTTCATCCTGCTGAGATCTAAAACCTACTTTACTGCCAATAAGAATTAATTGTGGCAAAGCAAAGCCTGTGGGAGCAGCGTCTGGAGACTCGACTAAGGTTAAGGTATTACCGGGAAGTGGACCTAAAAACGAAGATAAGAATTCAACTGTTTGCTGCATCGCATCTAACGTTATAGCTAGGTTGCCTTCATGTTGTGGGAAATATGCGACTTGCAATAAGAGTTCGCTAACCAGGCGGGTCTCTAACTCAGCTGGAGTAGCGATAAACGCCTGAACCCGATGCACAGCAGACCCAGTCTCGTAACGACGATAAACACGCCCCCGCTGTTCCCACTGCGCGACTAACTCTCCCTGACTAAAACTTTGATATCCTTTGGGTACCGATATGATCGTGTTTAATAACGACCATTGGTACCTATCTTTTGCTCGGTCACGAACCTCTAGTTTCTCTTCAGTTGTTTTTAGGACACGGGGGCTAAGTCCGTACTCAATGCGCAAATCATTATTGCTAATTTCTCTCACCGCTTGATAACCAAGTGCTGGAAAAAAAGGAATGGCTCGCAAATAAACAAACTCAGACGTAAGTATCTTGTGACTTTTAATCGCCTGATAACCACTTTGCTCTAACACTAATTTAAAGGTCAACTTAGTTTTTTGACCTGGTGCTAGTGCCGTGTCCAATTTAAACACTCGTTGCCCTTGAAGTGCATCGTAAATAACGTCTGCTCCCTGTTCCAATTGGATAGACTCAAGAGGACTTCGCCAATCTTCACTCACAAGTATTTGCTGAATCGGCGTATTGTGAGGATTCGACAAGTAATAACTGCCAGCAATTTCAGCTTTTCGCTGCATCGGATACAGGTCAACTGTTGTCGTCACCTTATCAATGTTTGGTACAAGTTTATCGTCAAACTGACTATAAGAATTTTCATAATTTGCGAGTAATTGTAACTGCTTAACTGCGGTTAGCCGATTTCCATCTCTCAGGAGTTCATCATTTATATGACTGATTTGAGACATGGCAACACTAAGCACCACAAATAACGAAACGCCATGTCTAGATATTTGTGACGACCCATTTCTTGCTTTGCTTAGCGTCAAACTTAAAATTACCAATGCACAGCTGACCAATAACCAAAACAGAGCGAATGCCCAAAACCCTTCTTCATAAGGCTTATACCCTAAGATTGAATCTATTCCTTGCAATGGTGTAGTGAAGGGTTTGAATAACGGGTGGTACAAACCCAGTAGAGAAGGTAAAGGTGTAAACTCCAGCACTAAAATAAATACACAAATACTTAGGGCGACGATTCTCTGTCGTAGCAACGACAACAATGCCAGAAAAGCCACTCCTTTGGCCGCTAATGGTATACCAGCGTACACCACAAAATTCCCATACTCCGACAACTGGATAGCGCTGTCACCTATCAACTGACATATTAACGAAGCTAAGCATGTCAAGAATAGAAACAATAAGAGCACGACCATAAGCAGGACTAAGCGACTGAAAAAAACCAAAACAAAGGATACCGGCAATGTTTCGCTAACCAATGCGAAATTATAGTGGTGGTCACGCCACGTAAGACTATAACCGACAAAAAGCAATAACATGGAGCCAAATAGTGGAACGAGATCCCACATAAAACGGTTGATTGCTTCCATAGTCAAGCCTTGCAAACTCGCTCCCATTTCTGCGACATGCAGTGAGGGGTATGTCTCAGCAAAGATAGTTACCACCCAAACCAGTCCTAGGAACAACGTTCCAGGTTGTAGGAGCAGTTGACTAAACTGTAGTCGTAGTAATGCAAAAAACTGCATATTGGGTTTTGTCTCACACCTGAAAAATTCTAAATTCCCTGCTTCTAACGTATTAGATGTGTGCAGACTGGTTGATTTTTTGGTGTTTTTTTTCGGCTCCGAAATAATAAGTGTTGCCCATCTTATTGCGAAAAACACACCTAAAACCGATGCAGCGACTACAATAAGGCGGTTAAGAATAACCACTCCCCAATTGATGTCTTTTGTAAATAACGCTGTGAGGCCGAACCAATCCAAATAACGCCAGATCCAATTAAGCAATGGATCTGGCGCTTGTGAACCGGCCATAAGAGGGGAACCAGTAGCGCTTGCCATCGCCATATAACCTACGAATAGGAATAACGCAGCCAAATACAAAATCACCGGTGGAGCTGACAAGTTTCGTAGCAGCCAAAAAAGACTCAAGAAAAACATTAGTGCAGGCAAAATCAGTACTATTAAAAGGCCTTGTAAACGCAAAAACACGTCAAATTGCAGTAATAACGCTGGCATAGACTGTGCCTGTGCAAGTACGCCCATAAACACGCCGCACACCGCGGCGATGCATATAACATAGATAGATATTAGTAAGACTGAAACGACTATACCTTGGCGTTTTTTTTGGCTCAGAGGTAGTACTCCAACTAACTCAGACATGTTACTTTGTTGTTCACGAAATAGGGCTGAGACTGCCAACAATGCAGTTAACCATGGCAGTGCCATCATACTTAATGAACCTACCACTTGTTGTAAATGAAAACGCTCAAACAACTCCGATTGAGAACTGTTAATCCCTTGGCCAACGAAGTAACCGAATAGCGGAGCAACCAATAACAAAATTAAAAAGAGAGGTTGCCGCCATTGCAACCGAAGTTCTGATAAAAGTTGTAGTTTCAGCATAGGTCGCCCCCTAATGTCACCCCATTAAGGTGTAAAAAATAGCGATCTTGCAAACAAGGCTTAGCAAGTTTCATTTCGGAATTAGGTTGCACTTCTGCATAAACCCGACTAACTGGCACACCGTAATGTAAATTCTGGGACAAAATGGTTGCTTCTGGTGACACGTCAGATGCGTCCATAGTCCCTTGCCAAATTTTGCCTTCTAATGATTCAAACAACGAAGATGTGACGCCATTAGCCACGATCTCACCAGACAACAAAATATATGTTTTGCCGCACAGATGTTCAATGTCCTCAACTATATGAGTAGACAACAACAACATTCGGGTTTTAGCCACTTCATGAAGAACAGCATGTAAACGTAATCGCTCTGCAGGATCCAAACCTGAAGTTGGTTCATCTAAGATAAGTACCTTAGGATCACCTAACAAAGCCTGAGCGACGCCAAAACGTTGCAGCATTCCCCCAGAAAAATAGCGAACTTGGCGATGTGCCATGTGAGTTAGATTAGTTAAGCTAAGTAGCTGTTCGATTTGTTGCTCTCGCACTCTGCGGTCGTTTAACCCTTTCATAATGGCTAAGTGCTCAAGCAGCCCTCGGCACGAGATATGAGGATAGACGCCAAAATGTTGTGGCAAATAACCTAACTGACGCCTCAATAAATTAGGTGTTTCGCTAACATTTTCACCATCCAGTAAAAGTGTTCCACTATCAGCAGATTGTAAGGTAGCAATAGTGCGCATCAAGCTCGACTTGCCAGCTCCATTTGGCCCCAGCAGTCCTACCATACCTGTACCTATTTCCATAGATACATTGATCAAGGCCTGTGTTCCATCTGCATAAGTTTTACTAATCGACTCGAGTTTTAACATAATGCCTCCTATTTATTTAGAGGAAGAGTAAAGCTCTATTGTGGGTATAAAAAGTCAATAGTGTTCAACATATGACTTTTGATGATCGACGCAACTTTCATCATCGAAACCACCTTGTTCGTCAGACAAAAAGTGACAGTGTGCAATGGAGTCGGTAGGATTAAATCACTTGTTTTATAGAGGAAACTCATGGCCCAATCGAACTGGAAAAGCGTAAAAACTTTTGGACTGTCATCGCTACTACCATTATTCACAGCCCTAGCGATAGAGCTTTTTAGTAGCCTACAGGTCATAGTCAATGAGGTTGATGTTTTTCCCTCGTCTTTGGGATTTGGAGCAGCGTTGCTTCAGGCCCTTAATGTCGCGGTGACGACACCTAGGTTTTGGATAATCGCAGCGGTATTAACGTCGCTAAACGGATTGCACCTTGCTTATCAGCATGTTTTCAAACAACAGATACGTGCCAGTTGGCTTCGCTACTTAGGCTCCCTAGACATTGCACTAATTGTTTTGCTAATAGCGTGGGTATGGATCATGACAAGTATGTTTGTTTTCAACCCCGATCCTATGCGCAGTCAACCTCTCGAGCCTAAATTTGACATAGGTTTAATGGTGCAACAATGGACCTTAACTCTGGATTATTTCTGGCAATTTACGGTAATGGCAGCGGTTGTCTTTATCTATTATTGGATGAATCGATACCAGTTCATTCGCAAAGTGTTGCAGTGTCTTGGTGTGTATATTTACTTGCTCAGTAGTATCTTATGGTTGTTAATTACCTATCCAATTTTTGCTCTTTTAATCTTGCAATTACCTCTTAACATACCCGAACAAACACTGTTACCGTCAGAGGATCATAATATTTTTGCTGGCATGAATCTTTTCACTGCAGCCACAGTCTGGGCACTTAGCACTCCCTTTATTCTCGCTTTCGAAAGGCAACAAAACGCCAAAGAAGTAGCGGAACTACAACAAGAAAAAGTAAAAGCTGAGCTCAAAATGTTACAACAACAAGTCAACCCGCATTTTCTATTCAATATGCTCAATGGTCTTTATGCGCTTTGTTTGACAGGGTCACCCAATGCTGCCCCAATGCTTTTAAAACTGTCTGACTTGTTGCGATATTTGGTCTACCAAGGTCAGAATGATCGTGTGGCACTATCCGAAGAGCTGTCTTATTTACAAAATTATGTTGAGCTTCAACAAATGAGGATTGGTCATCGCTGTCGGGTAAATTGGACAATAAATGTCAAAGATGAAGGGATTAACATTGCTCCAATGTTGTTGATCATGCTAGTAGAAAACGCCTTCAAGCACGGTATTGAGCCCAACCCTCAGATGGGTGTCATCGAAATAGACGCGAAAGTTGTAAAGGAAAGGGAATTTGTTTTTCGTTGTTGCAACAGTGTTGCTTCAACATCTACCCCCAAATTAACCAGCGGTATTGGTCTTAAAAACTTAAGGCGTCGCCTAGAATTGACCTACGGGAGTCAGCATAACTTGCGCTCTGAGCAAAGTGGCTCTCGTTGGATTGCTGAATTGAGGATAACACTATGAACACTATTATTATTGACGACGAGCCCTTGGCTCATGAAGTACTGCTACACCATTTAAAACAACATAGTGATATACGAGTCGTTCAGCAATGTTTTAACGCGACGGATGCGCTAGCTTATCTTGCCCATCACAATGTCGATTTGATCCTATCAGATATTAAGATGCCAGGTCTCTCTGGACTAGACATGTTAAAAGTCATGGGAAATCGCCCCCACGTTATTTTATGTACCGCATTCCAAGAGCATGCGTTAGTCGGTTTCGAGTTAGATGTTACTGACTATTTACTTAAACCCGTCAGCTCCGAGCGCCTTACCCAAGCACTTGCAAAAGTTAAACAACGACTGCAAAACGTTGTGCATAAAGTCGAGCGTAAGAGTTTTATTATTCGCGTTGACCGAGAAGATCGCAAAGTCTGGCTCGACACAGTTGAATGTTTTGAAAGTTACGGAAACTACGTCAAAGTGTGGCAAGACAAAAACTATGTGCTTACTCAGGGGCCACTCAAAGAGATATCCCATGCTTTGTCTCCAGAGGATTTTATACAGATACATAAGTCTGTTATCGTAAACAAAGCCGACATTATTGCTAAAGACAGCAATACACTCACTTTGACCAGTGGCCGTAAGGTAAACATTGGCAAGTCTTTTAAGACTGTAGTGGCCGACCTATGGAACAGTTAATTACACTCATTTATTTCACCCAGCCAATAGTAAAGTCAACGTTTAGCTGTTTATCAAAGCTACCCAATTCAAAGGCGCATTCCATATGAAGTATACCCATACCCTAATCTATACCACTGCCATTATTTTAGCTGCTAACATTTGCAAAGCCGAAGCCATTAGCAAAAACAGTTTAAACAGAATCGTTAAAAGCTTCCCCGAACGGATTGAAAGCATTTATGACAACAATCAACTTCAAGGAGACTTTTTGATTGCAGTTGTGAATTCTAAAGGCTTGGCTTTTCACTTTACTTTGAATAAGCAAGGAAAAGATACTGAAAACAAGCTAAGCACCGATACTCCGTTTTTAATTGCATCGCACACTAAAGCTTTTACTGGAACATTGGCCCAATTACTACATAGTAATAATCGTTTTGATGTAAACGCCCCTATAAATCGGTATTTGTCAGATGTTGTTCGCGATCAACGAATAGCCAAAGAATCACTAACAGTTTCGCAACTTCTTAACCACACTGCCGGGTTCACAAGTGTTTTGCACACTTTTAAAAGTGCATTTCTTGGTTACAAGGATGAAGATGAGCTCACCAGCGCTCTAAACTACAATACTCTTGTCGCTACAGCAGGAAAATTTCGGTATTCAAATACGGGTCCTATATTGGCAGCTAAAGCAATAGAAAAGGCAACTCACAAATCTTGGAAATTGCTCATGAAAGAACAAATATTTGCGCCATTGAGTATGAATAATACCAGTTCATTTATTAAAGATTATGCGAATGGATCCATATTACCGAGTATAGAAACGGATCGAAACGGGCAGCAAGTCCGCAGCGGATTGTTCAAATCAGACAAAACTATGCATGCATCTGGGGGACTAGTTACCACACTCGAAGATATGGCGAAATGGATGAAGTTTAACTTAGTCGGTAACCCAAAAATTTCGAAATCAAACAACATTTTTGACAATCTTCACAAACCTCTCGTACAACAACAGAAAACATATTTCACCTATGATAGAACCGGATACAGTTTAGCCTGGGATATTGGCAAATATCACAATGAACAAATTTTAACGCGTTTCGGAAGTTATGCAGGAATGAGTTTTCACGCTTCTTTCATGCCACAGCAACAGTTAGCCGTAGTCGCCTTTTTCAACGAAGATCGCGGTTTTGTGCTTCCCCATCTTGCTGCTAACTATATCTATAACCTCGTTATCTCCCCAGACCAAGCAGAACTTCGGTTTGAAAATGAGGTGGCGAAATTTAACAGCATTCTTGTAAGGGAGCAGCAACACAGTGTAGATAGCTCAGACATGATTACTAACTCAGCAAAGTGGAAAAAAATGATTGGCAATTATGTCGCCGAAGATAACGCTTGGCCTAACATACAGTTATACGAAAATGAGAATATCATTTGGTTAAGTTGGGGGGAATTAGACGGCCCCTTGTACCACGTAAATAAAGGCGGTTTTAAGGCAATTGCTTCATTGGGGGCGCTTAAACGACAGATATCAATCGAATTTAAAAATGAAGAAGTTGTACTCACAAATGGAAGCATCAAATATATTAAATCACCCAATAGTTAACAAATATTACGTTACCAAACCAAATTTTTTGTTGGTGTGTTTTATGGGTGTATATAAACCATTCAAAGAGTAAGGAACGAAAATGTTTATAGCAATGTATGAATTTGTAGTTAAAGCTGGTCTTGAAGAGCAATTTGCTAGCGCATGGTCAAAAACGACTCAAGGCATATACTTATTTAAAGGAAGTCTAGGCTCACGCCTGCACCGCAATAAAGATGGAGCATTTATTGCGTACGCTCAATGGCCTGATGAACAAACCTATCGCAATGCGAGTGATATCACTATGTCTGATGAATATGAACAATTTAGACAATCAATGTTAGATAGTCTGAATATTGAAATGACAAAGGTTATTTGTGAAATGGAAGTACAAATTGACTTGTTACACCACAAAACTACTGAAGCCTGACGGAACTACAATGCTACTGTTTTATAACTAGCACACATGAAACTACCTCTTACCCGTTTGCTGATTATTTCTACAACTACAATAAAAACTCTTGAAAAGTCGTTGACCTCTTCCTCTTAAGTTAATCCAGTGAGCTTCACTTTGGTTTCGTGAAAATCGCAGAGTTATGCAATTAATTATGGAAGATGTTTTGCACATAATTTTTAATCGGAAACGTAAAATCTCGTCCTCTTTTACTTTTATAGATTGTGTTTTTCTAATGACCGACTTAGATCGTTCTTTGTCTCTAAAAAACGAGAAAATAGTGTCTCGAAATAGCACTGTGCCGTCAGTCAGATTCCGTCGGACCCTGCATGCGTAAATGTAAAGGGTTGGGGATAATTTAAGTCAAATTTAATGGTTCACCTTTTTCGGGCAGTTTTCTTTAAGTGACATCCCATCTGGCAATTCCTTTAATATCAATCGTGGCTCCTAAACGTTCATAAAATTTAATGGCACCTAGGTTATCTTGCTGTACCTCCCATTTTATGCGGCTCGTCCCCTTAACTCTGCATACCTCTTTGGCTTTCAGCATTAATAACTCTCCGACTTTTTGGCCTCTAAATTCTTCCCATACAAATAAATCATCAATATTCATATAGGTTGCTCCCAACCAGATTGAATAATTCCAGGTATAGGAGCAATAACCAACAACTTGACCATTTGTCTCAGCCAACAAAGCCCCATATGAAGGACTAGCGCCAAATCCAGAGTCGATTAACTCTTGCTTAGATGTTGTGATGTACTGCTCTTGTCCATGATGTTTTGCAATGGCAAACATTAGTTCAAGTAGTACATCAATGTCATGCAATTCTACTTCTCTAATCTTTAGCATGAGTTTTGCTCCAAATTAATGAATAATCTTTAGTAAAAACCGCTCAGGTGACTTTATGTGAAGCACATTGCAACACTTTACTCTAGGCTCAAATTACCAACTTGTTTACTTCAATAGTAGCGATACCAAATCACTATGTGGTGACGAATCAACGCAATCCTCTCTGATGCCTAACAACAAAGATACGGTTCTAATTTGCCCATGTTTTAGTTTTAATTTAACTAAGGGAGCAGCCTCATCTTGTTGTGTAAGGATCCAACTAGGTAACCACGCAAAACCAATCTGGCTTTTAACAGCATGCATAGCTTCTGATACATTGGTTACAGTAAAACGCGATGTTGACCCTAACCAACCAGAGTTAACGTTGTGTCGTAATCCTGCGTCTCGGATCACAACTTGACGACACTGCTCTAACTGCTCAAAAGTCACACTGTCTAACGCTGCTAATGGGTAATGAAAGTGAGCTACCGCCTCTAAATCGACCAAACTCGCCACCCGAGCGGTAAAACCTTTGGGAATGGCACTGGCAATACCAATATCCACCGAACCATCGTCTAGTAACTCGCCACATCTCGATAAAACGGTTTCTTGTAACTGCACGTTTATACCAGGGTACTTTGCGGAAAAAGTCGATAAAGCGCTATATAAATGTTGTTTAGGAAACAAGGTATCTACTGCGAGACTTATAGAAGAGTGATGTTGTTTTTTGTTAGAAATAGCCTCATGCTCAAGACTATCAGCTCGGCTAACTAACTCCCTAGCCGAGCCTAATAATGTTATCCCAAATTCAGTTAATACAGCTTTGCGTCCAACAACATTAAACAAAGGTTCACCTAAGGTGCCTTCAAGCTTCTTAATGCTATGGCTAACAGTCGATTGTGTTTTATACATGGCATCGCCAGCTTGAGCAAAACCGCCACAATCAACCACTGCAATGAAGGTTCTCCATTGTTCTAATGATATTTTTTGCATAAAAACTAATCTCGCTGTCAATTGTTGAGTTATAGAGGATAAATCTAATCGTTAATGTCTAGCCCCGTAAAACTCTAACAGGCCGTTTTCGCGAAAACCAAGGTTAACATAAAGCCCAAGTCCCATCTTCGAGGCCTGTAAGGTAGCGATTTCCACGTCCGATTGTTTTATCTCATTTAGCAACATGACCATCATCGACTTTGCGTACCCCTTACCTCTGTATATGTGCGGAACAGACACTTGATAAATTCCACATACGCCATTTTTGACATAAGTGAGTGCTGTGGCCACGGGAATATCATTTTCGTACAGAAGATAAAGCAATACCTCGGAAAACCTTGCGGCACGGCGCATGACTTCAGGGTTAATTTCGTAACCAAAACCTCTACTACAAAGGTCTACAAAAGTCTCTATCTGTTGCCTATCTGTAGATGACAGCCTTTTCAAGGCGAAATTAGCCGAGCTTTGGGTACAAGGCGAGTATCCAGACATCATCAACGACATGAAATGTAATTGGCTTGCCCTATCCAGCGATAAATAGGATTTAACCTTTTCGGTGTTTGTCTGAGGCCATAGTGCCACCGTATAGTTAGAATCATATTTTGCAATAGTTTTCAGATCGGTGATGGTAAAATCGCTACTTGGATCTGCCAACCAAATTTTTCGAGGCCAATCGGTATTAACGTGTAATCCGCCTTGAGAATAATGACCGTAAACTTGCCACAAGCGGGTTAGATTATCGATATTGGATGTGAGTAGATTCATTTATTTCACCGATTAATTAAAATAATTCCAACCATCATTGCTAGCGCCCCTAGTAATTTTGAAAAGGTTAAAGGCATTTCAACACTGCCAAACAATCCAAAATGAGCGATAACCATAGCCGTAATAAGCTGCCCCGTTAACGCATATGACATCATGCTTCCCACTCCCATTAACGGTATCAGGTAGTAGCAAAGCCCTACTCCTAGCGCACTCACTATGCCACCCATCCAAAAATAGGCTGGAATACTGACCATTGTTTTGACTGGTGGAAGAGACTGACTGGTCACTACTATCGCTGTGAAACTGATTACTGCGCTTAGCAAAAAGGCCACAGATGTAGCAATAACTGAGCTTTTCAAAAGTACGCCTAGTTGCGCATTAACACTGGCTTGTAGCGCTATTAATGTTCCAGCTAAAAGAGCGTACAGCGGAAACATCTCGCTATACTCTCAACATGAAATTGTCAAAATCCACACGTATTTTCTTAGCTTGTGCTGAACTGTCATATTCGGAGCGATAACCGAGCGCACAAATTACGCAGCTTCTAAGGCCTTTGTCTTTTAACCCTAAAACCTCATCAAAGCCTTCCGCATCAAAACCACCCATTGGACAAGCATCGATGCCTTTTAGCGCGGCTACAGTAAGAAGGTTTCCTAAAGCGATAAAAGCTTGTTGATCAGCCCATTGCTTCCTCCCTCCTTTAGGCATTCCCAAAATGACATCTTTAACATGTTGTTTAAAGCCAGCGACACTTTGTGGATCGACTCCTCTGACTCTTGCTGTCATAGCAAAATACTGTTCAATAAAGTGGTCATCTATTTCATTGTTACTAGCAAGTATAAAAAGATGAGACGAATCTAATACTTTGGTTTGCCCCATAGCATGAGGCAGCAACGCTTCACGCATTTCCCTAGATTCAACAACAACCAATTTGTACGGTTGCAACCCGTAAGATGAAGCGGTTAAGCGGGTAGCATCTGCAAGTTCATGTATATCTTGCGCTGGTATCTCTTTATTACTAAACTCGCGAACCGCGTACCGCCATGTTAAAGCATCAATAACACTCATATATTTCTCCAAGTTATAAATATCTATCTCTACATCAAATCCTCACTCAACCCCAAATTGATACCTTGACTTAAACAGTTAAAGGTTGAGCTTTCATTTACGGTGCCATTGTACTGGCTGCGAAATTTCGAGAAAAATGACTTAAATCGGGTTAATTCATTCAGAAAATTCATTGAAGTAATGAGGAACAAAAACATGATAGGAAACAAGACTATTGTTCATATTCAGTTAGAGTTTTGAACTTTGAAAAAGGTTTAATTAGGAAGTTAATTAGTCGCAAACAAAAAGGTAGTCACGAATAAATTTAAGGGTAATGTTTTGCTCCAAACATGCTTACCTTTTTATTCTAGAAAGAAGGTTGTGAATCTATTCAAGCATCTCAAAAATGCTATGCGACTCCCACACTAAATAACACTGTACAATTGATCTGCGTTGCCCCTTGCCTTCTTCGATGGTAAGACTGACACCTTTGTTTTGTAGAAATCGCATTTTAATGAACTTGGCGCTCGCCCAACGTTGGGGCGAAAACAAGCGATACATGAATTGCCATTTACAGGATCTTATTTAAGGCCAATTTAGCGTAAATTATACGCCTGTTTAACTAGGCCATAAGTTAGTTGATAGGCCAATGTATGTGCCTCGTTCATGGTGATTTGATGATTAGCAACTAATTCCGCGAGGTAGCGGCAATCTACTCGTCTGGCAACATCGTGTCGTGCAGGAATTGACAAAAATGCCCTGGTATCATCGTTAAAGCCAGCAGTATTGTAAAAGCCCGCCGTTTCTGATGTTTGTTGACGAAAACGTAACATACCTGCTGGGCTATCATGAAACCACCAAGCAGGACCTAGTTTAAGACTAGGGTAATGTCCTGCCAGCGGCGCTAGTTCCCGGCTATAAGTGGTTTCGTCTAAAGTAAACAATATGATGTTTAAGTCTGGGTGATTACCGTATTTGCTTAACAGTGGTTTTAAGGCGTTGACATATTCGGTTTGACTAGGGATATCACACCCTTTGTCTCGGCCGTAGTAATCAAAAACATGAGTATTATGATTTCGATGGGCTCCTGGATGTATCTGCATCACCAAGCCATCCTCAATACTCATGCCAGCCATTTCAGTTAACATTTGTGCTCTGAATAACTCTTGCTCTTGTTCGTTAGATTGACCGGTCAAACACTTAAGCAATAGCGCTTGGCATGCATTTTCACTTAAATTAGCGGTTAGCGCAGTTGGATGGCCATGATCTGTCGCTGTCGCCCGGCCCTGCTGGATAAAATACTGACGACGTTTACGGATAGCATTTAAATAGCCTTGCCAACTACGTGTATTTTCGCCCGTTAGCTCGGCGAGTTTCTGTAGGTTTGCTGCAAAGTCTTCGCGACTCGCATCCACCACATCGTCAGGCCTAAAAGAAGTAATGACACGTTTTGCCCATTTAGAATCGGCAATGGCTGAATGGTGACTCAGGGAGTCTAAGGCACCCTCTGTAGTAGCAATTAACTCAATATTAAACTTATCCATTAGCGCCAATGGGGTAAAGTCAGGTAAAGCAAGTTGTCGATTTATTTCTTGGTAATATGCCTGGGCATTTTCTGAACACAACTTTTCGGTCATACCAAAGACTTCGGAAAATGTATGGTCTAACCAATAGCCTGAAGGTGTACCTACAAATAAGTAATAATGCTCAGCAAACAGCTGCCAAATATTTTCAGGATCTGCGTTTTTGTATAAGCTTAAATCGCCCTTTTCACCATGCTGCGGGATCCCTAAAGAATCTAACGAGATACCTTGACTATATAACATTCGAAACACGTAATGATCGGGGCGAATCAACAAGTCCGTGGCGTTTTGAAAGTTTTTATTTTCATTAAACCAACTCGGGTCAGTATGCCCATGTGGACTAATTATGGGTAAGTCTTTAATTTTTTCATATAACTCAGCAGCAAGCTTGGCTACTTGTGTATTTGCAGAAAACAATCGCAGTGGATTGAGCGTTAACTTTTGGATGGAGCTGGTCATATGAAATTCCCACAATTAGGTCAATTACGATATCAATATCGATTTAGTTTGCATTTTTGTTCAGGTCATATTGCCATTAAAAGAAAAGTATTTTAGCAAACAATTCCATCACATCTAAGCATGTAAAACTAACAACAAAGACGAACCTAGCGTTTATAAAATCAACTCTCTATAGGTCACTATATATCATGCATTTTTCACATGAATTAATCATATATAGCCCGAAAATGACACCGGTATCACCATGAGTTAAAGTACGGTAAATGTCAAGTATCGATTGACTAAACAGGTAAAAATCATTGAGGTTTTATTTTTTATAATCGTTGCTAGAGATGACCAGATTTGTTACTTGTTTTACGCGTGTTGAAGCAAGTATTGTATTCGCACGCCCCCTGCCCCTTGCCCAATCTTTTGCGTATAAAAAAATCCACTTTTTGTTGCAAATTAGTAAAAACCTAACTCACTACTTTGCGCGACTAAAATACAATAACACCCAAATAGTTTACGTACTGCTCGCTTATTCTGATTACTCACCGAAGAAGGCTAAAACCTCTCCTGCCAAAGAAGCGATCTTGGAGGAAATAAGTAGCAGTAGAAATAAAAATCAAAGACAGTTGAATTGATTTAAGCTAATTAGCTTAGCAAACCAATTCAACCATTTTATATTTTGCCTAATATTAGGACAGAGCTCTTAGTCCGATCTCGCTACCTGTTCAAATATTTGAACGTCACCAACTAGACTCTTCGCGCAATCAGTAACGTAAATCCTAGGTTAGGTATACACCTTTCGACCTTGTTCGGTTTCGCGTTACCACCAAGTGGCGTATAAAGCCGCTAAAATCACCACTACACCTATAGCGGAAATATTAAACGACTGTGCTGTACTAAAATTTACTTGCTCTAAATTAACACTGCTATCGGTGGTAATTGGTTTACCCAGAATAGAAACAAAATAACATAGCAATAAGCACAACAGAAAGACTAAGCCGACGCGATCCATAAAGGGTAACTCAGGCCAGGCGAACTTCAATATCAACGAAAATACTGCTGAGCCAACTGCAGCCGAAAGCGCCCCTGTTGATGTCGCCCTTTTCCAGAACATGCCTAGTACAAATATCACAACAATACCGGGAGTAAAGAATCCGGTAAACTCTTGAATGTACTGAAAGGCTTGATCAAATTGTCCGAGAAGAGGTTGCGCAACAACCAAAGCAATACACAAAGAAACCAATACTGAAACACGCCCAATAAACACATAGTGGCGTTGGCTTTGGTTAGGCTTAAAACGTGTATAAATATCCATTGTAAATATCGTTGAAATGCTATTTGTCATCGACGCAAGTGATGACACTATCGCTGCCACTAAGGCTGCAAATACCAATCCTTTTATGCCAACAGGCATTAACGCCATCATAGATGGGTAAGCTTGATCTGGCGTGGTTAAGGATGGATAAAGAATAATCGCTGCAATACCTGGAACAACTACTATGAGTGGCATTAATAACTTAAGGTAGGCAGCAAAGGCGATACCCTTTTGTGCTTCTTTGATATCCTTGGCAGCTAGTGCGCGCTGAATAATATACTGATTAAATCCCCAATAACTAAAATTCATCACCCACATGCCGCCTATTAATACTGAGATACCGGGAAGGCTCATGTAATGCTGATTTTCTGGACTTAAAATCATGTCAAAATGTCCAGGCATTTTATCAGTAAGCACCATAAAACCCGCTAATACCCCTTGCCCATCCGCGACCGCATCCAAGGCTAAATAACTTAAAAGCAAGCCACCAAAAACTAACAGCACTACTTGTAATATGTCAGTAAAAGCCACGGCTTTTAAGCCGCCATATAAAGAGTAAGCCACTGAAAACACTGCCAGGAAGATCATCCCAATCATCCAGTCAACACCGGCTACGGTTTCAATAGCTAAGCCACCTAACCACAAAACTGCAGTCAAATTAACAAAGGTATATACCGCTAACCAAAAAATTGCGATAGTAGTTTTAACTTTGTTATCAAAGCGTTGCTCAAGATATTGAGGCATGGTAAATATCTTGTTTTCCAAGAAAATGGGTAACATATATTTGCCCACTAACACTAAGGTAATTGCCGCCATCCATTCATAGGAAGCAATAGCTAACCCTATAGCGTATCCTGATCCTGACATGCCAATAATTTGCTCAGCGGAAATATTTGCGGCAATTAACGACGCACCAATCGCCCACCAAGGCAGTGATTTACTGGCCAAAAAGTAATCTTCGGTGTTAACTCCTTCTTTCTTCTCATTACGAGAAATCCATAAGGCAAGACATAACAATCCAATCACATAAACAATAAATATTGTGCTATCTAACGTTCCAAGCTTTGTTGAAAATTCCATCACATATTTCCTTTCAGAAGGTATTTATTGTTGAACATTTCTGAAACCTTTTTCCAAAAGAACCTTAGTTTTCATCTCTAACTCATTGACTAATTGAGGATAGTTTTCGGCATGATTGGTTTGTTCACCAATATCATCACTTAGATCGAATAATTGCGGTGTATCCTCGAAACCCATTTCAATATCCTTATTTTCCAACCAATTTGGCAATACTTTATCTGCAGCAATAGGCTGAATGTACTTCCAATTATTTTTGCGCAACGCAACTGTGCCAACGGCTTCCTCCAGTAAATAGGTTCTGCCCTTCTCAGTTTGACCTAAAAAGGCGTCCATCATATCTAAACTGTCGATAGCCTCATCTGCGGCAAGGGTTTGCTTCACTAAACCTGCTAAAGACGCATAAATGTCAACCTGAGAAATAAGTGCGCGGCTGCGAATATGTGCAGTTTTATGAGGCCAATACACTATCATTGGAACACGTGTTCCTCCTTCAAATGCACTGTATTTTCCACCTTTGAATGGACCTGCTGGAGTATGATCTCCTAACATCTCAGCAGCTTTGTCATTGTATCCATCATCCAGAACCGGACCATTGTCACTTGTAAAAATAACCAATGTGTTATCTTCAAGACCTTGAGCTGTCAACTCTTTCATTAGTCTGCCTACCATCCAGTCCATTTGCGCAATGGCATCACCCCGTGGTCCCATAGTGCTTTTTCCTTTGAACCGCTCATTAGGTAAGCGTGGAACATGAATGTCCTGAAATGAAAAAAACAAAAAGAACGGCTTGCGTTTATTTTCAGTGATAAAATCGACCGCTTTTTCAGTAAACACATCGGGGAATTCTTCATCTACCCATAAAGCCTTTTCCCCTCCACTCATACTTCCTATGCGACTGATGCCATTAACGATAGTTTGGCTATGTTGTAAGTCCGCGGTCATCCGCAACAATTCGGGATTAGCGACACCTGTGGGGCGATTTCCAACTTGGTGGTCGTAACTCACTTCAATTGGATCCTCGTTTTCAAGATTAACTACGCTATGATTTTCTAAATACACAGTAGGAACACGGTCTCCCGTAGCAGGTAATAAAAAGCTATAATCGAAACCAATCTCCAATGGACCTGGTTTTACATCTTGATTCCAATCAACCGAGCCGTCACCTAAACCTAAATGCCATTTACCAATAACTCCAGTGACATAACCAGCCTTCTGCAACATGTTAGGTAAGGTGGCTTTGCCAGGGCGAATTAAAGCTGGCGCATCACCCGGCAAAATAGCGGCATCTTGACGGAAACCATGTTCACCAGTTAGTAACGAATAACGTGACGGAGTACATGTTGCAGCTGTGCTGTGAGCATCAGTGAAATTCACTCCTTTTTTAGCCAGGACATCTAAATTAGGTGTACTCACACCTTGCGCGCCATTAGGTGAAATATCACCGTATCCCAAGTCGTCTACGTACATCACTATCACATTGGGTTTTTCAGGTTTTTTTTGAGCGGTATTCTGGGGTGTTGCTTGGACAGATACAGAACATAGTAGCAGCGTACAGCTCGCTAACATCGATGGATAGCGCCATGTAAAGGCATTAATTAAGTTCATCAAATATTACTCCTAACTATTTTTTACAAGCCAAAAGGCATGGGAAAATTTGCTAAATAAACTCACTGGTATAGCCACTTTGTGACCCAGGGATCATTGGTATTTTTCTGAAAGGTTTTAATCTCTTGAGTAAGCTGCTGTCGCAGCTTGTCGTATTCGGGTAAATACGCCAAGTTGTGAAGCTCTTGGGGGTCATTGCGCATATCAAATAATTCAAACTCAGGACGCCGCATAAAGTCCTTAATACTGCGATTTGCATAATGTTTTACGTCGCGGCGCTGCAAATCTTGCCAAATCAACGAATATTGCAAGTCAGCAGCAAAGGGATAACTTAAGCCATGTGCAATATTCCAAATCAGTTTGTATTCTTTATTACGCACCATACGCATTGGATAATACATCATGACTTCGTGCATCGAATGTGAGGCAAAAACCCGTTCCCATCCTTGATTTTGATCTGTTTCAATAACCGCTTTAAACGACTTTCCTTGCATATTTTCATCGGCAATGGGCACCTTGGCGTAGTCAAGAATAGTGGGGGTTAAATCCACCCAGGACACCATTTGCTTGTGAGCCTTACAGTCCTTTGAATTTTGTACGCAAGCTTCAGATGATGGGCTTGAGCCAGGGGCTTTAACAATTAAAGGTAAGTGAATTCCAGCATCGTACAAATTAGTTTTTGCACCGGGAAATGCGATCCCATTGTCAGACAAATACAAAATCAAAGTATTCTGGTATTTGCCTTGCGCTTTTAGTTGCTTCACTAACTGACCGACCCCTTGATCGAGTCGCGAGATAGCTTGGTAATATTCGGCTATTTCTTTTCGAGCAGCGGGAGTATCAGGCAGATATTCTGGAACGACGACCTCTTCGGGTTTGTAAAAGACCTCTTTGATACCTGGATAACCCTTAGATCGATTACCAAATGAATTGGGATTAGGGTAGGTATCAAAAGGAAAGGCACGGTGTGGATCATCACTTGCAAAATACAGAAAGAAAGGTTGCTCGCTTTCAGAGATAAACGCCACACTTTTGTTTGCCATTTCAACCGGACTGCGTGCTATAGACTGCATATCATTGGCAGCCCCTTTCGACAGCACCTGATCAAATTTAAACACCTGCTCAGGTCCTAAATGATATTTACCTATACGTGCGGTGCGGTAACCATTTTCACTGAGAATAATGGGTAACGATCTCACTTGATCAAAACTACTAAAGTGATGTTGCTTGTGTTGCAAGCCATACATGCCATTAGCGTGATTTTGACGACCTGTTAAAATCACCGAACGACTCGGACTGCAACTCGAAACGGTCGCAAACGCGTTGTCAAAACGAGCGCCGTCTTTAGCCAAAGCGTCAATATTGGGGGTTTTTATCACACTGTTGCCATACGCACCCAGCGCATCTAAGCCATGATCATCTGCAACAATCATCACCACATTGGGCTTTTTATTTACACTTGTATGCAATGTTTTAGTGTCATGCGCGCCATTCTGTGCGCTTAGTGCAACACCATGAACAGTGACAAACACCAAAGTCACTAAATACACAAATAACGTTTTTAAACGAAACACCATGAATTATTCCTGCAGCTCAATGGCAACTAAAAAACAGCGCCACAAAAAGCTATTGTGAACTGTTTAGTTAGCTGCAATTAATTTTGAAAAGTCGACTTGTTAGCGCTCTTAGAAAGTATACGACACACCCACTAACACTTGTTTTTCAGTGGTAATCCAGTGATAAGGATTAAACTTATCACCCGCCTTGTATTCAAAATGATCTCGACGTAGCAGGTTTAAGGCATCCAAGGTCAAGCGAAATGACTCTGAAAGGTTATAAGCCAAAGATAAGTCAAGTTGGCCAAAGCCTTCTTGTGCCACTTCAGTTGTCACTAAGAAATCAGAGCGATAATTGTATGAAAGGCGTCCAGAAAACGCGTCATCTTCGTAAATACCCACTAAGTTGTAACTGTTGTCTGATAAGCCCTCTAATGTGATATTCGGCAGTAACGGATTAGGTGAAGGTACATCAGAATCCACATAGGTGTAGTTAGCTTGCAAACCTAAACCATTAAAAGGTTCAGGTAAAAAGTCAAAGAACTGCTGATACGCTAGCTCTAAACCCCGCACTGTACCCGAGCCACCATTACTTTTACGAAGAATAACAAAGTCGTTACCACCTATATTTTCCTGACTTTCTGAGGTTTGCAAGAAACCATCTATGTCTTTGTAAAAAATCGCTGATGACGCCATACCGCCGCTAGCAAAATAATATTCCAATGTTAAATCTACATTAGTAGCAGTGAACGGGTCTAAGTCTGGGTTACCACCGTTACCGCGGCCCTGTTCAAAATTAAGATACAGTGACGGCGCTAAATCACCAAAGTGAGGCCGTGAGAATGTTTTTGAGCCCGCTACACGCAACAGGAATTCGTCATTTAATTCTACTTTTAGGTTAAAAGACGGTAAAAATTCACTGTAGTTTTTATCGCTAGTGGTGCCTTCATAAATTGGGGCACCTGTTCCATCAACATTACCGGTATCAAAAAAGTAATCCGCGGTAGTGTCTGTTTTCACATAACGCCCTCCGAAATCACCGCTAACAAACATATCCCCCACTTCGGTTTCAAAATTCGCTTTTACATATAGCGCAGAGACGTCTTCAACATAATCGAAGGAATCTCTTGGATTTTCAGTGCTTGCCTGTCCAGTAAAGCCGTAATAATCGCGAATTTCATCGTTACGTGATAATAAATAAGTAGGATTAACTGCCACATAATTATTGGGGAAATTAGCACCATCATAGTTGTCCATAAAGTTGTTCCATACACTAGGCTCAACTAAATCCAATGGGTCTTCAGAGCCATAAGTGGCACCTGACGCATCAAAAATATGGTTATTTTGTACATACTTAGTGGTACCCAAACTGGCAAAACGAAAACCGGCTTCTACCGAGCGGAACATACCGTCATCAAACATGTAATCCACATCAATTTTCGCTGCAGATTCATCTGCGGCTAATTGCCGACTTTCATGACGCCACTGTACAATATTGAAATTATTTTCATCAGTAACATCAAAGTTACCTAAGTCGAAAGAAGGGGGTTCGCTTGGAAAACCACTGTTATTCACTGTTACTGGTAGCGCATCCCAATTATCGCGAATTCGGGTGTTGTGAAAATTAGTTTCATTGTCAGTATCAACATAACTCACTTCACCAGAAACTTTCAAAGGCCCTGATACCGTCTCAAAACCCAATGCTAAGTCATAGGTTGTAGTATGACGATCATCAATCATACTTAATACATCAAAAGTCATATCACTTAATTCAACTGATGCTGGGTAGAGGTTATTTTGATCCATGTTCGAAAAGTCTGCGTCAATCACATTGCTGCCACTAAAACCCCAAACAAACTCTTGGCGTAGTTGCGCAGTTGAATATTCTGTATAACCCGAATCAAAGAAAAACTTAGTATCATTGTTTAGTGACATATCCACCCCAAGTGAATACACAGTGCGCTCTCGGTCCCCCCATGCAGGAGAAGAGTTTAACGAAGCACTGGTTTTTGCACCATCTGGAGCGGCACCGCTAGGAAAATCACCAACAATGGCAGTCGAACTAGAATTACGAACCAAATCTTCACGATATTCCCGCTCAAGGTAAGACACGCCAAAAATAACCCCAATTTCTCCACCGTTGCTGCCGTAATCCCATTTATTGCCCGCAACCAATGAACCACGGGGCGACCATTCTTTTGATAAATCACCATAGTGTTCCTTAAAACTACCGACTAAAGTGGGGCCGCTTAAGCTCAGAGCGTTAGTACGTTCAATGTCAACAACGCCTCCTATTCCGCCCTCTAAAATATCTGCCGAAACCGATTTATACACAACAACAGACCCGACTAATTCAGCCGGAATATCTTCGAAACTCGCAAAACGATTGATGCTCAATTCAGATGCGCCACCGAAATAATTGCGACCGTTTAATAAAGTAGCGACCTCATCAAGACCACGAATTGACACTCCCGACGCTTCGCCACGAGAACGTGAAATTTGAATACCTGGAATACGTTGTAACGACTCTGCTACGTTTAAGTCAGGAAATTTTCCGATATCTTCGGCCGAAATAACATCTGCGACTTGACTTGCTCCCTGCTTACGAGCCACTGAGTTAGTGATACTTGAGCGGATCCCTACTACTGAAATTTGCTCGACCTGCTCGCTCGCGCCTGTGGCTGTGCTTTCTTGCGCTCCTAGTTGTCCAGTGCAAAGAATCACGCCTATGGCGGTAGCTAATATTGTGTGTTGTGTATTAGTTTTCATTTCGTTCTCCGAAAATTCTTATTGTATGTGTCCGTTAGCGTCAAGAGTAATATCGTGATTACTCTGCTTGCTCGCCCTGCCTCAGTCATAATTTGAAAAAAACGAGCGTACTTAGAACATTACTCAGCCTAAGCTTGAATTTAAATTAGCATGTCATTAACAAATGCACAACATCAAAATGAAAACAGTTTCCCTAATGATTTACAAAACCATAAATAAATTTCACGACAAAACACTGTTTTAAAAGGATTTTAATTGAGTTTGATAAATAACAAATTAATTAAAAATAATTTAAAATCAACTGAAATGATTACGGTTTACCTAGTTAGGGAAACGTTACATTTACTTTTCAATTAACATTTAGATAGATACTTAAGCGATAGCAAAAGTAAAGGAATTATGAGAGATTAAGTATTGCAGTGAGTGGATTGGGCAAGGTTTCCAATTATTAAACACAACAAAAGCACTGGGTAGAAAAAATCACTATAACGATGCGGTATCGGTATCGACAGCGACTCGAATCAATCCAACCTCAGAACTGACTGACGCTCCACCAACTCAGGTGTGTATTTATGTTCATTAACATTGTATTTCGGCTCTGAAATACCGTTATCTTGACTTAAACTCAAAGCCAGTTCCGTGGCTTTCATGGCCATTCTTTCAATAGGATTATGGATAGTGGTCAATTTTGGTCGCATACATTGAGCTAAAATAAGGTTGTTAAACCCCATGACAGAAATATCTTGTGGCACGTTTAGCCCATGAGCTTTAAGCATAGATACTGCTCCAATAGCAATCGCGTCGTTGTAGGCCAAAATCGCGCTAAACTCACAACCCCGAGCTAACAGGTTTTGCACTGCGATTTCGCCCCCCTCGTAGGTTGATGCTCCTCTTTCCAACATCTCAATCTCATAATGCACCGGATATTTGTCTAATTGAGCTTTGATCCCTTCGAGTCGTTGCACTGTGTTATTTTGAACTCCATTGACCCCTATCAGCGCTATTTTTTGGTGCCCTTGTTTAACAATATAATCGGCCATTAACTCACCTCCACGTTTATCGTCTAACCAAACGCAGCGGTTTTCTATTTCTTTAATATGACGATTTAGCAGCACCAGACCCGGTACCTTATGAGCAAAGTCGATTAACGTTTTGTCATCAAGCATGGCACTGTGCACCACTAGTGCTTTATATCTATGTTCAAGCAACACATTGATAGCATCAAGTTCACTAGCGCGGTCAAACGCACCAGAATTGAGAAATATTTGTAAATTTTTTTGCGCCGCCACTTTCTCAATTCCATGGGCCATTTGTGCAAACAAAGGGTCGGTTAAATCAGTCAACACAATACCTATGGACGCATTATTCTGCACATTTATTGCTTGGGCATTCGCGTTAGGTTGATATTCCATTTCACGGATAATCCGCTTTATTTTTTCCCGCGTTTTAGCGCCTACTTTAGGTCCATTATTGATCACTCTTGAAACACTGGCGGGTGATACACCGGCGGCTTTAGCTATGTCTTTAATTGTGGGCATACATTACCTTCGCTCTAAGTTTGACCATAGGATGATTTAGCATTAAGTGTTGTCTGATGCGGTTCGCTTAATGGATAAATTTTAACAATAAATAATGATACAAAACACAGCAATAGCGGACCACCCGCCAAACAAACACGCATCCAAGTTATAGTATTTGCGTGTTGTTGCCCGGCTAAATCGGCATCGAAACCTACTATATTTAGCAACAGCCCTGCACCTATCATCGCCCCTACTAGTCCTAAATTAATGACTTTATTTTGTATCGAGATAACATAGCCCACTTTGTTTTTGCCAGATAAGCGACGCTCATAGGCGCATAAGTCAGCAAACATGCTCGGAATGATCACTGATATGGCAACCCAGGATGGTGCCCCCAACAACGCATCGACTACCACGGCCCATTCGTTTCCTGGCTGGAAAATAAACCACTTTAAAATGGCGCCTAACGCCGTGATCCAATATATAAGATACAAGGTTTTGAGCTTACCTAGCTTCAAGGTTAAATAGGAAAATAATGGGATCATCACTAAAGTAACACAGGCAAAACTAGACGATAATATGCCTTTCCACGCAGCCCCTGCCGCTAAATCACCTGCTTTAACAAAGTACACCAATAGGTAAAAGTCTAAACTCGTAAAGATACTAATGAGCCCAAACTTAATCAAAGTCAGGCCCAACAACAAAAATAACGCTCGTTTTACGCTATGATCCATCTGAGTAGTATCAATTGGCTGCATCATGTTGGATTCGGGCAAACTCAACTGAGTGTTTTTATCAGAGTGATGGTGCAATGATCCTTTTGATTTTATTTCTGAAAACCACGCAGTTATCGCCGCAAACAAAGCAATCAAAACGAAACCAATAAACCAACCCACATATTGAATTCCCAGATACACGCCGCCCCATAGCGATAATTGTGCTATTGGAAAAAGCCAAAAATACGCAAGGGTACCCAAACGTTCAAACAAAGAGCCGAAAGCCATGACTTTGACTCTTTGCTGCGCATCATGACTCAATTCAAACGCCAGTGATTTAACGTTAATAGTAAGAAACGTCATACTGATACAAAACAACGAATTCAGAAGCAACAGGTAATATAAAATTTCATCTGGCTCCCAGTGTATAGGCACCATCCAAATCAAACTAAAGCATAATCCCGATAGCACTCCGGACAACATCAAGATAAATCGTCGACTTCCTCGAATATTGTTAGTGCGATCCGAAAACTCGCCCACGGTTTGACTAATCAATGCAGCAAAAACTATCGGCCCCGCCATCACTAGGCTTAACTTAAAAGGGTCAAGACCAAGAGTCATTTGAAAATAAGGAATAGCCATAGCACTAAGGCTATGATTGGCAAAAAACACCGCTAGAAAACCAAAGCCTAGCGCCATTTTATGTTGTCTAGAAATATCCGGAATAGAAAACACTTAACAACAGATCACATTAACATTTGCTGGCTGACTCACGCTTTACCAAAAATGGCTTGTATTGATAATCCTTGGCGTTGTCATTGGGTATTTTGTCTTTAACAATCAAACTCAAGGCCAACTCAGTAGCCTTGCGCGCCATAATATCGATAGGATATTTTACTGTTGTTAGTTTTGGCATACAGTATTTGGCTAATAACACATCATCAAACCCAATAATGGATACGTCTTCCGGAATACGTGCGCCGGTATCGGTTAAGGCTGAAATAACACCAGTGGCCATCGCATCGTTATAACAAAGCACTGCGCTGAACTTAACTCCTTGTTGTAAAAGCGTTTCAATAGCTGTTCGGCCGCCTGAATAATCGGGAGAGCCGTATGCGATATGTTGTTCCGAAAGCGCTATGTTATGTGATAGCAACGACTCTCGAATACCATTTAAGCGATGGGTCGCATCGTAGACTCGATCTTTGGTAGAAAGCACAACAATATTTTTATGGCCTAATGACGTAACATAATCGGCCATCACTTTGCCGCCACCTATATTATCAAACCACACACAACGCTCGCTGATCTGTGGAATATATTTATTAATCAAAACAAAGCCAGGAATTCGCTGTGCCAAATCAATAAGTACATCATCATCTAGGGCTTTACTGTTAACTACCATTGCCTCACAGCGCTGCGCTTGTAAGCTTTTAATCGCTGTCAGTTCCTTCTGCGCATCCAATGAACCTGTACTAATCAACACTTTAAATTGACGTTTTTTAGCGACATCTTCGATACTGCTGGCCATTTGCGCAAAGAAGGGATCAGCCAACTGCGAAATAACCACTCCAATAGTATTGGTTGATTGACTAACTAGCGCACGGGCATGGGCATTAGGACGAAAATCTAATTCAGCAATCGCCTTTTCAACTCGCGCTTTGGTCTTAGGGCTCACTACAGCGTTAGAACTTAACACTCTCGACACTGTAGCAGGTGAAGCTCCAGCTAGTTTTGCGACATCTTTGATAGTAGCCATTGAGTATTATTCCTTGACCCCAAATTGGTAAAGGGTTGATTCTTCGTAAGTTTGACCAGGATGTAGCAATGTCGATGGAAAATTAGGGTGATTAACGGAATCAGCAAAATGTTGGGTTTCTAAAGCAACGCCATGTCGAAATTTCATGAGCCTTCCTTGTTTCCCTTTAGCGCTACCATTCATAAAGTTTCCTGTGTAAACATGTAAACCGGGCTGAGTAGTCAATACATCTAGCGTTCGACCACTATCTGGATCATGTAATTGTGCTTGGTGACGCAACTTACCATCATATCGTGAGAAGACCCAAGTATGGTCAAAACCACCGTAGGTTTTATCAACACCACCAGCCAGTTTAAGTTGTGCGTTAGCAGTAGTTAGGCTTTGATACAAAGTCCGCGCACTCGACAAATCAAAAGGGGTATCGGCTACCGACACCAATTGCCCAGTAGGTAATAATCCCTCTTTAACCTCTACTATACTATTGGCGGCTATACGCAATTGATGTTGTTCTACATCCCGTTTTTGGTTGCCGGTTAAGTTAAAATAAATATGTGAAATAAGGTTAACCGGAGTGATTTTATCACTGGTAGCACTATAACTTATTTTAAAGCCGTTGTTATTATCTAAACTAAAGACGACTTTGGCACTAAGGTTACCGGGATACCCTTCTTCGCCATCCTGCGACAAGTAAAACATTTCAACCTGATTTCCTACCTGCTGAGCTCGCCACAATTTTTTGTTAAACCCCTTTTCACCTCCGTGTAAATGGTTACCTTTATTTCCCCCTGTTGATTTAACGCTCAATTGAATGGTTTCTTCGTCGATATCAAAGCGCCCATTGGCAATGCGATTTGCAAAACGCCCCACTGTTGCGCCATTAAAACAACAATCGTCCACATACTCTTTAGCAGTGTCGTAACCTAAAATAACATCTTCAAATTTAGCATTTTTGTTGGGTACTAGAATAGACGTGACGTAAGCACCCCAATTCGTCACGCTTACCTGCATTCCCTTGGCGTTTTTAAAGGTAAAGCGCTGAATTTCATGACCTTTATATTGCCCCCATATCTCTTCGGTTATTGTCACCTGAGTTGCTTTTATTTTACTTTGAGCACTCGATGAAGTTTGACCGTACGCGCTCCATGGCAGGCTCATTATTAATAAGAAAACACTAAATCGAAAACCACGCCCCATTTTATACAAATAAGATAAAACATCGTTAGGCAAAAATAAGATCATCAAAATCACGCTCAATCATATCGCTAAGTAATTGAATACTATACGACGAAAGCTAAAATAACACCACAAAAATGAAATCGGTTTACCTGCTCATAAACCTCCGCTTAAAATGGCATAAATTCAAAACCTAGATGATATTCAATATTGGCCATAGCATTATGGTTTAAGTTTTGACTTGGAAAGTTCACTTAATTTGAGATGAAAGTAAACGGTAAAGAGTTATCGGATACCCAAACCTATACTGTGGCTATAAAAGCGGATTTGTAGCAAACGGTGGAGACGGTTATGAAATTTTCACGCAGATACACTTATCAACTACGATAAAATGATGTCTGAAGCTTTATTAGATGGGTTTAAAGCAATGACTCCTATTCAATTGCCTTCCCTAGACAGGCAAATTGGTATTAGCCTGTAACCGATATGCATCACGTAAATTTGGCCGCGACTGCGGCCAATATAATATTTTGAGAAAAATCAAAAATGTCAGTGACAGGCTAAGTCTCATAACCATTGGGGTTATTCGACTGCCAGCGCCACGTGTCTTCCATCATGTCTTGTAGCGATCGTTTTGCATGCCAATTGAGTTGTTCACGGGCCTTTTGTGCGTTAGCCCAAAAGGCAGGTAAATCGCCAGCACGCCTTGGGGAAACTTCATAAGCAATGGTTTTATTGGCCGCTTTTTCAAAAGCGGTAACAATTTCAAACACCGATATGCCTTTTCCTGTACCAAGGTTAAAGGCTTCAACGCCAGTAAAATCAGCGTGGTTACTTAACCAGTCTAATGCGGCTACGTGTCCTTCAGCTAAGTCTAAAACGTGCAAATAATCTCGTTCGCAGCTGCCATCTTCAGTATCGTAATCGTCACCAAAAATACTTAATTTGTCTCTTTTTCCTACCGCTACTTGGGCAACAAAAGGTAATAAATTATTAGGTATGCCTTTGGGATCTTCGCCAATCAAACCGCTTGGGTGCGCGCCAATAGGATTAAAGTAGCGTAAAGAGACCCCTCTAAAATGGCTATTTGCCAAGGCTTGATCTGCCATTATGCGTTCAACCATGACTTTGCTAGCGCCATAAGCACTAGCTGGTGTGCCCAACTTCATGGTTTCGACATAGGGAATAGCATTTTCTTCACCATAGACTGTGGCTGATGAGCTAAAGATAAAGTTATGAACCTGATGTTTTTCCATGACTTCCAATAAACAAACCGAACCATGAACGTTATTTTGATAATAACTCAGCGGAATTTTACCAGACTCACCCACCGCCTTTAATGCCGCAAAATGAATCACCGCATCTATCTTATGTTGCTTAAATACAGAATCTAATTTCGCCACATCGCGAATATCCCCTTCTACTAACTCAACCTGTTTTTTGGTGAGTTGTTGTACTCGGGTTAAAGACTCTTCACTGGAGTTACAAAAGTTGTCATACACCACCACTTGGTGCCCGCTTTGCAACAAACATAAAACCGTATGGGAGCCAATATACCCTGCTCCACCTGTTACTAAGACTTTCATTTAATGACCTTTTATAAGTTAAACATCAGTAATAAATTAGAAATCGAGTGACTTAACAGATTAAATCAACGATTAAAGGCACCGTCGGTTGCAACACATACGTAGACCTGTTCTTTCAATCCGGTTTGTTGCTGATAGGTTGCGGCTATCTTTTGCGTGATTACATCAACTAAATACTTGGGAGCTAACGCAATAACACAGCCACCGAAGCCTCCACCTGTCATTCGCACGCCACCTTCGGAGCCTAGCTGTGCGGCAATAGTGTCAACTAAGAAATCTATTTCTGGTGTGGATATCTCAAAGTCATTTTTTAAAGAAAGATGTGACTGCGCCATGAGTTGGCTCATTTTTTCCATATCATTGTTTTGCAATGCCGTTAATGCTGACTCGGTACGGGTATTTTCCGTAATCACATGTTTAGCACGTTTCACGAGTTCAGCGTCGAGGTCATTTTCAGCCGCTAAAAGTTGCTCTAACGTCACGTCTCTTAGTGCCGGCTTATTAAAATGTCGCGCCACTGTTTCACATTGCTTTCGACGAGTGTTGTATTCGCTGTCAACCAAACCTCTTTTTACATTGGAATTAACGATTAGCAGAGCCATATTTTCGGGAATCGGAGCGTGCTCAAAAGTCAGACTTCTACAATCTAACAACATGGCGTTGTTTTCTTTACCAAGTGCTGAAATAAGCTGATCCATGATCCCGCAATTACAACCAACAAAATTGTTTTCGGCGTCCTGTCCCATTAATGCCGCTTGTATGCCATCTAAATCAATAGCGTTTAATGCGGCGAAGGTTTTTAATATGGCTATCTCGAAACTAGCAGAAGAGCTCAGCCCTGCCCCTTGGGGAACATTACCTGTAACAACTAAATCCGCACCTGTAATATTTGGATAGGCTTTTAATAACGCCAATAACGTACCGCCAATATAATTAGCCCACATTTTATTTTCGTTAAAGCTGATGTCATCAAGTGAAAATTCAACGGTTTCATTATCACAATCAACAGCTAACACCCGTACCAATTTATCATCACGCCGAGTGGCGGCGATGTCAGTACCAAAATTGATAGCGGCAGGTAATACAAATCCATCGTTGTAATCAGTGTGATCGCCAATTAAGTTGACACGACCCGGGCCATGAATAACTTGCTGTGGATCAGTACCAAAATGAGCGCGATATTTTTGGCTGACTAATTCAATTTGACTCATGCTTTTTGCTCCGGTTTTTGCTCTTGCTGTGCGGTGTGACTGGTTGTTTTATAATGCACAGAAGATACTGATTTTAATCTTGTGGCGGCTTGCTCAGCGGTAAGATCACGCTGTGACTCTGCCATCATTTCATAACCCACCATAAATTTACGCACAGTAGCTGAACGTAACAAAGGAGGGAAAAAACTCGCATGAAGAGTCCACTCTGGGTGTGCTTCGCCATCATATGGAGCGCCATGCCAACCCATCGAATACGGAAACGACGTATTAAATAAGTTGTCATAACGAATCGTGATTTGTTGTAAAATATCCGCAAGCGAAACTTGTTGCTTAGCGGTCAAATCAGTCATACGTTGCACTGCAAAGCGCGGTAGTAATAAAGTTTCAAATGGCCAAGCTGCCCAATACGGCACCACCACCATCCAATCGTCATTACTTACCACTACGCGCTCTTGGGACTCGAATTCACGTACAGCGTAGTCTTGTAAAAGGTTGCTACCATGCTCTTCCAGATAGGCCGATTGTGCATTTTGTTTTTTAGTCACTAGAGTAGGAAGTTGTTGCTGAGCCCAAATTTGTCCATGAGGATGTGGATTTGAACACCCCATTACCGCACCTTTATTTTCGAACACTTGTACCCAGTTGTAGGTTTTACCAATTTCTTCACATTGATCTTGCCAGGTTTTAACCACTTCAGTGATTTCTTCAACAGTGAGTTCCGGCAAGGTTTTACTGTGATCGGGAGAAAAACAAATCACTCGGCTTTCACCTTGCTCTGTGGCCATTTTAAACAAAGGATCATCTGTTTCGAAAATTGGTGTATCACTTTTTAAAGCGGCAAAATCATTGGGAAACACAAAAGTATTTTTGTACTTTTGATTCACTTCGCCATTGATACGCGTATTACCAGGACACAAGAAACAAGTTGGGTCGTAGCGAGGTTTTTGCTCTTCATCTAATGCTTCAACTTGACCTTGCCACGGACGTTTAGCACGGTGTGGAGAGACTAATATCCATTCATTAATGAGCGGATTATAGCGGCGATGTGGATGTTCAGTGGGATCAAAAACTTCACTCATAAAAGGCTACCTAGGTTGATATTTTGACACAGGGTAAACGTTTACCTTATTAACTGCAAGATCAAATATATAAATAGTAAAACACTCCTTGCAAAGGCTTATATAGCTATATTCACTAGTCACAATCAAAATGTAAACGTTTAGACTTTAATCATTAATCGATTCAAGATACTATCTTTACATCAAACACCAATTTAGTTTAAAAGACCAATAAGTAAACTATGGCTACCATAAAAGATGTTGCTAAAAAGGCTGGTGTATCAACAGCCACTGTCTCCCGTGTAGTGAACAACGGGCCCAAAGTAGGCGACAAAACCAGAGCCAGAGTGTTAGCTATTATGGCGCAACTCGGTTACCACCCAAATGAAAACGCTCGAGCCTTGGTCACCAAAAAGAGTCAATCATTAGGTGTTGTTATTCCGGATTTAACCGACCCGTTTTTTGCATCACTTGCTAACGGCGTCGACAAAATCGCGCGACAAAACAATATGCAATTGTTGCTCAGTACTGGCTCAATCAGCGAAGAGTCAGAACGCCAAGCCATTAGTTTTTTATTAGAGCGAAGATGTGAGTCTATTGTGGTGCACAGCAAGAAACTCAGTGACCAAGAAATCATAGAGTTCGCAAACAAAATACCTGGCCTTGTTTTGATTGACCGCTTTATTCAAGAAATAGCAGATAAATGTATTTGGTTAGACAACGAAGAAGGCGGCAAAATTGCAGCAAGACACTTGTTGTCCTTAGGTCACAAACAATTGGCCTGCATTTCCAGTCGATATCAAATCGACGACCCCGCTTTGCGATTTAAAGGTTTTAAAAACGAACTGACCGAGTCCGGGTTATCTTTATTGGCGCATCACTTTGTTGAAGATGAACCCAATTTACAAGGAGGCGAAGTCGCTACCCAAAAGCTACTCGCCAGTGATACTAAGTTCGATGCAATATTTGTATACAACGATGCCATGGCGATTGGTGCCATTTCAACTTTGGAAGACAATGGTTTTAAAGTCCCCCTAGATGTATCGGTAATCGGATTTGATGACGTTTTATTGTCTAGATACTCACGCCCTAAGTTAACCACACTACACTACCCCATTGAAGAAATGGCGGAATTTGCCGCTCAGCTAGCCTTAGGAAAAATAGCCGCGCCAGCGACTGAACAAGGTAACGGCCATAAGTACATACCTAGATTAGTAAAGCGTGAATCTACGTCACTTAAAACCTAATAAACTTCAAATGTTGCTGCTTCACCAGAGAATAACTGTCCTTTCAGCAAATAACTAAATTTTGATATTAAGCTACTCATTTAACGTTTCTAAGCATTTTTATTAGCATATAAACGATATTTTATGCGCCAATGCTGACAGTACTGTGAGTACTGATTGTGATTAAATTTACCCTGCATTTAACTCAATAGAATTCATTAACATGATCAAATCAAAAGCAGTTATTTCAGATGGCAATGGACAGTATCACCTTGATAACATCGAAGTGGGTGAATGTGCCGATGACGAAGTGTTAATCAAAATAGCGGCTGCAGGTATATGCCACACCGATTGGGATTCCATACAAACTTGGAATAAACCTTTTATTGTGGGTCATGAAGGAGCAGGTTGGGTACAGGCTGTTGGTAGCAAAGTAACTAAGGTCGCTGTGGGTGATAAAGCTATTTTGAATTGGGCCATTCCCTGTGGCGAATGTTTCCAATGCCGAGAAGGTAATGTGCATATTTGCGAAACCAACTCACCGGTTTGCGGCTGTGGTTTAGCCGGTCATGCCAAAATAGAGTCATCTACTCACAACCAGCAACCTATCGAGCGTTCTTTTCATCTAGGTACTATGAGCGAATATGCCATAGTTAAACAAGCTGCAGTGGTTAAGCTTAATCATGAGATCCCTTTTGCGGCCGCATCTATTATTGGTTGTGGTGTAATGACCGGTTGGGGCTCAGTAGTAAACGCAGCCAATGTACAAGCCGGTGCATCAGTATGTGTTATTGGCTGTGGCGGCGTGGGGCTTAATGCCATTCAGGGAGCAAGAAATTCCGGAGCTGCGAAAATTATTGCCATTGATATTAGTGAAGACAGACTTGCTCAAGCCAAAGAGTTTGGCGCGACTCACGGTATTATTGCAAGTAAAGACGACACCGATTTTATAGACGTAAAAACACAAGTAAAAGCTTTAACCCATGGCCGAGGTGCCGATTATGCTTTTGAATGCACTGCAATCCCCGCATTAGGCTCTGCCCCTTTAGCCTTAATTAGAAGCGCCGGTACCGCTGTACAAGTGAGCGGTATAGAGCAACGCATCGATTTTGATTGTGAACTATTTGAATGGGACAAAATTTATATCAACCCGCTTTATGGGAAGTGTAATCCAGAGCGTGACTTTACGCGGATCCTTGACCTTTATCAGCAAGGCGAATTAAAGCTCGAAGAGCTGGTCACTAAAACCTATAAAATCGAAGATATAGCCGAAGGATTTGATGACCTGTTACACGGTCGTATCGCTAAAGGTGTAGTCGTTTTTGAGCATCACGAGTTTCTCGAGCCTAATGAGCACTAAGTCACTATGTCCATAATACGAATAGAACAATCCAATCCTGAGTTTGCACGCGACAACACCATGACGCTGACACTTAACTCTACACATCTAGGCGGACGCCGAGATGTCACTATCTATAATCCTTATAGTCAGGCTAAAGATTTGCCTGTGGTTATTCTACTTCACGGAGTCTACGGAAATAACTGGGTGTGGATGGACTTAGGTGGTGCACACCTTGTTTATGAACAACTACGTCAACAAGGGTTATCGGAATTTGTGTTAGTGATGCCATCCGATGGCGGCATCTGGGAAGGATCGGCTTATTTACCTTTGCCACATCATGGAAATTTCGAAAAATGGATAGTCGAAGATGTGATAGATGGCGTACAAACCACTGTAGATTCTGTAAGCGAACACAGTAATTTATATATTAGTGGTTTATCTATGGGTGGTTATGGTGCACTGCGCCTTGGCGCAAAATATGCGACTAAATTCAGCGGTATTTCAGCACACTCGGCCATTACCAAAGTAACTGACATGGCGTTATTTACCGATACTCCCTTAGATAACTACCAAACTCAAGTTGAGCACGAATCGGATATTGTGTATTGGTGTAAAACAAACCAATCACAATTGCCCCCTTTACGATTTGACTGTGGCGAACAAGATCAATTATTTGGCAGCAATCAACAGCTCACTAAAGCCTTAGGCGATGCTAATATTTCTCATCAATTCGCGGTGAACCAAGGTAGCCATGAATGGGCGTACTGGCATCAGCATTTGCAGACCACTTTATGCTTCTTCGATAATATTGAAAAAAAGTCTAAAAGCGCATAATTATGATATTTTTAACTCTATATGTAGCATTAATTACAACTTAACTACATTAAAATAACATTATTGGCAATATTAACCACAATAGAAAAACGTTGAGAACTTCATGAATAAAAGTGATTTGAACGACCCTTTTGAACAAGCCAGAGTGGAACAAGGCTTCGCACAAGTTAGCGATCAAGACGATCCTGTCACTATGGTGTTAAGGCTAAAAGACGTCAGAAAGTGTGCACACAACACCAAAACCTTTAGCTCCGAAGATGTCCCTGGGCGCATAGTGGTGCCTTCAGAAGTCAACATTCGTACAACTAGACAAATTCCCTTTGAAGTTGATCCGCCGATGCACAAAGGTTACCGAGCCTTGCTCGACCCTTGGTTTAAACGACCTTTGGAAGATGAATACAAGGCCAAACTTAACGCCCAAATAGATGAATTAGTTGACGCTGTAATAAATGGCGAGCCAGTAGAAGTAATAGAACAGTTTTCATTAGTACTGCAATCCAGAGCGTTAACATTGTTACTTAACACACCTTTCGAAGATTCAGATTTGTGGATTAGTTGGGGTACCCATGTTTTTCGAAGTGAAGGCGAAGCATTAGACGGTGATAAAGCACAAATTCTTTATGATTATATCGATGCAGAAATTGAGCGTGCCATTGCCAACCCGTCAGACGATCTTTATTCGGTATTGTTAGCCGCTGAAGTAGATGGCAAAAAACTCACTAAAGAAGAAGTTAAAGGTGTCATTGTATTAACTTTCTCTGGTGGTCGAGATACTGTTATCAATGCCGTCTCAAACACCATAGCCTATTTCGCTGAGCATCCTGAATCATTACAACGTTTGCGTGACGAGCCTGAAATTCGTGGCCGCGCCATTGAAGAATTCATTCGCTATTTCTCACCTCTTACACACATGGGCCGAGTCGTCACAGAAGATACCCAAGTATGTGAACATGCGGCCAAAGCTGATACTCGTATATCTTTATGCTGGGCCTCGGCAAACCGCGATGCATCGGTGTTTGAAACTCCAAACGAGGTGGTGCTAGACCGTAAAATGAACCCTCACGTCGGTTTTGGTTTTGGTCATCACAACTGTTTAGGGGCTACTCATGCCAGGCAAATCCTTAGCACCTTAATCAATGTACTGTGCGACAAAGTACAGACTATCGATTTGCTGGACACTGAAGACAATATTGAAGAATGGGATGAATTTAAACGTAAGGTAGGGTATCACCGCCTGAATGTTCGATTTAATCCCAAATAACCGCATACTTACCATTCATGCTTACGGGTATTGGATGACAAAAACTACATTAACACCGAGGTAAATAACATGGCAAAAATTACATTTATTACACAAGACGACGAGAACATTGTTCTAGAAGCTGACTCTGGTTCAGTGATGGCATTAGCTGTTGAAAACGGTGTAAGTGGTATCGACGGTGATTGTGGTGGCGTATGTTCTTGCGCAACTTGTCATGTGCATGTTAACCCAGATCAAGTAAGTCAAACCGGAGAAGCCAGTGAAATCGAAAAAGATATGCTGGAACTCGATGACAATGCTAACGAATACAGCCGTCTTTGCTGCCAAATTGAGATTAGTGAAAAACTCGATGGCTTGATCCTGACTGTCGCTAATTAAGGTAAGTACGATGTCTGACATGCAAACGTTGAATGGTAACTGTATTATAATTGGCGCCAGCCACGCAGGTGTGAATGCCGCTTTTGCTTTACGTAAAGAAGGTTGGCAAGGTGCGATCACAATTTTTGATACAGATCCTACCTTACCTTATCATCGACCTCCGTTATCTAAAGCCTATTTAACTAGCGATGATGGCATCGAAAAGAATCTGCTGAAAGCTGAACAAAGCTATGAAAAGAATAATATCAGCTTAAGTTTAGGCATCAAAATCACATTGATAGACCGTCAAAAACAGCTCATTCATACCGAAGATGGTGAGCTGCATAACTACAGCAAACTCATTATTGCCACAGGTGCACGACCTTTTATTCCCCCTATTAAGGGCATAGACAGCGCGCATCAACTATACCCATTACGTACTGCTGAAGATGTTAATCACATCCGTCAGGCAATGTTAAACAGTGACAGCCAAAGAGTAGTCATCATTGGTGGTGGGTACATCGGTCTAGAAACTGCTGCATCCTTAAAGAAAATGGGGGCCAATGTCACCGTACTCGAACGTGAATCACGGATTTTAGCTCGGGTCACCGCTCCTTTAATGTCGGACTATTTTCAACAACTACATCATGAACATGGCGTAGAAGTGTTCACCGCTAAAGATGTGATTAGCATCGAAACAAAGGATGATTCAAATACTGTCATCTGCGCCGATGGTAGCCAATATCCCGCAGATATTATCATTGTTGGTGTGGGTATTCGGGTCAATACTGAACTTGCCTTAGAGGCAGGTTTGGACATTGAAAATGGTATAAAAGTAGATAATGCTGCCCGAACCAATGATAACGATATTTACGCCATAGGCGATTGCAGTTTTCATCACAATCCGCACTACAATCGTTTGATTCGTTTAGAATCGGTGCAAAATGCCGTTGATCAAGCCAAAGTTGCGGCTGCATCGATTTGCGGCAAAGACGTCACTTACGACACCCTGCCATGGTTTTGGTCGGATCAATATGATGTCAAATTGCAGATGGTTGGCTTATCCAGCGGATACAATAAGGTGATATTACGTAAAGAAACAGACGATGAGGGTAAGTTTTCAGTGTGGTATTTTGACCATGACCGCCTATTGTCGGTAGATACAATCAACCACGCCAAAGCCTATGTGGTGGGCACTAAACTCATTAAAAGCGGTGCCGTTATCAACCAAAGCAAACTCGCCGACAGCCGTATAGCCTTGCATCCCGATAACCTAATCTAGTGTGAATTGAAGTAACTAGCAAACACAGGTGTTGTTAATATTGACTTTTGAATAGCTCTGTTTGTGCAAGTTTAACCATTTACACATACAGAGCCGTGGCAACTAGGTAACCAATGGTTTTTCAGCCCGAGTTGAAATAACCAACTTTTCAAATGCCTGGGACCGAACAACAATACATTGTTCAAACGTCTGCGTTTATAAGGGTTGTCATATTTGGCTCTGTTTTATTGTCGGTCTATTTTGTGTTGCAAATGGACTGACTGATTTTCTAAATGGATTAATACATTAAAGGTTTATAATGAGTAAGCAAATTTAACCGCACAAGCTGATAGATACATACCGAACCCAAAGATCCCATGATTCAAAATGCTCTGCAATCTAACTGCATTAGGTTTAGGCGTGCGAGAAGCAGCGATACCCGCTCCCATGCCCGGTTGCATGATAAAAAAAGGAGCGACAACTGTAGCTATCCCCACTACCAGCGCCGGTATAATCGATGGGTGTTGGATCCAAGTTTCTCCAAAAATAACCACTAATAGGGCCGCGTATGCTACGCCTATTATATAGTGCGCCGTCCACCCTATTAAGTGTTCACCACCCACAGCTTCCGATGCAGCAATTGAAACGTGATGAAATTTACCACCTGGTAGATAAGCGATCCAACGGCCCACCAATGCCCAATTAGTCGGCGGAATGTTAAATAGTTGCGCCCTCGCTATTGCCCATAGATCCATCACTGCGGTTGCACCAATGCCAATTAATATTACACAAAATAGATTTTCCACAAACTGCTCCGTTACTGGTTATGATTCTTAACAAATGTTAGTCTACGACTTCAAGTCAACTTTAAGTCAAGAGAAGTTCATGGATATTTCTGAGGTAGCTAAACGCTCAGGTGTTCCCGCCTCTACATTACGTTATTACGAAGAAAAGGGCTTAATTCGCTCTATTGGTAGGCAAGGTATACGCCGAGTTTTCAATGCGAACGTAATTGAACGGCTTGCATTAATTGCTTTGGGTCGAGTTGCTGGCTTTTCGTTGGATGAAATTTCAAATATTGTAGGAAATGAGAAAAAGCCAACTATTGATAGTGATATGTTGCTTCGTAAAGCAACTGAGCTTGACCGTACTATACAAAAATTAACCGCGATGCGAGATGGACTTCAACATGCCGCGGCTTGCACCGCACCGAGTCATATGGAATGCCCTAGGTTTCGTCGCTTAATGGGATTGGCAGCATCAGGAGGAATTAAAGGGGCTAGCTCGAATAAGTTATAAAACAACTCTCATAAAAAGCCTGTTGCTCAAAACCTATCGCTGTTGCTCACAAGAAATGCCACCGTGAATTCTACTGTACATAACATAATGATTATGTATGATAAATTTGTGTTTTATCAGAGACTGGCATATATGTTCAAGTCACTATTGGTGTTTATATTTCTAGCAAGCGTATTTCTGTCATTTACTACCCAAGGGGAAAACTCAAACACTGTATTACAGGTAGGTGTTCCTGAAATTCCTCCTTTAGTTTATACCAACAAACAGGGTCAATTAGTTGGTACTTCAGTACGTTACTTTGAGTTATTACAGCAACAAACCGGATTAGAATTCAACTTAACCCCCTACCCTTATGCACGTATCGTTTATGGCATTAAACAAGGCACGTTAGATCTCGCCGTTATTTTCAAAAATCCCCAATTGGAAGGTTATGCTGATTTTATAGGGCCTATTTCTAAATCAAAAGTCATAGTCCTACCTCAAGTAGGTATGGAAATTAATAGCTACAATGAATTGCTTCCACTAAAACAATTTGCAGTCATTCGTTCTGCCAGTTTATCAAAAGAGTTTGATCGTGACTTTCAAGGACGCAAACTTGAAGTAAGAAATTATCAACAAGGTATTCAACTACTCAGTTTGAAAAGAGTTGATGCACTAGTCGGCTCTTTAGTTGGAATTGAATACAATGTAGCTGCGCTAGGAAAAAGCATGAACGACTTTGGACGACCATTTGCCCTGTCAGAGAAAGAAATATGGCTACATTTTTCAAAAAAATCCGCAAATAGAGACGCAATCAATACCCTTAGAGTTGCAGTCAAAAACCAATATAAACCAGATTTAATGTATGAATTGTATAACACTGCCAAACAAAGCAGCGAATAGAAGAATACAGCGCCAACTTACCTACAAAATTATTTAGACTCGTTAACTAATATAAGCACCATTATGTCTCTTATGCGACCCTCTCGTTATAACTCGCTTTAATCAGTGCAATTTCGGCTTAATAAAGCGCGGATAAACTAAACAGCACTTCGCGTAATTCCACTGGTATTCCTCGATGTATGATTCAATTTAAATATAGTTGACATTATCAACCTAAATAATTATAGTAGACATTATCAACTATAATTATTTGGATGCTGTTATGCAACTTAAGTTAAAAAAAGCATTGGTATTGCTTCCGATTATGCTCAGCTTAATCGCTACCATTACCGGTATTATGAGCTATGTTAATTTGGCTCCTGAACAGCACTTTTTACAAGCCTGGTTAAATTCCTTTGTGTTTGCATTTTTGGTGATGTTGCCAAGTGGCGCATTAATATTTGCTGCAATACATAAATTGGTAAATAGCCTGTTTGTAAGAATGCCAAGCCTATATAAAAAACTATTGCAAGGGATCTTAATGGCCGTGGTAATGGAGTCCATCTTGGCCATTGTGACCACTGCAATTAATCATGACTTTGGCAATATTAGTCACTTCACCACTACTGTCATCACTAGTTTCTTGTACGCCTTACCCATAGGTCTTGGTTTTGCGTGTTTGATGACCTTTGTGCTGCATCCAAAACTTGAAACCTTTTTTGCCGATCCACAAGCTTAAACAGTAATTTAGGAGATAATAATGGGCCCCAAGATGCGCATGACACAAGTCTTGTCAGTGAGTGATATTTCGCCTCATATGAAACGTATTATCGTTACTGGAAATGAACTCAAAGACTTCCCTTCCGATAAAAAAAGCGCTCATGTTAAAGCAATATTTCCTAAACCCAACGTGGCTAATAAAATGCCTAAACTCGGTATTTATTTTGGCTTTAAGCAATGGATGCGCTCATACACTATTAGAGAATTTAATCCACAAAGTATGCAGCTAACATTAGATTTTGCCGTTAACGATCACCAAGGTTTAGCGAGTAATTGGGCATCCAACGCAGTACCAGGGGATCATCTTGGAATCGCTGGTCCAGGTGACAGCAAACACCCCGACTTATACGCTGAGTCTCATTTGATGTTTGGTGATATCACTGCTCTACCTGCCATTGCAGGCATATTAGAACTTATGCCCGACAATGCCAAAGGTGATGTGTGGATCCAAGTACCTGAAGAACAAGATATACAAGATCTAGTGGCCCCAGCCAATATGCTAATCAACTGGCTAGTAACGCCCGATAAATTAACTGGCGATTTTTTATCAGCACTAGCCTCACAAAAAACTGACTTGAACAATACTGCTATTTTTATCGCGGCAGAAGCCAGCGTAGTGAAACAACTTAAAGCCCATCTTAACGAACACTGTCAATACGACAAAACCAAGCTATACGCCAGTGCCTATTGGAATAGAAAAAAATAGACATCCCCAGTCCGCTAGAATTAAACGTTTTGTTAAAAGCCAAGTCTAGTTTTAGCGTAGTTTCATTACACACTTTACTAAAAATAAAGCGGCCGAATCGTCACCAAACTAGGTGCAACACAAATATTGTTTACAATAAACATTTAACATCATAAGATAGATGCAACTTTAACTTAGTAACAGCGAAGGTTATTGCATCATGAGTAAACTAAGTGGCGCGGTCATGGCAACTGTCATTGCCTTAACGGCAAGCCTATTCATTAATGGGTGCAGCACGGCAACTGATAAAAATGCGCGGCAAACTCAATTGCCAAGTCAAGCTGTGATTAATCACGCTGTGCATATCAATAACCAAACCGATTATGTTACCTCCTATGACGTACAAGGCTCGTTGCTTAAAAAGTTAATACTGCAACTTACGTTAGACAAACATTATGGCAGTTTGAGTCTGTCGGCCAACAACGAAGTATTGGTAGACAATATCGATATTCCCAGCGCCGGAAAACAAACCTTAAATGTGTTAGTACCTTTTAAAGCACTAGGTCAGCATAAACTTACGTTTTCAGGCAGAAGCAATAACATCACCATTAACCGTGCATATTTTGAAGATATTGACGGGCTCGACTTACCTAAGTACCGCGATATTTCCAAAGAAATAGGCCTTGATACCGAAGAAACTTACAAATACGGCGGGCCAGCTGTCGCCGACTATGATCAAGACGGTGATTATGATTTTGCCCTGAATAATCACAATCATGTCCCTACTCAAATCGTGACCAACAATAACGGCAAAGTCAGTATCCAGCGCCTCTTTGACTCTCCTAGAGATCTTCATGGTTCAAGTTTCGGGGATTATGATAACGATGGTGATTTGGATTTGCTGGTAGCTTTAGGTGGAGGCAGTGGCAGTAACCCCACATCTTACGAATTATTCCGCAATGACAAAGGTGAGTTCATTAATGTCTCCGCCGTTGCTGGTATAAATATTCCAGCCAGAGGACGTGCACCTCGATGGGTCGATATCGATCTTGATGGAGATTTAGATATCGCTTTATTCAATGCGCAAATGCCAAATAGTAATGGACCAATACAACTTTTTTATAAAAATAATGATGATGGCACTTTTACTTATACACAGATTGATGGCTTGCAAGATGCATATGCTGAACGTGTATTGGTGACCGACATTAACAACGACGGCAAAGATGACTTTTTGTTATTTTCTCCCGCGTCTATGTGGGTAAATAATGGCGATTGGACCTTTACTGATGTATCCAAACAATGGTTACCAGAACACATCAATGGCCAAGTAAGCATTATTAATGCTGCCCAATTAGATGTTAATAATGACGGTCTATTTGATTTGTATTTTGCTCGAGGCAAAACCCATTACCAACTATCCAACAAATCCATCGACTTTAACCCAAACAACAAAAAACTCGATATTCGCGACAATGGTGAAACGGGCACAACCCTTATCGATTTTAGCGCCAAAGATGATATTACTCTGTTTGATATGGAGCTGGTTTATCGCTTATATGATGGCGGTTGGGCGATTTATTTAGGCGACAGTAAAACTCGCCATGTGGTGAATGCCAAAGGCTTTCAGGAGAGACAACGTCCTGTTGAAATGCGCACTGCCGAAAAGTCACTTAATATTAGCCAAGACATGGCCAAGGGCTGGCCTGAAAAACGAGAGTCCAATGGTATGTATATTGGCTATCTCGGCGATGGCAAATGGCGAGCCGAATGGGTCAGAAATCAAAATGTCTTTTGGGGTGTTTCGTTTTCAATCACTGGTGTAAGTGACGTCAGTCATGATTGGGCGCCTAACTACCGCAACGAAAAAGATGTGCTACTGATCAATAAAGTTGATCATTTTGAGGATGCATCAAATGAATGGAACTTACCACCAGGTGGCGATCATTGGGGCGTGACTCATGGTGATATGAATAACGACGGTTTTGAAGATATCTTTTTATATCGTTATGGATTCTTAAAAGAGCGCATTGCCGATTTGGTATTGCTTAACACTGGTAATAATAGTTTTGAAATGACCACGCAACATGGCGCTTTTAGCGCCAATGATCCCGGTCATGGCGACATGGGCCAAGCCTTTGATTTTGATTTAGACGGTCAAATAGACATGCTTAATGGCAGTGAAGAAGAAGGCCATTGGTACCTGTATAAAAACATCAGCAACACCTCCAATAACTTTATTTTAGTAGATGTGGATTATAGCCCAGTCGGCAAAGTAGACGCTTATTCTGCGCTGGTCACAGTTACCACTGAATCAGGCAAACAATATAAAAAGCGCGTCGCCTCTGCAGGCGAATCATTTTCACAAAGCATGCTCAACAAAGTGCATTTTGGACTAGGTCAAGAAACCCAAATAAAACGTATTGATGTTCGCTGGAGAAATGGCGAAACAGTGGTTTTAAACGACCTGCAAGTGAACAAAATGGTAAGCACTAAAAAACAATAGAATGCCGATAGGGCTTAAATAAAATGTGTATGAACTTACTCAACTTTGATGCTAAACGCTGCAGCAGTAACATTACTGACTGTGCCGAAAAGATATTCATTATCGCGGCGGTATTTATTTGTTTAATGCTACCAAATCGTACCATTGCACAAACAGACTTAGCGGTAAGTGCACAAACAGTAAGTCACCCAGATTGGCAAAATAGCCGAGTATTAAGATGGGCCCATGTGTATGAACCTTCACATGCATTGCATAAATGGGCTTTATGGGCCAGTGATGAGATTTACCGTGAAACTCAGGGGCGTTATAAAGTTGAAATATATGCTTCATCTTCACTGGGTAAAGAAGCGCATATTAATCAAAGTTTAAGTTTGGGTTCATTAGATATAATTTACACAGGCACCAGCTTTGCGTCACAAATGTATAAGCCTTTAGGCCTGTCTGAAATGCCTTATATCTTTGAAAATTATCAACATTGGCAACGCTACGTCGCCTCTTCAGTATTTGCTCAACTGACACAAGAATACCAACAACGCTCAGCTGGCAATGTTATTTTAAGCTCCACTTATTATGGCGAGCGACACCTCACATCAAATAGACCGGTGATCAGGCCTGAACAAATACGAGGCTTAAAAATCAGGGTGCCGGGAGCAGAAATTTATCAGCTATTTCCACTGGCTTTAGGTGCTAAACCTAGCCCTATTTCTTTTTCTGAAGTGTATTTGGCTATTCAGCAAGGAGTGGTAGACGCCCAAGAAAATCCGTTGCCGACTATAAAAGCCAAGAAATTTTACGAAGTACAATCCAACATCAACTTAACCGGCCATGTTTTAGGATCTATCTTAGCGGTAGCGAGCGGCAGAACCTGGGACTTATTGTCAAAAGACGACCGAGCAATATTTACTAAAGTACTGAGGGTAGCAGCCCAAAAAGCCTCAGAGGAAACCCGTTACAACGAACAAAACTTATCGAAATGGTTTGAACAACAAGGTGTGACTGTCAATCAAGTAGAGCGCAACGCATTTCGCCAGCAAGTACTTAACTTCTATGAGCACACTACCTTCTCATATGATCGGAGCATATATGACCTTATCCAAGGCCTCTGAGCCAACCGAACTTAAAAGTGACGATGATGATTCATTTGAATTTTCTGATGTTGCCCTTGAAGATTGGATATCCCTAAGTCTATTTTTCCTTTTGGCCACTATTCTAATTGCACAAGTGGTGAGTCGATACGCGTTAAATGCGCCTTTAGGCTGGACCGAAGAAGTAGCAAGGTATCAATTGATATTGCTATCATTTATTGGCGCATCAATAGGTTTTAGAAAAAACACCCATATTAGTTTTGTGTATTTCCATAGCTTTGTTCCGCGAAGACTCATGCCCATATGCAGCGCGCTATTGTCTCTTATCAATACATTATTCTTAGTTTTTTTGTTCATCACCTGTTTAGCCATAGTGCCATTAATTACTAGCCACGAAATGAGTTCCCTATCGTTGTCCATTAGTGTGCTTTACGGCTTGTTAGGCCTTTGCCTAGCCTTGTGTTTGCTTCGCTCAGCAATACGTTGCGCAAATGATATTAAGCGTCTCTTTCTAAAATCAGACGCGCCCGATGCTACTTCAACCAATACACCACTAACCAAGGATCCATAAAGATTATGGTTATTATCGCCCTTTTTGTTTCGCTAATTTTACTCATCATATTAGGTGTGCCTATTGCTTTTGCCCTTGCAATCGCTTCTTTGATTGCGATAGCCATAGAGGGGAGTATTCCCAGTTTAGTGGTATTTCATCAAATGGTGGGAGGCATGGATAGCTTTCCTTTGTTGTCTATCCCGTTCTTTATTCTCGCAGGCGCCTTAATGAATCAAGGGGGGATTACGCAACGCATATTTGATTTTGCAGGGGCGCTAATGGGCTGGTTACGCGGTGGTTTAGGCCATGTAAATATTGGTGCGTCTATTTTATTTTCAGGTATGTCAGGGGCCGCGGTAGCCGATGCTGGTGGCTTAGGTGCGATGGAAATAAAAGCCATGCGAAATAAAGGTTACGACGCCGATTTTTCAGTGGGTTTAACTGCGGCCTCGTCTACCATTGGCCCGATTATCCCGCCTAGTTTGCCGATGATTATTTACGGTGTAATGGCAGGCGTTTCTATCGGTCAGTTGTTCGCAGCCGGCATTATTCCCGGCTTATTGATGGCGCTTTCTCTGTTTATTATGGTCACTATTTACGCTCGTAAGAGAAACTATCCCAAAGACAGTTCGTTTTCAGTTAAGCGTATTGCCGTTAGTTTTAAGCAGGCTTTTGCTTCACTGCTTGCGCCCGTTATCATTGTTGGCGGCATATTAACTGGATGGTTTACCGCAACCGAAGCGGCAATAGTCGCATGTGTTTACGCGCTTTTACTTAGCAGTCTGCTGTATAGAACCTTAACCTTTAAAGGCTTGCTAAAAGTATCCTTTAGCACCATTGAAACAACCAGCTCAATAATGCTTATTATTGGCGGTGCTGCGATTTTTTCGTGGGTATTAACCAGCCAAAACATTCATCAAATTGTGGCCGACTCTCTTGGTTTTGCAGGCACAAATAAATACTTAGTATTGTTGATAATTACCCTCATTTTATTTTTAGTCGGCTGTTTTATGGAAACCATTGCCGCTATCACCATACTCACCCCCATTCTGCTACCCATTGCCATCGCTGCCGGCATAGATCCCGTGCAGTTTGGGGTGATTATGGTACTCAACCTCATGATTGGTTTGTTAACACCACCTTTAGGTATGGTGTTGTTTGTGTTGTCTCAGGTGTCAGATGTACCGGTCGAGCGATGCGCCAAAGCAACATTGCCGTTTATCGTGCCATTGGTCATAGTTCTAGCACTCATTATGTTGGTGCCGGCACTTACCTTATGGTTACCTTCAGTGTTGTATTAAACGAACACGATTTGAGACTGATTTTGCCCCACAAACGTTAGGAAGATAAATGGAAATGGAGTTATCAGTAATTCACGCTAATACACTGCTAGCCACTTGATGACATACGGCACACAATGCTAAACTTTCCCATATGAAAATATTTGATTGGAATCCTGATAAAAACAAGCTCTTGATAGAAGAGCGCGGCATCTCATTTGAAGATGTTATTTATCATCTTCAAAATAACTGCCTATTAGATGATTTGAAACACTCAAATCAGAAAAAATATCCTAATCAGCGTATTTTCGTCATCAATATTGAGAATTACGCATATCTAGTTCCATATATTGAAACTGATAAAGAAATTTTCTTAAAAACGGTTATTCCTAGTCGCAAGGCTACCAAGTTATATATAGGTGATAAGCTATGAATAAAGTAAAACTGGATCAAGAAGAGCGAGACTTACTAGATGAATTTGAGCGCGATAACTTTACTTCTACGCTAACAGAAAAGCGTAAGTCCGCAATTCAAGCATCTGCAGAAGATACTTTCAAAAAAGATAAGCGTATAAATATTCGCTTATCTGGACATGATTTATCAGCAATTCAACGTCGTGCTTTGGTAGAAGGCATCCCATACCAAACGTTGGTGGCTAGTGTTCTGCATAAATATGTATCTGGCACTTTGCATGATGTTACAGCCAACAAGTTTAGCAAATAAACGCGTTAATGTCCGATTCTCGATAGCAGTGCTTTTTAGTCTAAGTACTCATCTTTAGAACAAGTCAGTTTTAAGCAAAAACCTCCTGTCGGCAACGCCAATGCTTTTAATTTTATCGCGACTGAAAACTCGCCGATTTAGTTAAGAATTTAGTCGGGCAATTGTAACTGTTGTGTCATTAGCGGTTGCGGTATGTGTAGCTCAACCATTGATTGGCCAATCAGAGCAAGGCTTCCAATATATCCAAAAATTTTCGGGATTGTTTTCACCGGGTATAACAGTGATATTTTTAATGGGCATGTTCTGGAAACGCATAACAGCGGCAGGCGCCCTTGCCTCTGCATTAGGCTCCGCTGCATTCTCAGTAGGTTTTGCCATATTTTGGCCATCACGACCCTTTATGGACAGGATCGGCATCGTATTTTTAATGTGCCTAGCGTTAACCTATTTCGTCTCTTTACGGGGAGCAGCAACCAACAATGATAGAAGTGTCAGCCTAGATAACGTCAGTTTTGCCACTAAACCCGGTTTCATTGTTGCAGCACTTGGCGTGGTGCTTATTTTAATTGGTTTGTACACAACTTGGTGGTAGACAATAGTAAAAGTCACTCAATACTTGCCAAAGTCCTAAATGAGTTTACACCTTTAGGACTTTGTTCTTGCACAGATTAAACAATCATATCGAACATAAAAATTATGCCGTCATTAATGAAACCGTACTTTCCAATTTCTTGTTTGTATATAAATCATATTGAGTTTGGTAATGCAGCCAAGCAGCCGCACTAATATTGGTACAAGCTTCTAACTTGCGAGCAAGTTCAACTCCGACACTGACATGGCCATTAGTAAAACGTGATAAGTGCTTAGTAGAAATACCAATGCGTTTAGCGACTTCATCTTGTTTGAGTGAAGTTTTTGACAAACAACGACGTTGGAATACCTCCCCAGGATGAGGGCAGTAAAGAGGATCAGCACGCAAAGTCGCTGCTGAATTTGTAACAAACGCTGGAATAGTCATGGGTTATATTCCCTTAGTTCAATATTGTAACAATTGCATTGCCAAATGCACCACGAGCAATTTAACTTTGATCTGACCCCTACAGTTAGTTAATCTCTTTTTTAGAATAAATTTAAAAAGAACTTATTTTGAATAGAACAAGAATCGCTCTAGCTGCTATTTTCACTTTCACCTCAGGATTTGTAACCAGTCAGTTATTTTTTAGCTCATCACGCATACCCCAAATATCACAAGCATCAAGTGAAATAACGGCAATTCAGCCAGTCGAAAACATACAAGAAAGGTCAAACACAAAAACAAAATTAGCCACTAAAGATATTAATTGGTATAAAAACAAAGTGGCTCAACTTGAAAATGAGTTATCGATTCAGTCAAATACTCTTGAGTCCTTAAATCAAACGGCAAACTCACAAGCGAACATTAAAGAAGAAACCGAATCAGGCACAACAAAGTTTACAAGCATGAACCTTGAAGAAGCAGAAACAATTTTGCCAAAGCCTTATTCTGACATTGTTGCATCAACAGGCGGTAGCATGATCGACTATCTGAAAGAGCACCTTAAGGATGAGGTTGACTATGAATGGGCCTCAGAGATAGAACAAAAATTTAGAGACTTTGTCACTATGCATCCGCTTTCTTCAGAGGTAGAGCTTCAGTCTGTAATCTGCAAAATATCGACTTGTGAAGTGATGATTATCGAGTATAAAGATTTTACTTGGAATAGAATAGAGAACAACATTCGGAAACAGGAGTGGTATTCATTTAGCGTTGGAGCAAGTTCTAAAACGTTAGAATCAAAGACTTATATCTATATGATGCTATCAAAATAACAAAATATTGGTTCAAAATTGGTGACGATATCTTGATTTGTACCACTAGCTTGAATTAAAGATTACCGACGGCCTAGCCCGAAACACACTTTTCACCTGACAATTTATGGCCCAACATAGATTTTCGGCCATCCTCTGTAGTAAACCAAAGTCTGCTCACCCATATTGGATTGTGCATTACATTTTGATTTTAAGATAATTCCAGCGGATGCTCATAACTACACCACTTTTAATGACCGCAATAGGTCGTTAACCTCTAAATGGTCAACGACGAAAACTCCGACATTCCGGACATAGGTGGGGGTTCTATTTATTGCTAAAAAGCAACACATTATAGGGCAGTCACCTACCGATTTGGAGCGAAGTTTACTTAAAGTGGCTCTAACCCTTTTTTTCCTTTTAGTCCTTTTACTAAGCCGGCCGAACCGAGAGTTTAACACAGCGCGTACAATGGCGAAGCCATGCGCTGGGTGGAACATAGGTGAAGGTTCGGCTTGAGCACCTTGTTAGGCGAATATCCCCGCCGCATGCTTCCAGCTATCAACACGATTATAACCTTCTTGATTCCTATTGTGAGGAGCGTCGAAAAGTAGACCCTCCCCTGAAAACACATCAAGATGGCGAGAACTATCATCAATTAGATAGTCGCAATTTAGCATCCCCTTATGGCCGCAAAAAATGTAGTTCATATCACTAATGAAGGAAAAATGTTTCCGCAACCATTCATACTTAGCACTAAAAGAAGTTGGGTGCTCCATTGCTGCACTTACAAAATAGATCTCATACTTTGAACTTAAATCTCGAATCACATCTACAGCGTTATCAAGAACTGGTAGATCTCTAAAAAATTCCGGTTCGTTTGGAAAATTCCTGACAGCACCTAGATTTTCTTTAGATACAACATCATAGATTCGAAAACCATCCATGTCATTTCGATCGAGAGCAACACCAAACTGCTCCTTATACCATTCAATATGACGAGACAAAGTGTCTGCCACCGTATCATCCATATCTATTGCAATACTCTGTTTCATTGCTACTACCTTGGTTATATCGCGCCTAACGTATTAAATATGGGGATTTTACGAGCGCTTTAAAAGCGAGTAAAATTCCCACCATGATGCACTTGTTAGCTATATTTTCGTAAACTATCAAAAAATGTCCTTATATACCCATCGTAAGCATTAAATACATCGCCCAAAATAAACCATTGAGATTGAGTGCTTACTATTACTTCCGTTTTCTCATTGTAATCAACAAAACTAATATTCATTTTTGTAGAAAGAATAAATGGCCACAATACTGGTTTTACAGTTGTAACAAAACCATTGTCATTTTTAGTAGTCTTGGAATAAGAATAAGAACGCTGATTTTCACTCAACACTTTCTTAACGTGATCACAGACTTCCATTGTTGGAATATTAAGTAATTCACTAGCTTCCCTTTTAACAGTCATTGGACTCTCCATGTATAGCTAACGCCAAGTTAATTTTTCTGACTTGAACGCTTTGTTAGCTTTTTAATTTACGCAAATTTGCTTCCGCACTCAATAATTGAAGAGTTGCATTATTTTGATGGTAGCTACGCCACTCTTCTACCAAATTTTGGTCAGCGACTTTACCTCGTTGATCTTCATCATCTGGCTTTGGATTAACTAAAGCCACAGAAGTGATATCAATTTCACGGTCGTCGAGAAAGTTACTTAACATACTCTCAAATGAAGGGGATAAATATGAAACATGGCTGTTGTAAAAGGTTAATTTCGTTTTTAATATTGGACATACAACCACTTTATCTATTTGGGTTGTCTTGTAAGCGATAATAATTTCTTTTACTGCCCTTCGAAATGCCATTGAAACAACAGTTTTTTGTGGCGCCGGCTGTATGCAATGCACCCAACTACAATCAATTTCAGAGCCATCAGTTCTGCAAATATATAAACAACGGTTATTATGAAAGTCTCTTTGAACTTTTATGTAGTTTATCCCCACACCTTTCTTTTCTGAAAATTCAGAGTGTAAGGTAAATAAAGATGTAAAAAACATTTCATCTTCGGCATTAAGCCTATCATTCGCTTCATAGTTGTTTATTCTTCGGCGAGCCTCTTCAGTCGCACTTTTTTTAGTTCTAAACTGATAACTGCCAAAAGCTATTGGTTTTGCCACGAAACTCTCCTTAAAAAGCTAACGGCTCAAAGAAACAGGCGCGCGCTTTTTGCGCGTCTGATTACTTTGTTTGTTAGCTGCCGCATTGCGTGCCGCTGGTTGTTTGATTTGATGCACTAACAAACTGTGACATCCTTTTTTTTGTGCTGAGCTACTGTTTTTTATTTCCGATGTTTTTGCTCATTATGATTGCCCCAACAAAAACGAAGAAAATAATTAAACCAGCCATCATCAATATGTCGATTATAGTATCCATGACTTTCCCCTTTGGTCTGCTAACTACTTAGTGATTATACGGCACGTAGTGTGTGACGAATAATCACCTTGTTGGACAAAGCCGAAACTGTGTCCTTGAATTTATTGGTACTTTTTATGCTAATGGAATTTGTATTTTAAGGGAATAGGCGATGTGGCTCTCATTTCATCTTGAGGAGATGGCCTCCTCATCATTTTGGGCTGTATGAAGTTATAATATGTCTGTTTGTCTGCATTATTTCCTCGTTTATAGTCGATTACCCATCGATAGACCAAGGGTGGGCCTGACAGCGATTTAACTGTCATAAAATTATGAAGACACCCTTGTTAATTATAGCGAAGTTCAAAACTCCTCGTCGGCGAAGCCGATGCTTTTAGTCTTTTGACCTTTCCTCGACTGAATGCTCGCCAGTAATCTGCTCATTTTTGTTGGGCAATCGCCATGGATAGGCGATTGAGTAATAGCTTGTCTGGAACAAATTATTACGACCGACAAAAATGAGCAAATTACTGGATGAAGAGCATTGTTTGGAGAGCGGCATTTTTTGCCTACTTTTTGCTGCTGTAGGCAAAAAGTAGGTCACATAGAAGGGATTCTATGTGAAAACTGCCAAGGAAGGCAGTGCCCGTTTGGGCGTAAGAGCAAATAAATGGGGTCGTGTCACTTTAAGCTCGTAATCTAATGATCGCCCTGTAAAAGTAGTATTTTTATGACCTAAGTTGCGTAATGACCGCTTAGGTCAAACAATCACTTATTAACCAAACATTTTTAACCATTATGGTTATTTGAGCTTAACAATGATTTCTCCAGCTTTTATACCATTAGCCTTAGCCGTGACTTTTATTTTACCTGAAGCTCCTTTGATAGACTGTATAATTGCCAAGGCGCGACCTTTATGAGTAACGAGACTTGTAGATTGAAAGTCTTGAATATTATCGGTGGCACCATTGTCGACGCCAAGCAAACGCGCTTCTCCTTCAATATCAAAGGTCACCTTAACGTTTTCTGTTGTGACGTCCCGGTTTAGACCATCTTGAAGTTGCACAACTAGATGCGCCACATCATAACCATCAGCAAGCAACTCTGTTTTATCCGTGGTTAAATTTAGGTTCGTTGCTTGATCAACCGTGACTATTTTAGCTTCCTGCTCTTGGCCTTTAAAACCTGCGCGAGCAATCAGTTCGCCTTCTTCAAATGGCACAACCCAGCGAAGTAAACGATCGGCACTCTCGGTCATACTTCGATAACCTAAGGATCGCCCATTGAGGAATAATTCAACCATCGCATGGTTACTCGCCACCTCAACCAAAACAGGCTCACCTTTTTTGTAATTCCAATGCCTATTTGAGTCTCGCCACCAGTAGCTTCTGTTATTATCTGCTTTCGCAAAACCCGTTTTTTTATCTAAGGAAAAACCAGATTGGCTTAATGGCAAGGTCCCTAGTGAAAGATGGGGTTCGTTTACCCATACACTTTTAAAGTAGTTGTGCCCTTGTAATTCAAAGCCCGCTAGGTCAAGAATATCGCCCCAGCCGCTCTTATGCGGCCATTTTTGATGGCGCTCGCCCATATAATCAATACCCGTCCACATAAATTGACTGAAGACTTCTGGGTATTGATATACATAAAGTAAGTCATCCCAAGTACCGGGGTTTTCATTAATCGTAATATGTTTATCTGGAAAGTTATTAAGTGCCCATGGAATGGTGACATTGCGATAGCTAAAACCAGCAATATCAACGGTATCAGCATAGCCGCTAACTAAACTCACTTGGGGAATAATCATATTGGTAGTAATGGGGCGCGTTGTGTCTAATGCTCGTGTCCAGTCACTCAATTTTTTTGCTGTATCCGCAAGAATATGTTCTCTTTTAGGCGTTTGTTTATAGCGCTCTCGTAGTTCTTCAACACTAAACTTAGGCGCCCCACCCCAGAAATTACCCGAGATATCATCAGCCTCTGGATCCCAAAAGCCTGTGACTTCGCGATAATTTAAATAGGTCCACTCTATTTCGTTACCAATACTCCACTGCACTACGCTAGGATGGTTACGGTCTCGTAGCATAGTTCGAGTCAGGTCACTTTTCGCCCATTTTTGAAAATGTTCAGTGTAACCTCGGCTAATATAATCATCATGGCGCTCATGTTTGTTTAAGCGTTTGTCTTTGGGATAATCAAATTCGTCAAAAAACTCGTTTTGTACTAAAAAACCCATCTCATCACATAGGTCTAAAAACTCTTGGGAGTAGGGATTGTGCGCTGTGCGTATGCCATTTACACCGGCATTTTTGAGTTTTTGTAGGCGACGTTTCCAAACACCTTTTGGTACAGCAGCCCCCACTAAGCCCCCATCATGATGTATGCTGACTCCCTTAATTTGGGTCAGCTTGCCGTTTAGTTCAAACCCTTTGTTATTGATAAATTTGATACTGCGGATCCCGAATGTACTGGTATAGCTATCCACTATTTGGTCGTTATAGCTAATAGTTGTGACGGCCTTATACAAATGGGGCGTTTCAATATCCCAAAGCTTAGGATGCGTCACCTTAAGTTCTTGGCTAAAAGTGGCGTCACCTAATGCTGGCATTGAAAGAGATTGTTGAGTGTGCGAAACGGGATTGCCAGTCGCATCAATAATTTGCGTCGATAATTGAAATTCTCTGGCGTCTACGGCTTGATTAAGCACATCAATGTCTATTCTAACTGTCGCCTCTTTTTCGGAGATTTCGGGTGTGGTGACAAATGTGCCCCAAATAGGAATATGTAATTTATCAACGGTTACCAACTTCACATTTCGGTAAATACCGCTACCGGTATACCAACGACTATCCACATAACGAGAATGGTCAACATGCACCGTTAAAACGTTATCAGTACCATCGGTTTTTAGAAATTCTGTCAAATCAAAATAGAAAGGTGAATAACCGTAGGGATTTTCACCAATCGGCTGACCATTGAGCCATAATGTCGCATTGTTATACACGCCATCAAACAGTATAAAAGTACTTTTAACTGATGGCTCAGCAGGTGTTTTAAAATGTTTTTGATAAATACCTACACCACCAGGAAGATAACCTGTCGCGCCTTCTAAAGACTGGCTGAAAGAATGCTCTACACTCCAATCGTGAGGAAGCCTTACACTGCGCCAATCGGTGTCATTTAGCGGTGTTTTAGTGGGTAATGCAGCGGGTAAATTTGTGTCGTTAACTAGGGTGAATTTCCAGTCAAAATTGAAGTCACTGGTACGTTCTACCTTAGGCACTGCATGTTTGACTAGATTAGAGTTAATAGTGCATGCATTGATGTTAAGTAATACTAAGACAATGCCAATCAGTGTTTTTTTATTCATGCTTAAGTGCCTGATAATGTGAGTTTAGTGATTGTGTGGTTAACCCTGTACTTTAATAGCAAGGTACCCCACACATTTTGTCACGCTTGTTTAATCTGTTTTTTTAGCCACGACCTTAATGGGATAGATGGCTGAATCGTAACTATTGCCGTCACTAGAGGTAAATGATGCTCGCAAGTAATAAAAGTGGCCATCGGGTAACTCAGCTGTAGGCGTTAAACCTTCTAAAGAAAAGGTCATGCTGGAACTGCCTGATTCAGTTTGTAAGGCACTGCTATCAACAAAAATAGTATCCTTAGCTGGGATCCATTCGTATTTGAAATGCCGAAACCAGAAACGTATTCCACCTTCATCAGAGGCAATCACTTTGTTACCTGATCCAGCATGATAGTTGACCTTTAAGGTAATTTTGTCGCCTACCTCAAATTCACTTTGTGCAATGAGTTGAGCATCAACAATGTTGATGAAAGGTTTTATTAATGGTTTAACGATTAATTGCAACTCATCACTAATCGCTAAGTCTGCTTGAGATACTGCCGTAATAGTGACGTGCCCCTGTGCCAATGCCGTCACCACTCCATCTTCATCGACACTTGCAATCTTCGGTTGGCTACTTGACCACATTACCCCTTTATCATCTGCTAATGTGGGGACCACACTGGTTTTAAGTGGTAACCTTTGCCCTGCTAATATTTCGGTCTTATCTGAAACAACGGATAGTGATTGAATGGGTTGTGCATACCAGTCAACAACAGTGACATCAGTTAACGCAGACACACCATTAGCGGCACTGGTTGCACTAATACGGGCATTTTCACCCACATTACCCAAAGCCGTTACCCGTCCTTGATCGTCAACACTTAAGACCGATTCGTCACTCGATGTCCATTGAATGCTTTGATCGGCATTTTCAGGCATTATTTCGGCAACAAAATCCATTGATGTCCCCTGTCTAATATCAGTAATGGCAGGCGTTACTGTGAGGCTATCAGGGTCGAGTTTATTGGTGTCAAATAACTGATCTGCGGCTTTGTCTTGGAGTTCTACCGAAGTGCCATCACGCCACCTGACCTGAATACTCTCTATTTGCTGTTCTTCACCTAAGCCAAAATGCACAATATTCAGTAAACTCTGGGAGAAGACTTCTCCAGCAGAGCCAACTCTTTTACGGTAAGTTTGTGTGGCGGTTTTTAGAATCACTTCAGCAGAAATAGCATCAACATTGGAAACCGGAGAATAGCCCACGTTAACTAAGGCATAATGCCCCAAATTAGACTGGTCATTGGCATACAGATACCACTGCCCGCCTTCACTACCGTTGAGTAAATCTAACCTTCCATCTAAATCGAAATCAAAAGCTTGCCCCATATCGCCGTTGCCGGGACCACCAATATCGTTAGCACCGTGCATAGTAGCGGTTTCAAATGTGCCTTTGCCGGTATTGAGCAGCATAAAATCTGACGTCTTTGAATTAATCAGCCCCCAACGATATACAAAGATATCTTGATAACTATCGTTGTTAAAATCACCGACAGTCACGCCCAATGAGTTAGCACCGGGTTGGATATTCCATTGTTTTGACACATTGGTAAATTGGCCGTTGTCGTTTCTCAGTAAAACATCGGCTTCATTTCTGTTTTGTGGCACGAACTCTGGTGTCACTTCATTCACTCCAGAAAGGCTAAATTTAAAGCCCCAGAATACGTTACCATTGCGCACCAAGGCCGCTTTCCATTGGCCGTTGCCAATATGCCCAAAATACATACCATTCGCTGAAATATCCGTTGGCCAACCTGCAGCCATATTTGGTTCAATATCCATTTCTTCATCGATAGCCAACACTTTTGCAGTTTTAGCGGCGCCTAAAAATAACGGATAGTCTTTGTCTCGATAAATCCCTTGGGCCAAAAAGTAATAACTATGAAACCGAATCGCCCCATCGGCCTTAAAATTAAACTTATCAATGCCTTTAAAACCGCGAGGTTTAATCGAAAATTCTTGCTTGATGGGGTCAAAATCTACGGATGGGTCTTCTCCTAATCCTCCTTCAAATGCTTTGCCTCTTGCCAGATACAAATCAAGGTCGCCATCATTATCAATATCGAGGTCTGCAACCGCCATAATGTTCTTTAATGCTGCAACGTCAGCTGGAATTTGTGAGCTAACATCAGTAAAAGTAAAATCACCTTTACCCAGCCAAACTGACAGTGGTCCATAAAGAATTAAATCATCAATATGATCATTGTTAATATCGGTGAGTAATACTCTGGAAGGGTGTACATCTTGCAATCCTTCGATTGGTTTATAATTAAACGACCCATTGCCTAAATTTTCGTAGAAAAAGTGTTGCGGCTTTCTGTGTGTTAGAGACAATTCATTAATTAACATCAAATCAAGATCGCCATCTAAGTCCATATCAGACCAACGCGCACCGCGTCCACGCCCTCCTTTATCAATGCCAACATCGCCCGTCATTAACACTAATTTGCCGTTATTATTTTGATAAAAATTCGCTTTAGACGGATTGGTGCCGTTGCCCCCACCTTGAGTGACAACTAAGTCTAGATCGCCGTCATTGTCGTAGTCACCAGCGGCAGTACCATGTAAGTCATGCATATACCATCGTGATAGGTTTTTATCATGGGCAGTGACTGTGCCGTCACCGTTATTCCAATACAATTTGCTGTCGGCTTGATTATGATTGTTAACGATAAAATCGTAATCACCATCATTATCGAGGTCGGCAATAGTTGGACCACCGTACTTAATTGAATTCACCTTATCTAACCCAGCTTTGACTGAAATATCCTGATACTCGGGTATCACTAAATCAGCAACCTCTTCGAATTTAGCGTGGTTAATTGTAAAATCAGCACCGTTAGCCTTTATCGTTAAGGTAATGTCTCCAAGCGCCTTAAAATGCACCAAGGTATTTAATACCTGCTCGCCTGTATGGGAAATATTTAAATTATCCACCAGCAACTCATTGTTGGCATATACACTCAAGTTGGCGTAGTTCTGCGGATTATTAATAGCAAGAATCAGCTTCTTTGTTAGGCTACCGCTAACGGTATAACTAACACTTAAGGGCTGATGCGCCCTGACCATCTTAGGTTCTGACATCAAATCAGACTGTCGACAGGCCACAATATACAGCACTGAGAAAGCAACAAAGGCCCACTTTAGAAGTGTGGACAACAGCCTATCACCAAATTTGAGCGACATTTTTATATCCTAAAATTATGCAAAATTGCATCATCAAATTGATCAGAAAACTAACATAAACGAATAATCATAACAACATTGTTAAAGTTAGTTTGTTGACAATTTACAGTTTAGAGATAAAAATGTGTGATTCAATTAACATATAGATGATCCAAATCTAAACCCAATAACTCTAATTTCAATCACTATGTTTAAAGAGAATTCATAATGCGCTGCAGAATCTATCGACTTTCCTTTTTGCTATTGGTTTTATTGTCAACTCATAGCCTTGCTAACAATAGGGCTACTTTCGATTTTGATAACGATACGCTAATTGCTCAATTTGATATTAAAGGGGATTTGGATGACATCCATGCAATCGCTGCACTGGGCAGTCTGTTAAGCAGTAAAGAATACCCAAAGCTTGGCAAACGAACCTATGCAGTTCAGGGAAGTGTAGAGCGCACTAGTGGCACACAATATCGAGTTCCTAAACTCATGACAGCCGCCTTTGGCGAAGAAAACAAACAATGGTTTGATGCCTTAGGCAACTATGATTTTGCAGTCAATGCCATAGCCGAAAAGGTCTTATCGGGACTTAAAGCAAACAACAACCAAGGTAAAGTTTGGGTGATGGAGGCCGGCCAGTCCGCTTTTAGTAATGATTGGTTAAGGTTAATGATCGAAAATGACAACGGCATTACAGCACAAGACACCAAAAATCGCGTTATTGTTGTGCAGCATAGTTGGTACAACGAAGAACAGTCTAATCAACAAAAATTAGCCTATCTGCAAGCCAATAGTCATTATGTTGCCATTGACGATGGCAATGCTATATACGCACAAGAACAAGATAGAGGGCCAAATACGGCACGCTTGCAAGGCCGACAAGACGAACAATCCTTTACGCCTGGCGATCCTAAATGGCTTAATGCCGCCCGTTATCCCTCCAACCAAAAACACCAAGCAAGGGCACTTTGGATCATCGCCGATGACTTTATCAAAGCGCTCCCCTCAATTCACGGTAAATTACATCAACAAGGCGGCACCGATTACTCTGATGTGGTTGAAGTGTTATGGATCCTCGGTTTAAATGAAACCATTAAAACCAATAACCAGTTTTGGAAGCGTTATGTCACCACTGTACCAGTGCAATAGCACCATGGAGTTTCTTAAAAAATGAAAATCATAATACATTCGCTGCTGCTATCACTGCTTAGTATTCAATTCGTCATGGCTACGACGAAAAATGATGTTAAACAAACCCAACACTTGCAATTAGATGATCCAAAGGCCATTTCCCAAGGCAAAATTTTATACGAGCAAGCTTGCGCGGCTTGCCACTCAAGAGATTTAGGTGGTGCCTTTGGTTTTAACTTAAAAGATGGTGAGTGGATCCATGGCAGCGAACCCCAACAAGTCGTTCAGAATATTAAAAAAGGATTCAGCAGCGCTGGCATGCCAGGTTTTGACTCGATGTTTTCGACTAAAGAAATTAAGAGCATGGTTGCCTATATTTTTTCTAAAAGAGAAGGCTTTAACAACTTGAGTTTTAAGTTGTATCAAATGAAGGATGCTAATGATCGCGTAATCAGTAGCGACAAACTAATCAAGAGTGGCCGTTTAGCCAACAATCTGGCGGATTTTCAGCTTCCTGAAGTGCAGCATTACATTATTGAATTTGAAGGTAATTTTTATACGCCTAAAAACGAACCCACGCGCGCCTGGGTACAATGGGGGGCCAATACCAACATTACTTTTGAAATTGATGGTGAAGTGGTAGAAAGGGATAACCGCTTTGGTGAATGGTTTCCAACTTGGCCTTTTAAACAAGGTAAACAGCAGCTAAAAATCACCTATCGTTCGGCTGACGATAAACCGCATATGAAGAATCTTACGCTAATTGTGACCAATGACGATATGGGCATTAAATTGTTTCCGGTATCGACTAGAGCAAAAGCAATTATGCTTGGCAAAAAACTTGAACTAAAAGCCACCAGTCAGCCAATTGTGCAACGTGTGAAAACCATGAATTTACCAACCTACTCGATTGCGGTCGGGTTCCCACAGAAAATAAATTTTGCTTTCAATACTCGCCATTGCAGTGTGGTAGGTTTATGGCAAGGTGATATGTTGAATATTGGACCCAATATTGCCGGTCGAGGAGAAGATGCAAGTTTACCTTTAGGTGAATGGATTTTCCATTTCCCGTCTTCGCTACAACTTCAGCAAGAGCAACCAAGTCAATGCCAGTACCTAGGTTATCACTTAGTCGCTGGCACACCTGAATTTCTCTATAAAATTGATGATGCGGAATATCACCTTTTGGTTAGCGCCAACAATAACAAAACGATAGATTTTCACTATACCGCTGTTGATTTAGCTAACTCTTCACTGCAATTTAAACTGCCCAAAGCGGAAAACCTCCTTTGGACAAGCCCTCATGGCAAGGTAACCGATGAATATCTTCACGTCACCAGCGATGCCTTCGGCAAATTCATTATTTCAGCGCAGTATCAATAGAATGAGTAAAAAACCAATGACCACGAAATCCGCTTTATCATTCGCCGCCAGTCTATTGCTAATGACCACCCAAGGTTTTGCTCAACAGGCGCCCACAGACACTTATAAACCTGATGGTTATCGCATGGTCACCATTGAGACACCCGCTAATGTTCAGTTTCATATAGCCGGGCTAGATAGCGACGCGAATGGCGTTATCTATGCAGCTACGAGATTAGGTGAGGTTTGGACACTAAAAGATAATCAATGGCATAAGTTTGCTGAAGGATTACATGAGCCCACCGGCTTATTAGTTGATGATGATGGCTCTATCTTAGTGGCGCAAAAACCAGAACTTACGCGCCTTAGAGATACTGATGCAGATGGAGTAGCGGATAGTTATTTACTTTTTACCAGCGGCTGGGATTTTCATGATAACTACCACGAATACAATTTTGGTCCAGTGAAAGACCAAATGGGCAATTATTTTGGCACCTTAAATTTGTCACATAATAACCCCGGTGCTTTTTCATTAGGCACCATGGGCAGTGCAGGAGGCTATAGAGGCTTCGCTTATAAAGTCGATAAAAAGGGAAGGTTCCAACCCTATGCTTGGGGCTTACGTTCACCGGCTGGTATTGGTGCTAATAGCAACGGCGAGGTGTTTATTACCGATAACCAAGGTGACTGGGTACCCACTTCAAAATTACATCTACTACAAGCAGGTAAATTCTACGGACACCCCGTTTCCCTGATAGATGTTGAGGGTTTTAATAAAGATAACATCCCAACTTTATCTTTAGACGAATTAGCCACGATGAGTGAGAAGCCGGTTGCTTGGATCCCCCATATTGAAGTAGCCAACTCGCCGGGTAATCCTGCATGGGATACCAGCGCAGGAAAGTTCGGTCCGTTCGCTGGACAAATGTTTATCAGCGACCAAACCCAATCGAATATATTTCGCGTCATATTGGATAAAGTAAACGGTCAATACCAAGGGGCCGTGATCAACTTTATGAATCATTTCCAAAGTGGCAATATCCGCCTTAACTTTGATCAACATGGGCAACTTTGGGTAGGGCAAACTGCCGATGGTTGGGGATCGCAAGGCGGTAAACCCTTTGGCCTACAAAAAGTGGTTTGGGATGGTACCAACCCCTTTGAGTTGCTGAATATAGAATTGACCACCAAAGGTTTTAAACTCACCTTTACCGAAGCACTCGACCCAAACAGCGTTAGTGTCGATAGTATCGCCGCACAACATTGGCATTACCATTATTCAGGCAAATACGGCTCACCTAAAATGGACTTAGCCGCAATTGCTGTGAGCAAAGTGTTATTGTCGAAAGACGGCAAAAGCATTGATATTGAGCTGCCCCTTACCGCGGATAAAGTTATACAAATTGACTTTCCCGGCTTACGAGATGGTAAAGGTCGCTCGGTCAGCGTGGATAAGGTCTACTATACCCTTAACCAACTTATCACGGATAAATGAGCATGTTAGCCAAACGCTTATTCATAATTTTATGGGGATGTTTACTTTGCGGCTGTAGCTTGATGGATTCAGCTGCAGCCCCCATTAAAGTTCTGATCGTCGATGGACAGAATAACCATTATGTATGGCCACAAACCACCCATATGATGCAGCAGTTTTTGCAACAAGACTCGCGATTTAAGGTGGATATTTACCGCACACAAAATACTTGGAAGGGCGGAAAATTACTTGAGCAATATCCGCTTAACGATGGGCGGCATTATCAGGATTTACCTGAGCCCAAAAGCGATCCTAACTTTTCACCTAATTTTTCCCAATACGACGTTGTTATATCTAACTTTGGCTGGAATGCCGCACCTTGGCCAGATAAAACCAAACAGGAATTTGAACAATTTGTCCGTAATGGAGGTGGTTTTGTTGTTGTACATGCCGCCAACAATTCGTTTCCACAGTGGCCAGAATACAACCAGATGATTGGTTTAGGGGGATGGGGAAACCGTAATGAAAAAGATGGCCCCTACCTTTACTTTAATAAACACCAAAAGTTGATACAGGATAACTCACCAGGACAAGGCGGTGGCCACGGACAACTACACCCATTTCAAATTCAAAATAGAAAACAATCCCACCCAATCATGAGCACGTTTCCTGATAGTTGGTTGCATACCGAAGACGAACTATACAATCGCCTGCGTGGACCAGCACAAAACCTAGAAGTATTAGCCAGCGCATTTGATGACAAAAAATATAACGGTTTCGGTCGTCATGAGCCGGTAGTCATGACCATTAATTACCACCAAGGCCGAGTATTCCACACCACTTTAGGCCACGGTATAGCGGTCTACCAAGATAAACACTTTATCTCGTTATTACGCCGTGGCACCCAATGGGCGGCCACAGGCTTAGTGAGTGAAAAAGGTGATACGGGGTACGCTTACCCACTATAACCTCCTTTCTGCATATTCCTTGCTTGCATATTCTACCGCTCGGGCGGTTAATGCCATAAAGGTCAAACTAGGATTTTGAGGTGGCGTCGAACAAAAACTTGCGCCATCGGTTACAAATAAATTCGGGATATCATGTGCTTGATTATACTTATTAACGACTGACGTTTTCGGGTCTTTCCCCATACGCGCCGTGCCTACTTCATGAATGGCAATACCTGGTGGACGATGATTAACTCTACCCGTTACATTTTTTAAACCAGCAACTTTAAGCATCGCCATCATTTGTTCTTTAGCGTCTTCCATCATCAACTTTTCATTTTCAGAATACTCACAATGAATATCTAATTGTGGAATCCCCCACTTATCTTTAAGTGTTGAGTGCAATTTAACTTGATTATCAAAACGCGGTAACATTTCTCCCATGGCATAAAAACCGAACTTCCACTTTCCAGGCTTTCCCATCCGATTTTTGAAGTCGATACCTAAGCCCTCGGAACGCTGCATGTTTTTCCATGTTTCCCTATGAGCTCCGCCCCCTAACATATAACCACGTAAAAACGGACGCTTAGGATCTGGCTGTACATTAAAATTAGGGACTAAAATGCCACAAGGGCGGCGTCCTTGATCAATTTCATCTTCAAAACCGTCAATTTCACCGCCAGCATTTGCATTATAATTGTGGTCCATCAAATAATGACCTAAAACACCACTGCTGTTTGCAAGACCACTGGGATACTTCTTCGATTGACTGTTTAATAAAATTTGCGTTGAACCTAGAGTCGAAGCACATAAAAATATTATCTTTCCAAAGTATTCTCGTTGCTTCAAATTGTCATTATCAATTACTCTCACGCCAATTACCCGATTCGTCTGTTCATCATAAATCAAGCTGTGAACAACACTGTTTGCAGCAATATGCAAATTTCCCGTTTTTGCTGCCGCCGGCAAAGTAGAACTTTGAGTAGAAAAATAAGCGCCAAACGAGCATCCAGCTTGACACTCATTTCTAGCCTGACATTGCACTCTACCTTGTGAAATGTGTAATTGAGTAGGCTGAGTTAAATGTGCTGCCCTACCCATGATTAAATGGCGATCTGGAAATGCACTTTCTAACTTCTGTTTTATCATCTTTTCTGGTGAATTCATCTCAAATGGTGGTAAAAATTCACTATCAGGTAACTCGGGCAGGTTTTCGCGCTGACCACTTATTCCGACATGCGTTTCAACATATGAATACCAATCCTTAATATCTTTATAGCGAATGGGCCAATCATTACCGTAACCGTCAAGTTTATTCGCTTCAAAATCAAAATCACTGATACGATAAGATTGGCGATGCCACAACAACGATTTACCGCCTAACTGATTGGCTCGGATCCAAGAAAAAGGTTTATCGTCTGGCGTGGCATAAGGCAAATCACGATCATTACCAAAAAAGTGCTTGGTGGCATCAGTAAAGGCATAACATTGCTGTTGAATAGGATATTGCTCTTGTACCAATAAATTATCAACGTTAGTTCTGAATTGCTGGTTCCAAGGCGGTTGATTTTCTCCAATATAATCTTTTCGATGTTCAACAATTCTTCCGCGTTCAATCATTAACGTTTTAAAGCCTTTTTCACAAAACTCTTTTGCAGCCCACCCTCCCGTCACACCTGATCCGATCACAATGGCATCAAAAACTTCACTAGATTCTGTAATATAATTTGGCGTTATCACTCTTATTCTCCGATACATCTCAATTTATTAATATTTTAGTCCCATGGAACCCCAACCAGAATCACCTTTGCTATAAGGCACGGATCCCTTATATCCTCCGGGAATAGCAAGATAACGAAGTTCCTGTGATGCTCCTGCCTCAGAGGTGTAATAGCCAAAACAAACCAAAGATTTCAAAAATTTAAATTTATCTCTGTTATTGAGCAAAAGGGTATTACTCCCTATTTCCACTTGCTCTAATAATTCAAGTTGTTCTTTGTCGGATAGTTCAACAAAGTCAACATCAAACATAGCTTTTGCTTCACTATCAATATTAATTAAAAGTTGGAACACTTCGTTTTGTAGAGATCCGGTGTAACAGTGAAATAACTGATTATCAATAAACCCTTGGGTATCAACGTCAGCGGCGCCAGGCGTTTCTGTTGCCGGAATTATCGTTGCGCAAATCGCCTTTAGCATCATCATCTGCTGTTTATTAAAAAGCGCGCCTTTTTCGGTACCACCCTTTATAGGCTCAAATGCTAAAGCGACCGATACAGCATTACCTGACAATATTGCTGCAGCACTGGAAGTACCTACAACACCTCCCAATCCTTTCAAGAAAGAACGTCGTGATAGGTCACAACTCATTTTACTCACCTCTAATTTTGTCAAACTCATCAATTAAACCCTCTAGAGAAAGCTCAATCGCCTCTATAGGGAGTATTCCCTTGGGGTGTTCTTCTTGCTCAACCACGATCCACTGAGTGTTTCCATAGTCTTGGTTTGCCTTAATTAAAGAAACCCAGTCAAAATTATCATTACCAATAATCACATTAGCGCCAGAAACCTTGTTCGCTGGACCGTTGTAAGTCCGGACTTTGTAATGGGTAGTTAACGTTCTGCCCGGATACATTTCTACATAATTAACTGGACTCATACCCGCATAGGTTACCCAGCCTACATCTAACTGTAGGAGTACGTCTTTAGAAGTATGTGAGGCAATGTAATCCCAATACGTACTGCCTAGATATTTTCTAAACTCTTTTTCATGATTATGATATCCAATCTGAATACCTTTTTGCGCGGCTTTTAACGCAGCTTGATTTAATTCCGATACAAGTTCTTTAACCCCTTTAGGGCTCCATGCTCGCTTATCCATTGAAACAATAACCGCTGTCACACCTAGCCTTTCCATAAATCTTAAGGTTTCGTCTATATGTTGTTCATCAAGTTGTTGAATGCTAACGTGTGCCCCACTCACTTCAAGCCCAAGTGAATGAATGTAAGTTTTCAATCCCTTCGGATCTTTTTTAAATGGTCCATAGTTTCTAGCAAACTCAACGCCGTTAAATCCCATTTTTGCAATTTTTTCTAGGGTTCCTTTAAAATCTCTTTTTAAGTCATCGTTGACGGACCAAAGTTGAACACTGATGTTGGGTAATGGTTTATCGCCCACCCCCACATTATTCTTATAAAACATCAATTGACTGCATGCACTCAGCCCCATAATAACGAGAGATATCGATAGAATACCTAATAAATTCTTCATCACATGCTCCATACAAGACCAATTACTATTAGTCGTATTTTTGTAAAAAATATGAATGACCCATACTCAACTTCTCTACTGAAGATTGCTCGAATTAGATAATCTAATAGCAATTGAATGAGGGTAAAAGCCGTACACCGTTTGTATCTAGAAAATTACTGTCGTAACTAATAATTCTTTAAGTAACACTCTTTATGAGCGCATGCACTTTGTAACAACTTATTCTCAAATACTACAATGTGTAATGGCTTTTTTATCTCACCATGTCTCGCTGAAATACAGTGCGACATATTGATACAAATTTAGTGTTATTCAGGGATACTTTTCATCGCGTCAATCCCTATTCTCTACCCCACAAATTCTATTCATGAGAATAAAAGGCCTACTTAGAAATGAAAAACAAAAAATTGAGAGTAATTATTCTGTTGTCAACTGCATTGGTTGCTTGCCAACCAACGTCGGTCAAGATGAATGACACTACAAAGGCGTCACCAATTGAAGATAATGCTTCCACTGAAATAGAATCAATAAGAGATATTGTTCAACAAAATTTCTCTGAAAATGTACTGATTGGCGCGACCATCAATCATACATTTTGGGACACACCTGCTGAAGATATCTTAAACCTGCACTTTAACTATATAACTCCGGGTAACGCTTTTAAACAGAGTTATATCCATCCAAAACCCGGCGTATGGCGTTGGGAAAATTCAGATGCTTGGATTGAAAAAGGCATTCAAAATAATCAAATAATTCGAATACATGGACCAATCAGTCCTCAAGTCTCGACTTGGGCGAGAGAAGATCATAGATCCAAAGATGAAATGGCGACAATGCTCGATGAGTTTCTGACTGGTCTCATATTGAGGTATAACGGTATCAAACAAGTTAAATGGTTAGATGTGGTTAACGAAACCATCACGGAAGAAGGAGAATGGTTCGGTCCTAAATCAGGTACCGATTTATGGGAAAATCCTTGGACGATATTAGGCTTTGAAAAAGATATTCCAAATAAATATCCATTGCTGCAACAAAAAGGTATTCCTATCTACATTATTAAGTCATTTGAAATTGCAACTAAATACGCAACCGAAATGAAACTGATGATCAATCAACACAGAATGACTTCTCCAGAATCTATCGCGTTAATGAAAGAGTTAGTATTGTATTTGCGAGATATTGGCTTAAGAATTGACGCAATAGGATGGCAAGCTCACATCAAATCAGAACGCGAGGAATTCAAAGATTCAAACAGTGATTACTTAATTAGATTAGATAATTTGATTAAATGGAGTCACCAAAACAACTTTGAATTTCACGTCACAGAAAACAATATCCATCATGACTCCGATCAACCTTATGACATGGAGATATCTAGAGTGTACGTTAACATTATCAATGTTCTACTCGACAACAGACAATCTGGCGTTGTGGGTTGGAACTTATGGACCATTGCCGACCAACAACATTATTCAAATCCCAAAATAAAATTGCTAGGCCTTTGGGATGAAAACTATCAACCACAACCCGCATTCTATGAGTTTACCAAAGCTCTAAGAAAAGCCCTTTAAAATGCTGACCAACGTGTTGTGACAACAGATAGTCGTAACCATTTGTATCATAAAAGTAAATTGCGACACATTGGTACATTATAAAACGAGTTGGATACACTATTTTGCTGGGATAGCGATAGCCTAGTAATACAATTTAATTTTAGATACAGATTATAAGTACGCAATATATGAAATTTAGCAAAACATATCGTAACATCTATTTACTAAGCCTATTTATCTCGATAAGTGGGATAAGCCTGTCTGCAATTAGCTCAGATTCAACATTATCTGCTACACAGCCCAATATCATATTTGTACTGACTGATGATCAACGTTATGACGAGCTTGGATTTATGAATCCCGTCATCGAAACTCCGAATATGGACAAAATGGCGCGCGAAGGCACCCACTTTAAGAATGCGTTTGTCACAACGGCTCTTTGTTCACCCAGTCGTGCTTCAATATTAACCGGGCAATACATGCACAATCATGGTGTAGTAGACAACAATAAACCGCCTAAGAAAGGCACGATTTTTTTTCCCAGTTATTTACAACAAGCTGGATATAATACCGCATTTATTGGAAAGTGGCACATGGGAGAAGCTGCTGGGAAAGGGGCAAAAGATGCACCTCAACCAGGATTTGACCATTGGATAAGTTTCCCTGGACAAGGGATTTATTATCCCAGAGTCAATGCTAATGGTGAACCTTATACCTTAAATATAAATGGTAAACGAGTGCCACAAAAAGGGTATATTACCGATGAATTAACCAATTACTCCATCGATTGGTTAAAGCATCAATCTAAAGATAAACCTTTCTTTCTTTATCTATCACACAAAGCAGTCCATGCTGATTTCGCGCCAGCTAAAAGACATGAGCAACAGTACGCAGGTAAAAAGATTCCGATTCCTGCGTCACAGGCTAATACCGATGAAAACTATGAAGGAAAGCCTTTATGGGTTAAGAACCAGCGAAACAGTTGGCATGGTGTAGACTTCCCATACCATAGCATCTTAGATGTGCAATCCTACAAAATGGAATATCACCGAGCCCTTTCTGCGGTAGACGATTCGTTAGGCAGTATATTTAATTGGCTAGAAGAAAATGGACAAGACCAAAATACTATCGTGATTTTAATGGGTGACAATGGATTCATGTTTGGTGAACACGGCTTAATTGATAAACGTAATGCCTATGAAGAATCCATGCGAGTACCACTACTTGTTCGCGGACCTAATATAGTTGCAGAAGACGCTACTGTAGAAAAAATAGCGGCCAACATTGATATTGCCCCTACCATCTTAGAAATGGCAGGTATAAAACACCAACCACAACAATTTGAAGGGTTAAGTTGGCTGAGTTTAGCTAAAAATAACACGTCGGAGCATTGGCGGGATGAACTGTTGTATGAGTATTACTGGGAATTTAACTATCCGCAAACGCCAACCACGTTTGCATTGCGTACCGATCAATACAAGTTCATCACATATCATGGAGTATGGGACACAGAAGAACTTTACGACATTAAAAATGATCCAAATGAAATGTATAATCTCATTAACAACGAAGCATACCTTAAAGTTATTTCGAGCCTAAGAGCAAGACTTTATAGCAAACTCGAGAATGACTTAGGTCAAACAACAGTGCCTTACACCGAAAGGTTTTCTACCGGAGCCGTATTAAGAGAGGCCACTCGTTCAAAAGAAGCTAAGTTTCCAAAAGAATGGCTCAAAGTGCCGGATAAAAATGGTGATATACAAGATGCCCGCACATTTATGCAACCGGATGCTGTTAGAGCGAAACAATCAAAAGTAAATCAAATCAAACTTTAGTCATTTAGAAGACGTTCCACAATATTAGGAACGTCTTTATACTCACAAAACACTCGAGAATGAGCAATGAATAAAACAGTCTCACTTAGCGTTATATTACTGATCTTTAGTTTAAGTGCCTGTCATTCTGGAAACTACGTAGATGAGAAGCAAACATCGCCAGAAAAACCCAATGTCATTTTAATCTTTACCGACGATCAAGGTTATCAGGACTTATCCAGCTTTGGCGCATCTAAACTTAATACACCAAATATCGATGATCTCACCAATACCGGTATCAAATTTACCAATTTTTATGTTGCTGCTGCAATATGTAGTCCTTCGAGAGCATCACTGCTCAGCGGACTTAGACCTAGAAATAATGGTGTTCTCGATGTGTTTTGGCCAGGAGATGCCGGAATGGCGCCTGAAGTCAACACCATTGCCGAAACACTTGGTGATTCAGGTTACGCCACCGCCGCCTTTGGCAAATGGCACTTAGGAGATACCCCTCAAACACTACCGACCTCACAGGGTTTCGACACCTATTATGGTATTCCCTACAGTAACGACATGTACATTCATTCAACGCATAAAGCCGCTGACAACGTCATCTGGAATGAGGGCTATAACCAAGAAATGTTCGTAAATGATCAACAGTTTGTTGCCAATAACGATGGCAAAATTAGTGTATTATTGGCCGAATTAAAAAACAAAGTGCCATTATTCGAAGACGAAAAAGTCGTTGAATATCCTGCCAACCAAGCCAAACTAACCAAAAACTATTTTAATAAAACAATCGCCTTTATTGAAAACAATAAGAATAATCCGTTTTTTGTCTACCTCACCCCTTCAATGCCACATGTACCGTTATTTGCCGATAATCAATTTCTTGGCAAAAGTGATAGAGGCATTTATGGCGATGTTATTGAAGAAATCGATTGGTACGTTGGCAAGCTCGTTACTTATCTAAAAGAAAAAGGCCTGTTCGATAACACCATTATACTATTCACATCTGATAATGGCCCTTGGACAGAAAAAGGCGATCATGCGGGTAAAACAGGAGTATTTCGAGATGGAAAATTCAGCAACTATGAAGGGGGAGTTAGAGTGCCAACTATCATCAGTTGGCCAAACGGAATAGTAAAACCACGAGATAGTGACTTGATAGCTAGCACACTAGATATATTTCCCACCCTCATTGAAGCGATTAATATTAAAAGTAACTTAAGATTTGATGGGCGCTCCTTATTAAACGTATTTCAAAAGAACAATTCACAAATCACATCTGAACCTCACTTCTACAATTTACGAGATGAAATCGCAGGTGTAAGATTAGGAAAGTGGAAATACCTTAGAGCCAATAAGGCCCACAGATGGAATAAGAATGCAACTGCTTTACTTTTCGACTTGGAAAGCGATCCTTCGGAAAAAGTGAACTTAGCGATTCAATATCCACAACATGTTAGAGAACTGGAACTATTAATTCATACTCAAGAATCTCAAGTAAATACAAATACTTTAAGCAAATAGATTATTTAACCCACATATAAGCTAAACGATATTCTTGTGTGACGAAGAATAATTCTTACTTGCTTATTAAAGAGAGTTATCTAGTAATCTGTCATCATGTGATAGTGGGTATTCAGAATTTGATTTTATTGTCACCTCCTACTTGATTAAATAGTTTCAAATATTTAATCAAGTAGGAGCTCGTTAAACGTTATTATTCAAACATAGACTGTTCACAGATGCATCTAGTGATATTACACAACGAATCCACGATGCAAGTTAAAAGACTAGCAAATACTTAACTCACTTTATTTACAATAATATGGAAAAGGTCTACGAGTCTTAAATGTTTGTAAAGAATAACGCCTGATAAGTCTGAAGTGACTTTAGCAATAATAAGTATCTAGACTGCAGATTAATTAATCAGAGTCAAGAGTTTATCATTGATGAGTTACCAATAATGGCAAACGTCATTGCTTGACGATGTCGACAGCCTTAATATAAATACTCTCTTCACCACCCACTTTATCAATCCTTATGGTTAGTTCTCCAACATCTTCGGGTATTAAAAAATGGCCTATCTCATAAGACTGCCAAGTAAGTTCAGGTGATTCACCGGCGGAATATCGAGATTGGCCATGATTGACGGTCGGCGTATATTTAGGAAGACTAAGATCCAGTGAATACGTTGAACCCATGATATCTAAACTACCTTGAAGATGACTTCGTTTATTTTGACTAGCGTATTTTACTATCAATTGGTATTGCCCTTTTTCAATTATATTGACGGGCCAATTAATAATAGCTTGCGTTGTTTCAGAGGTTAAATTTATCCAATCATGAGCCCATCCCCAATCATTTCCATATTCAATACCTCGACCATGAATCAAAGCTTCATGCGCCGGTAAAATAACCAAAGGGAACTGACTATAACCAATTTCAATGGGCAGTCTTTCAACAGGCTTTGCAGTGACATCATGATAAAAATCCATGTATTGTTTTGTAAGACCTGACAAAACAATAGGAAATTTAGAACTCAAATCATTGTTTTGAAAGGGATCTGTGCGCATATCATATAATTGCCACTGACCACTTTTTTGGAATGTAGCCAACCACTTTTGCGTCCTGACTGCGCCGGGGTTTGGCTGTACAGCTTGATCGATTCCACGACGAACATTATGAAAATGATGAAGAAACAAACTGCGTTCAGGCCATTCTCCATCAACAACGTCTGAGAATAGTAACGACGATAAATCCATCCCGTCAATTTTCTTATCATTGGGCAATTCTGCACCCACAATAGACATGATTGTTGGCACAATATCTAAATGTTGTGCAATCTCTTTGATTTTCTTGCCTCCTTCAATTTTATTTGGCCAGTAAACCAACAAGGGTGAACGTACTCCACCTTCGTCTATCTGACCTTTCCTCCCTTTCAGTCCTGCATTATAACGAGTGTTGCCATCAGGAAATTGAGGGCCATTGTCGGACATGAAAAGTACAATTGTATTTTTATCAATCCCTTTGTCCTTAACAGCTTGTAATACTCGCAAAACGTTGTCGTCAATATTTTCCATCATGCCATAGATGGTTGCATCAAGGTCCGATATACCTTTTTTCTTAAGTTTATTAAAATATTTATCAGGAACAGCAAAAGGACTATGGGGTGTATTAAAAGGAATATAAGCGAAGAAAGGTTCTGCACGTTTACGCCCTATAAAGTCAATTGCAGCGTCAGTAATAACGTCCGTAATGTAACCTTTTGTCTTTACTGGTTTGCCATCCGCGACTAATACAGGATCGAAATACAGTGTTTGGTGCCCATCAACAATACCGAAAGATTCATCGAAACCTTGACCTAAAGGATCATATGGATATTGAGCACCATTATGCCACTTACCAAACAACCCCGTTTGGTACCCTTGTCCCTTTAACATTTCGGCTATAGTGACTTCCTCCTTTCGCATCTTTTCACCACCACGGGTCACACTAAAGACACCAGTCCGTAGATAATGTCTTCCCGTTAACAAACCCGCTCGTGTTGACGAGCATACTGGGTTAACGTAAAAGCGATCAAAGCTAACACCTCGTTTACCGATACTATCTATATTCGGAGTCTGCACAACTGGATTGCCATTGAAGCTCAAGTCTCCCCAACCTTGGTCATCGGTGACAAATAGTATGATATTTGGCGGGGTTGAGTCTTGCTCAGCTCGAACCTTAGTGGTAACGAACATTGCGATTAGAAAAATATAAAATAGAACAAAATGACAAAATAATGTTCGTGTGGCTATTTGTTTAATTGATAACCTAAAAAATTGCATATTACACCTTATAAATACCAGCGGATTGCCCGCTGATATTTTCGATTAATAAAAATAAAAAATGAGTACTCTTACATTCTTCCTCTTATTGTCAAAGCGTAGCGAGTGTCATTTACACGATAAGATAAAAACCGCTCTGTTATTTCCTGATATTTTTGCTCTGGTTCATTTTGTACATTAGTAACGGATAACCCAACCGTTACATGTTGACTGATTTCGTAATTAATAGACGCATCCAATTGACCATATGGCCTAGCAAATTCTGCGGAGTTGGATTGAGTCAAAGTATCATAATAATCATCGCGCCAGTTATATGCCAAACGCCCAGTAAAACCGTATTTTTCATAAAACAACACTGCGTTGTAACTATTTTCAGAAAAATCCTGCAAAGGTGCTGCAAATCCGGTCGTTAAAATTTGAAGAACATCGCTATCAGTGTAGCTATAGTTGGCTTGAACGCCTAAACCATCCCAAGGTTCTGGCAATTCAGTAAAGCTTTGTTGATAATTAACTTCAATTCCTTTTAGCACTGCATTTCCAGCATTAAGCTTGGTTGCCAAGCCAATAAAAGCTTCAGTGCCATCGGCCGCACAGTTAACCGAGTCAAATGTCGCTTCGCTTTCAAATCCATTAGGAACGGTAAAGCAGCGATTTAAAAAGCCATCTTCGATAGCATCGCTAAAGTCTTTTTTGTATATCGCTGCCGATAAAATTGCTCCTTCAGTAAAGTACCATTCAATTGATGCATCCAACTGAATGACCGTTTCAGGTATCAAGTCGGTATTACCTGTAGTCCCCGCATTCGACCAGAAAAAGACATTGGTAATAGGCGCAATATCCGCCACGTCAGGTCGAGCCATTGTTTTAGCCGCAGCTAATCGTAAAAACAAATCGTCCTGTAATTCAAAGTTAATATTAAAGCTAGGTAATGTGTTGCTATAAGTATTATTTTGTGAATAAGGTGTGTAAGAACCATCACCGTTACTTAGTGAACCCGTTGCACTTTGGTCTGTTTCTATATATCGGACGCCAAAATTGCCGTTGTAGAAAAGCCCCGTATCCGCCAATTCGCCATCAAAATTAGCCTTAAAGTAAATTGCCTGTGTTTGCTCTTCTACGTCAAACCCCCATCCCACGTCAGGGCCAATATCAACGCCGACTATTGATTTAAATTCGTCAGAATAATTAAGGATATATTCGGAATTAATCGTTATCCAAGAACGAGGGAAATCGCCGCTGGCACCGTCTAGCAGGTCGCTGAACGGCATTTCTAAGGTACTGCCAGGGACCAACTCTTCAATTTGCTCATAAGTCATGCCGGTTAATATACCATCCTCTGGACCATCAGCATCCCTTCCAACATTACGCCAACGCTTAGCAGAGCGCTTTGCAAAACGTACACCAAACTCAAGTTTTTGAATTCCGCCAAACTCAACATGATAATCAAAGTCTAATTTAAACGCGGTATCATCATTTTCTTCCCATTGCTCTTGAAAAGTCAGACTTTTTACTTGATACCCTAAGGGGTCGCTCAGGTCTAGGCGTGCATCATCAGTGAGTTCAACTGTACCTTGTTCATATGGTACCAAACTTGGTATATCAGTATCCACGCCAAAATCGTAATAAATATAAGGTAGATTACCCCACGCAACACCACTAGAGCCGTATAGTTGGTCATTAAATTGTTCACCGTGTCCCCTTGAAAATTCACTAAACATTTCAACGTCATCGTTGATAGACCATTTGTTACTCAAGGCCAACGTATAAATTTCTCTTTCGTTAGGGTTTTTATTACTAGAGATATTTAGATTGACGCCTCTGTCTGCATCACCGTCACTTTTGATATTTCCCACTAATCCAGCCAAAGCCGTATTCATATCGGTGAAATGTGTATAACCTTCACGATAATCTCGGCTTGCATTCCGACCGTTAATCGCTGCTGTCAGTTGATACTGTTGATCCGTTGCTTCCGAAGATGAAAAGCTGGCATCAAGATACCACTCGTTTTTTTTATTTGGGCGATATTGGAAACCCGCACGATAGGCGGTACGTTGTCTATCTTGAAGTGTCACTTTTAGTTGACTTTGTTCGGGTTTAAAAGCGGCATCGTTCAAATTGGTGATGATACCGTTTTCATCCTGAATCATTCCTTCTCCAATGACCCCATTTCCGTCAAGATCTTCATTCCAACCATCTTGCGCACGCCAAGCTCTAACGTTGAAAAAATCTTGCCGTAATTGGCGTTCACTATGAGTAACATTAAATAGAGCCCCTACTTCTGCACCATCATTTAGCGTCCAGCGATTGCTAACAAATGCTGAACCATTCGGCGTAACTTCACCGGCACGGTCGTAATAACTAGCTTCAAGGTTTCCAGATAGAACAAATCCTTTTTGAGAAAGTGGCTTACGAGTATTTAACCGAACAATAGCTCCTAATCCCCCTTCAATTTCATCAGCTGTAGGTGATTTAATAATTTCCAGCGACTCGAACATTTCAGCCGGTAATTCTTCAAATGTCACTCCTCTTCCCGAACCAGCTCCTGGCTGCGTCTGTCCGTTAACCTCAACTCGGTTTTTGGAAATACCTCTAACAGCAATTTCTGAACCTTCACCAAAAGAACGACCTATTTGCACTCCTGTAATTCGCTGTAATGCTTCGGCAATATTTTTGTCAGGTAATTTACCTATATCTTCAGCATTAATAACATCTCGAATATTATCTGCCGCTCTCTTTTGATCTAGAGCTTTGGCCAAACTCCCTCTCAGCCCTTTAACTTCAATAACTTCGGTATCGTCCGAAATTTGGTTCGAATCTTGTGCAATAGCCGTGTTTTGCACTGAGGATAATATTGCTGCACTGATAAGAATGTGACCGAGTTTAAGTTGAAATTTTTGATGTGTGTTATGCAATGTAGTGCTCCTTTTAACGCTTTATCGACAATCAATATCGTTATTGAATTGTTATTGGTTTGTTAAAGTAACAACGTACAGCAGGAGCTTAAATATATGTTGTCACTGTGTAGTAATTGCTTCTCAATCTGTCTCACAACTCTTTTTTGCTACAAACTGATACAAGATACACATTAAATCGGCAGAATAACTACAACGTCTAAGCCTCCCTTATTTATATTATTCAATTCAATTTCACCGCCGTGTGAACGAACTACAGACCTAGCGATTGCCATCCCTAACCCTAATCCACCTGAATCACGGCTTCTAGATTGTTCTGAGCGCTCAAATGGTTCAAACATTCGCTCCTTATCAGCATCACATATTCCTTTACCTTCATCTTCAATATGTATCTCAACGATCCCCTGTAAAAGTACAATATGTACTTCAACATGTTTACCGTATTGCACGCCATTTTTGATTAGATTACTAAAGGCTCTTTTCAGCGCGATAGGTCTGCCTTGAAAGGACAGTTTTTGCGCAGCGATGAAGTTCACGTCCAATCCTTGCTCCTGAAAATCACAACATATAGATTCAATCAACGAGGTTAAATCAAAGTGTTTGTTTTTTTCTGACCATGAATCTTTTAGAGCAAACGTTACAGTGGCTTCGCAAATTTGTTGCATTTCCTCAATTTTCTGCAATACGTTTTGCTTTACATCTTTCTCACTAATGTATTCCGCATTCAACCGCATCGATGTTAAAGGAGTTCGTATGTCATGAGAAATTGCAGCCAACGCTCTTGCTCGGTGATCATGCACATTTGATAGGCGCTTATGCATTGTGTTGAATGCTATGATCGCATTTTGTATATCTTCTGGGCCTCGAGGAGGAATTTCTTGTATTGTTTGGCCTTTTCCAAATTTATTCGCTTTTTCAGCTAATTCTGCGAGTGGGCTTGTAATGCGTTTAACCACAAATACCGCGAATATACTGAAAATAATCGAAAATAAAATGGATGGAATAACGGTTGAGCTGATCCATACAGGAAAAACATGTAAGTCATATACAGACATAATTAACCATTTGTCGTTATTCAATTTAACTTGCGATTGAAGAATGATGGCTCTTTGATTATTGCTAGAGTTTACGTGACTATTTCCTGTCAGTTCATTTTTAAGGTACTTAAGTGCAGCCCAAAAACGTTGCTCTATTGGTTTGAATTGACGTATTGCCCCCTCGAACCGAATGTCGGGTAAATAATGGTTAAGTTCTTTGCTTCTAGCTATATCAAACTTGCTCATTTCCGAAGGATAGAAAACTCTCTGTTCTTTTAATGAAAAACGAACCCTATAGGTATTAAGTGCAAACAAGTTTTCTAAGCTTCCTTCATTTTCCATCAGTTTTACAGCTGACGCAGTTCGAATAAAATAGTGGTTGCCATAAATTTTTTCGGTAACAATGTTATTTTGATCCGTTTCCAAGACGAAAATGATAAAAATAATAAATTGACTACAAAACATTGTAAAAAGCATTAGCAAAATCATTTGACTGGCTAGCTTTTTAGGAAGCATTAACTAAACTCCACTTTTGAAGTGAGTACATAACCACCGCCCCAAACTGTTTTAATGATTTTAGGCTCTGCTGGGTTTTGTTCGATTTTACGTCTGAGTCGACTGATTAAATTATCTATACTTCTGTCAAACGCTTTTGCCTCACGACCATGTGTCAGGTCAAGCAACTGATCTCTCGATAAAACAATTTGTGAACGTTGTAAAAAAGCTTGGATTAGTCGGTATTCTGCGGCGCTGAGTGAAATTGCCATACCATCTTCAGCGACTAATTCCCTTTGGTGAATATCAAGTTTCCAGTAATCAAACTTCGCTATCGATATTTCTTTTTTTTGTTGAGTAACAACAACAGAATCACTTTGACTTCGTCTTAAAACGGCTTTGACTCTAGCTAATAGTACTCGGGGGTTAAATGGTTTAGTAATATAGTCATCAGCGCCCATTTCTAGCCCCACCACCTTATCTGAGTCATCAGCTAAGGCGGTCAGTAGAATCACTGGAATTTTATACTTATCTTGCACGTATCGACATAACACTAGGCCATCATCGCCAGGCATCATTATGTCAAGTAAAATTATGTCGATAGAACTTGTTTCCAATACAGCTTTCATACTTTTTCCACCGTTAGCGGTACTTACGCGCAAACTGTGGTCGGTTAAATACCGTTTCAAGGGATTAATAATATCTGGGTTATCATCAACGATAAGAATATGAGTCATCTCTTCACCTGTTTCGTATACTTGCCGTAATATAAATGTATTGCGCTCAAACAGCTAAGCATTTGCCACTCACAAATGAACATACAATGTATCAATTTGTCGCATACACTATCCACAAAGACAATTTGATACACACTCTCCTAAAACTACATTTATCATTTACCGATTATTTGTATCGAGCTGTATTATTCCTAACACCTGATACATTTAAACAAAATAGTTCACTTCGTTGTTCGGTTTTTTCATGTTTGAATTTCCAAGCTTACGACAGAGAGACTAACCAATGAGATTAACCTACCTTGCAACAACCACCCTTTTATTATTAGCCGCTTTAATCGGCTGTATGTCATATCAACCATCCATTCATCCGACACCTAAGAAAAATATATTGTTAATTATTACTGACGATCTCAATATGAATATACGTGCCTATGGTAACGAACATATCGTCACGACCAATATTGATAAGCTAGCTTCTCAGGGTATTAAATTTAACCGCGCTTACGTACAGCAATCTGTCTGCTCTGCTTCTAGAGCCAGTTTTCTCAGTGGGATGCGGCCTGATTCAACCGGTGTAGACTATCCATATAGTCATTATTTTGTAAATAACCTTAGTAAAAAGGTTCCCTTACTCTCTAGTTATTTTAAACAAAATGGTTACTACACCAGACATTTAGGAAAAATTCATCACGGACCTGATATTGAAAATTTATCTGCATCACATTTTTCAGCTCCTCAGCCAAATTGGGGACTTGAATCAAATCAGAAACTGTTAGGTAAAAAAGGAGGACACAAGAATTTACCTCCATATGAATCGGCACCAGTTGAAGACGATTTTTATGAAGATGGTAAGGTTGCAGAAGCTGCTGTGCGAGAAATAAAGCAGCTAACAGATAATAAAACGCCTTTTTTTCTGGCTGTCGGATTTAAAAAGCCTCATCTTCCTTTTAGGGCACCAAGCAAATATTGGGATCTTTATGATGCTAATCAGCTAGAATTAGCAAAAAACCGAACATTGCCCGTTGATTCCCCAGACTATGCTACGGCGCATTACGCGTTAAAAAGTTGGAATTATGAATCCAGCACTCCCACTAAAAACATTTCCTTGTCCGCTGAACGGAAATTACGACATGCCTATTTTGCGGCGATTAGTTATATGGATGCTCAAGTTGGAAAAGTAATGAAAGAATTAAAAATACAAGGCTTAGCAGATAATACCATCGTTGTGTTTATTTCGGACCACGGTTACCACTTAGGTGAACAAGGTGCTTGGGGCAAAACAACAAATTTCGAAAATGCCACGCAGGTACCTCTCATTATTTCAGCACCTGATATGATCAAAGCCAATAGCGAATCTAATGCGTTAATAGAATATGTAGATCTGTACCCAACACTCGTAGATTTGGCTGGATTGAAATTACCAGAACATTTGGAAGGAACAAGTTTCAAACCGTTACTAGAATCCCCCAAAAGACCATGGAAAACGGCTGCTTTTAGCCAGTTTCCTCGAGGTGTACTCTCTGATTTAGAAGGTTATACTATACGTACTAACCGATACCGCTATGTCGAATGGTACGACAAAAAACAAAAACAAATAACCGCAAGAGAGCTCTATGACCACGATATCGACCCTTCAGAATCTATTAATATCGCACTAAACTCCGAAAATTCGACTCTAATTAATAATTTGTCGAATCAGCTAAAAATGGGATGGAAAGCAGCATTACCACCTGGCATTAAAAATCATTCCAATAATCCGATTGCTCCCCCAGCTTACGCATGGGGCAAAGAAGGTAAAAAACGCAGAGAAGTATATTTACGTAGATATGGCCAAAAACCAGCTGACGCCAACGAATAAATCACATAGTCCACACGTTAAGACCGCCATTATTAAATTAACGAGCTTTACATGTAATTAAATGCAGTATTTAACCGTCATGAGCAAATGTTCATGACGAAAAAAACGTGTACGCTCCAACCAATTATTAACAAGAAAGCGTTTTTATACAGTGATTTTCAATCTTGTTGCACATTCAATCATGCTGTAACGATCAAAAATATCACTTCCATTCTGAGTAAATCCCAATGAAATGTATATCAACCAAATATTTTATATGATTAGGGTTCATCGGAACAAATTGCTAGCCACTAACAGATAAACCGGTTTTACATTCCCTTTAGTGGCACACTCATCACGTAATCGTCTGCCGTAATGTATAGCGTTTTCTCATCTGTTGTCAGTGTGCAATTAGAGCTTATTTGACCCGTTCTAATTTTCGCTAACACCTTGCCGGTATTATCAAACAACCACACACCACCGGGACCTGTAGCAAAAATAACTCCACTGGAATGCACGGCCATGCCATCAGGAAGGCCCTGCTCACCTTTTTGCCCAACTAAGGAGGTGGCATCAAAAAACACGCGTTTACTGGCTAGTGTTCCATCGGTATTAATATCGTAGGCTAACCATTGTGCGCTTTTGGGATTGGATACTGCAACGAGCAAGGTTTGCTCATCTTTTGTCAACGCAATGCCATTAGGAAAGCTCACTTCGTCATCGAGTAACACCAGCGAACCTTCTGCTTTTAACAAAAACACACCTTGAAACGCTAATTGTTTACGCTCGTCTGCCATTATGTTTTTTAAGCCATAAGGCGGGTCAGTAAAATACAAATCGCCATTGCTATGGTAAACACCATCGTTAGGGCTATTAAGTCGTTGGTTTTTATAGCTGCCTACTAATGTTTTAAAATCGGCTTTAGGTTTGTTCAATGCGGCCTGCATAGTGGCAATACGACGATCACCTTGCTGGAACAATACCAGCTCGCCCTTGCGATTCAGTAATAAACTATTGGAGCCTTGGGCATAATCTCCCGCCACCAAACTGGTCGCGCCAGCCGGTTTTAAATAAACAGAGGTCCCACTTTTTGAATCATATTTTTGAATGACATTATTGGGAATGTCTGAGAAAAGTAGATAACCCCCCTCTTCTACCCACAACGGCCCTTCGGTCCAAGTATGCCCTTCACTAATAACACTAATTTCACTATCAGACTCAAGTAATGTCAGCGCCTTATCGTCAAATATTTCTATATGTGGGGTTATCATGGCAGTGTGATTGCCATGGCTATCATCAGCCGTAACGCTGGTATGAATAACCATAAAGCACAATGTATACAGGGGTAGAAACCTATTATTTATAAAGCGCATAACAACAAGCCTATTTTTCTCAATTAAATACTAGTCAAAACAATACCAACACCTCTTCTGCAATTAAGTTTTTTGCCACTTGGCTAAACCTTAATTGCAGACTTCAAGCAGCCCAACTAACTAGACGATAAGTGAATTCTATCTAAAGAATGCCACATCATCGCAACATTGTTAACAATTTATATTTAACTTTGCTGCATTCTGTTATATTTTAAGCCTTATCTCTCTATCATGTGTGCACGCTTTTTAAGGTATTAAAAATGAAGATAACCCCCACAAAACATTATTCGATCAGGCTTGGCCTCACGGTTTTTCTATTCACTGTTTTTGGATGTAGTCACTATCAGAATAGTGATAAGCAACAAAGCAAAGAGCAAAGTACATCGGTTGATAGTTTTGCTAACGAACAGCCCCTGTTAACCTTATATGACCCAAGTGACGAGTTACATAAAAGTGAACTGATAATGTCGGGGGCAAGCAGTGAAGTCATCACAGCAAGTGGTGACCCTAAACTCTCAGTCGAGTTTTCGCCGCAGCACAATATCTCACAGCTGCGTATTGAAGCGCTTGAGCCTTGGGATACCTCTGTTTTTAAACAAGCTAACTTAGCCTTAGATGTTGAGAACCGAAGCCAAGAATCGATACATGTGTATTTGGCTTTAGAAAATCAACAAGGCCAATCGCGCCGTTATTCTGTGAGTTTACCTAAGGCTTATAAGGGCACAGTGTATTTACCTCTATCAGGAGTGGAAGCTGACACAGACGCTGGACTCTGGGGCGATGTACCACCTTGGAATACCCAAGACAGAATGTTTGTTTGGCGCTCTTGGCGCAGTGCAGATGTTAAGTTAGATAAGATAAAAGCCCTCGACTTTTTCACTATCGGTATTCTTGAACCTAAGAGTCTGACGATAGACAACGTTCGTATTCGTCAAAATCCAGCAACGGACCCCAACTGGCTAGTCGGTATAGTTGATCAATATGGGCAAAATGCACGTCTAGATACAGCAATGACTATTCATACAGACGAAGAACTTAAACTTCAAGCGCAACAAGAATTAGCTGAACTGGCACAGTCTAAAGGTATGCCACATCGTTCTCGATTTGGTGGCTACACTAATGCACCTAAACTCAACGCTACCGGTTATTTCCGCACAGAAAAGGTTAACGGTAAGTGGTGGATGGTAGATCCTGATGGCTATTTATTTTTCTCCCATGGCCCTGCAAACGTGCGTATGGCGAATATGAGTACTATTACCGGTGTTGATTATGCTGATCCAAGTGTGCGTGTTATACATGCTGATGAGCTGACGCCTGAGGACTCAATGGGTATAGTCGAGGTTTCCGATGCCGCTAAAGCGACTCGCTTCGTGACCTCCCCTGTACGTAATAATATGTTTGAATGGTTGCCCGGTTATGATGATCCACTAGCCGATCACTACAGCTACCGGCGCTCAACTCATAAAGGGCCGGTTGCTCATGGTGAAACTTATAGTTTTTATCGTGCTAATTTAGAAAGGCGCTACGGAGAAACCACACCCCAGTCTTACCTGAAAAAATGGCATGAAGTCACCATGCAGCGTATGTTTGATTGGGGATTTACCTCTTTTGGTAACTGGGTTGATCCTGCTTTTTATCCTGCTAAGAAAGTCCCCTACTTTGCTAATGGCTGGATAATTGGCGACTATCAAACCTTATCGGGTGAAACCAACCATTGGGGATTGATGCCCGACCCCTTTGATCCCGTATTTGCCGAGCGAGCCAAATCAACCATTAATGCCATTGCCGAAAACGTAAAGGCGTCACCTTGGTGCGTCGGTATCTTTATCGATAACGAAAAAAGCTGGGGAGAGCGCGAAGGTTCAGTCATAGCTAGATATGGCGTCATTGTTGATGCCTTGTCAAAAGATAGTCAACACAGCCCTGCCAAAGCCGCATTTTCCACCCATATTAAACAGCAGTACCCAAACATCGAACAGCTCAATTCTGCGTGGAGTACAGATTTAAAGAGTTGGCAGGAATTCGAAAAGGGCATCAAGGTAAGCGACTACACGCAGCAGCATATTCAAGATTTATCCGCTATGTTAGCCATGCTGGGTGAGCAGTATTTCCTCGTGGTACACGATACCCTCGCTAAAGCCCTACCAAACCATTTATACATGGGTGCGCGTATGGCGAATTGGGGCATGCCAGATGAAATTATCACTGCCTCACTAAAATATTCAGACGTACTGAGTTTCAATATTTACGAAGAAGGCATGCAAGATCATTATTGGAAGTTTCTAGAAGAGACTGACTTACCTGTGGTGGTTGGTGAGTTTCATATTGGCACAGCCACCGATTCTGGCATGTTTAACCCTGGTATCGTCCATGCGGCAAACCAAACTGATAGAGCCAGAATGTACAAAAACTATATGCAAAGCATTTTGGATAAGCCTTATATGGTAGGAGCACATTGGTTTCAGTACGTTGACGAGCCTATTTCAGGTAGAGCCTTTGACGGTGAAAATGCCAATATCGGTTTTGTCACTACCACGGATATTCCTTATCCGGAGTTGATCCAAGCAGTGAAAGACTTCACATCAACTATGTACCAACAACGCTACGAACAATAAGTCTCATTAGGCTGGCCGACTCGTTCAAACACGGCCAGCCTTAGCCCTATTTATTACCATCATACAAAACTATTACGCAGGCACCACCCATTGTTAATATTTATTTGTTAGCAATAATTAAAAATATCGAATAAAGTTCATTAATACCAATCCATCCTAACAATTGATCGCTCAGCGAGATTTAAAATCACCTAATCAAGGCGCTCGAATGAAGCAATAGTTATTCTATTGTAAGTTCGAGCAACGCAGAGTAGGTGCTTTTAAACCTCGCCCAAAGGGAGAACACCAGCGACTAATTGATAAGATGAATTGGTATAACAACAAAGCGCGCTTATTTTATTAATAAGCGCGCTTTAATTTTTTAACGGAAGGCTATTAACGGTAGATTATTAAAGGGGCGTTTTGCCACCTAACTAAAATTTAGCAGAAACACCCACTTGGAAACGGCGGCCCGCATATTGAAGTTTAGTAACACGTTCACGCACGTCAGCGTATTCAAGGATATTTTCATTACTTAGGTTAATCACCTCAGCATTAAGAGTGAAATTGTCATTCACATCCCAAGAAGTACTGAAGTCAATTTGACCATAATCATCTGCATGTTTAGGTAAACCACCACCCACTTCACTTTGTCGTTGCATAAGAAATGCTTCTCGCCAGTTATAAGCTAAACGGGCTTGAAAACCATCTCTATCGTAAAACGCGATGATGTTATAGGCATTTTGCGAAAACCCTTCTACACCGCTACCTGGAGACAATACCCCCGCTTGCTCAAAGATATCCGCATCACTATCGGAGCTATCTGTATAGGTATAGTTGGCTTGAATACCAAAACCACTCAACCAGCTAGGTAAGTAATCAAAATAGTGCAGCGCCGCTAATTCCACGCCATTTAATTTAACGCCACTGCGGTTACTTTTTTGGGTTACGGTTTCTCTTACATCCCAATCGTCGGTACCGTCAAAGTCTCGGTCAACGTCAAAGCCTGAATCTTGTACAAAGGTCTGAGTTGATATCCAGCTACTAAAATCTTTGGTAAAAAAGTTTAAACTATAAGCATTGCCATTGTCTTGATAGTACTCCAAAGCAAGATCAAATTGTGTGGCCAGATACGGGTCTAAATATGGGTTGCCTTGGCTTCTGCTGTATTCAGTTAGTCGCACACCAGAAACAGACATATTTACCCCCACATCTTCTAACGCAGGTCGAGTTAATACTTTGGCCGCTGAGCCTTTGATAAGAAAACCATTGTTAAAATTTAAGTTTAAATTGGCACTTGGGAGTATCTCTTGATAAGAGGTATCTGCATCGGTAAAAGTGGGTTCGGAAGTAGAAATAAGGATCAACTCTCCATCATCTTGAACCACCTCATCCATCTGAATATCTAGTACCTGAATAGCGAAACCTTCTGAGGTGTTTTGCGTGTCTACGTAGCGCACCCCCAGGTTTCCAGTCCATGAGAAAGCGTTAGTTTCGCCCTCAAGATTTAGCTGAGAATATAACGCCAATATTTGTTCACTATTTTCAACTGACGCGTTTGGGACCAATTCGTTGGTACCCCAAGCATTGTCTTGCGAAATGCTGCGCATTGCTGCGCTGTAATCTGCAACACTATTAATGAAAATGAAGTTGCGAGGAAAGTTACCGCTGACTTCAGACAAAAAATCACTGTTGCTATTCACCGAAAATAGACTGTCATCTAAATCGATCAAGGTACCGCAAGTATTCACCGCCGCGGATCCACATTGACTGTTATCAGAGTTAAATTGTTGTAGGGACTTGGTACGGTCCGTATAGGACACACCAAAGTCAACACTTCGCATCATGCCAGAGTCTAACTCGTAACTACCATTAAACTTTGTTTCTAATACTTCATCTTCAAGCTCATCTCGCGACAGACGATTCCAGTGAGCTTTAATGCCAGCAGGATCATTCCACGCGATGCTAGAGTCAATATTAATCACATCTGAACCACGACTATCAAAAGCAATGTAATCTGAATCAACCAAACCTTCTTGATTAATTATATTAGGTACGTATTGCTCTAAACGAGGTTCAGATTCGGCTTTTGAATAGGCAACATCCACTTCGTATGTCCACTTACCATCGTAGATAAATGCATTATAACCAATCGCTAAAGTGTTGGAGCTTTCTGCCCGAGTTTGAAACAAACCATCAAGGGGATCGGCACTTTTACGGGCAGCCAAAATGGTGTTATTTTCTGATATCACCACATTTTCAAAGCCGTCTCGGTGCAGCGGAGCTTGCATACCGTTGCTAAACGCATCACGTTCAAAATCGGTATAAAACATATCTAAGGTATGGGTAACGTCAAGCGTTGGGGCATATTGCAAGGTTAAGTTAGCGCTGGTTCGTGTGCGATCTTCGTTGTCGGTCATAAACTGGGCGCGGCCTGGATACCACAATGTACCAGAGGTCACCGCATTACCACTTTCATCCACAATCGGGCCGGGAGCACGCTGCGTATCATCTGCCTGTACATTGTCCCAAAACGCGGTTTCGTGGGCATCAATTCGGTTTTCAGTTTTGGTATGTGAAAATCCTAGTAACACCCCCACAGAATTGTCGTTAAAGGTATTACTGTAAATGCCCGACAATTTGGGTGTGAATTTTTCGGCAAGGTCGTTATATTTGAAATTAAGCGACCCCGCGATATGTTCCCCAGGACTGCTAAGAGGTCTTGCTGTATTAATGGTGACGTAAGAGCCAATGCCACCTTCAGCAATATTGGCTCGTGATGCTTTTATTACATCCGCACCCGAGATTAACTCTGATGGCAACACTTGAAAATCAAACTCTCTACCACGCTCCGAAGTGGCTAAGGTGCGGTTATTTAATTTTACAGCATTAAATTTAGGGCCCAAACCACGTACTGTAATCGCTGTACCTTCACCATTGGTGCGGGAAATCATCACACCACTGATACGCTGTAACGACTCAGCTACGTTTTGATCAGGGAACTTACCAATGTCTTCTGCAACAATGCTATCTTGGATGGAGGCTGAATTTTTCTTTAGCTCCATTGATTCGTTTAAACTACTGCGTATGCCTCTAACTTGAATAACGTCAACATAACTATCGTCTGCGCCATCTTGTTGTTCCTGCGCTACCGCAACATTGGCGCCTAATGCTGTTGTGACAGCAACGCTAAGCGATAAAAGTTTGAACTTTCTAGTAATTTTCATATGTATCCCGCTCGTTTTGATTTTTTGAGTGATGCCACTACCAATGCCTCTTGGCACTGTCTCTATCCTATTGAAGTCAAACGCGGTAAACTAACAAGATTTCAGCAACAAACAGCACTTAGCGCTCATTTTTTAAATTTATGTTATAAATTTGTTTGGTGCGCTAGGGTGGAAAAGCATAAAATAATGAACGCTAAAACATCAACAAAAACCAAATTAAGCGATTGTTATATAACACTTTATTTAAAACAACCGGCTACCAATTATTAATTAAGAAAATCACAAACACACTAATTATTAACAACTAAGCCAAAAACATTGATACATAAATGTTATTTTTCTGCCCAACAACACTAAGCAGCGACAACCATTAGACGTTAGGGTTAATGGTGAAACTACTCCTTAGATATAAGTTTAAAGACAGCTAAAAATACTCTCCTAAATACGTTTTTTAACATCTAAACGATATTTATACGGGGTGGTATTAAATTGTTTTTTAAACTGTGCAATAAAATGAGAGGGACTTGAAAAGTTTAATTCATAACTGATATCAGTTATGGAGTTATCTGTTTGGCTGATGAGTCTTGCGGCACTATAAAGCCGGTGACGTAAACTATATTCTGAAAAATTACAGCGAAATATCGATTTAAACATTCGTGAAAAATGCGAAGCAGAAACATGACACAATTCCGCCGCTTCAATTAATGTCAATTCTACTGATTTACTCTGGCGAAACAAATCAATAACCGGTGAGAGTTTGCCGTAACCGATACTTGAGGTAATAGGCACACTATTTGGCGACACTACTGGCTGGGCATGTTCTGCGATCCAAAAAATCAACAACCTCAACAAGGTCAAACTTTTTCCACTGAGAGGATTATCTTGATAACAGTCGTACAACCAACTCACTTGCTGTTGCACTATTGCAATGTCTTTGGCCTGAAGGCGCAAATGTTGCCCCTGCTGAAACACGGAACTGACTTTTTGTAATTCAGTTTCGTTAAAAAGCTCTGGCAAAAATTGAATGATATACCATGATTTTGGTCGCTCACTGAGTTCAAAATTGTGGGTTTCTAACGCTGGAGTAAATACAATGTCGTTATCAATGAGGGTCGACTCCCCCTGATTGTAATAATAACTACCATCGATCTGTTCAAAAATAATAAATTCATGCACTTCGTGAAAATGCATAAAACACGAATAAGCATCTTCTTGTTGATATTCAACATGATGAATTTCAAATTGATAACTTTCTTCAATACAAAATGGTTCACAATAAACTTGTATTTTCGCCACGGACCATCACCACATATATCTAACACTAATATTACAAATATCATGAAATATCAGCAATAAAAAGCAAATAATTAACATTTTTAGCTGGTTAACTTACAGTTATAGACGCACAATAATGTTTCAATTACGCTCGAAAAACTGCGAGTTCAATAATATGGTGAACATAATCAGGTGAACTTTAATTCATATTGAACTAACAAAAATCTAATAAGACCCGCAGATAAGCAGATGTTGTTACTGTTATATTATTGGGCGAAAAAAGGTGTGTTAAATGAAATTGCAACAACTCGATTTTACCGTTTTTATTGCCTACGTCATTGGGCTGCTATGTATTGCACTATGGATATCCCGCAATGATCACAAAGGTGATAGAAATACCGAAGATTATTTTCTCGCCAGTAAATCTCTACCGTGGTGGGCGATAGGTGCGTCACTTATTGCGTCTAACATCTCAGCAGAACAAATTATTGGAATGTCAGGCTCAGGTTACGCGATCGGTTTAGCTATTGCTTCTTACGAATGGATGGCTGCGATTACCTTAGTCATTGTAGGTAAATACCTGCTACCTATTTTTTTGAAGAATAATATTTTCACCATGCCTCAATATCTTGAGCAACGTTTTGATAGTCGCGTAAAAACCACCCTCGCGTTATTTTGGTTGGCGGTATTTATTTTTGTCAATCTCACTTCGGTATTATGGTTAGGCGGTCTAGCCATTCAAACCGTAGCCGGCGTGGACTGGATGTTTGGCATGATCTTTTTGGCGGTATTTTCAGTGGCGTATTCGTTGTACGGTGGGTTAAAAGCCGTGGCTTATACCGATATCATTCAAGTAGTGTTACTGGTTTTTGGGGGACTATTTTTAAGCTACCTGGCCCTTAATACCATAGCTGACGGCACGGGTTTCATCGCAGGCTTCAACATATTGACCGAAAAAATCCCTAGCCATTTTGACATGATATTAGAAACCGATAACCCCAACTATATGAGTTTACCCGGACTATCTGTTTTAATAGGTGGCCTATGGGTCATGAACATTGGTTACTGGGGATTTAACCAATACATCATTCAACGCGCATTAGCGGCAAAAAATATCCAAGAAGCACAAAAAGGCATAGTGTTTGCGGCTTTCCTAAAACTATTGATGCCTATTATTGTGGTATTGCCAGGCATCGCCGCAATTATTCTGTACCCTAACCTAACTTCGCCTGACCAAGCTTATCCTTCTATGATGGGACTCATGCCAGTGGGTATAAAAGGTTTAGTATTTGCTGCATTAGTAGCGGCAATAGTGTCGTCTCTCGCGTCTATGACCAACAGCATTTCAACCATATTTACCATGGATATTTATAAAAATATCGTACCTGCAAAAAGTCAGCGTCACTATGTGCATATCGGGCGGATCGCCACTTTAGTTTCTTTATGTATCGCTTTGATTACGGCAGAACCGTTGTTAGGTAAATTTGATCAAGCTTTCCAATATATTCAAGAATTTACTGGGCTATTCTCACCTGGAATTACCGCGATATTCTTAATGGGAATGTTTTGGAAACGCGCCACCTCGAGTGGCGCATTGGCGTCGGCGATAGGCTCTGCAGTATTTTCGGTGGCGTTTAAATTTTTATGGCCCGAATTACCCTTTATGGATCGTATCGGTTTAGTGTTTTTACTGTGTATTGCTTTAACGGTAGCCGTCTCTTTGTTAGGTGAAAAACCTGCAACAGACAGTTCCGTAAGTTTGGGTGAAATCAATTTTAGCACCGAACGTAGCTTTAATATTTCCGCACTCGTTGTAGTTGTTATATTAGTGATACTTTATGGTACTTGGTGGTAAGAAAAGGTAAAAAATGGCGTGAATGAATCAACATTCATGCCATTTTAATAAGATGTTTTTCGAGTCTATTAAAGCCCGCTTTTTGCAGCTAATGCTGTTCACTTAAGGCGAGCAGCAGATTTTTTTGATGGAATGCCAGTCAGTTTATTTAAC